>NZ_JBWKTP010000011.1:0-266503 GCF_059420385.1 Phreatobacter sp. GW821-FHT04C01 | reverse complement strand
TACGGCGCGGGCTTCTTCTTCATCCCCGGCACCGACACCTGCCTGCGCATCGGCGGCTTCGTGCGCGTCGACTACACGGCCACGACCAGCCCGGGCAGCCGCGCCACCGGCAGCACCGCCGTCCCCGGCCAGGTGGCCGTCGGCACGTCCTACTTCGATCAGATCTACGCCACCTCGGCTCGTCTGACGCTGAACCTGGACGCTCGCTCCAACACCGAATACGGTCTGCTCCGCGCCTTCGGCCAGTTCTCGGCCTATCGCGGTCAGTTCGACGGCGCCTTCTCGTCGCAGGGCCTGTCCAACTCGGGTGCCGGCCAGTCGCCGCGCGCTTCCGCCATCAACGTCGAGCGTGCCTTCATCCAGTTCGCCGGCTTCACCTTCGGCTTCTCGGCCTCGTTCTTCAACTTCTACCAGGGCGACGTGCAGCTCTCCGGCAACTTCGCCGCGACCGCTCGTTCGACCACCGTGCTGGCCTATACCGCTTCGTTCGGTCAGGGCTTCTCGGCCACGTTGTCGGTTGAAGACAACATGTACCGCCGCTACTCGACCGGTGACGTGTTCGCCCAGGTCGGCGGCGCGCCGGTTGCTCCGGCGGTCTCCAACGTCGCGTTCATGCGTCCGTTCTCGGGCGTTGGCGGCCTGACCTACGGCGCCCAGAAGCTGCCCGACATCGTCGCCAACCTGCGCGTCGATCAGGGCTGGGGTTCGGCTCAGTTGATGGGTGCTCTGCACCAGCTGACCGATTACGGCTCGAACTTCGGTGCCGCGACGGGTGTCGGCGGTGCTGGTACCACGCCGACCGGCAATGCCGGCGACAAGCTCGGCTGGGCCATCGGTGCCGGTGTCCGCCTGAACCTCGACATGCTCGCCCGCGGCGACGTGCTCTGGTTGCAGGCAGTCTACGCTGACGGCGCTCTCGACTACGCTTTCGGCACGGCCAACCAGGGCGGTGATCGTCAGACGATCTCTGGCGCCGCCAACCTGTCGGGCGTGAACGCCCTGAACACCCAGCTGCGCGACGGTGCCGTCATCGGCATCGGCCCGACCAGCTCGGGCACGATCCAGACCACCAAGGCCTGGTCGATCGCCGCCGGCTTCCGTCACTTCTGGACCCCGGCTCTGCGTTCGTCGCTGTTCGGTGCCTACACCAACATCGACCAGCCGTTCCTGTCGACCCTCAACGACATCAAGTACTGGAATGTCGGTGTGAACACGATCTGGTCGCCGGTTCGTAACCTCGACCTCGGCCTGGAAGTTGTCTATCACAACATCCAGTCGCGCACCCAGGCTGGCGGCGTTCCCGCCATCTCGGGCGGCGGTCTGCCGCGCGGTCAGGAAGGCGCCTGGGTTGGTACCCTGCGCGTTCAGCGCAACTTCTGATCTGACTTTCAGATCCTGAGTTAAAGACCCCGGCGGGCAACCGCCGGGGTTCTTTTTTGTCGTGATGGGCTCGACCGCGCGCCGCCCATGGTCCTGGCCGCAATTGCGCCGGGACGTCATGCGAGGAAACCTCGCCATGCGAGGAAAGCTGTGGCCCGCCCCCGCTGGGGGTTGCGGTTCACCGCCGCCGTCGCAGACACTCGCGCCCGCAAGTCTCGCCACGGCGCGCGGCGGCGCTGGTTTGGGCGAGAAGGGATCGGGACATGTTTCGGCCGAAGCGTTGGGTTTGGGGTCTGCCGCCGCTGGTGCTGCTCATCGTCCTGGCCGTAAGCTTCGCGGAGACACCGGTCACCGCCGACATCGCCAAGCGCGTCAGCGGTCAATTGGCCGGTCAGGGTTTCGACTGGGCCAAGGTCGAGACCCTTGGCCGCGACATCCGGCTGACCGGCCAGGCGCCGAGCCCGGACGCGCAGGCCCAGGCCGTCGCGGCAGCCGGACAGGTCGCGGGCTCCCGATTGGTCGACAATGCGACCAGCATCATCGCCCTGCGCCGGCCTTATCTGTGGAGTGCGGCCAAGGCTGGGGGAACCATCACCTTGACCGGTGTGGTGCCGAGCGAAGCGGCGCGCGTCCAGGTCGTCGGCCGGGCGCGCCAGGTTTCACAGGGCGGCGAGGTGATCGACCGGCTGGAACTCGCCCGCGGCGCGCCCGACGGCTTCGCCGAAGCCTGCGCCATGCTGTTGCGTCAACTGGCGCGGCTCGATCAGGGAAGCGCCACCCTGTCCGATCTGAAGATGTCGTTGCAAGGCACTGCGAACGCAGCGGAAATCATTGCGTCGGTGGAGCAGGCCATGGCCGCGCCGCCGCCCGGATTTGTGGCCGCCGATATCGCCATCCGGCCGCCCCGGGCATCACCCTATCTGTTCGAGGCGGCGCGCGACGCGGTGGGGCTCGGCCTCTCCGGCCATGTCCCGAGCGAAGTCGTTCGGGCAGCGCTGCTGGCTCAGGCGCGGCAAGCCATGCCGGAGGCCGCCATCACCGACCGGATGACGCTGGCCGAGGGGGCGCCCGCCGGCTACGAGGCGATGACCGGTTTTGCGCTTGCCCAGCTCGGTCGGCTGAGCTCCGGCAGGGTCAGCTTGCGCGACGGGGTGCTGACGCTGCGCGGCGCCGCGCCCGACGGAGCCACCTACACGGCGGTGAACCGGGCGGTGCGCAGCGGCCTGCCGGCCGTGCTGGCCTCGGCGACGGCGACGATCACCGCGCCCATCATCGCGCCCTATCGCTTCTCGGTGGTCCGACAAGGTGACACCATCGCCATCGGCGGCTTCGTGCCGGATGAGAATGCCCGCTCGGATGTGCTGGCGGCGGTCAGGGCGGCGGCGCCGACATTGACGATTGCCGACCGGAGCCAGATCGGGCTCGGGGCACCCGCCGCCTTTCAGCCGATCGCGGCCTATGTCGCCGGGCAGGCGGCGAAACTCGACCCGGCATCCGCATTGCTCGCCGACACCACGCTGACCCTGCAGGGGCGCGCCGGCAATTTCGCGGTCCTCGACGCGGTCCTCGCATCGCTCAAGCAGCCACCGGCCGGGCTGACGGTCGCACGGATCGATGTCATGCCGCCGACGGTTCGGCCCTTCATCTGGTCCGCGGTGTTCGACGGCGCCGAAGTGACGCTCGAAGGTTATGCGCCATCGCAGGGCGTTCGCGACCAGGTGCTGGCGCGCGCCCGCGCCGTCGCGGCCAATGTCAGGGTGGTCGATCGCATGCGGATCGCCGAGGGCGCGCCGGCCGATTTTGCCGCCGCGGCCCTGTTCGGGCTTGGCCAGCTGCAGCGGCTGAAGACCGGATCCGTGTCGCTTTCCGACGGCAATTTCGCGATTGCCGGTACCGGCCGGGAAACGGTCGGCGCCGCTGATATCGCCAGCGCCGCCACCGGTCCGCAGGGGCTGCCACCGACGGCCCGGATCATTCAGAACGAGGTGGTGCCCACCATCCTGGTCGCCCGGCCGTTCTCGCTGTCGATCGTGCGCACCGTCCAGGGGGTGGTTGTCGACGGCTTTGCCGCATCCGAAGCGGACAAGGCCGCGCTGATCGACACCGCCAAGGCGACGCTGCCCGGCATTGCCGTGACCGACAAGGTCAAGGTCGCCCAGGGCCAGCCCACCGACATGGACTGGGTGGCCGCCGGCCGTTTCGCGCTGATGCAGGTCGCGCGCCTCAGGCAAGGCAGCGCCCGCTACCAGGATCAGGCCTTCACCATCGAGGGCGACGCCATCGACCGGCCGGGTTATGTCGCCGCCAACCAGGCGGTGCGCGCCGAGCCGTTTCCGAATGGCGGCCGGCTCGCCAGCGCCGATATCCGGCCGCCGCTGGTCTCGCCCTATCCCTGGTTCGTCCAGAAGACCGAGGCCGGCATCCTGCTGCAGGGCTTCGTGCCCACCAACGCGCTGCGCCAGGCCAATCGCACGGCGGCCGAGCGGATTTTCGCGCCGCTTGCCGTGCGTGACAGTCAGGAACTCGCGGCCGGCGCGCCCACCGGGTTCGAGGCGGTCGCGCTGTTTTCGATGGCGCAGGTCGCGCGCCTCGCCGAGGGCCGGGCGTCGATTCTCGACCGAACCCTGCGTGTCAGCGGTCGCGCGCCGTCGGAGGCCGTCGCCAATGACATCCGCGGCTTGTTGACGCCGACCGGGCCGGAGGGTTTCGTCGCGCGTCACGAGCTGACGGCTCAGGCCACGTCGGTGGCGGGCGGAGTTCAACCGGCATCCACGGTGCCCTGCGTGGCCGAAATCCGCCAGGTGCTGGCGGCGAGCACGATCGCGTTCCGCACCGACAGCGACGCCATCAGGCCGGAAGGCCTGGTCGTCCTGAACCGGCTCGCCCGCATCCTGCAGCAATGCCCCCAGATCGCCTTCACGGTCGAGGGCCATACCGACGATAGCGGCGCGGCGGCGCGCAATCTCGACCTGTCGCAGGCGCGGGCGCTGTCGGTGGTCAAATACCTGATCCGGCGTGGCGTCGCCGCCGCGCGGCTGACCGCGGAAGGCTTCGGCCAGACCCGCCCGCTGGTGCCGAACGATACGACGGCGAACAAGCTGAAGAACCGGCGCATCGACCTTGTCGTGAAGCCGTGAGGGGAGATCGATGGCTTATCTGGTGAGCACGCTCTGGCCCTGGGTCGTCGCCGCGATCGTGCTCGGTGTCGTGGTCGGGGCGGCGACCGGCCGGCCGCCGCGCCAGGGTGAAACAGCGAGCGCCGGCCTCGCGGCCGATCTCCTGGCCTGGGCGCTCGCCGCCGTGCTGGCGGCTGGCATGGCCGCGGCCGCGCTGCAATGGTTCCGAGGCCGTCACGGCCTTTGGCTCGACATGGCGCTGGCCATGACGGTTGCCTATCTGCTCGGCTGTGGCATCGGCGCCCTGTTGCGCCGGCTCGGCGCACCGGCGGCCAGTGGCGTCGAACAGCCACCGGCGGCCGTCGCCGTGACGGTCCTATCGGCCGACGTGGAGGTGCCCACGCCTCCGGCGGGTCCGGCCGACGTGCCGCTGCCGGTGATGGCCGAAGCGGGGCCGTCGCGGGCGGAGCGGTCGGACCAGATGCCTGGACCAGTTGGACCGGCCAGGCCGAAGGCCAAAAAGCCGCGCGCGGCGAAGCCGCCGGTGGGCGAACCGCCGGAACCGGCACCGAAGAAAGCATCGCGGCCGCGGCGGGCCACGCAACCCTTGGCCGTGCCCCCGGAGGCCAGGTCCCGCAAGCCGCGGGGCAAGCCGAAGGCCTGAGGGATCGCGATTCGCGCGGGCAGGGGCGCTTTATCGGGTCCGGCCAGGGCGGCGCGCGACGGTTTCGTGTCGGTTCCGTTTGAAGCGGACGCGCGCTTCCGCTAAACGGACGCACGATCTTTCGCGCGCGTTCGCGCCGCCGTTCCGTTTGCCGAGGCCTTCCATGCATCGCTACCGCTCTCACACCTGCGGCCAATTGCGCTCCACCGATGCCGGCGAGACGGTCCGTCTCTCGGGCTGGTGTCATCGCATCCGCGACCACGGGGGCATCCTGTTCGTCGACCTGCGCGACCATTACGGCATCACACAGTGCCTGGCCGATCCGGACAGCCCGGCCTTCAAGGCGCTCGAACAGTGCCGCGCCGAATGGGTCATCCGCATCGACGGCAAAGTGAAGGGGCGCGACGAAAGCCTGAAGAACGCCAAGATCCCGACCGGCGAGGTCGAGGTCTTCATCACCGAGATCGAGGTGCTGGGGCCGGCGGCCGAGCTGCCACTGCAGGTGTTCGGCGACCAGGACTATCCGGAAGAGACCCGGTTGAAATACCGCTTCCTCGATCTGCGCCGCGAGAAGCTGCACAAGAACATCATGACGCGCGGCCAGGTGGTCGATTCGATCCGCCGGCGCATGAAGGACGGCGGCTTCTTCGAGTTCCAGACGCCGATCCTGACCGCCTCCAGCCCCGAGGGCGCGCGCGACTTCCTGGTGCCGAGCCGCATCCATCCCGGCAAGTTCTATGCGCTGCCGCAGGCGCCGCAGCAGTACAAGCAGCTCTTGATGATGTCGGGCTTCGACCGCTATTTCCAGATCGCGCCGTGTTTCCGCGACGAAGACCCGCGCGCCGACCGGCTGCCCGGCGAGTTCTACCAGCTCGATCTCGAAATGAGCTTCGTGACCCAGGACGACGTCTTCGCCGCCGTCGAGCCGGTGATCCGCGGCGTGTTCGAGGATTTCGCCGAGGGCAAGCCCGTCACCCAGGCCTTCCCGCGCATCCCTTACGCGGAATCGATGCGCAAATACGGCTCCGACAAGCCCGACCTGCGCAACCCCTTGGTCATGCAGGATGTCTCCGAGCATTTCCGCGGCTCCAGCTTCAAGGTCTTCGCGCGCATGCTCGAAGACGCCAAGAACGAGGTCTGGGCGATTCCCGCGCCCGGCGGCGGATCGCGCGCTTTCTGCGACCGGATGAATTCCTGGGCGCAGAGCGAGGGGCAGCCGGGCCTCGGCTACATCATGTGGCGCGAAGGCGGCGAGGGCGCCGGCCCGATCGCCAACAATATCGGACCGGAGCGCACCGCCGCGATCCGCGACGCGCTCGGGCTGAAAGAGGGCGACGCGGCCTTCTTCGTCGCCGGCGATCCCGCCAAGTTCGTCAAGTTCTCGGGCCTTGCCCGCACCAAGGTCGGCGAGGAATTGAACCTCATCGACAAGGACCGGTTCGAGCTCGCCTGGATCGTCGACTTCCCGATGTATGAGTGGAACGAGGAAGAGAAGAAGGTCGACTTCTCGCACAATCCCTTCTCCATGCCGCAAGGCGGGCTGGAGGCGCTCGAGGGCCAGGATCCGCTGACCATCAAGGCGTTCCAGTACGACATCACCTGCAACGGCTACGAGATCGCCTCGGGCGGCATCCGCAACCATCGCCCCAAGGCCATGGTGAAGGCTTTCGAGATCGCCGGTTACGGCGAGGAGACGGTGATCGAGCGCTTCGGCGGCATGTATCGTGCCTTCCAGTACGGCGCGCCGCCGCATGGCGGCATGGCGGCCGGTGTCGATCGCATCGTCATGCTCATTTGCGGCGTGACCAACCTGCGCGAAATCTCGCTGTTCCCGATGAACCAGCGTGCCGAGGACCTGCTGATGGGCGCGCCGTCGGAGGTGACGCCACGGCAGTTGCGCGAGTTGTCGATCCGGCTCGCCATCGATCCGAAGGCCTGAGGCGATGGGCGAGGCGGGCTATGAGAGCCGGTTCGTCGGCGCGACCGATGGCCTGAAGCTGCATGTGCGGGTCTATGGCGCGCCGAAGCCGGGCCATCTGCCGCTGATCTGCCTCGCCGGACTGTCGCGCAATGCGGCCGATTTCGACGTGCTCGCCGGCCGGATGTCGGCGACACGCCAGGTGATCGCGCCGGACTATCGCGGCCGTGGCCGCTCCGACTGGGATCCGAACTGGCAGAACTACGCACTGCCGGTCGAACTCAACGACGTGCTCGCGGTCACCACCGTGCTCGGCATCGAGAGGGCGATCTTCCTCGGCACCTCGCGTGGCGGTCTGTTGACCATGCTGATGTCGGCGGCCCGGCCCGGGCTGATCGGCGGGGCCATCCTCAACGATATCGGCCCGGTCGTCGACGGCACCGGTCTTGCCCGGATCAAGAGCTATCTCGGCAAATTGCCGGAGCCGCGGGATCTCGACCAGGCCGTGGCCCTGCTGAAAAGCATCGGCAGCGCCAAGTTTCCGGCCCTCGACGATGCCGACTGGTATCGCCAGGCCGAGGCCATGTGGGTGACCAGGGACGGCAAGCTCACCCCGGCTTTCGACCCGGCCCTGACCAAGCCGATGGAGACACTGAACTTCGATACGGCCTTGCCGACGCTTTGGCCGCAATTCGACGGCCTTGCCAATGTGCCCACCATGGTGATCCGCGGCGAGCATTCCGACATTCTCTCGGCGGAAACGGTGACGGCGATGGTGGCGCGGCGGCCGGATCTCGACGTTCTCGAGGCTGCCGGTCAGGGCCATGCGCCGCTGCTGACCGACCAGCCGTCGATCGATCGCATCGCCGCCTTCGCGGCCCGTTGCGACGCGGCCTGACGGCCGTCTGAGCCCATTGGGCCGAAGTCGTGGATGGCCGGCACGAGTCCGGCCAAGACGAGAAGGGCCGTTGAGGGCAACACACTGGATCGGTGGGCGCAGGCGCTTGCCGATATCCAAGTATAATTTAGGGCTTACACATCGTCTTGCCCGGGCTTGTCCCGGGCACCCACGACTTGTTCGCACCAAGATCAACCCGTCATAATCACTGTGCGGCCGTACGCCTTCATCTCCAAGGCAACGCGATTGCTTTGCTCGGGCTCGGCCCGGGGGTGACGTAGAGCGCATAGCGATCGCGCAGGCGAAAAGGCCCGATCGGCATTTTGGCAGTCTTGGCAAGCCGTTGTCGCGGCCTTAGTGTCCCCGTCCCGAGGGCAGGATCGATATCGCGACCGTGAGCATTCCCAATCTCCTTACCATCCTGCGGATCCTGCTCGTCCCGGTCGTGGTTTGGGCCATTTCCCAAGGCCAGATGGGGGTTGCGCTCGGCATTTTCGTCTTCGCCGGCATTACCGACGCGGTCGATGGCTATATCGCCAAGCATTTCAACCAGCAGACCGAGCTCGGCGCCTATCTCGATCCGGTGGCCGACAAGACGCTGATCGTGTCGATCTATGTGTCGCTCGCCATTTTCGGTTTCATCCCACCCTGGGTGGTCATCCTGGTGGTGTCGCGCGATTTCATGATCGTCGGCGGCGTGCTGTTGTCGACCCTGCTCGACAAGCCCCTGGCGATCCAGCCCTTGCTCGTCTCGAAGGCGAATACCGTGGCGCAGATCGTGTTCGCCGCGCTGGTGCTGGCCGCCCAGGGCCTCGGCCTCGACCTCGGCCTGGCCATCGCCCTGGTGATGTGGACCGTCGCGGTGCTGACACTGGCTTCCGCCGGCGCCTATCTGGTGGCGTGGGTGCGGCATATGTCGACGTGACGCTCGATCGTCATGCGGACCCCTTGAAAGGACCGCGCGGTCTTGCGACCCTGGCGGCACGATCGGCCGCGATCCGCGAGGGATGCCTTTGACGCTTCAAAAGCAAGTGGGTTTCTGGATCGGCGGCCTGGTCTTCCTGATCCTCTCTCTCTACGTGTTGCGCGGCGTTCTGCTGCCCTTCGTCGCCGGATTGGCGCTGGCCTATTTTCTCGATCCGATCGTGCGGCGGCTCGCCAGGCTCGGCCTGCCACGCAGCCTGGGCGCGCTCATCGTCATCGGTACTTTCGTCATCCTGTTCATCGGGCTGATGTTCCTGATCGTGCCGATCCTGGCCAATCAGTTGACCAGCTTCATCGCGCGGCTGCCCGGTTATGTCGTGCAATTGCAGACATTGGCCACGGAGCAGAACCGCGAATGGCTGCAGCGGGTGCTCGGCGAGCGGCTGCCCGACGTGTCGCGCTCGGTCGGTGATCTCGTCTCCCAGTCGGTCGGCTGGGCCGCGGGGTTCCTGCAGGGGCTCTGGTCCGGCGGGGCGGCCTTCATCTCGCTGTTCTCGCTCATCGTGGTGACGCCGGTGGTGGCGTTCTACCTTTTGAACGACTGGCCGAAGATCATGATCAGGATCGATTCCTGGCTGCCGCTGAAGCACAAGGAGACGATCCTCGGCCTGATGCGCGAGATCGACCGGGCCCTGGCCGGGTTCCTGCGCGGCCAGGCTGCGGTCTGCGGCATCCTGATGATCTTCTACGGCGTGGCCCTGACCGTGTCGGGGCTGAATTTCGGCCTGTTGATCGGCATATCCATCGGCTTTCTGAGCTTCATTCCCTATGTCGGGTCGCTCACCGGCCTGATCCTGTCGCTCGGCGTCGCCATCGTCCAGTTCTGGCCGAACTGGTCGATGGTGGCGATCATCATCGGCATCTTCGTGGTCGGGCAGTTTCTCGAAGCCTATGTGCTCTATCCCTATCTGGTCGGCGAGTCGGTCGGCCTGCATCCGGTCTCGATGATGTTCGCGCTGTTCGCCTTCGGCGCGCTGTTCGGTTTTGTCGGTTTGCTGCTGGCGGTGCCGCTGGCCGCCGCAATCGGTGTCTTGACCCGCTTCGCCATCAGGCAGTACCTCGCAAGCCCGCTCTATACGGGTGTGCCCCGGGAAGGTCCGGCACCGTCGGAAAAGTGATCATGTTCCCGAATGCGTTTCGTGCCGGCCCGCGCCAGATGGCGCTCGATCTCGCGTTGCCCGAGAGCCTCGCGCGCGACGATTTTCTCGAGGCGCCCTGCAATGCCGAAGCCCTGGCGCTCGTCGAGGCCTGGCCGGAATGGCCGGCTCCGGTGGTCGCCCTCGTCGGCCCGCCGGGCGCGGGCAAAAGCCATCTCGGCGCGATCTGGGCCGACCAGGCCGGCGCCCGCCGGCTGGCGGCGCGCGACCTGGCCGGCACGCTGCCGGCCGACGCCCTGGCGACCGGCGCGCTGCTGCTCGAAGATGCGGGTCCCAAGACCTCGGAACTGGCGCTGTTCCATCTGATCAACAGCGCCAAGGAGGAGGGGGCCTTCGTGCTGATGACCGCGCGCGAGGCGCCGGTCGCCTGGGGCACCGCCCTGAAGGACCTGACGTCGCGCCTGCGCGCCATTCCGACCGTCGCCCTGGCCGAGCCCGAGGATGCCCTGCTGCGCGCCGTTCTGGTGAAATTGTTCGCCGACCGCCAATTGCTCGCCGATGCCGATATTGTCGAATTCCTGGCCCGCCGCATGGAGCGCTCGCTCGACGCGGCCCGCCGCCTGGTGACCGAACTCGACCGCGAAACGCTGGAGACGGGCCGGCGCCTGACCCGCCCGCTGGCGGCGCAAGTGCTCGAACGCGTGATGCAGCCGAGCCTGATCTGACGCGCAGTTTCCTTTGACGTCGGTCACAGCGGCGTCATGATGCCGGGCGATGGGTGTCCCCATCACCCGAGGGAATGACATGGCGACGCTCGAGACCAAGAAGGAAGCTCCGCGGCACGAACCGCTCGTCGAGCTTCGCAACGAGGAACATGTCGAGGTGATGATCCCGCCGCCGCTCGACAAGCTGGCGGCCGCGACCGACCTGCGCCATTCGCCGCAGCGCTTCATCAATCGCGAGCTGTCCTGGCTGCAATTCAACCGGCGGGTGATGGAAGAGGCCTCGAACCGCAACCATCCGCTGCTCGAGCAACTGCGCTTCCTGTCGATCTCGGCCAATAATCTCGACGAATTCTTCATGGTCCGGGTCGCCGGCCTGCGCGGCCAGGTGCTGGCCGGCGTCGGCACCCTGTCGCCGGATGGCCTGACGCCGGCCGAGGCGCTGGTCAAGATCAGCGCCAGCGTGGCGACGCTCGCCCAGGACCAGCAGCAGCGCTGGCGCGAATTGCGCGAGGACCTGTTCAACGAAGGCATCGTGCTGGTCGACGGTCCGGACGTCACCAAGGCCGAGCGTGCCTGGCTCGAGGATCATTTCCTTGGCCACGTCTTCCCGGTGCTGACGCCGCTCGCCATCGATCCGGCGCACCCGTTCCCGTTCATTCCGAACCTCGGCTTCACCATCGCGCTGTCGTTGCAGCGCGCCGGTGACGGCCGGGCGATGCGCGCGCTGATCCGCGTGCCGGCCAAGATCGAGCGGTTCATCAAGCTGCCCGATCTCGCCGATACCGGCGCCCGCCGGTTCATCACGCTGGAACAGACCGTCGGCCTGTTCATCGGCCGGCTGTTCCCCGGCTATATCGTCAAGGGGCAGGGCGCCTTCCGGGTCATCCGCGACAGCGATCTGGAAATAGAGGAAGAGGCGGAAGATCTCGTCCGCCATTTCGAATCGGCGCTGAAGCGGCGGCGCCGCGGCTCGGTGATCCGCATGGAGGTCGAGGCGAGCATGCCCGACGACCTCCGCCATTTCATCGCGCGGGCGCTCGGCGTGGTCGACGACGAGGTGTTCCGGGTCGAGGGCGTGCTGGCGGTGAACGAGCTGGCGCAGCTGGTCTCGCTCGACCGGCCCGACCTGAAATTCGTGCCTTATGCCCCGCGCTATCCCGAACGCATCCGTGACCAGGGCGGCGACTGTTTCGCGGCGATCCGACAGAAGGACCTGATCGTCCACCACCCCTATGAGAGCTTCGACGTGGTGGTGCAGTTCCTCAATCAGGCCGCACGCGATCCCAATGTCGTGGCGATCAAGCAGACGCTCTACCGCACCTCCTCGGATTCACCGATCGTCAAGGCGCTGGCGGAAGCCGCCGAGGCCGGAAAGTCGGTCACGGCCCTGGTCGAACTGAAGGCGCGTTTCGACGAAGAGGCCAATATCCGCTGGGCGCGCGACCTGGAGCGGGCCGGCGTGCAGGTGGTGTTCGGCTTCATCGAGCTGAAGACCCACGCCAAGCTGTCCATGGTGGTGCGGCGCGAGGGCGAGGCGCTCGTCACCTATTGCCATGTCGGCACCGGCAACTACCACCCGATCACCGCCAAGGTTTACACCGACCTGTCCTATTTCACCGATGATGCGGTGATCGGCCGCGATGTCGCGCGCATCTTCAACTTCATCACCGGCTATGCCGAGCCCCAGGAGCTGGAGGCGATGGCCGTGTCGCCGCTCAACCTGAAGAAGCGCCTGCTCGACCATATTGCCGAGGAGACCGAATTCGCCAGGACCGGCAAGCCGGCGGCGATCTGGATGAAGCTCAATGCGCTGGTCGATCCGGTCAT
Organism: Phreatobacter sp. GW821-FHT04C01; assembly: GCF_059420385.1. NCBI lineage: Bacteria > Pseudomonadati > Pseudomonadota > Alphaproteobacteria > Hyphomicrobiales > Phreatobacteraceae > Phreatobacter > Phreatobacter sp. GW821-FHT04C01. The sequence continues at coordinate 253,894 of NZ_JBWKTP010000011.1, read as the reverse complement.
CATCGACGCGCTCTACGACGCGAGCCAGGCCGGTGTCTCGATCGACCTGGTGGTGCGCGGCATCTGCTGCCTCAGGCCGGGCCTGCCCGGCCTGTCGGAGAATATCCGGGTCAAGTCGATCGTCGGCCGTTTCCTCGAACATACCCGCATCTACGCCTTCGGCGGCGGCCACGGCCTGCCGCATCCCAAGGCCCGGGTCTATATTTCCTCGGCCGACGCCATGCCGCGCAATCTCGACCGGCGCGTCGAGTCGCTGTGCCCGCTGAACAATCCGACGGTGCATCAGCAGACGCTCGACCAGATCATGATGGCCAATCTGAAGGATAACCAGCAGAGCTGGCGGGTCTTGTCGGACGGCAGCTCGGAGCGTATCAAGCCGGCCGAGGGCGAAGAGCCGTTCAACGCCCACAAATATTTCATGACCAATCCGAGCCTGTCTGGACGTGGAAAATCCCTCAAGGAATCATCTCCCCGTCACCTCTCTCGCCGGTCAGAGCGTGGAACGGCCTGACTTTTTCGAGATCGCGCCCGGCCGGCTCCAGCTCGGGCCGACGGTTGCGGTCATCGATATCGGCTCGAATTCGGTGCGCCTCGTCGTCTACGAGGCGCTGACCCGTTCGCCGACGCCGATCTTCAACGAAAAGGTCTTGTGTGGCCTCGGCCGCAACGTGCTGACCAGCGGCAGGCTGGCCGAGGATGCGGTGGCCAAGGCGCTGGCCTCGATCCGCCGGTTCCGCGTGCTGTGCAACCAGCTGAATGTCGGCGAGCTGCATGTGCTGGCGACCGCCGCCGTGCGCGACGCCAAGAACGGCGATGTCTTCGTCGCCGAATGCGAGGCGATCTGCGGCGTGCCGCTCCGGCTCCTGTCGGGGCGCGAGGAGGCGACCTTCGCCGCGCTCGGCGTCATTTCCGGCACCTATGAGCCGGACGGCATCGTCGGCGACCTCGGCGGCGGCTCGCTGGAACTGGTCGACGTCAAGGACGGCCAGATCGGCGGCGGCGTGACGCTGCCGCTCGGCGGGCTCGCATTGCAGGATACATCGGGCTTTTCGGTCAAGAAGGCCGAGCGGATCGCCGCCAAGACCATCGCCAAGGTCGATCTCCTGAAGAAGGGCAAGGGCCACACCTTCTATGCGGTGGGCGGCACCTGGCGGTCGCTCGCCAAGCTGCACATGGCCCAGCGCGGCTATCCCTTGAACGTCATGCATGGCTATGCGCTGTCGGGCAAGGAAATCGCCGACTTCTGCTACCTGGTCAGCCGGCAGCCGACCGACACGATCTCGCGCATCGAGGTCGTCGCCGAAAGCCGCCGGCCGCTGCTGGCCTATGGCGCGCTGGTGCTGGAGGCGGTGGTCCGGGCCTCGAAGGTCGACCGCGTGGTGATCTCGGTGCTCGGCGTGCGCGAGGGCCTGCTCTATTCGCTGCTCGACGATATCGAGCGCCAGCAGGATCCGCTGCTGTCGGCGGCCCGCGAGCTCAGCCTGCTGCGCTCGCGCTCGCCGCGCCATGGCGAGGAGCTGATCGCCTGGACCGACCGTTTCATGGAGGTTTCCCATCTGGAGGAGACCGCCGAGGAGTGCCGGCTGCGTCACGCCGCCTGCCTGCTCGCCGATATCGGCTGGCGCGCCCATCCCGACTATCGCGGCGAGCAGAGCCTCAACATCATCGCCCATGCCAATTTCACCGGCGTCGATCATCCGGGCCGGGCCTATCTGGCGCTGGCGATCTATTATCGGCACGAGGGTATCGTCGACGAATTCATGTCGCCGCGGATCCGCGAACTGGTCGGGGTCAGGCTGCTCGACCGTGCCCGCGTGCTGGGGGCGGCGATGCGGGTGGCCTATCTGATCTCGGCGGCCATGCCGGGCGTGCTGCCGCGCGCGCGGCTGACGGTGGAAGACCGCCGGCTGGTGCTGACGCTCTCCGGCGAACTGTCCGGGCTTGCCGGCGAGCGGCTGGTCAACCGGCTGCGCACGCTCGGCCGCATGGTCGGGCGCGACAGCGAGCTGCGGGCGATTCCTTAAAGAGTTCGGCCTTTAGGCCGCTTTGCCCTTGCCGGTCGCCGGTTGTTTCGGCTGGGGCGCGAGGTTCGGACAGTTCCTGTCGAAGCGCTCGCGCGCCGAGGCGATCTCGGCCTGATGGGCAAAGGCCCAGTCGCTGAGCGCCCGGATCGGACCGATCAGTGAGCGGCCGAGCGGCGTCAGGGCATAGTCGACGCGCGGCGGCACGGTCGGAAACACCGTGCGCGACACCAGGCCGTCGCGTTCCAGGCCGCGCAGCGTCAAGGTCAGCATGCGCTGGGAGACCACGCCGATCTTGTGCTTCAGTTCATTGAAGCGCATGGGGCCGGCGCCGAGCAGGCGCACCACCAGAACCGCCCACTTGTCGCCGATGCGCGCCAAGATCGGCCTCACCGCCTTGCAGTCGCCGGTGTGCGACCAAGCTTCGGCCTCGGTAACATCCCTGTGCCCTGGGTCCATGCATGTGCCTCCTTGCGGTCGGGGCGGCCGGTTCTCTAAATAGCCTCGGTCACAAAGAGTAACTTAGTGACTTCGGCGCCGGGTGCATAGGTCCGCGGCCGATGGCGATTGGATCAGGAGACTATCTTCAATGGCGTTGAAGCTGCACACCATCATCACCAGCACGCGGCCGGGCCGCGTCGGACCGATCTTCGCCAAATGGTTCGACGGGGTCGCCAAGGCCCATGGCAAATTTGACGCGACCCTGGTCGATCTGGCTGATTTCAAGCTGCCGATCTTCGACGAGCCGAAGCACCCGCGGCTCGGCGACTATCAGCACGAGCACACCAAGAAGTGGAGCGCCAGCGTCAGGGCCGCCGATGCCTTCGTCTTCGTCACGCCGGAATATAATTACGGCCCGTCGCCGGCGCTGATCAACGCGCTGACCTATCTCTCGGCGGAATGGGCCTACAAGCCGGCCGGCTTCCTCGGTTATGGCGGCCTGTCCGGCGGCACCCGCGCCATCCAGCAGGCCAAGCCGACGCTGACCACGCTGAAGATCATGCCGGTGCCCGAGGCCATCGCCATTCCGAATTTCGCCAGCACGCTGAACGAGGAGCGCGAGTTCACCTCGAACGACCTGATCAATGTCAGCGCCACGACACTGCTGGACGAGCTCTACAAGTGGTCGGACGCCCTGAAGACCCTGCGCTGAAGATCTCGCATTGATCGCCCGGCATTGACCGGCGAGGACGGCGGCCCGCATCCGGCGGTCCGCCGTCATCCCATCAGCCGAGTGGACGGGACTAGCGTTCGGGCCCTAGAACGCGGCATCATATGAAGTCGCGTGCCTCGAAGGGCCCCCTCGCATGTTCAAGAAGATCCTGATCGCCAATCGCGGCGAAATCGCCTGCCGCGTGATCAAGACCGCTCGCAAGATGGGGATCCTGACCGTCGCCGTCTATTCGGACGCCGACCGGGACGCCGTCCATGTCGAGATGGCCGACGAGGCCGTGCATATCGGTCCGCCGACGGCGGCCGAAAGCTACCTGGTGATCGACAAGATCATCGCCGCCTGCAAGCAGACCGGCGCCGAGGCGGTTCATCCCGGCTATGGCTTCCTGTCGGAGCGCGAGGCCTTCGCGCTGGCGCTCAAGGACAACGGCATCGTCTTCATCGGGCCGAACCCGCATGCCATCGCCGCCATGGGCGACAAGATCGAATCGAAGAAGGCGGCGGCCGCGGCCAAGGTTTCGACCGTGCCCGGCTTCCTCGGCGTCATCGAGGACGAGAACCACGCGGTGAAGATCTCCGACGAGATCGGCTATCCCGTGATGATCAAGGCCTCCGCCGGCGGCGGCGGCAAGGGCATGCGCATCGCGCATTCGGCGGGCGAGGTGGCCGAAGGCTTCCGGCTGGCCAAGTCGGAAGCCAAGAGCTCGTTCGGCGACGACCGGGTGTTCGTCGAGAAATTCATCGTCAATCCGCGCCATATCGAGATCCAGGTGCTGGGCGACAAGCACGGCAACGTCATCTATCTCGGCGAGCGCGAATGCTCGATCCAGCGGCGCAACCAGAAGGTCATCGAGGAGGCGCCGTCGCCGCTGCTCGACGAAAAGACCCGGCGCGCCATGGGCGAGCAGGCGGTGGCTCTCGCCAAGGCGGTGCAATATGATTCGGCCGGCACCGTGGAATTCGTCGCCGGCCAGGACCGCTCCTTCTATTTCCTCGAGATGAACACCCGCCTGCAGGTCGAGCATCCGGTGACCGAGATGATCACCGGCGTCGACCTGGTCGAGCAGATGATCAAGGTCGCCTATGGCGAGAAGCTCAGTCTCCAGCAGAGCGACGTGAAGCTCAACGGCTGGGCGGTCGAAAGCCGCATCTATGCCGAGGATCCCTATCGCAACTTCCTGCCCTCGATCGGCCGGCTGGTCACCTATCGGCCGCCGGCCGAGGGCAAGGCGGGGGTGGCGATGGTCCGGAACGACACCGGCGTGACCGAGGGCGGCGAGATCTCGCTCTATTACGATCCGATGATCGCCAAGCTGGTGACCTGGGCGCCGACCCGCGAGATCGCGATCGAGGCGCAGGCGGATGCGCTCGACGCTTTCGCCATCGAAGGCATCCAGCACAACATTCCGTTCCTGTCGGCGCTGATGCAGCATCCGCGCTGGCGCTCGGGCGAATTGTCCACCGGTTTCATCGCCGAGGAATATCCCGAGGGCTTCGCGCCGCGCCAGCCGGTGGGCGAGGCGGCGGAAGTGATGGCCGCGGTCGCCGCCTTCATCGATCACATGCTGAATGCGCGCAAACGCAAGATCTCCGGCCAGATGCGCCAGGGCCATCGGGTGTCGTTCGATCGCGACCGGGTCGTCAGCATGGGCGAGAGCCGCTACGACGTGCAGGTGCTCGACGACGGCGAGAATATCGCCGTTCGCTTTTTCGAAGGCGCCGGCGGCCGGGAGAGCGCCAGCCATACGATCGCCTCGGCCTGGGCGCCGGGCCAGCCGGTGTTTTCGGGAACGGTCGACGGCAAGCCGGTCAATGTGCTGGTCCGCGCGATTCCCAACGGCCTGTTGCTCGCCTATCGCGGCATCGCCACCCGCGCCTATGTCTATACTAGGCGCGAGGCGGAACTGGCCGCGCTGATGCCGGTGAAGGTGGCCGCCGATACCGGCAAGAAGCTGCTCTGTCCGATGCCGGGCCTGGTCAAGTCGATCGCGGTGGTGGTCGGCCAGGAGGTCAAGGCGGGGGAGGCGCTCTGCGTGGTCGAGGCGATGAAGATGGAAAACGTGCTGCGCGCCGAGCGCGACGGCAAGGTCAAGACCATCGCCGCCAAGCCCGGCGACAGCCTGGCGGTGGACGCCGTCATCATGGAGTTCGAATAACGGCTGTGAGAAGAGCGCTCACAAGCCTTGCGGCCGGTGAATCGCTCTGCTAGACAGCCGCTCTCGCCGGGCTTGCCCCGGCGAATGCGGTCGTGGCGGAACTGGTAGACGCGCTACCTTGAGGTGGTAGTTCTTAACCGAGTGGAGGTTCGAGTCCTCTCGACCGCACCAAATTAAAAACCCCGGCAAGGCGAACAGCCTGCCGGGGTTTTTGTTTTCCGGGATCGCTACCGCCGGTCAGGAATGTCCGGCCGCCCGCGAGAAGTCCTGCGCGTGGACGCGCACGATGTCCTTGGCGCGTTCGAAGCTGTCGCCGCCGGCCCGCATCGTCGGGATGGTGATGCCGATCATGGCATGCACCTTGCGGTCGACGCCGACCACCGGGGCGGCGATGCCGCTCACCCCTTCGGCGAATTCATCGAAGGCCAGCGCGACGCCGCTGGCGGTCGCCTTGGCGATCTCCGCGCGCAGGGCGGTGAGCGTGGTGATGGTGTTCGGCGTGAAGGCGTGCAGGGGCTGTTTGAGCCGCAGCAGCTTGTCCTCGGTATCGACCATCAGGAAGGCCTTGCCGAGCGAGGAGCAGTGCATCGGCGTGCGTGAACCGAGCGGCGAGAAGGTCTGCACGGCCTGCGATGAATCGCTCTTCTCGATGATCACCACGTCCTGGCCGTCGCCGATCGCGAGCACCGCCGTCTCATGCGTCTCGTTGCGGATTTTTTCCAGATAGGGAATGGCCCAGGCACGAATGTCGAGACGCTGGAAGGCACGCACGCCGATCTCCCACATGCGCGTGGTGATCAGGTAGCGGCCGTTCGGCTGGTCCTGCTGGACATAGCCCAGCTGGCTCATCGTCTCGAGCATCCGGTAGGTCGTGCTCTTGTTCATGCCGAGTTCGCGCGAGAGATCGGCCAGGCGAACAGGCGTGTCGTGACTGGAGAGAAGCTCCAGCACTCTGAGCGACTTTTCGACGGTTGCAGACATTCGAACCCTTTCTGCGCCTCTCGAGGACAGCATTTGCCTCTGTCTTCGCCGAATTGGAAGTGGATCTTCCCGCCATCCGATGATTCGTCCATGGGACCGGGTCCGGGCCCCATGGCGTCGCGATGGTCCGTGTCGCCTCGGTCACTTGCCCGGCGCGACGGTCTCGACCTCGCCGCCGGCCTCGCGCCAGCCGGTGAAGCCGCCAATGACGTGGGCGACCGGGGCCAGCCCCATCTCCTGGGCGGTGCGGGTGGCGAGCGCCGAGCGCCAGCCCGACGCGCAATAGAAGACGAAGGTCTTGTCCTGCTGGAACACGGGCTTGGCATAGGGGCTCGCCGGGTCGATCCAGAATTCCAGCATGCCGCGCGGGCAGCTGAAAGCGCCCGGGATCTTGCCTTCGCGCGACAGTTCGCGGGGATCGCGCAGATCGACGAAGACCACATCGTCGCGCCCCTTCATGGCGATGGCCTCGGTGGGCGACAGGCCTTTGATCACGGCATTGGCCGCTTCCAGCATCGCCTTGTAGCCCAGCTTGATCGTGGCCGGCATCGGTTTTCTCCCATTCCTGGCTCCGGCGGCGCCAATGACCGCCCGCATCACAATCACACTTCTTGACAGCGACGTCAAAATATCAAAACCTCGGTTCACATATCAAAACGTTCAGCCGCGTCGAGGACGCGGCTGGCGCTGCCAGGCAACGCAGGACAACCCTCATGTCTCTTTCCCTCAGCGAAGAGCAGCGCATGATCGCCACAGGCGTTCGCGACTTCGTCACGGCCGAGCTTCTGCCGCATGAACAGCTCGTCGAGAGCCTGGACGCGGTTCCCGACGACCTGTTCCGCGAGATCCAGAAAAAGGCGATCGCGGCGGGCTACTACGCGATCAACATGCCCGAAGAGCATGGCGGCGGCGGCCTTGGCCAGAGCCTGCGCTGTGTCGCCGAGATCGAGTTCGGCCGGACCACGCGCGCCCTGCAGAGCATCTGCAACCGGCCGGCGCCGATCCTCCGGGCCTGCGTCGACGACCAGATCGAGACCTACCTGAAGCCGGTCATCAGCGGCGAGCGCTGGGAATGTTTCGCCCTGACCGAGCCGGGCGCGGGATCGGACGCCCGCCAGATCTCGACCCGTGCTGTGCGCCAGGGCGACGATTACGTCGTCAACGGCGAGAAGATCTTCATCACCATGGCGCTGCGCGCCGACTTCATCATTCTGTTCGCCGTCACCGGCGTCGACGAAACGCCGAAAGGTCCGCAGAAGCGCATCACCGCCTTCCTGGTCGACAAGGATACGCCGGGCATCAGCGTTTCCCCGATCGGCGTCGTCGGTAATCGCGGCTTCAAGTCGTGCAGCATCGCGTTCGAGGACGTGCGCGTGCCGGCACGCAACATGCTCGGCCAGGAGGGCGGCGGCTTCGCCATCGCCAAGAGCTGGATCTTCTCCGGCCGCATCATGCTCGCCGCCAATTGCGTCGGCGTCGCCGAGCGGGCGATGGAGATCGCCGCGCGCTATGCCAATACCCGCAAGGCTTTCGGCCAGACCATCGGCCAGTTCCAGGGCACTGCCTTCAAGCTCGCCGACATGGCGACCGAGATCCACGCCACCCGGCTGATGGTGCTGGATGGCGCCGCCAGAATGGAGGCCGGCCTGATCACCCAGCGTGAAGCGTCGCAGGTCAACCTCTACGGCTCCGAGATGGCCGGCCGCGTCACCGACAATGCCATGCAGATCCTCGGCGGCATGGGCGTCACCAAGGAGATGCCGCTGGAGCGCATGTGGCGCGACGTGCGGGTCGAGCGGATCTGGGAGGGCACCTCCGAAATCCACCGCGACATCATCTCGAAGGACGTGCTCAGGGAGTTTCGGGCATGAGTGGCGCATCGCGCATCCGCGTCGCGGTCAATGGACCGATCCTCGAGATCACCTTCGATCATCCGCCGGCCCATGCCATCGACCAGCAGGCGAGCCGCGATCTCGACGCGGCGCTGACCCGGCTCAACGATGATCCCGCCCTGCGCGTTGCGATCGTCACCGCGACCGGCGACCGCATGTTCTCGGCGGGCTGGGACCTCAAGGCGGTCGCCGCCGGCGACAGCGGCGAGGATTTCGGCCCGCACGGCTTCATGAGCCTCAACCGCCACGACTTGGTCAAGCCGGTGATCGTCGCGGTCAACGGCCTGGCGGTCGGCGGCGGCTTCGAATTCGCCCTGAACGCGACGCTGGTGATCGCCGCGCCGCATGCCGAATTCGGCCTGCCCGAGCTGCAGCGGGGCTTCATTCCCGAGGCGGGCGGGCTCTGGCGCGCCCATCGGCGGCTGCCGGCGAATATTGCCTCCGAGCTTCTGCTCACCGGCCGGCGCATGACCGCCGAGGAGGGCCGGCATCACGGCTTCGTCAACCGCATCGTGCCGACCGACCAGCTGATGGCGACGGCGCGCGAACTCGCCGGCCAGATCGTCACGGCCGCGCCGCTGGCGGTGGCCGCCCTGCTCGAGGTGACCCGCGAGGTCGAGGGCCTGTCCGACCGGGCGGCCTTCGACAAGCTCTATTCGGGGCTGCCGGCGCGCGACCGGATCAGGGCTTCCGAGGATTACAAGGAAGGCCCGCGCGCCTTCGCCGAAAAGCGTGCACCGCGGTGGACAGGGAAATGACGATGAACTTCGAGATCAGCGACGAACAGCGCCTGATGCGCGACAGCCTGCGGTCGTTCCTGACCAAGGAATGCCCGATCGACTATGTGCGCGCCTGCGACGAAGAGGAGCGCTTTCCCTTTGAACTCTACGACAAGCTGGCGGCCGCCGGCTGGCTCGGCCTGCCGATCCCGGAAGCCTATGGCGGCATGGGCGGAAGCTGCACCGACCTCGCCGTGTTCCTTGAGGAGTTCGCCAAGCATTTCGAGGCCGGCGCCAATATCTATTACACCACCATCGTGATCGCGACCGATGCGATCACCCATTTCGGCACCGAGGCGCAGAAGCGCGAGCTGCTGCCGAAGCTGGCCAAGGGCGAGATCCGTTTCGCCTTCTCGCTGTCGGAGCCGAACTCGGGTTCGGACGCCGCCTCGCTGCGCACCCGCGCGGTGCTCGAAGGCGACCAGTGGGTGATCAACGGCCAGAAGATGTTCTGCTCCTGCGCCCAGGAAGCCGATTACATCCTGCTGATGGCGCGTTCCGATGCCGATGCGCCCAAGCACAAGGGCATTACCATGTTCCTGCTCGATCCCAAGACGCCGGGGGTCGAGATCCGCAAGCTCAAGAAGCTCGGCCTCAAGCCGATGGACCTGAACGAGATCTTCCTGACCGACGTGCGCCTGCCGAAAGACGCCATCATCGGCACGGTGAATGCGGGCTGGAGCAATGCGCTGAAGACGCTCGACTATGAGCGCTGCTGCCTGTCGGCGGTCAATGTCGGCGCGGCGCAGTCCTGCCTCGACAAGGCGCTCGCCTATACCGGCGAGCGCGAGCAGTTCGGCCAGAAGATCAACAGTTTCCAGCTCTCGCGGGCCAAGCTCGCCGATATGGACATGGAGATCGAGGCAGCCCGGCTCCTGCTCTATCGCAGCGCCAACCTGGTCGACCGGGGCATTCCCAACAACAAGGAGAGCGCCACCGCCAACCTGTTCTCCTCGGAAACCTATGTCCGGGCCGCGCTCAACGGCATGCGCCTGATGGGCGGCTGGGGCTATCTGATGGAATATGACATGCAGCGGCATTTCCGCGATTCCAAGCTCGCCGAGATCGGCGGCGGCACCTCGGAAATCCTGCGCATCATCATTTCCCGGGAATTGACCAAGTGAGCGGCGCGCCGGGAGATCGCATCGGCACGCGCGCAGTCCATGGCGGGTTCGAGCCGTCGGAGCATCTCGGCGCCGTTGTGCCGCCCATCTTCCAGAGCGCGACCTTCGTTTCGGCCGACACGGCCGAACTGGAGGCGGTCAACGCTGGCAAGAAGCGCGGCTTCGTCTATTCGCGGGTCAGAAACCCGACGGTCCTGGCCGCCGAACAGCGCATCGCCGCCCTGGAGCAGGCGGAATCGGCGGTTCTCTTTGCCTCCGGCATGGCGGCGGTGGCCGGCGCGCTGGCGCCCTTCCTCGCGAGCGGCGACGAGGTCGTGGCCCTGCCTGACATCTATGGCGGGACGTTCCGCTATTTCAGCGATGTTCTGCCGCGACAGGGCGTGGCGGTTCGCTGGGCCGCCTCGCTGGCGCCCGACGACGTCGCGGCCTGCATCTCCGCGAAGACCAAGGTGATCTATGCGGAAACGCCGACCAATCCGCTCTTGCGGGTGGTCGACCTCACGGCGCTGTCGGCGATCGCCGCCAAGGCCAGGGCGAAGCTGGTGGTGGACGGCACGCTCGGCGGCCCGATGAACCAGCGGCCGCTGGATCACGGCGCCGACCTCGTGATCCACAGCGCGTCGAAATATCTCAACGGCCATTCCGACCTGATCGTCGGCGCGGTGGTCGGGTCGCGGCAGCTGACCCGTGAGATCCGCTCGCTGCAACAGGCTGGCGGCGCGATCATGGATCCGCACGGGGCGTGGCTGCTCATGCGCGGGATGACGACCTATCAACTTCGCATGGCCCAGCATAACCGCGCCGGCATGGCGGTAGCGGGGTTCCTCGCGCGGCACCCCAAGGTGGCCAAGGTCCACTATCCCGGCCTGCCCAGCCACCCCGATCACGATCTGGCCAAGCGGCAGATGACCGGCTTCGGCGGGCTCTTGTCCTTCGTGTTCGACGATCCCGGCCATGCGCGCCATGTCGTCGATACGACGCGCCTGTTCGGCATCGGGCCCTCGATCGGCGGGGTCGAGAGCCTGATCAGCCAGCCCGGCAATACCTCGCATCATGCGGTCTCCGCCGAGCGTCGCCGCGCGATGGGGATTTCCGACGGACTGGTGCGCATTTCGCTCGGCATCGAGGACATCGAGGATCTCGTCGCCGATCTGTCTCAAGCGATCGAGGGCTGTAAATGACCGACCTGGTGATTGCCAACGGCCTGGTGGCGCTGCCTGATGGCGCGCGCCGGGCCGACGTGCTCGTGCAGGGCGAGACCATTCTCGACATCGTCGATCCGGGTTCGGGACGCGGTGCGCGGGTGGTCGACGCGACCGACCGGATCGTGCTGCCCGGCGGCGTCGATCCGCATGTCCACATGATGGTCGGCTTCATGGGCCAGCGCAGTGTCTACGACTTCGAATCGGGTGGCATCGCGGCGCTGCGCGGCGGCACCACCACGGTGGTCGATTTCGCCCTGCAGCGGCGCGGCGGATCGATGCTCGCCGGCCTGAAACATCGCCGCAAGCAGGCCGACGGGCATGCGACAGTGGATTACGGCCTGCACCTGATCGCCACCGACGTGAATGCGGAGACGCTGGCCGAGCTCGCCTCCTTGCGCGCCGAGGGGGTGTCGTCGCTCAAGGTCTATACGGTCTATGAGGAAGACGGGCTGAAGCTCGAGGACGGCGCATTGCATGCGCTGATGGCACAGGCGGCCCGTGACGACCTGATGCTGGTGCTGCATGCCGAGAATGCCGGCATCGTCGAGCGCCTGCGCGCCGAGGCGGTGGCCGCCGGCCATAGCCATCCGCGCTGGCACGCGCTGACCCGCCCGCCGATCGTCGAGATCGAGGCGATCTCGCGCGCCATCCAGTTTTCCGAGGATACCGGCTGCGGCGTGCACATTCTGCACCTGGTCGCGGGCAAGGGCATCGGACTGGTGGAGGCGGCCCGCCGCCGCGGCCTGCCGGTCACCGCCGAGACCTGCACCCACTATCTCGCGCTGACGGACGAGGCCCTGGAGCGCGAGGACGGCCACAACTACATCATGAGCCCGCCGCTCAGGGATGCCGACAACCAGCTGGAGCTTTGGAACGGGCTGCGGCAGGGCGTGCTCTCGGCCGTCACATCGGACGAGGTGTCCTATTCGGCGGCGGCCAAGGCGCTCGGCCTGCCGTCCTTCGCGACCGTCGCCAATGGCTGCACCGGGGTCGAGGCGCGGCTTCCCGTGCTCTATACCCTGGGGGTGGCCGAGGGCCGCATCAGCCTCGACCGTTTCGTCGAGGTGTTCTCGACCTGGCCGGCGCGGATCTTCGGTCTTGGCGACCGCAAGGGGCTGATCGCCAGGGGTTATGACGCCGACCTCGCGGTGATCGATCCGCAGGAGCGGCGGGTCATGACGCCGGCCAGCGACTATGGCGACATCGGCTATACCGTCTATGACGGCCTGGAGCTCACCGGCTGGGCCCGGACCACCGTTCATCGCGGCCAGGTCGTGGTCCAGGACGGCGCCTTCCTCGGCACGGCGGGGCAGGGCCGTTTCGTCGGGCGCGGCACGTCGGACCGGCCGCAACTGACATGAACCAGGCCACCGACCTGCGCGCCGATTTCGACAGGCTGGCCGAGATCGGGCGGCATCCCGATGGCGGCTGGGCCCGGCCCGCCTTCAGCACGGCGGATTGCGCCGCGCACGACTGGTTCCTGGACCGGGCCCGGGCGGCCGGCCTTGCCGCACGCTACGATGCCTTCGGCAATGCGATCGCCCGGCTGGAGGGCGATGGCCGCCCCGCGATCGTCATCGGCTCGCATCTCGACACCGTGGTGCAGGGCGGCGCCTTCGACGGCGCGCTCGGCGTGATGGCCGGGCTGGAGGTGGTCAGGCGCATCGCGGCTTCGGGCGGCATCGGCCGGCCGCTGGAGGTGGTCGCCTTTCGTGACGAGGAGGGCCGCTTCGGGCCGTTTGTCGGCAGCCGGGCGATGATGGGCAGGCTGCCGCGCGACACACTCGACAAGCTGCGCGCCGCCGATGGCGCCGTTCTGGGCGATGCCCTGCGCGCCGCCGGTTTCAAGCCCGAAGCCGTCGGGGAAGCGGCGCGCGATCCCGACGAGATCGGCGCCTATCTGGAGCTGCATATCGAACAGGGACCGGTGCTCGAGCAGGCCGGCGTTCCCCTCGGCATCGTCTCGGCCATCGCCGGGCAGGAGCGTCTGTCGATCCGCTTCACCGGACGGACCGATCATGCCGGCACCACGCCGATGACGATGCGCCGCGATGCCTTCGCCGCCGCCGCGCGCTTCGCCGATCGCTTTCGCGACCTGATCCTGGCCGACCGGAGCGAGACGCTTCGCGGCACCGTCGGCATCGTCAATCTCACGCCGAACCAGGGCAATGTGGTGCCGGGCGAGGTCCGGCTGGGGCTGGAGATCCGGGATATCGAGGAGGCTGCGGTCGAGCGCGCGGCCCGCGCGACCGAGGCCCTGGCGGCCGATGTCGGACAGGCGTTCGGCTGCGCCGTGCGGACGCGCAGCGTCTTTCGCGACGCGCCGGTGACCATGGATGCTCGCCTGCGGGCGGTTCTCGCTGATTGCGCGGATGCGCTGGCGGCGCCTTCGATGGTGTTGCCGTCGGGCGCCAATCACGATGCCGGCGTCATCGGGCGGCTGGTTCCCGCCGCCATGCTCTTCGTCCCCTCCAGGGAAGGGCGCAGCCATTGCCCCGAGGAACATAGCGACTGGGCGCCCATCGCCCTGGCCGCCACTGTCCTGGAGGCGGCGGTCCGTCGGCTGGGAGTTGCGCCATGAGCCGGGAGGATGGTCCATCGTGAACCGCCGCTCGCGATGTCATCGGCTGAAACAGCCGAAAAATGCGGCCTCTGGCGCGGGATTTGGATGATTTTTCCCTCACTTGCGGCGGAAGCTTCGCTTGTTTCAATAAGAAAAACGTAGTTTCATTTGTTGAGCTGATCGTCATGCGGCGCCAGGTGGTCGCGACGCACGGCGCCGAGAATTCAGGGAAGGCATCATGCCGACATCGATCCAGCGGGCGCAGTTCAGGACCGGCCCCGAGTCCGCGTTCTGGCCCCGCGCGTTTCCGGCGAGCCTGGCCATTCCCGGCGGCAATGCCTTCGAAAACCTCGCCCGCTCGGCGGCGCGCGGCCCGGACCGCCCGGCGCTGCATTTCTACGGCCGGACCACCAGCTATCGGGAATTGCTCACCGAGGTGACGGCGCTCGCGGGCTATTTGCGCCATAGCGGCGTCAGGCGCGGCGACCGGGTCCTGCTCGACATGCAGAATTCGCCGCAATTCGTCATTGCCTTCCACGCCATTCTGCGCGCCGATGCCGTCATCGTGCCGGTCAACCCGATGTATGTCGCAGACGAGCTGGACTATGTCGTCGCCGACAGCGGTGCCCGTGTCGCCTTGATCGGCGACGAGCTTGTCGACCGTTTCTCCGGCCTCGTGCCGGATCGCCTCGACCGCGTCATCGTGGCGCGATATGCCGATGCCGCGCCCGCCTCGAGTTCCGATCCGCTGCCCGAGGTGATGCAACGCCCGGCCGCCGCCTTGCCCGATGGGCCCTATATCGGCTTCGAGGCGGCCATCGCCGCCGGCCATGTGCCGGATCCGGTGGTCGGCGAGGCCGGCGATCTGGCCGTCATGCCGTACAGTTCCGGCACGACCGGGCGGCCCAAGGCCTGCATGCATTCGCACACCTCCATCACCTTCACGGCGGCGGCCCAGGCCAAATGGTACGGCCTCGACGAAACCTCGGTCATGACCTCGTTCATGCCGATGTTCCACGTGGCGGGAATGCAGGCGTCGATGAGCGCGGGCCTCTATGCGGGGGCCTCGCTCGTCATCATGACCCGCTGGAACCGCGACCTGATCCCGCCTCTGTTCGCGCGCCATCAGGTGACCTGGTGGAGCGCCGCGCCGACGATGATCATCGACGTGCTGGCAGCGCGCGATCATGGCGACGAAACCTTCGCGCATCTCAAGGTGCTGACCGGCGGCGGGGCCTCCATGCCGGTCGCCGTCGCCCAGCAGCTGAGCGACCGCTACGGCCTGCGCTTCTGCGAAGGCTACGGCCTGACCGAGACGCTTTCAGCGACCCATCTCAATCCGCTCGCCGCGTCCAAGCCGCAATGCCTGGGCCTGCCGATCTTCGACACGACGAGCCTGGTGGTCGACCCCGAGACGACAGAGGAAATGCCGCGCGGCGAAATCGGCGAGATCCTGGTCGCCGGGCCGCAGGTCATGACCGGTTACTGGCAGCGTGAGGACGCCAACCGCGAGAGCCTGCTGCAGCGGGACGGCAAGATCTTCCTGCGGACCGGCGATCTCGGCTATGTCGACGACGAAGGCTATTTTTTCATCGTCGACCGCCTGAAGCGGATGATCAACGTCTCCGGCTTCAAGGTCTGGCCGGCCGAATGCGAGGCGCTGCTGTACCGCCATCCCGCCGTGCAGGAATGCTGTGTCATCTCGGTGCCCGACAGCTATCGCGGCGAGACGGTCAAGGCGCTGGTCGCGCTGAAGCCGGATTATGCGGGCAAGGTGACGGACGAGGACATCATCCAGTTCGCGCGCACGGTGATGGCCGGCTACAAGGTGCCCCGGCTGGTCGAATTCGTCGCCGGCCTGCCGCGCTCCGGCAGCAACAAGATCGACTGGCGCAAACTCCAGGACGCGGAATGGGGCAGGCGGTCATGACCGAGCAGATCTGGTTCGAGGACTTCACCCCGGGCACCGTGCTGACCTCGCCGTCGCGGGTGATCACGCTCGACGACATCGACCGCTACGCCGATCTCACCGGCGAGCGCCATCCCGTGCATATGGACGAGGCTTTCGCCCGGGCCGCCGGGTTTCGCGGCCGGATCGCCCATGGCCTGTTCAGCTTGGCGCTGATCGAGGGGCTGAAGGCCGAGCTCGGCTGCTTCGAGCGCAGCGTCACCGCATCGCTCGGCTGGGACAAGGTCCGTTTCAGCGCGCCTCTGGAGCCCGGCGACGCGGTGCATCTCAGGCTCGAATTCGTCGAGCGCCGCATGACCTCGAAGCCCGGGCGCGGCGTGGCGACCGAGCGTGGCGTCCTCGTCAAGGCCGATGGCACCGAAGTGGTCAGCGGCGATCACGTGATCTTCCTGCTCTGCAAGCCCGGGGGCGCTGCGGGCTCCCGACCGGAGCAGACCTGACATGGCCGAGCCAGCATGGAGATCCGCATTGGTGGCGGCTTGCGCGCCGCCTCGATCCAGGGAGCGGCGGCGATGACCCTTCTGTGGCGTCTGTTCAGCGTGGTTCCGACCCTCTTCGGCGTCGTCTTGGCGACCTTCCTGCTGACGCGGGTCCTGCCGGGCGACCCCGCCGTCTTCTTCGCCTCGAATCCCGGGATGACCGCGGCCGATATCGAGCGCCTGCGCCAGGTGCTCGGGCTCGACAAATCGCTGCCCGAACAGTTCCTGATCTATCTCTCGCAGCTTCTGAAGGGCGATCTCGGCCAGTCGATCTCGACCGGCCTGCCGGTGACCACGGAACTGATGAACCGGCTGCCGGCCTCGGCCGAGCTCACCGCCTTCGCCTTTCTCCTGGCGATCGTGGTGGCGATCCCGCTCGGCGTGATCGCGGCGCTCAAGCCCGGCTCGCTCGTCGATCACGCCTGCCGGCTGATCGCCACATTGGGCGTTTCGATGCCGACCTTCGTCACCGGCCTGTTGCTGATCTATCTGTTCTACTACCTGCTCGGCGTGGCGCCGGAGCCGATCGGCCGGCTCGATCCGTTCCTGTCCAACCCGCCCGCGGTGACCCGCCTGATCACCATCGATGCGCTGATCGCCGGCGATTTCGAGACGTTTCGCGGGGCGGTCGGCCAGATCATCCTGCCGGGGGTGACGATGGCGCTGTTCGCGCTCGCGCCGCTGGCGCGCATGACGCGGGCGTCGATGCTGGGGGCGCTGTCGAGCGAATTCGTCCGGACGGCGCGGGCGAGCGGCCTGTCGCGGCGCCAGGTCGTGATCTCCTATGCCTTTCGCAACGCCATGCTGCCTTTGGTGACCACCATGGGCATGACCTTCTCCTACATGCTCGGCGCCAATGTCCTGGTCGAGCGGGTCTTCGCCTGGCCGGGTATCGGCGCCTTCGCGCTCGATAGCCTGATCTCGCTCGATTATGCACCGCTCCAGGGTTTCATGCTGATGATGGCGGGCATCTTCCTGCTGGTGAACCTCGCGACCGACCTGATCACCACGGTGGTCGATCCACGCGCGGGGTTGAAGTGATGGCTGGCGAGGCTCCCGGAATGATGCGCGAGCGCCTGCGTGTGGCGCGGTACGTGCTGGCCGAGAATCCGGTCAACATGCTGGCCTTCGTGCTGTTCGGCCTGCTCGTGCTGGCGGCCTGCGTCGGACCGGCGCTGGCGCCGCACGATCCGCTGGCGACCAATGCGGCGAACGCCCTGCAAGGACCCTCGGCGCGCTACTGGTTCGGTACCGACCAACTCGGCCGGGACGTCTTCTCGCGGGTGCTGGTGGCGACCCGGCTCGACCTGATGATCGCGCTCGGCGCCGTGCTGATGTCCTGCGTGATCGGCTCGCTGATCGGCGCGGTGCTCGGCTATTTCGGCGGTGCGCTCGATGCGACGGTGAGCCGCTTCGTCGATATCCTGATGGCCTTTCCGCTGTTCGTCCTGGCCATGGCCATGGTCGCGGCGCTGGGCAATACGGTGATCAACGTCGTCTATGCCACCGCGGTGATCAACCTGCCATTCTACATCCGGCTCGCCCGCGCCGAGGTCAGCGTGCGGCGCGACCTCAGCTACGTGTCGGCGGCGCAGATCGGCGGCTCCGGCCATTGGCGCATCCTGACCGTGTTCCTGCTGCCCAATATCATGTCGCCGCTGATCATTCAGGCGTCGGTCAATCTCGGCTGGGCGGTGCTCAATGCGGCCGGGCTGTCGTTCCTGGGCCTGGGTGTGCGGCCACCGACCCCGGAATGGGGCATCATGGTGGCCGAGGGCGCGCGTTTCATCGCCTCGGGCCAGTGGTGGATCGCGCTGTTCCCGGGCCTCGCGCTGATGCTGGCGGTCTTCGCCTTCAATCTGCTCGGTGATGCCTTGCGCGACATCCTGGATCCGAGGATGCGGACATGACGAACCGGGAACCGCTGCTCAGCGTGCACGACCTCTCGGTGAACTTCCGGACTCGCGGCGGCACGGTGCATGTGCTCGATCGCGTGTCCTTCTCGGTCGCGCCCGGCGAGATTGTCGGCATCGTCGGCGAATCCGGTTCGGGCAAGTCGGTCACCGCCTTTGCCGTGATGGGGATCCTCGAAAAGGCGGCGCAGATCACCTCCGGCCGGATCCTGTTCGATGGGCGCGACGTCCTCGGCATGACCGAGCGCGAGCTCCAGGCATGGCGCGGGGCCGAAGCCTCGATCATCTTCCAGAACCCGCGCACCGCGCTCAACCCGATCCGGGCCGTCGGCCAGCAGATCGCCGATGTCATCGCCCGCCACGATGCCGGCAGCGCCGGCGCCGTTCGCGACAAGGTCTACGAGGCGCTGCGGCGGGTGCGCATTCCGGACCCGCAGGAGCGTGCCAAGGCCTATCCGTTCGAACTGTCGGGCGGGCTGTGCCAGCGGGTCGGCATCGCCATCGCGCTCGCCTGTTCGCCGCGTCTGCTGATCGCCGACGAACCGACCACCGGGCTCGACGTGACGACCCAGGCGGTGATCATGGACCTGATCCGGGACCTCGCGCGCAACCGGCATCTCGGCACGATCCTGATCACCCATGACCTGGCGCTCGCCTCGCAATATTGCGACCGGATCGTCGTCATGCATGCCGGCCACGTCGTCGAGGCGGCGCCGGTGTCGGAGCTATTCGCCCGGCCGCGCCATCCCTATACGACCCGGCTGCTGCGCAGCATTCCCTCTCTCGTCGACGACATCTCGCAATTGCAGGCCATCCCCGGCTCGCTGCCCGACCTGCGCCGGGACGATCTGCCGCCCTGCCGCTTCGCCGAGCGCTGCGCGCGGCGGACGGCCGCCTGCGACGCCGCCGGCCTTGCGCTGGAGGATGTCGGCCCCTGTCATCTGGTCGCCTGCCGGAACCCGCTATGACCCAGACGCCGATCATCGAAATCGACAGGCTGGAGAAGCACTTCACCTTGTCGCCCGGGCGCCTCTGGAACCGCGGCAGGGCGGTCAAGCTGCATGCCGTGGACGATGTGTCCTTCGCCATCCATCCTGGCGAGGCGGTCGGTCTCGTCGGCGAGTCCGGCTGCGGCAAGTCGACATTGTCGCGCATCGTCTCGCGCCTCGTCGATCCGACCGCGGGCAGCGTCCGCATCAACGGCCGCGATGTGTCGGGCATGTCGAACCGGGCCTTTACCCGCTCGCCGCTGCGGCGCGAGATCCAGATGGTGTTCCAGGATCCGACCGAGAGCCTCAACCCGCGCTTCTCGATCTTCGAGCAGATCGCCGACCCGCTCCGCCAATTGATGCCGATCGCCGGCAAGGCCGACCTCACGGCCCGGGTGGAGGCCGCGGCGAACGCGGTGAACCTGCCGCTCGAACTGCTGCCGCGCTTTCCCCACCAGCTTTCCGGCGGGCAGAAGGCGAGGGTCGGTATCGCCCGGGCCATGGCGGTGGAGCCGCGCCTGCTGGTGCTCGACGAACCGACCTCCGCGCTCGATGTCTCGGTCCAGGCGACCGTCCTGCAACTGCTCGATCGCCTGCGGCGGGAATCCGGCGTCGCCATGCTGTTCGTCAGCCACGACCTGAACGTGGTCCGGCTTTTGTGCAGCCGCATCATCGTCATGTATCTCGGCCAGGTGGTCGAAAGCGGCACGCCCGATCAGCTGTTCGCCCAGCCCCGCCATCCCTACACGCGCGCGCTCCTGTCCGCGATCCCGACACTGCGCGCCGATGGCGGCACCGAGCGCATCAAGCTCGAAGGCGATCCGCTGAGCCCGATCAATCCGCCGCCGACCATGTGCCGCTTGTATGGACGCTGCCCGGCGCAGCAGGAGCGCTGCCGGCTGGAGCAGCCGTTGCTTCGCGCGGAGCCCGACGGGCGCCAGGTGCGCTGTCATTTTCCCGGCACGTGAGGAGGTGCGCCCCGGCAGCGCGTCAACCCTTGCCCGTGCCTTCGTGGGAGAGGGGGGCGGCGGAGCGACCGGGAGAGGGGCGCTGCGTTAAAACGTGACGTGAATTCCGGGTCGAATTGATCGGCGCAACCGCCGGCGCAGGGCGCCGGCGGCCCGCCGTCGTTCGTCCGGTCAGCTTCGCGCCAGGGTCCTGAGCTCGAGCTGGCGATGGAACTGGTAGCTGTAGTTCGTCACGTGCTTCTGCATGCCGGTGTCGAGCGAGGGGTGCCACAGAAGGATGATCGGGATTTCTTCCTTCACCAGCGTGATCATCCGCTTGACGTCGGCTTCGTAGATCGCCTGGTCGGTCTCGTAACGGGTCTTCTCGACCAGCTTGGCGAATTCCGGGTTCTGGTAGGAGCCGAAATTCCAGCGGGTATTGCCGTGGTAGAAGATCCGGAAGAAATAGTCGGGATCGGCGAGATAGGAGGTCGAGGCCTCGAAGTAGAAGGGGACCTTCTTCTCCTGCAGCAACGTGCCGAGCTGGCCGGGGGCCACCTTGTCGATCTCGACCTTGATGCCGATCTTGCCGAGGGATTCCTGCAGGAACAGGGCGACCGGCTCAGCGACGGTGGCGAGCGACAGCTCGAAGGAGAACCTGGTCGAGAAGCCGTTGGGCAGGCCGGCCGCGGCGAGAAGCGCCCTGGCTTTGTCCAGATCGGTGGCATAGCCCAGCGGCTGCGGGAACCTGGTCGTGTCGGGCGCTCCCGGCTTGCCGCCGAACAGCGGCTCGCCGCGGCTGAACAGGGCCGCCTTGAACATGTCCTCGTAAGGCAGCGCATGGGCGATCGCCTGCCGGACGCGGACATCGTTGAACGGGGCGATGGCATTGTTCATGCCGATGAACTGGAAGTTCGACGTGGGCACCCCGACGATCTTGACCGCCGGATTGGCCAGCAGCGCCACGACGTCCTTCGGCGGCAGGTCCTGCACGATATCGGCATTGCCGCGCACCAGCGAGGCCACGCGCGATTCCGCCGCCGGCACGGTCTGCCACAGCACGCGCCGGTAGCGCGGCAAGGGGCCGCTCTTCCAGGCGTCGTTGCGCACCATCATGACGCGCTCGCCCATGGCCGCCTGTTCGATCTTGTAGGCGCCGCCGGCGGCGGCATTGGTCTTCAGCCATTCCATGGCGAAGGGATCGGCCGGCGTGGCGTGCTTCTTGGCCAGCGTCGCGTTGACGATGATCGGATAGGTCAATGCCAGGTTCGGCAGCGCGAAGCGGTCCGGCTGCGGCAGGTCGATGCGGATCGTGTGGGCGTCGACGACGACGAACTGTTTCGGATCGGTCATCGAGCCGGTGGAGAATTGCGACTTGCCGACCGCGCTCGCGACCACACGGTCGAGCGACCATTTCACGTCTTCCGCCGTGACCGGCGTGCCGTCGTGGAACAGCGCGTCCTTGCGCAGATTGAAGGTGATCGACTTCTTGTCGTCGGAAACCTTGTAGCTCTCCGCCAATTCGCCCCTGATGTCGAAATAGTCGTAATAGAAGGTCCCGTCCGGACGGGGCTTGTAGGCAAAGGTCACCAGACGGTCGTAGACGTTCCAGTTGATCTGGATGGCGTTGCGGTTGACGCCGACGGAGAAGGCGTCGAAGGAGTTTGCCGCCCCTTCGCTCAACACGCGCAGGCTGTCGTCACGCGATTGGGCATGGGCCCATTTCTCGGGCAGCACGAGCGCGCCGGAGACACCGGCGAGGCCCATCAGGAAGTCACGGCGTTTCATCATTCCTCCAACTCAGGTTCGACCTCTGGAAGGCCGGTGGGAAAACGCGGGGGGGCGCAAACCAATGCGCATAGCCGCGAATTGTCGATTGGTCGTCCGGCCCGTCGGGGAAATAAGAAATTCATTATCCCGCTGGGGTGATCCGGGAGACCGGCAATCTCCGTGGTTCGATTCTGGCGGTTATCCGCTTCTGCGAACCTCGCCGGCCTTGGGCGAAGCCCGCCGCCGGGAGAGGGGGCGGCCGGCGGAGCGCTCCGCCGGCCAAGATTCGTGGCGCACCTTTCGTGGTGCGCCTTTCGCCGAGGATCAGAACCGGACCTCGGTGGCGCCTTTCAGGCCGAGCGCGGCGCGCGCCTCGTCGGGGCTCGCGATCTCCTTGGTCAGGCCCTCGATGATCCCGCGGATCATGCGCACCTGCTCGGCATTGGAGGTCGCCAGCTTGCCGCGGCCGGCATAGAGGCTGTCCTCCATGCCGACGCGGACATTGCCGCCCATGGCGGCGGCAATCGTCGCCATGTTGATCTGGTGGCGACCGCCGGCCAGCACCGACCACTTGTAGTTCTCGGCGCCGAACAGCTTGTCGGCCGTCTGCTTCATGAACATCAGGTTTTCCGGGCCCGGCCCGATACCGCCGAGGGTGCCGACGATGAGCTGGAGGAACATCGGCAGCTTCACCAGCCCACGGTCCACCATATGGGCGAGGTTGTAGAGGTGGCCGACGTCGTAGCACTCGAACTCGAAGCGCGTGCCGAGGCTGCCGAGCTTGGTCAGGATCGTCTCGATGTCGGCGAAGGTGTTGCGGAAGATCGCGCCGCGGCTGGCTTCGAGATAGTCCTCTTCCCAGTCGAATTTCCACTGGCCCTGATATTTGTCCTTCATCATGTAGGTGCCGAAATTCATCGACCCCATGTTGCACGAGCACAGTTCCGGGGCCGCGGCGAGCGGCGCGGAGAGCCGGTCCTCGATCGCCATGAAGGTTGAGCCGCCGGTGGTCATGTTGAGCACCGCGTCGGTGCGGCCGCGGATCGAGCGCAGGATGTGCATCCAGACGTCGAGATCGGCGGTCGGGCGCATGGTCTTCGGGTCGCGGGCATGCAGATGCAGCACCGCGGCGCCGGCTTCCGCCGCCTCGACCGCCTGTTCGATGATCGCGTCGGGGGTGACCGGCAGGTAGGGCGACATGGTCGGCGTATGGGTGGCGCCGGTGATGGCGCAGGTGATGATCACCTTGTCGTTTCGTGCCATGGGGAATTCACTCCGTATATTCGAGGCCGCCGCAGATGCTCATCACCTGGCCGGAAATCGGACGGCCCGAGGGGCCGCACATGAACATGACGAGGTCGGCGATCTCTTCCGGCTCGACCATGGTCTTCATCGAGACCGCGCGCAGCGCGATCGCCTCCATTTCCTCGTAGCTGATGCCGCGGGTGGCGGCGCGATCGGTGAAGACGCGGTGGATGCGGTCGCCGGCGACGACGCCCGGCGCGATCGCGTTGACGCGGATCTGGTCCGGGCCGAGCTCGACCGACAGCGCGCGGGCGAGCGAGATGACCGCCGCCTTCGACGCGGCGTAGGGCGAGCGCAGGGGGAAGGCATATTTGCCGGCGACCGAGGCCATGCAGACGATGGAGCCGCCCTTGGCGGCCTTGAGATGCGGGATCGCCGCGCGCGCCATGAAGAACTGGCCGTTGACGTTGACCTCGAAGCAGCGTGTCCAGTCCTCGGTCTTGATGTCCTGGACCGGGGCGGCGGGGCCCGCGATGCCGGCATTGTTGACGAGGATGTCGAGGCCGCCCATGGCGGCCGTGGCCTTGGCGACGAAGGCGTCGCAGGCCGCGGGATCGGCGACGTCGCAAACCAGGGTGCCGAGGCCGGGCAGGGCGGCCGCCGCTTGGGCGAGCTGCGCCTCGGCGATGTCGCAGATCCAGACCTTGGCGCCGGCCGCATGCATGGCGGTTGCGATCTTCAGCCCGATGCCGGTGGCGCCGGCGGTAATGATGACTTTCTGGTTCTTCCAGAAATCGGCCCTGGTCATGTCGTCTCCGTCTTCATGTCGCGGACCGGGTCCGCAAGAATTGCCGGCGGCCGGAAGGCCGCCATGTCGGGCGGTTCGCCGGTGAACAGTTCCGCCTGGATCAGCGTGGTGTGGGCGATCGGCCCCTGCGCGAGCCGCGAGGTGCCCTCGTCCAGGGTCAGCACGTTGGGATTGCCGTGCCTGTCGAGGCTGAGGTCTTCGCCCGGGACGGCCGGGTCGTACCAGGCGCCGGTGGCGAGCTGGACGCTGCCGCGCGCCACCCGGTCCGACAGGCGGGCGCCGACGAGGCAGGCGCCGCGATCGTTGAACAGGCGCACCAGGCTTCCCTCCGCGATGCCGCGCAGCCCGGCATCCGCCGGATGGAAGGTCGCGGGTTCGCGGCCGGCGACCTTGTCGTCGCGGCTCACCACGCCGTTGTCGAGTTGGCTGTGCAGCCGGGTCGAGGGCTGGTTCGATACGAGATGCAGGGGGAAGCGCGCGGCCGTCGGGCCGCCGAGCCATTCGGCCGGCTCGATCCAGACGCCATGGCCGGGGCAGTCGTCATAACCGAAAGACGCGATGCGCTCGGAAAAGATCTCGATCCGCCCGGAGGGGGTGGCCAGGGGGGCGGCGACCGGATCGGCGCGAAAATCCTCCAGGAGGCTCTTGAGGACCACGGGATTGTCGAAACGGAACTCGCCGGCGGCCCAGAAGCGCTCGAAATCGGGAAGCGCATGGCCATGCGCGGCGGCGGCCTTGCGCGATCCTTCGTAGAGGTGGCGCACCCAGCCCATGTCGTCCCGGCCTTCGGTGAAGCTGTCGCCAAGGCCCAGATGGCCGGCGATGTCGTTCAGGATGTCGTAGTCGTTGCGCGCCTGCCCGACCGGCGGCACGATCCGTTTCATTGCGAAGAGATGCGGTTCCGCCTTGGCAATGCCGAGATCGTTGCGTTCGAGCGTCGTGGTGCAGGGCAGGACGATATCGGCGTGGCGCGCGGTGGCGTTCCACCAGGCTTCCTGAACGATCACCACCTCAGGCCGCCGCCAGGCGCGGACGAGCTTGTTGATATCCTGCTGGTGATGGAACGGGTTGCCGCCGGCCCACCAGACCAGGCGGATGTCGGGGTAGCGATAGTCGCCGCCGTCATAGGCGAAGGGAGCGCCGGGATCGAGCAGCATGTCGGCGAGCCGGGCGACGGGAATAAAGCTTTGCACGGGGTTGCGGAATTGCGGCAGCGCCGGCCAGGAGAAGCCCATATCGGGATTGCCGACCCGGTTGGCGCCGGCGTAACCGAAGCCGAAGCCGCCGCCGGGCAGGCCGATCTGGCCGAGCATGGCGGCGAGCGTGATCGCCATCCACAAAGGCTGTTCGCCATGGCTGGCGCGCTGCAGCGACCAGCTCACCGAGATCATCGTGCGCGAGCCGGCCATCCGGCGGGCGAGGTCGCGGATCGTCCCGACGGGGACGGCGCAGATCCCGGCGGCCCAGTCCGCGTCCTTCGGCCGGCCGTCGACTTCGCCCATGAGATAGCGGCGGAACCGCTCGAAACCCGTCGTGAAGCGGGCGAGGAAGCCATGGTCGCTCAAGCCCTCGCTTTCCAGCGTATGGGCCAGGCCGAGCATGAAGGCCGTGTCGGTGTTCGGGCGCGGCGCGATCCACTCGGCCGCCAGCCCGGGTTCGATATCCGAGCGGAGCGGGCCGATATTGACGAAATGGGTGCCCGCCGCCCGGCATTGGGCGAGCCAGCCCGGCACGCGATGCCGGCTGACGCCGCCGGCGCTGACCTGGCTGTTCTTGACCGGCAGGCCGCCGAAGGCGACGAACAATTTGGTATGGTCGCGCAGGATCGGCCAGGGCGTGTGCCGGTCGCCCATGCCGTCGCAACTGCCGATCAGATGCGGCAGCAGCACCTCGGCCGCGGCATGGCTGTGGGTGTTGACCGAACTGGTATAGCCGCCGACGACATTGAGGAAGCGATGGAGCTGGCTCTGGGCGTGATGGAAGCGGCCGGCGCTGGCCCAGCCATAGGAACCGCCGAAGATCGCCGCATTGCCGTGATCGCGACGGACGCGGTCGAGTTCGCGGGCCGCCAGCCGTGTCGCCTCGGCCCAGCTCACGGCCACGAAGGGCTCGCCGCCGCGCCGGTCGCGCGATGCGGCGCCTTCGGTCAGGAAACCCTGGCGGACCATGGGCTGGCTGATCCGCACCGCATCGTCGAGCGTGCCGGGCATCGAGCGGCCGATCGGCGAAGGCGAGGGGTCGCCCGCGATCGGCTCGATCGCCACCAGCCGGCCGTCGCTGACCTCCGTGCGGTAGGCTCCCCAATGCGACAGCGTGATGGTGCTCACACGAGATCTCCGGTTCGGATCGGTGGCGGCGGTCAGCCGGTGATTTCGGCGAGCCCGGCGTCGAGGACCGGTTGCCCGCGGTCCCGCGCCCGGGCGGTGAAGGCGAGGCCGGCGGCGGTCTTCCAGAACGAGAAGTCGAGCGTCTCGCCGGGATAGAGCGGACCGCTGAAGCGTGCGGCGAAGCGCTTCATGCGGGCGGGCTCGCCGGCGCAGAAGCGCTGGAGCACGGTCAGGCAGGCGATGCCGAAGGTGCAGGCGCCATGCAGGATCGGCCGTTCGAAGCCGGCCGCACGGGCGACGTCAGGCACGGCGTGCAAGGGATTGCGATCGCCGAGCAGGCGGAACAGCAGCGCCTGGTCCGGCCGGGTCGGTACCGCGCAGACCGAATCCGCCGGGCCTTCGGGCACGGCGTTCATCGCCGGCTGGTGGCCGACCGACCCGCCGAAACCGCCGCCGCCGCGGACGAAGAGGCTGGAGAGCGAGGTGAAGATCGGCCGCCCGTGCTGCTGGACGGTGATCTCCTGCGCGATGACGGCGGCCTTGCCTTCGCCCTTGTCGGCCAGCCCGACAATGGTGCCGAGCACGTCGGCCGAGCCGGCGGGGGCAAACGGCGCCTCGAAACGCAGGTCCAGGCCGCCGTGCACCACCTTGGCGAGGTCGACGCCGGCGCCCTCCATCCAGCTGTCGTCGAAAGCCAGGTTCTGCCCGAAGCTCGGCACGACGCGCTGCCCTTGCTCGTGGACGAGACGAAGATCCTCGGCAAGGCCGGCGCCCAGCGACAGCGCGTAGAGCAGGGTGTCGCGGTCGCTGTAATCGACACGCCGCGAGGCGATCCGGAGGTTCAAAAGGCGGGCGGGGTCAAGTGCCACGATCGGCTCCCATGCTGGTCGATCGATGGGAAGCGTGACATGACGATCAAGAATTTGCAACAGCGTCTCAAATGATGAAACGATTTGCCGGGCCGGCGCGTGGCGCCGCCCTGCGCGGCCGGGCAAGGGGCCGCGTCGGTGCTATCAGTGCGCTACCGTCTGGAATTGAAGGGCCGGCCCCGTTCAGACCCTCGCCTGACGCTTGCATAGCGTCGAGCGAAGGCGAGACGCGTTCACGTCTCGCTATGCGGCGCCATCCTCCCCCGCGAGCGGGCAAAGGTTTTACGCGCCGCCGGGCGAGGGCGGTTGCGTCGATGCGCGACGTTCATTCCGGCTTGAAATGAGGGGCGGGGCCTGTCGTCACATGCCGCGCCGGACCCGCTCAGTTCGGCGGGATTTCCATGAAGGTCACCGAGGTGATGTTGAGCTGCGGGTCGTTGCGCACCGAAAAGCCGATTTCCCGGTCATATCCGGCGATCTTGACCGCATAGACCGCGTTGCGCACGGCTCCCTCGGTGCGCTCGCCCACCAAGGTCGGGCTGAAATCCGCCGTCAGCCGCCGCTTGGCCTCTTCGAACGTCAGGCTCTCGCTCGTCACGTTGCATGAGCGCAGGACGGAACCGCCGGCCTGACGGTGCGCCAGCATCACCGAAGCGACCGCCCTGCTGTCGCCGACCCTCCAGCCGTCGGAGGCGTTGCGACTGACGATGCGAAGCGTTTCGGGCGGCAGGGTCTCGATTTGCAGGCCGGTATCCTGCGCGTATTTCTGGACCTGCTGCTGCGTGCCCGGCGCGGTGAACTGGCCGCCGACGCAGGCGTTCCGGAAAACCGTCATGATGTCGGCCGGGCCCTGGGCGGCGGCCGGCGTCGCGACCAGCACGAGCAGGAGCGAGAGCGGAAGGAAACGTGACATTGCGGGTCCCAGCGTGACATTTCGGAAGATCTTGCGGCATGGTCTTCCACCATATTATGGCGGTGCGATGGAAGGCCCCATTTGGCGCGGCGCGCTCGCTGCGCGGCATCCCTGCCTTACGCCGGCTGCATGTGGACGACCCTGAAGTCGCGGTGTTTCAGCTCGCGCAGGAAGCGCGGCAGCATGGCGGCGGTCTGCGGCCGGGTGTCGTGCATCAGGATGATGCCGGAACCGGTGCGCTCGAGCCGTCTGAGCGCCAGCGCCAGCTGGGCCTCCGGCGTCATGTCGTTCCAGTCGCTGATCCAGAAGTCACAGCCGAATATGCCGATGCCGCGGGCGGCCAATCCCCGGTTCAGCTCGTCCGAATCGCCGAACCCCGGAAAGCGGAAGAACGGCGTGCGCGGCTGGCCGGAATAGCTGCCGTAGAGCGCGTGATCGACGGCCGAGAACCCCGCCTCGATATCGGCGCGGGCACGCTCGGGCGGCAATTGCGCGAGCGTCATCGGATGGGTCATCGAATGATGGCCGACAGTATGACCCTCGGCCAGGATCTTGCGGGCGAGGGCCGGCGCCGAATGGGCCATGCGGCCGACCAGGAAGAAGGTGGCGCGCACGCATTCCTCGCGCAGCGCCGCCAGCACGTGGTCGGTCGGGCCGGGCAGGGGACCGTCGTCGAAGGTCAGCACCACCTCGCGCGGCCCGAGCGGCAAGGTTGCTGGATAGCTCTTGTGTCCGACACGCAGGCCGTCGGCGGTTTTCACCGCCAGGACCCGGGTGGTTCCGAGCGCCTCGGGCCGGCAGGCCGCGGCGGCACGGGCCGCCTGCGGCATCAGCGCGGCGCCGGTGATGCCGGTCGCCAGGCCGGCGGCGAGTTTGGCCGCGAAGCGGCGGCGATCCATCCTGTTCATGCTGGTCATCGTGGCGCTCCGGCCTCCTTGCCAAATATCTCTCAGGCGCCCAAGAAGGCGCCACCCTCCGCCGCTCGACGTGGCATGCCATCAGCGAGGCGCCCATGGCCGATACCACGCCGGACCCGATCCTCACCGACGATTGGCGCGACGACGATGGCGCGCTGCGGTCGGAAATCGTCGAGGCGGTGACATCGGCGATCGCCGGCGGCGACGCCGCCCGCCTGAAAGATCTGGTCGGCGAGGCCCACGAGGCCGATATGGGCGATCTTATCGCCCAGCTCGACACCGAAGACCGCCGCAAGCTGGTCGAACTGCTCGGAGCGGATTTCGACTTCGCCGCGCTGACCGAAGTCGACGAAACGATTCGTGTCGAGATCCTGGAAGATCTTCCCGCCGAGACCGTGGCGGAAGGCATCGCCGAACTCGACAGCGACGACGCCGTCTCGATCCTGCAGGACCTGGACGAGGAGGATCGCTCCGAGATCCTCGAAAAGATGCCGGCGGTCGAGCGGGTCGCGCTGAAGCGGGCACTCGACTACCCGGACGATTCCGCCGGCCGGCGCATGAAGGACGACTTCATCGCGGTGCCGCCGTTCTGGACGGTCGGCCAGGTGATCGATCATCTGCGCGAATCCGGCGACTTGCCCGACGACTTCACCGAAGTTTTCGTGATCGATCCCGGCTACCACCTGCTCGGCCATATCCGGCTCGACCGGCTGTTGCGCACCAAGCGGCCGGTGACGGTGACCGAGATCATGGAGGAGGATGTCCGCACCGTCGAGGCGAGCGAGGACCAGCAGGACGTCGCCCTGATGTTCGAACGCTACAATCTCCTGTCGGCGGCGGTGGTCGACGAGGCCGGCCGGCTGGTCGGCGTGCTGACCGTCGACGATATCGTCGACGTCATCGAGGAGGAGGCCGACGCCGACATCAAGGCGCTCGGCGGCGTCAAGCCCGAGGAAGAGATCTCCGACAGTGTCTGGACCACGGCCAAGGGGCGGTTCCGCTGGCTGTTCATCAACATGCTCACCGCCTTCATCGCGACATCGGTGCTGAAGTCCTTCGAGAAGCAGATGGAGACCATGGTGGCACTGGCGGTGCTGGCGCCGATCGTGGCCAGCCAGGGCGGCAATGCCGCGACCCAGACCATGACGGTGGCGGTCCGGGCGCTCGCCACCCATGATCTCGGCTCTCACAACGCGCTCAGGGTGATCGGCCGCGAGGCGCTCACCGGGCTGATCAACGGCACGGCGTTTGCGCTCATCGTCGGGGTCGTCGCCGGCTTCTGGTTCTCGCTCGCGGGCCTCGGCGTGGTCATCGGGCTCGCCATGGTCTGCAACCTGGTGGCCGGCGCGCTGGCGGGCATCCTGATCCCGCTCGGACTTTCCAAGCTGGACGCCGATCCCGCGGTCTCGTCGGGACCTTTCGTCACGACGGTGACCGATGTCGTCGGCTTCCTGGGGTTTCTCAGCATCGCCGCCTGGTGGTTCAAGATCTAGCGGGGCGCCGTTCTGGATCGAGGTGAATGGCACCAGGGCCCGGTCTCGATGCCGTACCTCAATCCGGATCGAACGCGCCTTCGGCTCGCATGACAGTAATATGACGCTTTCGATGAAGTGTAGATTTTATTTCTGCTGCGACACGTCGACCTTAATCGCCCTTATTGCTGATTGTTAGAAACATTCAGGCTCTGGCGATAAGTCTCCGTTAATGCCGCCCGCCTATAGAGCCGGCGAGATCGATCTCTTGCGATAATGTCTGGGGCGACAGAATGTCGGCGTCCATCAAGCGTAGCGCCTATTCGGCGCTCAGCCGGCATGTCTGGGCGGTCGGCGCGGCGATCGTGTTGTTCGCCGCGCCGGTGGCCACGGCCGCGGCGCTGACCTGGTTTCCCAGCCGTTTCGCCTGGTCCGTCGAGCCGGCATCGGCCGGGCTGCTGATGGCGATGGCGCTCGCCGCCGCGGCCATGGCGCTCGGCCTGCTCGTCCGCCTGCGCCTGGTCCAGGCCGAGGTCATCCGGGGCGCCCGCTTCCTGCTGCCGGTCGGCATCGACGACCTGACCGGCCTGTCGAACCGGGCGGCCTTCTATCGCGCTTTCGAGCGTGCGCTCGACGGTCTCGCCGACCGTCACGCCTTTACCCTGATGCTGCTCGATCTCGATTATTTCAAGGAAATCAACGACAGCCACGGCCACCACGCCGGCGATGTCGTGCTCGCCCAGGTCGGGCGCCGGCTGCGCCAGGTCTGCGGGCCGGAGCCCGAGATCGCCCGGCTCGGCGGCGACGAGTTCGCCATCATCATTTCGTCGAGCTCGCAGGCCGCCCATGTGCTCACCGCCTGCGCGCTGATCTCGGCCGAAATCGCCAAGCCGATCACGGTCGACGGCAAGAACCTCAATGTCGGCGTGTCGATCGGCTTTCTGCAGGTCGACCGGCCCTCGGGCGACCGCGACGAACTGATGCGCCGCACCGATCGCGCGCTCTACGCGGCGAAGGAACGCGGACGCGGCTGCGCCGTCGCCTTCGACGTCGAGATGGACAAGGACGTGGCGCAGCGGCGCTTCTTCGAGCGTGAATTGCGTGGGGCGGTCCTGACCGGCGAGATCGACGTGCACCTGCAGCCGATCTTCGCCTCCGACGGCGAGACGCTGGTCGGCATGGAGGCGCTGGCGCGCTGGAACCACAGCTATCGCGGCGCCATCATGCCGGGCGAGTTCATCCGGCTCGCCGAGGAGACCGGGCTGATCCACCAGCTGGGCAACATGGTGTTGCAGCGCGCCTGCCGGGTGGCGGCGCGCTGGCCGGGGCTGTTCATCTCGGTCAACGTGTCGCCGGTGCAGATGCGCCGGCCGGACTTTCCCGACGTCGTCATGGCCGTGCTCGCCGAGACCGGGCTGGAGCCTGGCCGCCTGGTGCTCGAGATCACCGAGAGCGTGATGATCGACGATCCGGAAAAGGCCCTGGTGGCGCTGCGCGGCATCCGCGATCTCGGCGTGCAGATCGCGCTCGACGATTTCGGCACGGGCTTTTCCTCGCTGTCCTACCTGCGCAAATTTCCGATCGACAAGCTGAAGGTCGACCGTAGCTTCGTGCTCGATCTCGACGAGGGCGTGGAAGCGGCGACGATCCTGCATTGCGTGATCAATCTCGGCCGGGCGCTGGGGTTGCGGGTGATCGCCGAAGGCGTCGAGACCGCGGAACATGCGCGTTTCCTGCGGGCCGGCGGCTGCCACGAGATGCAGGGCTATCTGTTCGGCCGGCCGGTACCGGTGGCGGAGTTCGAAGCGATCCACGGGCTTGCGCCGGCGCCCGAGCGCGAGGTCGCCTAGGGGCGGGGCGCGAGGGCTCCAGGTCCATCGACTGTTTCGCCGGCTTGCCTGTCGCCGTGTCGGCGTGGCTATCATCACCGGCGATTCGCCGGCTGCCTTTGTTCCGCTTGGTTCAGCCTGCATCCAGCCCGGCCCACGGGGAGCGGGCCGGGCGCTGCCAGGTGCAGGCCGTGCCGGCAGGCCGCGTCATTTGCCGGCGCGCGGGAGGAACCACTGACGTCAAGGCCGGACATGAAGCGCAGGACGCGCCTGACCATCGCGATCGGCGCGGCGCTCGCCGCCGCCAGCCTGGTGGTGGCCGTCGTGGCGCTGAGGCGGCCGGTCCCGGCGCCCGAGCGGCTGCAGCCGGGCCGCTGGGCGGTGGCGACCGGGCTGAACGGCGCGGCGCTGGGAACGCCTGTTTCCACCTGTATCAGCGCGCAGGACGCGCTGGCCGCCAATGGCAGTCACGACGATATCGCCGAGGCCGCGCGGCGCGAGGGGGCGGCCCATTCCTGCCGGGTCAGCGCGGTGCTCGTCGCCGGGCAGACGATCACCGTCGACATGGTCTGCCAGGGCCAGCCGGCGCGATCGACCATGACCTATGGCGGCACGCGCTACGAGGGCACCATGGCCACCGGCATCGGCCGGCCCAATGCGCAGGTCATCGCCATGAAGGGCCAGCGCATCGGCGACTGTCCGTGAGCGGAGGCGGAGACGCCGGCGCCGCACCGCGCCCGGCCCTGCGCTCCGGCCGCTCGACAGGACCGTCCGCTTCAGGCAGTTTCGCGCCTGAAACGCCCCGTCATATCCCGCCCCGAAGAGTTCCCGACATGACCGAAGTCCTGCCGCTCGATCCAGCCGTCAAGGCGGCGCTGGAAGCCACGACCACCGCGACCTTGACCACGATCCTGCTGAAGAAAGGGCTGCGCAAGACCTGGATGGCCGGCCCCATGCCGTTCTCGAACGCCGACAGGCGGCTGGTCGGGCGCGCCTTCACGCTGCGCTTCGTGCCGGCGCGCGAGGACCTGGCGACGCCGGAAAGCTGGTCCTCGCCGAGGTCGACCCGCGGCGCGATCGAGGCCATGCCGTCGGGCGTGATCGCCGTGGTCGACGCCATGGGCATTCAGGAGGCCGGCATTTTCGGCGATATCCTGTGCGCGCGCATGCACAAGCGCGGCGTCACCGCGCTGGTCACCGACGGCGTGGTGCGTGACGCCGCGGGTGTCGACGCCTCCAACCTGCCGGTCTGGTGCTCGGGCGCGGCGGCGCCGGCCTCGGTCGCGGCGCTGACTTTCGTCAATTGGCAGGAGCCGATCGGTTGCGGCGGCGTGGCGGTGTTTCCCAACGACGTCATCGTGGTCGATGGCGACGGCGCCGTGCTGATCCCGCAGGACCTGGTCGAGGTGGTCGCCAAGCTCGCGCCCGAGCAGGAGCATCTCGAAGGCTGGATCATGGGCGAAGTGGAAAAGGGCGTGCCGCTGCCCGGTCTCTATCCGCCTAACGCGGAAACGAAAGCTCGTTACGAAAAGGAAACGGGTCGGAAAGCATAATCGCTTCCACCCTTGCGGCTTTTTCCTGGCCGCGATCCTTTTTCGGCCATGATTTGTGGCCATTGCGCTCGGTCCATGCTGGTTCGCTCCGTTCCCCGCATCGCGCTCGTCCTGTTTGGCCTCGCCCTGGCGGGGTGCGGCAGCGTCCCCATGCAAACCGCGGAACCGGGTGGCGATCACCCGTTTCCGACGCTCACCCAGACCAGCGGCCAGTCGTCGCACGAGATCCACGGGATCGACGTGTCGAAATGGCAAGGCCGGATCGACTGGGAGGCGGTGCGCGGCTCCGGCGTGACCTTCGCCTTCATCAAGGCGACCGAAGGCGGCGACCGCCTCGACGACCGGTTCCGTGAGAACTGGGAAGGCGCGCGGCGCGCCGGCATCGCGCGCGGCGCCTATCACTTCACCTATTGGTGCGGCTCGATGTCCGACCAGATCGCCTGGTTCCAGCGGCATGTGCCGAACGAGCCGGACGCGCTGCCGCCGGTGCTCGACGTCGAATGGAACTTCGATTCGCCGACCTGTCCGCGCCGCGTGCCGGTGCATGTCGCCCAGCAGAAGATGCGCGAGTTCCTGCACGCCATGGAACGGCATTACGGCAAGAAGCCGATCATCTATGCCGACATCACCTTCCATCGCGAAGTGCTGGCGGGCGGCGAATTCGCCCAATATCCGTTCTGGGTGCGCTCGGTGCGCGCGCTGCCGCACGAGCGCTATCCGGGCCGGCGCTGGGCGTTCTGGCAGACGACCGCCACCGGCCGGGTCGCCGGCGTGACCGGCAATGTCGACCGCAATGTCTTTGCCGGTTCGCGGGCGCAGTGGCAGCGCCTGGCGCAATCCGGCTTCCGCCATCAGGCGGTCGCCCAGGCTTCGACCAGCCATCCGCCGTCGGCCGCGCCGCAGGTGGCCTCGGCGTCGGCGGCGCCAGCCCCGGCGACCGATCCGCGCGGCGGCCATCAGGCCGAGCCGGTCCTGGCCGCGGTCGCGACCCAGCCCGCGACCGTCGAAGCCGGACGGGTGATGTCGGAGACCGCCAGCGCCAATCCGCCCGCCGCCGCCGTGCCGGCGCCGGACACGCCGGCGATGGTCGCACCGCTGCCCCGGCCGCGGCCAAGGCAGTAAATTCCTCGTTGCCGATGGTCCCTTGGCGACGGTCTGAGAATCCGTTTCGGTAAGGTCTCACGTCGCCTTGGCCGGGCTTGTCCCTGATACCTACGATTTCAGTCGGGTTGTCCGCGGAAAACATCGCGCCGCGGAAGCGTCGGGACGTTTGGGCACAATTCGTGGGTGCCCGGGACAAGCCCGGGCAAGACGATGTGTTGGGCCCATGGCGAGCTGGGCCACGACGCGGGTCCAGCGCCCGCCGTTCCAGGGACAATTCTCGCCTTCCGGGCTTGTCCCGGCCATCCACGACTTCTCCGTCTTGAATGCGCGGTCTCCGGGCCGAGCCCGGGGATGACGAGCGGCGGCGAATTGTCCAGATGAGGTGGTAAGGTGGCCTCTTACAGCCAGCGCCGAACCCGGGTCCGATAGGCGGCCCATTGCTCGCCGAACCGCAAGCTGAGATGCGCTTCCTCGGGCAGAATGGCGAAGCGCGTGATCAACATCAGATAGACCACCGAGGCGGCGAGATACCAGGGTGAGGCCTGGAGCGCGCCGAAGCCGGCGATGATCAGGGTCTGGCCGAGATATGTCGGGTTGCGGGTGAAGCGGAACGGGCCATTGGTCACCAGATGGCTGGCCGGGGCATGGGGCAGGCTGGTGGTCCCGCCGCGGGCCAGCGTCGCCGAGGCCCAGACCGAAAGCGCCAGGCCCGCGGCGAGGCAGATCGAGCCCTTGATGCGCAGGAGTTCGACAATGCCCTGGTTGATCGGCAGCAGCGTGGTCAGCGCCCAGCCGAGCGCGAGGCAGCCGACAAAGATCGCCGAGGGCCAGGGGAAGCGGCTTGGGCGTTCGAGATAGGCGCTCGCAGGCTGTTCACTCGACATCAGGTCCTCGACATTGGCCGACGCTATCCGGTCCCCGCGCCGCCGCTCGGCCGCACGGCCGATCATGACAGGTCGCATGGGGACTTCTATAACGCTTGGCAAAACTTGTCCCAGGGAGGATGTCCCATGCTGCCCAATGCGCCGCGCCCGTTCGATTTCGACCTCGGCGAGACCGCCGACATGCTGCGCGACACGGTGGCGAATTTCGCCCGCGCCGAGATCGCGCCGCGCGCCGCCGAAATCGACAAGACAGATCAGTTCCCGATGGACCTGTGGAAAAAGTTCGGCGACCTCGGCCTGCTCGGCGTGACGGTCGAGGAGGAGTATGGCGGCACCGGCCTCGGCTATCTCGAGCATTGCATCGCCATGGAGGAGATTTCCCGTGCCTCCGCCTCGGTCGGCCTGTCCTACGGCGCGCATTCCAACCTTTGCGTCAACCAGATCCGCAAGAACGGCAATGACGAGCAGCGTCGCCGCTATTTGCCGAAGCTGATGTCGGGCGACCATGTCGGCGCCCTCGCCATGTCGGAGCCGGGTGCCGGCTCCGACGTCGTGTCGATGCGGCTGAAGGCCGACAAGAAGGGCGACCGCTATGTCCTGAACGGCACCAAGATGTGGATCACCAACGGTCCCGACGCCGACGTGCTGGTGGTCTATGCCAAGACCGATCCGGCGGCCGGCTCGCGCGGCATCACCGCCTTCCTGATCGAGAAGAGCTTCAAGGGTTTTTCCTGCGCCCAGAAGCTCGACAAGCTCGGCATGCGCGGCTCGCATACCGGTGAGCTGGTGTTCGAGGATTGCGAGGTGCCGGAAGAGAACGTGCTGGGCGCCGTCGGGCGCGGCGCCGCCGTGCTGATGTCGGGCCTCGACTACGAGCGGGCCGTGCTGTCGGCCGGGCCGATCGGCATCATGCAGGCCTGCATGGACGTGGTCATGCCCTATGTCCACGAGCGCAAGCAGTTCGGCAAGTCGATCGGCGAGTTCCAGCTGGTCCAGGGCAAGCTCGCCGACATGTATGTGTCGATGAACGCGACCCGCGCCTATGTCTATGCGGTGGCCAAGGCCTGCGATCGCGGCCAGACGACCCGTGAGGACTCGGCCGGGGCCATCCTCTACGCCGCCGAGAACGCCACCAAGATGGCGCTCGACGCGATCCAGCTGCTCGGCGGCAACGGCTATATCAACGACTATCCGACCGGACGGCTGCTGCGCGATGCCAAGCTCTATGAAATCGGCGCCGGCACCAGCGAGATCCGGCGCATGCTGATCGGCCGTGAATTGTTCGAAAAGACCGCGTAGGAACGGCGGCGCATCCGTCATCCCGGCGTGATGGGACGGCGGGGTCCGCATGTTCTTCTACGCATCCAAGATCCTCTGGTGGCTGGTCACGCCGTCCAATGTCCTGGTCGGGCTCGTCATTCTGGGCGTTTTGCTGCGGGCGACGCGTTTTGCCCGCTGGGGCCGGCGTTTCGGCGTGCTCGGTGCGCTCGGGCTGGTCGTCGCCGGTCCGCTGCCCACGGGGGTCTGGCTGGCGCGGCCGTTGGAAAACCGCTTCCCCTTGATGTCGCAGGACATGCCGGCGCCATCGGGCATCCTGGTGCTCGGCGGCTCGATCGACCAGGTCACCACCGCGGCGCGCGGCGGCCAGGTGACCATCGGGGCCGCGCCCGGCCGGATCACCGAGGCGGTGGCCCTGGCGCGGCGCTATCCGCAAGCGAGGCTGGTGTTCACCGGCGGCTCCAACGCGGTGTTTTCGCGCGATGGCCTGGACGAGGCCGAAGCGGCGAAAAAACTGTTCATCGAGCTCGGCATCGCCGCCGAACGCATCACCATCGAGCGGGAAAGCCGCAACACCTGGGAAAACGCGGTCTTCACCAAGCGGATCGTCAATCCGAAGCCGGGCGAGCGCTGGGTCATGATCACCTCGGCCTGGCACATGCCGCGCTCGGTCGGCATTTTCCGCGTGGCCGGCTTCGACGTCGTGCCATACCCGGTCGATTTCGAGACGCGCGACAATGACCGCGAACGCTACATGCCGATCCTGCCGGTGAGCCGCGGGCTCGACCTGGTCGACCGCATGTCGCGCGAATGGATGGGATTGCTGGCCTATCGGCTCGCCGGCCGCACCGACGCCGTGTTGCCGGCGCCGTGAGGCAGGGCATCCTGCATCGGGTGCAGAGCTCCTCCGGCCCCCTCAATCGGTGGCGATGTCCGGCCTGGGCAACGTCAGCCGATAGACGCCCTTGAAATCGTTCGGGTCGGCAGGCTTGCCCTTGCGCAGGATGGTCAGCCGGCCTTCCAGCGCCAGCCGGATCGCGGCGCGCCGGACCGGCTGCAGCAATGAATGCCAGTCGACGTCGCGTTTGGCTGCAACATCCTTGGCGGCATCTTCAGGGGAAATGGACTTGTCTGCCCCCTTGGCTTCGGCAAGCCTGAGGATGGCGTTTTCGAGATCGGATTCGAGTGATGTGCTCATATCTTCCTCATGCCGCGTGGAAGGCCGCGCGTCGAGGCCTCTTGATCGCCGGGCTGGTCACTCTGTCGGCTTTTCAGGCGGTCGCCGCCACCGCTTTCGAATCGGGCCGGCCGGTTGTCGCGGTCACCGACAATGCGACGCTGAGAGCCCTGGAGGAGGGCGGCTTCGGTTTCGGGCGCGGTCTCGGCGGCCCAGGGGCCGCCTCCAACGAGACGCTTTCGCGCGACAATCCGGCCTATCGCCACATCGTCTCGACCATTTCCGACGATGTCCGCCAGCTCCGCAAGGAGATCGAGGCGAGCGGTCGCCGGCTTCTGGAAATCACCGACGACAATGTCGGCCGCATCTTCGAACTCGCCTGGCTGTCGTCGCCATCGGCCCGGTTCCGTCTGGTCGGGCTGGTCACGCGTTTCGACCGCCGGGATTTCCTGCCCGACGAGAGCCGCGAGGCCAGTTGCGGCGAGCTCCGGCTGGTCTACCGGCTGGCCTATCGTTTCGAGCGCGGCGGGCGCAACTACGCCTCGCGCATGCCGTTCTCGATCAATGTCGTGTTCGACCTGCCGCGCCCGGCCGAGGGGGGATGCGCCGCCGTCGTCGGCCGCTTCGTGCCGCGCCAGGCGATCGGTGACGCGCAGGCGCGCGCCGCCTGGCTGACGGCAGGCCCGCTGGCCGCGGCCGGCGCCTTGCCGAAGCAGATCGAGATCAATGCGCAGGTGGTGCGGTTTCCCTCCGGGCTGGAGACGACCTTTGGCGGCCAGGCCGCCTATGTCATGCGGATCTTCGCCGTCGCGCCCGGCGCGGGCGTGCCGGTGCTCTCCGACAAGGTGCTGGAAAACACGCCCGACGTGGCGCGGCTCGGCGCCGATGCGGCCCTGCGCGACGAGCTGGTGGCCTTTCTGGCGTCGCGCGGCGCGGCGATCGATCAGGGCGTCTTCGCGATTCCCGACCGGTTTCTCGCCACCAAGGCGATTTCCTATTCGACCTATGGCTCGGCGCGGCTCGCCAACAAGCCGTTCACCCAGCTGTTCGGGCCGGCCGGCGCGGCATTCGCCGGCATGTCCTTCGACGGGCTCGGCCTGGTGCGCACGCCCCAGGCACTGCTGGAGCGGTTGGATACGGCGAGCTGCCAGGGCTGCCACCAGTCGAACGCCACGGCCGGTTTCCACCTGATCGGCGAGGACGACCCGGCGATCTCGCCGCTCAACCGGGTGCTGATCGGCGTGTCGCCGCATTTCCACGCCGAACAGCCGCGCCGCCAGGCCTATGCCGAGGCGATGATGGCGGGGCGCGAGCCGAACCGGTTCCGGCCGCTGCCGGCGGCGCCGCCGGCAGTCTGGGCCGGCGACCAGCGGCCGGCCTATCGGGCGGCGACGCTCGGGCTCGCCTGCGTGCCGGCGGAGGCGCGCCGGCATCTGGGTGAAGCCTGGTCCTGTTCGGCCGGCGCGACCTGCACGAGCCTCGCCAGCAACGCGGCCGTCGGCATCGAGCTCGGCCAATGCCTGACCACCGAGCGGCGCCAGGAATTCTCCGGCCAGGCCTGCCTTGCCGGCCGGATCACCACGACGGCCGCCGCCCAGCCGTGGCGCGACCGCTTCGCGGTGACGGCGCAATTGAACAGCCGGGCGACCGCGATCAATTTCACCGCCCATACCTGCCGACCGCCGGTCGGCGGCGCGCCGGCGGGCCTCGCCTATCGCAAATGCACCGACGAGGACCGGCGCTTTTCGGCCTTCCGGCCGGGCGCCGCGCCGCCCAACGAGATCTGCGGTTTCGCCGGCGGCAAGGCCTTCGACATCTGCGTCGCTTCCAATGATTTCGCCGCCTGCCTCGGCGCTTCGATCGTGCGCGGCATGCGCGCGACCTGCGGGCCTGAGCAGTTCTGCCGCGAGGACTTCATGTGCCAGGCGCTGCCGTCGGACCTGCCCGCCGGCGACAGGGTCACCGGGCTCGGCTACTGCTCGCCGACCTATTTCCTGTTCCAGATGCGGCTCGACGGCCATCCTGATCCACGGCGGAGGGGGTAGGATAACGGGAATGATCGGTCAGTCGTGAAGACCCCGCCGCCAAGCGAATGGCGCCGCTGAATTGACCCTCTCCCAAAGGGAGAGGGTGGGTCCGTCAGGAC
Organism: Phreatobacter sp. GW821-FHT04C01; assembly: GCF_059420385.1. Classification (NCBI taxonomy): domain Bacteria; kingdom Pseudomonadati; phylum Pseudomonadota; class Alphaproteobacteria; order Hyphomicrobiales; family Phreatobacteraceae; genus Phreatobacter; species Phreatobacter sp. GW821-FHT04C01. The sequence goes on along the minus strand of NZ_JBWKTP010000011.1, from coordinate 213,411 downwards.
CCGGGTGAGGAGCGTGAGCCCTCAGAACTGGCGCTGACGCTCGTCGCCAATAGAGCCTATCCGGAGAGGGACGACCCCGCACCCGGCAGCTGACGCTGTCACCCTCTCCCTATGGGAGAGGGTTGTTTTACCGGTGCTTTTCCTCAGTGGCGTCGGCTCAGGTACCCGCGCCGCAACGCCTAACCCCGCTTCGCCGCCTCCACCGCCGCCCGCAGCGCCCTGACCGCGGCGTCGGGCGTGGTGATCACTCGCGCCTTGCCGACGGCTTCGACCGCCCCACGCGCCCGCGCCAGCGAGAACTGGCCGAGAATGATCGCGTCGACGCCGGAAAGCTTTGCGGCGGCCTCCGCCACCAGCCGGTCATGACCTGCGCCGTCGCCGGCCTTGAGGGCGGCGAGCGCGCCTTCGGCGACGATGCCCTGGATCTTGACGTCGAGGCCGCGCGCGTCGGCCTCGTCCTGCAGCTCGCGGGTCAGCGAGGCCAGCGAGGGCGGGAAGCTGACGAGAATGGCGATCTTTCCACCGTGGCCGAGCGCTTCGCTGAAGGCGGCTTCGTTCGGCCGGAACACCGGGATCGGCAGGGCTTGCTTGACGGCGTCGATGGCCGGTCCGAAGGCCGAACAGGTGAACAACATGGCGGCTGCCGGGCCACCCGTGCCGCGGGTCGCGGCGGCATAACGCCCGAGCGTCAGGAAGCGGTCGACCATATCCTGGTCGAGGCTGCCGCGCGCGGCGAGATCCACCGCGAGCGCGGTATCGAGCAGGTCGAAACAGGCGGCTGCGGGCCAGAGCTCCCGGAACGCCGCGCGCGCCGGCAGCACCGATTCCTCGAGGGCATGGACAAGCGCGATGCGGGGCGGAGGGGCGGAGGGGGCGCTGGTCATGTCGGTTGCTTCCGGAGGCTGTTCAGAATGGCGATGGTGGCGGTGTCACGCGCCGCGGCGATGGCGTCAACCGGGCGCCCGGCGGCTTCTTCGGCAATGCCGGCGACGAGGGCGGCCCGCACCTCGGGCGTCAGCGACGGCGTCCCGAGGCTCGCCCAGCGGCGCTCCTGGCTGGGGCCGAGCGTTGCCAGATAGTGCTCGATGCCGCCGTCGCCGCCGCCGAGATGATAGCCCATATGGGCGCCGACCACGGCCCAGCGCAGGCCCGGGCCGCTGACCAGGGCCTTGTCGATGTCCTCGACGCTGGCGGTGCCGTCGGCGACCAGCGCCACGGCTTCGCGCCAGAGCGCCGCCGAAAGCCGGCCGGCGATATGGCCGGGGGCAGGGCGCTTGAGCACCACCGGCACGCGCCCGAGCCCTTCATAGAAGGTCCTGGCGCGCTCGATCACCGCCGCATCGGCCCCGAACAGCTCGACCAGCGGCATCAGATGCGGCGGGTTGAACGGATGGGCGGTGATGAAACGCGAGGCGTCGCTCATGCCGGCGGAGAGATCGGGCCAGATCAGGGCCGAGGTGCTGCTGGCGATCACCGTGCCGGGGCCGACCGCCGCTTCGATCTGCCGGTAGAGGGCCTGTTTCAGCTCCAGCTTTTCCGGAGCGTTCTCCTGCACCCACGCCGCGCCGGCGCAGGCCTCCTCCAGCGTCTCGCAGATCGTCAGCGGCCGGTCGGCGAGATCATGCAGGGCGGCGAGCTGCTCGACCATGGCCGCCGCGCGCCTGGCAATGTCGGCCCGTACCGTCTCCGAGGGGTCCCAGACCCGGACCTCATGGCCACCGACGGCCGAAAACAGGGCCGCCCAGCTGATCCCGATGAGGCCGGCGCCAATGACGGCGACCGGGGAAACTGCACTGATCATGGGTCTGTCCTAATTTGCCGGTCGTCGATCGCAGGCTGCGGTCGCACATCGTCGTCGCCGGCGCCTGCATAGGCGAGATGGGGTTTGAGCGCACGCATCCGCGCCGCAATGTCCTGGCTGCCGGCATCGCCGGCCCGGGCCAGCCGGTCGGCCACCGCGCGGTAATCCTCGTCGGATTTGTGCTGGTTCAGCTTGCGTTGGCCCTCGACGGTTGCCACCGTCATGTCGATCACCACGATGCCGTCGAGCATGGCCTCGCGCTTGACCGGCTCCATGGTCGAAAGCGCCCAGGGCGGCTTCGGTGCGAGCCGCTCCTCGAAGGTCGAGAGCAGGGCGTCGCCATGGTCGCGATGGACATCGCGACTCAGCCGGCACGCCGGGCCCGTCAGGTGCACGGCCTCGTAGAGCCAGGTCGAGACATGGTCCGGCGTGGCGTACCAGTCGTTGGAAACATAGGCGTCGGGCCCCCAGACGGCGACCAGGAAGGGGCGGCCGTCGGCGAGCCTCGCGAGTGGGTTCGCGGCCGTCACGTGGAAGCGGATGCGGGCGGCTTCGCCGTCGCGGTGGAGCGTGAAGGGAACATGCGAGCCCCGCGGCCCCGCGGTATCGCTCGCGGCCACCAGGCCGAAACCGCGCCGGGCGGCGAAGTCGAGCGCGCCGTCGCGGCCCCAGTCGAAGGCCGGCCGCAGGATATGCATGGGCTGGGCTCCCCTTTTCTTTTCGCGTGCCTGGCGAGGAGGCGCGAGATTGCACGATCGGCGCGGCGCATCCCAGGGGTATCGGGCAGGGAAGCTACGCGCTGTGGACAGATCCGGGCGAAGCGGTCACGCCGGCTGAAAGGGCTCTGGTACGACACACGCGGTGAGACCGAAGTCGCAGTTCGCCGACACCCGCGCCACGGCGAGCGGCCGTGCATCCCGGGCAGCTTCGACGGCGTCTTGCCCGGGCTTGTCCCGGGCATCCACGACTTGCATGTCCATGGTCAAGCAGTTCGCAGTCGTGGATGGCCGGGACGAGCCGGGCCAAGACGTGAATGACCCTCGGGAGGTGCGCGCCGGGTCGCCGGCCAATGCTCTAGAGCCGCACGGCGTCGAGGCTGTCGGAGCGGAACTGGCGCCGGTAGATCACCGAGACGACGGCGGCGGTGGTCACCACGAGCACGATCGGGCCGGCGAACCAGCCGAGATAGCCGAGCGCGAAAAAGAAGGCGCGCTGGCCGCGGTTGAAATGGCCGGCCGCAATGGCGTTCATCTTGGCCGCGCGGCCGGCCATGGCGATGGCCTCGTCGGTGCCGCGCCGGTCGCCGTCGGGCGTCGCGCCGATCAGGATGGCGCAGTAGTTGAACAGGCGGTAGGCCCAGGCGAATTTGAAGAAGGCGTAGACGAAGATGATGGTCAGGCCGGCGACCTTGACCTCCCATTGCTCGCGGCTCGGGTGATAGCCGAAGGGCAAGGTCTGGACGAATTCCACCGCCCGGTCGGTGGCGCCGATCAGCGTCAGTCCGCCGCCGACCGCCAACAGCGAGGTGGAGGCGAAAAAGGCGGTGCCCTGCTGAAGGGTCATGTTGATCTGGCCATCGACGATGCGGTTGGACCGGTGCAGCATTTCGTGCATCCAGCGCTCGCGATAGACCGCCATGGTGGATGTCAGGCCACGCTTGGCGCCGATGACGTCGACGAGCCAGGAATAACCGGCCCAGGCGATCGCGAACCAGGCAAAGGCGAAGGCGTCGAGGGGCGTCAGACCGAGCATGTCAATCGGTAGCGCATCCGGGGGCAGGCCGTCGAGCCCCGCCCGAGGCGAATGGGGGGCGTGGCGAATGGCGAGTCGCGAATGGGGCATGATGCGAAAGGCCAGGCGAATAACCTTCTCCCTTCGGAGAAGGTGGCGCCGCATCGCGAGTGCGAACGCAGCTCGCGTTCGCTCGATGCTATGAGGCGCCGGATGAGGGGCGCCGCCGTCCGGCGAGGCCATCATGCGTGGTGAGCGTATCGCGACCAGCCTCACCCGCGAAGACGCGGGCGAGAGTTATTGGTCCGGCTTCTCGCATCGTGCCCCATTCGCCATTCGCCATTCGCTACTCGCCCCCTAATCGCCTGCGATGCTATGGGAGAGGCCGACGACGAAATCGACCAGGGAGGATGACATGCCGCAGACGATTACCACCGGATACAAGGCGCTGCTCGCCGATGCCGAGCGCGAGATCGAGACGCTCTCCGTGGACCAGGCCAAGGCGCTCTACGGCCAGGATGGCGTGGTGTTCGTCGACCTGCGCGATCCGCGCGAACTGGAGCGCGAAGGCAAGGTGCCCGGCGCCTTCCATTGCCCGCGCGGCATGCTGGAATTCTGGATCGACCCGGAAAGCCCCTATCACAAGCCGGTTTTCGCCGAGGACAAGAAGTTCGTGTTCTTCTGCGCCGGCGGCCTGCGCTCGGCGCTGTCGGCACAGACGGCGCAGAAAATGGGGCTGAAGCCGGTGGCCCATATCGAGGGCGGTTTCGGTGCCTGGAAGAAGGCGGAAGGCGCGGTCGAGGCGGTCAAACCGCGCAGCTGACGCCGGCTCATCGATCAGCCGCATCAATCGTAACCTTCAACCGAATGCGTTATTGGTGATGCCGGCCTTGGCTCATCATTGCGGCTCCACCGGTCGTGGGGTCGCACATGAAACTCGTCATCGCCAACAAAGCCTACTCGTCCTGGTCGTTCCGGCCCTGGATCCTGATGAAGGCCTTGTCGATGCCGTTCGAGGAGGAAGTGATCCGGCTTTATCAGCCGGACACCCAGAGCCGCATCGCGCGCTATTCCCAGGCCGGCCGGGTGCCGATCCTGATCGACGGCGCGGTCGTCGTCTGGGACAGCCTGGCGATCGCGGAATATCTCGCCGAGACCTTGCCCGCGGCCGGCGTCTGGCCTGCCGACCGCGCGGCCAGGGCCCATGCCCGGTCGCTCTCCAGCGAGATGCATTCGGGTTTCATGGCGTTGCGGGCGCGCCTGCCGATGAATCTCCGGCGCCAGCCGAAGGCGATCCCGCATGACGAGGACGTCGACGCCAATATCGACCGGATCTGCCAGGCCTGGATCGAGGCGCGCGATCGCTTCGGCGGGGCCGGGGAGTTCCTCTACGGCGATTTCTGCGCCGCCGACGCCATGTATGCGCCGGTGGTCAACCGCTTCCATGCCTATGCTGTGCCGGTGCCGCCGCGGGTGAGGGCCTATATGGAGGCGATGATGGCGCTGCCGGCCTGGAAGGAATGGCTTGCGGGCGCCATGGCCGAGCCCTGGTACGAGCCGCGCTACGACGACATAACCTGAGCCTTCACGCAAACGCGATCCGCGAATTTTCGCCGGGGCCATTTCCGCCGCCGCCGCGCCGGGCCATGATGGCCGGGGCCTGGTTCTCCATCGGGCCCCGAGGCAGGAGGTTGCGATGGCACGGCGAATGGCGGTCTGGGGCTTCGCTCTCTTGGCGGCCGTATGGGCCGCCCAGGCCGACGCCGCCGAACTCAGGGTCATGGCGACCGGCGCCAGCAAGGCGGTGGTGCAGGCCATCGCCACCCAGTTCGAGGTGATGAGCGGCCACCATATCGTGCTGACCAGCGACACGGCCGGCGGTGTGCAGCGGCGCATCGAGGCCGGCGAGACCGCCGACCTCATCGTGGCGACGCCCGCCGTCATCAATGCCCTGGCCGCCAAGGGCCTGATCCGGGCCGGTTCGCGCACCGATCTCGCCCGCACCGGCATTGGGGTGGGGGTGCGCGAGGGCGCGCCGATCCCCGATATTTCCTCGGTCGAAGCCATCGAGCGGCTGCTCAAGTCGGCCTCGACCATCGCCTATGTCGATCCGGCGTCGGGCGGCACCAGCGGCATCTATTTCGCCGGGCTGATCGAGCGGCTCGGCCTCACCGAGGCGATGAAGCCGAAGCTCCGGCTGAAAGCCGGCGGTTATGTCGCGGAACTGGTGGCCAATGGCGAGGCGGAGGTGGTGTTCCACCAGATCAGCGAAATCCTGCCCGTGCGCGGCGTCACTCTGGTCGGGCCGCTGCCGCCGGAGATCCAGAGCACCACGACCTACACGGCGGGTCTTGCCGCCGTGCCCGTGGAAGACGAGGCGGCGCGCGCCTTCCTGATCTTCCTGACCAGTCCGGCCTCGATTCCGGTGCTGATGGAAGCCGGCATGGAGCCGGCGCGGACGCCGTAAGGCGACATCACGTCCGCCGTTCGCCTGGATGACAGGACAATCAGGACGGGATAACCAGGACGGCCCCACAGCCTCAGCCGGAGCCCTCAGCCTTGGCCGTCCTGAAATCCTCGTTCAACCCTGCAAGTCCCGATGCCAAGGCCAATGCCGAGGCCTGGGGAGCGATCATCGCCGACCTGAAGGAGAAGCGCGCGGAGGCCGGTCTCGGCGGCAATGCCAAGACGCGCCAGCGCCATCTCGATCGCGGCAAGCTCTTGCCGCGCGACCGGGTGATGAGCCTGCTCGATGCCGGCTCGCCCTTCCTGGAGCTGTCGCAGCTGGCCGCCAACGGCCTCTATCACGACAAGATCCACGGCGCCGGCCTGATCACCGGCATCGGCCGGGTCGAGGGCCGCGAGGTGATGATCGTCTGCAACGATTCGACGATCAAGGGCGGCACCTATTATCCGATGACGGTGAAGAAGCACCTGCGCGCCCAGGAGATCGCGCGCGAGAACCGGCTGCCCTGCGTCTATCTGGTCGATTCCGGCGGCGCCAACCTGCCGCACCAGACCGAGGTCTTCCCCGATCGCGAGCATTTCGGCCGCATCTTCTTCAACCAGGCCAATCTGTCGGCCCAGGGCATTCCGCAGATCGCCGTCGTCATGGGCTCCTGCACCGCCGGCGGCGCCTATGTGCCGGCCATGTCGGACGAAACCGTGATCGTGCGCAAGCAGGGCACCATCTTCCTCGGCGGTCCGCCGCTGGTGCGCGCCGCGACCGGCGAGATCGTCTCGGCCGAGGATCTCGGCGGCGCCGACGTTCATGCCCGGCTCTCGGGCGTCGCCGACCACTATGCCGTCGACGACACCCATGCGCTCGCCATCGCACGCCGGATCGTCTCCAATCTGAACAGCCGCAAGACTATCGACATCGCGCTGACCGATCCGCGCGAACCGCTCTATGACCCCGCCGAGCTCGAGGCGCTGGTCCCGACCAACCTGAAGACCCAGTACGACATTCGCGAGGTGATCGCGCGGCTCGTCGATGGCTCGGAATTCGACGAGTTCAAGGCGCTTTACGGCCAGACGCTGGTGACCGGTTTTGCCCATATTCACGGCATGCCGGTCGGCATTATCGGCAATAACGGCATCCTGTTCTCGGAAAGCGCGGTCAAGGGCGCGCATTTCATCGAATTGTGCTGCCAGCGCCGCATTCCCCTGCTGTTCCTGCAGAACATCACCGGCTTCATGGTCGGCCGCCAGTTCGAGGCCGGCGGCATCGCCAAGGACGGCGCCAAATTCGTCACCGCGGTCGCCTGCGCCCAGGTGCCGAAGATCACCATGCTGGTCGGCGGCAGCTATGGCGCCGGCAATTACGGCATGTGCGGCCGGGCCTATTCGCCGCGCTTCCTATTCACCTGGCCGAATTCACGCATCTCGGTGATGGGCGGCGAGCAGGCGGCGAGCGTGCTCGCCACCGTCAAGCGCGAGAATTTCGAGGCCGAGGGCAAGGCCTGGAGCGCCGAGGAGGAAGAGGAGTTCAAGGCGCCGATCCGGGCGAATTACGAGGCCGAGGGCCATCCCTATTACGCCACCGCCAGGCTCTGGGACGACGGCATCATCACGCCGAGCGAGACCCGCCGCGTGCTGGGACTGGCCTTCAGCGCCGCGCTCAACGCGCCGGTGCCGGAGACGAAATTCGGCGTGTTCAGGATGTGAGGCGGGGGGAGGGCGCGCGCATCGCGCAGTGACCCTTCGAGGCGTGCGCGCGAACCACAGCCCTCACCTCTCCCCGGCGGGGAGAGGTCGGCCGAAGGCCGGGAGAGGGGGAATTGAGCATTTAGAACAAGGCCTTGACCGTTTCGCATGGCGCTTCATCGTCAAGCGCCACGCCCCCTCTCCCGACAACTCGCTACGCTCGCAGTCGACCTCTCCCCGCCGGGGAGAGGTGAGGTGGTGGTTCCGTCGCGAGCCTCGAAGACCGGCCAACCGATGCGCCGGCGAGGCCGGCGCATTCGTCACGGCCCGCTCCTGGCCTTTCACCCCAGCACCGGCCAGGCCTTCTGCTTCGGCCGGAGCTTCTCGAGCACGCGGCTCAATCGCAGCACGCCGTAATCGTCGAAGCGCCGGCCGATGACCTGGACGCCAACAGGCATGCCGTCGCTGTGGAAGGTCCAGTTGACGCTGGCCGCCGGCTGCTCGCTCATGTTGGAGGCAACCGTGAAGGGGATGTGCTCCAGCGCGGTATGCGGGTCGTCGGTCGGCGAATGGGCTTCCGCCGCGTAGCTGACCGGGCAGGTGACCGGCGAGAGCACGAAGTCGTAGGGCTGGGTCGCCTTGATGCTCGCCTCGCGCATGGCGTGGACGGCGGTATAGGCGCGCATCACGTCGGTGCCGGTGAAGGATTTGGCCCGCCAGGTCGCCCATTCCACGATATAGGGCAAAAGCTGCTTCTTCTTCGCCTCCGGCAGGTCGGCGATGTCGGCATAGGAGCGTGCCTCGAAGAACCGGCAGATGCCGTCGAGCATTTCCTTGGTCAGGTAGCCCTTCAGCTCCTCCACCTCGGCGCCTTCCTTGGCGAGCGCCCTGGCCGCGGCCTTGACCGCCCTGACGATGGCCGGATCGGCCTTCAGCCCCGCCGGCATTTCGGTCAAGAGCCCGATCTTCAGGCCCTTGACCTTCAGGCCGCCGAGCTTCCTGGCGTAATCGACGGGGTCGTAAGGCAGGTCCATGAAGTCGCGCGGGTCGGGCCGCGAGATCACGGTCATCAGCAGCGCCGCATCCTTGACGGTGCGGGTCATCGGGCCGGCGACGCGGCCGAGGAAGGGCGGATGGATCGGCACCCGGCCGAGCGAAGGCTTCAGCCCGAACAGCCCGCAATGGGCGGCGGGAAGCCGGATCGAGCCGCCGATGTCGGTGCCGATATGCAGCGGGCCGTAGCCGGCCGCCCCCGCCGCGCCGGCGCCCGACGACGAGCCGGCGGTGTTCCTGGCGAGGTTCCAGGGATTGCGGGTGATGCCGTGCAGCGACGACAGGCCGGCCGAAAGCATGCCGTAATCCGGCATGGTGGTCTTGCCCGTGATGACGGCGCCGGCCTCGCGCAGGCGCGCCGGCACCGGTGAATCCACCGGTCGCGGCGTCATGTCGGCGATCGGCACGCCGACCGGGCAGGGGTCGCCCTCGGTCGCCATGTTCTCCTTCACGGTCGCCGGCACGCCGTCGATGGCCGAGAGCGGCTCAGCCCTGGCGAAGCGCCTCTCGGCGGCCTTGGCCGCCGCCAGCGCCTGATCGGCCGAGACGATGTACATGGCGTTGATCTTCGGCTCGCAGGCCGCGATGCGTTCGAGCACCGCCTTGGTCACCTCCACCGGCGACAGGGTCTTGGCGCGATAGGCCTTGGCAAGCTCGGCGGTCGACATATCAGGCAGGGCAGTCATGGATGGCTCCGGAACGATGGCGCAGCATCCTCCGGCGCCGGCCCGCTCGGCAAGGCCACGGGCTCGCGGGCAAGCCATGCGGCATCGTCTCCCCGGCCGTTCGGAGCGCTGGCCTTCGCCGCCAGAACCGTTAAATTCGACGGTCAAATCAGTGCCGGTTCGAGGTTCCCGATATGCTGTCTTCCGTGCTCATCGCCAATCGCGGCGAAATCGCCGTCCGCGTCATCAAGACGGCACGGCGGCTGGGTTTGCGCACGATCGCGGTCTATTCGGACGCCGATGCCGGGGCACTGCACGTGCGCATGGCGGATGAGGCCTATCCGATCGGTCCGGCGCCGGCGCGCGACAGCTATCTGGTGATCGACAAGATCATCCAGGCGGCCAAGCAGTCCGGCGCCCAGTCGATCCATCCGGGTTACGGCTTCCTGTCGGAGCGTGCCGAATTCGCCGATGCCTGCACCGAGGCCGGGATCGTCTTCATCGGCCCGCCGGCCAGCGCGATCCGCGCCATGGGTCTGAAGGACGGTGCCAAGACGCTGATGCAGAAGGCCGGCGTGCCGGTCGTGCCGGGTTATCACGGCGCCATGCAGGACCCGAAATTCCTCAAAGAGAAAGCCTATGAGATCGGCTATCCCGTGCTGATCAAGGCGGTCGCCGGCGGCGGCGGCAAAGGCATGAAGAAGGTCGAGAAGCTCGTCGATTTCGACGAGGCGCTGGCCTCCGCTCAGCGCGAGGCGGCGAGCTCCTTCGGCGATCCGCGCGTGCTGATCGAGAAATATGTGCAGTCGCCACGCCATATCGAGATCCAGGTGTTCGGCGACACCTTGGGCAATGTGGTGCATCTGTTCGAGCGCGACTGCTCGCTGCAGCGCCGTCACCAGAAGGTGATCGAGGAGGCTCCGGCCCCCGACATGCCGCCGGCCATGCGCGAGGCCATGGGCCGCGCGGCGGTCGAAGCGGCCAAGGCGGTCGGTTATGTCGGTGCCGGCACGGTCGAATTCATCGCCGACGGTTCCAACGGACTGCAGCCCGACAAGTTCTATTTCATGGAAATGAACACCCGCCTGCAGGTCGAACATCCCGTGACCGAGGCGATCACCGGCCAGGACCTGGTGGAATGGCAATTGCGCGTCGCCTCGGGCGAGCGGCTGCCGCTGTTGCAGGACGAGCTGCAGATCCACGGCCATGCCGTGGAGGCGAGACTCTATGCCGAGGATCCGGAGAAGGGCTTCCTGCCGTCCACCGGCACCCTGCACACGCTGCGCTTCGGCGACGGCGAGGGCGTGCGGGTCGATACCGGCGTCGAGCAGGGCGCCGAGGTCTCGCCCTTCTACGATCCGATGATCGCCAAGGTGATCGCCTATGGCGAGACCCGCGACGAGGCCTTGGATCGGCTCGGCGCGGTGCTGGGCGAAACGGTGGTGGCCGGGCCGCGCACCAACCTGGCCTTCCTGAAGGCCCTGACCGAGGCGCCGGGCTTCCGCTCCGGCCATTTCGACACCGGTTTCATCGACCGTAATCTGGCGGCGCTCGGCGCCGTGCCGCGCCCGGCCGATCCGGAGACCGTCCGGCTCGCCGCGCTGAAACTGCTCGACGGGGTGTGGAGCGACCGGCAGTGGCGCGACCAGCTGCGCTCCAACGAGGGCGTCTCGCCCTGGGCCGCCACCGACGGCTTCCAGCTCGGCGCGGCGCGGCGGGTCGGCATGCCGCTGGTGGTCGATGGTGAACGGGTGCAGGTTGATCTCGTGTCGCCCGCGTCGAACAGCGGAACAGGCGCCAATCCGAATGTTCGTGCGGTGTTCGGCGGCGGCGAAAGCGCCTATCGCGACGACTACGTGCCCTTGAGCGCGGACCCCGCCTTCACCCTGACCCGCGACGGGCTGTTCGTCGTCCGTGACGGCCGCCAGACCGAGGTGCGCCGGTTCGACCCCTTCGATGTCGATCTCGACCATCTCGACGGCGGCGGCGCGGTCAAGGCGCCGATGCATGGCAAGGTGATCGCCGTGCTGGTCGAGCCGGGCCAGCAGGTCTTGAAGGGCGACCGGGTCGCGGTGATCGAAGCGATGAAGATGGAGCATACGCTGGTGGCGCCAAGCGACGGCACGGTGACCGCCGTGATGGTTTCGGCCGGCGAGCAGGTGGGCGAGGGCGCCGCGGTTGCGACCATCGAGGCGGCGGCGGAGAAGGCCGCGTGAACGGCGTCGCGGTGAAGCTCGCGGCTGCCTCGGTGGCGGCGCTGGCCTTGCTGACAGGCCCGGCCGAGGCCTGCCAGTGTTACCCCTGGTCGCGCGAGGATGTGGTGGCGCGCGCCGACGTGCTGGTCGAGGGCACGGTGGCGGTGGTCACCCGCGTGCAGCGCGGCCAGAGCCAGGCGACGATCGATGTCAGCCGCCAGGAAAAGGGCATACCGGTGACGTCCATCACCGTGCTGACCCCCGACAATCCGGCGAGCTGCGGCGTCGATTTCCGGGTGGCGCAGCGGGTGGTGCTCGCCGCGGTGCGCGATGGCCCGGTCTGGCGCACCAATCTGTGCATGGCTCTGGCGCTTCGCCCCGTGCCATTTATCCCCAACCGTTGATCGGCTGACGGATATCCCGGCCTTGGGCCTGCCGCCTGCTTCGCGCTAGGATGGCGCCATGGCTCTGCATCTCATCAAGCTCTGCGTCGGCGCGGAATCGGTCGAGGACCTGCAGGAATGGGTCGACCGGCGCATGAAGACCTATGGCGAACAGGTCCACACCACGCGCATGCAGCCCAAGCGTCATGACGAGCTGATTGGCGAAGGTTCGCTCTATTGGGTGATCAAGGGCACGATCCTGTGCCGCCAGAAGCTTTTGGGCATCCGTCCCTTCACCGACAGCGAGGGCATTTCGCGCTGCGACCTGCTGCTCGAGCCGGTGATCGTGCGGGTGCAGCCGCGCCGGCGCGGCCCGTTCCAGGGCTGGCGCTATTTTCCTCAGAGCGACGTCCCGCCCGACATGTCGAGCGGCGTGACCAAGGGCATGCCGCAGGAACTGGCCAAGCAATTGGCCGAGCTGGGGTTGTTGTAGGGATTGACGCGTGTCGCGGGTGAGGCGCCGTCGGGCAGAAAGACAGCCGGAATATCTCTACGTCATCCCCGGCGAGCGAAGCGAGGGAAGGGGATCCAGGGGCCGACAGGCTGCGCTTTCAGCGCAAAAAACCATAGGCGGTTGATTTGTCTTCTGGGTGATTTCACAGCGTCTTGGACGGCGCCCTGCGGCTCCTGGATCCCCTTCCCTCGCTTCGCTCGCCGGGGATGACGTAGTGAATTCTTCTGCCGCCGTTCGCCAGGTTTTCCCTCATCCGCAACACTTCGATTCAAGCGATCACACCGCCCTATCACACTGCGATATTGTCGATCAGCCTGACGACGCCGATCCGGGCCGCGACCAGGATGCGCAAGGGTGTGCCGGGCCGCGGTGCGCCGAGGTCGTCGGCGGCGCGGCATTCGAGGTAGTCGAGCGTAAATCCACCGGCGGTGATCGCCTGACGGCCGTTCGCCATGGCTTCCTCGATCGCCACGCCTGCGCGGATGGCGGCCGCCGCCTCCTGCATGGTCCGGTGCAGCAGCGGCGCCTTGGCGCGGTCTTCGGGGCTCAGATAGACATTGCGCGAGGACATGGCGAGGCCGTCGGCCTCGCGGATGGTCGGCGCGCCGCGGACATCGACGGCGAGATCGAGATCGGCGGCCATGCGCCGGACCACGGCCAGTTGCTGAAAATCCTTCTCGCCGAAGATCGCCATATCCGGTCCGCACTGCGTGAACAGCTTGGCGACGATGGTGGCGACGCCGCCGAAATGGTGCGGCCGGGCGACGTCGTCGAGCCCGGCCAGCGCCGGGCCTTCGAGGCTGATGCTGGTGGCGAAGCCCTTGGGGTACATCACGTCGACGGTCGGCGCGTAGACCGCCTCGCCGCCGATCGCCGCCAGTTTTTCAAGGTCGGCTTCGAAGGTCCTGGGATATTTGGAGAAATCCTCTGATGGAGCGAACTGGGTCGGATTGACGAAGATCGACACGATGACGCGCGCGCCCTCGGCCTTCGCCGCCTCGACCAGCGAGACATGGCCGGCATGCAGGGCGCCCATGGTCGGCACCAGCGCGACCTCTTCGCCCTTGGCCCTGAAACGGGCGACCAGCGCGCGGAGATCCGCGACGGTGCGGACAATGGCCGGCATCGTGGAGGTCATGGCAGGCGTCCTCGGCTGAAATCGGGCTTCAGGCAGTTTCGTCTTCGGCGCCGGGCCGCGCCATCCACCAGACGACCAGCATGGCGACCGGAATCCAGCCGATGCCGGCCAGGGCATAGAACACCGGCTCGCCGATCGGGCCGAAATTGCGCGCGGCCTTGTACATGAGCGCCATGATCAGCAGCGCATAGAACACCACCCAGGCCAGCAGGATGAAGGTGCCGATGAGCTTGCGGGTGCGCACGTGCATGGGTTCTGGTCCAGGACAGGATGCCGCCTTGTCGGGCACCGGCGCGGTCTATATCTCTCCCTGACCGTCCATCACAAGCCCAGGGGATCGCCGCATGCCGGCCGGCCAACCCGTTTCCGCCTCGACCGATCATGACCGCATGGTGCGCCTCTGGCTTCTGGCGATCGCCGTGCTGGTCTTCGCCATGGTGGTGGTCGGCGGCGCGACGCGGCTGACCGATTCCGGGCTGTCGATCACCGAATGGCGGCCGGTCATGGGCGCCATCCCGCCGCTCGGTCACGACCAGTGGCTGGCCGAATTCGCCAAATACCAGGCGAGCCCGCAATATGACGCGATCAATCGCGGCATGAGCTTGAGCGATTTCCAGTTCATCTACTGGTGGGAATGGGCGCACCGGTTGCTCGGCCGGGTGATCGGGGCCGCCATGCTGCTGCCCTGGCTGTTCTTCGTCGCCAAGGGGTGGCTCAAGGGGCGGCTCGCCGCGGTCACCTTCGGCATCGGCCTGATGATCGGCCTGCAGGGCCTGGTCGGCTGGATCATGGTGGCCTCCGGGCTCAATGCCGGGATGGTGGCGGTGGCGCCGCTGAAGCTGATGTTCCACCTCACCCTCGCCTGCCTGATCTTCGCGCTGCTGATCTGGGTGGCGCTGGGGCTTGGTCCCCAGCGTGAGCGGGGCCCGGTCGCGCCGAAGCTGCGCGCCGGCGGCATCGCGATCCTGGCGCTGCTGTTCGTGCAGATCATGCTGGGCGCGCTGGTCGCCGGCAATGACGCCGGCATGCGTTTCAACGACTGGCCGCTGATGGACGGCGCGCTGGTGCCGCCGCTCGACCAGCTGTTCGACAAGCCGAGCACGCTCGAGGCCTTCGTCGACTCACTGGCCTTGACCCAATTCAACCACCGGCTCGGCGCCTATGCGCTTTTCGCGCTGGCGATCTGGCACATGCTGAGCGCCCGCGGCACGGGTTTCGCCAAGAGCGCGGTGGTGCTGCTCGGCCTGGTCACGGCCCAGGCGGTGATCGGCATCACCACGCTGATGCTGGTGGTGCCGCTCTGGGCCGGCCTCCTGCACCAGGCTTTCGCGGTCCTGGTGCTCGGCCATGTCGTCGGCCATGTGCATGGGCTGACGCGGGCACCGCGGATGCCGGAGCAGCCTGCGGCGCAGGTTCTTTCGGCCGTCTAACTCGGAGTTACATCGGCGGGAACTACATACGTCACCCCCGGCGAGCCGGAGCAGAAGCTCTTGCTTCTGCGGAGGCGAGGGAAGGGGGGCCAGGAGTTGCTGAGCACGACCTCGCCCCAGCGAAACCAACTCGCCGATATGCACGGCAAGAGCCGACGAGGCCGCCCTGGACCCCCTTCCCCTCGGCTTCGCCTCGGCCGGGGGTGACGTAGAGGTTCAAGTGCGACATTGGGCTCGGGGCGGATGGCCAACCGTTCCAGCTGGCCACCGCCCCGTGCTTCTCCCCGATCAAACCGCGCGCAGCGATTCCTCAAGATCGGCGATGATGTCGGCGGCGTCCTCGATGCCAACAGACAGGCGCACGACCTCCGGGCCGGCGCCGGCCTGGGTCTTCTGGTCATCCGACAATTGCTTGTGGGTGGTCGACGCCGGGTGAATGATCAGCGAACGGGTGTCGCCGACATTGGCGAGGTGCGAAAACAGCTTGACCTCGGAGACCAGCTTGACGCCGGCCTCGAAGCCGCCCTTCAGGCCGAAGGTGAACACCGCGCCGGCGCCGCGCGGGCAATATTTCTGGGCGAGCCCGTGCTGCTTGTCGCTCGGCAGGCCGGGATAGCTGACCCAGGCGATCTTCGGGTGCTTGGACAGCCAGTCGGCGATCTTCAGGGCGTTCTGGCAATGCTTGTCCATGCGCAGCGGCAAGGTTTCGATGCCGGTCAGGATCATGAAGGCGTTGAACGGCGACAAAGCAGGGCCGAGATCGCGCAGGCCGAGCACCCGGCAGGCAATGGCGAAGGCGAAATTGCCGAAGGTCTCGTGCAGGACGATGCCGCCATATTCCGGGCGCGGCGACGACAGCATGGGATAGCGGCCGCCCTTCGACCAGTCGAAGCTGCCGCCGTCGACGATCAGGCCGCCAATGGAATTGCCGTGGCCGCCGAGGAACTTGGTGGCGGAATGGACGATGATGTCGGCGCCATGCTCGAACGGCCGGATCAGGTAGGGCGAGGCCAGCGTATTGTCGACGATCAGCGGCACGCCGGCCTTGCGGGCGATGGCCGAGATGGCGGCGATGTCGGTGATGTTGCCGGCCGGATTGGCGATGCTTTCGATGAAGATCGCCTTGGTCTTCGGGGTGATCGCCGCTTCGAAGGCGGCGAGGTCGTCCTGGTCGGCCCAGATCACGTTCCAGCCGAAATTCTTGTAGGAATGGTTGAACTGGTTGATCGAGCCGCCATAGAGCTTCTTGGAGGCGACGAAATCGTCGCCGGGCTGCAGCAGCGCATGCATGACCAGGAATTCGGCGGCATGGCCCGAGGCGACCGCCAGCGCGGCGGTGCCGCCCTCGAGCGCCGCGACCCGCTCTTCCAGCACCGCGTTGGTCGGGTTGCCGATGCGCGTATAGATATTGCCGAAGGCCTGCAGGCCGAACAGCGAAGCGGCATGGTCGACGTCGTCGAAGACGAAGGACGTGGTCTGGTAGATCGGGGTCGCCCGGGCGCCGGTGGTCGGATCCGGCTGGGCGCCGGCATGGACGGCCAAGGTCGAGAAGCCGGGAATACGGTCGGACATGGTTTCCTCCTTGAGTTCGCGACCTTGGATATGGCGCGAATGACGATTGATGGGTCTCGTTGGGGTTATCGAGCGGGGTGTCGTGACGTCAAGTCAGGGCGAGCCGGTCGTCATGAAAGGGGGGATGAGCACGGGGTTGTGCTTCGGGCCTCCCCTTGGCCGCGAAAGGCGCTACGTCATCCCCAGCCGAGCGAAGCGAGGGGAAGGGGATCCAGGGTCGACAGGTTACGCTCGCAGCGCATGAAATCTATCCGCGGGTGATCCCGTCCCGGTGATTTCGCGGCATTGCGGTATCTGCTCTGCAACCCCTGGATCCCCTTCCCCTCGCTTCGCTCGGCCGGGGATGACGTCGAGTCTATGCCGACTGTTGTCCCGCCTGGGATATTCAATAGTGCTATCCGGACAGCCCCTCAATCCTGCCCTTCGCTGCTGCCACCACCGAATGTCGGCCTGAGCCCGAGCTTCTGGAACTTGCCCTGTTTCAGCTGCGGCGCGCGCTTGGACGAGAGGGTCCGCGAATTGACGCCCATCCAGGCGATTTCCGACGACAGCCGGCCGAGCTCGATCTTCGGGCAGCGATTCATCACCACCTTCAGCCCGGCGGCCTCGGCGCGGGCCGCGGCGGCGTCGTTGCGCACGGTGAGCTGCATCCAGATCACCTGGGGTTTCGGTTCGAGCGTCAGCGCCTCGTCGACGACCGCGCCGGCGGCTTCCGAATTGCGGAAGATGTCGACCATGTCGATCGGTTCGGGAACCTCGGCGAGCGAGCCATAGACAGTGCGGTCGAGGATCTCCCGGCCGGCCAGGACCGGATTGACGGGATGGACGCGGTAGCCGCGGTCGATCAGGTATTTCAGCACGAAATAGCTGGGGCGGACCTCGTTCGCCGAGGCGCCGACCATGGCGATGACCTTCACCGACGACAGGATGCCGCGGATATAGCCATTGGAATAATCGTCGTGATTCACTTGTCCTCCCAGCGCGGCTCGCGTTTGCCGAGCAGCGCACCGATGCCTTCTTCCGCGTCGCGGGCCAGCATGTTGTCGACCATGACGGCGCTGGCATGTCGATAGGCGTCGGCAAGGCCCATTTCCAGCTGCTGGTAGAAGGCTTTCTTGCCGATCTTGACGGTGAGCGTGGATTTCGACGCGATGGTGCGGGCGAAAGCCTGGGCGGCGCCATGTTCCTCGCCCGGCGGCACGACCCGGTTGACCAGGCCCATGCGCAAGGCCTCCTCGGCGCTGACGAGTTCGCCGAGCAGCAGCATTTCCATGGCGTGCTTGCGGCTGACATTGCGCGACAGCGCCACCATGGGGGTGGAACAGAACAGGCCGAGATTGACGCCCGGCGTACAGAAGCGGGCGTCGCTGGAGGCGACCGCGAGATCGCAACTCGCCACCAGCTGGCAGCCGGCGGCGGTGGCGGTCGCCTGAACCGCGGCGATGACCGGCTGCGGCAAGGTGACGATCTGCTGCATGACGGCCGAGCAACGGTCGAGGATTTCGGTGAAATAGGCGCGACCGCGATCGGCATCGGCGCGCCTGGCCGTCATTTCCTTCAGGTTATGGCCGGAGGAGAAGACCGGCCCGTTGGCAGCCAGCACGACGGCGCGCACGGACGGATCGGCGGCGATCGCCTTCAGCGTTTCGGCGAGCGCCGCCAGCATGGCTTCCGACAGGCTGTTGCGGCTCGCCGGATCGTTCAGCGTCAGCGTTGCGACGCCGCCCTGGTCGTGGCGCAGGAGAATGGTCGTGGCCTGTTGCGGCGCGGGCGAGGGGGCGTTCATGACTATCTGCCGTTCGCTGGGGTGTCAGGCTCAAATTGGCCCGCTATCGTTCCGGCTTCAAGAGAGCTGCCGGCAGGCAGCCCTGCCGGGAGCCGAAACACCGATGTCTCATGCCGTCATGTCCATTCCGCAACTGGACGCCTTCCTGGCGCGCGACTTTCCGCAGGTGTTCACCGCCGACAGTCTCTACACCATCGTTTCGCTCGGCTATCGCGAATGCGTCATGCGCTGCCGGTTCGACGAGCGCCATCTGAGGCCGGGTGGCACGATCTCCGGTCCGACCATGATGACGCTCGCCGATGTCGGGCTCTATGTGGCGATCCTGGCCTCCGTCGGTCCGGTGGCCATGGCGGTGACCACCAATCTCAACATCAACTTCCTGCGCAAGCCGGCGCCGCGCGACCTGATCGCCGAGACCAGGCTGATGCGGCTCGGCCGCAGGCTGGCGGTCGGCGAAGTGGCGATCTATTCGGAAGGCGATGAGGAGATGGTCGCCCACGTCACCGGCACCTATGCGATCCCCCAGGAACGCCCGGACGCCTAAGCGCCTGCAATTTCGTACGAAAATCCATGGTATTGAAATACCTATTTTATAAGCCTTTGAAATGACTGAAAAAACGTACGCACTCGTGCATTGACGCGATGCGGTGCCTCGCTTATAGCCTTGCGCCATCGCGCCGGAGGATCCTGTTCTCCGGCGTTCGAATTTCCTCTTGTTCGGATGAGACCATCATGAAGACCTTCGTGGCCAAGCCGGCCGAGGTCGACAAGAAGTGGGTTCTGATCGACGCGAAAGGCCTGGTTGTGGGCCGCCTCGCGACGATCGTGGCCATGCGCCTGCGCGGCAAGCACAAGGCCAGCTACACCCCCCATGTCGATTGCGGTGACAATATCATCATCATCAATGCGGAGAAGGTGGTGCTCACCGGCCGCAAGTGGGACCAGAAGGCCTACTACCACCACACCGGTTACGCCGGCGGCATCAAGGAGCGGATCGCCAAGACCATCCGCGACGGCCGTTTCCCGGAGCGGATCATCGAGAAGGCCGTCGAGCGCATGATTCCGCGCGGCCCGCTCGGCCGCCAGCAGATGTCGAACCTGCGCGTCTACGGCGGCGACAAGCACCCGCATGAGGCGCAGTCGCCGGTCACGCTCGACGTCGGCGTCATGAACTCGAAGAATGTGAGGATCTGACGATGGCCGAGACCGTTACGTCTCTCGAGGGCCTCGCGTCCCTCAAGTCGGCAGCGCCCGATGCACCGAAGCATGTCCAGAAGCTCGACAAGCAGGGCCGCGCCTATGCCACCGGCAAGCGCAAGAACGCGGTTGCCCGCGTCTGGGTCAAGCCGGGCAATGGCACGATCACCGTCAACGAGCGTTCGCTCGAGGTCTATTTCGCACGCCCCGTGCTGCGCATGATCCTCAAGCAGCCGCTGGTCCTGGCCAATCGCGACACCCAGTACGACATCGTCGTCACGGTGGCCGGCGGCGGCCTGTCCGGCCAGGCCGGCGCGGTGCGCCACGGCATTTCCAAGGCGCTGACCTATTATGAGCCGGACCTGCGCGGCCCGCTCAAGAAGGAAGGCTTCCTGACCCGCGACAGCCGCGTGGTCGAGCGCAAGAAGTACGGCAAGGCCAAGGCCCGCCGCAGCTTCCAGTTCTCGAAGCGCTGATTGGGTCTTCCGACCTCACGACTTTGGAAAAGCCGGGCCTCGCGCCCGGCTTTTTCTTTTTGGGGAAGATGCGGACGGGAGCGTCCACCATCGGCCGAAATGGGCTCGCCCGGGGGTGACGTCGGTGGTTCGCGAAGCCTCGGCCGAGGGTGACGGAGGGGGTTCCGTGCAAGCCGGCTTCGGCCCCATCCCTCACACCGCCGTCGCGATCCACCAGGTGTTGCCGACAGGATCCATGACACCGCCGCGCCGGTCGCCGTCGCCTTTTTCCGTGGGGGCCTGGACCGGGGTCGCGCCCGTCGCCAGTGCCTTGCGATAGGTCGCGTCGACATCGGGCACATAGACGTGCAGCCAGACCGGGAAGGCGGGAAAACCCTCGGTGGCATCGGCGATCATGACGACCGAGTCGCCGATCCGGATCGAGGCATGCATGATGCTGCCGTCCTCGCGGGCAAGGCGCATCACGGTGGTGGCGCCGAAGATCTCGGTCGCGAAATCGATCAGCTTCGGCGCATCCCTGGCCATCACATAGGCCGAGACGGTGGAGTGGTCGGCAGGCTGAAACGGTTGGGCTGGCATGACCTCGTCCTGTTTCCTTGTCGGGTGACCGGTGGTCCGGCATGATCCCGCGCAGCGGGGCGCCCCTCCGGTCGCATCGTCCTCACAAGCGCGGCAAGCGGCGCATTGTTCTCACGGTTCGGAGCCCGGTCGCAATGCGGCGATTGATCGTTCTTATCCTTCTGGCGCTGGCTCTGCCGGGGCTGGCCCAGGCCCAAGCCCCGCAGACCCTGACCATCCGCGGCCTCGGCGACGCGCCCGTGACGCTCGATGTGGCGGCGCTCGAAAAGCTCGGGCCATCGGAGGTGACCGACAGCCGCGAGGTGACCGCGCCTTCCGGCCGGGAGCGCATCGACATCGTCTATCGGGGCGTCGAGCTGGCCAAAGTGCTGGAGGCCCATGGCATCGAGCGGCTCGACCGGCATGGCGTGCGCGCCGCCACCGTCATCGTGATCGCGCGCGACGGCTACCGGGCAAGTTTCAGTTGGGGCGAATTGTTCAACACGGCAGGCGGGCGGCGGGTCTTCGTCATCACCGGCGAGAACGGCCGGCCGAACAGCGCGCGCGAGGGCGCCTTCAGCCTGCGCGCGTTCGCAGACCTCCGGCCCGGCCCGCGCCATGTGCGCGACATCGCCGAGCTCGTGATCGAATTGCCGCGCTGAACGGATCGGGGGGCGATATCCCGTCTCCAGCCTTGCCTTGGCGCAGCCGGACGAAGCGCTCGGCTTCGACACAAAGTACGGGAACCCTGGTGCGGGAATCCTGGAAATTGCAGAAGTAATGCGAACTCGCCACCGATGAGTGTCCGATGTCCGACCAGGCGCATTCCGAAACGAAGCCGAACCGGTTGCACCGGCTCGGCAGGGCGCTGGGGGCGCGGCCCAGGCTGTTGATCTGTGCCGGCGTGATCACCGTCGTGGCGATCGCCATGCCCGGCGGGTTTGCCTTGCACACCCGTCTTCTGCTGGGCTGGGATGGCGGTGTCTGCCTCTATCTCGTCCTGACATGGCGGATGATGCTGCAGTCCGACGTTCACCAGTTGAGGCTACGCGCCGCCGCCCAGGACGAGGCGGAATGGGTCATCCTGGTGCTGACGGTCCTGGCGGCGGTGGTCAGCCTCGCCGCGATCGGCGCCGAGCTGCATGGGGTGAAGACCGCCAGTCCGGAATCGCAGCCCTGGCGCATCACGCTCGCCGCCTCGACCATCCTGGTGTCGTGGTTCTTCCTGCACACGGTGCTGGCGCTGCACTATGCCCATGACTATTACGCCCGCGAAAGCGCCGGGCGCGGGCTCGAATTCCCCGACCACATCAAGGAGCCGAGCTACTGGGACTTCATGTATGTGTCCTTCACCATCGGCGCGGCGTCGCAGACCTCCGACGTGGAGATCGCCTCACCCCGCATCCGTCGCGTCGCGCTGGCGCATACCGTGCTGTCTTTCCTGTTCAACACGACGATCCTGGCGCTGGCGATCAATGTCGGGGCGAGTTTGTTGTGAGGCGGGGGCTATGATTTCAATGCTTCGCATCAGGCTCGTCTTCGAGAGTGATTAAGGCGCCTCGTCTTGGCCGGGCTCGTCTCTGATATCCACGACCTATGTTTCTTTGTTCCGGGGCTTCTGCGGAGCGATTGTTGCCGCGGACAAACGGTCTGAATTCATGGATGGCCGGGACAAGCCCGGCCAGGACGAGAATTATCCTTGGGGCATGCGGCCTGAATCGACCGGGCGCAAGCCCCGTGCCGCTGCCGGGGGATTTGAAGCGAACACATCGTCTTGGCCGGGCTTGTCCCGGCCATCCACGACTTGCTTCGGCAAGGCCGGCCAAAAAGAAGCGAAAAGCGATGGGCCGGTGATCGCCCGTCAGTCGTTGCCTCCCGTTGGGCGTGCGCGACGATCGCCTTTCTCCGAGTCCGAACAAGGTGCTGGCCCGATCTCCTCAAGCTTTTTGCCTGCATCGTCTGGACGGCACAGGTCTTGCCGCGCAGTGTCGCAGATCAAAACCATCATCGCCGGTTTCAGCCGGCTCGAGGAATTTTCATGCCGCTCGACATTTCCCCCGTGCCCCAGGCCCAACGCGACGCGGCCTATAACAATGGCGCGGCGGTGCCGGGCTGGACCGATAAATTCGCGGCCTGGACGCTGGAATCGGCCGCGATCCGCACGCGCCACCAGGCCACCATGGACCTGCCTTTCGGCCCCGGCGAGCGCCAGAAGATCGACCTCTTTCCCGGTCGTGACCCGCAAGCGCCTTGCTTGGTCTATTTCCACGGCGGTTATTGGCAGCGCAATTCTCGCGAGATGTTCGCGGTGCTGGGCGAGGGCGTCGCGGCCCATGGCTGGTCGGTGGCGATCCCCGGCTACACGCTGGCGCCGGAGGCCTCGCTCAGCGACATCGTGACCGAATGCGGCATGGCGCTCGACTGGCTGGCCGGCGAGGGGCGGGGACGTGGGGTTGCCGGCCCGCTCATCGTGTCCGGCTGGTCGGCCGGCGGGCATCTCGCGGCGCTGGCGCTCGCCCATTCCGCGGTGCGGGCGGGCCTTGGCATATCGGGGGTGTTCGAACTGGCGCCGCTGCGCGACACCTATCTCGACGAGAAGCTCAAGCTGACCATGATCGAGATCGCCGACCTCTCGCCGATGCGCCGGCCGGCGGTAATGAAACCGTTCGCCGTCGCCTACGGCGCCGACGAGCTGCCGCAGCTGGTGGCGAATTCGGTCGGCTTCCATGCCGCGCGCCAACGCGTCGGCGCGCGGGGCGAGCTGATCCCGGTCGCCGGCGCCGACCATTTTTCTGTGCTCGACGAATTGCGCGGAGCGGATGGTCTTCTCACCCGCGCCGCGCTGTCGCTCGTCTGATCAGACCGCGACGGTCAGACCGCGATCTTGCCGCCGCCCTTCTTGGTGATCGCCACGATGGACGGACGCGGCGGCATGTCCGGCTTGAAGTCGGGCCAGCGGGTCGAGGGGTTCTCGAAGGTCGCCGGTTCCGCCCGCGGGTTCTCGTCGTCGGCCTCGCCCGGATGCTGGACGGCGACGAAAAAGGTCTCGCCGTCGGGGGTGAATTCCGGCCCGCACATCTCGGCGCCCATCGGCACCTTGAAGAACAGCTTCGAGGTGCCGCGCGCCGCACCCTCGGTCTCCACCGCCCAGATGCCGTCATTGCGGCCGGTCTTGGACGGCATGTTGCCGTCGGTGGCGACCCACAGCCGGCCCTCGGAATCGATGGCGCAATTGTCGGGCATGCCGAACCAGCCGTCCTTGGTGGTGTTGGCGTTGAAAGTGGCGCCGACGGCGGCCACCGAGGGATCG
Source organism: Phreatobacter sp. GW821-FHT04C01 (assembly GCF_059420385.1). Lineage (NCBI taxonomy): Bacteria > Pseudomonadati > Pseudomonadota > Alphaproteobacteria > Hyphomicrobiales > Phreatobacteraceae > Phreatobacter > Phreatobacter sp. GW821-FHT04C01. The sequence goes on along the minus strand of NZ_JBWKTP010000011.1, from coordinate 189,456 downwards.
CCGCAGCGCACCAGGATGTCCCAGGTGAATTTCAGCGCGGCGTGATCGCGGCCGTCGGGCAGCATCTCGATGATATGGCCGAAACGGTTGTCGGAACGCGGATTGGCGGCGTCGACCTGGGCGCCGGTGCGCCTGCTGTTATTGGTCAGCATGACATAGACCTTGTCGGTCTTCGGATTGGCCTCGACATCCTCCGGGCGGTCCATGCGGGTGGCGCCGAGCAGGTCGGAGGCGCGGCGCGCCTCGATCACCACGTCGGCCTGAGAGGCGAAGCCGTTCTCCTGCGTCAGCGGCCCCTGGCCGTGGATCAGCGGCAGCCAGTCGCCGGTGCCGTCGACATTGTAGCGCGCCACATGGAGCGTGCCGGTCTCCAGGAGGTTCATGTCCTCGGCCCGATTGCCCGAGACCTTGCCGGCGGTGACGAATTTATAGACGTAGTCGAAACGCTCGTCGTCGCCGGCATAGATGACATATTGACCGTCGCGCGCGGTGATGCCGGCGGCGCCCTCGTGCTTGAAGCGGCCGAGCGCGGTGCGTTTCTTCGGCACCGAGTTCGGATCGAAGGGATCGATCTCGATCACCCAGCCGAAGCGGTTGGCCTCGCGCGGCTCCTTGTTGACGTCGAAACGCTCGTGATAGTCGGCCCAGTTCATCCAGCGGCCGGGAATACCCATGCGCCGGTAGTTGCGATATTCCGGGTGATCCTCGGCGAGCGTGCCGGAGAAATAGCCGTTGACGTTTTCCTCGCAGGTCACCCAGGTGCCCCAGGGCGTGCGGCCGCCGGCGCAATTGTTGAGCATGCCGCGCACCTTGCGGCCCTCCGGATCATAGGCGGTGCGCATGCGCGGATGGCCGGCGGCCGGGCCGGTAATCTCCATCTCGGTCTCGGCGGTGATGCGCCTGGCGTAGCGGCTGTCGGCGACCACGGACCAATGCGCGCCGTCCTTGCGGATCTCGATCACCGAGCCGCCATGGGCCATCATCTCGACGCTCGCCAGTTCCGGCGTCATCTTGGCGAAGGGCGTGCCGCCGCGCGCGGTGACCCGGCTGTCCTGCACGCCGATGCCGGGGAACATCAGTTCCTCGTTGGTATATTCGTGATTGACGCAGAGCAGGCCGTGGCGCGACGGGTTGGCGGCCCCCGGCATGGGAATATAGCCGAGATAGTCGTTGTTGTAGCCGAACTGCTGCGCCTGGGCGGCGCCCGATTGGCTCTTCGGATCGAAGGCGGGCGCGCCCGGCAGCACCGGATCGCCCCAGCGGATCAGTACATTGGCGTCATAGCCCTCGGCGACCTCGGCCTTGTCGGTCGGGGCCGAGGACAGCTCGTTGAAGGCGAAGGACGGCGTGGTGTTGGCGCCGGCGGCCTCGGCCGTTGCCAGCGCCAGCGGCGAGACCGTCGCGGTGATCGCGCCGACGCCGAGAATGCCCTTCATCAGGTCGCGCCTGTTGAAGCGCACCGCGATGATGTCGCCGATGGTCGGATTGTCGGAGAGGTTGGTGCCGGCGTTTTCCGCTTCCTCGGCCTGCTGCGAGCGATTGAGGGCGGTTTCGTGCGCAAGGGGGGCGGCGGGATGGATGTCGTCAGTCATAACCTGCTCCAGAATGGGTCACCTTAGTCCGGATCTCTCACACCGGCTACGGTCGGCCCGAAGGGTTGCGCTGCAGCGGACATGCGCGGTGTCGACCGGCTCGACCCATAGGAAACGCGCTGTTGGCCGCCTTCATGGCACTTGTCGCATCGCAGCAACGGCGCAGACCGTGGCCCGTGCGAGAGATTCGGGCGGGATCTTGCATGGCAAGCGCGACAAGCCGGTGACTGACGCACGGGCACCGGCGCCGTTGAAACATTTGGCCCGATTCAGGCCGTCCTGGCGTCATCGCGCGGACATGCCGGCTGGATATTCGATGTCGGGCAACGGAAGCGAAAGGCCTTCTTTACGGCCTTGGCCTTATGCTCATCGACGGTGGGTATGTGTTGCGTTGGGAGTGGGTCATGGAGCGGGTTCTCGGGTTCCAGACGATCGAGGCCGATCTCGCCAAGCTGATGCGCGCCGCCGAGCGCGCGGGCCTGGCACTCGGCTGCATCGATCCGGAAGAGACGCAACTGGTGCTGCCGGGCGATCCGGTCGCTTCCAGCTGGTCGCTCGGGCGCATCGGCGCCTGGACCATTACCGGCGCGCTGGCCGTCGCCTTCCTGGTGCTGTGAACCGATCCGTCAGGACATTGTCGAAGAGCCGGCCCGGTCTCGACGCGATCCAGCCATGAATGAGCCGCGACGGCCCGCTTCAACGGAGCGATGAAAGCACGGTTCGCGGTCCTTGCCGATCTCTCGTTTTTCGCTGGCTTCCTGGCCTTGTTCCTTGCGCTTGGCGCGGCTGCACTCGCCGCCCTGACGCTGGCGGGGGAGCTCGGCGCGGTCCGCGCCCCGCTCGACATCATCAACCATTTCCGGCCGCTGATCCTGCTCGCGGCCATCGCCGTGCTGGTGCCGGCGGCCATGCTGATCCGGCGGCGGGCCGGCGGGGTCGCCGTGGTGCTCGCCGGTCTCGTGCTGATCGCGCAGGGGCGCATCGTGCTGCCCGAACATATCCGGCCGCCGGTGGCACTGGCCGCGACGCCGGGGCCGGAGGCAAACACCATCACCTTTGCCTCTTACAACATGCTGAGCCAATACACGTCGCCCGAGCGGTTGGCCGCCTGGGTGAAGGATGAGGGCATCGACGTCATCGTTCTGCAGGAGGTCGGCGGCGGTGGTCGCAAAGCCGTGGCGGAGCTCGCGCGCATCCTGCCGCATGTCCACGCGCCCGGCGGCGACGTGGCTCTCCTGTCGCGTTTTCCTCTGTCGGGGCAGGATCTCGTGGGCCGGCTCTACGACGAGGGCGTCAGGACCCGCCCCGACCTCGTCGCCGCGACCGTGCATCCGCCGGGCAAGGCGCCGTTTCGTGTGATCGGCGTCCATTTCGGCTGGCCCGAGCCGGCCCGGTCGGGCCAGCCGATCCAATTCGACTGGCTGGCACGGGAATACCTGGCGTCTGCGCCGACCGCGCGGGTCCTGCTGGCCGGCGACTTCAACTCGGCGCCGGGCTCATTCGCTTTCCGCCGGTTCGAGGCCCAGCTGCCGCTGACGCGCGCGACCCGAGGCCTGATGAGCTTTCCGACGGGGCGCGGCGTCTTCGGGTTCAAGACCGGGCGGCCGGTCCTGCCGATCGACCATATCTTTGCCGGCGCCGATCTCGCGCCGCTGCAGGTGGCGCGCGGTCCCGATCTCGGATCGGATCATTTTCCGGTCGTCGCGCGTCTCAGCCTGCGCTGAGCCGGCCGGCCGAGCCTCCCGTCGTTCCGAAAAGAAAAACGGGCGCTCGCGCGCCCGTTGGGAGGTGACCGCCACAAAGCGGCGGCTGGGAGGAAGCTTCAGCCGGAACTCTCGCCCCGGAATGCCCTGCCATGTCCGAGCTGGCGGGGCGGACGAGCGATCGTCCGCCCCTGAACCGGCTCAGGCCGAGTAGTACATGTCGTATTCCACCGGGTGCGGCGCCATTTCGAAACGCATCACCTCGGCCATCTTCAGCTCGATATAGCTGTCGATGAAGTCGTCGTTGAACACGCCGCCGGCCTTCAGGTAGTTGCGATCCTTGTCGAGGCTGGCGAGCGCTTCGCGCAGAGAGCCGCAGACGGTCGGGATCTTCTTCAGTTCCTTCGGCGGCAGATCGTAGAGATCCTTGTCCATGGCGGCGCCCGGATCGATCTTGTTGGTGATGCCGTCGAGGCCGGCCATCAGCATGGCCGCAAACGCCAGATAGGGGTTGGCGGTCGGATCGGGGAAGCGAACCTCGACGCGCTTGGCCTTCGGGTTGGACGTCCACGGAATACGGCAGGAGGCCGAACGGTTGCGCGCCGAATAGGCGAGCAGAACCGGGGCTTCATAACCCGGGACCAGGCGCTTGTAGGAGTTGGTCGACGGGTTGGTGAAGGCGTTCAGCGACTTGGCGTGCTTGATGATGCCGCCGATGTACCACAGGCATTCCTGGCTGAGGTCGGCATATTTGTTGCCGGCGAACAGCGGCTTGCCGCCCTTCCAGATCGACTGGTGCACGTGCATGCCCGAGCCGTTGTCGCCGAAGACCGGCTTCGGCATGAAGGTGGCGGTCTTGCCGTAGATGTTGGCGACCTGATGGATGCAGTACTTGTAGACCTGCATCTGGTCGGCCATGTGGGTCATGGTGTCGAACTTCATGCCCAGTTCGTGCTGGGCGGAAGCCACCTCGTGGTGATGCTTCTCGACCTTCACGCCCATCTTGGCCATGGAGGCGAGCATCTCGCCGCGCATGTCCTGCAGGCTGTCGATCGGCGGAACCGGGAAGTAGCCGCCCTTGGTGCGGACGCGGTGGCCAAGGTTGCCGCCTTCGTAATCGGTGTAGGAATTGGTCGGCAGCTCGCTGGAATCGACCTTGAAGCCCATGTGATAGGGCTCGGACGAGAACTTCACGTCGTCGAACACGAAGAACTCGGCTTCCGGGCCGACGAAGATGGTGTCGCCGATCTTGGTCGACTTCAGATAGGCCTCGGCCTTCTTGGCCATGCCGCGCGGATCGCGGCCATAGGGCTCGCCGGTGGTCGGCTCGAGCACGTCGCAGACGATCGAGAGCGTGGTCTCGGCGAAGAACGGATCGACGACGGCGGTCGACGGATCGAGCATGAGCAGCATGTCCGACTCGTTGATGGCCTTCCAGCCGGCGATCGACGAACCGTCGAACATCGTGCCTTCGGCGAAGATCTCTTCGTCGATCATGGTGATGTCGAAGGTGACGTGCTGCCACTTGCCCCGCGGGTCGGTGAAGCGGAGATCGACGTATTTCACGTCGTTTTCCTTGATCAGTTTCAGAACGTCCTTGGCAGTCGTCATGGGTGCTTCCTTTGTGGTTTGCACGTTCACTCAAAACGGCGGGCTTGCCGCCGTCGTTGGAATTGGCCGCCGAAAGTGGGATTGGCCGCCGGGATCAGATGGCGTCGAGACCGGATTCGCCGGTGCGGATGCGGATCGCTTCCTCGATGGTCGAGACGAAGATCTTGCCGTCGCCGATGCGGCCCGTCTGGGCGGCGCGCCGGATCGCCTCGATGGCCTTTTCGACCATCTCGTCGGGCATGACGATCTCGATCTTCACCTTGGGGAGGAAGTCAACGACATATTCGGCGCCGCGATAGAGCTCGGTATGGCCCTTCTGGCGCCCGAAGCCCTTCGCCTCGGTGACGGTGATACCCTGGAGGCCGACCTCCTGGAGGGCTTCCTTCACCTCATCGAGTTTGAACGGCTTGATGATCGCCTCGATCTTCTTCATTCCGGTCTGCTCCTATGGTCCGCGGGCCGGCGGATGGTGCCGACGCTCAGACCATTTCGCGGGCTTGCAGGAGCCGTGCCAGACCCGCCCGAATGGAAAAGGCACGTGATTTCAAGGGCTGCGCGCAATCCTGAGTGGATCGACCCCACATGTGGCCCTCGATGTGAGCGGAAAATAGGCATATTGATTAAATTGCGGGCAGGCAAGTTGTTCCGAGGGCGGATGACGCAAGAGGAGAGCTTTCTTGTTTGCTCAATTCTTGTGCAAATTTCCCCGAATAGCCTGTCCTGAGCTGTAAGGGTTGACGCTGGATCCGCCTTGCGGCCAGTGTTTGACCATGCCTGCATTGCTAACGCCCACGGAAATGGCCGAGGCCGACCGGCTGACGATTGCCGCCGGTCCGTCAGGCGAGGTGCTGATGGCGCGCGCCGGTCTTGCGGTTGCCGATGCGGTGTCGCGATCGGCCCCGCTGGGCGGCCGGGTCGCGGTGGTCTGCGGCCCCGGCAACAATGGTGGCGACGGTTATGTCGCGGCCCGCATTCTCAAGCACCGCGGCTATCGCGTGACGCTGTTCGCGGAAGGCCCGCCCGACGACCGGGCAAGCGATGCGGTGGCAGCCGCCGGCGAGTGGCATGGGCCGGTCGAGCCCTTGTCGGAATGGTCGGAAGCCTCGGCCGGGCTGGTCGTCGACGCGCTCTACGGCGCCGGGCTGTCGCGTGACATCACCGGGGTGGCGGCCGAGCTGATCGCCCGGCTGAACCAGTCGGCTTGCCGGGTGGTGGCCGTCGACATTCCCTCCGGCATCGACGGCGCCACCGGCCAGCCGCGCGGCATCGCCGTCGAGGCCGATGAGACCGTCACCTTCTACCGGCGCAAGCCCGGCCACCTTCTCATGCCCGGGCGGCTTCATTGCGGAACGCTGCGGGCCGCCGATATCGGCATCACCGACGAAGTGCTGACGGTGATCGCACCGAAGACCTTCGCCAACGAGCCGGGCCTGTGGCGTGGCCTGTTCCCGTTCCCCAAGGTGACGGCGCATAAATATGATCGTGGCCATGCGGTGGTGGTCTCGGGCGGGCTCGCCGAGACCGGCGCGGCGCGGCTTGCCGCGCGCGGGGCGCTCAGGGCAGGGGCGGGGCTCGTGACGCTGGCTTCGCCGCCGGAGGCGCTGAGCGTCAACGCGGCCCATCTGACCGCCATCATGCTGGCGCGCATGGCCGGCCCGGTCGGTCTCAACGAGATCCTGGCCGACCCGCGCCGCAACGCCGTCTGCCTCGGCCCGGCGCTTGGTGTCGGCGACGGCACGCGCGCGCTCGTCGCCGAAGCGCTGGCGAGCGGCGCCGCCGCCGTGCTCGACGCCGATGCGCTGACGAGTTTCGCCGGCGAAGCCGACCGGCTGTTCACCGGCATCAAGGCCTGGCCCGGCCGGCCGGTCGTGCTGACCCCGCATGCCGGCGAGTTCAAGCGGCTGTTCGGCCCGGCCGAGGCCGCCGCCAAGCTCGAGGCGGCGCGCGCCGCCGCCATGCTGTCGGGCGCGGTGGTGGTATCGAAGGGGCCCGATACGGTGGTCGCGGCGCCCGACGGGCGCGCGGCGATCGCCGCCAATGCGCCGCCCTGGCTGGCCACCGCCGGCTCCGGTGACGTGCTGGCCGGCATCATCACCGGGCTCCTGGCGGCGCGCATGCCGGCCTTCGAGGCGGCCTGCGCCGGTGTCTGGCTGCATGGCGAGGCAGGCCTTGCCGCCGGCATCGGGCTGATCGCGGAAGATTTGCCGGAAGCGCTGCCCACGGTCTTGAAGGCGTTGCTCGCGGCCGGGTGAGGCCAGGCGACAGAGAGGGCCGATTCCGTGGCGGCGACGACGCTCGAAGCCGTTTCGGCGCGCAAGATGGCGGCCGAAAGCACTCCACGTCATCCCCTTCCCCTCGCTTCGCTCGGCCTCAGGCAAAGCATTTGCTTTGCCTTGGGATGACGTAGCGTACGCGTCGGCAGCCGTTCCGGCCGCAAACCAACACGTCGCCTGCGCTTCAGCGCCGGCCGTTCAACCAGGCTTCGCAGCCGCGGATCGGATTGAGCTGGCAGGAATCGCCCGCATAGCCGTTGGCCCGTTGCATCGCGGCTTCCAGCTGCCACATCCGCGCCGTCCACTGGGGCATGTAGGCGAAGCACTGGGGCTGCGGCATCACCACGCCCTGTGCGGCGTAGAGCGCCCGCTGCTGCTGGGAGGCGGCCGATTCCTGCATGCAGCGATAGGCCAGGGCCTGGACCTGGCGATATTCGGACTGGATATCCTGCGCCATGGCGGCCGGCGCGAGCGCGCCCATTGTCAATGCGGCAGCGATCGACACCATCAGCGCGCGGGCCATGACCATCTCCGTTTGCAGGGGCGGACCGCTTGCCGGCCCGCGAACGGGATCAGGTCTAGAAAGGATGCCCAGTCACGCCCATTGCCGGCGCTTGGTGATCGTTGATCGGGATGGGGCAGCGATCGGGGCGAGGGGCGTTCAGCCGGTATTCTTTTCGCTCGCCGCGGCGATCATCGCTTCCGCCATCCGCTTGAAATGGGCGCTCGGCCCCTCGGCGCCGGCGCTCTGGCGGCTGATCCTGGCGCCTTCCAGCAGCAGCCACAGCGTGTCGGCGACCAGTTCGGGCTCGGCGAGCCGCGCGCGCACGCACAGGCCGACGAAGCGGTCGCGGTGCGATTTCTTGCCCGCCTCGATCACCCGCCGCGCCGGATGATCGTCCTCGGCCAGGTCGATGGCGGCGGTCGCCATCTCGCAGCCACGTTCATCGGCTTCGATACAGGCAGCGCCACATGCGATCCAGGCGCTGATCTGGCCGTGCGGATCGCCGGGATGCTCGGCCTCGAGATGGTCCCACCACAGGATCGACTCGTCGACCGCCCGCTGCATACATTCGACGATCAGCTCGTCCTTCGAGCGAAAATGCCGATACAGCGTCATCTTGTTGGATTGGGCGGCCTCGGCGATCGCGTCGACCCCCACCGCCCGGATGCCATGACGATAGAACAGGTCGCGCGCCGTCGCGACGATGCGATCGCGGGGGCGCAATGTGGCGGCGTCATCCATCCTGTCATGTTGCAAGATCGTGTCCGACATGGCGCGCTCGCGAGTTTCCGATCCGTAACAATACAGACTGTTACTGACCGGTAAGTATTTGGTATTGGAGTGGCCCGGTCAAGGGGTCGTTCGGGTTATGGCTCGGGCGGATGACGCACTCATTGCGCGCGCTCAGGGGGGCCTGTAGACGCGTTGCGGCCGAGTGCAAGGCAGTTTTCGGCAGGACAGGGCTTATGGCGTCACACCGCAAGGAGCTAACCGTCGATCAGTTGCTCGACGATCCGATGATCCGCGCCGTCATGCGGGCCGATCGCGTCGATCCGGTCCGGCTGAGGGCCATGCTGGCGCGGCAGACGGCAAGCCTCGGCGAATCGCAGCGCACTCTTGCCGCCGCGACGCCATCGGTGGCCCGGACGCTTGCCAATCTCTGCGCGGCCGCTGCTTGCCGGAACGGGGCCGGACCATGGTAAATTTCTTCATCCACCGCCCGATCTTCGCGTCGTCGATCGCCGTCATCATGGTGCTCGCCGGCGCGATCGCCTATTTCCTGCTGCCGGTGGCGCAGTTTCCCAACATCACGCCGCCGCAGGTGGTGGTCAGCGCCAATTATCCCGGCGCCAGCGCCCAGGTCGTCGCCGATACCGTGACCACGCCGCTCGAGCAGGCGATCAACGGCGTCACCGGCATGACCTATATGTCGTCGGCCAGTTCCAATGACGGCTCCTCGCGCATCACCGTCACCTTCGATGTCGGCTATCCCCTGGCGATCGCCGCGGTCGACGTGCAGAACCGCGTGTCCCAGGCCGCCTCCGCCCTTCCCGGCATCGTCAACCAGGGCGGCGTGTCGATCACCAAGCAGAACCCGAACTTCGTGCTGATCGTCAACCTGACCTCATCGGACGGTTCGGTCGACCCGATCGCGCTCAGCAATTTCGCCTATTTGCAGGTCGTCGATCCGCTAAAGCGCGTGCCGGGGGTGGGCGACGTGCTGATCTTCGGCGAGCGGCGCTACTCCATGCGCATCTGGCTCGATCCGGACAAGCTGGCCAATCTGGGCATCACCGCCGTCGACGTGCAGCAGGCGGTGGCCGAGCAGAACGTCCAGGTCGCCGCCGGCAAGATCGGCCAGCCGCCGACGCCATCGGGCACCGCCTTCGAGATGCAGGTCAATGCCGCCGGGCGGCTGAGCGATCCGCAGGAATTCGGCAATATCGTCGTGCGCGCCAATGCCGCCGCCGGCTCGGTGGTGCGGCTGCGCGACGTGGCGCGCATCGAACTCGGCGCCCTGCAATATTCGTCGACGGCCTTCTACAACGAGCAGCCCACCGTGGTGCTCGGCGTGTTCCAGGCGCCGGGCTCGAACTCGCTGCAATTGCAGAAGAACGTCGAAGCCAAGATGAGGGAGCTGCAGGCCCGTTTCCCGCGCAGCGTGGAATACGGCCTGCATTACGACACCACGCGCTTCGTCGCGGCCGCGATGGAAGACGTCGTCAAGACGCTCCTCGAGGCGCTGATCCTGGTCGTCGCGGTCGTCTTCATCTTCCTGCAGAGCTGGCGCACCACGATCATCCCGGTCATCGCCATTCCGGTCTCGCTGATCGCCACCATGGTGGTGATGCTGATGCTCGGCTTCTCGATCAACATGCTCAGCATGCTGGGCATGGTGTTGGCCATCGGCCTGGTCGTCGACGACGCCATCGTGGTGGTCGAAAATGTCGAGCGGCAGCTGGAGGCGGGGCATCCGCCGCTGGAGGCGGCCCAGCTCGCGATGAAAGAGGTGACCGGCCCGATCATCGCCACGACAGCGGTGCTGATGGCGGTGTTCATCCCCGTCGCCTTCATTCCGGGCGTCGCGGGCCAGCTCTACAACCAGTTCGCGCTGACGGTGGCGATCTCGGTCGGCATCTCCGCCTTCAACTCGCTGACCCTGAGCCCGGCCTTGTCGGCGGCCTTCCTGCGCCATCGTCCGCCGAGCAATTTCTTCCTCTACCGATGGTTCAACGCCGGCTTCCATAGCTTGTCGCACGGCTATGCCGCCTCGGTTCATGGGCTGGTCAGGCTGCGCTGGCTGGTGCTCGCGCTGTTCGCGGTGGTCATCGGCGCGACCTATTGGATCTCGACACGCATCCCCTCGACCTTCCTGCCGGTCGAGGACCAGGGCTATTTCTTCGCGGTGGTCCAGTTGCCCGACGGCGCCTCGCTCGAGCGCACCGACGCGGTGTCCAAACAGGTGCGCGACACGCTGCTGGCGACGGCCGGCATCGACAAGGTGATGTCGATCAGCGGCTTCAACTTCCTGACCGGCGCGGCGCAGTCGAGTTCCGGCGTGCTGTTCGCCATTCTCAAGCCGTGGCACGAGCGTGGGCCGGGCCTCAGCGCCACCGACATCGTCAATGGCGTCCGCCCCAAGCTGTTCGGCGTGCCGCAGGCGCTGGTCTTCGCCTTCGAGCCGCCCTCGATCCAGGGCCTCGGCGCCACCGGCGGTTTCGAATTCCAGCTCGAGGATCTCTCCGGGCGCGGTGCCGCCGCCGTCAACGAGGCCATGCAGGCGCTGCTGGCGGAGGCGCGCAAGCAGCCGGAGCTCAATCCGCAGACCCTGTTCAGCACGTTCTCGACCTCGACGCCGCAGTTCCGCTACGACCTCGACCGCAACAAGGCCAAGCTCCTCGGCCTCAACCTGCCCGACGTGTTCAACACGCTGCAGATCTATCTCGGTTCGCTCTACGTGAACGACTTCAACCTGTTCGGCCGCACCTTCCGCGTCACCTTGCAGGCCAACCAGGGCGCGCGCGCGGCCGCCGCCGACCTGACCCGGCTCTATGTCCGCAACGCCTCGGGCGCCATGGTGCCGCTGTCGACGCTCGGCACGCTGCAGCCCATTGTCGGGCCGGAGACCGTGACGCATTACAACAATTACGGTTCGGCCCTGATCAATGGCAGCGCGGCGCCGGGCTTCTCCTCGGGCCAGGCCGTGGTGGCGATGGAACGGGCGGCGGCCACCGCCCTGCCACGCGATTTCGGTTTCGAATGGACCGGCATCACCTTCCAGGAGCTGAAGGCCGGCTCGATCGCCATCGTCGTCTTCGCGCTCGCCATCGTCTTCGTCTTCCTGATCCTGGCGGCGCAATATGAAAGCTGGTCGATGCCGTTCATGGTACTGCTGTCGGTGCCGCTCGCGCTGTTCGGGGCGCTGCTGGCGATCTGGCTGCGCGGCCTGCAGCTCGACGTCTATTCGCAGATCGGCTTCGTCATGCTGATCGGGCTGGCGGCGAAGAACGCCATCCTGATCGTCGAATTCGCCAAGCGTCGCCGCGAAGAGGGGCTCAGCATCATCGATGCCGCGACCGAGGCGGCCCGGCTCCGGCTCCGCCCGATCCTGATGACGGCCTTCGCCTTCATCCTCGGCGTGGTGCCGCTGATGCTGGCGACCGGGGCGGGTGCTGCCAGCCGCCAGTCGCTGGGAACGGCGGTGTTCGGCGGCATGCTGGTCGCGACCATCCTGACGCTTGTATTCGTGCCGGTGTTCTATGCGATGATCGAACAGTGGCGTGAGAAGACCCTGAAGCATCCGGTCGGAGCGCCCCCGCATGGGGCGACCGGCCATGCCCAGGCCGCGGAATAAGACGGGAAATTGCCCATGCCCCTTGGAAAAGTCAGGTTCAGCGTAGCAATCGTGGCGGTCGCCGCGGCGGCCGGCGCCTATTTCGTCCTACGTCACCAGCCCGGCGTCGAGCGTGCCGCGGCGGCGCCAGGCCCGGCGGCGCAGGCCATGCCGGTGCCGGTGGCGGCGGTGGTCAAGCGGACGATGCCGATCTATCTCGACTATGCGGCACGCACGGAATCGATCCGCAACGTCGTCCTGCAGGCGAAGATCACCGGCTATATGGGCGTGCAGAGCCGGGCCGACGGCACCGATGTCAAGGAAGGCGATCTGATCTACCAGATTGACCAGCGCGACTATCAGGTGGCCCTCGACAGCGCCAACGCCCAGGTCGACCGGGACGCCGCGTCGCTCGAATATCTGCGCTCCAACCTCAATCGCGGCAACGAGCTCGCCCGCAACGGCTATCTGGCGCGGGATTCGTTCGAACAGCGCACGAGTTCGGTGCGCCAGGGCGAAGCGCAGCTCGCCATGTCACGCACGGCCGTGCGCGGCGCCGAGCTCAATCTCAGCTATACCGAGATCCGCGCGCCCTTCACCGGGCGCCTCGGACGCAACCAGGCGCCGGCCGGCACGCTGATCAGCGCGGCCGGAACGCCGCTCAACACGCTGGTGCAGCTCGCCCCGATCTACGTGACCTTCAATCCGAGCGAGACCGACCTGGTCGAGATCCAGAAGGCGCGGGCGGTCGGCAAGATCGAGGCGCAGGTGCGCGTGCCCGGCGAAACCCAGGGCCGGCACCGCGGCGAGCTGACCTTCATCGACAACAGCGTCGATCGTGCGACCGGCACCATCGTTGCCCGCGCGACGATCGACAATGGCGACCTGGCCCTGCTGCCCGGCCAATATGTCAATGTCCGGCTGGTGATCGGCGAGCGGCGTGACATGCTGCTGGTGCCGCAGGTGGCGATCGGCTCCAACCAGCTCGGCAAGTTCGTCTATGTGATCGAGGAGGGGGGCAAGGTCGGCATCCGGCTCGTCGAGCTCGGCCCGATCGACGGCGACCTCGTCGCGGTGGTCAAGGGGATCCGCGAGACCGACCAGATCATCAGCGGCAACCTGCAGAAAATCTTCCCCGGCATGCCGGTCGCGCCCTTGCCGCCGCGCCCGCCGGCGGCTGCCCCGGCACCGGCGGCTTAGGCGCATCAGGCGTGGCCGGCCGCGGGCCGGCCGCCGGGCTTGGTCAAATGCCGAGAAAGGCGCTGCGAATGGCGTCGTTGTCGATCAGGTCCTGCGACCGGCCGTTCAGGGCCGTATGGCCCTTTTCCAGCACATAGGCGCGGTGCGAAATGCGCAGCGCCTGGCGGGCATTCTGCTCGACCAGCAGAATGCCGGTGCCGCGCTTGTTGATCTCGCCAATGAGGTCGAACAGTTCGCGCACCAGTTTCGGCGCCAGACCCAGCGACGGTTCGTCGAGGATCAGCAGCTTCGGGCGGCTCATCAGCGCGCGGGCGATCGCCAGCATCTGCTGCTCGCCGCCGCTCATCAGGCCGGCCAGCTGCCGGCGGCGCTCGGCGAGCCGGGGAAAGATCGCGAACATCTCGTCCAGCGCCTCAGTCAGCAGCGCGCGGTTCTTCTGGACGTAGCCGCCCATCAGCAGATTCTCGTAGACGCTCATCTGCGGCATGATCAGCCGGCCCTCCGGGCAGAGCGCGACGCCGAGCGGCACCATGTCGTGGCATTCGGTGCGGGTGACGTCCTGTCCGTCGAAGACGATGCGGCCATGCTGGGGCCGCAGCGCGCCGGCGATCATCCGGACCGTCGTGCTCTTGCCGGCGCCATTGGCGCCGAGCAGGGCGACGATCTCGCCTTCGGCCACGGTCAGGCTGACGTCGCGGACCGCGACCGCTCCGGCATAGGCATAACTGATCTCATGGACCTCGAGCATGGCGGATCAGTCCACGTGCCATGGCGGCGGGCAGACACCTTCGCGCGCCAGCTCGTCCCAGACATTGCAGGCATCGACCAGGACCGGGCCGCCGCAGGGCAGGATCACATAGGAAACACCCTCGGCGATCTTGGCGGCGCTGGCGCCCAGGGCGAAGGCACGCTTGAGGTGGAAACGCATGCCGTCGCGCGACTTGCGGGCGGCATGGCCGACAATGAGCGCGATCTCGGCGATCAGCTCCGGCAGGTCGCCGCGCGCGGCCTCGACGATCCTGGCGTAACGGGCCTCGATCTCGCCGGTATCGACCCAGCGCGACCAGCTGGTCGAGAAGGCCATGACCGGAAAGGCCTCGACCGCGCCGGCGATCGCCATGCAGTCGTGGATCTGCGCCCGCGTCAGGCCGGATTCCTCGGCGCGCGGCATGTGGATGTCGCCATAGGCCTCGCGGGCGGAGGCGAGCAGCACCAGCCAGACCACTTCCCGCTCGAAATAGGTGAAGCTGCGCTCGACCAGCGTCAGTTCCCGGTAATAGGCGTCATAGGCCTCCATCAGGTCGGGATCGTGGGCGCAGAGCATGCGGTGATAGGGCAGCAGGTAGCCCCGGGTCGCCTGGGCCTTGGCCAGCGCCTCGGCGCCGCGCGCCTTGCGCGCTTCGGCGGTCATCTCTTGCTTCTTGATGAAGGTCATTCGTCGGTTCCCAGATAGGCGGCGATGACGCGCGGATCGCGCGTCACCGCTTCAGGTGTCCCTTCGGCGATCAGCACGCCGGTCTCGAGCACCATGACGATGTCCGAGACGCGCATGACCGCGCTCATGTCGTGTTCGACCAGGAGAACGGTCGCCCCGGCGTCGCGGATGCGGCGGAGGATGTCGACCATCTCGGCCGTCTCCGTGTGGTTGAGGCCGGCGCAGGGCTCGTCGGCGAGCAGCAGCGACGGGCGGGCGGCGAGCGCGCGCGCCACTTCCAGGCGGCGCAACTGGCCAACCGTCAGCTCGCGCGCCTCGCGGCCGGCGAGGTCGCTCAGGCCGGCGATGTCGACGGCATGGCGGGTCACCGCCTGAACGTCGCGCGGGCCGGTGCGGCCGAACAACGCGCCGATGCGGACGTTCTCCAGGACCGACATGGCCGGAAACGGCTTGGCGATCTGAAACGCCCGGGCGACGCCCTGCTGAGCGATGCGCTCCGGCGAGATGCCGGTGATGTCGCGTCCCTCGAAGACGATCCGGCCCTGGTCCGGCGGGAAATAGCCGGTCAACAGGTTGAAGAAGGTCGATTTGCCGGCGCCGTTCGGCCCGATCAGGCTGCAGATCGAGCCCTTGGGCACCGACAGCGACACGTCCTGGATCGCCTTCAGGCCGCGGAACGACTTGCTGAGGTGGGAGACGGCGAGAATGGGGCTGTCCATCATCACTGCTCCCGGCGCCGCTTCGCCCGCAGGCGATAGCCGTCATAGAGGCCGATCAGCCCGTTCGGCGCGGCGAGCACCAGGACGGCGATGAGCAGGCCGGTCATGAACATGTGGATGTCCAGGAGCTCGCCGAGCAGCACCTGGGTGACCAGCGTCATCAATCCCGCGCCGAGGATCGGCCCGACGATCGTGCCCATGCCGCCGAGCAGCGAATAGACGATGACGTTGAGATTGAACTCGTTGCGGAACACCGAATTGCCGGTGATGTAGCCGAGGTTCTGGGCATAGACGACGCCCATCAGCGCGGTGAGCATGGCCGAGACGACGAAGGCCTGGATCTTGTAGCGCGTCGTCGGCACGCCGAGCATGCGGGCCGTGTCCTCGTCCTCGCGGATCGCCAAGAGGCCGTAGCCGATGCGCGCGTGGCGCACGCAAATGGCGGCGATGACGATCAGTAAGGTCGAGCCGAGCAGCGCCCAGTAGTAGAAATTCTCAGGGCTGACGCCGCGCGGCACGATGTCGACGAGATTGAGGCCGATCGCACCGCGGAAGGCGTCGACATTGCTGATCAGCTCGTAGCAGACCTGGCTGACACCGAGCATCGCGATGGCGAAATAGATGCCGCGCAGGCGCAGGATCGGCCAGGCGATGATCAGCGCGAGCAGGCCGTTGGCGACCAGCGCCGCCACCAGCCCGGCGGTGAAGGCGGCCCAGGGGGCGGCCGCCGGCATCGCCGCCTGGGTCAGCGCCGCCACGAAGGCGCCGGTGCCGACGAAGGCGGAGTTGCCGAAGCTCCAGTAGCCGGAGAAGCCGCCGAGAATGGTCCAGGCGACGGCGAGGCCGGCGGCCAGGATGAACAACTGGCCGACCCGCACGCTATAGGGGGCGAGCATCAGCGGCAGCAGCGCCAGGATCAGCGCGCCGGCCACCGTGACGGCAATGCCGGTCCAGGCGGCACGCGGCGAGACGAAGCCGATCATCGCGACCCCCGGAAGCTGTGGCCGAGCAGTCCGGCGGGGCGGGCGATGAGCATCAGCACGAGCAACAGGAACATCATGGCGTTGGGGAAGGCCGCGCCGACGAGCTGGGCCGTGGTCGTGTTGACGATGCCGAGGATCAGGCCGCCGATCAGCGCGCCCGCCGGGCTGCCGATGCCGCCGAGCGTCACCACCACGAAGGCATTGACGGTCCACAGCGTTTCGTCGGGCGGCGAGAACGGCATGACGAGGCCGATCGCCACGCCGGCAGCCCCCGCGAAGGCCGCGGACAGGCCGCAGGTCATGGCGAAGACGTGGCGGACATTGACCCCGCAGAGGGCCGCGGCCTGCTCCTGCTGGGCAGTGGCGCGGATGACCCGGCCGAGGCTGCTGAAGCGCAAGGTCGCCGCCAGGAGGCAGAGCAGGACGACGCTGACCGCCAGCGCCGCGACGCGGGTGAGGCCGAGCGTGACCTCGCCGAAATTCAGCGCGTCGAAGGCATAGGACGGGGTGATGCTCTTGAAGTCGGGTGAATAGACCAGCACCAGCGCGTTGCGGATCATCAGCGCGCAGCCATAGGTCAGGAGCATGGAGGCGAGCAGGCTGGCACGCTGCGTCGCCCATTGAATGACCGTGCGCTGGAACAGATAGCCGAGGCCGAACATGACGAGCATGATCGCCGGCAGCGCCACCAGCGGGTCGAGGCCGGTGAAATGCCAGATCGACCAGGCGGCATAACCGCCGATCAGCACGAAGGCGCCGTGGCTCAGATTGACCACGCCGAGCACGCCGAAGAGCAGCGAGAAGCCGACCGCGGCGAGCGAGAACAGGCCGCCGAGCACCAGCCCGTCGGCAAGCGTTTGCAATGACAGCATGGGGATCGCCTTACCGGGCGCGCTTCGAGGCCCAGGTCGGCGCCGGATGAACCGCCGCCGCGGTCTTGGCCGCCTCCGGGAAGATCACCTCGGGCTTGCCTTTCAGCACCTGGCCGACGGTCGAGCCGAGCAGGATCGGGTCGCCGTCGCCATCCGCGGTGAACTTGATCCGGCCATAGAGCGAGTCCACGTCGAGGCCCGCCAGGGCGTCGCGGACCTTTTGCGGATCGAGCGAATTGGCCGCCTTCATGGCATGGACATAAGCGACGATGCAGGCGGCGCCCGATGC
This sequence comes from Phreatobacter sp. GW821-FHT04C01, assembly GCF_059420385.1. Lineage (NCBI taxonomy): Bacteria > Pseudomonadati > Pseudomonadota > Alphaproteobacteria > Hyphomicrobiales > Phreatobacteraceae > Phreatobacter > Phreatobacter sp. GW821-FHT04C01. The sequence continues at coordinate 171,941 of NZ_JBWKTP010000011.1, read as the reverse complement.
CGTGTGATAGGCGATGTCGCGGGTGAAATGCTTGCGGTAATAGTCGGCGAACTGCTGCGCCGAGCCGAAGAAGGCGTCCTTGTAGGGCGCGCGCTCGTCCCAGAACTGCTGGAAGAACAGGGCCTCGCCAAAGGCGCCGAGCGCCTCGCGGAAGCTCTGCAGCTGCGGCCCCAGCGACAGGTAGAGCAGGGGCACGTCGACATTCGACGAGATCAGCTGGCGCGCGATCAGGAGCGAGTTCTGGTCGTGGGTGGTGCAGAGCAGCACATCCGGCTTCTTGGCCCGCACCTGGTTCACCAGGTTCGACGCGTCGGTGATGTTTTCCGGCAGCGTCAGGACGTCGTTGATCGGCAGTCCCTTGGATTTGCCATAGGCGATCATGCCTTCGGCCAGCGTCTTGGAAAACGCGTCGTTGGACATGGCGACCATGATCGATTTCGGCGCCGGGTTCAGCACCTTGAAATATTCGACGGTGTTGTAGAGCTGGCGCGAGGCGCGCGGGAACATGCAGAAGATGTTCTTGTAGTTCTGGGTATAGATCTGGTCGGAGGCGCCGCCGGTCTGCATCATCGGCTTCCTGGCGCGCTCGACGATGGCCGCGGTCGGCAGGACGATGTTGCTTCCGAAGGAGCCGAGAAAGAAGTCGACGTTCTGGTCGAGGTGGCGCTGGATCAGCGTCGAGGCCCGGGCCGGGTCGGAGGCGTCGTCGAACAGCCTGACCTCGATCTTGTAGCGCTTGCCGGCGATCTCGACGCCGCCCAATTCCTCGTTGAAGAATTTCTGCGCGGTGAGATAGCCGTTATTGACGTTGAGACCGGTTTCGGCCGCGCGTCCCGACAGCGGCACCGAGCCGCCGATGACGATGGTGTCGGTGGTCTGCGCCAGGGCGCGGCCGGTCACCAGGGGCGCCGCGACGGCGGCGCTGCTCAGTTTCAGGATCGAACGGCGGTTCAGCATCATAATCCCCTCAAAGCCCCTCAAAGGTCACGGCCAGGCGCGTTTCGCGCGCCATGTGCCGAGGATCCGAAGGAGCCCGCCGGAGAATGGTGTTCGCCCCATGTTCGGCCTGGCGGAGGATCTCTTCTGCCCCTGCACGGAAGCGGAGGATGACGATGCCATGACGGCCGATAAAGACTGGATGCCGCATTGGATTTATGTAAGCTCTGCATAAATGGACACCTTGCAGGCCTATCGCGCCTTTCTGCGCGTCGCCGAGACCGCCAGCTTCAGCCGGACGGCCGAGGAGCTGCGCCTGCAGCAGTCGCATGTCAGCCGGCTGGTCGCCGGCCTCGAGGCGCAGCTCGGCGTCCAGCTGCTGCGCCGCACCACGCGCTCGGTCACGGTCACCGAGGAGGGAGAGCGGTTTCGCCTCCGGCTCGCGGCGATCCTGGGCGCGCTCGACGAATGCGAGACCGAGATCCGGCACCGGAAGGCCGAGCCGGTCGGCCTGATCCGCGTGGCCTGTCCGACCACGCTCGGGCGGGTGGTGATCGCGCCGATCGTCCACGCCTTCCTGGAGCGCTACCCGAAGACCCGGGTGGAGCTGCTGATGAACAACAATCTGGTCAATCTCGCGGGCGACGGGGTCGATATCGCGGTGCGCGTCGGCCGGATCTCGGACAGCGACCATCCGAGCCGCATGCTCGGCCATGTCGAGCAGCGCCTGGTCGCCAGCCGCGCCTATCTCGACCGGGTCGGCCCGATCGTCGAGCCGCTCGACCTCGCCGACAAGAATTGCCTGTGCTTCGCCTCGAGCGGCGGGGTCCAGGTCTGGCGCTTCGCCCGGGACGGGGTGATCCGCTCGGTCGGCGTGCAGGGCGACTTCATCGCCAATGACGCGGAAACCCTGATGGCGCGCTGCATGGCCGGGTTCGGACTGACCCTGCTGCCGGGCTGGCTATTGGCGAGCGACCCTGCCGCCAAACGGCTGGTGCGCGCCATGCCCGACTGGGCCGGGCCGGCCATGCCGCTGCACGTGCTCTGCGCCCACCGCAACCATCGGCCGCTGAAGATCCAGGCCTTCCAGACATTCCTGGAGACGCATCTGAAGAAGCATCTGGTGGCGGCGGCGCCGGTGCACGGCGCGACCGCCGGTCTGCCCGCGGGGTCGGTTCAACTCACCTCGAACCAGGCCACCAGCGGGCCCTGATCGTCGCCGATCGCCTGGGCCGAGATGATCCATTTGCCGGGATTGTCGGCCTGGAAGGCGATGCGCGCGGTCTGGCCGGGCGCGACCATGACGGTGTCGAGGAAAAACGGCTTCCAGCCGTCGTCGAGTCCGTCAAGCAGGCGCGCCTGGTGGCCGTGCAGGTGAACCGCCTGGAACACCCTGGTGTCGTTGCGCAGACCGGCCATGACGACCGTGCCGCGGCGCACCTTGAAGGCCGGCTGAGGGCCGGGCGCCCGGTCGGCGCGGCCGTTGAAGGCGGTGGCGCCCGCCGGCCTCGGCTCGATGCCGAGGTCGAGCCGGAAGGCGCGCTGGAATTCCATGGTCTGGGCGATCGGATTGGGGCTCAGCGGCGGCGGGGCCCCGAGCGGCTCCGGCCGGGCAGGGGCGTCGGCCGAAATCGCCAGGGTGCCCTCGAGCGTCGCCCCGGCGAAATTGGTCACCTCCAGCGGCACCTGCGTGCCCGGCGCGCCGGTGACATCCAGCATGACCTCGGCGCGCTGGCCAGGGCCAAGCACGACGCGGGCCTGTTCCAGCAGAAAGGTTTCGCAAGGCTGGCCGTCGAGCGCCATCAGCGTCAGGGGCTGGCCCGGAATGGTGAACTGCATGATGCGGGCATGGGCGGCATTGGCGATGCGCAGCCAGATCCGTTCATTGGCGCGCGCCGCGATGGTGAGCGAAGGCTGGCCGTTGACGGTGAGGTGGCGGCCGGCGACGCCGGGGGCCGCCTGCGGCTCCAGCACGAAGCCGGGCTCGGCAATGGCGCCGGAGCCGTCGAGCGCCCAGTCGTCGAGCGCCAGGGTCAGCTCGCGGTCGGCGGTCGGCAGGCTCGGGCCGTCGACGATCAGGAGCCCGGCGAGGCCGCGGCCCATCTGTCCGGCGCCGAACTCGGGGTGCCAGGGGCGATAGAGAAAGGTGCCGGCATCCTGCGGCGTGAAGGCGATGTCGAAGCTCGCGCCCGGCGCCACCGCCTGCTGGGTCAGGCCGGGCACGCCGTCCATGCGGTTGTCGAGGCGCATGCCGTGCCAGTGCAGGGCCGTCGGCTCGTCCAGGCCGTTGACGAATCGCAGCCGGAACGCCTCGCCGCGGCGGGCGCGCAGCGTCGGCCCGGGATTGACGCCGTCATAGCCCCAGACCGGGGTGGCCGGCAGGTCCGGGCCACGCAGCCTGGCTTCGCCGCGCATGGCGGTCAGCGTGCGCGGCCCGGCCTGCGCCAGCGCCGGCCGGCCCGCCGCGGTTGCGAGCAGCGCCTGGCCGGCGGCAAGCCCGAGCCCCTGAAGCGCCCGGCGGCGGCTGATGCACGTCGAAAAGGGCATGGAGCGCTCTGCCTCGGCTTGAATCGGCCTCCCTCTTATCATGGGCTGAACCTGCCGGTCGCCCCGGGGGGCGGGGCTCGTATTGCGTCGCTTCGGCGCAGCCACCGGCCGCACGGGCGACGCCTTGCGGCGGGCTATCCCGCGCCAAGTCCGCGCGGCTGTCATTTTTTTGATGCATGCGGGAAAACCCGGTGCTAAGAGGCCGCGCCCGGTGGCGGTCTGCGCCTACCGGGACGAGAAGCTATTTTCGAGCGGCCCTCGGCGGGCGTGGTGGAATTGGTAGACACGCGGGATTTAGGTTCCCGTGGCGAAAGCCGTGGGGGTTCAAGTCCCTCCGCCCGCACCACCAACCGATCGGGACCGGTCCACAGACCACGAACACGAAAGAAACTGAGCCATGCAGGTGACAGCCACCCTGTCCGAAGGTCTGAAGCGCGAATTCCGCGTCGTGGTTCCCGTGACCGATCTCGCCGCGCGCGCCGACGCACGGCTCGACGACCTCAAGGGGCGCGTCAACATCAACGGCTTCCGTCCCGGCAAGGTGCCGGTGCAGCACCTGAAGAAGCTCTATGGCAAGTCGGTGCTCGCCGAGACCATCGAGGCACTGGTCGGCGAAGCCAACAAGAAAATCATCGACGAGAACGGCTTCAAGCTCGCCATGGAACCGTCGGTGAAGCTGCCGGAGGCCCAGGACGAGGCCCAGGCGGTGTTCGACGGCAAGGCCGACCTCGACTACACCGTCGCCTTCGAGGTGCTGCCGACCATCACGCTGGCCGATTTCAAGGGCATCAAGGTCGAGAAGCCGGTGGTCGAGCCGGGCGAGGCCGACATCCAGGCCATGCTCGAGACCATGGCCAAGCAGAACCGTCCGTTCGAGCCGAAGACCAAGGGCAAGGCCGAGGCTGGCGATCGCCTGACCGTTTCCTTCGTCGGCACGATCGACGGCGAGAAGTTCGACGGCGGCACCGCTGACGACATCCAGGTCGAGATCGGCTCGAACTCGTTCATCCCGGGCTTCGAGGACCAGCTGGTCGGCGTCAAGGCCGGCGACGAGAAGGTGATCAAGGTCAAGTTCCCGTCGAACTACATGGCCCAGCAGCTGGCCGGCAAGGACGCCGAATTCGCCACCACGGTGAAGAGCATCGAGAAGCCGGGCGAGCGCGTGATCGACGACGAGTTCGCCAAGATGGTCGGCTTCGAGGATCTCGAGAAGCTGAAGGGCGCGATCACCGACAAGCTGAAGGACGAATATGCCAGCGCCTCGCGCCGCAAGGTGAAGCGCGTGCTGCTCGACGCGCTCGACGAGAAGCACGCCTTCGAACTGCCGCCGACCCTGGTCGAGCAGGAGTTCGAGAGCGTCTGGCGCCAGGTGACGCAGGATCTGGAATCGCGCGGCAAGACCTTCGCCGACGAGGACACGACCGAGGAAAAGGCGCGCGAGGACTATCGCAAGATCGCCGAGCGGCGGGTTCGTCTCGGCCTCGTCCTTGCGGAGATCGGTGACAAGGCCCAAATCAAGATCAGCGACGAGGAAGTGACGCGCGCGGTCGTCGAGCGGGCCCGTCAGTTCCCTGGCCAGGAGCAGCAGGTCTGGGACTATTATCGCAAGACGCCCGAAGCACTTGCTTCGCTCCGCGCCCCGATCTTCGAGGAGAAGGTCGTGGACTACATCCTGGAACTCGCCGAAGTGACCGAGAAGGTCGTCTCCAAGGACGATCTCCTGAAGGACAACGAGGACGAGGAGGCCGCGTAAGCGGCCCCCGCGACCTCAGCTTTCGTCCTGGGTCGGTGAGGGGCCGCGCGCCACGCGGCCCCTTCGCACGTTCGGTGGGGATCGGGTTCACCTGGATAACGCGATCCCGTTAGGATTGCGTCAAAGAGAATCGGCGAAAGACACGCCGGAATGGGCTCCTTGAGGACTTAAGACGATGCGAGATCCGGCCGACACCCTGATGAACTATCTCGTCCCGATGGTGGTCGAGCAGACCAACCGCGGCGAGCGGTCCTACGACATCTATTCGCGCCTGCTGAAGGAGCGCATCATCTTCCTGTCGGGTCCGGTCGAGGACGGCATGGCGACGCTGATCGTCGCGCAGCTCCTGTTCCTCGAGGCCGAGAACCCGAAGAAGGAGATCAGCATGTATATCAACTCGCCGGGCGGTGTCGTCACGGCGGGCATGTCGATCTACGACACCATGCAGTTCATCAAGCCGCCGATCACCACGCTGTGCATGGGCCAGGCCGCCTCGATGGGTTCCCTGCTGCTGACCGCCGGCGCGCCCGGCCAGCGCCTGGCGCTGCCGAACTCGCGCATCATGGTGCACCAGCCCTCCGGCGGCTATCGCGGTCAGGTCACCGACATCCTGATCCACGCCGAAGAGGTCAAGGAGCTGAAGCGGCGGCTGAACGAAATCTACGTGAAACACACCGGACGCAGCCTCAAGGAAATCGAGGAAGCCCTCGAGCGCGACAATTTCATGTCGGCTGCCAAGGCCAAGGAGTTCGGCCTGATCGATCAGGTGATCGAGCAGCGTCCCGACGAGGCCGACGCGACCAAGAGCTGAGGCCGGCAGTGCATGGTCGCCGCGCTCGTGTCACTTTTGGGACACATGCTGCGGCCCAAGGATTGCATAGTCTCACGATGGCGTGTGACGGGCTTTACCAGCCCCTCGCATGTGACGAAATAGCGTTAATCATTTCTTGATCCGGGTCGGGCCACCATGGTTGGCTAATCGACCAGCGGGCGGACAGGCCCGGATCCGAGAGCTCAGGAGGCGATCCCGAAAGGGGGATGCCTCGCATCAAAGAGCCCGCATGTTTCGCGGGTTCGCGTGGAGAGACAGATGAGCAAAGCCGGCAGCGACGCAAAGAATACGCTCTACTGCTCGTTCTGCGGCAAGAGCCAGCACGAGGTCCGCAAGCTGATCGCGGGCCCGACGGTGTTCATCTGCGACGAGTGCGTCGAGCTGTGCATGGACATCATCCGCGAGGAATCGAAGTCCGCGCTGGTGAAGTCGAAGGACGGCATCCCGACGCCGAAGGAAATCTGCAAGGTCCTGGACGACTACGTGATCGGCCAGTTCCATGCCAAGCGCGTGCTGTCGGTGGCGGTGCACAACCACTACAAGCGGCTCAACCACGCGACCAAACACAACGACGTCGAGCTGTCGAAGTCGAACATCCTGCTGATCGGACCGACCGGTTCGGGCAAGACGCTGCTCGCGCAGACGCTGGCCCGCATCCTCGATGTGCCGTTCACCATGGCGGATGCCACGACCCTGACGGAAGCCGGCTATGTCGGCGAGGACGTCGAGAACATCATCCTGAAGCTGCTCCAGGCCTCCGACTACAATGTCGAGCGGGCGCAGCGCGGCATCGTCTATATCGACGAAATCGACAAGATCTCGCGCAAGTCGGACAATCCCTCGATCACCCGTGACGTCTCTGGCGAGGGCGTCCAGCAGGCGCTGCTGAAGATCATGGAAGGCACGGTCGCCAGCGTGCCGCCCCAGGGCGGCCGCAAGCATCCGCAGCAGGAATTCCTGCAGGTCGACACCTCGAACATCCTGTTCATCTGCGGTGGCGCCTTTGCCGGCCTCGAGAAGATCATCTCGACCAAGGGGCAGGGCACCTCGATCGGCTTCGGCGCCAAGGTGCGGGCACCGGAAGATCGCCGGACCGGCGAGATCTTCCGCGAGGTGGAGCCCGAGGATCTCTTGAAATACGGCCTCATCCCGGAATTCGTCGGCCGCCTGCCGGTGCTGGCGACGCTCGAAGACCTGGACGAGTCGGCGCTCAAGCGGATCCTGACCGAACCGAAGAACGCGCTGGTGAAGCAGTATCAGCGGCTGTTCGAGATGGAGAATGTCGACCTGTCGTTCCACGAGGACGCGCTCGGCGCGGTCGCCCGCAAGGCGATCGACCGCAAGACCGGCGCGCGCGGGCTGCGCTCCATCATGGAGAGCATCCTGCTCGACACGATGTACGACCTGCCGGGCCTGGAAGGCGTCGAGGAAGTGGTGATCTCGGATGAGGTGGTGCAGGGCAAGGCGCGCCCGCTCTACATCTATTCGGAGAAGGAAAAGGCCGCGAGCGCCTGAGGCGCGGCGCGACCACGGACGATCGGAAAGGCGGGCTTCGGCCCGCCTTTTTCATTTTGGCACAGTCCGGGGGCCAGGACGCCGCGACCGTCCCAAAACGGAAGGCGGCTAAAAAAGAAAGGCGGGCCGGGGGCCCGCCTGAAGGTGGAGGTCTGCGGAGGAAAGGGTCGGCTGCGATGGCTCAGTCGTAGCTGAAACGGGTGCCGCGGCCGGTCCAGGTCAAGGTGACGTTGCTCACCTGGCACAGGTTGATTTCGCGGGCTTCGGACTTGTCGCCGTCGTCATAGACGATGCGCAGGTCGAACATGCAGGCCTGGGTCCGGCGCGGGAAGGTGATGTTGCGGCGGGTGCCGGACGGCATCACGCCGTCGCCGAGAATGTCGCGGCCCCAATTGTTGTTGGCCGACGGGCTGACATAGACCTCGTTGACCTGGAAGCCGGTGCGGTTGATCAGCGAGAAGTTCTGCTGGGCCTGCGCGAAGGCTTCGGTCGAGGCGACCACCGAGGCTGCGGCAAGGGATGCAAGGAGAAGGCGGCGGTGCATGGGGAACTCCCGTGAGGTGCTTGTAGGGCCGAATGACCGCGCCGAGACCCTGGCCGTGTCGCTGCGGTCCCTTGCCGCCGGTCCGGTGCGATCCTTGCGGATGCGGCGGTCTGGCGGGTTCGGCCGGCGGCCCGTCCCCCTCGTCGAGGCATGGCCATTGACTAGGGTCCGAATGTTTCAGGGTTTCGCCGTGCCGCGCCACGTCATGTGGCGGCCGAATGCGATTGTTTCAGCCGTGTGACCGGCGTCCGGAGGGCCGCCGCGCCGGCCGATCCCGCGGCGCCGGACCGAGCCATGCGCCCAGGGACTGCCGGCCAACTTGTGGGCGCTGCACAAACGACCCCATCGGCTGCCTTGACACCTCATGGGTGCACCGCCACCTAATGGTGACCGACAGACCCCCGGGCAGGGTTCATGCCAGGGGTCGGCCAAGCGCCACGAGCGCCTTTGGGTTGCCGCACCGGCTCCCCAGCAGGGCCTCATTCCCGCCGCCGTCCCCGCGCGACATATGTGGCAAGCAGGTCCATGCCCCGGATCATCCGAGCGCCGTGTCGGGACGGGCCCATAAGGGCCGTTTTCAGCGGCGTGTCGAGCAAAGGACGAGAGCATCATGAGCGAGACCAAGAAGCGTCCGCCCCTCACCCCCGGCGAAGTGAAGAGCTTCCCGGTCCTGCCGCTGCGCGACATCGTGGTGTTTCCCCACATGATCGTGCCGCTGTTCGTCGGTCGCGAGAAATCGATTCGCGCGCTCGAGGAGGTGATGCGCGCCGAAACGCATATCCTGCTCGCCACGCAGATGAACGCGCAGGACGACGATCCGGCGCCCGAGGCGATTTATGACATCGGCACGCTGGCCAGCGTCCTGCAGCTGCTGAAGCTGCCCGACGGCACCGTCAAGGTGCTGGTCGAGGGCGTCACCCGCGCCAAGATCGCCGGCTATTCGACCCGTGAGGACTTCTACGAGGCCGAGGCCACGGTCGTTGCCGACGAGATCGGCGACAAGGTCCAGGTCCAGGCCCTGGCGCGTTCCGTCGTCACCGAGTTCGAAGGCTATGTGAAGCTGAACAAGAAGGTCTCGCCCGAGATCGTCTCGGTGGTCGGCCAGATCGAGGATGCCTCGAAGCTCGCCGATACCGTCGCCTCCCATATCGCGGTCAAGATCTCCGACAAGCAGACCGTGCTGGAGACGCTCGACGTCGCCAAGCGCCTGGAAAAGGCGCTCGGGCTGATGGAGAGCGAGATCTCGGTCCTGCAGGTCGAGAAGAAGATCCGCACCCGCGTGAAGCGGCAGATGGAGAAGACCCAGCGCGAGTATTATCTCAACGAGCAGATGAAGGCGATCCAGAAGGAGCTCGGCGACGAAGAGGGCCGGGACGAGCTGGTCGAGCTGGAAGACAAGATCAAGCGGACCAAGCTGTCCAAGGAAGCCCGCGACAAGGCCCATCACGAGCTGAAGAAGCTGCGTCAGATGTCGCCCATGTCGGCGGAAGCGACCGTCGTGCGCAACTATCTCGACTGGATGCTGTCGCTGCCCTGGGGCAAGAAGTCGAAGATCAAGAAGGACCTCGCGGGGGCCCAGTCGACGCTCGACAACGACCATTTCGGGCTCGACAAGGTCAAGGACCGCATCGTCGAGTACCTGGCCGTTCAGCAGCGCGCCAACAAGCTCACCGGTCCGATCCTCTGCCTCGTCGGTCCTCCCGGCGTCGGCAAGACCTCGCTCGGCAAGTCGATCGCCAAGGCGACGGGACGCGAGTTCGTGCGCATCTCGCTCGGCGGCGTGCGTGACGAGGCCGAGATCCGTGGTCACCGGCGCACCTATATCGGTTCGATGCCCGGCAAGATCATCCAGTCGATGAAGAAGGCCAAGACGGCGAACCCGCTGTTCCTGCTCGACGAAATCGACAAGATGGGCCAGGACTTCCGGGGCGATCCCTCGGCGGCCCTGCTGGAGGTGCTGGATCCGGAGCAGAACGCCACGTTCAACGACCATTACCTCGAGGTCGATTTCGACCTGTCGAGCGTCATGTTCGTGACCACGGCCAATACGCTCAACATCCCGCCGGCCCTGCTGGACCGGATGGAGACGATCCGTATCGCCGGCTATACCGAGGACGAGAAGCGCGAAATCGCCAAGAAGCACCTGATCCCCAACGCCATCAAGAAGCATGGCCTGGCGGAGAAGGAATGGTCGATCGACGACGAAGCGCTGATGACCGTGATCCGTCGCTACACCCGCGAGGCGGGCGTGCGTAACCTCGAGCGTGAAATGTCCAATCTCGTCCGCAAGGCCGTGAAGGACCTGACTTTGACCAAGAAGAAGACGGTCAAGGTGACGCCCAAGGTGGTCGAGGATTATCTCGGTGTGCCGCGCTATCGCTACGGCATGGCGGAGACCGAGGATCAGGTGGGCGCGGTGACGGGCCTGGCCTGGACCGAGGTCGGCGGCGAGCTGTTGACCATCGAAGCCGTGATGATGCCCGGCAAGGGCCGCATGACGGTGACCGGCAACCTGCGCGATGTGATGAAGGAATCGATCAGCGCGGCGGCATCCTATGTCCGCTCGCGGGCCATCGACTACGGCATCAAGCCGCCACTCTACGACAAGCGCGACGTGCACGTGCACGTGCCGGAGGGGGCAACCCCGAAGGATGGCCCGTCGGCGGGCATCGCCATGGCCACCGCCATCGTCTCGGTCATGTCGGGCATTCCGATCCGCAAGGACATCGCCATGACCGGCGAAGTGACGCTGCGCGGGCGGGTTCTGCCGATCGGCGGCTTGAAGGAGAAGCTGCTGGCGGCGCTGCGCGGCGGCCTGAAAGTGGTGCTCATCCCCGAGGAGAACGCCAAGGATCTGGCGGAAATCCCGGACAATGTGAAGAACGGCCTGGAAATCATCCCGGTCGGGCGCATGGACGAGGTGCTCAAGCACGCCCTCATCCGCCAGCCGGTTCCGATCGTCTGGGACGAGGACGCGGAGCCGGTGGCATCGCCCAAGACGGGCGATGACGATGCGGCAGCTGCGCTCGCGCACTGAGCCTCACAGGTTGAAACTGTTGAAAGCCCCGGGCCTTGGCCCGGGGTTTTCTGTTGAAAGCCCCGGATTTCATGGCTTTGAGGCGTTGAAAACCCGCGCCAGCCTTGATTTCCGCCCGATCACACGGCACAGGATGTCGTCCTCGCCGGCAATGGAATCCCTGATTCCCGGTCCGGCTAGATCAAGGAGAAAAGCCGTGACCAAGAACGAACTCATCGCAGCTGTTGCCGAGAAGGCAGGCCTGACGAAGGCGCAGGCGGGTTCTGCCGTGGATGCCACGTTCGACATCATCGAGGCCACCCTGAAGGCTGGCGGCGACGTGAAGCTGGTTGGCTTCGGCGCGTTTTCGGTGAGCAACCGCGCAGCCCGCGACGGTCGTGATCCGCGCACCGGCAAGCCGGTGAAGATCGCCGCTTCCAAGGCGCCCAAGTTCTCGGCCGGCAAGGGCCTGAAGGACGCCGTCAACAGCTGACGGAACGAGCAGTGCTTCGCGAGCGCCGCCGGGCCCCCCGGCGGCGTTCGCCGTTTCAGGGGCCGGTATCAGACGAGCCCCTTGCCTCGATGGGCCGGGGCGGCTAAATGGCGAGCTTGATCGGTCCGGGCGGTTAGCTCAGTTGGTAGAGCGCCTGCTTTACACGCAGGATGTCGGCGGTTCGAGCCCGTCACTGCCCACCATTCCCTTTGCGAGAACGCCGCGCGCAACGAGTAGCGCTCACTCCGCATGCCGGCGCGCGAGCGCCGCGCCGGGCCAGAGCTTGGCGGCGGCGCGGGCATATTGCGGCGGCAGGCTGAGGCTGGCGCCCAGCGTCTCCGCGGCATGCCAGCCCCAGCGCGGATCGTCGAGAATGGCGCGGGCGAGCGCCACCTGGTCGGCGGCGCCGCTTTGCAGGATCTCCTCGGCCTGGTCGGCCCGGGCGATCATGCCGACGGCGCGGGTGGTGATGCCGGTCGCCGTCTTGACCGCCTTGGCGAAGGGCACCTGGTAGCCGGGCGACACGGCAACCCGGATCCTCGGGTTGATACCGCCCGAGGACACGCAGGCATAGACGAGGCCGGCGGCCCTGAGGTCGGCGGCGAGCGCCACCGCGTCCTCGACCTGCAGCCCGTCCTCGGCCCAGTCCTGGCCGGTGATGCGGGCGCCGAGCGCCACCCCCTCGGGGAGGGCGGCCCGGACCGCGCCGGCAAGCGCCAGCGGCCAGGAGAAGCGGTTGGCGCGCTTGCCGCCGAAACCGTCGTCGCGCTGGTTGGAGAGCGGGCTCATCACATTGTGCATGAGATAGCCGTGGGCCATGTGCAGTTCGACCACGTCGAAGCCGATCCTGGCGGCCCGGCCGGCGGCCGCGACGAAAGCATGGGTGATCCGCGCGACATCCTCGGCGTCGAAAGCCCTTGGGGTGTGCCAGCCGTCGTCGAAGGGGATCGCGGAAGCCGCCAGGACGGGCCAGGGATCGGCATCGGGGGCGAGCGCGTGGCCGCCTTCCCAGGGGCGCTGGGCCGAGCCCTTGCGGCCGGCATGGCCGATCTGGATGCCGAAGCGGGTGCCGGGCAGGGCGACCGTGCGGGCGGCCGCCAAGGCGCGCGCCAGGCTCGCCTCGTTGGCGTCGGAATAGAGGCCGAGGCAGCCATGGGTGATCCGGCCCTGGCGCTCGACGGCCGCGACCTCGAGCACGACAAGGCCCGCGCCCGACATGGCGAGCGTCATCAGGTGCTGCAGATGCCAGTCGCTGGCGCAGCCGTCATTGGCCGAATACTGGCACATGGGGGCGACCACGATGCGGTTCGGAACCCGCACCGGGCCGAGATCGAGAGGCGTGAACAGCAGGCTCATCGGGTGGTCTCCTCGGGGCCGAACGCCATGGGCCGGCATGGCGGCGCCACTGCATTCGCGCGCCGATCCGATCAGGCCGCAAAGCCGGCGCCGCGGCAAGAGCCGCGGCGCGGCGGGCGCATGTGTGCGGCGCAGGTCACCCTGGACCGACCGAATGTGGCTTTGCGTGGCTATTCCGGGTAATCCACCTGTCCGTTCTCCGAAGAGGCCGTTCCGTGGAACGTCCATGCTCCGGGACTGTGCAGCCAAGGCAGCGGAATTCTTCGGAAACGCCATGACAACCACGACGCAGGACATGCTGGCGGCCGGCGACCGGCTCGCCCGCCGCAACGCCTTCATCCTCTCGCTGGCGACCGCGCTCGCCGGAGCCAACACGACCGTCATGTTCGCGACCGGCGCGATCGTCGGCGCGGGGCTCGCGCCGACGCGTTCGCTGGCGACATTGCCGATCTCGATCTTCGTGGTCGGCCTAGCCGCCGCGTCGCTGCCGGTCGGCATGCTGATCCACCGGGTCGGGCGCCGGGCGGCCTATCAGATCGCCACCTCGGCCGGCGTGCTGACCGGCCTGTTCGGTTATCTCGGCGTGACGCTGGCGAGCTTTCCGATCTTCTGCCTCGCCACCTTCTGCGCCGGCTTTTATGCCTCGGCCGCCCAGAGCTACCGGTTCGCGGCCGCCGACACCGCCTCCGACGCGTTCCGGCCCAAGGCGATCTCCTGGGTCATGACCGGCGGCATCATCGCCGGCGTGGTCGGGCCGCAACTGGTGGTGTGGACCAAGGACGCGCTGCCGCCGGTGCTGTTCGCGGGCACCTATATCGGCCAGGCCGTGGTGGCCATTCTCGCCGGCCTGATCCTGTCCTTCATCGACATTCCCAAGCCGAAGCCGGTCGCCGCCTCGGCCCGCCGGCCGGTGTCGCGCTTCTTCCGCGACCGGGCCTTCCTGACCGCGGTAATCTGCGGCGCCTCGACCTACATGCTGATGAACTTCGTCATGACCGCGGCGCCGCTCGCCATGATCGGCTGCGGCCACGGGGTCGATGACGCGGCCTACGGCATCCAGTGGCATGTCATCGCCATGTACGGCCCGAGCTTTTTCACCGGCAGCCTGATCACCCGCTTCGGCGCGCCGCGAATCGTTGCCGTCGGGCTCGGGCTGACCGCGCTGGCGGCGGTCACCGGCCTCGTCGGGCTGACGGTTGCGCATTTCTACGGAGCCCTGGTGCTGCTCGGGCTCGGGTGGAATTTCGGTTATATCGGCGCCAGCGCCATGGTCGCCGCGACCGCGCGGCCGGAGGAGCGCACCCAGGTCCAGTCGATCAACGACTTCTGCGTGTTCGGCGTGATGGCGGTCGGATCCTTCTCGTCGGGCCAGATTCTGACCAATTACGGCTGGGACATGGTCAATTGGGTGGTGTTCCCGATCGTTCTCGTCGCCGCCGTGTCGCTGGCGCTGGGAACCGCGCGCCGGGCGCCGGCCGCGGCGCATTGAGTCGATCGCGACTTCGACCACACGAACCTCTCCCCGGTCGCCTAAAGGCCGAGGCTCGGCATAGCTCTCTTTCGTTGCTTACCTGAAAGGACTTTGGCAAAAAAGCGACGGTCCCGCGACAGCCGGTCACTCCAGCGCTGCGCGCGGTGAACAAGAGGCAAGAAGAGCCGGCCGAAGTGGTCGGACGGTCGTTCATTCGGACGGCTGGTCGAGAGGAACGTTGTCAATGAGCACAGCCCTTTGGGTGGTTATTATCGGCTGCGGATTATTATCCGTGGTCTACGGCGCTTGGGCGACCAAGTCGCTGATGGCGCAGGATCCCGGTTCCGCGCGAATGCAGGAAATCGCCGGCGCGATCGCCGAGGGCGCGCAGGCTTATCTCCGCCGCCAATATCTGACGATCTCCATTGTCGGCGTCGTCATCCTGATCGGCCTGTACTTCCTGCTCGGCACGGTCGTCGCCATCGGCTTCCTGATCGGTGCGCTGCTCTCGGGCGCCGCCGGCTTCATCGGCATGAACGTTTCGGTGCGCGCCAATGTGCGCACGGCCCAGGCCGCGACCAAATCGCTGGCGGCCGGTCTCGACATCGCCTTCAAGGCCGGCGCGGTTACCGGCCTCCTGGTCGCCGGTCTCGCGCTGCTCGGCGTCGCCGGCTATTATTGGGTGCTCACCGGTCCCATGGGCCTCGGCGTCGCCAGCCGCACGGTGATCGACGCGCTGGTGGCGCTCGGCTTCGGCGCCTCGCTGATCTCGATCTTCGCCCGGCTCGGCGGCGGCATCTTCACCAAGGGCGCCGATGTCGGCGCCGATCTTGTCGGCAAGGTCGAAGCCGGCATTCCCGAGGATGATCCGCGCAACCCCGCCACCATCGCCGACAATGTCGGCGACAATGTCGGCGACTGCGCCGGCATGGCCGCCGACCTGTTCGAAACCTATGCGGTGACCGTGGTCGCCACCATGGTGCTGGCGGCGATCTTCTTCGCCAAGGCGTCGCCCGCGGTGCTGCAGGCGGCCCTGATGTATCCCCTGGCGATTTGCGCGGTGTGCATCGTCACCTCGATCGCCGGCACCTTCTTCGTCAAGCTCGGTGCGTCCAACTCGATCATGGGCGCGCTCTACAAGGGCCTGATCGCCACCGGCGCGCTGTCGATCGTCGGCCTGGCGGGCGCCACCCAGTTCGTCACCGGCTGGGGCGAGCTCGGCATCGTCGCCGGCCAGTCGATCACCGGCAAGGCCCTGTTCGTCTGCGGCCTGGTCGGCCTGGTCGTCACCGGCCTGATCGTTTGGATCACCGAATATTACACCGGCACGGGCAAGCGCCCGGTGGTGTCGATCGCCCAGGCGTCGGTCACCGGTCACGGCACCAACGTGATCCAGGGCCTCGCCGTGTCGCTCGAATCGACGGCACTGCCGGCGATCGTCATCGTCGGCGGCATCATCGCCACCTTCCAGCTCGCCGGCCTCTACGGCACGGCGATCGCGGTCACCACCATGCTCGGCCTCGCCGGCATGATCGTGGCCCTCGACGCCTTCGGCCCGGTCACCGACAATGCCGGCGGCATTGCCGAAATGGCCGGCCTGCCGAAGGAAGTGCGCCAGTCGACCGATGCGCTCGACGCGGTCGGCAACACCACCAAGGCGGTCACCAAGGGTTATGCCATCGGTTCGGCCGGTCTCGGCGCGCTCGTGCTGTTCGCGGCCTATACCAACGACCTGCAGCAGTTCATCGATGCGGGCCTGCCCTATTTCAGGGATGTCGGAAAGGTCTCCTTCGACCTGTCCAACCCCTATGTGGTGGCCGGCCTGATCTTCGGTGGCCTCATTCCCTATCTGTTCGGCGGCATCGCCATGACCGCCGTGGGCCGCGCCGCCGGTTCGGTGGTCGAGGAAGTCCGCCGTCAGTTCAAGGAGAAGCCGGGCATCATGGCCGGCACCGACCGGCCGGATTACGGCCGGGCCGTCGACATGCTGACCCGCGCGGCGATCAAGGAAATGATCATTCCGTCGCTGCTGCCGGTCCTGGCGCCGCTCGTCGCCTATTTCGGCGTGCTGTGGCTGTCCGGCTCGAAGGCCTCGGCTTTCGCGGCTCTCGGCGCCTCGCTGCTCGGTGTCATCGTCAACGGCCTGTTCGTCGCGATCTCGATGACCTCGGGCGGCGGCGCCTGGGACAATGCCAAGAAATCCTTCGAGGACGGCTTCGTCGACAAGGACGGAGTGAAGCACCTGAAGGGCTCGGACGCCCACAAGGCCTCGGTGACGGGCGACACCGTCGGCGACCCCTACAAGGACACGGCGGGCCCCGCCGTGAACCCCGCGATCAAGATCTGCAACATCGTCGCGCTGCTGCTGCTGGCCATTCTCGCGCACTGAGCGACAGCGACGTCATCGAAGCGAGCCCCGCGGAGCGATCCGCGGGGTTTTTCGTTGGGGGAATGGTGAATGGGGAAGGCGCGTCAACCCTCGCCCACGCCTGCGTGGGAAAGGGTGGGAGCGGAGCCGCCAAGTGAGGGCGGCTGCGTCGGTGCGTTCGGTGCATGTCGGGTGAAATCGAGGGCTCAGCCCCCATCAAACCCTCAACCGGCGCCTGCACAGCGTCTCGCCATGCGAGGCCACCCTCTCCCGCAGGGGGGGCGAGGGCTTACGCGGCAACGACCGGATGTCGAGCGCTGCGTGGGGGCGCGTTACGAGCGCGGGCCCTGCAGGATCTGGCGCAGCAGGCTGGCTTCCTCGCCGCCGCTGGTGGTCGTGCGGTTGATGAAGTCGAACACCTTGCCGTCCTGCAGGCCGTAATTGGCGATCCGCTCGACCTTGCGCTCGCGGGTGAAGTAGACCGCGATGACGTTGCGCTCGACGGTCCTGAGCGGCTGGAACAGGAACGAGCGCGTCTGCTTCTCGTTGATGTAATAGAACACGTCGCCGCTGATCGTGGAGATCGTCGTCGGCGTGCCGAGCGCGACCAGCACCTGGTCCTGGCTGTTGCCCGGGCGGACCTGGGCGAGCGCCTCCTCGGAGACGATGTAGCCGCGATTGAAGGTCTCGCCCGCGGTGAAGGAGGGCGCCGAAGGCAAAGACGGCATGGTCAGGGACGGGCCGTTGGAACATGCGCCGGTCAGGAGGGCGGCACCGATCACCATCGCTGCCTTAGAAAAAGAGAACTTCACGGGCACCATTCGCACAACCTTCAACACCCTGCGGCGTCGTGGACGCCGCCCCGCGCTTGAATGCGGGGTCGCGTTGACGTACCCCGCATGCGCATTCTTTTCAACCCAAAGCCGGACTGAACCTCATGATCTTCGGCCTTTTCCGCCGGAACAAGGGCGACGAGACGATCCGCAGCCTTTACGGCGCCATCGTGGCGCAATCGCGCAATCCCGCCTTCTTCCGCGACCATGGCGTGGCCGACACCGTGGAAGGTCGCTTTGAGATGGTGGTGTTGCATATTTTCCTCGTGCTGCACCGGCTGAAGGAAGAGGCCCCGGAGCGCCGGGAGCTGGGGCAGGCGCTGTTCGATCTGCTGTTTTTCGATCTCGACCGCGGCCTGCGTGAGCTGGGCGTCGCCGACACCAAGGTGCCGAAACGCATCAAGAAGATGGGCGAAGCCTTCTACGGGCGGGTCAAGGCCTATGACGAGGCGCTGGCGAGCGGCGAGCCGAAACAGCTCGAACAGGCGATCGCCCGCAATGTCCTGGGCCGGCCGGATGCCGAGGCTTCCGCGCTTGCCGCCTATGTCCGGGCCGCCGCCGCCGATCTCGCCGCCTTGCCGTTTGAACATCTGGCCACCGGCCGGATATCCTTCCCGCTGGTTCGCCACGGAGGCCAGTCATGACCGCACGACAATCCGCCGCACACCTGCCGCGCTGGCCGGTGCGGATCCAGGAGGTGCCGGCTGGTGGGCGCCATGTCCGGCGCGACCGGCTGGAGCCCGCCGACGGCGCGGCGCTGGCGGCGGCGATCGGCGTCGAGGCGATCGAGGCCTTCCTGCTCGACGTCGAGATCCGGCCGTATCACGGCGATGGCCTGGCGGTGACCGGTCGCGTCCAGGCAACGGTGTCGCAGACCTGCGTGGTCAGCCTGGAGCCGGTCGCCAACGTCATCGAGGAGGAGATCGATGCGACCTTCCGGCCGGTCGACAAGCTGAAACCGCATCTCGTTCATGACGAGGAGGACGGGCTGGCGATCGATGCCTCGGTCGCGGCCGACGATCCCTTGATCGGCAACGAGATCGATCTCGCCGCCATCGCGATCGAATTCCTGGCGCTGGTGGTCGATCCCTATCCGCGCCGGCCGGACGCGGCCTTCGAGGCGCCTCAGGCCGCCAACGAGGCATCGCCCTTCGCCGGGCTCGCCAAGCTGAAACGCGAACCCTGATGCCCAGCATCAAACTTTCGCCGCAGCCACCCTGCCTCTTGTGCCGCCGGAGCCAGACGCTATTGTCCCGGCTCCCTGGGCCGATCGGTTTCCAGCAACGCAACTGGCGTCCGAAGCGACGCTCGAACGGGATGGCGAATGTCTGAGAAGGTCAGGCTGGCCCTTGATGCCATGGGGGGCGATTTCGGCCCCTCGGTCATCATTCCGGGCGCCGAGATCGCCTTGTCGCGCCATCGCGACCTGGAGTTCGTGCTGGTCGGCGACGAGCGGCAGATCCTGCCGCTGCTGGCCGCCAATCCACGCGTCAAGGCGCATGCGCAGATCGTTCATACCGATATCGCCATCCGCATGGACGACAAGCCGTCCAAGGCGCTGCGCTACGGCCGCCGCGTCTCGTCGATGTGGAAAGTGCTCGACGAGGTCAAGTTCGGCCGGGCCGCCGCTGCGGTGTCGGCCGGCAATACCGGCGCGCTGATGGCCATGGCGGCCTTCAACCTGAAGACCATGGCCGGCATCGAGCGGCCGGCGCTCGCCGCGCTCTGGCCGACGCTGAGGGGCGAATCCATCGCGCTCGACATGGGAGCGACCATCGGCGCGGATGCCCGCGCGCTGGTCGACATGGCCGTGATGGGCGCCGCCATGGCGCAGGTGGTGTTCGACCTGGAGCGGCCGACCGTCGGCCTGCTCAATATCGGGGTCGAGGAGGTCAAGGGCCTCGAGTTCATTCGCGAGGCCGGCCAGATCCTGCGCGACGCCAATCTGTCGAGCCTGGACTATCGGGGCTTCGTCGAAAGCGACGATATCGGCAAGGGCGTCGTCGACGTGGTGGTGACCGAAGGCTTCACCGGCAATATCGCGCTGAAGACCGCCGAAGGCACCGCCAAGCAGATCGGCGAATATCTGCGCGGCGCCATGTCGCGCACCTGGCGGTCGCGCCTGGGCTATCTGCTCGCCCGCACCGCCTTTGCCACGCTGCGGGAAAAGATGGATCCGCGCAAAAGCAACGGCGCCGTGTTTCTCGGCCTCAATGGCGTCGTGATCAAGAGCCATGGTGGTACCGATCCACTTGGCTTTGCGAGCGCCGTCGATATCGCCTACGACATGGCGCGCTACGACCTCCAATCCAAGATTCGTTCGATGGTTGATGCCTATCATGCGTCGCGGGCCGAGCCCGCACCCGTTTCCCTCGAGGCCGCATCGTGACACTGCGTTCCGTTGTCCTCGGCGTCGGCAGCTATCTGCCGGAACGTGTCCTGACCAATGCCGAATTGTCCGAGCGTGTCGACACCTCGGACGAGTGGATCGTCCAGCGCACGGGCATCCGTGAGCGCCATATCGCGGCTGATGGCGAGACCACCTCGGATCTCGGCCTGAAGGCCGCCGAGGCGGCGCTCGCCCATGCCGGCATCACCGCCGCGGATATCGACCTGATCCTGCTGGCGACCTCGACGCCGGACCGCACCTTTCCGGCCAGCGCCACCGCCATCCAGGCCCGGCTTGGCATCACCCACGGCGCCGCCTTCGACCTGCAGGCGGTCTGCTCGGGTTTCGTCTTCGCGGTCACGACGGCGGACAAGTTTCTCCGCTCGGGCAGCCACAAGCGGGCCTTGGTGATCGGCGCCGAGACCTTTTCGCGCATTCTCGACTGGGAAGACCGCGGCACCTGCGTGCTGTTCGGCGACGGCGCCGGCGCCATCGTGCTGGAAGCCCAGGAACAGCCCGACGGCATCGCGGGGCGGGGCGTGCTGACCACCCATCTGCGCTCCGACGGGCGGCATACGCCGAAGCTCTATGTCGACGGCGGGCCGTCGCTGACCGGCACGGTGGGACATCTGCGCATGGAGGGCCGGGAGGTCTTCAAGCACGCCGTCGGCATGATCACCGACGTGATGAACGACGCCTATGCCGCTACCGGTACGACATCGGCCGACCTCGACTGGTTCGTGCCGCACCAGGCCAATAAGCGGATCATCGATTCCTCCGCCGAGAAGCTGAAGATCGCGCCGGAAAAGGTGGTCATCACCGTCGACCGGCACGGCAACACCTCGGCGGCGTCGATCCCGCTGGCGCTGGACGTCGCGGTCAAGGACGGGCGTATCCAGAAGGGCCACCTGGTCATGCTGGAAGCCATGGGTGGCGGCTTCACCTGGGGCTCGGCGCTGATCCGCTGGTGAGCGGCGAAACGTCCGGTGCCGCCCTAAGGTGGTTGACCGGGGCCTCTTGAGGCCATAGTGATAATGAAATCAGGGTGATAAGCATGGCCGTCGGTTCCTGGAACCGGTGGCCGGGTGGCTTTTCCGGGGCTTGCATTGGGGGTCGACATGACGGGCAAAACCGTCACGCGCGCGGATTTGTGCGAGGCTGTCTATCAAAAGGTGGGGCTGTCGCGGACCGAATCGGCGCAGCTCGTCGAACTGGTCCTGAAGGAAATCACCGACTGCCTCGCCGAAGGCGAGACGGTGAAGCTGTCGTCCTTCGGTTCGTTCGTCGTGCGTTCCAAGGGCGAGCGGGTCGGACGCAATCCGAAGACCGGCCAGGAAGTGCCGATCGCACCGCGCAGGGTGATGGTGTTCAAGCCGTCCAATATCCTCAAGGCGCAGATCAACGGCCACAGCACCGCCGGCCTCAAGGATTGACGGATCGACGGCGCGGCGCCGAAATCGGCGCGACCGGACCTGGTCGGGCGTGGTTTTGGATTGTCGGGCGGTCACGAATCCGTCACCGTTTCGCCGCCGGTCCCGGCTAAGGGATCGAAGCTCCGAAACAATTGGTTCGCTCAGTGGACAAGGCACCGGACGCATATCGCACGATCAGCGAGGTCGCCGAGGATCTCGACCTGCCACAACATGTCCTGCGCTTCTGGGAAACGCGATTTGCCCAGATCAGGCCGCTGAAGCGCGGCGGCGGGCGGCGTTATTACCGGCCCGACGATATCGATCTGCTGAAGGGTATCCGCCATCTGCTCTATGGCGAGGGCTACACGATCCGGGGCGTCCAGCGGATCATCAAGGAAAGCGGCATCAAGGCCATCCAGGCGCTCGGACGAGGCGAGGGCGGTTCGGCCCTGCCCAAGCCCGGCGGGCCGGAAGTGGTCGCCTCGGACGATCAGGTTGCGGGCGAGGCGATGCGTGGCCCTCAGGCTTCGGGCCTGCGCGCCAGCCTGAAGGGGTTGCTGCCGGTCCTGCGCGGCGAGCCCTCCCATCCGGCGGACGAGGCGCGCACGCGGTCTGAGCCGGCTTTCGGCGACGATGAATTCGAAGCCGAGGATTTCAACGAAGACGAGGACGACGACCAGCCGGTCGGGCCGACGCGGACGCAATCGTCCGCCGGCGACCTGCAGCAGCCGCTTCGGCCGGCCCCGACCCAGCGACCGGGCCAGGACCTGTCGGCCGGCCAGCCCTGGGCGCCGGCGGGATCCGGACCCCGGCCGGCTCCGCCGCCGCGTGGCGAGGGACCGCTTGCCGCTCCGAGCCATCACGCGGCGCCGACCACGCTGCTTGCCGCCGACGATATCCGCAAGCTGCAGTCGGCGCTCTACGAACTGACCGAGTGCCGCAAGCGGCTCGACCAGGCCTTCGAGACGCACTGAGGCGGCAGAAGGCCGATCCTGCCGCGCGGGCCGTGTCGGTGCAGCGGCGGCTGGCGTTCGGCCGGGACATGCCGGCAAACAGGACAGGTCGGCAAACAGGACATGCCGGCAAAAAGGAGCCGCCCCGGAGGGCGGCCCAGTTTCATGAAGAAGATGCACTGCGAAGGACGATACACCGCGCTTGTGGCTAATAGCGGGCAATGATCGCCGCCGGCCCGGTGGTGAAACGGTGGTTGAGCCCGACGCGGACCGCGTGGTCCTGATATCCGGCGCTGACCAGGAAGGGATAGGTCTTCTTGGCGACGTCGGTGTAGCGATATTCGACCAGGCCCGAGACGTTCGGCGTGAAGCGGCATTCGACGCCGACGCTGGCGGTTCAGCCGATATGGGTGTTCGAGGCGTTGACACCGACGGCCGGTGCCGCCCCCTTGGCGGCGTCGGGCAACGCGGGACTGGCGGTCGGTCCGGCGATCAGGCCGTCTCAAGGCTGATCGAGCGACGATGACCCATTGACGATGAACCCGGCCGTGGCTCGAGGCTCCGCCTGCGCTCGTCGTCTGTTGGCTACCACGGCAGCCTCTCGTTGTCTTTCTGTGGAAAGACCACTTTTCCGATTGCCGCGGCGGTGCTCTCGTTGTCGTTAGGTCCCAAAGTATTCTGGGAGGCAATATGAAGTTTTCGGTTCTCGCTTGTCTGTCTTTGGCCCTGGCCGGCTGCGCGGGAGCGCAGGCGACGCGGACCTCAGCAAATACGATGGTGGTTCAGGCGAGCGCCGCGCCCGCATGCGGACCTCAGGGAGCCGCGCGGGTCGCGGCCCTGACGGTCGCCGTGGAGACCATTCGCGCCGGCTACGATCGTTACATCATCGGCGGCGCCCGGGCGCAGGACAACGTCCAGGTGACGCAACTGCCTGGACACGCGCAGACCTCCGGGACGGTGACCTCGTATGGCGGTGGGCTCGCGACATATCGCGGGACCACGACCTATGTCCCCGGACCTACCGTGATCAGCGGCAGCCATGATCAAGATCTCCAGGTCATGATGTTTCGGGCGGGAGATCCGGGTTATGACAACGCCCTGGACGCCAAGCAGATGCTGGGACCCGAGTGGCAGGAGCGGGTGAGGAACGGGATACGGACCTGCCTGTGATCGGCCAATGAGGCGGCGGCGCATCGGCAGGGCTGGACGCGACGCGCCACCTTCGCGGAACTGAACCGGTGCACGAACGGGCCGGGGGGAGCCTTTATGGGTTGATGTTTGTTCGGCTGTGGCGCGGCCTCGGCGCGCGTGAGGACCAACATCGACAACCCGGGCGTTGTTTTTCGGAGCGGACTTGCGCGCCATGCCCATCCCGGGGCTGTGGCGCGCAGGGGCTTTCGCTCGCGGAGTTCAGCCGCCGGCACGATCAGGTGGCGCCTTTCGGAAAGCGGGGCAGGGCCGGGTCGAACACGGCCCATTCCGGCGCCGAGCTGGTCCAGATGACGGCCTCGGGGCGAATGGCCTCGGAGTGATCCAGCGCGCCGACCCGGACGACGATGAATTCGGTGTTTTCCAGCGACTGGCTGAACAGCTGCGTGCCGCAGGCCGCGCAGAACGACCGGCGCATGTGACGGCCGCTATCGGCCGGCGAATCGTAATGGGCCGGCGCCCCGTCGATCGCCAGGCCCGCCTGGGCCACGATGACGTTCATCGTGGCATTGCCACTGGCCCAATACTGGCAGTCGCGGCACCAGCAGAGTCGCGTCGCGACCGGTTGTCCCCGGTAGCGGAAGCGGATCGCGCCGCAGCGGCATCCCCCTGTCGTCGTCATTCCCGTCGCCCCATCCGATCCACCTGCGTGCCGGCAGATTATGCGAGAGGACGGAGCCGGTGTCAGGGCCCGGAGCCCGGTATGCGCCCTCGGCAGGCCGCGCACCCTAGGGTTCATGCGGATAGGCGCGACGCAACGTCAGCCTACCGTGGCGGAGACCGGATAAAAGCCGGCCGCCGCAAATCCCTGGGGGAGGACTTCATGATCAGTCGCCGCATCTTCGCGTCCTGCACTATCTGCGCCGTCTCGGGCTTCGTGGCCACCGAGGTCTCGGCGCAAGGCGCGCCCGCGGCATCGACCGGCATCACCCGCAAGGTGCTCTCGCAGACCGACGGGCCGGCACCGGGCTATGTCACCATCATCGCGGAAGTGGAGATCGCCGCCGGCGTGGTCGCCGGCCGTCACACCCATCCCGGCATCGAGACCGGCTACATCCTGGAAGGGTCTTTCGATCTGCCGATACAGGGCCGCCCGACATTGTCGCTGAAGCCGGGGGATGCCTTCCAGGTGCCGCCCGAAACGGCCCATGCCGGCGGTCCCGCCAGCGCTTCGAAGATCCGGCTGATCAGCACGTTCGTCGTGGAGAAGGGAAAGCCGCTGGCGACGCCGGCATAGGGGTTTGGGGCGTGCCGGCCTGCCGGGCGCTGATCTGCCTCTGCCCGTCGGTTTCGATTGCCCTTGCCATCGAGGCCGGCGCGTCGCCTAACTGGCGGCTTGCGAAGGGAAGGTCTGATCCATGCGCGCCTCCGATCCCGCCGTCACGTTTCTCCTCATTCTTGTCGTCGGCATCGTCGCGGGCGTGCTGTTCGACCGCATGGCCGGCCCCTCCTGGCTCGCCCGCCAGCTCGCGGGGTCCCGGCGGGGCCTGATCACCAGTGCCCTGGTCGGCATCGCCGGCGCCTTCGTCGGTTCTCACATCGCCCTGCTGCTGACGCTCGGGGGCGGGGCGGTGACGTCGGTCATCGCGGCGGCCCTGGGGGCGGCGGCGGTGCTCTTCGCCTGGCGCGCCGCCAAGTAGCGGTGGCCGGTCACTCCTCGCGATGGCGCCGGCCGCGAATCCGAGCGGCGGCCGTAGAGATGCGCCGCCAGGCACCTTATGATCATGTTTGCGGCTTCGAGCGGAAGATGACGGTGACCGCGTGCGGCGCCCGCTTGTTCAAGGGGCAGATGTGTTGACGAAGGCCTGTTCGTTTCTGTTTCGATCGATGACATCTGCGGTATTGGTCGCAGGCCTGTTGTTGGGATCCGTCCCCGGCGGTCAATCCAGCGCCCGGGCTTCCACCCTGGAACTGGTCGCCGCCGTCAACGCCACCATGCATCATTCCGATGAACGGCTTGGCCCGGAGGCTCGGCTGGCCATCGCACGAGCGCTTCTCGACTACTGGCAGTCATTCGCCAGCAGGCTGCCCCGGCTGTCTCCCGCCGAGAACGCGTGGGTCAACAGTGAGAAGGGCAGCGGAAATGGCGAGCGCGTGACGGCCATCCTGGGTCGTCGAGAGGGCGCCCTGTGGGTGCTGGCGCAAACCGCCGATGCCTGTGTCGGCATCTATCGTTCCCTGGTTCAGCCCGGTACCGGGCAGTCGGACACGCATCTCTGGGTCCAGAGCCTCAATTGCTACATCGTCGGACCGGATTTGGCCAAGTATCTGGAGATCGCCGGACTTTCGAATGGCCGCTATGACGGCCCCGTCAATGTCGCATGGTTCGCACCGTGGGCGGGATACACCATCAATAACGTTCTTGAATCATTGCTTCTCAGCCGTTGATGGCAATGCTCCAGGCTCGCATGCGAGGTGGCGTCGTCCGGTCAGCGGCGCTGACAATGCTCGGTGCGGGGCCTCAGCCGGGGCGACATGGTTCGATCGGACATGTTTCGACTGCCCGGCCACACAATCGCGTTGATCGACGCTCGGCGATAATCAAAGGCATCAGTTCTGGGGGAAATTGGTCGGAGTGCAGAGATTTGAACTCTGGACCCCTTGCACCCCATGCAAGTGCGCTACCGGGCTGCGCTACACTCCGACCGTGCTGGGGATTTAGGCGCTTTCGCGCCGCGCCGCAAGCGGGCCGAAGCGAATATCCAAAGGGCTGTGGCGATTGGCCAGCGCGATGCCCCAGATCAGGCCCGACAGAACCCAGAAATGGCGCCAGTGGTCGGTGTCGATGATTTTTCCCTCGAAGGCGAGGCCGCAATAGGTGGCGAAGATGGCGATGGCCGCGGGCTGCCAGGGCGCGCGCTTCAGGCAGGCGAACAGGCCGGCGAACAAGGTGAGGCCGACGAGCACGTGATAGGCGATGCCGGAAATCCAGCCGCCGGCGATGAACGCGTTCAGATAGACGTTGTGGACGTCCTCGGTGAAATATTTGGCGAATTGCAGCGGGCCGAGCCCGAAGGGCCGGTCGAGCGCCAGCTGCCAGCCATAGACGTGGCGGCCGAAGCGGCCCATCGGGCCGTTGTCGTAGCTCTGGTTGAAATTCGCCCGCTCGCGCATGAGGTCGGCGACCTTGTCGATCGACAGGAGCACGGCGACCAGGGCGAGCAGCAGCACGACGCCGACGGCGACGATCAGCACCATGCGCCGGCGTTCGGCCGCGGATCGGGCGGTGACGAACATCAGGCCGATCATGACCGCCGCCGACAGGCCGAAATGGATCCAGGCGCCACGGGAAAAGGACAAGAGCAGGGCGATCATCAACACGCCGAGGATGGCGCCGGCGCGCAGCATGGCTTTCGGCGAGCCATGAAAGAAGGCCTGGATGGCGAGCAGCATGGGGACAATAAGAAACGGCCCGAAAACATTGGGATCGTTGAAGGTTCCCTTGGCGCGGCCATACAGGGTGAAAAGGTCGAAGGCGCTCGGGAACAGCCGGAAATAGCCTGCGATGCCGGCCGCCGCGGCGATCAGGGCGGCCACCGTCCAGCCGCGCAACAGCGCGTCCAGCCGCGCTTCGGTCCGTTCGGCCAGGATGGCGGCGAAAAAGATGGTGGTGACGGCCAGATACCAGGAGACGGCGACCCAGGGCACGATCTTGGCCTCCGACAGCACCTGGACGGCGCAGACCGTCAGGCCGAGGCAATAGACCAGCAGCACGAAGATGAGCGGCAGCAGGGCGGCCTGCAGCACGATGGCGCCGGTCGCGGCGAAGGCGCCAATGGTGATCAGCGCGCCGATCTCATAGGGCGAGGGCTCGGCGAAGACGAAGGCGCCGCCGATCATCATCAGCCAGAGCAGCTTGAGGCGCAGGCGTTCCGTCGGCAGGGCGGCGAGCGAAGGGCTCGTCCCATGCAAAGGGAGCCGCGGTTTCGATCCCGCGGCTCCGGCTTCAGTCCCGATCAGCGAACCGCTGGCGCTCAAAAGGCGTTCTCGCGGTGGCTTGCCAGCGACAGCGGGGTCTTGGCGAGAATGTAGAGGTCGAACAGCACCGACCAGTTCTCGATGTAATAGAGATCGTGTTCGACGCGCCGCTGGATCTTTTCCTGGGTGTCGGTCTCGCCGCGCCAGCCATTGACCTGGGCCCAGCCGGTAATGCCCGGCTTCACCTTGTGGCGGGCGAAATAGCCGTCGACCACGTCGTCATAAAGCTGGTCCGCCGCCTTGGCATGGACGGCATGCGGCCGCGGGCCGACCAGCGACAGGTCGCCCTTGAACACGACGTTGAACAATTGCGGCAGCTCGTCGATCGAGGTCTTGCGGATGAAGCGGCCGACGCGGGTGACGCGCGGATCGCCCTTGGTCACCAGTTTCGAGGCGGTGGCATCGCTCTTGTCCGTATACATCGAGCGGAACTTGAACACCTCGATCAGCTCGTTGTTGAAGCCGTAGCGCTTCTGCCGGAAGAACACCGGGCCCTTGGAATCGAGTTTCACGGCGATCGCGGTGAGCATGAAGATCGGCGACAGGGCGATCAGCGCGCAGGTGCCGACGATCTTGTCGAAGATCCATTTCAACACGACGTCCCAGTCCTGGATCGGCTTGTCGAAGACGTCGAGCACCGGGACATTGCCGATATAGGAATAGGCGCGCGGGCGGAACCTGAGCTTGGCGGTATGGGCGGCGAGGCGAATGTCGACCGGCAGCACCCAGAGCTTGCGCAGCATGTGCAGGACGCGCGCTTCCGCGGTCATCGGAATGGTCACGATGACCAGGTCGACGCGGGTGCGGCGGGCGAATTCGACGAGGTCGTCGACGGTGCCGAGCTTTGGCACATTGGCGGCATGGGCGGGCGAGCGGGCATCGGTGCGGTCGTCGAAGGTGCCGCAGACGGTGACGTCGCTGTCGGCCTGGGCCTGGATCGACTGGATCAGCTCTTCCGCCGCCTCTCCGCCGCCGACGATGACGGCGCGGCGCTGCAGCCGGCCGGCGCGCGACCAGGTCCGGACGACCTGGGCAAGCCCGATGCGGAAGACGGTGAGCACGCCGAGGCCGACCAGGTACCAGGAGCCGAGCCAGACCCGGGACAGCTCGACGCCGGCCTTGGTGAAGAAGGCAATCGCCGTGGCGATGAGGAAGACCAGGGTCCAGGCCACCAGGAGGCGGCCGAACTGGGCGACATGGGTACGGAAGACGTGAACGTCGTAGAGACCGGCCGCCTGGAAGGCGAGCAAGGTCAGCATGGTGAGCCCGAACAGGCCGACGCTGGAGGCCCATTGGATGCCCTGGGTCGGATAGACCCAGCCGAGATAGATGGTGGCGCCGAGGAACATCACGATGGTGAATTCGATCAGCCGGACGATGCCGCCGAGCACGACCGGCGAATAGGCCGTGCCGACCGCCTCGTCGGCGATCTTCGAGGCGAGTTCAGAAAGCTGGCGCCTGGCCCCGCTGGCCGCCTGCGGCGGCGTGGTGCCCGCCGACGTGGCTTCAGCCGTTCGGGCCTCGACCGCCTTGATGATGTCTCGTCCCGTGAAGCCCAACATGATCGGGTCTCTTGCCTGTTTCCTGGGGCCGCCATCGTCGGCGGACCTGACGTCTGGGGCTCACCCTAGGGGACAATCCTTGCTTTTCGCTTGAGCATGCGGCTGCCGCCGGGCAGGGGCGTTTCTACCGCATTGCACCATAAACCTATTGTTAATCGTGACTTAATAGATCTCCAACAATCCCGACCACTATCGAGAAAAAGCCCCAATTCGGCCCGGGCTCAAGTTGATTCGATCACGGACTGAAACAATAGAAACGTTTTCTGTAACAATTGATCGGCGCCTTCAAAAACTTTGATCGATCCCGTCTGAACAACTTCACAATCACCCGATACTAACAGGATGAACGGCGCGGCTCGATCCGCGGACGTCCTTCCTTTCGCAAACGCACATCATGGAGATCCCAATGACCCTGTTCACCCTTCACTCTGACGCAGTGCACAATTCCCGTTCCGGTCTGCTCGCCCGGTTGCAGCAGCGCGCCATCGGGCTGTTCGAGGCCGTGGCCGAGGCCTATGCCGCGCGCCGCACCGCCGCCGAATTGCGCATGCTGAGCGACCACGCGCTGCAGGACATCGGCATCAGCCGCTCCGAGATCGACCGGGTCTCGCGCTTCGGCCGTTGATACCGGGCCTTCGGGCCCTCACGCCGTCCCATCGCTCCGCGTCAGCTGCCCGCTGGCGCGGAGCGATGCGTTTGAGGAGGCAGGCGGCGACCGTGCGCGCCAACCCTCGCCCGCGTCTTCGTGGGAGAGGGGGCGTCGGCGCGGGCGAGGGTTCACGCGCGGCGTCGACGCGGCGATTAAGACCTTGAGCTTGTGAGCTTGCGCGCCTCGGTGAGGCCCTCGCGCGCGTCGAGCGCTTCGGCGTAAGCCGCGAGGACACCGTCGGTCATGGCGGAGATCGAGAAATTCCTGCCGATCCGGGCGCTCAGGCGGGCTGCGCCGGCGGTCGCTCCGGCCGGATCACCAAGACGGGCGTCGATCGCGGCCGCCAGCACCGCCGGGTCGCCGGCCGGGATCAGCAGGCCGGCATCCGGGCCGAAGATCTCGCCGATGCCGCCGACCGCGGTGGCGATCTGCGCCAGGCCGCAGGCGCCGGCCTCGAGCACCACATAGGGCAGGGATTCGGCGCGCGAGGGCACGATCAGGAGCCGGCCCCGGGCGAAAGCCTCGCGGGCGGGCAGGGCCCCCGGAAAGGCGATGCTACCGGTGAGGCCCTGGCGTTCGGCCTGAGCCCTGAACGAGGCAGCCTCCGGCCCGGCGCCGACGATCGTGGCGGTCAGCGGCCGGCCCCGGTCGCGCAACAGCGCGAT
Source organism: Phreatobacter sp. GW821-FHT04C01 (assembly GCF_059420385.1). Taxonomy (NCBI): domain Bacteria; kingdom Pseudomonadati; phylum Pseudomonadota; class Alphaproteobacteria; order Hyphomicrobiales; family Phreatobacteraceae; genus Phreatobacter; species Phreatobacter sp. GW821-FHT04C01. Next base: position 141,460 of record NZ_JBWKTP010000011.1, on the reverse strand, counting down.
GGCGTCGACCAGCACGTCGACGCCTTTCAGGTGGCGCAGCTCGCCAATGAACAGCAGATCGGTCGCGGTGTCCTGGTGCGGCACCGGCTCGAACTCGGCCGGTCCGACGCCGTTATGGACGACCCTGACCACGCCGCGCGGCTCGCACACCTTGGCGCGGAACGCGTCCCGGCCAAAGGCGCTCTCGAAAAGGAACAGGTCGGTGCGCGCGGCGAGCAGGCCTTCGAGCGTCAGGTAGACCAGGCCGACCGGCGTCTTGCGCGAGTAATGCAGGCTGCCGCCATGGGGCGTATAGACCTTCAGCCGGCCGCCGCCGGCAAGGCGAGCATAGGCGCCGCCCTTGGAGCCGTGGCCATGCACCACGTCGACGTCGTTTTCGGCGATGCGGCGGGCGACATGCTGCCCGGCAGGCCAGTCCGAGAAACCGAGATCGCGGCTCATGGCGACACGGGTGACGCCGAGGGCGAGGTCGGCGTCGAGCGCGGTCAGGATCGCGCCGGCCCGTTCGCCGCCGGTCGAGGCATCGGCGACAATGCCGACCCGGTGGCCGCGGGCGGACTGCTCGCGGGCGAGGTCGACGACATGGCGAAACAGCCCGCCAACCGGCGAACGCATGATGTGCAGGATGGCGAGCGACATCAGAACCAGCGTTCCCGGACGACCACGGTGTCGCCCGGCATCAGGGGATGGGTCAGCGGCACGTCGGCCCGGTAGGGCTGGCCGTTGACCTTGCGGGTGACCTCGATCTTCCAGCGGTTGGCGCGCGGCGAGAAGCCGCCGGCAATGGCGACCGCGTTCTGCACGGTCATGCCGCTGACATAGGGAAACTGGCCGCCGGCCAGGACTTCGCCCATGATGAAGAAGGGGCGGTAGGTGTCGACCTCGACCGAGACGCTGGGATCGCGGATGAAGCCGCCACGCAGCTTGCCGGCAATGTCGCCGGCGAGGCCCTGGGTCGAGCGGCCGGCGGCGCGCAACGCGCCGATCAGCGGCATGGAAATATTGCCCGAGGCATCGACCGCATAAGAATTGGTCAGCCCTTCCTGCCCGAACACGACGACGCGCAGGCGGTCGCCGGTGTCGAGCAGATAGGGGCCGTCGGGCGCGATCGCCTCATGCGGCACGACGGTGCCGGTATCGCCGTTCAGCGGGCCGACGACGCCACGGGTCGTATCGACCAGCGTGCCAGGGCCGGAATTGGGCGTGCCGCCGGCGCAGCCGCCAAGGGCCAGCGCGATGGCGCAGGTCGTAAGCGCGGGGAACCGACGCATCACGTTCAGTCCTTGATAGCCACGGTCTTCATGAGCGCGATCATGCGTGGGCGTGGTTAAGAAAAGCCCAACGCGCCGCTCGCGACGCGGCTAAATTAACGCGATGGCAACCCTAATGATTTCTGATGCAGGCTTGCAGTACAGTAGATCAAGGTGCCGATCATGCGCGGGTTTGGTGGCCAACAGGGCACGGACGAGACGGGGGCCCCGCAGCGCGGCGAGCTCGATCTCGGCGCGCTCGGCCAGGCGATTTGGGCCAAGCGGCTGTGGATCGCCATCCCCTCGGCGCTGGCGCTCGCCGGCAGTCTCGTCGTCGTCAACATGACCACGCCGACCTACCGCTCGGAGGCGCGGATTCTCGTCGAGAGCGGCGAGAACCCCTATACCCGCTCGGAAATCGACCGGAACAGCGCGAGCGACCGTACCGCGGTCGACCAGGAGGCGGTGCTCAGCCAGGTTCAGGTGCTGATGTCCAGGGATATCGAGCGCAGCGTCGCGACCCAGCTCGAACTCGGCCGCCGGGCGGAGTTCGATCCGGTGCTGCGCGGCTTCAATCCGGTCAAGCAGGCGCTGATCCTGGTCGGCCTTGCCGAGGATCCGCTGCGCATGACCTCGGAAGAGCGCGTCATGCGCAGCTATTTCGAGAAGCTCACGGCCTATCAGGTCGACAAGTCGCGGATCATCGCGGTCCAGTTCGAATCCCACGATCCGCATCTGGCGACCGAAGCCGCCAACGCGGTCGCCGACCGCTTCCTGGAGGCCCAGCAGGCCAATAAGCGCTCGCAGACCCGCTCGGCCTCGCAGTGGCTGTCGGGTGAGATCGACGGTCTCCGGCGCAAGGTCGAGGAGGCCGAAGGCCGGGTCGAGAGCTTCCGCGCCCGGGCCAACCTGTTCGTCGGCTCCAACAATACCAGCCTCACCGCGCAGCAGCTGGCGGAGGTGAACAGCCAGATCGCCACCGCGCGCGCCCAGCAGACCGACGCCCAGACCCGCTCGCGGCTGCTGCGCGACTTCCTGCGGGCCGGGCGCCCGATCGAATCCGGCGACGTGGTCAATTCCGAAATCATTCGCCGGCTCAATGAGCAGCGTGCCTCGGTCCAGGTCCAGCTGGCCGAGCAGTCCTCGACGCTGGGGCCGCGCCATCCGCGCATCGCCGAGCTGCGCGCGCAGCTGACCAGCCTGGACCAGCAGGTGCGCACCGAGGCCGAGAAGCTGGTGCGCGTCTTGGAGAACGACGCGCGGCTCGCCGGGGCGCGGGTCGAATCGCTCGGCCAGACGCTCGACCAGGTCAAGCGCCAGGCCTCGGAGGCCAGCGAGCAGGAAGTGCAGCTGCGCGTGCTCGAGCGCGAGGCGAAATCACACCGCGACCAGCTGGAAGGGCTGCTCGCCCGCTATCGCGACGCCACCGCGCGCGACAGCCTGAGCGCCATGCCGGCCGACGCGCGCATCGTCTCGCGCGCCACCATTTCCAATGTGCCGGCCTTTCCGAAGAAGCTGCCGACCATCCTGATCACCACGCTCGGCACCATGCTGCTGGCGATCGGGTGCGTCGCCACCGGCGCGCTGATGAGCGGCGGAGCGCAGCGCCCGGGCCGGGCCGAAGAAGGCGATACGCCGCCGGACGAGCGGATGCCGGTGCTCGAAGGCGAGGACCGGGCACCCGACCTGGTGCCGGACCACGGCCCCGACGCCACGGCGTCGCCGGAGGCCACGCCGCACGAACTCGCGCCGCGCCGCGTCGCTTCCGCCGAGGGACCGGCGCCGGACGACGGCAAGGCCTTCGATGAGGACCTGGCCGAAGATCTCGCCGGCGTCGCCCCGCTCGCCCCCTCGGCCGAGCCTGACGGCGAGGCTCCCGCCGAAAGCATCAGCAGCCTGGCCGCGCGGCTCGACGCGGCCGGCCAGCCGGTTCGCCGCACCTTGATTCTGGCGACCGGGCCCGGGCTTGCCGCCACCGGCGTGACGCTGGCGCTGGCCAGGCAGTTCGCCGCCGGCGGCCGGCGCGTGGTGATGGTCGATCTCGACGGCGACAATGCCGCGCTGTCCTCGCTCGCCGGCAATGGCGCGCCGGGGCTCGCCGATCTCCTGGCCGAGCGGACCTCCTTCGCCGAGATCATTCACCGTGACCCGGCGTCCCGGGCTCATCTGGTGCCGCTCGGCCGCCGTCTTCCGGGTGGCCGGGAGGTCACCGATGACGAGCGCCTGTCGTTCGCGGTCGGCGCCCTGACCCGCACCTATGACGTCGTGCTGATCCTGGCCGGCCAGCTGGCGGTCGACAGCGCGGGCTTTTCGCGGGTCGCGGCCTTTGCCGGCGACGCCGTGATCATCGGTGACAGCAATGCTTCCGACCCCGCAGTGGTGGCCGCCTATGCCGCACTCGATCGCGAGGGACTGAAGCCGGTGACGGTCATGCTGACGGTGCCGGAGGCTGCCGTCGCGGCCTGATGGAGCGGAGGCAGCTTGGTGAAGCTTTGCAGTTCGCCTGGCCGGACTGCGAAGATTCGATCTGAAGCCATCAGGCTCCGGTCATCAAGCCTGGACCTGTCCGCGCGCGCGGCGCAGCGCCTGGACCAGCGGCCACAGCCGATCCGACTGCTTGATCGCACGCTTCACCCGTGTCGCCGCGCCATAGGCCGCGGCCGCCGCCTGGCCGCGCCAGGTGATGGGGATGAACTGGTCGAACAGCATGTCCTCGCCGTCGCACAGGCTCGACTTGTAGCGCGCCTTGCCGGCGCCGAGATCGAAGACGGTGAGACCGCTGACGCAGCAATGGCGGATCAGGTGGATGAGCAGGATCTCGCCGGGGCTCTCGCGGGTCATCGGGCCCGAGGTCATGGCGTTGAACATGCCGGAGAAACGGCCATTGGCGATCGTGCCGCCGAAGGTCGCCACCGGTTCGCCCGAGACCGTCAGGGCGTAGAGCTCGATGACCGGCCGATCCTGGACGAGGCCGCGTGTCGCGGCGGCGAGAATGAAGCCGCGCGCGTCGGGCTCGGCGAAGACGTTGGGAATGCCCAGCTCGCGGCAGCGCGCGGCCTTCTGCTCCAGGAAGGCGTTGGCGAAGGTCTCGACCTCGGTCGCGGTCCGCGCCTTGACGAAGGCGACCTCACCATAGGCGGCCAGCGCCTTTTCCTTCTTGCGCAGCTTCTTGCGGGCCGGCCCGGACATGGCGGCCGCGAGCGTCGCGTCCGGATCCGGCCCGAGCGCCAGGTGGTAACCGAAGGAGGGGGCCGGCTGATGGGCGAGCAGGCGCAGCGGATTGTCGAGGCCGGCCCAGGTGACGGGCTGGCCGGTCAGGCGGAACAGGTCGATCCGGCGCGGCGCCTGGCGGGCAATCGCGCCGAGGGCATCGCGCAGCAGGGCCGGCGTGCAGGCTTCGGCAAAGGCGGGGCGCCACAGGCCGAGGCCGAAATTGCAATGCTTGCCGCCGATGAAGCTCGCCACCGACAGCCCGCTCTCCGCCGCTATGGCCAGCGGCAGCAGGGCCTGCGGCCGGCCGGACGCATCGGTCAGGAAGGCGAGGCACGGGGTGGTGCTTTCGCCGAGCGTGGCATGAAAACAGTCGGCCCAGTCGAAGCGCTGATAGGCGCTGAACACGGCATCCGCCTCGAGGCTGCGCCATACGGCTTCCGCCTCGGCGAAGCTCGCAACGACCCGCAGGCCGAAGCTTCCGGCCGAAGCCACGCCGCGCCCACCGTCGCCATAGGTCGCCGTGTCGATGGTCAGGGTCATCGCTTCGTCCGCCGCGCGCTCCGATCAGCTATCAAACAAGTCTCAACAATCTGTTGTTAGGGCGTCATGGGCTTAGACAGGCCGAGCCGGGACGGGTGCCATCCTGCCCCATCTTGGCAGCCCGCGCCTCGGAATGGATGCCAGTGGCACGTCGGTGCCGTCCTTGATCTCCCGACCCTCCATCGTCTTGCCCGGACTTGGCCCGGGCATCCACGCATGCCTTGGACCGAAGCAATTCGTGGATGGCCGGGACAAGCCCGGCCAAGACGAAGCGCGAGGCGGGCGAGGTTCGGACTGGGCTGGATCAATTGATCCGCGATCCACGATCGGCCTCTCGCCATTCGCTCGTCGCCTTCACATGGGGCTTCGGCATGGACGGGCTCAGGCTTGCCGCCTGCCGCCACTGTCGGGCGTCTCGCGCAGGTAATGGCTGGGCGGCACCCCCAGCATGCGCTTGAACATGGTGGTGAAGGCGGCGACGCTCTCGTAACCGAGATCCAGCGCGACGCTGGTGACCGGTTCGCCATCGGCGAGGCGCGGGAGTGCCGCGAACAGGCAGGCCTGCTGGCGCCAGGCCTGCAGGCTCATGCCGGTCTCGTGGCGGAAGGCGCGGGTGAAGGCGCGCCGGCTCATCGCCAGCTGGTCGGCCCAGTCGTCGATGCGGGCATGGGGCGCGGGCTTTTCGAGGAAGCGCCGGCACAGCGTCGCGATCCTGGGTTCGGTCGGAAAGGCGAGACCCAGCGGCTGTTCCGGCAGGCGGGGAATTTCAAGCGTTATCAGCGCCATGACCAGGCCGGCCCGGCTCATCGGTTCATGCGCGAGCGGCAGCGTCACCGCCTCGACGATGAGGCTGCGCATCAGGTCGGTGACGGCGACCACGCGAATGCCCTCGGGCAGCCCCTCGATCGCGTCCGGAGTGACATAGACCGAGCGCATGCTGACCCGGCCGAGCATCTCGACGGCATGCTCGATCCGCGCCGGGATCCACAGCGCGTGGCCCGTCGGCACCACCCAGCGGCCGATACCGGTCGTGACCGTCACCACGCCGCGGAGGGCATAGAGCAATTGCGCCCGCGAATGGCGATGCGCCTTGACCAGGTAGCCCTGGGGATAGTCGCTGGCCAGCGCGATGGTCTGCTGCTCGGTGCTTTCGATCCAGGCGCGCCGCACGCCGTCGATATCGACGTCGGGCCTCGGGACGAGATCCTTGTCGGGACGTTCCATGGATTGGCCCAGTCGCGAAAGAACTAGACCAGATCACGCAAGCAGGTCAGGGCGCAAGCTCTATTCTCGGCTTCAACCTCAGGGCCATGCGCGCCGCCCGCGCCGCAGGACCCGCATGCCTTCGACAATGGAGTATCCCGTGACCCCTGCCGCCACGACGGCCGATCCGGCGGCCGCCGACAACACCGCTTTCAAGGTCATTGCGGCGCTCGGCTTCTGCCATTTGCTCAACGACATGATGCAATCGCTGCTGACCGCGCTCTATCCGATGCTGAAGAGCGATTTCGGACTCGATTTCGGCCAGATCGGCCTGCTGACGCTGACCTTCAACATCACCGCCTCGCTGCTGCAGCCGGTGGTCGGGCTCTATACCGACAAGCGGCCCATGCCCTATTCGCTGTCGCTGGGCATGGGGTTCACGCTGGTCGGCCTGATCCTGCTCGCCCTGGCCCATCACTACTGGCTGCTGCTGGTCGCCGCCGCCCTGGTCGGCATGGGGTCGGCGGTGTTCCATCCCGAGGCTTCGCGGATCGCGCGCCTGGCGTCCGGCGGCCGGCACGGCCTTGCCCAGTCGCTGTTCCAGGTCGGCGGCAATGTCGGTTCGGCGATCGGCCCGCTGCTCGCCGCCTTCATCGTGCTGCCCAAGGGGCAGTCGAGCGTCGCCTGGTTTTCACTCGCGGCCCTGCTTGCCATGGTGGTGTTGTGGCAGGTCGGCGGCTGGTATTCCCGGCATCGCGCGGCCAGCGCCAAGCGGCCGGCGGCGGTGGCCCACATCGCGCTGTCGACCAACAAGATCGTGCTGGCGCTGGTCGTGCTGGGCGTGCTGGTCTTCTCGAAATATGTCTACATGGCGAGCCTGACGAGCTACTACACCTTCTACCTGATCCATAAATTCGACCTGTCGGTGCGCGACTCGCAGCTGTTGCTGTTCCTGTTCCTCGGCGCGGTGGCGGTGGGCACCATTGTCGGCGGCCCGATCGGCGACCGCTTCGGCCGCAAGCTGGTGATCTGGGGCTCGATCCTGGGCGCGCTGCCGTTCACGCTCGCCTTGCCTTACGCCAATCTGGCCTGGACCGCGGTGCTGACGGTGCTGATCGGCCTGATCATGGCCTCGGCCTTCTCGGCGATCATCGTGTTCGCCCAGGAGCTGGTGCCGGGCAAGGTCGGGCTGATCGCCGGCCTGTTCTTCGGCTTCGCCTTCGGCATCGGTGGCATCGGCGCGGCGGTGCTGGGCGCGCTGGCCGACGTCAAGGGCATCGACTATGTCTACTGGGTCTGTTCATTCCTGCCGCTGGTCGGGCTCCTGACCGTGTTCCTGCCCGACATGGCCGAGGCGAAGGCCAGGGCGGCGCAGGTGCGGCCGGCCTGAGCGGGGGTCTTGCCGATCGGGGAAACAGGCCTTGGTCACCGATATCGTTACCGAGCGCCTGGTGCTCAGGCACCTGTCGGCCGCCATGCTGGAGGCGACCGGGCAAGGTGACCGGCCGCGGCTGGAGCGACTTCTGGGCGCCGCGGTTCCCGACGCCTGGTTTCAGGAAAGCGACCTCGCGGCCTGGCGCCGCGAGGATCTGCGCGGCGATCCCGGTTATGCGCCCTGGTCGCTCCGGGCGATCTGCGCGGCCGGCGGCGTCATGGTCGGGCATGCGGGTTTCCATGAGCAGCCGGCGGCCGGCGTCGTCGAGATCGGTTACCTGGTCTTCCCCGACCAGCGCGGACAGGGTATCGCCACCGAGGCGATCCGCGGGCTGATGGACTGGGCGCGGACCGCGGCGGTGATCCGACGCTTCGTCCTGTCGGTCGCCCCTGGCAATGCCGCCTCGATCGCGATCGCCAGGCGGCTCGGCTTCCGCCACGACGGTGGCCACGAGGATCCCGTCGACGGTTGGGAAGACGTCTATGTGCTGGATCTCCCGGCCGGCCCGTGACCGGTGTCCGGCGCCGCCGCGCCGGGGCAGGCCGGCCGCAACCTTCGCGAGAAATGTTTCCGGCCAGATACATTTCCACCAAATCTCAATCTATGGGACCGATGGTGGCTGGAGTAACAATCACGTCATCGACGTGGCCGGCCAGAGGACCAGCAAAGCGACATGAGCGGGATCCGGATGTCCGCCTTCAAGGCGGGTCTCGAGACGCTGTATTTCACCGGCGCGCACCGGGCGCTGCGCCCGGTGTTCGGCGGCGTCGGCGCCATCCTGATGCTGCACCATGTCCGGCCGCAGGAGCGCCGCGACTTCGCGCCCAATGCGCTGCTTGAGGTGACGCCCGAATTCCTGGAAGGTGTCGTCGAGCGGGTGAGGGCGCGCGGTTTCGACATCGTCTCGATCGACGAGGTCCGGCGGCGGCTGATCGAAGGCGACGACAGCAGCCCCTTCGTCGCCTTCACCTTCGACGACGGCTATCGCGACAACCTGGAATTCGCCTATCCGATCCTGAAGCGCCACGGCGCGCCGTTCACCATCTACCTGCCGACCGCCTTCACCGAGCAACGCGGCGAATTGTGGTGGCTGGTGCTGGAGCAGACGATCCGCACCCAGCGTGCCGTGGTGGCGCTGATCGCCGGAAAAGTCGTGCATTTCGACTGTTCGACCGCATCTCTCAAGCGTGACGCCTATCAGGAGATCTATTGGTGGCTGCGCTCGCTGCCGGAAACGGAGCTGCGCGCCTATGTCCGCGACCTCGCCGCCCGCCACGGGCTCGACTTCCGCGACACCTGCCGCAAGCTGTGCATGACCTGGGACGAGATCCAGGCGCTTGCCGCCGACCCGCTGGTCACCTTCGGCGCCCATACCGTCAATCACTACATGCTGGCGAAATTTCCGCTGGAGACGGCGCGCAGCGAAATGGAGCAGTCGAAAACGATCATCGAGGCGCGGCTCGGCCGGCCGGTGAAGCATTTCGCCTATCCCGTCGGCGACCCGACCTCGGCCGGTCCGCGCGAATTCGAGCTGGCGCGCGAGCTCGGCTTCGAAACGGCGGTGACCACCCGGCCGGGGCTGATCTTCGCCGAACACCGCGACCATCTGACCGCGCTGCCGCGGGTTTCGCTCAACGGCTATTTCCAGTCGCTGCGCTATTTCGACGTGCTGCTGTCGGGCGCGCCCTTCGCCTTCTTCAACCGGTTCCGCAAGGTCAACGCGGCCTGAATCGGCGGCCCGCTTCGACGGCTTTGGAAAATCCGCCTGAAGCCCGTCGCGAGAAGGCCTGAATCAGATAGTTTGTGCAGGACGCGCCCGCGCCCGCGGTTCGCCCAAACCGAACGCACGATGTCTGATCAAACCGGAACAAGACCTTTCTCGCCCTTCGAATGGATGCTGTCGCTGCGCTATCTGCGCGCCCGGCGAAAGGAAGGCTTCATCTCGGTGATCGCCGGCTTTTCGTTCATCGGCATCATGCTGGGGGTGGCGACCCTGATCATCGTCATGGCGGTCATGAACGGCTTCCGCAAGGAACTGCTGGGCAAGATCCTCGGCGTGCAGGGCCACATGGTGATGCAGCCGATCGACCAGCCGCTGACCGATTATGCCGAGGTCGCCGAAAAGCTGATGCGCGTGCCGGGCATCCGGCTCGCGGCGCCGATCGTCGAGGGCCAGGCGCTGGCGACCTCGCCGTTCAACGGCGGCGGCGTCATCGTGCGCGGCATGCGGGCGGCCGACCTCCGACGCCTGCCGCTGATCTCGTCCAGCATCAAGCAGGGCGGGCTGGAGGATTTCGACACGACCGAAGGCGTGATGGTCGGCCAGAGATTGGCCAACCAGCTTTCGCTGAGGCTCGGCGACATGCTGACCCTGGTCTCCTCCAAGGGCGCCTCGACGCCGATGGGCACGACGCCCAGGATCAAGGCCTATCCGATCGTGGCGATCTTCGAGGTCGGCATGACCGAATATGATTCCGCCTTCGTGTTCATGCCCTTCGCCGAGGCGCAGGCCTATTTCAACCGGGATGGCGATGCCACCAGCATCGAGGTCTATACCGACAATCCCGACCAGGTCGACCGCTACCGACGAGAAGCCTCGGCGGCGGTGGAACGGCCCACTTTCTTCGTCGACTGGCGGCAGCGCAACGCGACCTTCTTTTCCGCCCTGCAGGTCGAGCGCAACGTCATGTTCATGATCCTGACGCTGATCGTGCTGGTGGCGGCGCTCAATATCGTCTCCGGCCTGATCATGCTGGTGAAGGACAAGGGCAGCGACATCGCCATCCTGCGCACCATGGGGGCGACGCGCGGCGCGATCATGCGGGTGTTCCTGATCACCGGCGCCTCCATCGGCGTGGTCGGCACGCTCGCCGGTTTCGCGCTCGGCGTGCTGGTCTGCCTCAATATCGAAAGCATCCAGGAATTCGTCTCCTGGATCACCGGTACGACATTGTGGGACCCGACCGTGCGCTTCCTGACCAATATCCCGGCCGACATGTCGACCGGTGAGACGTTCTCGGTGCTGGTCATGGCGCTGGTCCTGTCGTTCCTGGCCACGCTCTATCCATCGTGGCGGGCCGCCAAGCTCGATCCGGTCGAGGCGCTGCGTTATGAGTGAAACGACCGAACAGGAACCGCCGGTGCTCTGGCTGAAGGCCGTCGAGCGCCGCTACAAGCAGGGCGAAGCCTCGCTCGAAATCCTGAAGGGCGCGGATTTCGCGGTCTGGCCGGGCGAGAGCGTGGCGCTGATCGCGCCGTCCGGCACCGGCAAGTCGACGCTGCTGCATGTCGCGGGCCTCCTGGAAGCCCCCGACGCAGGCGAGGTCTATATCGGCGGGGTCGCCACCTCGGGCATGGCGGATGGCGACCGCACCCGCATCCGGCGGACCGATATCGGTTTCGTCTACCAGTTTCACCACCTGCTCTCGGAGTTCTCGGCGCTGGAAAACGTCATGCTTCCGCAGATGATCCGCGGGCTGACGAAGACGGAAGCCAAGACCCGGGCCGGCGACCTGCTCGGCTATCTCGGCCTGGCCGAGCGCCTCAACCACCGGCCGGCGGAACTCTCCGGCGGCGAGCAGCAGCGCGTCGCCATCGCCCGCGCGGTCGCCAATGCGCCGCGCCTGCTGATGGCCGACGAGCCGACCGGCAATCTCGACCCGAAGACCGCCGACCACGTGTTCCAGGCGCTGACCCAACTGGTCCGCGCCTCGCGGCTCGCCGCCGTGGTGGCCACCCACAACATGGAACTGGCGGCGCGGATGGACCGGCGGGTGACCATTCGCGACGGCCTGGTGGTGGAGCTTTAGGCAGCGCGCATCTGGCGCCAAAGGCGTGAATGGCGTTGCCGTCTGGCTGGTTTTGGTAGCGGAATTCGTGGATGGCCGGGACAAGCCCGGCCAAGACGAAGCGAAAAGCGAAGCGCGATCAATCGGTCGTCTGTGATGCCTCGACCGGTGCCACTGTTAGACCCGCGTCCGATCGCACCGCCCATTCGTCATGGCCGGCCTCGTGCCGGCCATCCACGAATTCCTTCTCGGCGAGGACGTAGGTGGGCCGTGACGAGCCCGGCCATGCGCGGTGGAAAGCCTCGCCTCAATCGCCTGAATGCGCGCCCTTGCGGACATCCGAGGGCGTCGCGCCGAAGCGGCGGCGGAAGCAGCGGTTGAAATAGGAGAGATCGCCGAAACCGACGTCATAGGCGATCATGCCGATCGGCCGGCCGGCGACGCGCGGATCGGTCAACAGCTGGCGGGCGCGCACCAGGCGCTGGGCCAGCAGGAAATGCGAGAACGAGCTGTCATCCGTCGCGAACAGCTTGCGCAAATAGCGTTCGGAAATGCCGTGATCGGCGGCAATGGTCTCGGCGGTCAGGCCGGGCTCGCCCAGGCGCCTGGTGACGTCGCGCTTGATGGCATCGAGCCGGGCGGCACTGAGCCCTCCCGCACGCGCCGTCTCGGCGGCGTCCCTGTTGGCGCCAAGCGTGAGCGCCAGGAGATCGTGGACGTGGCTCACCACCGGCTGACGCAGGCCGGCGGCCGGCGGCCCGTTCATGGCGAGCAGCATGCCGAGATAGCCGGTGAGCAGGCGCTGCGCCTCGAGATCGCGCGGCAAGGTGCGCATGAGCACGCCGGAGAGGTCGCCGACCATCGGGGCCAGCACACGCTTGGGCACGCGCAGGCTCATGAAGCGCAGGTCGGACCGGTAGGTGAAGCTGCCGGCCTCGGCGCTGGTCGTCATGATCGCGTCGCCACCGCTGATCTCGACCTCCCGGCCGCGGTGGCGCATGACCCCGCCGCCCGACAGGGCGGCCAGCCAGATCAGGTCGTCGCTGTCGGCCAGTTTCGTCGGATGCGCGCAGCATTGCCGTGCGGCGGTGCCGGTCGCGAGGCTCAGATCCGGCATGGTGCGCAATTGCATCTCGACGTCGAACGGACCGTCGTCCAGGGGCTCGATCTCGACCCGCAGGATGGCGCGGCCATAAACCTCGCGCAGGACGTCGACACGCTCGGCGGCCGGGATGTCGCGGCTCGAAAATCCGAAGGATGCACATTCGTCCATGCAGGGCCGTCCTGTCCGTATCGATGTTCCGCTGCGCCCAAGTCCGGCTGGCCAGCCCCATTTAGGGTGCTCCCCGATCAGCGCCAAGCGGACCGTATCGAAGCCCGGGCGCATTTCAGCCCGATGAGCCTTTGGCACACGGGCCGTGTCGTCATTGCAACAATGGCGCGCCGATCTCCGCGATGTGCCGCCGGCAGGCGCGCTCGGGAAGGCCGGTGGCGCATCGGCGGAAGTGAGGCCGTGGTGACTGGGGAACAATGGATGGGGATGGATGTGCTCTGGCGGCACCCGCTGGCGGCGCTGGCCAAGGCGTCGATGATCGGGCTCGTCTCGGTCGGCGGACTGCCGGACAAGGCCGAGGCGGTTCAGCTTGCGCCGGTCGTGCCGGTCGCCGAGCGGGGCGTTCCGGCCGATCTCGTCGGCACCTGGGCCTTCAGCGTGGCGAGCGGCAATTACTGCAACCCGCTCGGGCATTGCGCGCCCGGCAGCGGCGGCAGCATGTCCTTCACCGTCAAGGCCGACGGACAGGCCGAACATGCGCTGTTCGAGACGTCGCATGTGGAGGGCTGCGGCCAGATCCAGACGCTGACGCTCAAGCTCGGCACGATCAAGGTCAGGGAGGCGACGCTGGTCTTCCTGACGCGGAACGGCACCTACAAGTCGTCGAACGGCTGCCGGCCGGATCTCTCCGGGACCTGGAGCCTGGAGGCCCGCGACCTGGCGCCGCGCGCGCTCAACTGGCAGTTCGTCGCCGATCCCGGCATGCCCGGCCGGCAGGCGCTGCGGCTGGTCGATCCCGAGGGCCAGATGAGCGGCACCTATCGCCGCGCCGAACGGTGATGCCCGGCCTGCCCGGATCCTGGCGGCCGCCCGGCGCCGCGGCTGCGATCTTGATTCAGCCGGGCCGTCTATCCCCTTGGCGGAACAGGCCTTGCGGGCCGCGCGGCGTCAGTAGGCGAGGGGCTTGAGCTGGACCGGGCTGCGCCCGCCGGGCCGGACCTCGGTGCGCGTGTCGTTGAAGAACACCAGCCGGTCGCCGACCTTGACCTGGGCCGACAGTGACGGCTGGATCGGGCAGCGCTTGTCGCTCCTGACCCGGATCGGTACGACGATGGGAAACCGCCGGCCGGTGACCGGCCTGCTGACCGCGGCGACGGCGGTCATCGACATCGGCGCATCCGCGAGATTGCCGTCGAAGATGGTCAGGTGCAACCGCGAACCCGCGGGCATGCGGGCCGCCGGCGGTCCTTGCACCACCACGGTGGTGTCGAAGCGGCAGGCGGCCAAAGCCGGCGAGCCGCCGAACAGGCCGGCCGCCAGAACCACGGCGACGGCTGCAGCGCCATTCCACCTCATCGCAGTCTCCTTATCGGCCCAAGGATCCGGATCCGCCGGTCTTCACCACATCCGGTGATGATGCGAGCCTCGCGGCATCCCATGCCGGCCGGTTCGGGCGATCATGCGGCGAGGATGTGGGCAAGTACAGGCCGGGACGATCGGACCATGGCCCGGGCCGGATCAAGGCGCGCGCGCGGCGACCGCTGAGGCGCCGGACCGCAACGTCGCTCGGGCATGGTCCCGGTTGCCGTGGAAGCTTTTGTTCACCATTCATGTTGCTTGTTTGTTCTCGGTGCTTGCCGTTGGAACAAATTGAGAACATCATCCTCGGGTCAACGGATGACCAAGGAGGCACTGATGGTGCGGACATTCATCGAGGACATGGCGGCGCTTGCGGCGCTCGGACTGTTCACCGGCATGGTCGCGGTCTGGGCGCAGGCGATCCAGGGGCTGTAAGTCAGCCTGTACCGGAGCGCGTCGCGCAAGAGGCTTGTGAAGTGCGGGGAGCCTCGCGTCAGCGGCGATTGATCGCCGCCGCGGCGCGGGGCAAAGCTGGTGGCGAACGAGACTCACCCGACAGAGGAGGCGGCGGCCGTGGCTTCATCGTGCTTCGTGCATCTGCGCGTCCACTCATCCTTCTCGCTGCTCGAAGGCGCGCTCGGCATCGCCAAGCTCGCCAAACTCGCCGCGGCCGACCGCATGCCGGCCCTGGCGGTGACCGATACCAACAATCTGTTCGCGGCGCTGGAGCTTTCCGAAAAGCTCGCCGGTGCCGGCATCCAGGCCATCGGCGGGTTGACCCTGGGGGTCGATTTCGCCGACCGCGAGGTCGATCCGCGCCGCCCCAACCTGGGCGGCATCAAGCCGCGCATCGCGCTGCTCGCCATGAACGAGGAGGGCTATCGCAACCTGATGGCGCTGACCTCCGCGGCCTTCATGGAGAGCAGCGATCCCGGCGACCCGAGCGTCGGCCTGGCCGTGTTGCAGCGCCATGCCGGCGGCCTGATCGCCTTGACCGGCGGCCCCGGCGGCCCGGTCGACATGGCCTTCCGCGATAACCAGAGCGATCTCGCCCGGAGCCGGCTCGACCGGCTGACCGCGATCTATGGCGATGCGCTCTATGTCGAGTTGCAGCGCCACGGGCTCGACGAGGAGCGGGCGGTCGAACCGGCCCTGATCGCCGAGGCCTATGCCCGCGGCCTGCCGCTGGTCGCCACCAACCAGTGCTATTTCGGCAGCACGACCGATTATGAGAGCCATGACGCGCTCGGCTGCATCGCCGGCGGCCGGGTGGTCGCCGACCCCGAACGCAAGCAATTGACGCCCGAGCACCGCTTCAAGACCCAGGCGGAGATGGTCAAGCTGTTCGCCGATCTGCCCGAGGCGATCGACAGCACGGTGGAGATCGCCCGGCGCTGCCACTACCGCGTCCGCACCCGTAAGCCGATCCTGCCGCGCTTCTCGCTGGTCGCCGGCGGCGAACCGGTCGACGAGGTGACCGAGCTCAATCGCCAGTCGCGCGAAGGGCTGGAGCGCCGGCTCGCCGCCCATGGTCCGGCCGAAGGCCTGACCGTCAAGGATTACCAGGACAGGCTCGAGTTCGAGCTGTCGATCATCGAGGGGATGAAGTTCCCCGGCTACTTCCTGATCGTGTCCGACTTCATCAAATGGGCCAAGCAGCGCGACATTCCCGTCGGTCCGGGCCGCGGTTCGGGCGCCGGTTCGCTGGTCGCCTATGCCTTGACCATTACCGATCTCGACCCCTTGCGCTTCAAGCTGCTGTTCGAGCGCTTCCTCAATCCGGAACGCGTGTCGATGCCGGATTTCGACATCGACTTCTGCCAGGACCGGCGCGACGAGGTGATCCGCTACGTCCAGGAGCGCTACGGCCGCAGCCAGGTCGCGCAGATCATCACCTTCGGTACGCTGCAGGCGCGCGGCGTGCTGCGCGACGTCGGCCGGGTGCTGCAATTGCCTTATGGCCAGGTCGACAAGCTGTGCAAGCTGGTGCCGCAGAATCCGGCGGCCCCGATCACGCTGGACAAGGCGATCGAGGGCGAGCCGAAGCTGCAGGCCGCCGGCGACGAAGAGCCCATGGTCAAGCAGCTGTTCGACATCGCGATCAAGCTGGAGGGCCTCAACCGCCACGCCTCGACCCACGCGGCGGGCCTGGTCATCGGCGACCGGCCGCTGGTCGAGCTGGTGCCGCTCTACCGAGACCCGAAGACCGATATGCCGGTCACCCAGTACAATATGAAATGGGTGGAACAGGCCGGCCTGGTGAAGTTCGACTTCCTCGGCCTGAAGACGCTGACGGTGCTGCAGAAGGCGGTCGACCTGATCAAGCTGCGCGGCATCGCCGTCGATCTCGCCGCCATCCCGCTCGACGACGCCAAGAGCTACGAGATGATGGCGCGCGGCGAGACGGTCGGCGTATTCCAGGTGGAAAGCATGGGCATGCGCAAGGCCCTGGTCGAGATGAAGGCGAGCCGCTTCGAGGACATCATCGCGCTGGTGGCGCTGTACCGGCCGGGCCCGATGGCCAATATTCCCGTCTATTGCGCGCGTAAGCACGGCCTGGAAAAGGCGGAATATCCGCACCCGCTGATGGAGCAGGTGCTGGCCGAAACCCACGGCATCATCGTCTACCAGGAACAGGTGATGCAGGCGGCGCAGATCCTGTCGGGCTATTCGCTCGGCGAGGCGGATCTGCTCAGGCGCGCCATGGGCAAAAAGATTAAGGCCGAGATGGACAAGCAGCGCGAGCGCTTCGTCTCCGGCTGCACCGAGCGCGGCATGGCCAAGGCCAAGGCCGACGAGATCTTCGACCTGCTGGCGAAATTCGCCGACTACGGCTTCAACAAGAGCCATGCGGCGGCCTATGCGCTGGTCTCCTATCACACGGCCTGGTTGAAGGCGAATTATCCGGTCGAGTTCATGGCGGCGTCGATGACGCTGGAATTGTCCAATACCGACAAGCTGTCGGAATTCCGCCGGGAGACGATCCGGCTGGCGATCACGCTGGAGCCGCCCTGCGTCAACCGCTCGGGCGTGCATTTCGATGTCGCCGACGGCAAGATCCTCTATGCGCTCGCCGCGGTGAAGGGGGTGGGCGCCCAGGCGGTGGAGGCGATCGTCCAGGCGCGCGGCGACCAGCCGTTCCGCGACCTCACCGATTTCGCCCAGCGCATCAATCCGAAGACCCTGAACCGCAAGACCTTGGAAAATCTCGCGGCGGCCGGCGCCTTCGACGCGCTGGAGCCGAACCGGGCGCGCGCGGTCGCCGCCGTCGAGCAGGTGCTGGCCGAGGCGCAGCGCACATCCGAGGGGCGGGCGATCGGTCAGGACGAGCTGTTCGGCGCCGGCGGCGCCTCGGCGATCCGCTTGCCCGACGTCGAGCCCTGGCTGCCGGCGCGTCGGCTCGACGAGGAATACAAGGCCATCGGCTTCTTCCTTTCGGGCCATCCGCTCGACGACTATCAGGCGTCGCTGAAGCGCCTGCGCATCGAGCCCTTCGCCGATTTCGCCCGCAGCGTGCGTGGCGGCGCCAGCGCCGGCCGGCTCGCCGGGGTGGTGACGGCACGCCAGGAGCGGCGCACCAAGACCGGCAACAAGATGGGCATCGTCACCCTGTCGGATCCCTCGGGCCATTACGAGGCGGTGCTGTTCTCGGAAGGCCTGGCGCTCTATCGCGACCTGCTGGAGCCAGGCCAGGCGATTCTGATGTCGGTCGGCGCCGAACTGCAGGGCGAAGAGGTGCGCGTACGCCTGTTGACGGTGGAGCCGCTGGAGGCGGCCGCCATTCGCGTGCAGAAGGGTTTTCGCGTCTTCGTCGAGGAGCAGAGCGCGATCGAGAGCATCGCCAAGCGGCTGGTCGCCAAGGGCGACGGCGAGGTCAGCCTGGTGTTCCGGCTGCCTGACGCGCAGAGCGAGGTCGAGGTCAAGCTGCCCGGCCGCTTCGCGGTGTCGCCGCAGATCGCCGGCGCGATCAAGGCGGTCGCGGGTGTCCAGGCGGTGATGGAAATGTGAGGGCAGGGGCAGCGCTGCCGTGATCGGTGAGGCACAGCGCCCCTGGCATCCGCTGACGCCGCGAGCCATCATGGCCGTGTTTGCCCGAGCCGGGTTCCCGTGGTGGATCGCCGGCGGCTACGCGATCGAGCATTTCGTCGGCCGGGCGTTGCGCCCGCATGCCGATATCGATGTGCTTCTGCTGCGGCCGGATCTACCGGCGGCCGGCGCGATGCTCGCCGGCTGGGATTGCTGGGCAGCGGATCCGCCGGGCCGGCTCCGGCCCTGGCGGGGGGACGAGATATTGCCGCCCGGCGTCTGCGACATCTGGTGCCGCGAGAACCGCGACGGGCCGTGGCATTTGCAGCTCATGCTGGACGAGGGCGACCATCGTCACTGGCGCTCGCGGCGCTGCCACGAGGTCACCAGGCCGCTCGCGACGCTCGGCCTGCGCGATCGGCAGGGGATCCCCTTTCTGGTTCCCGAGATTCAGCTCTTCTACAAGGCGAAAGCGCCCCGGCCCAAGGACGACCTCGATTTCGCGGCAGCGCTGCCGCTGCTGGACAGATCGCAACGGATCTGGCTCGGCGAGGCTCTCAGGCGAGCCCATGGGGTGGAGAATGGCTGGTTGAAGGCCGTTGACGACGGGACGATCCGGCCGGACGAAGACTGACATGGCGGAACGGAAGCGCGCGCAAGCGGTTCCAAGGCAAGACGACGGAGGCAGAGTCATGGAGCTGAAACGCGGGCGATTGATCGACCACGTGCATTTGCGGACGCGCGACCTGGCGGCCAGCAAGCGCTTCTACACCGCCGTGCTCGATGTTCTGGGCATTCGGGTCACCGATGGCGGCAAGCATTTTTATGCCGACGAGCTGTGGGTCGATGTCGGTGAACAGGCGAGCCGCATCCATCTGGCGTTTCAGGCGCCTGATCGCGCGACTGTCGACCGTTGGTACGAGGCGGGCCTGGCGGCCGGCGGCGCCGACAATGGCGGTCCGGGCGAGCGGTCCTACCATCCGGGCTATTATGCCGCTTTCCTGCTCGATCCGGACGGCAACAATATCGAGGCGGTCCATCACGGCCCGGCCGACCGCTCGTCGGATGCCGTGACGATCACCTGGGGGCCGCCGGCATAGGCGGCGAGATCGGACGCGGCCCAGGCATCGATACCATCGCTGGCTCGCCGCTTTGCGCGTCGTCATGGCCGGGCTGGTCACGGCCATCCACGTCTTCCGTGGTCAAGGTCATGCGTGGATGGCCGGCCCAAGACCGGCCATGACGAAGAGGGCGGTGTCGTTGCGGTCGCCTTCTTGCCTATCCCGTCTCGACGAGCGTCTTGCGCAGTGCCAGGTTGAACACCGCGAAGCCGAGCGCGGCAAAGAAGCGCTGCGCATCGTGATTGGCCGCCCAGGTATCCAGAGCGATCTCGTCGATGCCCTCGAACATGGCGCGGGCCTCGACATGGCGCATCAGGGCCGTGGCGACGCCGCAGCGTCTGGCATCCGGGGCAACCGCGATGTGCTGGACATGAATACGGGCCCGGTTGGGCGTCAGCGGCGTCTCCGGCCGGACCTGCACCTCGAACAGGACATAGCCGACCGGCACGGCGTCGATCTCGGCGACGGCGGTTCCGGCATGCGGCCCGTCCAGCCGCGCCGCGAAATAGGCCCTGAGCGCCGCGGGATCGACGGCGGCCTTGAAGTCGTCGGGATAAAGCGCCGCGTGCAGGCCCTGGACCACCTCATTGAGCGCGACGAGGCTGTCGAGATCCGCCTGCGAGGCGGCGCGAATCTTGGCCGGCATGAGCCCCGTCTCCCGTCTGGGACGAGGCTGCGATGGTGGCGCGCGGCCTGTCAACGAAACACGGAATTGTCTCGGCCGCGCCGGCGCGCGAGGCCGGTGCGGCGACGAGGTCGAGGCCGGCGCTAAACGGTTTCCTCCAGGCCGATGCTGTCGGGAAGACAGGGCCGCAGGAGCCCCAGCGACAGGGGCTGGAACCGGACGGGCCTGCCGGTCTCTTCACGGGGGATGGTCGGGACGGTGATATGCTGGCGCAGGATCGGCAGGTCATGCCCGACCGTGTGCCAGAGGGAACCGGCCAGGCGCGGCATGATCGGCGCGGCGAAATAGGCGAGCCCCTTCAGCCAGCCATAGGCGTGGTCGGGCCGCGACAGGTCGATGCCGTCGAGATCGGCCCAGGCCTGCAGGACGGCGCTCGCCGCGCGCGCCGAAAAAGCATCGAGCCGGAACGCCTGGTCGAAGGCCGTCATCGACGCCTCCAGGCGGGTACGCAGCGGCGGCGGGACCGAGAGCGGTCCGGGCGGTGCCGCGCCGAGCGTGCCGCGGGCCCGGTCGATGCGCGCCTGCAGCGTGCCGGCGAGCCGGCGCGTCGCGAAGGCGATGAAATCGCCGACGTCGAAATTGGTGGTGTCCCGCTCCGGGCTCTCGCGCGCCAGGAAGCCGCGCACGGCATCGCTCGAGGCCGGCGTCATCTCGACGATATCGATGGCCCAGATGACGTGCCGGCGGCTGGTCGAGAATTTCGATCCCTGCAGGTTGTAGAAGTAATTCGTCAGGACATAGTCGAAGGGCTTGCGGTCGCCCGAGGCGGTCATGAGCGGGATATTGCCGGCGAGAAGCAGCACCGCGTTGTCGATGCCGAAGCTGACCAGCGTCGTCACGCCGCTGTCGCGCGCCATGGGATGGCGGTGGTCCGGATCGGTCTCGGCATAGCGGTCGCCGCAGGTCAGCGCATATTCCCAGGCGGCCTCGAACAGAACCCGCGGGTTGCCCCAGCGATCGGCGGACCAGGCGACGCCCCAGGTGCCGGGCGCGGTGAGCCGGAACAGGCGGTTTTCCTGATCGAGATGGCGCCTGACCAGGGCGATGAAGGCGTCCGGCGCGCCGCAGGATCGCATCCGCCGCTCGAGGTCGGGCTCGTCGCCGATGCGCAGGAACAGGCTCTCGACCTGCCGCCACTCGAGGCCGGAATCGTCGGCGCGGGGCCGGGGATTGAGCATTTGCTCGGGCCGGAACAGCGCGCCGCAAGCCTCGCAGAAATAGCCGGCCGCCGGTGTCCGGCAGGCGGGGCACTCGCCGGTCAGCCAGGCACCGGTCAGGTAGCGCCCGGTGGCGCGGCTGAAGAGAACCTTTTCCGTCACGGTTTCAGTGAGGCCGAGCCCGACCAGTTCGGTGATGACGGCCGTCGCATTGCGGGCGTGCCGGGCGGCATAGGGCCCCTGGACCAGGTCGAGAAAGGCGTCGACCTCGATGTCGAGCGCCGTGAGATCGCGGGCGATCCGGGCGTGATAGGCACGGCACACCTCCTCGGGCGGGCGGTTTTCCTGGGCGCCTTTCCAGAGCACGTAGGAATCGAAGCCGTCCACCGCCGAGATCACGTCGACCTGGTGGCCCTGGCAGCGCAGATAGCGCCCGATCATGTCCATGCGCAGATAGGGGCCGGCGATATGGCCGAGATGCAGCCCGCCATTGGGCGTCGGCGGGATCGGCATCAGAAAGAATTTCCGGCGCGGTGCGCTGTCTGTCGTCGGGATCATGGATCCTCCCAGGAGCTGTAGCGGTGCGGGAAAACAGGGGCTTGCGTGCCGGGGCCCGGGCGGATCGACCTCGCCGCGGCGGGCCGGCATGGCGGCGCCGGCCAAAGGGGTGGTCGGCGGGCGGCATCGGCCGGCGGGGCCGAACCGCGGCCAGGCGGTGAGGGGCGGTTGCCTGGCCGCGGGCCGCCACCGGGCGGTCAGAGCGCGTCTTCGCGCACGGTGTAGCGCTTGACGAAGAGGCCGGCGATCACGGCGATCGCCGCCGCTGCCGCGAGGAAATAGCCGGGCGAAGCGGGATCACGGGTCGTGGCGATCAGCGAGCCGACGATCAGCGGCGCGAAGCCGCTGAAGGCCGCCGCCGAGACGTTATAGGCGATGGCGACGCCGCTGAGCCGGACATCGGTCGGGAACAGATCGGTGAGGATGACGGCATAGGTCGCATAGATGAAGGGGCCGACCAGGCCGATCAGGATGAACAGCAGGTAGAGATTGATCGTGTGGCCGACCATCGCCTGATAGGCCGGATAACTCAGCGTCGCGAGCAGGACCGCGCCGATACGGTGGAGATGGCGGCGCGGGATAAAGTCGCTGGCGTAACCGACGACGAGAATGCCGAGCGAGGAGAGCCCGATCGAGATGTTCAGGACCATGGCCGCTTCGCGCGGATCGTAATGCAGGACCTGCGTCAGATAGGGCGCCATGGCGCCGAACATGATGCCGTTGAGGACGCTGACGACGCCGGTAATGCCGATGCCGATGAGGATCGGCACGGGAAAACGCTTGAGCACGTCGATGGCGGGCATGGTCACCACCTTGGTGCGCATGGCCTGGAAAGCGGCCGATTCCTCCAGCGAGGTGCGCAGGACATAGCTCACCAGGCCGAGCAGGCTGCCGACCCCGAAAGCCAGCCGCCAGCCGTAATCCTGCATCTCCGGAGCCGAGAGGACCGAATGCAGCACCGAGCTGACGCCGCTGGCGAGGAAGACGCCGGTATTGACGCAGAAGAACACCACGCCGCCGGCAAGGCCCGCCCGGCGCGGCGCCGCCTCCACCACATAGGTGATGGCGGTCGGCAACTCGCCGCCGAGGCAGGCGCCCTGAATGAAACGCAGCGCGATGAAGGCGATGCTGGCGGTGATGCCGAGCGTCGCATAGCTCGGCATCAGCGCCATGCCGAGGGTCGCCATGGTCATGATCAGCAGCGACAGGAGGAATGACACCCGGCGGCCGCGGCGATCGCCGATATGGCCGAGGATCAGGCCGCCGAGCGGGCGCGAAACATATCCGACGGCGAAGACCGCGAAGGCGTTGATCAGCGAGATCAAGGGGTCGGCGGAGGGGAAGAAGGCCGCCGCGATATATTGGGCGAAGATGCCGTAGACGATGAAATCGTAGAATTCCAGCGCGCCGCCGAGGCTGGCGAGAATGATCACGCGCCAGTTGAGCTTGTCGGCGGCGACTTCGAGCGTCCGCGGCGCGGCGTCGAAGACCTCATTGGTGGTCGTCATGGTTCCCCTCCTCGCGTTTGTTTTTCGTCCCTTGGGCGCGCATGCCGTCGCGGCCGAAGAAGCGGCCGGGGCGACCTGAGCGAAATCCTGCTTTCGCGACGTGTCTTTCCTGGGCGATCGACGGATCGGCCTAGATCTCGGTGAACAGTTGCTCGCAGGCCGCCGCCGCGCCGAGCACGCGCCAGTCGGCGCCGCGCGGCCCGATGATCTGCAGGCCGATCGGCAACCCCTGGGAGGAGCGGCCGCACGGGATCGAGCAGGCGGGTTGCTGGCTGAGATTGAGCGGGAAGCTGAAGCTCGCCCACTCGGTCCAATGGTTCAGGCCCGAGCCGCGCGGCACGTCGGCGCCGACCGCGAATGGGGTGACCGCCGTGGTCGGCGAGATCAGCAGGTCAAAGGCGCTGAACAGGTTTTCCATCGCGGCGCCGAACTCGGCCCGGCGAACGCCGGCATCGACATAGTCAGCGGCCGAAAAGCGCTTGCCAGCATCGGCGATGGCGACGAGCCCGAGGTCCATGCCGGACTGGTCCGATGCCCTTACGCCGCGCAGCACACGGGCGGCCCCGGAGAACCACAGGAGATGGAACAGCTCCAAGGCGCCGTCCAGCGGCGGAGTGACCGGTTCGATCGCGGCGCCGCGCTGTTCGATCAGCCGGACCGCCTTGTGAAACTGAACCGCGACATCGGCGGCGACGACCCCGGCCGGTGGGGTCGTCCAGACGCCGACGCGGGCGCCGGCGAAGCTGAAGGCCGGCAGCGCTTCGCGCGGGGCGAAGGCCAGGGGGTTTTGATTCCAGTCGCGCGGGTCCTTTCCCGACAGCACTTCGAGCATCAGGCTGGCATCCGCGACCCGGCGGGCGAGCGGACCGATATGCGAGACCGTGCCGAAGGGGCTCGGCGGATAGGCCGGCACGCGCCCGAATGTCGGCTTGTGCCCGACGACGCCGGTGAACGAGGCTGGCACCCGAATGGATCCGCCGCCATCGGTGCCGAGATGCAGCACGCCCGCGCCGGTCGCCGCCGCCACCGCCGCGCCACCGGACGATCCGCCGGGCGTCAGCTCCGGGTTCCACGGATTGCGCGTGATGCCGTAGAGCGGCCCGTCAGTCAGCGCCTTCCAGCCGAATTCGGGGATCGCCGTCTGGCCGAGCAGCACGGCGCCGCTGCGGCGGAGCAGGCGAACGGATGGCGAGTCGCTGCGTTGCGGCGATGCGTCGGTGGTCCGGCTGCCATAACGCGACGGCCAGCCCTGCGTCGTGACGGCATCCTTGATGGTCACCGGCACGCCGTCGAGCGGTCCGATCGGGCGGCCCCGGCGCCAGCGCTCTTCGGAGGCGCGCGCCGCCTGCACCGCGCCGTCATGGTCGATGAGCGAGAAGGCGTTGAGCGCCGTGTCGACCTCTTCGGCTCGCGCCAGATGCGCCTTGGTCACGTCGACAGGTGAAAGCGCGCCATTGCGATAGGCGCCGACAAGGTCATTGGCGCCGGGCCGGCACAGTTCCGGCAAATTCAGCAGAGAGTATATTTCGGTCCTTTCGAGAAAAGACCGTGTATTCGATGAATTTTCCGTCGAATTCATGGGGATCACTCCGCAATTCGGCACGAAAATTCATAGGCAGTCTCCGCGCGACCGCATAAGGTATTTTATGGTGCAAATTGCCTCACGCGATGTCTCAAGCCATCGCATGGCCGGTCCCGGGACGGGGCAAGGCGCCGGCCGGCGTCCTGCCGTGACCCGTCCCGCGAGGGGCAGACGAATGCGGCGATCCGGCGCCGGTGCCCGGGGGCGGGAAAGACGGGGGGCGCGAGCGGCGACACGCGCTCCGGCGAGCAAAGGCGCTCGGCGGCCGCCGCTGGTCAGTCGCGGGGCGCCGGATGGTTATCGACAAGCTGCCGATGCGACATTGACTTGGCCGCCCAACGCCATAACCTGCATGCGATGTGGCGTGGTGGGTCAATTCTAAATTGACCCACCACGTTACCGCCTGAATAACGTCGATTATTTGGTAAATATACCTACTTTTACTCTCCCTGCGAGACGTTTGAGAGGTTGAACACCATGCGCCTGTCGATAAGGCAGATCAAATATATCAGGGATGTCGCGCAGCTCGGCAGCATATTGGCCGCCTCCGAGGCCTCGCGGATTTCGGCGTCGTCGATCGTGGCGGCGATCAATCTGGCGGAGGGTGAGCTGGGCACGCCCATCTTCGAGCGGCGGCCGTCACGCGGGGTGGTCACCACGCCGGCCGGCGAACGCTTCGTCGCCGCCGCGCAGATGCTGCTGGCTTCGGAAGCCGAGTTCGAGCGCGCGGTCGCCGCGCTCAAGACCAAGTCCAGGAACAGCAGGGAAATCCGGATCGGCTGCTTCGAGCCGTTCGGCTCGCTGTTCATGCCGGACCTGATCCAGACCTATGTCAATCGCGGCGGCGCCTCGAACGTCTCGCTGTTCGAGGGCGACCAGACCGAATTGCAGAACTGGCTGGTCACCAAGACGGTCGATCTGATCATCTCCTACGATATCGGTCCGAGTTTCGGCGGCAATATCACGCCGATCTGCCAGGTTCCGGCGCATGTCATCGTCGCATCCGACGATCTCCTGGCCTCGCGCGAGGCCGTGTCGCTGCGCGATATCGCCGACCGGCCGCTGGTGCTGCTCGATCTGCCGCATACCGGGAATTATCTGCTGGCGCTGTTCGACGATCTCGCGCTGCATCCCAGGATCGCGTTCCGGACACGGTCCTATACCACGGTGAGCCGGGCGGTGGCCGCCGGGTTCGGGGTTTCCGTGGGCAATACCAGCCCGCTGTCGGCGGCCGACCATGAGGTCGACGGCATCGTCCGCTTGCCCCTGCTCGACAAATTGCCGCCGCCGACCCTGGTCATCGCCGATGCCTATGGGGCCGACAAGCCGGATTTCGTCCGCGCCTTCATCGACACCGCGCAGGAGCTGTTCCACAACAACGGCCGGCCCGGCGGCCTGCGCCGGCCGGCCCCGGGCGAGGGGCTCCCCCCGGCCCATGCGGTTGCCGCGGCGGGCGCGCAGGACGGGCCCGCCCGGAGATGGCGCGAATAGGCCGCGTGGGCGGCACCATCGCCTTGCCGGGCTTTGGCGCCATGAAATGCATCATCACCCATCACAGAATGCATTTTACGACCAACCGGGCGTCCATATGATCCCGGCCATGGTCAGGCGCCCACGTCGCCGGGCCTTCCGTCCTTCGTCCAACGATCGCGATCAAACCGAGCATGGTCGATCATGGCGTCCACGATATCCGCAGTCTATGACGTCGTCGGAATTGGCGTCGGCCCATCCAATCTGAGCGTAGCTGCACTTCTCGACGGTATTCCTGAAATTTCGGCGGCCTTCTTCGAACGCAACGATGCCTTCGCCTGGCATCCCGGGCTGTTGTTTCGCGATGCCCGCCTGCAGACCTCGTTTCTGAAGGATCTCGTGACCTTCGCGGATCCGGTCAGTCCGCACTCCTTCGTCAATTTCCTGCACAGCAAGCAGCGCCTGCACCAATTCATCAACGCGGATTTCGACAAGATCACGCGGGCTGAATTCATCGAATACATGACATGGGTCGCGCTGCGCCTGCCGAATCTCAGGTTTTCGCATGACGTGCGGGAGATCCGCTTCCACAACGACATGTTCGTCGCGCGCATCGATCCGAATATCGAGGTCTATGCCAAACACGTCATTCTGGGCGTGGGGCGGCGCCCCTATGTGCCGCCCTGCGCGCGGCCGCATCTGGGCGACGCGGTGTTCCACGCCAGCGAGTTCCTGGCCCGCGCCCCGCGCTCACGGCCGGGTTCGGTGACCATTGTCGGTGGCGGGCAAAGCGCCGCGGAAATATTTCTCCACTGCGTTCGCAATATCGATTCCGGGCTGAAGCAGCTGACTTGGGTGACCAAACGCGACAATTTCAGTCCGTTGGACGATTCACCTTTCACCAACGAATATTTCACGCCGCTTTACTCCAAATATTTCTTCGAACTGGAGGTCGACAAGCGGCTGGCCCTGCTGAACGCGCAAAAACTGGCGAGCGACGGTATTTCGGCCAGCACCTTGCGGGAGATCTATCAGGAGATTTACCGCGTGAAGTTCATCGAGGGCCGCGCGCTCGACCTGCGCCTGCTGGTCGATCACGAACTGACGGCCCTGGACCGGGCCGGCTTCAAGTGGGCGGCGAGCATTTGCGACACGACGACCGGCGAGCGGAACGCGGTACTCTCGGACCAGGTGGTGCTCGCCACCGGTTATGAAACCGTCGTGCCGCGGCAGATCGAGGGCATCAGGCACCTGTTCGAACTGGAGCGGGAGCAATTGCGCCTGAAGCACGACTTCTCCGCCAGCTGGCGGGTGCCGTGCCGGAGCCGGCTCTACCTGCAGAACGCCGGGCGTCGCAGCCACGGCATCGCCGACCCGAACCTGAGCCTGCTGGCGTGGCGCAGCGCGACGATCATCAACAGCCTGCTCGGGCGCGAGCACTTCGTCGTCCCGCAGAACGAACACCTCATCGAGCGGAACGCACCGCAACAGGCCCGTCAACCCATGGAGCAGATCGCATGATATCCGGTCCTCTCGTTTCGGTTCACCATGTCGACGACTACTCGGGCGGCATCCAGGTCAAGGAGCTGGACCTGGAGCAGGCAGGCGAGCGGGTAACGCCGTTCAAGGCCTCCATCATCACGGTGCCGCCGGGGATCTCGACCCCGCTGGACCAGCACGATGTCCGGGAATGCTGGGTGGTGATCGCCGGGCAGGGGGAACTGATGACCGATGGCGTGGCCTCGCCGCTCGAGCCCGGTGCCGTCACCTATTTCGCGTCGCGCTGTTCGCATCAGGTCCGCAATACCGGTGGTGACGAGTTGAAGCTGTTCTCCGCCTGGTGGACCCCGGGCAACCAGGTCTCGCAATGACGACCGACCTGGCGGTGATCGGCGGCGGGGTCATTGGCGCGGCCATCGCGTCCCTGGCCAAGAAGGCCCATCCTCACCTCACCATCGCCATCCTGGAACGGCATCTCGTCGGCATGGGGGCCTCGCTTTATGGCGGCGCCGTTCGCGTGCCGATCGGCACGACGCCGGCCCATCGCGAACTCGCCCGGCGCAGCGAGAGGCTGTTCAGCGAACTCGCCGCCTGGGCGGGGCCTCTGCCGGGCCGCGCTGTGCCGGTTTTCTGGGTGGTTCCGGCCGGCCGCGAAGCCGAATTCGCGGACTATTGGGTCGGCGGAGCCTGCCGGCGCGCGACATCCGGCGAGCAGGCACGCCTTGGCCGCACCATGCCGGCGCTGAGCCTTGCGCCCGACGATCTGCTGCTGGTCGACGAGACCGCCTGGTGCGGCAATCCCGGCGCCACCGCGTCGCATCTCATCGGCCATCTGCTGCGGCAGCCCGGCTTTGCCTGTCATGAGGGGGTTCACGTGGTGGCGATCGAGGACCAGGCCGGCGGTTGCGATCTCGTCGCCGCCGATGGACAGGTGTTTCGCAGCCGGTACGTCGCGCGCGCCACCGGCCCCTGGCTCGACCTGCACGACCGGCGCGTTCCGGACAGCGGGCTGCGCACCAAGAAGGTCGCGGCCCTGCATGTCGACCTCGTCCCGGCGGCCGGCGATCCGATCATCGTCTTCGTCGAGGAGGACGCCTATCTGCTGCCCGATCCGGCGGGCCGGCGCTGGATCCTCTGCATCAGCAGCCCGGCCTGGGATGTCGCGCCCGCGCGGTCCGGGCTCGCCTGCGATGCCGAGGACCGGGCCGTCGCCGCGCGGGCGCTCAACCGCCATGCGCCGGCATTGCTGGATCGCTGCCGGGGCGAACGGGTGTTCTGCGACGCCTATACGGCGACGCGCCTGCCGGCGATCGGGCGGGACCCGCAATCGGCGCGGTCGGTTTACGCCCTGGGAGGATCCGGCTCGGGCTACCGGTTCGCGCCGGCCATCGCCGAGAGGGCGATAGGCCTGCTCCTGGGCTCACTTTCCACCATGGCCGTGTCTTAGAAATCCCGGCATCTCCGGGACCGTCCGCATCGTCATCGAAGAACCAGGCCGAGAGGCCGCGGCGCCCCGCGGCGCCCGGCTCATCGATCCTGCCTGCCTGCCCGCGCTGGAATAGGGATGCCTGCTCATGACTTCGCTCTCGCCCAATCCACAGACACTGCCCCGGATCCTCGTCTATCTCGCCTGTTTCTGTATCGCCTCGGCCTATGGCCTGTTCCTGACGCTGCCCTTGTACATCAAGATGCTCGGCGGGGACGAAGAGGTCGTCGGCAGGATCATCTTCGTCGGCGCGTTCGGCACCTTGCTCAGCGTCGGTTTCACCACCCGGCTCATGACGATCTGGAAGCCCTATCTGGTGGTTGCCGGCGGGGCCCTGTGCTACGCGGTCGGCAGCAGCTTTTTCGCTTTCTCCGCCAGCATCTCGTTTCTTTACGTCATTGGCGGTTTTCTGCTCGGCGTCGGCTGGGCGCTGGCCTTCACGATCTCGCCGATCATGCTGTCGGGCCTGGTCACCGATGCCAACCGGGCCGTGCTGTTCAGCGTGCTGTCGGCCTTCAACGCCCTGGGGCTGGGACTGGCCCCGATCACCGCCCAACAATTGCTCGGCGCGGGCGTCGCTCATTCGCACATCTTCCTGATGGCGATCCTGCTTTCGGTGGCCAGCGCGGGCCTGTTCTACGCGGCCGGCCGAACGCTTTCGCGCATCGTCCTGCCGCATTACGAAACCGTCTCGGGCGGCGAGACCGAGGCCTTCCTGCGGATCCTGCGCTCGCCCGCCATCTACCCGCTGGTCATGGTCTTTCTCGGCGCCTGCGTGTTGAGCTCGATGTTCAACTTCCAGACGACCTTCGCCCAATCCGAGGGCCTCAACTATTCGATCTTCTATACCTGCTACACCGCGGCGGTCATCGCCGGCCGGTTCCTGGTCAGCGGCTTCGTCAGCCGGCGCGAGCCGATGAAGATGACGATCCTGCTGCTGGCGGTGATGGTGCTGTCGATGCTGGCCTTCTCGGTCACCGCGGCCAATGTGCCGCTCTATGCCCTGAGCTCGCTGCTGTTCGGACTGAGTTACGGCCTGGTCTATCCGCTGATCCAGGCCCAGGCGGTCAATGCTTCGGACGCCAGCCTGCGGACGCGCACACTGGTCTATTTCTCCATGGCCTATTTCATCGGCTTTTTCGGCTTCCCGCTGATCGGCGGCCGGATCATCGTGACCGGCGGCTACCGGGTCCTGCTGCTCGTCCTGCTGATCATCGCCGGACTGGAGCTGGCCGTGGCCTGCTGGCGCTTCATGGCGGCCCGGCAAGGCGCCGCGGCACTCGCCGGGGCGGATCGTCCCAGTCCCGGCAAGGCCGAATGAGCGCGGTGTCCGCGGCTAGAGCCGCAGGTCCCGAAGGCGCGCCGGAAGGGTGGCGATCGCCGCCTCGTCGGCATTGGCGAAGGCGAAGCGCAAATGGCCGTCCTGCGCCGGGCCGAAATAGCTGCCGGGCAAACCCAGCACGCCGCGCCCGGTGGCGAGCGCCTCGGCGACGCGTTCGGCGCCGGCGCCTTCGAAGGGATGGCGGACATAAGCGAAATAGGCGCCGATCGACGAGATCGCCCAGCCCGGGCAGGCCTGCAGCACCGCCTGGAACGCGCCGATCCGGGCATTGATGGTGGTCCGCGTCTCGGCACGCCAGCCGGCCAGGCCCTCGATCGCCCAGGCGAGCGGCTCTTGCGCCGTTCGCGCCGGGCAGATCTGGAAGCTGTCGAGCACCTTCAGGACCTGGCCGAGCGCCGCAGGCCCCGCGGTGATGGCGCCGACCCGGTGGCCGGGGACCGCATAGGCCTTGGAGAAGGAATAGAGCTGGATCACCGTGTCGCGCCAGGCGGGATCGGTGAACAGGCCATGGGCGCGGTTGGTGCCGCTCGCCAGGAAGTCGCGATAGGTCTCGTCGATGATCAGCGCGATGCCATGCCGGCGCGCCAATGCGGCGAAGGCTGCAATGACGCCCTCCGGATAGATCGCGCCCGTCGGGTTGTTGGGGGTGACCAGGACGATCGCGCGGGTGCGCCCATCGATCAGGGCCTCCGCCACGGCCGGGTCCGGCACGAAGCCATCGGCCGCGTCGCAAGCGAGCGGCCGCGCCTCGATGCCGAGCATGTTCAGCGTCATCTGGTGGTTGAAATACCAGGGCGCGGGCAACAGCACGGCATCGCCTGCCTTGGCCACCGCCAGGACGGCGGCGAGGAAGGCGAGGTTGCAGCCGGCGGTGATCGCGACGTCGCCGGCCTCGATCCTTCCGCCATAGAGGCCGGTCATCTCGGCGGCGTAGCTTGCCCGCAGGGCGTCGTCGCCGAGGATCGGACCATAACGGGCGACATCGGGCCGTCCGGCGGCGGTGGCGAGCCGGTCGAGCAGGGCCTGCGGCGGAGGCGCCCCGGGGGCCGCCTGCGACAGGTCGATCGGCGCGCCAAAAGCACCGTCATAACGGGTCATCCAGGCGCGCGCCGCCGGGATCGGCGGCGTGCCGGTGTCGACGACATCGGGATTCAAAGCGAACAAAGGCTCACCAGGCGCCGGTATTGGGCATGGAGGCCCAGGGTTCGGCCGAAGGCTTGGCCTCGCCCTTCTGCAAGAGCTCGATCGAGATGTTGTCGGGCGAACGGACGAAGGCCATGACGCCGTCGCGCGGCGGGCGGTTGATCACCACCCCGGCCTGCTGCAGCTTGGCGCAGGTAGCGTAGATGTCGTCGACCTCATAGGCGAGATGGCCGAAGCTGCGGCCGCCGGTATAGGTTTCCGGGTCCCAGTTATAGGTCAGCTCGAGCAGCGGCGCGCCGCGGCTGCCGAAGGCCGCAGTCGTGGCCTCGGCGCCCTTCCGGTCGTCCGGGGCCGACAGAAAGACCAGGGTGAAGCGGCCTTTCTCGCTCTCGGTGCGGCGGACCTCAACAAGACCCAGCTTGTTGCAGTAGAAGTCCAGGGACTGGTCGAGATCGGTGACACGGACCATGGTGTGCAGGTAGCGCATGCGACCTCCCTTGAATGCAGAATGAGGGGTGAAGAATGGACGCGGAGTTGAAGACGGCGGCGCGCGATCTGGCAAGCCTTGTCAGGCAATCCAGCCGTGCACTGGCCTTCACCGGCGCGGGGCTTTCGACCGAATGCGGCATCCCGGATTTTCGCTCGCCGGGTGGCCTGTGGACGAAAAACAAACCGATCCCGTTCGAGGCCTTCCTGTCAAGCCGGGCCGCGCGCGCCGAGGCCTGGCGGCGCAAATTCGCCATGGACGAGAGCTTCCAGGCGGCGGTGCCCGGCCGCGGCCACCGGGCCTTGGCCGCCATGGTGCGGGCAGGGCAGCTCGCCGGCATCGTCACCCAGAATATCGACAACCTGCATCAGGATTCGGGCGTGCCCGGCGAGCAGTTGGTGGAACTGCACGGCAATGGCAGCTACGCGACCTGTCTCGCCTGCGCCAGGCGCTACGAATTGTCCTGGGTGCGCGCCAGGTTCGAGGCAGCGGACGGCGAGGCGCCGGACTGCACGGCGTGCGGCGGCCCGGTGAAGTCGGCGACGATTTCCTTCGGCCAGGCCATGCCGGAGGCCGAGATGCGCCGTGCGCTCGCCTGGACCATGGAAGCGGACCTGTTCATCGCGATCGGGTCCTCGCTGGTGGTCTACCCGGCCGCCGGCCTGCCGGCGACCGCCAAGCGCAACGGCGCGCGGCTGGTCATCGTCAACCGCGAGGAGACGCCGCTCGACGACATCGCCGATCTCGTGATCGCGGCCGACATCGGCACTTTGCTGCAATCGGTGATGGAACATCTGCCGATTGCGGGGGTTAACTGAACAATCGCAAGGTGGCATGCACCAAATGTGTTCGTAATCGGAACGCCACGCCATTTTGGGCTTTGCTGCCGCAGGGGCGATGTTATCCTTTTGTTAGAGAATCAGGCGGGGTGGGACCGGGGCCAACGGTTCCAGTAGAGCGGCGGTGAGCGTGATGACGTCGGACGGTTCCGATCCGGACGGCCAGGGCGGCAAGAACAATCTTCACGTGCGGGTCGACGCCCAGACGACCATTGATGAAGTGCCGGCTGATCTTGTCGAAATTTCCGGCACGATCAAATGGTTCGACGTGGCCAAGGGCTACGGCTTCATCGTGCCCGATGGTGGCGGCGCCGACGTGCTGCTGCATGTCACGAGCCTCCGGCGCGACGGTTTCCAGACGGCCTATGAAGGCGCGCGCATCGTGGTCGAGGCGACCGCCCGGCAGCGCGGCCTGCAGACCTTCCGCGTGCTGTCGATGGATGATTCGACGGCCATTCACCCCTCCCAGATGCCGCCGGCGCGCACCCATGTTTCGGTGACGCCGACCAGCGGGCTGGAGCGCGCCGAAGTGAAATGGTTCAACCGGCTGCGCGGCTTCGGCTTCCTGTCGCGCGGACCGGGCACGCCCGACATTTTCGTTCATATGGAAACCCTGCGTCGCTACGGCCTCACGGAATTGCGACCGGGGCAGTGGGTTCTCGTGCGTTATGGTGACGGCTCGAAAGGCCTGATGGCCGCGGAAGTCCGCCCCGATGGGACGCCTTTCCCGGTCTCGCATTGAGCTGAACGGGATAGCCCATGCTGATTGATCGCCGCGCGGTGCTGGCCACCGGGGTGATGATGGCGATCGCGCCGCGTCTTGCCGGGGCGCATGGCAAGCTGAACGAGCTGGTCATCGCCACACGGTCCGGGCAAAGGCATGGGTTCACGCTGGAATTGGCCAATTCGCCGGAGACGCGCGCGCGTGGCCTGATGTTCCGGCGCGAACTGGCGCTTGGCCGCGGCATGCTGTTCGACTTCGGGCCGGCCGAGTCCGATGTCAGCATGTGGATGAAGAACACCTATGTTTCTCTCGACATGGTCTTCATCCGTGCCGACGGCACGATTCGCCACATTGCCGAGAACACCACGCCTCTGTCGGAAGCGACGATTTCCGCGACCGGGCCGGTGAAGGGCGTGCTCGAGGTGGTGGCCGGCACGGCGCATCGCTTCGGCATCGCCGCCGGCGACTTGGTCGAACATCCCTATTTCGGCACGTGAGCGTGGCCGCGCTTGAACGGCGTGGCTTGCCGCGGCCCGGAGGCTCGGCTATTGCGAGGACGTCGGGGCGTAGCGCAGCCTGGTAGCGCGAGAGTTTTGGGTACTCTAGGTCGCTGGTTCGAATCCAGTCGCCCCGACCATTTCCGGCCCACTTGAGGAGGATTTCACGTGGTGGCCCGCATCTACCGACCCGCCAAGACCGCGATGCAGTCCGGCCAGGCCAAGACCAATGACTGGCGGCTCGATTTCGAGCCTGAGACGCCGCGTCTGGTCGAGCCCCTGATGGGCTATACCAGCTCGACCGACATGCGCCAGCAATTGCGCCTCGACTTCGCGACGAAGGAAGAGGCCATCGCCTATGCCGAGAAGAACGGCCTGGCCTACGAGGTCTCTGAGGCGGAAGACCCGAAGCGGCGGATCGCCGCCTATTCCGACAATTTCAAGTTCAACCGCGTCGGCGCCTGGACGCATTGAGCCTGCCAATACCGGCAGGACGCCGCAAGGGCGGTCTTGCCAAGCCGTTTCCGCGGGCCCATAGGGACCGCGCTCGCGCGTCGTTATCCGGTCCCGTAGCTCAGCTGGATAGAGCGACAGCCTTCTAAGCTGTTGGTCGCAGGTTCGAGCCCTGCCGGGATCGCCATCTACCTTCCAGCGTCTATTTGCCCTCGATTTTGCCCCGGGATTTGAGGCTTCGTTCATCCTGGCTATCGAATTGGCCCCCGATTTACTGGACAGCAGGCGGCGTCGCCTAGAATCCGGGAGCGTTTCCGGAGCCTTTCGCCATGTTGCCCAAGGCCTTCTATCTCCTGATGCTGCCGGTCGGCCTGGTGGCGGTCGCCAAGCCTGAGGCCTATTCGGTGTTGCTCGCCAAGGCCCTGCCGTCGCAGCAGCAATCGATGGCCGCGGCGCGCCCGCCGGCATCGCCTCCGAGCAGCGCCGCTGCGGTCAGCCCCAAGCGGCTCATTGCCAGCCGCGACGGCCATTTCCGGGCGCGTGCGCGGGCCGGCGGCCGCGATTTCGATGTGCTTGTCGACACCGGGGCCACCATCGTCGCGCTGACCTGGCAGACCGGACTGGACCTGAACCTGGTGCGGCCGGGCGAGATCATGGACGCCAGGATGCAGACGGCCAATGGCGTGGTTCTCGGCAAGCACGTCAATATCCCGCGTCTCGAGGTGGAGGGGCTGTCGGTCGCTTCGGTGCCGGCGGTGGTGCTGCCGCGGCAGGCGCTGACGACCAATCTGCTCGGCATGAGCTATCTGTCGCGGCTGCGCCGCTTCGAATTCGCCCAGAACGCGCTGATCCTGGAACAGTGACCGCGGCAATCCCGGTTCGGCGGGTTCGCCCGCCGACACCGGGCCCCCGGGCGGGCTCGCGGCGGCTCTCGCGCAAGGTCGGGCGCGGGGCGCCTCGTGGCGTCGATCGGGCGCGGCGCTATTCGGCCGCCAGCATCATCGGGGGCGCGATCCGGGCCAATTCATCGCCGAGCGCGGCGGCGGCTTCCCAGCAGAGGATGGCACAGGCATCCATGTCGCGCGCTTCGCAGTAGTCGGCGCAGGCCGCGCAGGCTTCGGCGCATTGGTGGACGAAATGCGGGGCAGCGCTGCCCCGCAGCGTCAAGATTTGCGCGGCCCGGCGGCAGAGCTCCGAACATTGCAAAAGGATGTGGCCGGTTTCGGACGGGTTCGAGCGAAGGATCTGCTTGATCGCTGCGGTTCGCGTCACGTTGAAGCAGTCGAAGCAGATGCGCGATACATCCGCCGCGCCGGTGTCTCTCGTTCGCATGTCTTGCGCTCGTATGTCTTGCGCTCGTAAGTCTTGGCGTAACATGGTCGCCTCCAGCATTGTGCAGAGCCAACGCGGGGTGCCGATGCCGGGTTCCATCGCGCCAGGCAGCGGGTATGCGGAGCGCTCTCGCGGGGCAGGGCGGGCGCGGGGCCGGGCGACGGCGGGATCACTGCCGCGGGCCGGTCGAAGACAAAGCGGGCCGGGCGCCCCGTTGGCTGGCGATCACTCTTTCGCGGCCGCGGCGGGCGTGGCTTCCTCGACCTTCAAAGGCGTCAGCCAGCGCAAGGTGACGACGGTAAACACCGTGACGACCAGGGCGACGTCATAGGCGCCGAGACCGACGGCGACGCCAATGGCACCGGTGGCCCAGAGGCTCGCGGCGGTCGCCGTGCCCTTCACCGAGTTCTTCAGCTTGAGGATCGCGCCGCCGCCAATGAAGCCGATGCCGGTGATCAGCCCCTCGATCACCTTGGACATGGCGTCGGGCGAGGCGCCGAGCTTGGCTTCGGCGGCCTGGATGAAGCCACAGCAGGCAATGGCGACGAGCGGGAAGGTGCGCAGGCCGGCGCTACGCTCCTCCTTCTCGCGGTCCCAGCCGATCGGCAGGGCCAGGAGATAGGCGGCGGCCAGCGCGGCGAGATGCGGGACCAGATCGAATTGCCCGGACGACAGGATCTTCTCGATCATCGGGCAGCCCCACGCGGAGACGTCCGCCCGGCCAGCTTCCGCGCCATCACTCGGAGACTTCCGAAAGCGCCTCGCGCATGTCCTGCAGCGCGGTCAGCTGCGTCTCGTGGTCCTCGATCTGCTGGGCGAGCGCCTCTTCCGAGGCCTGGCCGGAGACGGCCGAGGACCGGTTGGTCAGGTCGATGATCTCCTGGCGGAGCTTGGCGATGCGGTTGTCGATCTCGAACAGCTGGGCGGATTTGTCGGTCATCGTCGGCCTCCATTGGCCCGATAACAACGACGGTCCCGGCCAAACGGTTCCGCGATCGCCTGGCGGCGGCAGGCGGCTCCAGGCGCACGCGCCCGGATCAGCGCGGCCGGGCGGGCTCCGGTTCGAGGCGGGGCCAGCTCACGCGACGAATTTGACGCCGAGTTCGCCCGCAGCCCGCCGCGTCACCAGGCATTGCCGGGTGGTGTCGTCGACCTTGAGTTGGAACCGGTCGGGGACCTCGGCGGTGTTTTCCAGCACGAGCTTGGCGCCGCCGGCGGAGATATCGCGCACGCTGCATTCCAGCATCTTGCCGGCGCTGCCGACGATCCGGCCGGGCTTGATCACGCGGACGCGTTCGTCGAAGCGCCGCTCTTCCATGCCGACGATCCAGTTGTCGAGATTGCGCCCGACGCTGGCGACACCTTCGGCCGCCGTCTGCATGTTCAGCGAGATGTCGCGGGTCACCGCGCTCTGCTCCTCGATCGACCGGGTCGCCGAGCCGACGAAGCCCTGAACCGAACCGATCGCCGCGGTGATCGAGGCGAGCTTGCCGGCGACCTCGTTGGAGACGCCCTGCATCGCCACGATCTCGTCGGCGATGCGTGTCGTGGCCGATCGCGCCTGGTTCGCCAGGTTCTTCACCTCGGTCGCGACCACCGCGAAGCCGCGGCCGGCCTCGCCGGCGCGCGCCGATTCGATCGTCGCGTTGAGGGCCAGGAGGTTGATCTGCTCGGCCACCTTGGCGATCAGCTGGACCACCCCGTCCATCGACTGGGCGGCCTGCCGCAATTGGGCGGTGGCGCGGTCGGCGGCCTCGGTCTCGGCATGGATCTCGTCGACCGCCGCCTTGGACTGGTTCATGCCTTCGGCAATCTCCGAAATGGCGGCATTCATCTGTTCGGCCGCAGCCGCGACGGCTTCGACATTGCCCAGCGTCTCCTGCGCGGCGGCGACCGCGAGGGAGCGCGACGCCATGTTGGCGGTAATGTCGGTCGCATATTTCACCACCTTCACCGGCCGGCCGTCGAGGCCGAGGATCGGGCTGTAGATCGCCTGGAGCCAGACCATCTGGCCGGACTTGGTGAGCCGCTGGTAGATCGCCGACAGGGCTTCGCCACGGCCGAGCTTCTCCCAGAACGCCGCATAGTCCTTGCCTTGGGCGTAGCCCGGCTCGACGAACATGCGGTGATGGTGGCCACGCACCTCGTCGATCCGATAACCCATGGTCGCGAGGAAGTTGTCATTGGCTTCGAGCACGATGCCGTTGATGTCGAAGGCGATCACCGCCTGGGTCCGCCGGATGGCCGCGATCTGACCTTCGTAGTCGGCGTTGCGCCGCTTCTCCCCAGTCACGTCGACCGCGAACTTGACCACCCTGACCGGTTTGCCGTCGGCGCCGAGGATGGGATTGTAGGTTGCGCGGATCCAGGCTTCGTGGCCGCCCTTGCCGATGCGGCGATATTCGGCGGCCTGGAACTCGCCCCGGCCCAGCGCCGCCCAGAAGGCCCGATAGGCGGGTTGGTCGCGCTCTTCGGGGGCCAGGAAAATGCTGTGATGCTTGCCGACGATCTCGTCGCGGCGATACTTCACGACATCGAGGAAATTGTCGTTCGCGTCGAGGATCGTGCCGTCGAGATCGAAGGAGATGACCGCCTGGGAGCGATGGATCGCGCTGATCTGGCCGGCGTCGTCGAGCGCGCGGAGCTTTTCCGCGGTGATGTTGCTGGCGATCTTGACCACGCGAACCGGCCGTCCCCGCCGGTCGAGCACCGGATTGTAGGTCGCCCGCAACCAGATCGGCCGGCCCGATTTGCCGAGGCGGCGGTACTCCGCCGATTGAAATTCGCCGCGGCGGAGCTTTGCCCAGAAGGCCTCGTAGTCGGGCGACGCCGCGTCCTGCGGATCCATGAAGAGGCGGTGGTGCTTGCCGATCAGCTCCTGGCTGGAATAGCCGACGACCTCCCGGAAATTCTGATTGGCATCGAGAATGGTGCCGTCGAGGGCGAAGGTGATGACGGCAAGGGATTTGTCGACGGCATGCAATTGAGCGTCGGCATGGCTGGAAAGGAGCGAACGGAGCGGCACTGGTTCCATCCTCGTCAGGGGATGGCATCGACATACCGTTGCTTTGGTTAATCGACCCTTGTTATTCCCTAAGGTAATGATGGACCGCGCCAAATTCTTGTGCGGCGCAGCGTGCCACCGACGCGACAAGGAGGGCTTTGGCTCCCGGCTTGTCTGGCGTCAGTGTTCCCGGCGATCGCCGGCGGCGGTCTCGGCTTCGCGGCAGAGCTCGCGAAACCGGCGAACCACCTCTTCGAGCAACTGCGCGCGCGCAAGCGCCGGGTCCCTGGGCTTCTCGGACGGGGAGGTCCGGCTGAACTTGCTTGCCGCGTCGGCACAGCGCAGCCAGACCGCCTGGGCCACCGCCGGCAGGTCGTCGAAGCGACGAAAAGCGTGCGGGGGCTGGTCGGCGAAGCGCGCGACATAGATGGCCCGGGCGAGCGCCTGAGTGTCGGTCATCACTGTTCCCTCGCCAGTTCGCGCGCCGCAGCTTCGATCGCCAGGATCTCCCTCGTTCGACCGTGCCGGGTCAAGCGGTTTCGACGACCAGCCACAGGGGGCGGCGCGGCCGCGGCTCACGCGCTCGCGGTGGCCTGCAGCCTGCGGCGCGTCAGCCAGAGCACCAGGGTGGCGGCCCCGACCATCCAGACCTTGCCGAGCACCATGCCGGGAAGGAGGGCGACCGAGCCGAAGGCGAGCCAGAGGAACAGCGTGCTGTCGATCGCCGTGCCGACCAGGCTGGAGGCGACGACGGCGGTGATCAGCCGCCGCTTGGCAAGCGGGGTATAGACAGCGGTGTCGGCGAGTTCGGAGAACAGGAAGGCCGCGCCGGAGGCCAGCGCCAGCGCCGGCGGCGCGACGAACCAGGACAGCATGGCGCCGGCCACGACGCCGGCGAGCGACCAGCCGAGACCGAGCCAGCGCTGCACGAGGTCGCGCAGGACCAAGGCGAGGCCGACCATCAGCACGCCGCTCGGCGCCATCAGGCCGAAACCGACCGGGATGACGCAGGGGCCGCCGGGCACGCAGGTGGAGCCGACATTGCCGATGAGCCAGTTCGCCAGGGGAATGGTGGCGATGAAGCCGACGAGTGAGGCAATTCCGATCATGCGGGCCGGTTCCGTCTTCGGAAAAAGGATGTTCGGTGCAGCGCTTTACACCGCCGGCCAGGCCGCAGTCATGCCGGAAATGCCGAAGTCGCTGAAACGTGAGGTCTATTGCTGCCCGCTTCTCGCCGCCAGCGAGGATCGCGACTTGCACCAAGCGGCTGGTGGTCGCGAAGCGGGACGGCGTCGGTGACGCGATGCTGGCGGCAGGTTCCTGTCAGCATTCACTCTGCCGCTGCTTTGGGTTACGCGTGCGTCTCATGACCGTTCAGCAAAAGACCCTCGGAACGATGGGGCGGATTTTTCTTGTCGCCCTTGCTTTCTATCTCGGCGGCTATTTGGCGTTTCGCCAGATGCGGGCCGAAACATGGAGCAGGGACAGCCGACCTTATGTCATCTTTCCCGATGGGGCGGGGCGCGTGCTTTATTACCTTTGGCGGCCGCTTTCCTATCTTGATGGCCGAATGACCGG
Source organism: Phreatobacter sp. GW821-FHT04C01 (assembly GCF_059420385.1). Taxonomy (NCBI): domain Bacteria; kingdom Pseudomonadati; phylum Pseudomonadota; class Alphaproteobacteria; order Hyphomicrobiales; family Phreatobacteraceae; genus Phreatobacter; species Phreatobacter sp. GW821-FHT04C01. The sequence goes on along the minus strand of NZ_JBWKTP010000011.1, from coordinate 100,907 downwards.
GATGGGGGCGCATATCGGCGTCCATCGCGACTGAGACGCCGCCTCGGGAGCGGACATGTTTCGCCATCTTCGCGCTCAATTAACCTTTCGCTGTTGCCATGCCACCAGTGACAGCAGTGATTCGTGAGAGCACACGCGTGGCCGAGATTATTCCGTTCCGACCCAAGCCCAAGGCCACCGAGGACGACAACGAGCTCGATCTGCTGTCCGCCGTGGACATCGCCATTCGCGATCTGCGCGACCTGTCGCGCCGGCTGCGCGGCAAGGCTTCGCGCCAGCAAGCGGAAGATTGCCGACAGATGCTCGAGCGCGCCTTCAACGCCGCCGTGTGATCTCGGCGGGCGGTTCGCGGGTGGTCGAACTCGCGCCGCACTTGCGTGACATCCCGGCGCGATCGGCGTAGGGAACTGCGCCCGATTTGAGAGTGACCGGCGCCGCCGTCCTGGCAGCCGGTTCTCAGGCGGAGACGCAATGAGCCCGATCGATACGCCGCCACTGACCGCCGAGCCCGCTTCGCGCCCGTCCCTGCGCGGGCGTTGGGAGGTCACGCGCGAAGCCTTCCTGGCCGGCATGCGGCGCCTCGGCCGGCCGGTCCGGCCGAATGCCGCTCCGGCCTTCCGGATCTTCGACAGCTGGGCGGTCTGGGCCTGCGCCGTCCTGGTCGGCGCCGCCGTGGTGCTGGCGGGCATGGCCTATGTCGACCCGGTCATCCAGAATGCCCAGCACGGCATTACCGGCTGGCCGGCGCGCTTCTTCGAAATCGTCACCGATATCGGCAAGTCGGGCTGGCTGCTCTGGCCGACCGGCATCGCCTTGATCGTCATCCTGGTCGTCCTGCCGCCGGTTCACAGCTTCGCCGACCGGGTGGTCCTGGCACTGGCGGCGCGGCTCGCCTTCCTGTTCATCGCGGTCGGCGGCTCGGGCCTGATCATCGCCGTCGTCAAGCGCCTCATCGGCCGTGCCCGGCCCCCTTATTTCGAGCAATTCGGCTCGCTGCATTTCGATCTGACCGCCTGGAAGGCGTCTTATGCGAGCTTTCCCTCCGGCCATTCCCAGACCGCCTTCGCCATTGCGGTCGCCTTTGCCTGCCTGTGGCCGCACTGGCGCAAGCTGCTGCTGACGGTGGCGGCCATCGTGGCGCTCAGCCGGATCGTGGTGGATGCGCATTATTTCACCGACATCGTGGTCGGCTCGGCCTGGGGCGCCTGGTTCACGCTGCAGACCCGCGACTGGTTCGCACGCCGCGGTTTCGTCTTCGCCCCCGGGCCGGAGCGCCGGCCATTCCCGATGCCGCGCCGGCGCGTCGTAGCCGCTCTCGCAACCCTCGGCCGCCGCCTGAAGCCGTGAGCGCGCCGGTCCAGTGGAACGATCTCGCGGCGAGCGCGGATGCGGCCTGGCAGGTGGTCGCCGCCGGCGTCGGCGATATCAGGGCCCCCTGGCACTTGCCAACCATCGCCACCGTCGACCGGCACGGCGCCGCCCGGCTCCGGACGGTGGTGTTGCGCGGCTGCGATCCGGCCATGCGGCGGATCCGCTTCCACACCGACAATCGCTCGGCCAAGGCCGGCGAGCTCGCCGCCGATCCGCGCATCGCCGTCCACGCCTATGACGCCGGCCTGAAGCTTCAGATCCAACTGGCGGGCAGGGCGGAGATCGTCTCGGCCGAGGGAGCGGGGCGGGCCGCATGGGACAGCGCCAGGCTCGGAAGCCGCGCCTGCTACGCGGTCGCGCCCGGCCCAGGCGCGACGATCGCCAGTGGCGGGGCCTATGCGATGCCGGCCGACGAAGCCGGCATCCTGGCGGGATCGGTGCATTTCGCCATGATCGAGGTAACCGTCGACCGGCTGGAATGGCTGCAGTTGCACGAGGCCGGCCACCGGCGCGCCATGTTCGGCTGGACCGGCGCCCGCTGGGACGGGCGCTGGCTGGTGCCTTAGCCGGCCGCCTTCATGCGGGCGAAACCGGCGGCGAGATCGGCCTGCAGATCGGCGACGTCCTCGAGCCCGATCTGGAAACGCAGCGGCGTGCCGCCAGGGTTCCAGGTCGTCGCGGTGCGGTATTGCGAGCAGTCGAAGGGCACCACGAGGCTTTCATAGCCGCCCCAGGAATAGCCCATGCCGAACAGCTCCAGGCCATCCAGGAAGGCGGCCAGGGCCTTTTCGGAAACCGGATGAAGAATCACCGAGAACAGCCCGGAAGCGCCTTTGAAATCGCGCTTCCAGATGGCGTGCCCGGGATGCGACGGGAAGGCTGGGTGCAGCAGCGTCTTGACCTCGGGGCGGGCCTGAAGCCAGGTCGCCATGGCCATGCCCTGGCGGCCGGCCTCGTCGAGCCGGAGCTTCATGGTGCGCAGGCCGCGCAGCGCCAGGAAGCAATCCTCCGGTGACGACAGGATGGCCATGGCGTCGAACGTCTCGCGCAGCGCCGGCCAGCAGCGCTCATTGGCCGTGACCAGGCCCATCAGCACATCCGAATGACCGCCGAGATATTTGGTGCCGGCTTCGATCGCGATGTCGGCGCCGCGCTCGTGCGGCGGGAACAGCAAGGGGGTTGCCCAGGTGTTGTCGACCAGCACGATGGCGCCGCGGGCATGGGCCACCTCGGCGATGGCCGGAATGTCCTGCATTTCGAAGCTCTGCGAGCCGGGCGCTTCCGTGAACACCGCCGTGGTGTTCGGACGCATCAGGTCGGCGATGCCGGCGCCGATCGTCGGATCGTAATAGGTGGTCTCGACGCCGAAACGCTTCAGCACCGTATCGCAATAGTTGCGGGTGGGCCGGTAGACGGAATCGGTGACCAGCAGGTGATCGCCGGCCTTCAGGCACGACTGCAGCGCCACCATGATGGCGGCGAGCCCCGAGGGCACCAGCACCGTGCCGGCGGCACCCGAAAGTTCGGTCCAGGCCTGTTCCAGCGACTGGCTGGTGGGCGTGCCCTTGGTGCCGTAGACGAAGCGCTGGCGGCGCGCCTTGAGCTCGTCATAGGTGGGGTAGAGCACGGTCGAGCCGCGATAGATCGGCGTGTTGACGAAACCGAACTGCTCGGAGGGGTCACGGCCGCCGAGGACGAGCCGCGTCCGCTCGGAGAAACGCTTGGTATCGGATGGGCCTGCCATGATCGCCTCGGGGAAAGCGAGCAAGGCCCGCGGAGGGTGGGAAGGCCCATTTCTCTGACCGCGATGATTGCCGTCAAGCCCTCGGCAAGCCCTTGACCCCCGTTCGGAGATGGCCTGTGATGCAGGAACGCGAGGTCTCCTGCGGTCTGGCCCCGAAATCGGGGCCGTTTCCGCGGGGAAGCGGGCGGCGGGGAGGGGAATGTCACGCCGGCCATTTTGCTCGCAAGCTCAACGACCGACCAATGAAAGAGTGGAAAGGCTGCCACCATGAAACGGATCGTCTCGACCCTCGCGCTTGGCGCGATTCTTGGATTTTCGGCAACCGCCGCGTTTGCTCAGGCGCCGGCGCCGAGCACGACGCTGCGCAATGTGCAGAACAAGGGTTATGTCCAGTGCGGCGTGACCCAGGGCCTGGCCGGCTTCTCGATGCCCGACAGCGCCGGCAACTGGACCGGGCTGGATGTCGACTTCTGCCGCGCGGTCGCCGCGGCCATTTTCAACGATCCGACCAAGGTGCGGTTCTCGCCGCTCTCCGCCAAGGACCGCTTCACCGCGCTGCAATCGGGTGAAATCGACATCCTGGCGCGCAACTCGACCTGGACGCTGCAGCGCGACACCGCGCTCGGCCTGAACTTCACCGGCATCAACTATTATGACGGCCAGGGCTTCATGGTGCGCAAGTCGCTCAACGTGAAGAGCGCGCGCGAATTGTCCGGCGCGTCCGTCTGCGTGCAGACCGGCACCACCACGGAACTGAACGTCGCCGACTATTTCCGCGCCAACAACCTGAAATACGAGCCTGTTGTGTTCGGCACGGCCGATGAAACGGTCAAGGCTTATGACGCCGGCCGGTGCGATGTGTTCACCACCGACGCTTCCGGCCTTTATGCCGAGCGCGTCAAGCTCGCCAAGCCCGATGATCACATCGTGCTGCCCGAAATCATCTCCAAGGAGCCGCTCGGTCCGGTCGTGCGCCATGGCGACGACCAGTGGTTCGACATCGTCAAATGGGTGCTCTACGCCCAGGTGACGGCGGAGGAACTGGGCATCACCAAGGCCAATCTCGACCAGATGCTGCAATCGACCAATCCGGAGATCCGGCGCGTGGTCGGCACCGAGGGCAATTTCGGCGAAGCCCTGGGCCTGACCAAGGACTGGGTCGTGCGCATCGTCCGGCATGTCGGCAATTACGGCGAGGTGTTCGACCGCAATGTCGGCCCGAACACGCGGCTGGGGATTTCGCGCGGCCTGAATGCGCTGTGGAACAAGGGCGGCCTGCAATACGCCCCGCCGATCCGTTAACAGCGCGCGATTACGACTGGACATGACAATCGTCCTGGGTCCACGATCCGGGACGGTTATCCGGTGAAGACAACCGACCCGCGGCGCCCCTGAACCGGGCGCCGGAAGGGTCCCTCACCGGGCCAGAGAAGGGGACGGCGAACATGACGGACGGCACATTGCCGGCTCGCGGGGTCGGTGCGCCCAAAGTGGCGTTCTTCAACAACCCGAAAATCCGCGGCACGATCTTTCAGGCCATCGCGCTCGGCCTGCTGCTGTTCCTGGCCTACAGGGGCATCACCAACGCCGCGACCAACCTGACCAATCAGCGCATCGCCGCCGGCTTCGGCTTCCTCGAGAATACCGCCGGTTTCGGCATTTCGCAGGCGTTGATCCCCTGGGCCGAGGCGATGTCCTATGGCCGGGCTTTCGTGGTCGGCCTGCTGAACACCTTGCTGGTCGCCGGCGTCGGCGTCATCCTGGCGACCTTGCTCGGCTTCGTGGTCGGCGTCGCCCGGCTGTCGCGCAACTGGGTGATCGCCAAGATCGCCTATTGGTATGTCGAGATCATCCGCAACCTGCCGCTGCTGTTCCAGATCCTGTTCTGGTATCTGGCCGTGTTGGCGGCCATGCCGGCGCCGCGCAATTCCCTGTCGATCTTCGGCACGGTCTTCCTCAACCAGCGCGGCATCACCATGCCGAAGCCGCTGTTCGAGCCGGGCGCCGGCTGGATCGGCATCGCGCTGATCATCGGCATCGTGGCCGCCTTCGTGGTCCGCTCCTGGGCGCGTAAGCGCCAGGACGCCACGGGCGAGCAATTCCCCGTCGTGCCGACCATGTGGGGCCTGATTCTCGGCCTGCCGCTGCTGGCCTATCTGGCGACCGGATTGCCGGTCGCCTTCGACCAGCCGGTCCAGGGCCGCTTCAATCTCCAGGGCGGCATGACCATCATCCCGGAATTCGTGGCGCTGCTGGTCGCGCTGGTCGCCTATACCGCGGCCTTCATCGGCGAGATCGTGCGCGCCGGCATCCAGGCGGTGAGCCACGGCCAGACCGAGGCCGGCCGCTCGCTCGGGCTGGCCGAGGGACGGATCCTCAACCTGATCGTCATTCCGCAGGCGCTCAGGGTGATCATTCCTCCGCTGACCAGCCAGTATCTCAACCTTGCCAAGAACTCGTCGCTGGCGGTGGGCATCGGCTATCCCGACATGGTGTCGGTCGGCGGCACGATCCTCAACCAGACCGGCCAGGCGATGGAGATCATCGCCATGTGGATGGGCTGCTACCTGACCATCTCGATCATCACGTCGCTGTTCATGAACTGGTACAACCGGCGCATCGCGCTGGTCGAACGCTGAGGGCCGGCCGATGACCTTGTCGACCACGACCTTCATTCGCTCGGAACTGGCGCAAGCGCTGCCGCCGCCGGCCTCCACCACCGGCGCCGTCGGCTGGCTGCGCACCAACCTGTTCTCGTCGATCCCGCATACGATCCTGACGCTCGTCGGCGGCTATATCGCCTTCCAGCTGCTCTGGATCTTCATCGACTTCACGCTGATCCGCGCCGTCTGGTCGGGCGCCGATCGGGACGCCTGCCTCGACGAGAAGGTCGGGCGCCATGTCGGCGCCTGCTGGCCCTTCGTGCAGGCGAAGTTCGCCCAGTTCATGTATGGCTTCTATCCGGTCGAGGAGCGCTGGCGGGTCAACCTGACCGGCATCGTCGCGCTGATCCTGCTGGTGCCGCTGCTGATCCCGTCGGTCGGCTACAAGGTGCTCAACGCGGTACTGTTCTTCGGCCTGTTCCCGATCCTCGCCTTCGTGCTCCTGCAGGGCGGCTCGCTGATCAATCCCTGGCTCGGCGTGATCGACTGGCTGATGATCCTGGCGGCCATCGGCCTGTTGATCGCCCACGTGCTCAGCCTGAGCGAGGCCGGCATGGACGAGCGCCTGCTGTTCGCCGGCTTCCTGGCGTTTATCGCGGGTGCAACCGCGATCTGGTACAGGCGGCCGGAATGGTTCGAACTGCACCGGCTGGTCGGGCTCGCCGTGCTGATCGGCTGCGGCCTGACCCTGGTCGAAGGCCGGGCCAACCTGCGCCTCCTGCTGTCGAGCGTCGCCGCGCTGGCGATCAGCTTCCTGATGTTCTTCATTCTGCAGCGAGGGACTTTCGACCTCCCGGCCTTGCCCGTGGTCGAGACCCGGCAATGGGGCGGGCTCCTGGTGACGCTGGTCGTGGCCGTCACCGGCATCGTCGCGGCCTTGCCCATCGGGATAGCGCTGGCGCTCGGCCGGCGTTCGAAACTGCCGATCATCCGCTTCCTGTCGGTCGGCCTGATCGAGCTGGTGCGCGGCGTGCCGCTGATCACCGTGCTGTTTTTCGCCACCTATATGCTGCCCTTGTTCCTGGAGCGCTCGCCCGATCCGCTGATGCGCGTGCTGGTCGGCGCCTCGATCTTCTCCGGCGCCTATATGGCCGAAGTCATCCGCGGCGGCCTGCAGGCGATCCCGAAAGGACAGTTCGAGGGCGCCCAGGCGCTCGGGCTGAACTATCCGCGCATGATGGGCCTGATCGTCCTGCCGCAGGCGCTGAAACTGGTCATTCCCGGCATCGTCAATTCGTTCATCGGGCTGTTCAAGGACACCACGCTGGTTTCGATCGTGGCGATCTTCGACCTGCTCGGCGGCATGCGCGCCGGCTTCACCGATCCGCAATGGGCGAGCCCGGTGACGCTCTATACCGGCTTCGCCTTTGCCGGGATCATCTATTTCTCGTTCTGCTATTTCATGTCCCGCTACTCGATCTTCGTCGAGAACCGTCTCAACAAGGGCCGCCGCCGCTAGGCCGCGCCGGTCCCGACAACAAAGTCTCCAGGAGTTCCGCATGGCCAGTCCCGCGCCCATGAAGATGCCGACGACGAGCAATGAAGTGGCCGTCGACCTGACCGGCGTGCACAAGTGGTATGGTGAGTTCCACGTCTTGAAGGACATCAACCTGACGGTCCGGCGCGGCGAGCGCATCGTCATCTGCGGGCCCTCGGGGTCGGGCAAGTCGACGATGATCCGCTGCATCAACCGGCTGGAGGAACATCAGCAGGGCAAGATCGTCGTCGACGGCATCGAGCTGACCAACGACCTCAAGAAGATCGACGAGATCCGTCGCGAGGTCGGCATGGTGTTCCAGCACTTCAACCTGTTCCCGCACCTGACCATCCTGGAGAACTGCACGCTGGCGCCGATCTGGGTGAAGAAAATGCCCAAGAAGGACGCCGAAGAGATCGCGATGCACTATCTCAAGCGCGTGCGCATCCCGGAACAGGCGCTGAAATATCCCGGCCAGCTCTCCGGCGGCCAGCAGCAGCGCGTCGCCATCGCGCGCGCGCTGTGCATGAGCCCGAAGATCATGCTGTTCGACGAGCCGACCTCGGCGCTCGATCCGGAAATGGTCAAGGAAGTGCTCGACACCATGGTGGGCCTGGCCGAAGAGGGCATGACCATGCTCTGCGTCACCCACGAAATGGGCTTTGCCCGCCAGGTCGCCAACCGGGTGATCTTCATGGATTTCGGCCAGATCATCGAGATGAACGAGCCGAACGAGTTCTTCTCGCACCCGCAGCACGAGCGCACCAAGCTGTTCCTCAGCCAGATCCTGCATTGAGGCGAGTGGCGAATAGCGAATAGGGAGTGGGGAAGGGCGGTCCGGCGAATTGGGCAGGTGATTGGCCTTGTCCCGCCAGCGAGCGAGCGCAGTCGCAACGAACCCTCTCCCATAGGGAGAGGGTGGCGCCGTCAGGCGCCGGGTGAGGGGCGTAAGCTCCGGGATTGCTGGCGGCGGGTGAGGTCCGCTCAGTGGCCGCGCGTCTGGTGTTCTGGCCGGTTCTGAGAGGGACGACCCCTCACCCGGCAGCTGACGTCAGGCAGAAGCAATTGCTTCTGCCGATGCCACCCTCTCCCTCTGGGAGAGGGTTGATTGACGCGCTCGCCGCTTCGGCCCCACTCGCCATTCGCCACTCACTATTCGCCCGTCTTCGCCGGCCCGGTCACGACCGGACAATCGTCGCGGCCGCCCCATTCGGCCCATGAGCCGTCATAGAGCCCGGCGGGCTGGCGGCCGACGGCATCCATGGCGAGCCAGAGGATGGCCGCCGAGACGCCCGAGCCGCAGCTGGTGATGACCGGCTTGTCGAGATCGACGCCGCCGGCTTCGAAGGCGGCCCTGATGGTTTCGGGCGAGGCGAGGCGGCCGTCCTTGACCACGGCGCCGAAGGGCACGTTGAGCGCGCCGGGCATATGACCGGATTTCAGGCCGGCGCGCGGCTCGGGCGTCTCGCCGCGGAAACGGTCGGCCGGGCGGGCATCGACCACCTGGACGCGGCCGGAGGCCAGCGCCTTCTTGATGTCGCCGAGATCGGCGACCGCGCCATGGTTGCGCCGGGCGGTGAAATGGCGCGGCGCACGCGCCCTGGCCGGTCCGGTCTCGACCGGGCGACCCTCGGCGAGCCATTTCGGCAAGCCGCCGTCCAGAATGAACACCCGCTCGATGCCGAAGGTGCGGAACATCCACCAGACCCTTGGCGCCGAGAACAGGCCGGCGCCGTCATAGATCAGCACCGACTGGCCGTCGCCGATGCCGAGCTTGCGCAGGGCCGCCGAGAAGGCCGCGGTCGGCGGCATCATGTGCGGCAGGTCGGAGTCCATGTCCTTGACGGTGTCGATATCGAAGCGCTGGGCACCGGGGATGTGGCCGCCGGCGAATTCCGCCTCGGCGTCGCGCTTCATCGTCGACAGGTAATAGGACCCGTCGATGATGACGAGGTCGGGCGCGTTGAGGCGCTCGGCGAGCCAGTCGGTCGAACGCAGCCAGGGCGAGGAAAGGGCGGTCATGCTGGGTTACTCCTTCAAGCGAACACGACGCGCACGCGCCGGTTCTGCTTGCCTTTTTTCTCGATTGCCGAAACGACCATGGGGCCGATTTCGCTTGTGCGCCGGACATGGGTGCCGCCGCAAGGCTGCAGGTCGAGGCCGGCAATGTCGACCAGGCGAACCTTGCCCGAGCCCATCGGCGGCTTCACCGACATGGTCTTGACCAGGCCCGGATTGGCCTCGAGCTCGGCATCGGTGATCCAGCGCTCGGTGACCGCCGCATCCTTGCCGATCAGCGCGTTCAATTTGGCCGTGATGTCGTCGCGGTCGAGGCCGGCCTCGGGAATGTCGAAATCGAGCCGGCCTTCGTCGGTGCCGACCGAGCCGCCGGTGACCGGATAGGGCAGCACCACCGACAGGAGATGCAGGCCGGTATGCATGCGCATGCGCCGGTGGCGAACCGCCCAATCGATCCGGGCGGTCACCGTGTCGCCGAGGGCGGGAGCCGCGGCGCCGGGCGCCAGGACATGGACAATGTCCTGCTTGGTTTCGCCATACACGGCGGTGACGACGGGCACCTCCTGGCCGGCCACCAGCAGAACGCCGGTATCGCCCGGCTGGCCGCCGCCGGTCGGATAGAACACGGTGCGATCGAGGGCGACGCCGATCGCGCCGTCTTTTTCGGTCAGGCCGGTCACCACCGCCTCGGCCTCGGTGCGATAGGCGTCGTCGCGAAACAGGAATTCAGTGGGCATCAGGGCACCGGAACCAGGTCGACCAGGGGAAGAGCCTTGCGCTCCAGCCATTCCGGCACCGCCAGCCCCTTCGACCGGAGGAAGGCCGGACTGTAGATCTTCGAGGCGTAGCGGAAGCCGTAATCGGCGAGAATGGTCACGATGGTATGGCCGGGTCCCAGATGGCGGGCGAGCCGGATCGCGCCGGCGACATTGACCCCGGTCGACGGCCCGACGCAGAGGCCCTCGTGGTCGAGCAAGTCGAACATGACGGGGATCGCCTCCTCGTCGGGGATCTGAAAGGCGATATCGACAGGCGCACCCTCGATATTCCGGGTCACCCGGCCCTGGCCGATGCCTTCGGTGATCGACGAGCCGGAGGATTTCAGTTCGCCATGGGTGAACCAGGAATACATCGCGGCGCCCATCGGGTCGGCGCAGCCGATGGTGACCTTGGCATCGAAGCCCTTGAGCGCCATGGCGATGCCGGCCAGCGTGCCGCCGGAGCCGATCGAACAGATGAAGCCGTCGATCCGGCCGGCGGTGTCGCGCCAGATCTCCGGGCCGGTGGTCTCGACATGGGCCTGCCGGTTGGCGACATTGTCGAACTGGTTGGCCCAGAACGCGCCGTTCGGGTTTTCCCGCGCCAGCCGCTCGGCGACCCGGCCGGAAACCTTCACGTAATTGTTCGGATTGGCATAAGGCACGGCCGGCACCTCGATCAGGCTGGCCCCGAGCTGCCTGAGCGCGTCCTTCTTCTCCTGCGACTGCGTTTCCGGAATCACGATGACGCAGCCGAGCCCGAGCGCGCGTCCGACCATGGCAAGCCCGATCCCGGTATTGCCGGCGGTGCCCTCGACGATCGTGCCGCCCGGCCGCACCAGCCCGCGGTCCATGGCATCCTTGATCAGGAACAGCGCGGCCCGGTCCTTGACCGACTGGCCGGGGTTCAGGAACTCCGCCTTGCCGAGAATGGTGCAGCCGGTGGCCGCGCTCGCGCGGTTGAGCTTGATCAGGGGCGTATTGCCGATGGCTTCGACAAGGGAGGCATGGATGGGCATGGCTGATATCCTGGGGATCGCTGGACGCTATCCGAGGCCCGGTCGCACCTCAACCCTGCCGGCCGGGTTATGTCCAAAGCGGTCAATGGCGGGTGTTGGCTGGCGTTTCGGGCCTTTTCAGCGTATGAGCACCGACCGTGGCCGGGGATGAAGAGCGCGCCTGTCGCGACTCGGCGATGGCGACGCACGGGATTTCGTGCAGGCGGTCGGATCGACATCGCCTGACGCCTCACGACGGGACGTGGTGCAAAATGACGCAGGCTGCCTGTGCATTTTCGACTGATCCGTGGCGTGTCCGATCTCGTAGCTCTGCCCATGGAACAAGGCGACGCGCATGCCCGATGGCAAGCGTGACGGCTGATCCGTAAGGAATTTGCCTTGATGATGCATTTCTTCGACGCCGAGGGTCGGCCGATCGACACGCTGCTTGCCGGTTATGTGGCGGGTACGCTGTCCCGCCCGCTCCACGTGCTGGTCGCGGCTCATCTGACGCTCGTGCCGCAAAGCAGGAGCTATGTCGACGCGCTGGAAATCCTCAAGGGCGACGCGCTGGAAGAGGCGGTGCCGGTGCCGGTCCGCGACCGGGACGCCAAGCTCGACGCGATCTTTGGGCGGCAGCCCGGCGAGGCGGCCGCGGATCTACCGCCCCAGGAGCCGGCCGACGACCTGCTGCCGGGCCCGCTGCGCGCCTTTGTCGGACGGCCCGGGCACGCGATACCCTGGAAGACCAAGCTCCCCGGCATCAAGGATCATGCCGTCGGCCCGAACCAGCGGGGCATGGCGCATCTGATCATGGTCAAGCCCGGCGGCACGATCCCCGGCCACACCCACGAGGGAACCGAAGTCACGCTGGTGCTGCGCGGCAGCTTCAGCGATGCCTCCGGCCTCTACCGGCGCGGCGATATCTGTTTCGCCGACGAGACGGTCGATCATCATCCGGTTGCCGACGCGGTCGAGGGCTGCGTCTGCTTCATCGTTTCCGACGCCCCCTTTCGCCTGACCGGCCGGTTCGGCCGGATCATCGAGCGGCTGTTCCGGCGCTGATGGCGGCCGGTTCCTCCGGCCTCCGGCTTCGAGCCGTCACGTCCTCGCATAGACGAGCTGGCGGACGTCGATGGTGCCGGCGCGAAAGCCGGCCTCGCAATAGGCGAGATAATAGGTCCACAACCGCTTGAAGCGCTCGTCGAAGCCGAGATGGGTGAGGTCCGGCCAGGTCGCGGTGAACTTGTCCGCCCATTCGCGCAATGTCCGCGCATAGTCGATGCCGAAAGCCCGCTCCTGCTGGAGATCCAGGCAGGCGTCACGCGGCAGCTCGCGCAGATGGGTGGCGGTCGGCAGCATGCCGCCGGGAAACACATAGGCCCTGATGAAGTCGATTTCGCGCAGGTAGTTCTGCCAGAGGCTCTCGGCCACGGTGATCACCTGCAGCCCGGCGCGGCCGCCGCTGTTCAGGCAGTCGCGCACCTTGGCGAAGAACGTGTTCCAATATTCGCGACCGACGGCCTCGAACATCTCGATCGAGGCGATGGCGTCGAACGAGCCGGTCTCGTCGCGATAGTCCTGCAGCTTGATGGTGACCCGGTCGGCAAGCCCGGCCTCCTGCATGCGCCGGGTGGCATAGGCGAATTGTTCCTCCGACAGGGTCAGGCCGGTGACACGCACGCCATATTCGGTGGCGGCGAGCTCGGCGAAGCCGCCCCAGCCACAGCCGATCTCCAGCACGTGGTCGCCGGGCTTCAGCTTGAGGGCATCGGCCAGCAAGCGGTATTTGGCCCGCTGGGCTTCCGGCAGGCTCGCGGCGCCGGCGCCGAAATAGGCCGAGGAATAGGTCATCGAGGGGTCGAGCCAGGCCCGGTAGAAGGTATTGCCCAGGTCGTAATGGGCCATGATGTTGCGCCGCGCCTGCGACTTGGTGTTGCGGTTGCGCCAGTGCCGGAAATGCTGCAGCAGGCGCGCCAGCGGGTTGTGCCGGGGCATATGGGCGACGGCGTCGATATTGACGCAGAAGATATAGAGCAGGCCCGCCGGATCGGGGCTGTCCCATTCGCCGCGAATGAAGGCCTCGGCGAAGCCGAGATCGCCGTCCAGCATCAGGCGCCGGGCGAAGCGATAGTCATGCACGATCATTTCGGCGCTCGGGCCGTCCTCGGTGCCCCGAAACAAGAGCCGCCGGCCATCGGGCAGGACCATGGTCAAGGTGCCCTGGCGGATCTTGAGCGGATAGCCGAGGGCGAAGCGGACGGCTGCCGGAAGCCCTTCGGTGGCCCGGCGCAAACTGTCGCGCGTGACTTCGATGGTCTGGCTCAGATCGGCGGGATAGCTGTCGATAGTCATAGGCCTGCTCGCTGCATGGCGGTGTCACAAGACGAACCGATCACGCCGCTAACGACGCTTGTCCGCTCGCTTCGGGCCTTTGGGAACGCAAGGCCGGCCCGAACGGATCGAGCGATGGCGGGGCAGGGCGCTGAAACATAAGTTAGGCCATTCGCCAGAAGCTTCAATGCCGCAATTCCCCGGTAATCCTGCCCCGCGCTGAATGCGGCGCTGCGTTACTGGATTACCCGGCCTCGGCCTCTTTCAGATGCGCGAAGGCCGCCAGGGCCTGTTCACGAGCGCGTGGGTGGTCGACGATCGGCCTTGGATAAGTGGTGCCGAGCGACACGCCGGCGCCGGCGAGGACGGCCGGGCGCGCCGTCCAGGGCTGATAGAGGGCGTCTGCGGGAAGCCCGGCCAGTTCCGGGACCCAGCGGCGGACATAGTCGCCGGCCGGATCGAATTTCTGCGCCTGAGCCGTCGGGTTGAAGATGCGGAAGAACGGTGCCGCGTCGGCGCCCGACCCCGCGACCCATTGCCAGCTCGCGGCATTGCTGGCCGGATCGGCGTCGACCAGGGTGTCCCAGAACCAGGCTTCGCCCGCCCGCCAGTCGATCCGCAGATGCTTCACCAGGAACGAGGCCGCGACCATCCTGACGCGGTTGTGCATCCAGCCGGTGTGCCACAATTCGCGCATGCCGGCATCGACGATCGGAAAGCCGGTCAGGCCGCGCTGCCAGGCGGCGAGACGGGCGTGGTCGCTGACCCAGGGAAAATGGTCGAAGCGCTTCTGGATGTTGGCGCTGGCGAGATCCGGCTGGTGGTAGAGCAGGTGATAGGAGAATTCGCGCCAGCCGATCTCGGAGAGAAACTTGGCCTGCCCCCGCGGTCCGCGCTGCTCGGCCGCCATCTGGGTCGCATGCCAGAGCTGGACCGGCGAGATCTCGCCGAAACGCAGATGCGGCGACAGGCGCGAGGTGGCGGCGAGATCGGGCCGGTCGCGATCGCCGGCATAGGTCGCGAGCTGCTCGTCGAGAAAGTCCGCGAGCCGCGCTTTGGCGCCGGCCTCGCCCGGCTGCCAGGCCGGGGCGAAACCCGCGGCCCAGTTCGGCGACCGTGGCTCGAGGTTCCAGTCATCGAGGTTCTCGCTGGCGACGGGGCCATCGAAGCCACCGATCGCCGCCGGTTCCGGCAGTGCCGCGCGCGGCTCGCCCTTGGCCTGGTGCGCCTTCCAGAACGGCGTGAACACTTTCATCGGCTGGCCGGCCTGCGACTTCACCGTCCACGGCTCGCGCAGCAGGGTGGCCGAGAAGCTTTCGGCCACGATGTGATCGCCGGTCAGCGCCGTCTTGATGCCGGCATCAACCGCCATGGCGGCCGCTTCATAGCGGCGGTTCCAGGTCACCAGCTTGGCGCCAATTTCGCGGGCGAGCCGCGGCACCACCTCGGCGGCCGGCCCCGACCGCAGGATCAGCCGGCCTCCCTTGGCCGCGAGCGCCGCGGCAAGGTGCCGCAAGCTCTGCGCCAGCCACCAGCGCGCGGCGCCGCCGCGCCGACGCTGGCCGGCGTGGCCGTCATCGAAGACGAACAGCGCCAGCACCGGCCTGCCGGAGGCGAGCGCGTGACAAAGGGCGGGATTGTCGGCAAGCCGCAGATCGTCGCGGAACCAGACAAGGGCAGGGGCAGGCACGTTCGGCATGGATGTCATCCGCCAGTTTACGCGCCGCCGGCGCCGCTGGATCATCGCGTTCGGCCCGCCGTGGGCAGCGCTCGCGATGCTGCTGCAGCGGTCGCGTTCTTGCCACAACAAAAGACATGCCGGCATCGGCGAGATGGTCGCAAGCGCGTGATGGCGACGGGGGGCGTCGAGAGGAACGCGCGGCCTTGGTTGATGCCCTGGCATGCGGTCATCGGCACGGTCGGATCGGTGGTCCGCGGGGGGCCAGCCGCTCTATTCGCTTTCATTGGATTTCGTGCCAATTTCTCCGGGGACGCGGGGAATTGGCATGCAAGTGAAAGTTTCTCAGGGATTTTTCAGTTCCTACAAATCCATTGCTTCGGCCCTGCAGGTCTCTGGTGTTACGGCGATCGTCCTCGCAAGAGGAAACTACCTGGAGAACCTGACCATTTCGGGCGCGGTGGCGATCAAGGGAGAACCCGGAGCGGTCATCACCGGCGACCTGCTGATCCAGAACGGCGCCCAGGTGCGGCTGGAGGGAGTGGTCGTCAAGGGGCAGATATGGGTCATCGATCAGGCCGATGTGGCGATTGAGCGGATCGACCTGGAGAACATGGCCAAGCCGGCACTGAAGGTGGCGGGGGCGGCACGGGTCTCGGTCCGCAATCTGACGGCCCGATCTGGAAGCAATGTCGTTTATCTGACCGGCAGCGCAGGCGGCAATTTCACGGACTGCACGTTCGAGCGCCAGCCGCATGGCGAGCCGTTGCCGGCTTTCGCAATCGATGGTCGGGCCAAAGCGACGATGGTGAACTGCGTCGTGAAGGCATCGGATGGGCAAGCGATTTGGGCCGCTGAGAACGCGACCCTGTCATGTCGCGGTTCGACTGCCGATTCTTCCGAGGGCCAAGGAATCCATTGTTCCGCCAGTGCCTTGGTCGAACTGACGGAATGCAAGGTGTCTTCGAAAGGAGCGCCCGGTGCCCGGATTACCGATGATGCCAAGATAACGATCCGGAAAGGCAGGATCGAAACGGCAAACCCGGACCGATATGCGATCGACGCGGATGGCCGGTCGCTGCTTACGGTCGAGGGAACCGAGATATGGCATCCTTCGACATTCTCCACCTTGTTGAAGGAGGGCGCGAGCGCATCGCTTCGGGCCGCAGTCTTGAACGGTGGTCTCGTGCTTCTCGATACGGCGTCGGCAACTGTTGATTCAGTCAAAATAGAAACTTCGGGAACCGCCATAAAATCCTATAATAAATCAAATTTGAAATTGAATAATACTGTGTTAGATGGAAATAAGGCCGTCGACAAGCCGATCATTTGGCTTCTGGGCGACAGTTCTTCAAGTATCAAGAAATTGACGATAAATTCCGCGGCCGGCGTGGCGTTGTATGCGCAAGATCGGTCCTCTGGCGAGATCGAGGACTGCACGTTCCGCAATACCGCTACGTCTTCGATTCAGCTGCGCGACGACACATGTCTTACATTTAATAACTGCGTCGTCGAAAACGCCGGCGTCTACGCGGTCTGGGGGCAGGGGGGCTCATCGAAATTCGAGAGGTGCCGATTTCTGGAATCCAACGATATGGGTGTCGCCTTGTCGGGCGGCTCAACCCTTTCGTTCAAGAATTGCACCGTGTCCGGGTCGAAACAGTCGGGGTTTTTGATCTTCGAGCGCACCTTCGGATTTATTGAAAAGTGCACGGCGGAAAACAACCGCTATTTTGGAATTATCGTCGGCGACACGTCCGATCCATCCATTTCTCAGTGCACGGTCGAAAACAATGCTGGCGGCGGCATAATGCTGACCGGAAGTGCGGTTGGCCGGCTCGAGCGAAATATCGTTCGCGGCAACGGCGGCGACGAGCAGATCGTGGTGCTGGAGGAGGCGCAGCCCCGCCTTATCGACAATGTCACGTCCGCCAAGATACGCGCGACCGCCGCCAATGAGCCGGTCGCATCGCCGCCGCTTCCGGCCCCGGACGCCGCCCAGATCTCCGAGGCGCGGCAAGCTCTGGACGCGATGATCGGGCTTGAAAAGGTCAAGACCGCGATCTCGGAGCTCGCCGCCTTCGTCGAGGTCGCGGCGCAGCGCCGGCAGCTCGGTCTCGGCACAGCCGAGCTGCCGACCTTGCACAGCATGTTCCTCGGCAATCCCGGCACCGGCAAGACAACCGTGGCGCGCCTTTTCGGTTCGATCCTGAAGGCGCTCGGGGTCTTGTCGAAAGGCCATGTCGTGGAGGTCGATCGCAGCGATCTCGTCGGCGAGCATATTGGCGAGACTGCGCTGAAGACCCGAGGCAAGATCGCGGAGGCACTCGGCGGCGTGCTGTTCATCGACGAGGCCTATGCCCTGCGGCCTGATCCGAGCGACAATCGCGATTTCGGCCGGGAGGCCATCGATACGCTTCTCAAGCAAATGGAGGATCACCGGGGCGAATTCGTCGTCATCGTCGCCGGCTACAGCGCCAAGCTGCTCGATTTTCGCCAATCCAACCCGGGCCTGAAGGACCGGTTCGGCTATATGTTCACGTTCGAAGACTATTCGCCCGATGAACTGATGATCATTTTCCGGCAACGCATCGCAAAAGAGGGTTTCATCGTCGCTCCTGACGCGGAGGCGCTTGTCATCGAGGAGTTCCGGGGCTTGCATGCGCAGAGGGACGAGACCTTTTCCAATGCCCGCATGGTGCGCGGCCTCGTCGACAAGATCTCGGTCAATCATTCGCAGCGCATTGCGCGGGTGCAGGCAGCTCAGCGCACCAAGGAGATGCTGAGCAAGATCGATCGCGCCGACATCGAGCCACTGCTCAGGTTCGCCAGCGGCTTCCAGGCGACTGAAGAGATCGACGTCGTTCTGCGCGAGCTGAACGAGATGATCGGCCTGTCCGCGGTGAAGGACCAGATCGTCCGTATCGCAAACATCGTGGAAATGGCCCAGGAGCGGCGCCAGCTGGGGCTCGGCGGCATGTCCACGCCGGTGCTTCACAGCGTCTATCTGGGCAATCCCGGCACCGGCAAGACCACTGTCGCCCGCCTCATGGGCCGGGTCCTGAAGGCGCTCGGGGTGTTGGAGCGCGGGCACGTCGTCGAAGCCAAGCGGAACGATCTGGTCGCAGGCTATGTCGGCCAGACAGCCGAAAAAACGCGCAAGGCCATCGATGCCGCGATCGGCGGTGTCTTGTTTATCGATGAAGCCTATGCGCTCTCGAAACATGGGGGAGCCGGCAATGATTTCGGCCAGGAAGCGATCGAAACCCTGCTGACCGAGATGGAGAACAGGCGCAATGCCTTCGTCGTCATCGCGGCAGGTTATCCGGGGGCAATGCAGGGCTTTCTCGATTCCAATCCGGGGCTCCGGTCGCGTTTCGTCAACCAGCTCGTTTTCGAAGACTACAAGCCCGACGAGCTCGCGACGATCTTCACGGGTTTGGGCGAGGCGGAGGGCCTTTCGCTTTCGCCTGGGGCGCGTCTCAAGCTCCTGCGGGAATTGACCGCCGTCTACGACGCGCGGGGCGAAGCCTTCGCCAATGGACGCACGGCCAGGAATTTGTTTGATCGAACCACGGAAAATCTGGCGGCGCGTGCGATGAAGGTGCCGCGGGAAATGCGCACCGCGGCCTTGCTCACGACCATCGAGGATGTCGACATACCCGCTGGGTAAGTCGCCCCCGACATTCGGGAAATGTCGCCGCGCGCGCCCGGCGCCAGCCCATGGGACGGCGAGGCTCAGGCGTTCTGGCGGCGCGGCTCGACCAGCCGCCGCACCACCAGTTCGAACTGCCGTGCGAGCCTCATGGCGCCGACATCGATGAAACGGTGAAACGGATAGGCGGCGGCGACGGTCGCGATGAGGACGAGCGCGATCGCGAGCGTCGAGGCGACGCCATGGCCCCAAGGGATCGTTGCCAGGTAGGCGGCCGAGCCGAGCGAACACATGATCGGGAAATGCAGCAGATAGACGGAAAAGGATAACCGTCCCAGCAGGGCCGGAATGCGCGAGGCGAGCCAGCGCGCCAACCAGGCGGTCGAGATGGCCGCGAGGACGACGCAGACGGCTCCGAGGCAGTGCACGGATCGTTGCACGGGGACGACATTGCCGCCCAGGGCGTCGATGATCCATCGATAGGCGGCGTTGTCCTCGAAGCCGCCGAGATAGAGACCGACCGGAAGCGCCGCGGCCTTCAGAAGGTGCGGTACGCCGGCCGGGTCGATCCGGCCGAGCAGCGTGCCGGCGGCGAAACAGAGATAGAAGGGCAGGTTGGCCTTTCCGGTCAGCACGATGGCCGCGAAAGTCCCGATGGCGAAGACCACCCAGCCGATCCGGCGCTCCTTCATGGCGAAGGCGAAGGCCAGATAGGACCCGATGAGTTCGATCGGCATGGTCCAGAGGGGCGAGTTCAGGGCGCTGCCGTGGAGCAGGGCGCCATAACTTGCTTCACGCAGCGCGGTGCCGATGGTGAGGCTGTCGGGATAATAGCCCGCCAGCCATGTCGAGTTGCTCAGCGCCGCGGCCGGCACATTGCGCATCAGCCCCGCGCCGAAGATCGCATAGGCAAACAGGACCGAGGCCGCGATGGGGATCGCCAGGCGCGGGACCCTGCGGATCGCCCGCGATATCAGCACCTGGGCGTCGCCGGTCTGGCTGTAGAGCCTGGTCAGGACGAGCCCGCTCAAGACGAAGAAGATGCAGACGGAGAAGCTGCCGTTGACCAGGGCGTTGAGCGGCGGCCATTCGAACGGCAGCAGGGGCCACCCGATCTCCGGCCAGGTCGCCTGCATTTGCGGATAGACGTCCTTGAACAGGCCCGGCTCGAAGGCGAACAGGGCGTGCGACAGGACGACGGCCAGTGCCGCGACGCCACGCAGCCCCTCCAGGGCGACCATGCGTTCCGAGACAAGTCCGGGCGAGCCGGGTTGAGTCATTGTCGATCCTGCCGGCATGGCGCGGCGGCGAACTGATCTGCGGCGAAGACAGCAGACAGCGCGACGAGCCTAGCCCGGATTGCGTGCCTCGGCTATGGCCGCTCCGAACGGTGCAGGGGCGCCCATGACGAAGCCCTGGTCAATGACGGCCTGCCGCCGCCGAGCGGCAGGGTGGGCGCCTTTGCCGAAAGACTCGAGCCCGACCTTGACGATCAGCCACAGGTTCGCGGGGCCGATGCGCCGAGCGCTCGCCTGTCGCTTCGTTCCGGTGGTCAGACAATTCCGCGCGCCATCAGGCGTTCGATGTCGGCGGGGGAGAGATCGAGCAGGCCGCCATAGATTTCGCCGTTGTGCTCGCCCGGCATCGGCACCCGCGTGTCGTGGCCGACCGCCGCGCCGCTGAACTTCAGCGGAAAGCCGGCTGCCAGCGGACCGGCCGCCGCGGGCAGGCTGGGATTGCGCACCGGCTGGAACATGCCGCGCTCGCGCAAATGATCCCAGGTCACGACCTCGTCGATGGTGCGGATCGGCCCGCAGGTGATACCGGCCTGGTCGAGAGCGGCGATGATCGCCGCGGTCGATCGAGTCTTGGTCCAGGTTGCGACGACCGCATCGACCTTGCCGTTGTTCTCGATGCGCCAGCCGGGATCCATGAAGTCGGGCGACGCCGTCAGGTCCTCGCGCCCCATGATCTTCAGAAGCTTGATCCAGTCGGCGGCGGTGCCGGCGCCGATCGCCACCGATCCGTCGACGGTCGGATAGGTGTTGAAGGGCGAGAACCGGGCGATCCGGTTGCCCTGGCGATGGTCAAGGCCCAGCGCGTCATAACATTCGAAGGGCTCGTCGAAGATCAGCGAGACCAGGCAATCGGCCATCGAGACATCGATGAACTGGCCCTGGCCGGTGGCATGACGCTGGTGGAGGGCGCCGAGAATGCCGGCGAGCGCGAACGTGCCGGCAATGCCGTCGGACAGGGAGGCCCCGGTCTTGCTCGGCACGCCTGAGGGATCGCCGGTAATGCTCATCATGCCGGTGGCGGCCTGGATCATGAGGTCGAAAGCCCCACGGTGCCGCTCCGGCCCGGTGGATCCATAACCGGTGATGGAACAATAGATCAGCCGCGGATTGACCGCCCTGAGCGTCGCATAATCGATCTTCAGGCGGGAGGTGACGCCGACCTTGAAGTTCTCCACCAGGACATCGGCCTCGCGGACGAGGCGCAGCAGGAGTTCGCGTCCCTCGGCAGCCTTGAGGTCGAGCGAAATGGATTTCTTGCCGCGCGCCCGCTTGAGATAGGCGATGCCGAGGTCATCTGCGGACCGGCGGTCGAATGTGACGCCCTCGGCGCCGAAAAAGGGCGGCGCACCGAAGGTCGGGTCGCCGCCGCGAGGCTCGTCGATCTTGATGACTTCCGCGCCCATACCGGCCAGGAACAGGGTGGCCTGGGGGCCGGACAGGAACCGGCTCAGATCCAGGACGCGAACGCCGGCCAGGATGGCTGCCTTGCCCTGGTCGGCCGCGGCGTCCCGCGCCTCGTGCGGCCTATCGGCCGGGTGGTTTTCGGTGCCCAAGTCGAACTCCCGCGAGTGCTTGTCCGCGCAACCCTCGCGGGGCGGGGGCCCCTCGTCCAATACCCTTTAGGTCCGGTTCGATATCTCCCGCGAATGCCTCGCGGCGCCGGTTTCTGCTAGCCTTGGCCGATGAACATCGAACTGAGACATATCCGCTATTTCGTCGCGGTGGCGGAGGAGCTGCATTTCGGCAAGGCCGCCGACCGGCTGGGCATCTCGCAACCGCCGCTGAGCCAGCAGATCCTGGCGCTGGAACGCGAAATCGGCGCGCGCCTGCTGGAGCGCTCCAATCGCCGGGTCGAACTGACCGAGGCCGGCAAGCTGTTCCTCAAGGAGGCGACCGAGATCCTCGGCAAGGTCGACAGCGCCGCGACGCTCGCCGGCCGCCTGCACCGGGGCCAGATCGGCGAGGTCAGGATCGGCTTCTTCGGTTCGGCGCCCTTCATCGACGCCTTTCAGCGGCTGATCTTCGATTTCCGCAAGCGGCATCCCCAGGTCAATCTCGTGCTGCAGGAAATGCCGAGCTATCAGCAGGTCGATGCGATCCTGGACGGTCGGCTCGATGTCGGTTTCGTCCGGCCGCTGGAGCCGCAGCCGGCGTCGATCGATTCGGTCGAGATCTGGCGCGAGCCGCTCATGGTGGTGCTGCGCTCCGACCATCCGCTGGCCGCCGAAGACCGGGATCTGGCGGTGGCCGACCTCGCCGCGGAGCCGCTTGTGCTCTATGCCGGCTCGATCGGCAGCGGACTGTATCAGAAGGTGGCGGACCTTTGCCGCGACGCCGGCTTTTCGCCCAATATCGCGCAGGAAGCCAATGCCACCCCGACCATGATGGGGTTGGTGGCGGCCGGCATCGGCATTTCCATTCTTCCGGCTTCGCTCGAACGACTGTCGTTCGAGGGCCTGCGTTTCCGGCCCTTGCGCGATGCCAAGGCGCAGACCGCCGTCTGGCTGGTCAAGCGCGGCGACGACCGCTCGACGCTGGTGCGCAACCTGTTCCAAGCGGCCGCCGCCTTGACCAAGGCGGGCAATGGTCGGCGATCGGACAGCACGGCGCGAGGCGGGTGAGTTCCGCTGCATCAAGATCGCGGCCTGTTGACCTCACGGCGTGTGGGGCCAAGGCGCGGCTCCTGCGGCCGGCCGATCCAGCGCTCATCGCCCGAAGGATAACGCTGGTCCTGGCCGGGCCTGTCCCGACCATCCACGACGTCAGCCTCGCCGCGCCGCTCCAGTCAAGAGCCATGCTTGCCTTGCGGCTGTATTAGCCGGCATCCCGCAGCGATGGATCCTTGACGAACACCTTCTGCGCGTGAAGCTCGGAGATCTCGGTCTCGGACAGGCCGAATTCCCTGAGAATCTCGGCATTGTGCTGGCCGAGCCGTGCCGCGGCGAGATGCTCCGGGGCCTGCCAGGCGGAGAAGCGGGCGGGCATGCCGGGAATCCTGAAGGCGCCGAGCAGCGGGTCGGCCACGGGGCGCACGGTGCCGCGCTCGCGCAGGTGCGCGAGTTCGATGACCTCGTCGAGAGCGAGCACCGGGGCTGATGGAATGCGCTGCGTCTCGAGCGCGGCGAGGCAGGCCTCGCGCGTTCCCGTCCTTGCCAGCCAGCCTTCCAGGATGTCCTTCAGCTGGCCGTTGTTCTTGCGCCGCGCGCTGGCGCTGGCGAAGCGTGGATCGTCCAGCAGTTCGGGCATCTGCATCGCCTTGACGAGCTGCGGCCATTGGTGCGCCAGCGACATCAGCGTGATGTATTGCCCGTCGCCGCACCGGAAGATGCCGGTCGGTCCGCCGTCCGGATGCTGCGAGCCGGTTCTTTGCTGGACGTAGCGGCCGCCGAGCATGGAGACCCGCGGAATGCTCGCCTCGTGCATGTGGAAATAGGTGTCGAGCAAGGTGCTTTCGACGTGCTGGCCTTGGCCGGTGCGCTCGCGGTGGAACAGCGCGGCGGCGATCGCCATGGCCGCGGAGACGCCGGTGGAGACGTCGCCGATCGCCATGGTCACCATGGCCGGGCTGCCGTCGGGATCGCCGATCATGCCGGTGACGCCGGCATAGGCCTGGCCGATATAGTCGTAACCCGGCTTCTCGCTGAGCGCGCCGGTCTGGCCGGCAAAGGATATCGAGCACATGACAAGGCGCGGATTGATCGCGTTCAGCGCCTCATAGGACAAGCCGGCCCGCGCCATCACGCCCGGGCTGAAATTCTCCACCAGCACATCGGCCTGGCCGATCATCGCCTTGAGGATGTCGCGGGCGGCCTGGCTCTTGAAGTCGAGCGCGATGCCGCGCTTGGAATGGTTGTGCTGAAAGAAATAGGTGCTGTGCGGAGCGGCATCGGCCGGCGCGTCCTTCGCTTTGACGCCCTGCACGCGCGAGCGGTCGCCGAAGGGCGCCAGTTCCACCTTGATCACGTCCGCCCCCATCTCGGCGAGCAGCCGCGAGGCGGTGGGGCCGGCGACAAACTGGGTCAGGTCGATGACTTTGATCCCCGAAAGCATCGGTCGCGCGCCGCTTGTCATGTCGTCTTCCCGTTGACGTCCGGCATCATTGCCTCGACTGCCGGGATATCCAGCGTCCGGCCAGGGGTCCAATACCGATGACGTCTTCATTGAGACGGCCGGCGACCTGTAACGGCCCTTCCAAGTCGTTCGGCGACTGAAACATGTCATCGATCGTCTTGGACGGCATTCCGGGCGTCCCCTACCGTCGGCCCATCCAACGAGGACGCCGCCCGGGGAGGGGACGCTTGATCAGGCTCTATTTCTGGCCGACCCCGAACGGCTACCGGATCTCGATCCTGCTCGAGGAGCTGGGACTGCCTTATGCCGTCGAGCCCGTGCATATCGGCAAGGGCGAGCAGTTCGCCGCCGATTTTCTCGCCATCAGTCCAAACAACAAGATCCCCGCCATCGTCGATCCCGAGGGGCCTGATGGAAAGCCCTGCGCGCTGTTCGAATCCGCGGCGATCATGCTGTATCTGGCGGAGAAGGCGGGCTTCCGCTTTCTGCCGCAGGCCGCCGCCGCGCGCTTCGACGTGATTCAGTGGCTGACATTCCAGGCCGCCAGCATGGCGCCGATGCTGGGGCAGGCCCACCACTTCCGGAAATATGCGCCGGAGCAGCTGCCCTACGCCATCGACCGCTACACGGCGGAAGCCGGGCGGCTCTACCGCGTCATGGAGAAGCGGCTGTCGAGCCACGACTACCTGGCGGGCGACTATTCGATCGCCGACATGGCAGCCTATCCCTGGCTGCGCGCCCATGCTTGGCAAGGCCAGACACTCGACGATTATCCGGCGATCCAGCGCTGGTACGCCGCGGTGCGGCAGCGCCCGGCGGTGCAGCGCGGCCTCGCGGTGCTGGGCGAGCGGCTCCGGAAGAACAAGGCGCCGCCCACCGGGGCTGCCTGGAACAACCTGTTCGGCAGCAACCAATTCTCGGACAAGCCGGCCGCCCAGGACGGCGAGGCTGCCCGCTGATCACGACTCTGGAGTTTTCGCCATGACCAAGACCATCGAGTTCTATTGGGACCTCGGCAGCACCAACAGCTATTTCGCCCTTCACCTGATCAAGCCGGTTGCCGCCAGGCACGGAGCGACGATCGTGCCGAGGCCGTTCAATCTCGGCCACGTCTTCCGCAAGCAGTCCTACGTCCTGATGGAGGAGCCGAAGGTCAAGCTCAGGGCGCGCAAGACCGATCTGATGCGCTGGGCCAGGCGCTACGACCTGCCGTTCCGCATGCCGGCCAAGTTTCCGATGAAGACCAGCCCGGCGCTGCGCGGCGCGCTCGCCATGCGCCGCTTCGGCAAGGAATGGGCCTTCATGGAGGCGATTTTCGCCGCCTATTGGGAACGCAACGACGCCTCCGTCGGCGAGGTCGAGGGGTTGAAGCCGATCGCGGCGGGACTGGGGGTCGATGTCGAGACATTCGCCCGGCTGGTCGAATCCGACGAGATCCGCGACGCGCTGGCTGCCGAAACCGACGAGGGGCTCGCGCGGGGCGTCTTCGGTGCCCCGACCTTTTTCGTCGGCGACGAGATGTTCTGGGGCAAGGACCGGATGGAGTTCATCGACGACGAACTGACATCGCCGTCGCCGCCGCGCGTGCCGCGCCAGCCCGCCGCCGCGAGCGCCTGAGCCGCGACCGGAGAAGGCCGTAGCGGCCCCAGGCGATCGTCGCGCGGATTGTCCGCGCGCCAATTGTCCGCGCGCCAATTGCCGGCGCGCCATGAGACGACGTCGAAGCAAGGCGGCGCAGACCGCCCTCGAGGAAACATCACGGGAGAATGACATGAAACGAAGCTTGGCCGCGGCGGTCGTCGCCATGGTCTCGGGAACCTGCGCGATCGCGGCGCCCGATGCCTATCCATCGCAGCCGATCGCCTTTCTCGTGCCCTATGCGGCGGGTGGGCCGACCGATACGGTCGCGCGCCTGCTCGCCGAGGCCATGGGGCGGCGGCTCGGCGGGCGGATCATCGTCGAGAACGTCGCCGGCGCCGGCGGCACGCTCGGATCCGGGCGCGTCGCAAAGGCCGAGCCCAACGGTTCCATGCTGCTGTTGAACCATATCGGCATGGCGACCAGCGTGGTTCTCTATCCGAACGCCAGCTATGACCCGGTGGCCGCCTTCGATCCGATCGGCCTGATCGTCGATGTGCCGATGACCCTGGTAGGGCGGGCGAGCCTGGAGCCCAATTCGCTCGCCGAACTGGTGTCGTTCGTCCGGCGCGGCGAGGGCCGCAGCACCTATGCCCATGCCGGCCCGGGCACCGCCTCGCATCTCTGCGGCACGATGTTCCTGGCGGCGACGCATATGACGGCGACGGCGGTGCCCTATCGCGGCACCGGTCCCGCCATGTCGGATCTCGTCGGCGGCCAGGTCGATTTCATGTGCGACCAGACCACCAACACGACGACCTTCATCCGAAGCGGCCATGTGAAGGCCTATGTGACGACCAGGGCCGCGCGCATTCCGACCTTGCCCGAGGTGCCGAGCGCCCCCGAAACCGGCTTCGCCACATTGGACCTCAGCATCTGGCATGGCCTCTATGCGCCCAAGGGCACGCCGCCCGAGATCCGGCGGAAGCTCGAGGCCGCTCTTGCCGCGGCCCTCGACGATCCCGCGCTGATCGCCCGGTTCGCTGAACTCGGCGGCATCGTGGTCGCGCCGGCCGAGCGCACGCCGGCGGCGCTGAGCACCAAGCTCGCCGCGGAAATCGCGCGCTGGCGGGGCGTGCTGGCACCGGCGCAATAGCGGGCCGCGCCATTCCGATGACGGCAAGAGAGCCGGCCGGCAACGGCCGGCCTTCGACGTTTGTGTGGGAACCACAACTCTTCACCTCTCCCCGGCGGGGAGAGGTAAAGAGCGGTGGTCCCAGTGCGCGCCTCAAGCTCCGACGGAGGCCGCGCGAGGCACCCGAAAGGCGCGGATTTGCGAGATGTGTGTGAACGCAGGCGCAAACGGGTGAAGGTCTACGCGCGTCAACCGTCGTCCGCGCCGCCTCAGGATGTGGCTGGCCGCGGCACCGGCCGGGTAAGCCCCATGACAGCGCTTCCCGCCATCGCCGTTTTCGCGCAACAAAAAAGGCGGAACGGACATTCGTCCGCTCCGCCTTTAAATTGGCTCCCCGGGCCGGATTCGAACCAGCGACCAACCGGTTAACAGCCGGTTGCTCTACCGCTGAGCTACCGAGGATCATCGCTTTCGCGAGTGAGCGGCGCGAATAACACAGGTCCCTCACGATTGCCAAGTGGCAAAGATGACGTGAAAGGATGGCGGGAGCGTGGCTACCGACTTGTCCCCAGGCCAACCGCAGGGCAGGAGCGGGTTTCGCCGGCTTTCGGCTGTCTTTTCGAAGGAAAAAAATGTGTCCGCCAGCGCCCCGACGACACTGACGGTCCTTGGCCGGCGTTTTCGGTTGCCGGACCGGCCCTGGCGCAGGCGCCTGCTGGGCTGGGCCTTCATTGCCGGCGGCGTGTTCAGCGCCTTGCCCGTCCTCGGTCCGTGGATGTTTCCGGTGGGACTGGCGATTCTGTCGGTCGACAGCCCGTTCTTCCGCCGCATGCGCCGGCGGCTGACCATCCGGATCGGCCGGCGCTGGCCGAAGCTGAACGCCTGGCTCAAGGGCCCGCGGGCCTGACCGGCCCGGGCGTCGGCGCCTCAGCCGCCGGGCGCGCCCTGGGTGTTGACGTAAAGCGCATAGATCGACTGGCTCGCCGCCATGAAGAGCCGGTTGCGCGAACGCCCGCCGAAACAGACATTGGCGCAGCGTTCGGGCAGCCGAACGCGGCCGATCAGCTTGCCGTCCGGGTTGAACACGTGAACGCCGTCGAGCTCGTCGCTGCCCATGCCCCAGCCGCACCAGAGGTTGCCGTCGATATCGCAGCGAAAGCCGTCGGGCGTTCCAGGACCGGCATCGATGAAGGTGCGCTGGTTGGCCAGCGTCGATCCGCCGACCACGTCATAGGCGAGAATCAGGCGGTTCGGCACGGCGCGCGAGGCGACCAGATAGAGCCTGGTCTCGTCCGGTGAAAAGCACAGGCCGTTGGGGCCGGCGATGCCGGTGGCCACCGCCCGCGTTTCGCCGGTGGCCGGGTCGAAGCGGTAGACGTTCTGCGGCGATTCGGGTTCGGCCTGGAAACCCTCGTAATTGCCGGCAATGCCGAAGGGCGGGTCGGTGAACCAGACCGAGCCGTCGGATTTGACCACGACGTCGTTCGGCGAATTCAGCCGCTTGCCCTCGAAGCGGTCGACCAGCACGGTGACGGTGCCGTCATATTCGGTGCGGGTGACGCGCCGGCCGCCATGCTCGCAGGTGACGAGCCGGCCCTGGCGGTCGCGGGTATTGCCATTGGCGTGGTCGGAGGGTTTGCGGAACACCGAGACGGCGCCGGTCTCCTCGTCCCAGCGGATGATCCGGTTGTTCGGAATGTCGCTGCACAGGAGATAGCGTCCGTCGCCGAACCAGACCGGTCCCTCGGCCCAGCGCAAACCGGTGGCGAGCCGTTCCACGGCCGCGCTGAAGATGCGGTATCTGGCAAAGCTCGGGTCGAGAATCTCGACGGCCGGGTCGGGATAGCGCTGGCTCGGCTGCCACATGGGGCGGTCCTTCCGACATCTGCGTGCTGCAAGGAGAGGGGCGGGCGTCAGGCGCCGGCGCGATCTTGCCCCTTGGGGCACGGCGAAAGCAATGCGCGGAACGCGCCGCGGCCGCCCGCGCAAGGCGCAGGGCGCATGCCCGTCCCACGGGGGCGATCACCATGACAGGATCGGAAGAAGGTGGAGGCCTCGCCCGGAATCGAACCGGGGTGCAAGGATTTGCAGTCCTCTGCGTAACCACTCCGCCACGAGGCCGTCCGGGATACTCGCCGGGCGAACCCGGCGCGGAGTGGGCTCGCTCTAGCACGCTGATCCGGGCACCGCAACCGAGCCCGTGACGGCTTCGCGCACGAGAACGCGCGCGATCTTCCTGACCTTGCAATCCGACCGTCTCCCCCGCTAAAGACGGGGCCGAGGCGGGTTTGAACCGCCGTAATCCGAGGATTTCGCGATGATCGATTTTGCGCGCGCTCGCCGGACCATGGTCGACACGCAGATTCGCGTGAACGATGTGACCGATGCGCGCATCATCGAGGCGCTGCTGTCGGTGCCGCGCGAGGCCTTCGTCCCCGAGGCGCGCCGCGAGCTCGCCTATATCGACGACGACGTGGCGGTGAACGAGGCGGCCCCGGGCAAGCCTGCGCGCTACCTGATCGAGCTGATGGTGCTGGCCAAGATGGTTCACGCCGCGGCGATCGGGCCCGACGACGCCGTGCTCGATATCGGCGTCGCCACCGGCTATTCCAGCGCCGTGCTGGCCAGGCTGGCGGCCAGCGTCGTCGCCCTGGAAGAGGACGAGGCTCTGGTCGCGGCCGCGCGCCAGGCGCTCGCGTCAGCGGGCAATGTCACCGTCGTCGCCGGCGCGCTCGCGCAAGGCGCGGCGCAGCAGGGGCCCTATGACGCCATTCTGCTGGAAGGCGTCGTCGAGGTGGTGCCCGAGGCGCTGCTCAGCCAGTTGAAGGACGGCGGCCGCCTGGTCGCGGTGGTCGGTGCCGGGCGCGCGGCGAAATGCCTCGCCCACACGCGAATCGGCAACGAGATCAGCGCGCGGCCGATCTTCGACGCGGCCATTCCACCCTTGCCGGGTTTCGCGGCTGTGCGTGGTTTCGTGTTTTAGTCGCATGAAGTGTGGCATTCGGGCCCCACTTCCTGTCTAATCGGCCCCATATCGAATCCGGGGCTTTCTTCGCCGTCCCGGAGCAGTTATCCCTTTATCCATAAGGTGCCCTGGGTCTTGGCGGATCGTCCAGGGTAACGCCACGAAGCAGGTGTTACATATGACCGGAGCCACGTTTACTCGTGTCGGCTCTGCGGCGGCTCTCACCGTCGCGATTCTCGCCCCGCTATTGTCGCCCGTCTCCGCGCGGGCTCAATCCATCGATCAGACGCTGATCCAGGCCTACCGGAACAATCCCGATCTGAATGCCGCCCGCGCCGGCGTCAGGGTGGCCAATGAAGGCGTGCCTGCGGCCCTGTCGGGTTATCGCCCGTCGGTGACCGCGACCCTCACGGCCGCCGGGCAATATGCCGATGCCGGCTCGGGTGCGAACGGACGGACCGGCGCACCGGCCTTCAACAGCGTCACGCGCTCCTTCGCGCGCTCGGCGACGCTGACCGCGACACAGCCGCTCTTCGACGGCAATCGTACGGTCAACAGCGTCCGCCAGGCCGACCAGAACGTGCTGGTCGCACGCGAGACCCTGCGCAACAGCGAGCAGACCGTCCTGCTGGCCTCCTCGACCGCGCATATGAACGTGCTGCGCGACCAGGCGACGCTCGACCTGCGCAAGCGCGCGGTGGAAGTGTTTCGCGAGCAGCTCCGGGCGACCCGTGACCGCTTCGCCGTGGGCGAGGTGACGCGCACCGACGTGGCTCTGGCCGAATCGGCGCTTCAGGGCGCGATCGCGACCGAAAGCCAGGCGCAGTCCGATCTCGCCAATTCCCGTTCGGTCTATGTCCAGCAGGTCGGCGTTCAGCCCGGCCGGCTGACACCGGCGCGGACCGTCGAACGGCTGCTGCCGCGTCAGCTGGAAGCGGC
Source organism: Phreatobacter sp. GW821-FHT04C01 (assembly GCF_059420385.1). Lineage (NCBI taxonomy): Bacteria > Pseudomonadati > Pseudomonadota > Alphaproteobacteria > Hyphomicrobiales > Phreatobacteraceae > Phreatobacter > Phreatobacter sp. GW821-FHT04C01. The sequence goes on along the minus strand of NZ_JBWKTP010000011.1, from coordinate 70,224 downwards.
GATCATCGCCGGCCAGTCCGAGCATCCCGCGGTTCGCGGCGCGCGCTACGGCGCGGATGCCTCGCTCCTGCAGGTGCGCATCGCCGAATCGGCGCTCTATCCGACGGTCGGCCTGAGTGCGAGCCTGTTTCAGGGTGCGGAACAGTCGACCGGCGGTCAGGTGACCTCCGCCAGCATCGGCGCCACGCTGACCATTCCGATCTTCGCCAATGGCGGCCGCGACTACGCGACCATCCGCGGTGCCAAGGAAGCCTATGGCCAGCGCCGGATCCAGATCGAAACGGCGACCGCCAGCGTGCGTCAGGCCGTGGTCCAGTCCTGGGCGGCGCTCGAGGCGGCGCGGGCCCAGATCCAGGCCGCGGAAGTGCAGGTGAGTGCCCAGACGATTGCCGTCAACGGCATTCGCGAGGAATACAAGGTCGGCCAGCGCACCATCATCGACGTGCTGAACGCCACGCAGAACCTGTTCCAGGCCCGGGTTGCCCTGGTCCAGGCGCAGCGTGACCGGGTCGTTCTGTCCTATTCGGTGCTGGCGGGCATGGGGCGCCTGAATGCCCCGCGGCTGGCCTTGCGCACCGAGATCTTCGACCCGACGCAGCACTACCAGCAGGTCCGCGACCTCTGGCTCGGCGTGCGCACTCCCGACGGACGGTAAGCGCGCAAGTCGCGCTTTCCACCGTCTTTTCTTCGGCCCATCTTGGTTGTGGATCGTCAATCGCGCGATTAGCCCTGACTGCTGCCTCGGTGCATAGTTCCCCCAGTTGATTCGTGGTGATTCTCCCGTTCCCGAAGGGAGACGACTTGATCCCACGGTGTGAGTACAAGGGGGTGGACGGGGATGTCGCAGGCAGCGAAGGCTAACGAACCGTCAATGGAAGAGATCCTGGCGTCGATCCGCCGGATCATCGCGGATGACGAGCCGCCGAAGCCGGCACCGCCCAAGGTCGCAGCCGTCTCGCCGCCACCACCGCCGCCGCCCGCACCCAAGGCCGAGGAAGCGCCGAAATCGCAGGACGACATCGACGCCCTGCTGGCCGGCTTCGACGCGATGGAGGCCGAGCCCGAGCCGGCTCCCGCGCCCGCTCCGCCACCACCTCCGCCCGCACCTCCGGCGCCCGCACCGGTGGCGGTGAAGCCGGTCAAGGTCGCCGAGCCCGATATTCTCGAACTGAGCAAGGACGACGCCGTCGTCGAAGCGGTCGGCATGATCAAGCCGATCTCCCGGCGCGCCGACGTCGAGTTCATGGAAATGGCCGAGCCGCAGCGGCCGGCGCCATCGTTCGGCGGGCCCGTCGCGTCGCTGCCGGCCTCCGATCCGTTGCTGTCGTCCCAGGCCCATGCGGCGGTCGGGGCGGCTTTCGGTTCGCTCGCCAACACGATCCTGTCGAACAATTCACGGACCATCGAGGATCTGGTCAAGGACATGCTTCGGCCGATGCTCAAGACCTGGCTCGACGACAATCTGCCGCAACTGGTCGAGCGGCTGGTGCGGGCCGAGATCGAGCGCGTCTCGCGCGGCACGCCGCCGCGCTGAGAGAGGCGAGGGAAAAGCGCCGATAAATCGACCCTCCGCCAAAGGGAGAGGGGTTTCTTCGCTCACGCCGGCTTGGTGCGGGCGAGGCCGGCGCGGAACCAGAAGACGAGAGCCGGCAGCAGGACCGCGGCGCCCGCGAACAAGGGCGGCGCGCCGACATGGTCGTAGATCAGGCTGCAAAGCGCCACGCCGGCGGTCTGTCCGGCGAAGAAAAAGAAGGCGAAGGTGGCGATGCCGGCGCCGCGCGAGTCCGGGGTCATCTGGGTCGCATTGGTCTGCAGGGGATTGTGCAGCAGCACGAAACCGAAGCCGCCGACCGCGATGGCGGTGGCCACCAGCCAGAGCGGCGGGCTGAGCGCCAGCAGGCCGAAACTGACGGCAAGGAACACCGAGGCCATGCCGAGCACGCTGCGTTCGCCGAAACGGCCGAGCAGGAACGGCGCCGACCAGGAATAGGCGGCGGCGCCCGCCGCGCTCAGTGCGGTCATCGCGCCGATCGCGGTGTAGCTGATATTGTAGACGTGGCGAAGGTGGGCGCCGACAAAGGTGAAGGTGCCGTAGAACAGCACGGCCTCGATCGCCACGGCGCTCAGCACCACGCGCGCATAGGGAATGTTGCGCAGCGCCAGCATCTGGGCGAGCGAGCCGCGCACGCCGCCCGGAGGCGCCGGCGACCGGCGTGACAGGACCGGGTTGGTGCGCTGCTGGATCGCCAGCACGGTTCCCGCCGACAGCAGGAACAGGCCGGCCATGACGAACACCGATTGCCAGCCGAGCGCGTCGGCCAGCACGCCGCCGATGGCTTGGCCGCTGATCGCGCCGAAGCTGGTGAAGATCATGTAGCGCGCCAGCACCGCCTGGCGCTGGGCAAAGGGAATGGTGTCGCCGATGAAGGCGATGCAGTTGGGAATGATCGCCGCGCCGGTGAGACCGGCGAGGAAGCGCAGGATCGAGATCTGTTCGAGGCTCGTCGTGAAGGCGCAGCCGAAGGTGAACAGGCCGCTGAGAATGGCGCCCAGCGCCACCATGCGGACCTTGCCGTAGCGATCGCCGAGCGGACCGGTCAAAAGCTGGAAGCCGCCATAGGAGACGGCATAGGCGGTGATGACGATGGCAGCCTTGCCGGGCGTCGTGTCGAAGGCGTGGGCAAGCGTCGGCAGGAGCGGATCGCAGAAGCGAAGCGCCGCCGAAGAGGCGAAGGACGCGGCGCCGAGCAGGAACAGCGCGCGCCACGGAACCGTGTCCGCCTCGACTTCTTCGACTGCCGCTATTGTCATGCCTCAAGCTATGCGGCCGGCGGTTGCGTTGCGGCAAGTCGCACCGGCGCATGGCAGAAATGTTGACAGAGCGCGTTTCGGCCGGCTTTGTGCGCTCCCCATATCAAGCCAAGCGATCAATCGAAAAGCGCCATGCTCGAGAAGACCTATACGCCGAAGGATATCGAAGCCCGCATGTGGGCTGCCTGGGAGAAGGCCGAGGCCTTCCGGGCCGGCCGCCCCGAGCGCGCGGGCGCCGACCCCTTCTGCATCGTCATCCCGCCGCCGAACGTGACGGGCTCGCTGCATATGGGCCACGCGCTGAACAACACGCTGCAGGACGTGCTGTGCCGCTATGAGCGCATGCGCGGCAAGGACGTGTTGTGGCAGCCGGGCACCGATCATGCGGGCATCGCGACCCAGATGGTGGTCGAGCGCAAGCTTGCCAGCGAGAACAAGACGTCGCGGCGCAGCATGGGGCGCGAGGCCTTCCTGAAAGAGGTCTGGGCCTGGAAAGAGGAATCCGGCGACACCATCGTCAACCAGCTGAAGCGGCTGGGCGCGTCCTGCGACTGGTCGCGCGAGCGCTTCACCATGGACGAGGGCCTGTCCAAGGCCGTGCTCAAGGTGTTCGTCGATCTCTACCGGCAGGGCCTGATCTACAAGGACAAGCGGCTGGTCAACTGGGACCCGAAGCTGCTCACCGCCATTTCCGACCTGGAGGTGGTGCAGACCGAAACGCGCGGCAAGCTCTGGTATTTCGACTATCCGCTGGCCGATGACCCCGACGTCAAGGTGACGGTCGCCACCACCCGGCCGGAGACCATGCTGGGCGACACCGCGGTGGCGGTGCATCCGGACGACGAGCGCTGGAAGCCCTATGTCGGCAAGATGGTGCGCCTGCCGCTGGTCGGCCGGCTGATTCCGATCGTCGCCGACGACTATTCCGATCCGGAAAAGGGGTCGGGCGCGGTGAAGGTCACGCCGGCCCACGACTTCAACGATTTCGAGGTCGGCAAGCGCCACAACCTGCGCCAGATCAATATCTTCAGCGTCGAGGCAAGTCTTGCGCTCGCCGGCAACGAGGATTTCCTCGACGGGGCGGAGGGCGCCGATCTCGACGCCGTGCTCGCGCTCGACGGTCTCGACCGTTTCGAGGCGCGCAAGCGCATCGTCGCGATGATGGAGGAGCGCGGCCTGCTCGCCAAGATCGAGGACCATATGCACACCGTGCCACATGGCGATCGCGGCGGCGTGCCGGTGGAGCCGTTCCTGACCGACCAGTGGTATGTCGACGCCAAGACGCTGGCGAAGGAGCCGATCGCCGCGGTGCGTGACGGCCGTACCGTCTTCGTGCCGAAGAACTGGGAAAAGACCTTTTTCGAGTGGATGGAGAACATCCAGCCCTGGTGCGTGTCGCGCCAGCTCTGGTGGGGCCATCAGATCCCGGCCTGGTACGGGCCGGACGGCAAGGTTTTCGTCGCGCTCAGCGAAGAGGAAGCGCTGGCCTCGGCCGAGGAACATTACGGGGCTCGCACCGCGCTGACCCGCGACGAGGACGTGCTCGACACCTGGTTTTCGTCGGCGCTCTGGCCGTTCTCGACGCTCGGCTGGCCCGACGAGACCAAGGAGCTGAAGCGCTACTACCAGACCGACGTGCTGGTGACCGGCTTCGACATCATCTTCTTCTGGGTCGCCCGGATGATGATGCAGGGCCTGCACTTCATGAAGGAGACGCCGTTCCACACGGTCTATATCCACGCGCTCGTCCGCGACGAGAAGGGCGCGAAGATGTCGAAGTCCAAGGGCAATGTCATCGACCCCCTGGACCTCATCGACCAGTTCGGCGCCGACGCGCTGCGCTTCACCCTGACCGCCATGGCGGCCCAGGGGCGCGACATCAAGCTCGCCACCAACCGGGTCGAAGGCTATCGCAATTTCGCGACCAAGCTGTGGAACGCCGCGCGCTTCTGCGAGATGAACGAATGCCAGCGGGTCGCCGGCTTCGATCCGGCGCGCGTGCGCTCGACGCTCGCCCAGTGGATCGTCGGCGAGACCGCCAAGGCGATCGCCGAGACCGAGGCCGCGATCCAGACCTACAAGTTCAACGAGGCGGCCAACGCGGTCTATCGCTTCGTCTGGAACGTGTTCTGCGACTGGTTCCTGGAATTCGCCAAGCCGGTGTTCACCGGCGCCGACGAAGAGGCCAAGGCCGAAATCCGGGCCACGACGGCCTGGACGCTGGAGCAGATCCTCAAATTGCTGCACCCCTTCATGCCCTTCATCACCGAGGAGCTGTGGGGCGTGACCGGCGAGGTGGGACCGGCGCGTGACGGCGTGCTGGCGCTCGCCGAATGGCCCGGCTTCGCCGGCCTGGAGAATGGCGAGGCGGAAGCCGAGATCGGCTGGCTGGTCGATACCATCCAGGCGATCCGCTCGGTGCGCGCCGAAATGAACGTGGCTCCGGGCGCCCAGGTGCCCCTGGCGCTGGTCGCCGTGTCCGATCAGACCAAGGACCGGGCAAAGCGTTACGGCGATCTCCTGAACCGGCTGGCGCGGCTTTCCGAGGTCAGCGCGGTCGAGGCCGCGCCCAAGGGCTCGATCCAGCTGGTGGTGCGCGGCGAGACCATCGCGCTGCCGCTCGCCGGCATCGTCGACGTCGCGGCCGAGACGGTGCGCCTCGGCAAGGCGCTGAAGGAGGCCGACAGCGATATCGCGCGCTGCGACGCCAAGCTCAACAATACCAACTTCATGGCGCGTGCGGCCGAAGAGGTGGTCGAGGAGCAGCGCGAGAAGCGCGAGGAGGCGGTCGAGCGCAAGGCCAAGGTGGAAGCGGCCCTCGTGCGGCTGAAAGACGTGGCCTGAGGTCATGGCCCGTCGCCCGGTGAAACGGTCGGCCTGGGGCGCGCGAGCGCCCTTTGGCGACCCCTCCGGGGCAAAGGGCCTGTGGGCGCCGTTCAGCCGGGCGCCAGCCCACCGGCACGTCCGTTACCGGCTGGTGCTGCCGGGCTGGCGCGGGCGCGAATTCTCGGTCGCCTTCCTGTCGGACCTGCATCTGGGGTCGCATACCGGCGATCTCGCCCGGCTCGCAGCCATCCTGGCCGAGGTCGAGGCGAGCCGCCCCGACATGGTGCTGCTCGGCGGCGACCATATGAACATGATGGCGTTCGGCGGCGGGCGTATCCCGCCCGAGACCATTGCCGGCGCGCTGAAGTCCGTGTCGGCGCCGATGGCGACGGTGCTCGGCAATCATGACTGGGAATATGGGCTGGAGGCCGTGGCCGACGCTTTCGAGGCGGCCGGCATCGCGGTTCTGGAAAACCGCACGCTGACCATTCCGGTCGACGGCATGGCGGTCAGGATCGTCGGCCTCGCCGACGATATTCACGGCGAGCCGCAGGCGGCCCTGGTCGGTGCCGCACCGGGCCCCGAGATCGTCGTCTCGCACGATCCGGGCGTGATCGTGGACCTGCCCGACGGCTGCGTTCTGCTCGCCGGCCATGTCCATGCCGGCCAGATCCGGATTCCCGGCCTGCCGGTGCTGCATATGCCGGCGAGCCGGATCCCGCGTGCCATGGCCCATGGCCATCACCGGATCGGCCGACGGCACCTGATCGTCAGTGCCGGCCTCGGTTGCAGCGGCCTGCCGCTGCGATTGTTCGCGCCGCCGGAAGTGGTGACGGTGGTGTTTACGGCGGAGAGCCCGGCATGAGCTGGCTCCGGCGCGGCCTCAAGGCGGTCGCGCTGGGCCTCGCCTGTCTCGCCGGCGTCATCGTCGTGCTGACGCTCGTTTCGGCACACCGGGCCGATCCGGCGCTCTATCCGCCGAAGCCGGACCAGCCGTCGACGCTCGTGCACGTCGTTTCCCATGGCTGGCATTCCGGCATTGCCCTGTCACGCGCGGCGCTGAAGGCTGCGGCGGAGCGGCAGGGCCTGAGCAAGCTCGCCGCCGTGCTGGACCGCTTCGGCGCCTTTCCGGTTCTGGAGATCGGCTGGGGTGACGAGCGCTTCTACCAGGAGACGCCGACGGTCGCCGACGTCAATGTCAAAAGTGCGCTGCGGGCGCTGTTCCAGCCGGGCAATACGGCGGTGCTGCATGTGGTTGGGCTCGACCGGGCGGCGCCTGAGGTGTTCCGCCGTTCCGACATCTTGGGCGTCCGGCTGTCCGAGGCGGGGCTCGACCGGCTGGCCCGCTATTTCGATGCCGCGATCGCCCCCGATGCCGAGGGCCGGCCGCGCGAGATAGGGCAGGGGCTCTACGGCCCCAGCCTGTTTTATGCCGCGACCGGCACCTTCTCGGTGCTGCAGGTCTGCAACCATTGGGTCGGCCGAGGCCTGGGCGAGGCGGGCCTTCCCTATGCCTGGCTGCCGGCGATCCATCCGAAAGGGCTGTTCGCCGACCTGGAGTGGCGCGCCGGCGCCTTGCCGCTGCCCGCGCCCTGACACGGCAGGGCGTTCGCGCCCGTCTCGACAATCGGTGCTTTTCAGTACCGGGTCCGAAGTTTGTCCCGTTCGAGATTTCGCACGGGAAACACCTTCTTCACCTCTCCCCGGCGGGGAGAGGTCGGCGCGCAGCGCCGGGAGAGGGGGAGTTGTCGCTTCAGAACAATGCAATACGCGCTTCGCTTGGTGACATCTCGTTGCGCGCCTCGCCCCCTCTCCCGACCACTCGCTACGCTCGCGGCCGACCTCTCCCCGCCGGGGAGAGGTGAAGAGGTAGAGGTTCACGCGCCTATCGCGAAGGGGGCGAATTCAGGCGCTCTCGAGAGAACCATTCGCACGCGCCCTGACGTGGCAGGGCACTCGCTTTTTGTATCCTTTTTACAACACTTACAAATTGCCGAGAACCCTACGAACCGTTCACCATTTTCCGCCCCAATCCCGCCACAGCCCCACGCGACGAAATTGCCCTCAGAAGGCTGAAACGCAGCGGCCTTCGTCTCTGTGCATGCGTGGCCTTGTGAGTTCATGACTTTTCAAGCTTCCCGGACGATGGCAGGACAGGTTTTAACGCTTCCAAAGATGGGGGCGGCCATTGCATCTCCATGGGGAGCGAAATGACCACGTTCAAGTTCAACAAGGACAAGCTGCCGAGCCGGCACGTCACCGAAGGCCCGCAGCGCGCGCCGCACCGCTCCTACCTCTATGCGATGGGGCTGTCGCACAAGCAGATCCACCAGCCCTTCGTCGGCGTGGCGACCTGCTGGAACGAGGCCGCGCCCTGCAATATCGCGCTGATGCGCCAGGCCCAGGCGGTCAAGAAGGGCGTCGAATCGGCGCAGGGCACGCCGCGCGAGTTCTGCACCATCACGGTGACCGACGGCATCGCCATGGGCCATGCCGGCATGAAGTCGTCGCTGCCGTCGCGCGAGATCATCGCCGACTCCGTCGAGCTGTCGATGCGCGGCCATTCCTATGACGCGCTGGTCGGCCTCGCCGGCTGCGACAAGTCGCTGCCCGGCATGATGATGGCCATGGTGCGGCTCAACGTTCCCTCGATCTTCATCTATGGCGGCTCGATCCTGCCCGGCGTGTTCCGCGGCCGGCAGGTGACGGTGCAGGACCTGTTCGAGGCGGTCGGCAGGCATTCCACCGGCGAGATGTCGTCGGAGGATCTCGACGAACTCGAGCGCGTCGCCGCGCCGTCGTCGGGCGCTTGCGGCGCGCAGTTCACCGCCAACACCATGGCGACCGTGTCGGAGGCCATCGGCCTGGCGCTGCCCTATTCGGCCGGCGCGCCGGCGCCCTACGATATCCGCGACCAATTCTGCTACACCGCCGGCGAAAAGATCATGGAGCTCCTGGCCAAGGGCATCCGGCCGCGCGACATCGTCACCCGCAAGGCGCTGGAAAATGCCGCCACCGTGGTCGCCGCCTCGGGCGGTTCGACCAATGCGGCGCTGCACCTGCCGGCCATGGCGCACGAATGCGGCATCAAGTTCGACCTGTTCGACGTCGCCGAGATCTTCAAGCGCACGCCTTATGTCGCCGACCTGAAGCCGGGCGGCCGCTACGTCGCCAAGGACATGTTCGAGATCGGCGGCATTCCGCTGCTGATGAAGACCCTGCTCGACAACGGCTTCATGCATGGCGACTGCATGACGGTGACCGGCCGGACCATGGCCGAGAACCTCGCCTCGGTGAAATGGAACCCGGACCAGGACGTGGTCCGCCCGGCCAACAAGCCGATCACCAAGACCGGCGGCGTGGTCGGCCTGAAGGGCAATCTGGCTCCCGACGGCGCGATCGTGAAGGTCGCGGGCATGAAGAAGCAGAAGTTCAAGGGCCCGGCCCGTTGCTTCGACCGCGAGGAAGAATGCTTCGCCGCGGTCACCGCCCGCACCATCAAGGAGGGCGAGGTCCTGGTCATCCGCTACGAAGGGCCGAAGGGCGGCCCGGGCATGCGCGAGATGCTGGCGACCACCGCCGCGCTTTACGGCCAGGGCATGGGCGACAAGGTCGCGCTGATCACCGACGGCCGGTTCTCGGGCGCCACCCGCGGCTTCTGCATCGGCCATGTCGGTCCGGAAGCCCAGGTCGGCGGTCCGATCGCGTTGCTGAAAGACGGCGACATGATTGAAATCGACGCCGTCAAAGGAACGCTCAAAGTTCGCCTTACGGCCGCCGAATTGCGGGCGCGTAAAAAGGAATGGAAAGGCCCGAAGGACACAGAGTTCGGCTCGGGCGCCATCTGGAAATACGCACAGCAGGTCGGTCCTGCAGTTGACGGCGCGGTGACCCATCCGGGCGGCGCCGGGGAAAAGCACGTTTATGCCGATGTCTGAGGCCAGGAAGGTTCGCGCGTTGTTGTTCGCGCTGGCGGTGGCGGCAAGCCCCGCCGGCGTGACGGGCGCGTTTGCCTTCGACGGTCAGCCGACCACCGATCTGCGCTCGCCGCTCGACGCCTTCCGGGCGGGGGCGCGGGCGCTGCGCGATGGCCGGACAGAGGAAGCGGTCTCGTCGCTGCAATATGCGGCGAGCAACGGCCATGCGGCTTCCGCCTGGAAGCTCGGCCGCATGTATATGGATGGCGACGGCGTCGCGCAGAACGATCTCAAGGCGTTCGAGACGTTCCGGCGGATCACCATCGAGCGCGGCGACGAGAATCCGAATTCGCCGGATGCCCGGTTCATCTCGGCCGCCTTCGTCACCATGGGCAATTACTGGCTCGAAGGCATCCCGAACACCTATGTCCGGGCCAATCCGCAACGCGCTTTCGAACTCTATTTCTACGCCGCCTCGACCTTTGGCGACGCCGACGGGCAGTTCCGCCTGGGACGGCTGTTCCTGGAAGGGCAGGGCACCACGCGCGACCCGCGCCAGGCCGCGCGCTGGCTGTCGCTGGCTGCCGGCAAGAGCCACTACAAGGCCCAGGCCGTGCTCGGCCACATGCTGTTCGCCGGCCGCGACGTGCCGCGCCAGGCGCCGCGCGGGCTGATGTTCCTGACGCTCGCCAAGGAAGCGGCCAACGAGAGCGATACCTGGATCACCGAAATGTATGACGAGGCGATGCGTACGGCCTCGGACGACGAGCGCGGCGTGGCGCTGCGCATGGTCGAGGCCTGGCTGAAGACCTCGGCCCGTCGATAGAGGTCGCGATGAGCCTGGTCGAAACCCCGCGTTTCACGCCCCACGCCATCGACCATCCCGCCGAACCGCTGAAGCCGTTGAAGTTCCTGCGCACCCTGGTGCGCAATCCGCTGGAAACCTGGCCGCGGGCACTGTTCGAGGAGCCCGTCGTCTGGCTCGGCCTTGCCGGCCGGCCCGTGCTGTTCGTGATGGACCCGGGCCTGGTCGAAGAGGTTCTGGTGGCGCGCGCGGCGATCTTTCCGAAAGCGCCGATCATCCAGCGAACCATTGGGGCGGCGGTCGGCACCAAGTCGATCTTCACCGCCGAGGGGGCCGACTGGCGCTGGCAGCGCCGCGCCTCGTCGCCGCCGTTCCGCCACGAGAAGATCCTCGGCTTCGTGCCGGCCATGACCATGGCGGCGGAAGCGGCCGTGACGCGCCTCGAGCAGATGATCGCCGGCACGCCGGCGACGGTGGACGTGGCCGAGACCATGATGGCGACGACCTTCGACGTCATCGTCGAGACCATGCTGTCGGGCAAGGGCGGTTTCGACACCGAACGCTTCGGCGCCGAGATCACCCATTATTTCGATACGGTCAGTTGGGTCGCGGCGCTCACCGTGCTGCGCCTGCCGGCCTGGCTGCCTTATCCCGGCAAGCGCCGCGCGCGCGCCGGCAACCGCTTCCTCAAGGCCGAGATGGCGCGGGTCGTCGCCGAGCGGCGTGCCCATCCGGGCGCGACCCCCGATCTCCTCGATTTCATGATCCAGGCGAGCGACCCGGAGACCGGCCGCGCCATGACGGATGCCGAACTCGCCGACAACCTGCTGACCTTCGTGGTCGCCGGCCACGAGACCACCGCGCTGGCGCTGACCTGGGCGCTCTGGCTGACCGCCAACAGCCCAGGCGTCGAACAGCGCCTCATGGACGAGATCGCCGCCGTTGCCGGCGACGAGCCGATCGACGCGGCAGCCGCCGACCGGCTGGTGTTCACCAAGCAGGTGATCCAGGAGGCGATGCGGCTGTTCCCGCCGGCGCCGCTGATCCCGCGCATCGCCACCGAGGATACCGTGCTCGGCACCGAGGTGATCAAGGCGCGCACGCCGGTCTATGTGCCGGTCTATGCCATCCACCGGCACGCGATGCTGTGGAGCAATCCCGACAGTTTCGATCCGGACCGGTTCTCCGCCGAGGCCTCCAAGGGGCGGCCGCGCGGGGCCTATCTGCCGTTCGGCGCCGGGCCGCGCATCTGCATCGGTGCCTCCTTCGCCCAGATCGAGGCGGTGGTGATCTTCGCCACCATTCTCAGGAAGCTCCGCTTCACGCCCGTGCCGGGCCACCGGCCGAAACCGAATACGCGCCTGACGCTGCGCCCCGAGGGGGGCTTGCCCATGACGGTCGCCCGCCGCTGACGGTTGCGGCCACCGGCCGATGTGAGGCAGGCTGGCGCCAAGCGCCGGCGGAGCGCATCAGGAGGCCAGGATGGGTGAGGTCGAGACCAAGGCGAGCGCCTTTTCGGTTGTCCATGCCAGGGATGGCGCGTTCAAGGGCCAGGGCCTCAGGAACTTTTTCGTCTATCGCGACCTCGGCATCAAAGAGGCGACCGGCGGGCGGGTCGGCGCCCATGTCATCAAGGCGGTTCCCGGCGCCCATGCCGGCGGCGACAAGCACACCCACACGCTCGATTTCCAGATGGTCTATGTACTCAAGGGCTGGGTGCGCTTCTGGTATGAAGGTGTCGGCGAGGTGTTGCTGGAGCCGGGCTCCTGCGTGCATCAGCCGCCGGGCATCGTGCACCAGGAGATCGCTCATTCCGACGATCTCGAACTGATCGAGATCACCTTGCCGGCGGAATTCCCGACCCAGGGCGCGTGAGGCGATGGGCGCGGCCAGGCGCGGATCTTCAGATTTCGATTCCGAGTCCGGTTCTGGCCGCAAGCCGTTGTTCGATTTGGCCTTCTTGGCGTGGATCCGAGGGCAGGAGCCTGCCGGCAAACGCTCGACGTCATCCCCGGCCGACTGAGCGAAGCGAAGGAGGGGAAGGGGATCCAGGGGTTGCCGGGCCCTGCCGACAAAGCCGCAAGACCACGGCTGCACATGCGCTGAGGGCGCGGCCTGTTGGCTCCTGGATCCCCTTCCCCTCGCTTCGCTCGGCCGGGGACGACGTGGTGGTTCACGGCGCGAGGACAGGAGGGCGAGGTTGCCGATGAATGGCCTGCGCCCCGACCGCCCCACCACCGCACGCACCCTTATCGCGCCACCGGCGGTGGGGGTGCGGCCGGGGCATGGCCGGCATTGATCGCGATGCGGTGGGCCGTGGTCTCGTCGATCGTCCAGCCACCGCCCAGGGCCTGGAACAGGCTGACCGCCGCCAGGAGTTTCGCGAGCCGGACCTGGGCCAGCGCCGTTTCGGCGGTGAACAGGGTCTGCTGGGTCTGCAGCACGGTGATGAGGTTGACCGTGCCGGCGCGCAGCTGCGTTTCGGCGACCTGGAAGGCGCGCCGCGAATTGGCGACGACATCGGCCTGCAGCCGCTCCTGCAACGTCGTCTGCTGCAGGGCGATGAGGGCCTTGTCGACATCGGCGAAGGCCGAGATCACCGCCTTGCGATAGAGCTGCAGGTTTTGCAGCTGGACGCCCTTGGCCTGTTCCAGCTGGCTCTTCAGCAGATAGCCGTCGAAGATCGGCTGGGTCAGCCCGGCGATCATGCTGTAATACCACGCGCCGGGCGCGAACAATGACGACAATGCGCCGCTCTGATAGCCGGTCTGGCCGGTGAGCTGAATTTGCGGGAAGAAGGACGCGCGCGCGACCTCGACACTGAAATTGGACGAGGCCAGTTGCTCCTCGGCCTGGCGGACATCGGGCCGGTGGTAGAGCAATTGCGACGGCAGGCCCGGCGTCACGCGCGGGATCGCGATCTGGCTCATGCTGCCGCCGCGCACCTGGAGACGCTCCGGGGCGCGTCCGACCAGCACGGCGAGGGCGGCCATGTTCTGCCGAGACGTGACCACGAGCGGTGGAATCGTGGCGCGCTGGATGCCGACCAGCGCCGCCTGCTGCGACACGTCGAGCTGCGACGCGGTTCCCCCCGCGAATTGCAGCTTGATCAGGTTCAGGATGCGCTCGGCGGCGGCCACGTTGCTGCGGGCGATGCGCAACTGATCCTGCGCGGCCAGGATCTGGAAATAGGTGTTGGCGACGGTCGACAGCGCCGTGAGGGTGACGACATCGCGATTATAGCGGGCAACGATGGCGTTTTCCTCGGCCGCGTAGAACGCGGCGCGGTTCTTGCCCCAGAAGTCGACCATGTAGCTGGCGGTGAGGCCGAGGTTGAACTGCGAGAATGTCTGGGGGCCGAAGCCCGACGTGGCCGCGCTGCGTGCGCGCTCGGCGCTGCCGTTGCCGGTCAGCGAGGGAAACAGCGGGGCCCGCGACACCCCCGCCTGCGCGTCGGCCTGGACGATCTGGGCCATGGCGACCGCGATGTCGTAATTGCCGCTCGGCGCCAGTTCCATCAGCCTGGTCAATTCGGCCGAGCGAAAGCCGCGCCACCAGGTCTCCGACGGTGGCGCGGGCGGACCGGGCGTCCGGGGCGCTTCGCGGTACCGGTCGGGAATGTCGAGGGTCGGGTCAGGGCGCTCCGTGCCCAGCATGCAGCCGGACAGGGCGACACCGGCAAGCAGCAGGCAGGCGGTGGATGCCATGCGAAACCCGGCGCTGCCGGCAACGTCGCCAGAACTCCGCTTCGACGCAATGTCACTCATTGCATGCTCCGGCGCGTTGCAGGCTGTCCTCGTCCCGATGCCCGACATCCGAGAGAATCGTAGTGCCGTCGAGGCTAGCCTGGGCGCGCCGGGGGCGTCAGAGGGCGGCCGCACGGGCCGTGGGTTGTCCCCATCTTCCTGCGGCGAGGCGCCGCGGGCGGCCCATTCCACGTGTCATGGACCATGCGGGCCGGGGCCTGGCACCGAGCCGCGGAGCGAACCGGCCGGCTATTCGCCCGGGCGCAGCCCGGGATCGGTGCGCGCCGGTGCCGCGCCGCCGGCGGTTCTCAGGCCGCGGCACCAGAGGCGGAACCGCTCGACATAGATATAGATCACCGGCGTCGTGTAGAGCGTCAGCATCTGGCTGAGGATCAGGCCGCCGACGATCGAGATGCCGAGCGGCCGGCGCAGCTCGCTGCCTTCGCCGAGGCCAATGGCGAGCGGCAGCGCGCCGAGCAGGGCCGCCATGGTCGTCATCATGATCGGCCTGAAGCGCAGCAGGCCGGCCTCGTAGATCGCATCGAGCGCCGACAGCCCGCGCGTGCGCTGCGCATCGAGGGCGAAATCGATCATCATGATGGCGTTCTTCTTGACGATGCCGATCAGCAGGATCACCCCGATCAGCGCCATGATGCTGAATTCGGTGCCGAACGCCATCAGCGCCAGCAGCGCGCCGACGCCGGCGGAGGGGAGGGTCGACAGGATCGTCAGCGGGTGAAAGGTGCTCTCGTAGAGCATGCCGAGGACGATATAGATCGTCACCAGCGCCGCGAGGATCAGATAGGGCTGGTTGCCGAGCGAGTCCTGGAACACCCGCGCCGTACCCTGGAAGCTGCCGTGAATGGTTGCCGGCACGCCGATCCGGTTCATGGTCGCGTCGATCACCGCCACCGCCGTGCCGAGCGAGGTATCCGGCGCGAGATTGAATGTGATCGTATTCGCGGCGAGCAGGCCCTGGTGATTGACGGCGAGCGGCGTCGCGCCCTGGGTGAAATGGGCGACGGCCGAGAGCGGGATCATCGTCTCCTGGCCGGTGCTCACCGCGGTGCCGGTCGACACCGCGCCATGGCCGGTGGCGCCGATCGAATTGGTCGCGAGATTGCGCGCGGCATCGGCCGCGACGCTGTTGACCGAGCTCGCCTGGCCCGCCGCGCTGACCGTGCCGGCGACCGCATTGGTCGCCGCCGAGCCGCCGACGGACCCGCCCGAGGTGCTGATATAGACGTCGTTCAGCGTCGCCGGATTCTGCCAGTAGCGCGGCGCGACCTCCATGATCACGTGATACTGGTTGCGCGCGACATAGATGGTCGAGACCTGGCGCTGGCCGAAGGCGTCGTAGAGCGTGTTGTCGATCTGGCTGACCGTGATGCCGAGGCGCGCGGCGGCGTCGCGGTCGATGACCAGGTTGGATTCGAGGCCCTTGTTCTGCTGGTCGCTGTTGACGTCGGTCAGGCCGGGCGCGGTCTGCAGCGCGGCCAGGATCTTCGGCGTCCACGCGTTGAGTTCCTCCAGGGTCGCGCCCTGCAGGGTATATTGATATTGCGCGTTGCTGGCGCGGCCGCCGGCGCGGATGTCCTGGACCGCCTGGAGGAAGAGGGTCGCGCCCGGCACCACGGCCAGGTCCCGCCTCAGGCGGGCGATGACGCGGTCGGCGGAGATCTTGCGCTCGGCGAGCGCGCGCAGCGACACGAAGACGAAGCCGGAATTGGTCTGGCCGCCACCGGTGAAGCCGACCACGGTCTCGACCGCCGGGTCGGCTTTGACGATCGAGACGAACTGATTGAGCTTCTGCTGCATCAGCTGGAACGAGATGCTCTGGTCGGCCTGGATCGAGCCGACCAGCCGGCCGGTATCCTGCTGGGGAAAAAAGCCCTTGGGGATGACGTCGTAGAGGTAGAAATTGAGGCCGAGCACGGCGAGCAGGATCAGCATGACCGAGCGCGGATGGCTGAGCGCGACGATCAGGCTGCGCCGGTAGCCGGCCAGCATCCGCTCGAAGAAGCCCTCGCTCGCCCGATAGAGCCATCCCGGCGGCCGCTCGCCCTTGGCGCGCAGCAGCACGGCGCACATCATCGGCGTGGTTGCCAGCGAAACCGCCAGCGAGATCAGGATGGCGACCGAGATGGTCACGGCGAATTCGCGGAACAGCCGGCCGACAATGCCGCCCATCAGCAGGATGGGAATGAAGACCGCGATGAGCGAGACGCTCATCGACAGCACGGTGAAGCCGACCTCCTGGGCGCCCTGCAGCGCCGCCTGGATCGGCGACAGGCCACCCTCGATATGGCGCGTGATGTTCTCCAGCACCACGATGGCATCGTCGACGACGAAGCCGGTCGCCACGGTGAGCGCCATGAGCGACAGATTGTCGAGACTGTAGCCCATGAGATACATGGCCGCGAACGTCGCGATCAGCGAGACCGACACCGCCACCACAGGGATCAGCGTGGCGCGGCCGTTGCGCAGGAATGCGAAGACCACGATGATCACCAGCAGGATAGCGATGAGCAAGGTCACCTCGACGTCGCGCAGCGACGTCCGGATGGTGGTCGAGCGATCGACCGCCACCGCGATGTCGATGGCCGGCGATACCGAAGCCCGCAGTTGGGGCAGCAGCGCCTTGACCCGGTCGACGGTGCCGATGATGTTGGCGCCGGGCTGCCGGTAGAGCACGATCAGGACCGCCGGCTTGCCATTGGCGAGGCCGGCATTGCGCAGGTTCTCCACCGAATCGGTGACGGTGCCGACATCCGACAGGCGCACCACCGCGCCGTTGCGATAGGCGACGACCAGCGACTGGTATTGCGCGGCCCTGTCGGCCTGGTCGTTGGCATAGATCTGATAGCGCCGGTCGGCGACGTCGATGCCGCCCTTGGGGCTATGGGCATTGGCACTGGCGATCGCCGCGCGCACGTCCTCCAGGCCGATGCCATATTTGTACAGCGCCTGCGGAATGAGCTCGACCCTGACCGCCGGCAGCGAGCTGCCGCCGACCACGACTTCGCCGATGCCCTGGACCTGCGACAGCTTCTGCGCCAGCACGGTGGAAGCCGCGTCATACATCGGCCCGCGCAGCAGCGTGTCGGAGGTCAGGGTCAGGATCATGATCGGCGCGTCGGCCGGATTGACCTTGCGATAGGTCGGGTTGGACCTGAGGCTGGTCGGCAGGTCGGCGCGCGCCGCGTTGATCGCCGCCTGGACGTCGCGGGCGGCGCCGTCGATGTTGCGGTTCAGGCCGAATTGCAGGGTGATGCGGGTCGATCCGACCGTGCTCGACGAGGTCATCTCGGTGACATCGGCGATCTGGCCGAGATGACGCTCGAGCGGGCTGGCGACCGTTGTCGCCACGTCCTGCGGACTGCCGCCGGGCAAGGTCGCCTGGACCGAGATGGTCGGAAAATCGACCTCCGGCAGGGGCGAGACCGGCAGTTGGAAAAACGCCACGACGCCGGCGGCCGCGAGCCCGAAGGTCAGCAGCGTGGTGGCGACCGGACGGCGAATGAAGATGCTGGAGAGGCTCATGGGTCCATTCGGTTCATCGTTCCATGCGACGCAGGTCTCGGTGCGTTTCCGCGCGCTTCAGTTGGGGTCCTGGACCTGGCCGAGGCTCGCCGGACGACCGGCGAAGCGCACGGCCAGGCGGTCGAACCAGAGATAGATGACCGGGGTGGTGAACAGCGTCAGCAGCTGGCTGAGCAGCAGGCCGCCGACGATGGAGATGCCGAGCGGATGCCTGAGCTCCGAGCCGGCGCCGGTGCCGAGCATCAGGGGCAAGGCGCCCAGCACGGCGGCCATGGTGGTCATCAGGATCGGCCGGAAGCGCAGCAGGCAGGCCTGGTGGATCGCCTCGCGCGGCGACTTGCCCTCGTTGCGTTCGGCATCGAGGGCGAAGTCGATCATCATGATGGCGTTCTTCTTGACGATGCCGATCAGCAGGATGATGCCGATGATCGCGACGATGGTCAGGTCCTGGCCGGCGGCCATCAGCGCCAGCAGCGCGCCGATACCGGCCGAGGGCAAGGTCGAGAGGATGGTCAGCGGGTGGATGAAGCTCTCATAGAGCACGCCCAGCACGATATAGACGGTGACGATGGCGGCCAGGATCAGGAAGGCCTGGTTGGCGAGCGAGGACTGGAAGGCGAGCGCGGCGCCCTGGAAGCTGGTGATGATGCTCGGCGGCAGGGCGAGCTCGGCCTGCGCCTGCCTGATCGCGGTCACGGCCCCGCCGAGCGCGGCGCCGGGCGCCAGGTTGAACGATATGGTGGTCGCCGGAAACTGCCCGAGATGGGTCACCTGCAGCGGCGCGACGCCCTCCCTGATCTTGGCCATGACCGAGAGCGGCACCGGCGTGCCGCCGACGGATGAGGGCAGGTAGATCCAGGACAGCGTCTGCAAGGAGGTTTGCAGCACGGGATCGGCCTCGAGAATGACCCGGTACTGGTTGGAATTGGTGAAGATGGTCGAGACGATGCGCTGGCCGAAGGAATCGTAGAGCGCGTTGTCGATGGTCGCGGGCGTGATGCCGAAACGGGCCGCCTGGTCGCGGTCGATATCGACGAAGACGGCAAGGCCCTGGGCGGCGATGTCGCTGGTGACATCGGTGAGTTCCGGCAGCGTGCGCAGCTTGTCGACCAGCCGCGGCGTCCATTCGGCGAGTTGCGCGGCATCGGCGTCCTGCAGCGAGAACTGGTATTGCGTGCGGCTGACGGTGCCCTCGACGGTGAGGTCCTGCACCGGCTGCATGTAGAGGGTGGTGCCGGGCAGGCCGGCGGTCCGGTCCTTGAGGCGCTGCATGACGGTCGCGATATCGGAGCCACGCTGGTCGTGGGGCTTGAGATTGATCAGGATCCGGCCGTTGTTGAGCGTGGTGTTGGTGCCGTCGACGCCGATGAACGAGGACAGGCTCTCGACGTCGGGATCCTCGAGAATGGTGCCGGCGAGCTCCTGCTGGCGCGCCGCCATGGCGGCGTAGGAGACCGATTGCGGCGCCTCCGAGATCGCCTGGATGACGCCGGTGTCCTGCAAGGGGAAGAAGCCCTTGGGAATGACGACATAGAGATAGCCGGTCAGCGCGAAGGTGCCGAGCGCGATGAACAGCACGAAGGTCTGGCGGTCGAGCACCCAGTTGAGCATGCGGCCGTAGCCCGCGATCAGCCGGTCGAAACCCACCCGGCTCAGCCGCTGCAGCAGGTTCTCGCGGGCCTCGGTCGCCGGCCTGAGCAGCTTGGCGCAGGCCATCGGCACCAGGGTCAGCGACACCACGCCGGAGATCAGGATGGTGACCGAGAGCGTGATGGCGAATTCGCGGAACAGCCGGCCGACCACGTCGCCCATGAACAGCAGCGGGATCAGCACGGCGATCAGCGACACCGTCAGCGAAATGATGGTGAAGCCGATCTGTTCGGAGCCGCGCAGGGCGGCCTGGAGCGGCGTTTCGCCCTCTTCGATGTAGCGCGAGATGTTCTCGATCACGACGATGGCGTCGTCGACCACGAAGCCGGTGGCGATGGTCAGCGCCATCAGCGAGAGATTGTTGAGGCTGAAGCCGAACAGGTACATGGCGCCGAGCGTGCCGACCAGCGACAGCGGCACGGAGAGGCTCGGGATCAGGGTCGCCCGCGCGCTGCGCAGGAAGACGAAGATCACCAGCACGACCAGGATGACGGCGAGCGTGAGCTCATATTCCACGTCGCGCACCGAGGCGCGGATGGTCACGGTGCGGTCGGTCAGCACGGTCACGTCGATGGCACTCGGCAGCGAGGCCTGCAATTGCGGCAGTAGCGCCTTGATGCCGTCGACGACCGAAATGACATTGGCGCCGGGCTGCCGTTGAATGTTCAGGATGATCGCAGGCACCTTGTTCATCCAGGCGCCGAGCTTGTCGTTCTGGGCGCCGTCGACGACGTCGCCGACATCGCTGAGCCGGATCGGCGCGCCGTTGCGATAGGCCACGATCAGCGACCGGTAGCCGCTGGCATCGCGGATCTGGTCATTGGCGTTGATCGTCGAGGCCCGCATCGGCCCGTCGAAATTGCCCTTGGGCGTGTTGATATTGGCATTGCCCAGCGTGGTGCGCAGGTCGTCGATATTCAGGCCATAGGCGGCGAGCTTGCGGATGTCGGCGCGGATGCGCACCGCCGGCCGCTGGCCGCCGCTGATGCTGACCAGCCCGACGCCGGGAAGCTGGGAGATCTTCTGCGCCAGGCGGATGTCGACGACATCCTCGACCTGGGTCAGCGGCATGGTTTCCGAGGTGATGCCGAGCGTCAGGATCGGCGCGTCCGCCGGGTTCACCTTGGCGTAGATCGGCGGCGCCGGCAGATCGGTGGGCAAGAGGTTGCCGGCGGCATTGATGGCGGCCTGCACCTCCTGCTCGGCGACGTCGAGGGAAATGGCGAGGCCGAACTGCAAGGTGATGACCGAGGCGCCGGCGGAACTGACCGAGCTCATCTGGCTGAGATTCGGCATCTGGCCGAACTGCACCTCCAGGGGCGCGGTCACCGAGGAGGTCATCACGTCGGGGCTGGCGCCGGGATAGAAGGTCTGGACCTGGATGGTCGGATAGTCGACCTCCGGCAGGGCTGCGACCGGCAGGAAGCGGAAGGCGAGGATGCCGGACAGCATGATCGCCGCCATCAGCAGCGTCGTCGCCACCGGTCTGAGGATGAAGGGCCGTGAGGGGCTCATGATCTCGCCCGCCTATGTCTGGCCGCCTTGCGGACGCCGCCCCGTGCGACCGGGAGTAGGAGTGGGAGTGGCGGCCGGAGCGCCGGTTTCGGTGCGAATGTCGATCCTGGCGCCGTCGCGCAGCTTGTCGGCGCCGTCGATGACGACGCGGTCACCGGCGGCGAGACCGGCGCGGACCTCGACCCGTTCGCCCTCGGTCACGCCGAGCTCGACCTTGCGGACCGAGACGGTGCTGTCGGCATTGACGAGATAGACGAAGGTGCCGGGCACGCCACGCTGGACGGCGGCGGTCGGCATCACCACGACGTCCTTGCGCGTGTCGAGCAGCAGCCGGACATTGACGAACTGGTTGGGATAGAGCGTGCGCGCCTCGTTGGCGAACAGCGCCCTGAGCTTGATCGTTCCGGTCGTCGGGTCGATCTGGCTGTCGAAGGTCTGCAGCGCGCCATCGGCGATCCTGGTCGCGCCGCTGCGGTCGAGAGCGCTGGCGGGCAAGGTGGCGCCGGCCCGCATCCGCGCCGAGATGGCCTGCAGGTTGTCCTCGGGCAAGGTGAACAGGACGCTGATCGGCTGCAGCTGGGTGATCACCACGATGCCGTTGGCATCGCCCGGGGTCACGTAATTGCCCTCGTCGACCTGGCGCAGGCCGACCCGGCCATCCGCCGGCGAGACGATGCGGCAATAGATCAGGTTGACCTCGGCAGCCCGGACCAGGGCACGGTCGGCCAGCACCGTCCCCTCGTCCTGGGCGACGAGGGCGACCTGGGTGTCGAGCGTCTGGCGCTGCACGGCGTTCTGCGCCGCCAGGCCGCGATAGCGGGCGAGATCGACCTGGGCGCCCTTGAGCAGCGCCTCGTCGCGGGCCAGCTGGCCTCTCGCCTGGGCGAGCGCCGCTTCATAAGGGCGTGCGTCGATCTCGGCGAGCAGGTCGCCCTTCTTGACGTCCTGCCCTTCCTTGAAGGCGATGTGGATCAATTGCCCGTTGATCTGCGTCCTGATGGTGATGGTCGCCAGCGAGGTGACGGTGCCCAGCGCATTGAGGTTGATGCCGATATCGCCGGTGCCGACCACCGCCGGGACGATCGACACGGTCGCGGCATTGCGGCCGGCGCCCGGCGGCCGGCCCGTGCTGTCCGGGCGCGCCCACCAGACGATGCCGGCCAGGATCAGCAGAAGCAGCAGCGACAGATAGGGAAAGCGCAGGCGCGACCTTCGCTTCGCGGTCTGCGGAACCTCGACGGGAGGCGCCGCCTTCGGGGGCTTTACTGGCTGGTTCATGGTCGCGCCACCAAAGAGGCAATGTTCGCGCCGGCACTGCACTGACCGAAATCCTCTTGACGCATGCGGTGCCCCGGGAGATCGGGTGGCGGCGTCGAGGAGACCATTCAAAACATAAGACAAAAAGGGCCGTTTCCAAGGCGAACAGCCTTCCTCTGGGGCCGCCATGGGCGCCGGCGGCGGCGCGTCCGCTGGCCGAGAAGGGGCCGGCCGCCCGGCAGGCGAGGCTCGCGCCGGCGCCGGTCGCGCGACGATGCCGGGAACCGGAAAACTCTCTGTCGATGTTGATTTTAAAAGGATAATTGTCCGGCGCCGCGCGTGTTCCGGCCCCGTTCCATCGCCGTGCGCGGGTAACTGCGGCTATCCCGTTCGCGCTGGATTGGGCGTGTCTTGGCCTGGTTGGCCTATAGGTTTCCCGATGTTTCCATCAAGCACATTCTTGTGTTCGACTTTGCGCGTTCTTGTGTTCCATTACGGCTGACGCTGGGTTGAGCGGAGGAGGGGACTCGAAATCAGCCAATGGGCACGATGTATGGATGGTCTATGCGCTCCAGGGCGGAGCGCCTGTCCTCCGGGGAGGCCGGCGAAGCGTTGCCGCGGTTCGGCCGCGCAGCATCGCGCGACGGGAGATTGTCCATTCCGGCGGTTCCGAGCCAGGGTGCGTGGGGCGAGGGGCCGTCATGCACGGATCCTCAGGTTTTGATTCTGAGTCCGGGTCGGACTGGAAGTCGTTGTGGTTTCGGGCGATTTGAGTACGGAGCCGGCCAGCGGGCTGCCGGCATACGCTCTACGTCATCCTCGGCCGGGGGTGACGTAGAGGTTCACATGCGAGAGCAGCTACGTCGCAACAGCTGCGGCAGCCACACTCCTAAAGCTTCAGTTCGCACCAGACCGGCACGTGGTCGCTCGGCTTCTCGAAGGCGCGGACATGTTTGTCGATGCCAGCGGTGACCAGCCGGTCGGCGGCCAGCGGCGACAGCATGAGATGGTCGATGCGGATGCCGTTGTTCCGCTGCCAGGCGCCGGCCTGGTAATCCCAGAACGAATAGAGCCCGGGCGAGGTGTCGCAGGCGCGGATGGCATCTGTGAAGCCGAGCGCCGCGAGTTCGCGCAGCTTGCCGCGGCTTTCCGGCTGGAACAGCGCGTCATTGACCCAGTCCTTGGGGTTCCTGGCGTCTTCCGGCATGGGAATGACGTTGTAGTCGCCGCAGAGCACGAAGGCCTCTTCGAGCTCCAGCCGGTTGCGGGCATGGGCGATCAGCCGGTTCATCCAGGCGATCTTGTAGGGGAATTTCTCGGTGCCGAGCGGGTTGCCGTTGGGCAGGTAGATCGAGCCGACGCGCAGGGCGCCGCTCGGCGTCGAGATCACCGCCTCGATGTAGCGCGACTGTTCGTCGCCGTCGTCGCCGGGCAGGCGCGGCGTGACGTCCTCCAGCGGATGTTTCGACAGGATGGCGACGCCGTTATAGGTCTTCTGGCCGTGCACCGCGACATTATAGCCGGCGGCCTCGAAGGGCTCGCGCGGGAAAGCCTCGTCGACGCATTTCAATTCCTGCAGGCAGACGATGTCGGGATCGCGCTCCCTGAGCCAGGTCAGCGTGTTTTCGACGCGAATCTTGATGGAATTGACGTTCCACGTGGCGATGATCATGGCGGGCTCGCGATTCTGATGATGCCAGTCTAGCCGGAACCTGAAATAAGGTCGCGGTCGCGTGCAACCGCGGGCTGGAGATGATCATGTGGATCGATGACGAGGCAACGCTGACCGCCCTCTACGGCGAGCCGGGCGAGGCCTCGATCCTCAAGGAAGTGCCGCGCCTGACGCCCGAATACCGCGCCATCATCGTCGCCTCGCCGTTCTGCGTGCTGGCGACGGCCGGTGCCGAGGGGCTCGATGCGACGCCGCGCGGCGACGCGCCGGGGTTCGTCGACGTGATCGACGACAAGACCCTGGTCATGCCGGACCGGCGCGGCAACAACCGCGTCGACAGCCTGAAGAACGTGGTGCGCGACCCGCGTGTCGGGCTGCTGTTCATGGTGCCGGGCGTCAACGACACGCTGCGGCTCAATGGCCGGGCCCGGATCTCGGTCGATCCGGAGCTGCTCGCGCGTTATGCGGTCGACGGCAAGGCACCGCGCAGCGCGCTGGTGATCACGATCGACACGGTGTTTTTCCAGTGTTCGCGGGCGCTGCACCGGTCGAAGCTGTGGGATCCCGGCCAGCACCGGGCGCGCGGCGAATTGCCGAGCGCCGGGCAAATGCTGAAGGGCGCCTACGAGCCGTTCGACGGCCAGGACTACGACAAGGGCCTGGCCGAGCGGCAGAAGGCGACGCTGTACTGAGCGGCGCTAAGGCTCAGGTTCGCCCGCATCTCGCACATCTGCGTTTTTCAGCAGCTATGCGGCATCTTTCCATCTTTCGAGGCTTGCGCCGGAACCACTGCCCACGCCTCTCCCCGGCGGGGAGAGGTCGACCGCGAGTGTAGCGAGCGGTCGGGAGAGGGGGCCAGGCGCTCGACGAGATGTCACCATGCGAAACGCGTAAAGCCTTGTTCTGAAGCTACAAATCCCCCTCTCCCGGCGCTACGCGCCGACCTCTCCCCGCCGGGGAGAGGTCAGGAGTGGTGCTTCCCGCGCGAAATCGCGAGGGGCGATGTCTTCAGGCTCACCTGAAAGATGCCTACGGGCGCTGGCGCGCCGTCCCTCGCCTCAAACCGAGAAGCTGGTGCCGCAGCCGCAATTGGCGGTCGCATTGGGGTTCTGCAGCTTGAACGCCGAGCCGATGAGATCGTCGACCCAGTCGAGCTCGGTGCCGGCCATGTAGGGCAGGGAGATTTCGTCGACCAGCACGGTGGCGCCGGCCTTTTCGATGACCAGGTCGTCGTCGTTGCGGGCGGTGGTGAAATCGAACTTGTACTGGAAGCCCGAGCAGCCGCCTCCCTCAACCGAGATGCGCAGCATCGAGCCGGGAGGTTCGGTAACGAGGATCTTGGCGATGCGCTGGGCGGCGCGTTCCGTGACGGTGACGGTATCGGACATCAATGTCTCCCCGGTTCAAGGCCGGAAACACAGGCGTTGAAATTCGGCTACGTCTTGCGAGGCCGCTGTCCAATAGGTATGTGCGACCAAGGCCCTGGTCAATGTCGCAGGGCGTGGTGAAGAGGCAGGTCATGGCGGTCGCGAGTTATTTTTACCCGCCGCTCGCCCCCTATGCCAGCGACGCGCGCGCCAGCCGGGGCCGGCTGATCGACGAGCCGGCGTCGCCGACGCGCACCGAATTCCACCGGGATCGCGACCGCATCATCCACACGACGGCGTTTCGCCGGCTGAAGCACAAGACCCAGGTCTTCGTCGCCCCGGAAGGCGACCACTATCGCACCCGGCTGACCCATACGATCGAGGTGGCGCAGATCGCCCGCTCGCTCGCCCGCGCGCTCGGCCTCGACGAGGACCTGGCCGAGACGCTGGCGCTCGCCCATGACCTCGGCCACACGCCGTTCGGCCATACCGGCGAGGACGCGCTCGACGACGTCATGCGCCCCTATGGCGGTTTCGACCACAATGCCCAGTCGCTCAGGATCGTCACGCGGCTGGAACGGCGCTATGCCGCCTTCGACGGGCTGAACCTGTGCTGGGAGACGCTCGAGGGGCTGGTCAAGCATAACGGCCCGCTGCTCGAAGCCGCCGGTGCGCCGGTCGCCCGCTATCGCGACCGCGGCGTGCCGGTGGCCCTGCTCGAATATGACGCGCTGCAGCCGCTCGACCTTGCCAGCCACGCCAGCGCCGAGGCCCAGGCAGCGGCCATTTCCGACGATATCGCCTATGACGCCGCCGATATCGACGACGGGCTGCGCGCCGGGCTGTTCACGCTCGACGACCTCGGCTCGGAGGTTCCGCTCGCCGGCCGGTTCCTCGAAGAGATCCGCCAGCGTTATCCGACCCTGGAAAAATCCCGCGAGATCAACGAACTGACGCGCCGGGTGATCACCCGGCTGGTCGAGGATGTGATCACCGAGGCGACCCGGGCGATCGCCGAGGTCAAACCCGAAAGCGTCGACGACATCAGGCAGTGCGGCCGCACGCTGGTGCAGTTCTCGGGGCCGATCCAGGCCTATGACCGCGGCATCAAGGATTTCCTGTTCAAGAGCGTCTATCGGCACGCGCGTGTCGTGCCGATCCGGCACGAGGCGGGATTGGTGGTGCGCGACCTGTTCACCGCCTTTTTCGACCATCCGGTCGCCATGCCGCCGGTCTGGTCGGCGGGCCTGGAGACGGTCGACGCGGCCAAGCGGGCGCGCCGCGTCGCCGACTATATTGCCGGCATGACCGATCATTATGCGCTCGACGAACACCGGCGCCTGTTTGCTCACACTCCCGATCTACGCTAGACGCAGCCTCCGTTCTTCGAGGCTTCCGGCATGAATATCTTCGCCCTGTTCACCGATCATGTGCGCGACGCGGTCCGTTCGCTCGGCGCCGACGGCATCAGCATCGCCGAAGCGGGGCTCGACCGCATCGTGGTCGAGGCGCCGCGCGATGCGAGCCACGGCGACCTCGCGACCAATGCAGCGATGGTGCTGTCGAAGGAAGCCGGCCTGAAGCCGCGCGACCTCGCCGAGAAGATTTCGGCCAAGCTCGCGGCTCTGCCCGATGTCGCCAAGGTCGACATCGCCGGGCCGGGCTTCATCAACCTGACGCTCAAGCCAGCCGTCTGGCCCGAGGTGCTGAAGGCGGTGGTCAGGGAAGGCGAGGGCTTCGGCCATGTCGGCACCGGGACCAAGGCCAAGGTCAATGTCGAATATGTCTCGGCCAATCCGACCGGGCCGATGCATGTCGGCCATTGCCGCGGCGCGGTGTTCGGCGACGCGCTGGCCAATCTGCTGGCGGCCGCGGGCTTCGACGTCACCCGCGAATATTACATCAACGATGCCGGCGCCCAGGTCCAGGTGCTCGGCCGCTCGGCCTATCTGCGCTACCGCGAGGCGCTGGGCGAGACGGTGACGATCCCGGAAGGGCTCTATCCCGGCGATTACCTGAAGCCGGTCGGCCAGGCGCTGGCGGCGAAATATGGCCAGAGCCTGCACAATGTGCCGGAAGAGCAATGGCTGCCGATCTGCCGCGACGTGGCGATCGACATGATGATGGACGAGATCCGCGGCGATCTCGCGGCCCTCAACGTTCAGCACAAGGTGTTCTTCTCCGAGCGCTCGCTGCAGGCGCCGACCGACAAGGTGCGTGCCGCGATCGAAACGCTGAGAGCCAAGGGCGACGTCTATGAAGGCGTGCTCGAGCGGCCGAAGGGCGCCGATGCCGAGGATTGGGAGGAGCGCGAGCAGACCCTGTTCCGCTCAACCGATTTCGGCGACGACGTCGACCGTCCGCTGATGAAGTCGGACGGCTCCTACACCTATTTCGCCTCCGACATCGCCTATCACAAGGACAAGGCCGATCGCGGCTTCCACGAGCAGATCGACGTCTGGGGCGCCGATCACGGCGGCTACGTCAAGCGCATGCAGGCGGCGCTGAAAGCGATCAGCGGCGGCACGGCGGCGCTCGACGTCAAGCTCGTCCAGCTCGTGCGCCTGTTCCGCGGCGGCGAGCCGGTGCGCATGTCCAAGCGCTCGGGCGATTTCGTCACGCTGCGCGAGGTGGTCGACGAGGTCGGCCGCGACGTGGTGCGCTTCATGATGCTGTTCCGCAAGAACGACGCGCCGCTCGACTTCGATCTGGCCAAGGTGCTGGAACAGTCCAAGGACAATCCGGTTTTCTATGTGCAATATGCCCATGCACGCTGCCGATCGATTCTGCGCAACGCCCACGAGGCCATGCCGGATCTCGATCTGACACCGGCGGGATTGGCATCGGCATCTGTCGAGAGCCTCGACGACACGGGGGAAACCGCAATAATTCAGCGCCTCGCGCAGTATCCGCGAATGATCGAGGCGGCGGCCCAAGCCCATGAGCCGCATAGGGTTGCGTTCTACCTGTACGAGCTCGCGGCGGACTTCCACTCGCAGTGGAACCGCGGAAAAGATTCGCCGCATTTACGCTTCATTATCGAAAATGATCGAAAAACAACAACGGCGCGCCTTGCGCTGGTCCAGGGTATCGTGACCGTTCTGAAGTCGGGACTCGCGATCCTCGGTGTCGAGGCCGTCGAAGAGATGCGTTGATCGCGCTGCGGCCATGATATGGTCGTGGCGCCCACCGACGGCGGGGCCCATGGCCAACGAGACAAGTCTGCGTAGCTATCGCGATTTCGATGCCTATAACCGTGACGGCTCCGCCGACGATACGGTGCGCAAGGCATCGCCCGGCGATCCCCTGGCCGAACTCGCCCGGATCATGGGCCAGGACGACAATTACGCGGATCTCCTGAAGAGCGTGGCGCGAACCCGTGGCGAGCTGCCGGCGCGCCGGCCGGTCGCCGTCGAAGCGGGCGAGGGTGCCGATGGTCCGGCGGCCCCGGCGCGGGCGGCGGCCGACTGGGATGATCTCGAAGCCGAGCTCGAGAGCTATGTCCGCTCCGGGGAAGGCGCGCGGCCGAAGGCCGATGCCGGCCGGCAGGCCGCCGCGGCCGAGGCCCCCGACCACCTGTTCGACGACGCCCTGGACGAGGAGGAGGCCGATCTCGGTCGCTCCGCTCCGGCCGCGCCGGCGCCCGTTCCGGTCGAGATTCAGGCCGATGGCCTGCGCGGCAGCTACGCCGCGGCCGCCGATCCGGCGGTCGATGAGGCCGCCGGCAGCCTGCACGACCTGGAGCGCATGCTGGCCGAGGACTATGACCGGCAAAGGCCCGGCCATCGCAGCGCGAGCGCTCAGGAACCGGTTTTCGAGGAGCCGGTCTATCAGGAGCCGGTTCAGCCGGAGCCGGTCTACCGGCAGGCGGCCTATCGCGAACCGGTGGCCTATCAGCCTGAAGCCTATCGGCATGAGACCTATCAGGAGCCGGCCCGGCAGCACTTCGATACAGGCCATGGCACGCAGGGACAGGGTGCTGCGACCGGCTATGACAGGGCCGCCGTCGACGATGCCGATGAGCGCATCGCGCGGGCTTTCGCCGACGATCAACCCCGTGATTCGCACGCCCGGACACCCGGCTATGGTGCGGCCGTCGTTGCCGGTGCCGGAACTTTGGCGGTCAGCGCGGCCATGGCCAATAGCTGGCGCCAGCACGGAACCCGCGCCGCGGCGCCGCAAGTGGCGGCCGAGCCGCGCGGCGAGCCGGTGCATTATGCCGAACCGGCCTATTTGCCCGCCGCCGAGCGTGCCGCTTCCGACCCGGTCTTCGTCGAGGACGGGCATATGCCGCAGCACGATCCCGAGGTGTTCGACGCGGCCCCGCCACGGCGCCGGCGCGCCGGCCTGACCGCGATCATGGCGGTGGTCGGCCTGGCGGTTGCCGGCGGCGGCAGCGTGCTCGGCTATCGGGCGCTGACCGGCGGATCCGCCGGCAGCGGCGAGCCGCGCGTCGTGCGCGCCAATACCGATCCGGTGCGCATCCCGGTGCAGCAGGCGCAGGATCCGAAACCGGTGACCGACCGCGTCCCCAGCGGCGATCGCGTCGTCTCCCGCGAGGAACGGCCGGTGACCCCGCGCGAGCAGGCGGCACAGGTTCAGGCGCCGCCGCAGCCGGCTGCGCCGCGCGTCATTCCGCTGTCGCCGGCAGCTCCCGCCGGCAGCGTGACCGATCCGGGCCAGCCCCTGGTGCGCCAGGTCCAGTCGGTCGTCGTGCCGAGCGCCAATGCGGCGCCGGCGGCCGTGCTGCGCCCGGCGACCCCGGATGCGGTCGCGACCATTCCCGCGGCGCCGCGCGGCGGCGCCGAAGAGCCGCGCCGGGTGCGCACGGTGACGGTCGGACCGGACAACCAGATCCTCAACCCGACGCCGCGCCCGGCGCCGGCGCCGGGCGGCATGCCGCTGTCCGTGGTGCCGTCGGCGCCCGGCCAGGCGCAGCCGGCACCGCAGTCGGCAGTCCCGGCACCGGCCGCACCGGCGCTCGCCTCGGCCGACAGCCGTTCCACCCCGACGCCTTTGCCGCGACCGGCCCGCCCCAGCCGGCCGGCCGCCGAAGAGGACGACGCGCCGGCCGCGCGCGCCGGGGCGCGTCCGCTCGACCTCGCGCCGCAACGCACCGCGTCGCTGCGTCAGCCGCAGCCGGCCGCGGCGCCCGCCGCCGCCGCCGGGGGCTCGTCCTTCGTGCAGATCTCGTCGCATCAATCCGAGGCCGAGGCACGCGGCGCCTTCGCCAATGCCCAGCGGCGCTTCTCGGTGTTGCAAGGCCAGACGCCGAATATCCGTTCGGCCGAGCTGCCGGGGCGCGGCACCTGGTATCGCCTGCGGGTCGGGCCGTTCTCGCGGACCGATGCGCAGAGCTTCTGCGAACGGCTGAAGTCCTCGGGCGGATCCTGCGTCATCAACTGAGCCATGCCTGTCCATGCCCTGATCGTCGGCTGTGCCGGCCACGTCCTGACGCCCGACGAGATCGCGCTGTTTCGCGATCTCGATCCCTGGGGCCTGATCCTGTTCCGGCGCAATTGCGACAGCCCGGACCAGATCCGGAGCCTCACCGAGACCTTCCGCGCGATCAGCGGCCGGGCCGACGCGCCGGTGCTGGTCGATCAGGAGGGCGGACGGGTGCAGAGGCTCGGGCCGCCGCATTGGCCGAAATACCCGGCCGGGCGCGCCTTTTCGCGGATCGCGGCCAATGATCCGCTGGTCGGACGCGAGATGGCCCGGCTCGGCGCGCGGCTGATCGCCAACGACCTCCGCTCGGTCGGCATCACCGTCGACTGCCTGCCGGTGCTCGACGTGCCGGTGCCCGGCTCCCACAGCATCATCGGCGACCGCGCCTATGGCGAAGGGCCGGACATGGTCGCCGCTTTCGGCCGGGCGGCCGCGGAAGGTCTCCTCGCCGGTGGCGTGCTGCCCGTCATCAAGCACATTCCCGGGCATGGCCGGGCGGCGGCCGACAGCCACGACGCGCTGCCGGTGGTCGATACCGACAGGGCGAGCCTGGAAGCGACCGATTTCAAGCCGTTCCGGACGCTGACCGACATGCCGCTCGCGATGACCGCGCATGTCGTCTATTCGGCGGTCGACCGGCGCCGCCCCGCCACCACGTCGCGCAAGGTCATGCGCGAGGTGATCCGCGGGGCGATCGGTTATGACGGCCTTGTCATGACCGACGACCTGTCGATGAATGCGCTGGCGGGGAGCCTGGGCGAGCGCACGCGGGCGAGCTTCGGCGCCGGCTGCGACATGGCCCTGCATTGCAACGGCAAGATCCCGGAAATGCTGGCGGTCGCCGCCGAAACGCCGGTCCTGGCCGGCAAGGCCCGGCGGCGGGCGGAAGCGGGGCTCGGCCGCATTCGCCATGAGCCCGAGCCGCTCGACGTGACCGAGGCCAGGGCACGCTTCTTCGAGGTGTTGGAACGCACCAGCCTTGCGCCGTCCACGGGCTTCGCGCCGACCCACGCCTTGAGCGTCTGAGAGAGCGTCGGGGAATGCGGCCTGGTGAGGCCGCAGGGTATCCTGGCCGGGCTTGGGGCGGTTTGTCCACGTCCTATTCTGGTTTGATGGGTGGGTCTCCAGGCCCAGCCGGGGATGGCTAGATGTGCTTTGGGGCAGGGCGTGCCGCACCTCGGGTCATGGGGCCGCGCTGTGGTCCAATACGCGGTGACGTCGACACATCGTCTTGCCCAGGCTTGTCCCGGGCATCCATGACTTGTGCCGGCCGACCCTCGCGTAGAACCCGGATTGGTGCGATCTCCAGGACCAACTGGCTCAAATTCGTGGATGGCCGGGACAAGCCCGGCCAAGACGAGAATGGCCGTCGCGGAAAGTGTATTGGATTGACTGAGCACGGCATCTGAGTTCGACCGGGCTCGTCCCGCAAACGACGACGCGACGGCGAACCGCTTTGATGCACTCTTGAACCGATCTCGAAAACCGCGGCCGAATTGCCTTGCCGGTTCGAATGCGGTCTATGATCGGCCGGGCGCCGCGCCCGTCGCGCGGCCGGGACCGATCATGGCCAAGTCGCCGCAAGAAATGACCAGCGTGCTGCCCTTCGAGGCTGCTCCCGAACGGGGCAGCGCGGAGCCGGCTTTCGTCGTCGATGTCGACGGCTTCGAGGGGCCGCTCGACATGCTGCTGGCGCTGGCGCGCACGCAGAAGGTCGATCTCGCCAAGATCTCGATCCTGGCGCTCGCCACGCAATATCTCAATTTCATCGACGAGGCGCGCAAGATGCGCCTGGAGCTGGCGGCCGATTACCTGGTCATGGCGGCCTGGCTGGCCTATCTCAAGTCGCGGCTGCTGATCCCGGATCCGGGCAAGGGCGACGAGCCCTCGGGCGTCGAGCTCGCCGAGGTGCTGGCGTTCCGGCTGCAGCGCCTGCAGGCCATGCGCGAGGCGGCGGCCAAGCTGATGACCCGTCATCGGCTGGGCCGCGACGTCTTCGCCCGCGGCGCGCCGGAGCCGGTGGTGGCGATCGCGCTGCACCGCTGGGACGCGACGCTCTACGACCTCCTGACCGCTTATGCCCAGCAGCGCCAGAAGAGCGCGCTGTCGCATGTCCATATGGCCAGGCGGCAGGTCTGGTCGCTGGCCGAGGCGCGCGAGATCCTGGAGCGGCTGATCGGCGCGACCATGGACTGGGCGCCGCTCGACAGCTTCCTGTTCGACTATCTGGTCGAGCCGGAGCGGCGGGCGACCGTGCTCGCCTCCAGTTTCGCCTCGTCGCTGGAGCTGGTGCGCGAGGGCGTGCTGGAGGTGCATCAGGACCGGCCGCTCGGCACGCTCTACATGCGCAAGCGGCGCGACGAGCCCGGTTCCCCGCCGCGCGGGACGTGATGGCCCGATGTCTGAAACCAGCAAGACAGGCCATGGCCCGCATGAGAAATCCGGGCTAGAACCCGAGCGAATGAGCACGGAACAGGCAACAGACGACAGCGGGAGCGAGGTGCATCTCGGCGCGGCCATCGGCATTGTCGAGGGCCCGGTCGAGCAATTGCGCATCGTCGAGGCGCTGCTGTTCGCCGCCGCCGATCCGCTCGACGAGGAAGCGCTGGCTGAGCGCTTGCCGAAGGGCGCCGACCTGAAGTCGCTGCTGGTGACGCTGCAGGCCTTTTACGCGCCGCGCGGCGTCAATCTGGTCCGGGTCGCGGGAAAATGGACCTTCCGCACCGCCGAGGACCTGAGCTTCCTGCTGCACAAGGAGACGGCGGACGAGCGCAAGCTGTCGAGAGCGGCGCTCGAGACGCTGGCCATCGTCGCCTATCACCAGCCGGTGACGCGCGCCGAGATCGAGGAGATCCGCGGGGTCAGCATTTCCAAGGGGACGCTCGACCTGCTCCTGGAGACCGGCTGGCTGCGGATCCGCGGCCGGCGCAAGTCGCCGGGCCGCCCGGTGACCTTCGGCACCACGCCGGCCTTCCTGGAGCATTTCGGTCTGGAGGCGATCGGCGACCTGCCGGGGCTCGACGACCTCAAGGCCGCCGGCCTGCTGGACGGGCGGCTGCCGCCGGGGTTCCAGATCCCGATGCCGAGCGACGACCACACCTTGCGCGACGACGAGGAGCCGGACGACCAGTCCGAACTCGACCTGTCGCTCGGGCCGCGGATCGCCGACGACGAGGCCGGCCGATGACGCCAGCCGAGGCTGACGGCGGCATGACGGCCGACGACACGCGCTGGGGCCGGCGCGGCACGGCGGGGCCGGCGATTGCGGTCGCGCTCGGCTTCGAGGCCGTGTCCCATGCCTATGGCAGGATCCGCGCGCTCAACCAGGTGTCGCTCGACGTGAGGCCTGGCGAAATCGTCTGCCTGCTGGGTCCCTCGGGCTGCGGCAAGACGACGCTCCTGAGGATCGCCTCGGGCATCGAGCGGCCGAGCGCCGGGCGCATGCTGATGGACGGGCGCGAAGTCGCCGGCCCGGCCGCCTTCGTGCCGCCGGAACGGCGCGGCGTCGGGCTGGTGTTCCAGGATTTCGCCCTGTTTCCGCATCTCAGCAACCTCGCCAACGTCATGTTCGGCCTGAAGACCTTGCCCCGCGCCGAGGCCGAGAAGGCCGCCCGCCTGGCGCTCGGCCGGGTCGGCCTGTCGCAGCATGCGCTCGACTATCCCCATGCGCTCTCGGGCGGCGAGCAGCAGCGCGTGGCGCTGGCCCGCGCCATCGCGCCGCGCCCGGGCGTGCTCTTGATGGACGAGCCGTTTTCCGGGCTCGACAGCCGCCTGCGCGACACCATTCGCGAGGAGACGCTCGCCGTCATGCGCGAGACCCGGGCCACCTGCATCGTTGTGACGCATGATCCCGAGGAGGCCATGCGCATGGCCGACCGCATCGTCCTGATGCGCGGCGGGCGCATCGTGCAGGTCGGAACGGCCGCCGATCTCTACCGCCGCCCGGTCGATCTCGCCGCGGCGCGGTTCTTTTCCGACATCAACGAGGTGCCGGGCACCGTCCGGGCCGGCAAGATCGTCACGCCGGTCGGATATTTTCCAGCCCCCGGCCTCGCCGATGGGACGAGGGCGGTCGCCGCCATCCGGCCGCAGGCGATCGTCCCGATGCCGGCGCAAATGTGCATTCCGGGCCGACTTTTGGCCAAACGCTTCCTCGGCGAGGTGGAATTCCTCGAAATCGCTGTGGAAGGGTTGGACGCGCCCTTGAAGGCGAGGGTACGTTCGGCGGAAACCTTGATCCCAGGTCGCGACCTCGGCATCGACGTTGCGGCATCCGAGGTCCTTGTTTTTGCCTTACCCGAAGCCTAGTTTCCCCCCAACACGGCACGCTGTGGCCGCAACGGACAAAACCGCGCTCGCGATCCGACGGATCAGCCGGTGACATGAATAGAGGAGTGAGTCATGGGTAGCTTCAGCGCTTGGCACTGGATCCTGGTCGGGGTCGTGGTGATGCTGCTGTTCGGGCGCGGCAAGATTTCCGAATTCATGGGCGACGCGGCCAAGGGCATCAAGGCGTTCAAGAAGGGCATGGCGGAAGACGATCCGAAGCCGGAGACCGCCGCTGCGCCGCCCGCCACCGAGGGACGGACGATCGATCATGCGCCGGCGGAAACCGCTTCCGCTTCCGCGCAGGCAACTCCCGCCCAGACGCCCAAGGCGAGCTGAACGAACATTGCCTGTCGAAGGGCGAGCCTGAACGGGTAAGGGACCGTACCCGCCAATGGGACGGTGAGATGTCATGTTCGATTTGAGCTGGGGCGAGATTGCACTGGTCGGCGCTGTGGCGCTGATCGTCATCGGCCCAAAGGAACTGCCCGGCGTCTTGCGCGGCGTCGGTCAGGCGGTGGCGAAACTGCGCCGCATGGCATCCGACTTCCAGTATCAGTTCAATCAGGCGCTGCAGGAAGCCGAGGTCGACAAGGTCAAGTCGTCGATCGACAGCGTCACCGAAAGCGTTCAGTCGGCATCGTCGTTCAATCCGATCGACTATGCCCGCGAGCAGATCAAGACGGCCGTCGACGACGTGAAGGCCGTGGTGTCGCCAGCCGACAAGGCCGTGCCGCCAGCTGATCAGATCGGGCCGCCGGCGCCTGGTGCTCCGGCTGCCGTCGAACCGGTCCCCGCCGGCATTCCCGCGCCGCCGAGCTATGCGGTCGACCCGCAGTCCATCCAGAACGCGTTCGCGCCGCCGGCGCCGGTCGAGACGCCGGCCGCCGAGCCGGTGGCCGAGGCCGCGCCGGCCAAGCCGAAGCGCACGCGCAAGGCCGCCGCCGAGGCACCCGCCGCTGCCGAAGCGCCTGCCGAGCCGGCGCCCGCACCCGTCCCAACCCCTGAGCCTGCTGCCGAGCCCGCTGCCGAAGATGCACCGGAGAAGCCGAAGCGCGCCCGAAAGACCAAGGCATGACGCTCGCCGACCCCAAGGAAGACAAGCTCAAGGCCGACGAAGACGCCATCGAGGCATCCAAGGCACCGCTTATCGAACATCTGATCGAACTGCGCTCGCGCCTGATCAAGGCGATGCTCGGTTTCGTCGTCTGTTTCATCTTCTCGTTCGTCTTCTCCAAGCAGATTTTCCAGATCCTGGTGCTGCCCTATGAATGGGCCGCCGACTATCTGCATATCCCGAAGGCCGAGGTGCGGCTGATCTACACCGCGCCGCTGGAATATTTCTTCACCCAGCTGAAGATCGGCATGTTCGGCGGCGCCTTCCTGGCTTTCCCGGTCATTGCCATCCAGCTCTACAAGTTCGTCGCGCCCGGGCTCTATTCCCACGAGAAGAACGCCTTCCGCCCCTATCTCATCTGGACGCCC
Source organism: Phreatobacter sp. GW821-FHT04C01 (assembly GCF_059420385.1). Taxonomy (NCBI): domain Bacteria; kingdom Pseudomonadati; phylum Pseudomonadota; class Alphaproteobacteria; order Hyphomicrobiales; family Phreatobacteraceae; genus Phreatobacter; species Phreatobacter sp. GW821-FHT04C01. The sequence continues at coordinate 33,856 of NZ_JBWKTP010000011.1, read as the reverse complement.
ATCTGCTTCTTCGCCGGCGGCGTCTTCGTGGTCGTCTTCGTCATGCGGGCGCTGATGCTGTTCTCGCTCGGCATGCAGCAGGCGCCGAGCGATACGGCGACCGCCATCCAGTATCTCGGCCGGGTCGAGGACTATCTCGGCCTGATCATGACGCTGGTCTTCGCCTTCGGGATCTCCTTCCAGCTGCCGGTGATCATCGCGCTGCTCGGCCAGATCGGCATCGTCGACACCGGGTTCCTCAAGAAGCAGCGGCGTTATTTCATCGTCATCGCCTTCATCCTGGCGGCGGTGCTGACGCCGCCCGACGTGATCAGCCAGCTCTCGCTCGCCATTCCGCTCTGCCTGCTCTACGAGATCGGCATCCTGGTCGTCGCCCGCATGGAGAAGCGGCGCGCGATCGAGGACGCGGCGCGCGATGACGACGACAAGAGCGACGACGACGGCAAGGGTGGGGACCCCGCGGCCAAACCCGCGACCTGACGCCGCGACCGATCGGCGCCCGTCCGATCCATTGCCACCATTGACCACGTGACGCGCATCCGGCTACCAAGCCGGATCGCCAGGGGGTAGTCCATGTCCATTCTCGACAGCGTCAAGACGACGGTGCTCGTGCCGATCCATCGCGAGGGCTACCCGTTCATCGGCATCGCCGCCGTCGGCACGCTGCTGCTGATCTGGTGGGGCGCCTGGCTCGCCTGGCCGATGCTGGCTTTAACCGTCTGGGTGATTTTCTTCTTCCGCGACCCGGTGCGCGTGACGCCGGTGCGCGACGGGCTGGTGATCGCGCCGGCCGACGGCCGCATCTCGCTCGTCACCAACGCCGTGCCGCCGCTCGAGCTCGGCCTCGGCGAGACGGCGCTGCCGCGCGTCTCGATCTTCATGTCGGTGTTCGACTGCCACGTGAACCGGGCGCCGATCGGCGGCAAGATCACCGCCATGGCCTATCGCCCGGGCAAGTTCCTCAATGCCGATCTCGACAAGGCCTCCGAGGACAATGAGCGCAACGGGCTGACCATCAAGTCGTCCTGGGGCGCTTTCGGCGTGGTGCAGATCGCCGGCCTGGTGGCCCGGCGCATCGTCTGGTGGGTCGAGCAGGGCCATCAGATCGGCACCGGCGAGCGCTTCGGCATGATCCGTTTCGGTTCGCGCGTCGACGTCTATTTCCCCGAAGGCACCAAGCCGCTGGTCGCGGAAGGCCAGAAATCGGTCGCCGGCGAAACCGTCCTGGCGGACATGGCCTCGAACGAGGGAGCGCGTGTTGTGCGCATCGGCTGACGCCGCGGCATTTTCACGCTAGTTTCGCGCCATGAGTTCCCTGTTCCAGCCTTTCACCCCCGACCGGAACGAGCCGCCGCGGCGCCGGTTTCGGCCGGTTCCGCTGCGCCTGCTGATCCCCAACCTGATCACGCTGCTCGCGCTCTGCGCCGGCCTCAGCGCCATTCGCATGGCGCTCGAAGGCAAGATCGAGCTCGGTGTCTACCTGATCCTCGGCGCGGCAGTGCTCGATTCGGTCGACGGGCGCATTGCCCGCCTGCTGAAGGGCACGTCGAAATTCGGCGCCGAGCTCGACAGCCTCGCCGACTTCGTCAGTTTCGGCGCGGTTCCAGCCCTGGTGCTCTATCTCTGGGGCATGAACGAGGCCGGCCCGATCGGCTGGATCGCGGTCCTGGTCTTCGCCATTTGCGGCGCGCTCCGGCTCGCCCGCTTCAACGTCCAGATCGAAGATCCGAACCAGCCGGCCTGGATGGCCAATTTCTTCACCGGCGTGCCGATCCCGGCCGGCGCGGTGCTGGTCATGCTGCCGATCTACCTGGAAAATGTCGGCGTTCCCAAGGGCTTCATCCATCCCTGGCTGGTGACCGCCTTCACCATGGCGATCGCGCTCCTGATGGTGTCGCGCGTGCCGGTGTTCTCCGGCAAGAAGATCGGCGCCAAGGTGCCGCGCGAGAGCGTGCTGCCGCTGTTCGTCGCGGCGATCGCCTTCGTGGCGCTGCTGATGAGCTATCCCTGGATCGTGCTGACGGTGGGCACGGTGGCTTATCTGGCGTCGCTGCCGTTCGGCGCGGCCAAGGCGCAGGCGATGGCGCGGGCCGAAGCCGGATCAGCGGCGGCCAAACCCGCGGCCGATGTGGTCGACGAGAAAGAGCCGGATTGACGGCCGTTCAGGTTTCGAATCCGAAGAGCCCGCCAAGTCGTTGATGCCGCGGGCTTTGAGCGCCGGCCTCGAAGGGCGGCCCGCCGCCGCCCAAGGCAATCCGTCGCGACAAAAAGAGAATGGTCCCGTCCTCAGCCGCCGTGCCAGCGGTCGATCACCGCGACGCGATCGCTCAGCGGGCTGGACGGGAAGCCCCGGCGCAGCAGTCGGAACGCTTCCGAATCGGTCTGGGGTTTCATGCCGCGCAGCAGCGCCAGCATGTCGTCGAACTCGAAGGACGCGGATGACCGCTTCGTCTCGATGCGGCTGTCGGCATGCGCCTGCGCCATGACGGCCTCCGGATGGCGTTCCACTCGGACAATTCGCTGCTCACGCGATGCACGTCTCGTTTGAGGCTCCCACCGCGAGGTTAACGATTCATGACCTGACGATCAGGAGCCTGCACGCACCATAGGCGTCAATTCGGGCGATTCTCGGGATGCGGCCAATATCCATGCGCTGCGCCGGGACACCGCGACGGTGCGGGGCGACGGATGCTCAGGAAATGGTCGCTTCGTGCTCATTTTCTCGGCTTGCGGGCATTGTGGCGGCATTCCAAGATCACGCCGGCTGAGGTGGATATGCAGGCGACGCAAGCGGTCGGGGCCGACCGCGACGCTTTTCGGTGGCGGCACGAGGGCGCACGCATGCAGCGCGCCCATGGCGTCGGGCGTTTGTCCTTCATCTGCCGTGGCGCCGAGACGGTCATCAAGGATTGCTATCAGGAAGCCGGCCTGCGCATCCGGCTGCCGCGGCCCGGTCCGGGCATGCCGGTCGAGGCGGTGATCATCAATACGGCGGGCGGGCTGACCGGCGGCGACCGGTTCCATCTGGAGATCGCGGCCGGGGAGGGGACCAGCGCGGTGGTCACCGGCCAGGCGGCCGAGAAGATCTATCGCTCCAGCGGCGGCATCGGCTCGTTTCACACAGGCATCGTCCTCGCCGAGGGCGCGGCGCTCGACTGGCTGCCGCAGGAAGCGATCCTGTTCGACGGCGCGGCTCTCGATCGCCGGCTCGATGTCGCGATGGCCGAAAGCGCGCATTTGCTGGCGGTCGAAAGCGTGGTGTTCGGCCGGCTGGCGCGCGGCGAGAGCGTTGCCAGCGCCTTCCTGTCCGATCGCTGGCGGATCAGGCGCGGCGGCCGGCTCGTTTATGCCGAGGGCCTGCGTTTCGACGGGCCGGTGGCGGCAAGGCTCGGCGCCAGGGCGGCGGGCGGCGGCGCGGTCGCCGCGGCGAGCCTGGTGATGGTTTCGCCGCGCGCCGAGACGTGGCTCGCGCCGGCGCGCGACCTGCTGGCGGGCCTCGACACGACCGGCGTCGAAGCGGGAGCAAGCGCCTTCGACGGGCTGCTCTCGATCCGGCTCCTGTCGGCGGATCCCTTTGCGTTGCGCCGCGGACTGGTCCAGCTTCTTGAAATGCTGCGCGGGCCGCTGCCCCGCGTCTGGTCTTGCTGAGGGTCCCGGATGAATCTGTCGCCGCGTGAGAAAGACAAGCTGCTGATCGCGATGGCGGCCATGGTGGCGCGCCGCAGGCTGGAGCGCGGCGTCAAGCTCAACTACCCCGAAGCGATCGCCCTGATCACTGATTTCGTCGTCGAGGGCGCGCGCGACGGCCGCGCCGTCGCCGACCTGATGGAGGCCGGCGCCCATGTCGTCGGCCGCGACCAGGTGATGTCCGGCATCGCCGAGATGATCCACGACGTCCAGGTCGAGGCGACCTTTCCCGATGGCACCAAGCTCGTCACAGTGCACAATCCGATCCGCTGACAGAATTGCAGAGACACGCACGATGAAACCGACCTCTCCATTCCTGACATTCCTGGTCGCCGTGATGATGACGACCGCTGCCGAGGCCCATACCGGCATCGGCTCGACCTCGGCCTTCGCCGCCGGTTTCATGCATCCGCTCGGCGGCCTCGACCATATGCTCGCCATGGTCGCGGTCGGCCTCTGGGCCGGTTCGCGTGGCGGCGCGGCCATCTGGGTCTGGCCGGCGACCTTCGTCGGCGTGATGGTGCTCGGCGGAGTGCTCGGCATGGCCGGCGTGGCGCTGCCTTTCGTCGAGCAGGGCATCCTCGCTTCGGTCCTGCTGCTCGGCCTGGCGGTGGCGCTCGCCGCCCGGCCGAGTGTCGCGGCGGGTGCCGCGGCCATCGCGCTCGCGGCGCTGTTCCACGGCCACGCCCATGGCATGGAGGTGCCGGCCAACGCGTCGGGAGCGGCTTATGCGCTGGGCTTCGCGCTTTCGACGGCGGCGCTGCATCTGGCGGGCATCGCCGTGACCATTCTGGCGACGCGCCTGACCGTGCCGCTGGCGGTGCGCACGGCCGGCGGCTTGACCGCCGCCGCCGGCATCGCGCTCGCCATGTCCGGCGGGCTCGCCTGACACCGACGACGCTCCATTCCCGGCGGGCGCCCGCCGATCCGACAGGAGGCATCGATGCTCGAACTGCGTCCGAACTGCGAATGCTGCGACCGCGACCTGCCGCCGGAGGCGCGCAACGCGGTGATCTGTACTTTCGAATGCACCTTCTGCGCCGATTGCGCCGACAAGGTGCTCGGCGGCACCTGCCCGAATTGCGGCGGCGAACTGGTTCGCCGCCCGGTCCGGCCCGCGGGCAAGCTCGCCAGGTTCCCGGCCTCCGCCAAGCGGGTGCTGAAGCCTGAGGGCTGCGCCGGCCTGCAGGCGAGGGGACAGTGAGATGAAACCGGGCGAGATCATCACGCCCGCCGGCGACGTCGTGCTCAATGCCGGCGCCAACAGCGTGACGCTGACCGTTTCGAATACCGGCGACCGGCCGGTCCAGGTCGGCTCGCACTACCATTTCTTCGAGACCAATCCGGGTCTCTCGTTCGATCGCGACACGGCGCGCGGTATGCGGCTCGACATTCCCGCCGGCACGGCGGTGCGGTTCGAGCCGGGCCAGACCCGCGAGGTGACGCTGGTGCCTTACCGCGGCGACAAGACCGTCTATGGCTTCCGCCAGGGCGTGATGGGCAAGCTTTGACTGGCCGTATCGGGGCCTGACCGCCCCAGGAGAACGCGATGCCCTACCGGATTTCCCGGGCCGCCTATGCCGACATGTTCGGGCCGACCGTCGGCGACAAGGTCAGGCTGGCCGATACCGAACTGCTGGTCGCGGTGGAGAAGGACTTCACCATCTATGGCGAGGAGGTGAAGTTCGGCGGCGGCAAGGTGATCCGCGACGGCATGGGCCAGAGCCAGGTCACCAACAAGGCCGGCGCGGTCGACACCGTCATCACCAATGTGCTGATCATCGACCACTGGGGCATCGTCAAGGCCGATGTCGGCTTGAAGGACGGCCGCATCGCCGCCATCGGCAAAGCCGGCAATCCGGACATCCAGCCCGGCATCGACATCATCATCGGGCCGGGCACGGAAGCGATCGGCGGCGAGGGCAAGATCCTGACCGCCGGCGGCATCGACACCCATATCCATTTCATCTGCCCGCAGCAGATCGAGGAAGCCCTGATGAGCGGGCTGACCACCATGCTCGGCGGCGGCACGGGGCCGGCCTCGGGCACGACCGCGACGACCTGCACGCCCGGGCCCTGGCACATGACCCGCATGCTGCAGGCGGCCGAAGCCTTCCCGATGAACCTCGCCTTTGCCGGCAAGGGCAATGCGGCGCTGCCGGATGCGCTGATCGAGCAGATCGAGGCGGGCGCCTGCGCGCTCAAGCTGCACGAGGACTGGGGCACGACGCCGGCGGCGATCGACAATTGCCTCGCCGTCGCCGACGACCACGACGTGCAGGTGATGATCCATACCGACACGCTGAACGAGAGTGGTTTCGTCGACGACACGATCGCGGCGCTGAAGGGCCGCACCATTCATGCCTTCCACACCGAAGGCGCCGGCGGCGGCCATGCGCCCGATATCATCAAGGTGGCGATGATCGAGAACGTGCTGCCGTCCTCGACCAATCCGACCATGCCCTACACCGTGAACACGCTCGAGGAACATCTCGACATGCTCATGGTCTGCCATCACCTGTCGTCGTCGATCCCGGAGGATGTCGCCTTCGCCGAGAGCCGCATCCGCAAGGAGACGATTGCGGCCGAGGACATCCTGCACGACATGGGGGCGCTCTCGATCATGGCCTCCGACAGCCAGGCCATGGGACGCATCGGCGAGGTGATCATCCGCACCTTCCAGACCGCCCACAAGATGAAGGTGCAGCGCGGTGCTTTGACTGAGGATGTCGGCACCGGCGCCGACAATTTCCGGGTCAAGCGCTATATCGCCAAGGTGACCATCAACCCGGCGATCGCCCATGGCCTGTCGAAACATATCGGCTCGGTGGAGGTCGGCAAACTCGCCGACCTCGTGCTGTGGGAGCCGAAATTCTTCGGGGTGAAGCCGGCTCTGGTGCTGAAATGCGGCACCATCGCCGCGGCCCCCATGGGCGACCCGAACGCCTCCATCCCGACGCCGCAGCCGATGCATTACCGGCCGATGTTCGGCGCCTTCGGCAAGGCCATGACCGCCTCCTCGGTCACCTTCGTGTCGAAAGCGGCCTATGACAACGGCGTCCACGAGAAGCTCGGGCTGGAACGCATCGTGCTGCCGGTCGAGAATGTCCGCGGCGGCATCTCCAAGAAGAGCCTGATCCACAACAGCGCGACGCCGCATATCGAGGTCCATCCGGAAACCTATGAGGTGCGCGCGGACGGGGAGTTGCTGACCTGCGAGCCCGCCCGGGAATTGCCCATGGCGCAGCGCTATTTCCTGTTTTGAGAGGGCAGGGGGCGAGCGGGCGAGAGCGGCCACCGCCAGTCGGTAGCTCTCTACGTCATCCCCGGCCGAGCGAAGCGAGGGGAAGGGGATCCAGGGGTTGCAGGGCTCATTGTTCAACGCGGAGAAATCCTTGACCGGCACGCACTTGGAGGGTGGATGAGGCCGCTCCTGGACCCCCTTCCCCTCGCTTCGCTCGGCCGGGGGTGACGTGGGGGGCCTGACCGCACGCGGTGGAGAGTTGTCGCGTCCTTGCCATTCCGACCCCTTCGCCGCTCCGGCTGAACCAAGCGTGTCGTCCGTGTAGCCAGAACGTCGCCGCGGCTCTATTCCTTGTCCACCCATTGCCATTTTGCGGGAAACCCCATGATCCGCGCCGTCGCCGTCCGCTCGCCCCGTTCCTTTCCCGACAGCGCGGTGATCGACCGCGTCGTGCTCGACTATGACGACCGGCATCGCCGGCGCATGGCGATGGAGGGGGTCGAGGGCACGGAATTCCTGCTCGATCTCGCCGAGGCCGTGCCGCTCGTCTCCGACAGCGGGCTGGAGCTGGAGGATGGCCGGATCGTCCTGGTGGTGGCTGCCGCCGAGCCGCTGCTGGAGATCCGCGCCAAGGATCCGAACCATATGGTCAGGATCGCCTGGCATCTCGGCAACCGCCATTTGCCGACCCAGATCCTCGGCTCCAAGCTGCGCATCCGCCGTGATCACGTCATCGAGGACATGGTGAAGGGGCTGGGCGCCAGGGTCGTGGCGATCGAGGCGCCGTTCGATCCCGAAGGCGGCGCCTATGGCCATGGCACGGTGACCGGCCACGATCATTCCGAGCATGATCACGACCACGGCCACAAGCACGGCCACGGCCACAAGCACGACCACGGTCATAAGCACGACCATGGCCACAAGCACGACCATGGTCACAAGCATGATGATGGCCACAAGCATGTCCACGATCATGCGGCCAGGCCGCGCGACGTGTTGGGCGTCCAGAGCGCCGGGCACGTGCATGACGATGCCTGCGGCTGCGGCCATGATCACGACCACAAACACGACCATGACCACAAGCACGATCATGGCCATCACCGTCACGGCCACGACCACAAGCATGGCTGAGCCGTTTCGACCGGCGGCGCTCTACCGGTTGCTGGCCTGGATGTCGCCGTCCTATCCGGTCGGCGCCTTCAGCTATTCCCACGGGCTGGAATGGGCAGTGGAAACCGGCGACATCACCAGCGCGGCGACGCTTGTCGATTGGCTGGGCGTGGTGATCGGGGCGGGATCCGGGCACGCCGACGCGACCTTTTTCGTTCATGCCCATCGGGCAACGGCGACAGGCGACGCGGTGGGGCTGACCGCGGTGGCCGAACTGGCGCTGGCCTTTCAGCCCTCCAAGGAGCGCCTGCTGGAGACGACGGCGCAGGGCAATGCCTTCATGCTGGCGACCGAGGCGGCATGGCCGGCCGCCGGCCTGGCCTTGCTGCGCCGGGCCTGGGGCGGGGCGGTTGCCTATCCCGTCGCGGTCGGCGTGGCGACCTCGGCCCATGGCATCGACGAAGCGGTTGCACTTCACGCCTTCCTGCATGCGGTGACCGCGAACCTCGTCTCCGCGGCGGTGCGCCTGGTGCCGCTCGGCCAGACCGACGGCCAGCGCGTGCTGGCGGCCCTGGAGCCGCTGGTCGAGACGACGGCCGCGCTTGCCGCCGGGACGGCGCTCGACGACATTGGCGGCCATGCGCTGCGCTCGGACATCGCCTCGATGCGCCACGAAACCCAATATACCCGACTGTTCAGGAGCTGACCCATGTCTTATGGATCGATGCCTTCCCCCCACGGTCCTCTTCGTGTCGGCATCGGCGGGCCGGTCGGTTCCGGCAAGACCGCGCTGATGGATGCCTTGTGCAAGGCGCTGAAGGGCTCGTTCGAGATCGCCGCGATCACCAATGACATCTATACCAAGTGGGACGCCGAATATCTGATGCGCTCCGGCGCGCTGCCGACCGAGCGGATCATGGGTGTGGAGACCGGCGGCTGCCCGCATACGGCGATCCGCGAGGATGCCTCGATCAACCTGGCGGCGGTCGCCGAGATGCGCGCCAAATTCCCCGAACTCGACCTGATCCTGATCGAATCGGGCGGCGATAATCTGGCCGCGACCTTTTCACCCGAGCTGGCCGACCTGACCATCTATGTCATCGACGTCGCCGCCGGCGAGAAGATCCCGTCCAAGGGCGGTCCGGGCATCACCCGCTCGGACCTGCTGGTCATCAACAAGACCGATCTCGCCCCGATGGTCGGCGCCGATCTCGGCAATATGGACCGGGATTCGAAACGCATGCGCGGCCAGCGGCCCTTCGTCTTCACCAATATCAAGACCGGCGACGGCGTCGACACGGTGGTGCGCTTCATCCGCGACAAGGGCGGCCTCAAGGCTGCGTGAGCCGCGCGGCGGCCATTCCGCACGGCGCGCTCGGCAAGCTTTGCGTAAATCGTTTCAAGAGCCATTATAAACAGCGAAGCAGGCGGATAACGCCGGGCAACGGATTTTCGGGAGTGACGCCATGACCACGCAACCGCGTTTCATCCGGCTCGCGGCGGGGGACAATGTCGTCGTCGCGGTCGACCTCATCGATGCCGGCAAGCGGGTCGACGGCGTCACCGCCACCGCGCGCGTGCTGAAGGGCCACAAGATGGCGACCCAGCCGATCGCGCTGGATGCGCCGGTGGTCAAATACGGCCAGATCATCGGCTTCGCCTCGCAGCCGATCGCGCCCGGCGAATGGGTGCACAGCCATAACTGCCACTTCGCCACTTTCGACCGCGACTATGCCTTCGCCCAGGGCGCCGAACCGGAGGCGATCCTGCCGCTGGCCGAGCGCGCGACCTTCCAGGGCTTTCGCCGCGCCAAGGGCCGCGCCGGCACGCGCAACTACATCGCCATCCTCACCTCGGTGAACTGTTCGGCTTCGGTCGCCCGCTTCATGGCCGAGGCGGTCAACCGGTCGGGCATGCTGGCCGAGTTTCCCAATGTCGACGGTGTCATCCCGCTGGTGCATGGGACCGGCTGCGGCATTGCCGGCGAGGGGCTGGGTTTCGATATCCTGGAGCGGACAATCTGGGGTTACGCCACCAATCCGAACGTCTCGGCGGTGCTGATCGTCGGTCTCGGCTGCGAGGTGTTTCAGATCCCCAGGCTGATGAAGGATTACGGCATCGAGCCGGGCGCTCATTTCCAGTCGATGACCATCCAGGAAACCGGCGGCACGAAAAAGTCGATCGAGGCCGGCGTCGCGCGCATTCGCGAGATGCTGCCTTTGGTCAATCAGGCGAAACGCGAGACGTTGCCAGCCTCGGAGCTGTGCCTCGCGCTGCAATGCGGCGGTTCGGACGGCTATTCCGGCATCACCGCCAATCCGGCGCTCGGCAAGGCGGTCGACCTGCTGGTCCGCCATGGCGGCACGGCGGTGCTGTCGGAGACGCCGGAGATCTACGGCGCCGAGCATTTGCTGACACGCCGGGCCGAGAGCCGCGAGGTCGGCGAGAAGCTGGTCTCGATCATCAAGTGGTGGGAGGCCTATACGACCAAGCACGAGGGCTCGATGGACAACAATCCCTCGCCCGGCAACAAGGCCGGCGGCCTCACCACCATTCTCGAGAAGTCGCTGGGCGCCGCCGCCAAGGGCGGTTCGACGACGCTGCGCGCGGTCTATCATTATGCCGAGAAGATCGACCGCGCCGGCTTCGTCTATATGGACACGCCCGGCTACGATCCGGTGGCCGCCACCGGCCAGGTCGCCGGCGGTTCCAATGTGCTGTGCTTCACCACTGGCCGCGGCTCGGCCTATGGCTGCAAGCCGACGCCGTCGATCAAGCTCGCCACCAATTCCGACATCTACACGCGGATGATCGACGACATGGACATCAATTGCGGCGATGTGCTCGACGGCGTGTCGCTGGAGGACAAGGGTCGGGAGATCTTCGAGCTGATCCTCAGGACCGCGTCCGGCGACAAGACCAAGTCCGAACTGCTCGGCTATGGCGACAATGAATTCGTGCCCTGGCAGATCGGCGCGACCATGTGAGGCGTGAGCGATGCGACGACGCGTGGTCAGTTCGGACGATACGCCTTGCCATCGGCGGCTATGCCCAGGCCGTCGAGGTGACGGCCGCCACCCGGACGCTTTATGTCAGCGGCCAGATCCCGGTGGATGCCAAGGGCGAATGTCCGAAGGGCTTCGCTGCGCAGTGCCGGCTCGCTTGGCGCAATGTACTGGCTCAGCTCGCGGCGGCCGACATGACGGTCGCTAATCTCGCCAAGGTGACGATCTTCCTGGCGGAACGCCGCTTCGCCCTGGAAAACCGCGAGATACGCCAGGAGGTGCTCGGCGCGCATCAGCCGGCTTTGACGGTGATCATCACGGGCATTTTCGACGAGGCCTGGTTCATCGAGATCGAGGCCGTCGCGGTCGCGTAACGGGCGGGCGCGCCCTTCCTTGCGCGCCGGTCGGACGGTGCAACCCAGCGAGACCCATATCATGCAACGACGCGCCATCAGTGCCGCGGAGGCCCCGCGCGCCATCGGTTATGCCAGGGCCGTGGAGGTCACGGCAGCGACCCGGACGCTCTATGTCAGTGGCCAGATTCCGGTCGATGCGAACGGGCGGTGCCCCGGTGATTTCGATGGCCAGTGCCGGCTTGCCTGGCGCAATGTGCTGGCGCAGCTGGCCGCCGCCGACATGAGCCTGACCAATCTCGTCAAGGTGACGATCTATCTCGCCGATCGCCGCTTCGGGCTGGAGAACCGGGCGATCCGCCAGGAGATCATGGGCGATCACCTGATCGCCTCGACCGTGATCATCGCCGGGATTTTCGACGAGGCCTGGCTGATCGAGATCGAGGCGGTGGCGGTGGCCTAGAGGGGAATTGCATTGCGAGCCTCGAAGGACGGCTGCCCGATGGGCAAAGCGCTCGATGCACTGCTCGCACTTACCCCAGCCGCGCGTCGACCCCATCCCAGAAGAGCCGCCCGGTCGACGCCCGGAAGAAGCCGAAATGGCCGATCTTGCCGCCGGGAACGGCCTCGGCCGTGATGAATTCGGTGCTCGCCAGCCCGGCGGGGAAGCCCTTGGCCAGCCCTTCGATGGCGGCCTTTGGCCCGAAGGGATCATCGTTGAAACCAATGAGATGGATCGGCGCCTTGACGCCAGCGAAGCGCCCGGCGGCGTCGACCGCGGGATCGCCGAAGAAATAGCCCGGGGTCAGGCACCAGCGCGTCCATTGCCGGAACACGTCGCCGGGCATGTTTTCGCCCATGCCGAACCAGCCGGCTGGAAAGTGGCCGGCGAGCGGGATCAGCGCCGGCGCGACATAACGGGACAAGAACCGGATGCGGCGTGCGACGGCGGGCGTGAAAAGCCGCATGTCGCCGATCTGCGCTGCGATGCCGACCGCATGGGTGACGCGGGGATGGGGCGCGAGGCCGAAGGCCTGGCCGCCGAAACTATGCCCGACAAGGCCGAGCCGCTGGTCGGGCCAGGTTGCCGCGGCATGGTCGGCGACCGCGCGCGCGTCGAGATCTGCCCAGTCGAGCATGCTGGCGCGAAAGCCGCGCAGCGTCGCCGGCCGCGATCCGCCGATGCCGCGATAGTCGAAAGTGACCACGCGCCGGCCGAGACCGGCGAGATGACGGGCGAAGGCGGCGTAGAAGCCCTGGGGAACGGCGGTCGCGGCCTGGACGATGACAGTCGAGCGCGCCGGACCGGCGGGTTCGAAGACGGCCGCCGCCAGCGGCAGGCCATCGCGCGCGGCGATCGTGACGGCCTCGACGGTAGCTTTCGACATGCCAGTGCTCTGCGCTTACGTGTAACAGCACGATGCTAGGTGGCCGACGTCGCGCTGTCCACCGCATCCGGTCATCGGCGCGCCACGAAAAATGGTCGCAACTCCAACCAAATGCCCTTGTCGCCAAGGCCCGAACATCTTTATCGTCGGCGCGCTAGAAAAGAGGCGCGGCCATAGCGCTACCGGCCCACAAGAGCCGGCGATCGAGGACTATCTGGGGAGGATTTGAGCGAATGACCCTGTCTCGCCGTCACCTGCTGGCTTTCGCCGGCAGCACCGTCGCAATGCCGGCCGTGATGCGCACCGCCTGGGGCCAGGCCCCGCAGGTGACGCTGCGCATGCACCATTTCCTGCCGCCGGCCTCGAATGCCCATCAGCGCTTCCTGGTGCCCTGGTCGCGCAAGGTGGAGGCCGAATCGGGCGGCCGGATCAAGATCGACATCTTTCCGGCCATGCAGCTCGGCGGTGCTCCGCCGCAGCTTTACGATCAGGCGCGCGACGGCGTCGCCGACATCATCTGGACGCTGCCGGGCAATACGCCCGGGCGGTTCCCGTCGATCGAGGCGATCGAGCTGCCGTTCATCGCCGGCAAGCGGGCCGTGACCAATTCGCGGGCGCTCGCCGAACTGGCGCCGACCCATTTCGTCAAGGAATTCTCGGAGGTTCAGCCGCTGTGCCTGTGGGCGCATGATCACGGGCTGATCCACGCGAACAAGCAGGTGAAGAGCCAGGCCGACCTTGCCGGCCTGAAGCTGCGCTTCCCGACCCGCCAGGCCGGCGAGGCCTTGCGGGCGCTGGGCGCCACCGCCATCGGCATGCCGATCCCGCAGGTGCCGGAGGCCCTGTCGCAGAATGTCATCGACGGCGCCGTGGTGCCCTGGGAGGTCGTGCCGTCGCTGCGGCTGCACGAGCTCGTGCGCTACCACACCGAAATCCCGGGGTCGCCAACGCTCTATACGGCCTCCTTCATCCTGGCGATGAACAAGCCCAAATATGAAAGCCTGCCGGCCGACCTGAAAAAGGTCGTCGACGACAATTCCGGCATGCCGGCCGCCATCATGGCCGGCGAGATGTGGGACGAGCGTGGCCGTTCGGTCGCCGAGATGGTCAAGGGCCGCTCGCGCAACACCATCACCATGCTGGCCGAGGACGAAGCGGCCAAATGGCGCGCCGCGACCAAACCGGTCGAGGAGGCCTGGCTGAAGACGGTGAAGGAGCGCGGCATCGACGGCCAGAAGATCGTCGACGACGTTCGCGCCGCCGTCGCCAAGCACATGATGGCCTGAATCCGATGACAGCGGAACCGGAAGGAGAGCGGGGCGGGCCGCCCCGCGACGCGATCGGCCGCGCCGCGCGCGCGCTTGCCGTGTTCGGCGGCTGCGTCATGCTGGCGGCGGCCGCCATGGTCACCCTTTCGGTGCTGTCCCGCTGGCTGTTCAAGACCGGCATCAACGGCGATTTCGAGATGGTGCAGATCGCGACCGCGGTCGGGGTCTTCGCCTTCCTGCCGCTGTGCCAATGGGGCCGGGGCAATGTCTTCGTCGACACCTTCACCTTGAAGGCGCCGGCCTGGTTCAATCGCGGCCTGGATACGCTCTGGGACCTGACCTATGCCGGTTTCGCCTTGCTGATCGCCTGGCGGCTCAGCCTCGGCGCCTATGATGCGATCGCGTCGCGGACCAGCTCGATGGTCCTGGCGATCCCGATCGGCTGGGCGATCGCCGCCACCGCCGGGATGGCGGCCTTCCTGTTCATCGTGACGCTGGCGACGGCCGCGCGGCTGCGCCGAGGTAACCCATGAGCGGCGCTGCCGTTGCGATCACAGGCTTTGCCGGAATGCTGGTCCTGCTCGGCCTGCGCATGCCCATCGGGCTTGCCATGCTGACGGTGGGCTCGTTCGGTTATATGCATTTCACCAGTCTGGCGATCTTCCTCAACTATATGAAGACGACGCCCTACCACCTGTTCGCCAATTACACGCTGTCGGTCATTCCGCTGTTCGTGCTGATGGGTGCGCTCGCGGAGAAATCCGGTCTGTCGACCGCCTTGTTTCGCGCCGCCGCCGCCTTTCTCGGCCATTTGCGCGGCGGCCTCGGCATGGCGCTGATCGGCGCCTGCACCGGTTTCGGCGCGATCTGCGGCTCGTCGGTGGCGACCACCGCGACCTTCGGCCGGGCGACCCTGCCCGAGTTCCGCCGCTACAATTACGATCCGGGTTTCGCCACCGGCATGATCGCGGTCGGCGGCACGCTCGGCATTCTCATCCCGCCCTCGGTCATCCTGGTCGTCTATGCGATCACCACCGAGCAGAACATCGCCAAGCTGTTCATGGCGGCGCTGATCCCGGGCGTGCTCGCCGCGTTGTTCTATTGCGTCGTCATCGCCATCATGGTGCGGCTGCGCCCGGAGGCCGGGCCGGCGCTCGAGCGGGTCGGCTGGGCCGAGCGCCTGAAGGTCGTCGTCGGCGTCTGGCCGGTCATGCTGATCGCCGTCACCGTGGTCGGCGGCATCTATGGCGGCATCTTCACGCCGACCGAGGGCGCGTCGGTCGGCTGCATCGCCATGCTGGCCGTCGGCCTGCTGCAGCGAACCCTCGGCTGGCGCGAGATCAAGCTGTCGGTGATCCAGACCGCCGAGACCTCGGCAATGATCTTCATGATCCTGCTCGGCGCCGAGGTGTTCAACGCCTTCCTCGCCCTGTCGCAATTGCCCGAGCTCGCCGCCCAGGTGGTCACCCAATCTGGCTTGCCGCCCTATGGCGTCATCGTCGCCCTCCTGATCTTCTACATCATCCTTGGCGGGGTGATGGACGAGCTCGCCATGATCCTCCTGACCTTGCCGATCTTCTTCCCGATCGTCGTGGCGCTCGATCTCGGCATGCCCTCCGACGACGTCGCCATCTGGTTCGGCATCCTGGTGCTGATGGTGGTCGGTATCGGGCTGACCGCGCCGCCCATCGGCCTGAACGTCTTCGTGATCTCGGCGATCGCCAAGGATGTGCCGATCGTCTCGACCTATCGTGGCGTCTTGCCTTTCGTGGCGGCCGACGTCTTCAGGCTCGGCCTGGTGGTGGCTTTCCCGGCGCTGGCGCTCTGGCTGGTCAACTGGCTGACGTGAGGTTCAGCGCTCCATCGTCTTCCGGTCTTGCCGGTACCCATGGTCATCCGATGGAAGTCTCGTCTCGGATGGCCGACCGATGCCTGGCGCTGCTGGCCAATAATCGCGACCGCCGGCTGCAGGAGGAGGCGAGGGTTGCCGCGATCCGCCGGCGCGACATCAAGGCCATCCTGACCGAGGCGCTTGTCTAAGCCCCTTCAGGTCGGCGGCCAGTGCCGGAAACCGCTCAGCGGCGGGTCAGCCGCCGGGCATTGGCCTTGGCGGTGCGTGCGGCCGGCTCCGCGGCGGCGACGCCGATCGCCATCAGGCCGTGGGCGACGTCGTCGGGCGACACATGGCCGAGCGCCGAGCGCATCATGAACCGGCCGGTTTCAATGGCCGCTTCGAAGGAGCCTTCGGTGGCCGCGGCCAGTTTTTCCGAGACCATGCGCAAGGCCTCGCGCTGGCCGGCGGCATCAAACCCGGAGGGGGTGGCCATCATTGCCATGCGATGGGCAATGGTGACGCCGGCGGCGACCGCCGTGGAGGCTGAAAGGGTGGCGGCGCTGAAGGCGCTGTCGGTGAAACGGGGCAGGTACCAGAACAACAATGAGAGCCCTCATTCGTCCGGACAGGTTGCCCGACGGGAATCAAGTTTGCGAACATCCCAACCGATTGCAAGGAAGGAACATCGCATGGCTGCCGATCATCCCAGGTTTCCGCCGAAGGACCCGGATTTCGAGGCGCGCGGCCGGGACGGTTTCGGCCGCCAGTCGCTGATGACGACGCTCGGCGCCGAGATCGCGCTGGTCGAAGCCGGTTATGTCGAGATCACCATGCCTTTCGGGCCGCATATCCTGCAGCAGCATGGCTTTGTCCATGCCGGCGCGATCTCGGCCATTGTCGACACCGCCTGCGGTTTCGCCGCCATGACCCTGATGCCGAAGGGCGCCGGTGTGCTGACCACCGAATTCAAGATCAATCTGATGTCGCCGGCCAAGGGCGAACGCTTCGTCGCGACCGGGCGGGTGGTGCGTCCCGGCAACACGCTGATGGTGACGCTCGGCGAGTGCTTCATCGCCGACGGCGGCAAGCGCAAGCTGATCGCCATGATGACCGCCAGCATGATGGTGATGAATACGCCGGGTATCGTCGATTGAGGAGAAAGCCATGTCCGACCTGATCATCGCGCGCGACGGCCCGGTCACCACCTTCATCCGCAACCGGATGGTGGCACGCAACGCGATGAACCCGGAAGGAGCGGCGGCGCTTTGCGCGGCGCTTCTCGCCTTCGATGCCGACCCGGACGCCAGCGTCGGCGTCCTGTGGGGCGCGGGTGGTGCCTTTTGCGCCGGTTTCGACCTGAAACATGCGGCAAGCGCGGGAGACGGGCCAGCCTTCGGCGGTCCGCTGGACATTCCCGAAGGCGACGACAACTGGCCGCGCGGGCCGATGGGGCCGACCCGCCTGATGCTGTCCAAGCCGGTAATCGCCGCGATCGCCGGCCCGGCCGTCGCCGGCGGCATGGAGATCGCGCTCTGGTGCGACCTGCGGGTGATGGAGGAGGATGCCTATATGGGCGTCTATTGCCGGCGCTGGGGCGTGCCGCTGATCGACGGCGGGACGGTGCGCCTGCCGCGCATCGTCGGCCAGGGCAGGGCGCTCGACCTGATTCTCACCGGCCGCAAGGTCGAGGCGGAAGAGGCCTTGCGCATCGGGCTCGCCGATCGCGTGGTCCCCAAGGACACGTCACGCCAGGCGGCGGAAGCGCTGGCCCACGACATCGCGCGTTTCCCGCAAGGCTGCATGCGCGCCGACCGCGCTTCGGCCTATGCGCAATGGGACCTGCCCGTCGCCGCGGCGCTGCGCAACGAATGGCGCGGTTCGGCGCCGCTGGTCGAGGCCGAAGGCGTGGCCGGGGCCGCCCGTTTCGCCGCCGGCAAGGGCCGCGGCGGCGATTTCGGGGATATTTGAGGCGAATGGCGAATGGCGAATGGCGAATGGGGGATGATGCGGCGCGCGCCGTGAGGTGAGGGTGGCTGCGTCAAACCGTGACGTGCATTCCCGCTGGACATGAAGGGCCGGCCCTCTTCAAGCCCTCGCCCGGCGCCTGGCGGCGCCACCCGCTCCCGCAAGCGGACGAGGGTTTACGCGCGCTGCGGTTTTCGCTTCATCCCTATTCGCTATTCGCTATTCGCCCTACCGCAACGCGGCGGCCGCCAATGTCTCGGGCACGCCGACCTTGCGCGCGGTGGCGACGATCGAATCCCAGGTGCCATCCGACAGCGGCACGCCGTCCTTCAGCTTCTTCGCCTTGGAGCGCATTTCGGCCTCGCCCGGGACCAGCACCTCGCCGCCGGCCTCGACCGGCCGCGCGCTCTTGTAATAGGCGACATATTCGGCGCATTGGCCGGGGAAGAAGCCGTCGGGATCGATCACCCTGGGGTCGATATAGATCGACATCATGCCGTTGCAGAAGCGTTTTCCCGGACCGGTGGTGCCGGCACCGGTCAGGCCGCCGCCGAGGATTTCGCACATGAAGGCGAGTCCCGAGCCCTTGTGCTCGCCGAAGGCGCGGATGGCGCCGGGGCCGTTCATGGGATCGCGGGTGCCGGCACCGGCCGGATAGGGCCCATAGAGCACGGCGGGATCGCCGCTCTTGGCGCCGTCGGGCGAAATCAGCGCATCCGCGGGCACCGGCTTGCCGCCCATCGAGGCGACCAGCACCTTGCCCTCGGCCACCAGCGAGGTGGCGAAATCGAGCAGCAGCGGCGCCTGGCCCGGGCGTGGCACGCCGACGCAATAGGGGGCGGTGGAAATGCGCCGGTCGACGCCGCCATAAGGCGCGACCAGGATCGAGCCGACGACATTGACGAAATGGATCGAGACGAGGCCTTCGGCCGCGGCCATCTCGGCGAAATCGCCGATCCGGCCGAGATGGCCGGCATGGCGCAGCGCGACCGCGGCCAGGCCATGCGCCTTGGCCTTGTCGATGCCGATCCTGACCGCCTGCGGGCCGACCGTCTGGCCGAACCCGTAATGGCCGTCGAGGACCGCCAGCGAGGGCGTGTCGACGATCGCCGTGACCGACTTGCCGGCCTCGACCTTGCCTTCCTTCAACCAGCCGACATAACGCTCGACGCGCGCCACGCCGTGGCTGTCATGGCCGGTGAGATTGGCTTCCGTCAGGTAGCGGCCGATACGGCCGGCCTCGTCGGGCGCGCAGCCCGCGGCCTCGAAAATTGCGGTCACCAGCGCCACGAGGCGGCCGGCATCGACGATGGCCATGGAATCCCTCCCGATTTTCCGGTGATCATGCCGGGCTATCGGGCGCGCGGGAAGCCTGTTGACGGGCAGGAGGGATGCGCGGCGCCAACCCTTTCGGCTCTGCCGGCCCCGGTCTAGGCTCCGGTCCGGAGGAGCTGCCCATGTCAAAACCCATTCCTGCCTTCGACACCGGCCGTCTGGTGCGCCCCGACGGCGCCGTGATCCATTACGAGGTCGCGGGCGAGGGCCCGGCCATTGCCTTCGCTCACGGCCTCGGCGGCAACCACCTGAGCTGGTGGCAGTCGGCGCCGGTCTTTGCCCAGCGCCACCGGGTCGTCACCTTCTCGCATCGTGGCTTTCCGCCCTCGACCGCCCCGGGCGGCGTGGCGGATCCGACACTTTATGCCGGCGACCTGCTGGCGCTGCTCGACCATCTCGGCATCGACAAGGTGGTGATCGCCGGCCAGTCGATGGGCGGCTGGACCGCGGTCGAGACGGCACTCGCCGCGCCATCGCGGGTGGCCGGCATCGTCATGGCCTGCACCTCGGGTTCGTTCGATTATGACCATTTCGACGATGCCGGCGTGAAAGCCTGGCGCGCGGCGGCGCCCAAGGCGATCGCCGCCCTGGTCGAGCGCGGCATTCACCGTGCCGCCGGCGCGCGCATGGCGGAGGAACAACCTGACATCCACGCGCTCTACCAGGCGATCGACCGGCTGTCCTTCGGGCTGGACAAGAACGAGGTCGGCAACCGCATCCGCAAGATGCGCGTGCGCGGCGCCGAGGACGCCGCCAGGATCGCCTGTCCGGCGCTGTTCGTCATCGGCGAGGAGGACCTGCTGATCTGCCCGCGCGGCATCGAGCTGGTGGCGGCGACCTTGCCCAAGGCGCGCACGGTGGTCGTGCCGGTGTCGGGCCATTCGGTCTATTTCGAGCGGCCGACTTTGTTCAACGCCACGATGCAGGGGTTTTTGGCGGAGATCGGCTGGGCGTGAGGGGGGCACTCTGATCTCGCGGCGCTTATCGTCTTGGCCGGGCTTGTCCCGGCCATGACGAAGTGGGAGGCTCCCAAGGGTTGGACCCGAGGGCAGGATCGCGCTCTTGGCGATCGGCTCGTGTCTTTCATAGGGCCTTCAGCGCCGACGAATGCGGGCCCGTTGAGAAACTGCGCGAACGCCGCAGCCCTGCCTGGGAGGGGCAAAGAACGCCCCTTCCCAATAGCCTGGGGGCTGAAACCCAGCCCGCCGACCGCTCGCGCGCAGTTCAATTGCCCAGGATCGACCGCGGCGCCACCGGCGCTTCCTTCATGATCAGGATCGAGATGCGCCGGTTGGCCGCCAGATAGGGGTCGTCGGGGAACATCGGCTCGGTGTCGGCCTTGCCGGTGACGGCGTAGATCCGGTCGCTCGGCAGGCCGTTTTCCTCCAGGATCATGCGGACCGCGTTGGCGCGGTCCGAGGTCAGGTCCCAGGGGCCGTAGCCGGGCCGGCCGAGCACGCGCAGGCTCGACGTATGGCCGGTGACGGTGATGCGGTTGGACAATTGGCGCAGTGCCGGCGTGATCGCGGCGATCAGGCGGCGGGTGCGCTCATAGGGCTCGCGTCCGTCCGGCGGGAACATGGCGCGGCCGTCCTGGTCGACGATCTGCAGGTCGAGGCCGTCCGGCCGCTCCTCCATGATGACGTTCTTGGAGATTTCGGCGATCTCGGGAAAGGCCTGCAGGGCCTGGCGCAGGCTGGCGGCGGCCAGCGCCATCTGGCGGTCGGCCTGCAGGGCGAGCGCATTGGGCTCGTCGCGGTTGGACTGCGGGCCGGGCCGGTCGGAGGGCGAATCCGGGGTCGGCGAGACATTCTGCACATAGGGCCGCATCGGCACGCCGTTGAGCTCGATCATGCCGGTCATCAGCGTGTTGTTGGTCGTGCCGAAGGCCTCCCGGAACGATCCGGTCATCATGTGCTTCTTGCGCTCGTCCTGGTTCGAGGTCGCGACCAGCACGACGAAGAACGACATCAGGAGGCCCATCAGGTCGGCGAAGGTGACGAACCAGCCGTGACCGCCCGCGTGACCACCACCCTTGCGCTTGGCCATGGAAACCTCAGGCTGCTTCCGCGAGTTCGTGGCGGTCGTGCGGCGTCAGGTAGGCCAGCAGCATTTCCTTGACGATCTGCGGGCTCTTCTGATTGCGGATTTGCACGACGCCGTCGATGATGATCGAGCGCGCGATGTCCTCCTCGACCATCTTGACGTGACATTTGTCGGCGATCGGCATGCACACCATGTTGGCGACCACGGCGCCATAGAGCGTCGCGATCAGCGCCATGGCCATGATCGGCCCGAGCTTCGAGGGGTCGGTCATGTTGGCGAACATGTTGACCATGCCCAGCAGCGTTCCGATCATGCCGAAGGCCGGAGCGCAGTCGCCGATCGAGCGATAGATCTTCTGCGCCTCGTCGAGTTGGACGTAGACGTTGTCCTTTTCCGTTTCCATCGTGGTGCGGATGAACTCGGCGTCGTAGCCGTCGGCGATGTAGCGAACCCCCTGGGCGAGGGTGGGGTCGGACACTTCGAGTTTTTCCAGGGCGTTCGGCCCCTGCTTGCGCGCGACGTCGGCGATCTTGGCGATTTCCTCGACCAGGTCGCGGTGGCTGACCATCGGCATGGCCAGGGCGGCCTTGAAGCCCATGGGGATGCCATGCAGCACCACCGGCAGCGGGTAGCGCGTCAAGGTCGCGGTCAAGGCACCGCCGAAGATGATGATGATGGCATGTTTGTCGACATATTGGCCGAAATTGCCGCCGTCGATCATGATCAGCGTCACGATCGTGCCGACGGCACCGACCAGGCCCAGGATGGTTGCGATATCCATTGATGGCTCCGCGCGGGCCCTTGCATGTGATCGATCTGTGGAAACCCTAGGCGATGGGCCTTAAAGGCCTCTTAAGGTTGAGGCATCGTTGCGCTTCACCCGACAATTCGAAGGGGCGCGCGGTGCGGCGAGAGGACATGCGTCCGGGCCCGGGCGGGCCAGTCCCGGGCAGCGACCAAGGCGGTCGAGACGCGCACTTGAGTCTTGCCCTTGAGTCTTGCGACAATCACCACCCTCCGGCGCCAGCCGGAATCGATCGTCAAGACAAGGACATTCCCATGCAGAAGAAGGCCGCGCTGATTTGCGCCGTCCTCTCGCTCATCGCCGTCGCTGGCTGCGCGCAGACCCCGCCGGCGCAGGCGCCGGTGGCACCCGTGACCAATGCCACGCCGCCGCCGCTGCCGCCGGATCCGGCCTTGGGGCAGCCGACGACGCCGGCCGCGCCCGCGCGCCAGCGCCGAGGCGGCTAAGCTTGCCACTTTTTCGACAAGACATGCCGATCAAGTGAATTTGACCGGGATTTCGGCCCGGGCCCAAGGCAGAGGTGCTGATTGGCTGACTACCGGCTTCATTGTTTCGCCCAGTCGGGAAACTCCTACAAGGTCGCGCTGATGCTTGCGCTGTGCGGCCTCGATTGGGAGCCCGACGTCGTCGATTTCTTTCACGGCGCGACGCGCGAAGCGGAGTGGCGTGCCGGGGTCAATGCCATGGGCGAGGCGCCGGTGCTCGAACACGCGGGCAAGCGGCTGGCCCAGTCGGGGGTCATCCTGACCTATCTGGCGCGCCGGACCGGCCAGTTCGGCCCGGCCAACGAGGACGAGGAACTGGAGATCCTGCGCTGGTTCCTGTTCGACAATCACAAGTTCACCAGCTATTTCGCCACCCATCGCTTCATGTTCTCGCTGGCCGGCAAGCCCGCCGACCCCGCGGTTCTCGGCTTTCTCAGGTCGCGCATCGACGCGGCGCTGGCGATCGTCGAGACCCATCTGGCCGACCGGCCGTTCATCGTCGGCGGCCGGCCGACCATCGCGGACCTTTCGCTCGCCGGTTACATGTTCTATCCGATCGCCGAGACCGGCTACGACCTCGCGGCGTCGCATCCCCATATTCACGCCTGGCGTGAACGGATCGCGTCGCTGCCGGGCTGGAAGCCCCCCTACGACCTCATGCCCGCCGCGCCGGCGGCGACCTGATCGGATCCATCATGCGCCTTGTCCTGGTTCTCGCTTCGGCCGCGGCGCTCGCCGCTTGCACGACGGCGTCCGAAGCGCCCGTCGCGTCGAATGCGCCGGCGCGGATGGAGGCGGCCCCGGTCACGCCGGTGACCGCGACGGCGTTGCCGCCGATCGGCGGCGCGCCTGCCGCATCGCCGGTCGCGACCACCTCGGTTTCGAGCGGAGCCATGATGCAGCGGGCGCCCGGCGCCCGCGAAAGCGCCGGCCTGAGCAATGTCTCGCAGGTGTCGCGCGGCGGGGCCACCAGCGGCAATGCGCTGGGCGGAACCATTGTCAGCGGGCAAACCGCGAGCGCGATTCCGAGCGTCATCGACCGCAATCGCACCTTGCCGTCGCGGCGGAGCACGGCGCCGGCCGACCCGCTCGGGCCGGGCACGGCGCCGCCGATCGTCGCGCCGGAATTGCGCGATACCACCGGCAATACACTCAGAAACCGCCAGCGCGTCGACTTCTGACGCGCCGGACGGGAAATGACCGAAATAGAGCCCCAAGCGTCGCACCACGCCGCTGCAACGGGGACATGCCAAAAGCGCCTCCAGATCCTGGAGGCTTCGTCATGATCGATTTCGGCAACACCCGTCGCATGCTTCTGGCCGGCATCGTCGGCGTCATGGCGACGTTCGCGGCTCAGGCGCCGGCCTCGGCCACCGCTTTCTGCGAGGTCAAGCAAACCGCCGATGGCTTCGTGGCCTTGCGCGCCGCCCCCGACCGCAATGCCGCGACGCTGGTCCGTATGAAAGCCGGAGACGAAGTGATGCTTCGCGACGGCCGCCGCGGAGCCTGGCAGGAGGTCCTGTATTGGCCTGCTGGTACGCGGCTGGAGGGGCCAGGAGCCAGCGCCGGCCGGCGCGGCTGGGTTCACGTGCAACTGCTCGACATCTGCGGCTGACGTGTCACTCCAGGACGTGGAAGGCCGCGTCGTGAAGCGCTTCGCTCCAGTCCTGCTGGCCTCCGCCCTGCTCGGTGGTGCCGCCTCTCGCTTGCGCCGCATGTCGGCGCAGCGACCCGCGAGGCCCTGGACGAGACTGGCCATCCCCTCGGCATTGAGGGGATCGCCGCGGCACATCTTCGCCTGCTCGGGTTCCTGAGCCCTGGTGGAGGCGATGGCCGGTGCACGCGGCTGGTGGTGCAGTCTCTGCTCCAGCCAGGTGACCAATTGCAGCTAGCGGATCGCGCCCGGCGGAGGAGGGGGGCGATGTTGGGGCAGGGCATAGGGACACCCTATCTTCGGACGAAACATCGCTATTGGCCGAAGCGCCGGGACGCCGTCATCTTGCCCGATCGGGGGCGACCAGCCGCAAGGCCGGTTTGCATCCCCTCGCGCGGCCAGACAGGCGGATGAGATGTCGACCAACTCGCTTTTGAATTTTCGCAGCGACAACAATGTCGGGGCGGCGCCGGAGATCCTGGAGGCGATCCTCGCCGAGAATGGCCGTAAGGACGATGCCTATGGCCGCGACATGCTCACCAGCCGGCTCGACGAGGTCTGGTCCGCGATCTTCGAGACGAAAGTCCATGTCATCCCGGTCATCGGCGGCACGGCGGCGAACGCGATCGCGCTGTCGATGATGGCGCCGTCGCATGGCATCGTCTTCGCGCATGCTGGCGCCCATATCCTGGCCGACGAGGTGAACGCGCCGGGCTTCCTCAATCCGGGCATGACGATCGAGCCCGTCCAAGGGGATCATGGCCGGGTCGCGGCGGCTCTGTTCGCGCAGGCCCTGGCGCGGCGCATGCCCGTTTCGGTCAACCGGTCGCGCCCGGCGGTCCTGTCGCTCACCCAGTCGACGGAAGTGGGCACGGTCTATTCGCCGGCGGCGCTGGCCGAACTCAACGCGACCGCCGCATCCCAGGGCGTGGCGATCCACATGGATGGCGCCCGCTTCGCCAATGCCGTCGCGCATCTCGGCTGTACGCCGGCCGACCTGTCCTGGCGCGCCGGGGTCAAGGTCCTGTCGCTCGGCGCCACCAAGAACGGCTGCCTGACGACGGATGCGCTGGTCCTGTTCGACGAGGACGACCGTATGAAGTGGTGGTATCGACTCAAGCAGTCCGGCGGGCTGATGTCCAAGCTGCGCTTCAACTCGGCGCAGCTTCTCGCCTATGGCCTGGATGGCCGCTGGCTGAGCTATGCGCGGGCGGCCAATCAGCGGGCGGCCGAGCTGGGCCGCGCCATTGCCGGGATCGGCGGTCTCGAACTGGTGCATCCGGTCGAGGCCAACGAGGTCTTCGTTCGGCTTTCCGAGCCCGCGGTCGCGGCGATGCGGGCGGAGGGGTTCGCCTTCCTGTGGAACCCGACGACGATGGTCGCCCGCTTCGTCACGGCGTTCGACACGCAGAGCCGGGCCAACGACCGGCTTGTCGAGGCACTGGGGCGGCAGGTGGAGCAGCGCCGTTGAGGCGGCCGCCCGGACGGCGCAACGCCGAACGCGTCTCGCGCCCGGCGCCGGCATGGCCCGGCGGGCCATTCGGGCGGGCTGCCATGCGATCGGCCTCTTCAAAGGGAGGCTGTGTCGGCCTATAAATCGCGGGTCCCTGCGTCACGCATAGGATATTCTTATAGTCCTCCCGAGGTGCGGATGGCGCTGAACTTGCGGCAGATGGAGGTCTTCCGCGCGGTGATGAAGAGCGGCAGCGTCACGGCGGCCGCCAAGGCGCTGAACGTCTCGCAACCTTCGGTGAGCGAAATCCTGCGCTATTCGGAACAGCGGCTGGGCTTCCAGCTGTTCGACCGGTCCGGCGGCCGTCTCAAGCCGACGGATGCGGCCAATCGCCTCTTTGCCGGGGTCGAGCGGGTGTTCGACGAGGTGGCCCGGGTGAACCGGACCGCGATGGATCTGCGCGAGGCCCACCGGACCTCGTTGCGCATCGGCAGCATCAGCGCGCTGGCCATGACATTGGGGCCCATGCTGGTCGCCGAGTTTCAGCGGCTCGCGCCCCGCGCCAATGTCCGTCTCAGCGTGCTGAAGCGCGGCGAGATGGCACAGGACCTGATCGCCGAACAACTGGAAATCGGCCTGACCTTCCTGTCCGAGGACTTCGCCGGTCTCCGCATCGTCGAAATCGCCCGCAGGCCGCTGCAATGCGTGGTGCCGATCGGCCACGCGCTCGACCGCGACGAGCCGGTCACCCTGGCGCAGATCGCCGAACATCCCCTGATCGGCTACGACCCGCGCCTGACGACGGCCCAATTGCTGAAGCGGATCTTCGCGGAGGCGTCGGTCCCGTACCGGCCCGTTTGCGAGGTCGAGCAGGTCCTGCAGGCCTGGTCCCTGGTTCAATCCGGCATCGGCATCTGCCTGATCGAGCCATTTTCGTCCATGGGGCCGTTCTTTCCCGGCGCACGGGTCGTGCCGCTCGTCTGTTCGGCGACGGTTCCGCTGCAGCTGCTGGTCGCCGAGGGGAATCCGGAATGGAGCATGGTCGAGGCCTTCGTCGCCCATGCCCAGCGTATCGTGTCGCAGATGCCGTGAGCCCTGGCGCCGACCGGCGGGGCACATTTGGCTGGTCTGATGTTTCGAATGGACGACGCTTTGAGAGGGCGTGCCCCGGCGGCCGGCCGGCGTTGCCGCGGGCCCTGCCGAACATGCCGGCGCGTCCCCTGTTCCGCCAGATCGACGGCCATTCTCGGCGCTCTGGCGCGGAGCCATAGGAGTTTCCTATGGCATGCGGAAGAATGGCTATTGGATGGTGCCGGCCAAACCGAGTTCCATTGCCCGGCGGATGACGACCTGCACGGCGCGGTCAGGTTCGCGCCTCATAGCAAGGTCCAAACAGCATGGCACGCAGCACAGGTCCCGTCGAAGAACCCTCGCTCCCCGGCAATGGCGGACCGGGCGGGAGGCGAGAGGCCGCCATTCCCGAGCGGGTGAAGGGGCGCGTTCCCGACGCGTGCCTCGACGGCAGCACGCTCTGGATCGACGGCGCCTGGTCGAAAGCCTCGGATGGCGGCCATTTCCGCACCTCCTGCCCAAGCGACGGCGGCGCGCTTCTGGACATTGCCGAGGCCCACGCCACGGATGTCGATCGCGCGGCGGCTGCCGCGCATGGCGCCGCGCGCGCCTGGGCGGAGCTGGACGGCGCGGAGCGTGGACGGATCCTGCGGCGCGTCGCCGAGGGCATTCGCGGGCATGCGGAAGCGCTGGCCCATATCGAGACGCTGGACAGCGGCCGTGTCATCACGGACACGCGCGGCGCCGCCGCGAAGGCCGCCGCACTGTTCGATTTCTACGCAGGCTTCGCCGACAAGATTCATGGTCATTGCCCGCCGGCCGGGGTGAGCCGGACAGCCCTGGTCGAGCGCGAGCCCTTCGGTGCGATCGCCGCGATCGCGCCATGGAATTATCCGCTCGGCAATGCCGTCACCAAGCTCGCGCCGATCCTGGCCTGCGGCAACACGGTCGTGCTGAAGCCGGCCGAGCAGACGCCGCTGGTGACCTTGCTGCTCGCCCATATCATGCGGGATGCCGGCATCCCCAAGGGCGTGGTCAATATCGTCACGGGGGGCGGGGCGGCCGGAGCCGCGCTCGTCCGGCATCCCCTGATCGCCAAGATCAGCTTTACCGGATCGACGCAGACCGGGCGCCAGATCGCCGCGGAAGCCGGGCGCCAGCTCAAGGGGGTGGTCCTGGAACTCGGCGGCAAATCGCCGCTTGTCGTGTTCGACGATGCGGATATCGAGGCGGCCGCCAGCGCCGCCGTCTTCACGGCCTTCATGAATCTCGGCCAGACCTGCACCTCCTGCAATCGCGTGCTGGTCGCCGACAGTGTCAAGGAGCGCTTCTTGGCGCTGTGCGAGACGAAGCTCGCCGCGCTTCGCATCGGTGATCCCTTCGACCCCGCGACCCGGCTCGGCGCGATCGTCTCGCCCGGGCAACTGGAGCGGATCCGGTCGCTGACCGAGGGGGTGGCGGGGCGGCCGCTGGCGCTTCCGCACTACAAGCCGATCGACGGCGGCAATTTCTTCAGGCCGATGATCGTCGACGGTTTCGATGCCGACAGCGCTTTCGCGCGCCAGGAAATCTTCGGCCCGGTGCTGTCCGTGACCGGCTTCGCCGACGACGAGGAGGCCTATGCCGCGGCCAATGACACCGAATACGGCCTGGCCGCCTCGGTCTGGACCAGCTCGCTCGGCCGGGCCGAGCGGGCGCGCCGCCGGATTGCCGCGGGCGTCGTCTGGGTCAATTGCGTGCATTCGCTGACGCCGGGAACGCCGGTTTCCGGTCACAAGGCAAGCGGCCTCGGCAGCGAGTACGGACTGGAAGCCGCCGAGCACTATATGAAGATCAAGACGACGGTCGTGATGGCGGGGGGCTGGACCAGTCCCTTCGAGCCGGCGAGCGTGTCGTCGTGACCGCCGCGATCTCCCGGGCGGAGGCGCTCGTCGCCGGGCCGGAACTGGTCGAGCGGCTGGTCGGCTGGCGTCGGCACCTCCACGCCAATCCCGAACTGTCGGGCGCCGAGGCCGGGACGGCGGCCTTTGTCGGCCAGCGGCTGGCCGAGATGGGGATCCCGTTCGTCGCCGGTGTCGGCGGCCATGGCGTGGTCGGCACGCTGACGCGCGGCTCGTCGCGGTCGAGCGTCGGACTGCGCGCCGACATGGACGCGCTGCCGCTCAGCGAGGAAACGAACCTGGCCTACGCCTCGCGGCGCGGCGGCCTGATGCATGCCTGCGGCCATGACGGCCATACCACCTGCCTGCTGGGGGGCGCGGCGCTGCTGGCGGCCGACCGGAGCTGGTCCGGCACGGTCCATTTCATCTTCCAGCCGGCCGAAGAGGCCGGCACGGGGGCGCGCGCCATGGTGGCGGACGGCTTGATGACGCGCTTCCCCATGGATCGGGTTTTCGCCTTTCACAATTGGCCGGGCCTGGCGGCGGGCACGGTGGCGGTCAGGCCCGGCGTCATGACGGCGGGGACCGCGCGCCTCGAGATCATCGTCTCCGGCCATGCCGCCCATGCCGCCGCGCCGCACCGCTCGCGCGACCCGCTGCTCGCGGCCGCGCAGTTGATCGTGGCGATCCAGTCGATCGTCTCGCGCGAGGTCGACCCTCAGGATTCGGCGGTCGTCTCGCTGTGCACGATGGAGGCGGGCACGGCCCTGAACCAGATCCCCGACAAGGTCGTCCTGCGCGGCACGATGCGGCTGCATCGTCCCGAAATGCGCGAGCCGCTCGAAGCCAGCCTCCGGCGCATCTGCGGCGGCATCGGCCAGGCCTTCGCGGTCGAGGTGGTCTGCAACATCGTGCGCGGATCGGATCCGTGCCCCAATACCGTGCAGGAAGCGGCGATCGCCCGGGACGCGGCGATCCTGGCCGGGCTCTCGGTCGACACCGCGCCGCGACCGAGCATGGTGGGCGAAGACTTCGCCTGGATGCTCAGGGAGCGGCCGGGCGCCCTGGTCTGGATCGGCAACGGGCCGGCCGACGGCGGCCGGGAACTGCACAATCCTCGCTACGACTTCAACGACGCCGTTCTGCCGGCCGGTGCCGCCTGGTTTGCCGCGGTCGCCCGCCTGGCGCTGTCGGAGGACCCGTCTGCGGACGCTGCCGACCATTCATTCGAGCGCTGACCCTGATGGCCAGGGGCGACACAATCATAAGGGGGAAACGTCAATGACATCTCGGTTTGGACGGATATTGAAGGCGGGTTCGGGCCTTCTCCTGGCATCGGCGCTCGCGCTCGGCGGGGCCTCCCCGGCGGTGGCGCAGACCGTCATTCGCTATGTTCCCTCGGCCGAGCCGCGCACGATGGACCCGGTCGCCAACAATCTCGCGGTCACCCATCAGCATGCCTACCTGGTCTACGACACGCTGTTCGCGCTCGATGCGGACCTGCGGCCGCAGCCGCAGATGGTGGAGGGTTTCGAGAAAAGCGACGGTGGGCGAACCTACACGATGACCTTGAGGCCCGGCCTCAAGTTCCACGACGGCAGCCCGGTCAGGTCGGCGGATGTGGTGGCCTCGATCAACCGCTGGGCCAAGCGCGACACGGTCGGCCGAAAGCTGGTCGAGCTCGGCATGCAGGTCACCGCGGTCGACGACCGGACGTTCCGGGTGACGCTCGCGCAGGACACGCCGCTGCTGATCGAAGGTTTCGCCAAATCGACCTCGGCGGCCCTCTTCATCATGCGCGAGAAGGAGGCCTTGACCGAGCCGACCAGGCCGGTGACCGAAATTGTCGGATCCGGGCCTTTCCGGCTGGTCGACTACCGGCCGGGCGCCAGCATCACCTATGAGCGCAACCGCGACTATGTGCCGAGGTCGGAACCGCCGAGCTATTTTGCCGGCGGCAAGGTGGCCCGGGTCGACCGTGTCGAATGGACCATCATGCCGGATTCGGGCACCGCGATCGCCGCGCTGCAGACCGGCGCGATCGACATCTACGAATCGCCGCCGCTGGATCTGTTGCCGCTGCTCGAGGCGCGCCCGGGAATCGTCGTGCGCATGCCCGGCGGGCAGGGCCAGGTCGGCTTTCTCAGGCCCAATTTCAAGCAACCGCCCTTCGACAAGCCGGAGGCGCGCCGGGCTCTCGCGCTGCTGATGGACCAGGCCGATGCCATGGCGATCACCGCGGGCGTCGACGGCAAATACTGGAACCGCTGTTACAGCTTCCTGGGCTGCGGCGGCGTCAACGAGGACCAGTCCGGCACCGAATGGATGCGCACCGCCAATATCGAAGAGGCGAAACGCCTGTTCAGGCAGGCCGGATATGCGGGCGAGCGGATCGTCGTCATCGCGCCTGGCGACAACGAGGTGATCAAGGGCTTCGGCATCCTGGCGGCCGAGCGGCTGCGCGCCGCCGGCGTGAACGTTGATCTCCAGCTGTCCGATTTCGCGTCGATGATGGCCCGGCGGATCAATCAGGGGCCGAGCACGCAGGGCGGCTGGAATCTCTTCCCGATGTGGTCCTACGGCTTCGAGATGGACAATCCGATCGCCAACCCGGCGCTCAACACCGTCTGCAGCGATGGCGCCTATGCCGGCTGGGCCTGCTCGCGGGAAATCGAGGAGCTGAAGAGCGCCTGGGCCACCGAAACCGATCCGGCCAAGCGCCGGGAGATCGTCCGCCGCATCCAGGTGGCGGCCGCCGAACTGGTGCCGATCATCCCGCTCGGACGGTTCTTTTCGCCGATGGCCTATCGGCGGAACGTGACCGGCGTTCTCAGGACGCCGCTGCCGGTGTTCTGGGAACTGGAGAAGAAGTAACCGGCGGGCTGGCCGTCAAGCGCCGCAAGGCTGCAGTCGGGGGGCTCGGCGAGCCTCCCGATAGCGTTGCGCCGGGCATCGTCAAACCCGGCCTGGCTGGAGTCTTCGCCGGACTATGATCGTATCAGATGGACATATTGCACGAAGGTTTGCCGTCAAAGGACGACCTATGCTCGATGCGACGCTTCGATCTGAGAGACGGTTTGAGAATTTCATCCGGGCGGTTTGCTGCCGCTCGTCTTCCCCGGGCTTGGCCCGGGGATCCACGCATTCGAACCACAACAAGTCGTGGATGGCCGGGCCAAGCCCGGCCAAGACGACGTGAGACCTCGCTGGAACGCGTTCTCAAGAGGTCTCCGAGGTGATCAGAGCTTCGAACCGGCACCCCCGTCATCCCGGCCCAACGTCCTGTCCGGTCCATTCGGGCAAGCCGATAACCCCCTCATCGCCGCCCTCCTCGCGCCCGGCACGGGGCAGGATCGGCGCCCCGCAGTCCCGAGCCATGTGACCCCATGTCCGAACCACAAACCTATGATGTTGCAATCCTTGGCGGCGGCTCGGCGGGATGCGTGCTCGCCGCGCGGCTGAGCGAGGATCCCGGCCTGTCCGTCCTGCTGGTCGAGGCCGGGCGGGACGTCGCGCCCGGCGCGTTGCCGGCCGAGATCGCGTCGCCTTATCCGGGGCGGGCCTATTTCAATGCCGACAACACCTGGCCGGGCCTCAAGGTGGCCATGGGGCGCGACGGCCGCAACACGGCCGGAGGCGTGGTCCGGGGCTACGAACAGGCGCGCATTCTCGGCGGCGGTTCGACCATCAACGGGATCGGCGCCAACCGCGGCTCGCCGGATGATTATGCCGAATGGGTTGCCGCCGGTGCGCGCTCGTGGGGCTGGGACGACGTGCTGCCTTATTTCCGCAAGCTCGAGAACGACCTCGACTTCGCCAATGACGAGGCGCTCCACGGATCCAGCGGACCGTTTCCGGTCCAGCGGATCCGGCGTTCGGATTTTTCCGGCTTCATCCAGGCCGTCTCATCGGAGATGCAGGGCAGGGGCTTTGCCGAGCGCGCCGACCAGAACGGGGTGTGGGAGACGGGGCTCTATCCGACGGCCGTCAACCTCGACCAGGAGGGAAAGCGCGCGTCGACGGCGACGGTCTATCTGAGCCCGGCCGTCAGGGGGCGCCGCAATCTCGAGATCCGGACGCAGGCGCGGGTCGATCGGCTGCTGTGGGAGGGCGCGCGCGTGACCGGCGCGGTCCTGTCGCACGGGAACCGCAGCGAGCAGATCTCCGCCCGGATCGTGATCGTCAGCGCCGGGGCGCTGCACAGCCCGGCGCTGCTGGAGCGCAGCGGCATCGGACCGGGCGAGGTGCTGGCGGCCGCAGGCGTGCCGGTTCGGGTGGAACGTCGCGGCGTCGGCCGCAACCTGCTGGAGCACCCCTCCATCGGGGTCTCGGCTTTCCTGGCGCCGCGGACGCGGCTGGCGCCCGGTGACCGCTATCACATCCAGTCGGTGCTGCGCTGGTCGTCGGGCCTGCCGGGCATGCCCTTGGGCGACATGCACACGGCGATGACGGCGAGGTCCGGCTGGCATGCGGTCGGCCAGCGGATCGGCACGTTGTTTTCCTGGGTCAACAAATCCTATTCGCGGGGCGAGGTCAGGATCGTATCGGCCGATCCGGCGGTTCCCCCCGATATCGATTTTCGCATGCTCTCGGACGGACGGGATCTCGAACGCCTCGGGGCGGCGTTCCGCCTCTGCGCCGGCATCCTGCGGGCGCCTTCGCTCGCCGCCACGGTCGTCGAGACTTTCCCCACGACCTATTCGGATCGGGTCAAGAAGCTGCTCAGCCCCGGCTGGCGCAATGGCCTGCTCACCGCCATCGCCGCGCCGCTCATGGACCGGAGCCAGGTCTTTCGGTCGCGGGTGCTGGCGCTGGCCCAGGAGGGCGGCGCCTCGCTCGACCAGCTCTGCGCCGACGAGGATGCCCTGCGCGCCCATCTCGTGCGACATGTCGGCGGTGTCTGGCATCCCTGCGGCACCTGTCGCATGGG
Source organism: Phreatobacter sp. GW821-FHT04C01 (assembly GCF_059420385.1). NCBI lineage: Bacteria > Pseudomonadati > Pseudomonadota > Alphaproteobacteria > Hyphomicrobiales > Phreatobacteraceae > Phreatobacter > Phreatobacter sp. GW821-FHT04C01. The sequence continues at coordinate 343 of NZ_JBWKTP010000011.1, read as the reverse complement.
TACGGAGGGCGATCCGATGGCTGTGACCGATTCGGATGGCCGGCTGATCGGTGTTGCCGGCCTCTATGTGTGCGACGCATCGCTGATGCCGACCATACCCTGCGCCAACCTCAACGTGCCGGTGATCATGATGGCCGAAAAGATCGCCCACGGTCTCAAGCAGAGCCTGAGGTCCGGCGCCGCTGGATAGGGGCCGCCGGGACATGCTGGCCGGCCGCCGCTTCAGCCAGATTTGGAAAGGGCTGTGATGTTTGTCTACGTCGTCAGGCGCATTCTCTCGACCATCCCCGTGATGGCGGTTGTCGCCCTGTTCGTGTTCTCGCTGCTTTATATCGCGCCGGGG
>NZ_JBWKTP010000010.1:0-314828 GCF_059420385.1 Phreatobacter sp. GW821-FHT04C01 | reverse complement strand
AGGTGTCCGCCGCCGACAGGACTGAGATAGGCGCCCCGCCGTTCACTTGCCAATCACGAAATTGAGAAAATGCATGCTGCAAAACATTTCAGCGCAATCATAAATGCATAAGCGCACATACACAAGAAGGCGGCGATCCGTCACAAGGTGGTTTCGCGATGCCCAACCAGCGCAAAACATAGCGATGCCGTGAGCCGTCAGGCCTTGCTCACGCGACCTCGGTGATGGCCTCCCAGGCGGGTGGCGCAAAAATGAAAGTGACGCGTACGCGCTAGCGCGCGAGAGGGCCGTCCTGGTCGCCCGGATGATCCTGGGCGCAGAGCGCGTGGTTGCCGAGGACTTCGATAACCTGGCATGCGGCGACATTGCCGTGGCGACAGCTTCGGATCATTCGCTCCAGTTCGGTCTCAAGCGCCTGGAGCCGCAGGATCCTGCTGCGCACGCCGGCGAGCTGTTCGCTGGCGAGCCGGTCGGCGTCCTCGCAGGATCGGTCGGGCCGGTCCGACAAGGCCAGCAAGGAGCGTATCGCGTCGACCGGAAAGCCGAGTTCGCGCGCGTGGCGAATGAACATTAGCCGGTCTGCCTGGCCGGGATCGTAGAGCCGTTGATTGCCGTCCGACCGGAACGGCGCCGGCATCAAACCGATCGTCTCGTAATAACGGATCGTCGGCACCTTCGTCGCGGCGCGACGGGCCAAGCTGCCGATCGTCAGGCCGGCTCTTCGCTTTTTTTCGATCATGCTCAAAAAAACCACTTGAAGCTCTAGTCGCTAGAGCTTGCATAAAGCATGTCGGGCCGCCTTTCCACGGTGCGCGCGACCACGGCCGAGCTCTTCGCTTCAGCCCATCGCGCTCCGGCGATCGATCCGGTCCACCCGAAGTGACCCGGAACGGAGACAACCGATGAGCTTTTTCAAGGATCTGCTGGGCAACGGCCATCGCGGCCGGCAAGGTCATGGCCAGGGCGGCCATCATGGCGACGGCGCGCCCAACGGCCATCAATCTCGACCGTCGGCGCCGCCACCTTCCTGCCCGTCCTGCGCCGCGGCCAACCCAGCCGGCAGCCGCTTTTGCGGCCAATGCGGCACCGGGCTCGGCGCGCGCCTCTGCGTCTCCTGCTCGGCCGAGCGGCCTGCTTCCGCGAAATTCTGCCCGAATTGCGGAGCGGCGGGCTGAAGGCCCCCTGGCGACAATTTCCAACACGCGGCAATGTCACGTCGGTGCAGCCGCGTCTCGGTCATTCCCGATCGTTCGAGACTCGAGGAGACATTCCATGGGAACCGGCCACGACCACGGCGCCCGCACGCAGAACCAGACAAGGCTGACGGCCGCGCTGGCCCTCACCTCGACCTTTCTGGTCGCCGAGGTGGTCGGCGGCCTCCTGACCAACAGCCTGGCGCTGCTGTCGGATGCCGCGCACATGTTCACCGATGCCGTGGGGCTGACGATCGCACTGGTGGCGGTGCACATCGCCCGCCGGCCGCCGGACCTGCAGCGGACCTATGGCTATTACCGGTTCGAGATCCTGGCGGCGGCGTTCAACGCCATGCTGCTGTTCCTGGTCGCTCTCTATATTCTCTATGAAGCCTGGAAGCGCTTTGCCACCCCGCCCGAAGTCCAGTCCCTGCCCATGCTGGTCATCGCGGTGCTCGGCCTGATCGTCAACGTCATCAGCATGCGCCTGCTCGCCGGAGGCAAGGACGCGAGCCTGAACATCAAGGGCGCCTATCTGGAGGTGTGGAGCGACTTTCTCGGCTCGGTCGGTGTCATCCTGGGCGGATTGATCATCTGGCTGACCAACTGGACCTGGGTCGATACCGTCGTCGCGGTCCTGATCGGCCTGTGGGTGCTGCCGCGCACATGGATCCTGCTGCGCGAAAGCATCGACGTGCTGCTGCAGGCGGCTCCGGCCGGCATCGACGTGGCGGCGGTCGAGCAGGACCTCCTGGCGATCGAGGGCGTCGCCGGCGTCCATGACCTGCATGTCTGGTCGCTGACCAGCGACCGCAACGTCGTCACCGCCCATATCGTCACGCGAACGTCCCCGGACGGGATGGTGGCCTTGCGCAAGCGCGTCGAGGCGCTGCTCGAACAGCGCTACGACCTGCATCTTTCGACCATCCAGATCGAAGACGAGACCGGCCATGCCGATTGAGCTTCGAGCCGATCCGGCAAACCCGGCGGTTCCGGGTCGGGCGCGGCTTTCCGCCACGCCGGCCCTTGTCGCGGGGTGCCGTTTGCGCCACAACGCTCCTCCAGCAACTCCTGGATGTGCCGATATGACCAAGTCCTTCGTCGCTTTCGCCCTGACCGTTGCGACTGTTCTCGGCGCCGCTGCGCTCAATCCCCTCCCCGTCCTGGCACAGGCGGCGGCACCCGCGCCGGCGGCAACTCCCGCCCCGCCGGCCTCGACCTTGCCGGGCGGCGCTTCGTCGCTGCAGGAAACCTATCAGGACTGGCAGGTCGCCTGCCTGCAGCAGGGCGCCGGCAAGCGCTGCGCCCTGACCCAGCAGCAGGCCGACCCGCAAAGCCGGCAGCGCGTGATGGCGATCGAGCTGACGACGGTCGGCGACAAGGCGGAAGGCGTGCTCGTGCTGCCGTTCGGGCTGGCGCTGGACAAGGGCGTGACGCTGCAGGTCGACGACGGCCCGGTCGGCCAGCCGCTCAGGTTCCGCACCTGCCTGCCCGCCGGCTGCCTGGTGCCCTTGTCCTTCGACGCGCGGATGCTGGCGACACTTCGCCGCGGCACCGCCATCAAGGCGAAGGTCACCACCGATGACGGCCGTGAAACCGTCTTGTCGATCTCGCTGAAGGGCCTGGCCCCCGCCCTCGACAGGACCGCCGCCCTGCTGCGCTGACCGGCTGCACGGCGCCCCGCCCCCACCTCAGGACGCCTCATGTCGCATGGTCTGCACCACGTCACGCTGGTCACCGGCCAGGCCCAGGCCAACGTCGATTTTTATGCCGGCTTTCTCGGCCTCCGGCTGGTCAAGCGCACCGGCGGCTTCGAGGACGCCACCCAGCTGCACCTGCTCTACGGCGATCAGGCAGGCTCGCCCGGCTCGCTCGTCACCTTCCTGGTCTGGGAAGACGGCCAACGGGGCCGTGTCGGTCTCGGCCAGTTCACCGATCTCGCCCTGGCGATCCCATCGGCCAGCATCGGCTTCTGGCTGACGCGGGCCATGAGCCAGGGTGTCAAGGTCACCGGGCCCGCTCGCGAATTCGGCGAACCGGTCCTGCGCCTGACCGATCCGGACGGCGCCACGATCAAGCTCGTCGGGATCGACACGCTCGCCGCGGCAGCACCGCTGGCGGACGGGCCGGTGCCGGCGGAACATGCGATCCGCCGCCTGCGCGGCGCCACCGTGCTGTCGGACCAGGCAAGGGAAACCCAGGCCGCCCTGGCCGAGCATCTCGGCTATGTCGAAACCGCGCGCCAGGACGGCCTCATTCGCCTGACCTCGCCGGCCGGCGATACCATCGACCTGCGTGACGCGACCGGCTTCTGGCCCGGTGTCGGTGGCCCCGGCACGATCGACCACCTGGCGTTTCGCACGCCCGACCTGGACGGCTTGCGCCAGGCGCTTCGGCTGCTGCAGGACCAGGGCCGCGAGACGAGCCCGATCAAGGACCGGCGCTATTTCACCTCGATCTACTGGCGCGAGCCGGCCGGCGCCTTGTGCGAGCGGGCGACCGACGGGCCGGGCATGACCGTCGACGAAAGCCCGGACCATCTCGGCGAAATGCTGTTCGTGCCACCGGAGACGGCTGAAGCGGTCAAGCTGCAACTGCCGGATATCGCGCTGCCCGGCGAGCCGCGCGAACGGCGGCTCGAACTGGCCTTCGTGCACCGGCTGAAGCGGCCGGCCGATCCGGACGGCAGCACCATCGTCCTGCTACACGGCACCGGCGGCAACGAAACCGACCTCATGCCGCTCGCCCACCGGATCGCGCCGCGGGCAACGCTTCTCGGCTTTCGGGGCCGCAGCGCCGAGGAAGGCGTGCTCCGCTGGTTCCAGCGGTTCAGCCCGACGGCCTTCGACCAGGCCGACATCATCGCCGAGGCCGCAGCCTTCGCCGCCACCTTGCCCGAGGCCCTGGCGGGGCATGGTCTCGATCCCGAGCGGACGACCGTGCTCGGCTATTCCAACGGGGCCAATTTCGCGGTCGCCGTCATGCTGCTGCACCCGGGCGTCATCCGCGCCGCCGCCTTGCTGCGGCCGGTCCGCGTGCTGGAACAGCCACCGGAGGCGGACCTCTCGGGAACGCACGTCCTGACGGTCAGCGGCGCCAGCGATCCCTTCGCCGCTGAGGCCGATGGCCTGGACGACCTCCTGCGCGATGCCGGCGCGAGCCTCTCGCAACGCCGCCTGGCCGCCGGCCATCAACTGACCGATGATGACGAACGGACGGTCAGGGACTGGCTCACCGGTGAGCGATACGCGTCGCGGCAGGCCTGACCCGGCACCCTGCCCCGCCCTGCCCGCTGCCCCTGCCCTGCCCGCTGCCCCTGCCCGATCCTCTTTCCGCAATGTATCGGCACACGGGTAGTTGATGTCGTCACGGCGCCACGCTTCCCCCGTTCGGGGGAGGCAGATCCATCGCCGCCATGAAAGCCTTCGGCCCGTCTCTGACCAGAGAATCGCCGGAGCCTCTCATTGCGCCAGACCGTGCCGCCCGCCTCCCAGAATGAATTCCCCTCCAGGCCGGGTCCCGGCCGGTGGCACCGTCGGCAGCGGAGGGCGTCATGACCATCACGCTGGCCCTTCCGGAATGTCGCCATTCTGCCGCGGCCCTCGCCGTTTTCGACGAACTCGACAGCCGGGTAGTCGATGTCTTCGCCGATATCCATGGCTGGCGCGGCTGGAAGTTCATTTCCAACCGGCGCGCGCCGAAGCCACAGAGCCTGGCGCTGGCGCGCGAGATCATGCGCGCGATCGAATGGTATCAGGCCCATCGGGTCGAGACCGGTCTCAGGCTTGCCAACCGCCTGCCCGCCGACGAGGCGCAACTCCTCAGGTCGCTGTGGGACGGCGACGCGGATCGTCACCCCGATGCCGACAGCCACTACGCCCCCCTGACGCCGGCCTGTTTCGCGGTCGCGGCGGTGCGCAGCCGACTGGCCGAGACGGATAACGGCCTCGGCCTCATCGGCGCCGACTATCTGTTCGAGCAGCTGACCGCCCTGATCGCCCAGGCGGCGCTGCCGATGAGCGAGGAACGCGATGTCCAACATGACGGCATGCGTCTCGCGGTCATGCGGGCGGCCGCCAACACGTCACGCGTCGGCCACATCAAGCAACTGATCCTCGACATGGCGACACGCCAGCCGGAAAGCGCCAAAATCATGCTGCGCGGCTTCGACTGCTTCCGCGTGGTCTATCCGCTGCCGGTCTGGGACGAGGCCTATGAGCGCGCGCTGAAAAGCGACATGCCCGTCTGGGTTGGGGGCAATTCCAAGCGCTCCTAGACCGGCAAGCCAGCGGATCATTGGAGAATTCATCCCTGAAGGGGCCGGAGGTCTGCGCCACAAGACGGGTTGGCACGGAAAGCCGGCGATCGGTCATTCCAGCGCGTGACGCAAGGGAATAGTTGCCCTATCTAGGCCGAGCCTCGATGTGGGGAGGCTCGGGAAGGTGACCATGAATCGCATCGCTCCGTCGATGGCTTTGGCCTCGGCACTCATCGCTGGCTTGCTCGCCGTCAATGAAACCGCTTATGGGCAGGATCATGCGATCGACGCGAACGTCTATTACAAGTTGACGACGCAATTTCGTGGTCGAAACATGCCGCTGGACGTATTCAACGGCGGCCCCAGCAACAACAAGGTTCAATTGCGCCGCGCCGACAATGTCAGCGGACAATTCTGGCGTTTCGTGCGCGATGATGGCGGGTTTTACCGGCTCACGACCCAGTTTCGCGGACCGAATATGTGCCTTGATATCGATCCAGGACCAAACCAGCCGGAATTGCGCCCCTGTGGCAATTTCTCCGGACAGCTTTGGCGGCTCACCCGCGCTCAGGGTGGTTTTCGCTTGACCACACAGTTTCGCGGAACCGCGATGTGTCTGGATGTCGAGCCATCGACCAACCAGCCCGAGCTTCGTGCATGCGGCAATTTTACCGGCCAGTTCTGGAGCCTCGTTCCGACCGACAGCCCAGTGCGATGAGCACTGCGATCTTGGCGGCCTGACGGGCCTGAAGCCTCTCTCTCCACGTCAAAGGCCCCGTTCATGGCGGGGCCTTTATGTTGAGCCGGCCGGAGCGGCAAGGACAGTCCGACGCCTCCGTTGTCCCGCGATGTCTGCGGCCGAATGAGCCCGCGGCTCGGCCAAGCAGATCCTCAGCCGGTCACCGCGCGTGCCGTCGCCATGTAGATCTGGGCATAACCCTCCTTGATCGCCGAGGTGATCTGATCCAGCCGGCGGTCGATATGCTTTTCCAGGACCGAGACGCAGGCCGCCTCGTCGCGCGCCTTGACCGCGACCAGCACGGCGCGATGCTCGGCCTGGGTGTTCGAGCGGTTGATGCGGTCCATGTCGATCCAGCGAACGAAGCGGATGCGGGCATTGACGTTGCGCAGCACCCGCAACATCTCGGCATTGTTCGACATGGCCATCAGCCGCTCGTGAAAGGCCTCGTCGAGCTCGACCAGCTCGATCGCCGTGCGCTCGCCCGGATCCGGGCCGGTCGCATCGAGAAAGGCCAGCAGCGCATCGATATCGCTGTCCTTGGCCCGCCGGATCGCCAGCCGGGCCGACGCAAGCTCGATCGATTTGCGCAATTCGTAGAGATCGAAGATCTCATGGGCATCCAGTTCGCGGCAGAAAAAGCCCTTGCCCGGCGTGAAGCGCAGGAAACCCTCGGTGTTCAGCCGGTTCAGCGCCTCGCGCAGCGGCGTCCGGCTGACCCCGAGCCGCTTGGCGATATCGCCCTCGTTGAGCCGCTCGCCGGGCTTGAACTCATAGCTCACCGCCATGGCCTTGAGCTGCTCATAGACCCGATCGACAACGCTGTCGGAGATGATCTCCACGTGGCTTTCCTTAGCTGAATGCATTGCCGAACACACTTCAATATACGGGCCCCGACTGAACGCTGGCAATCGCGAAACCGGCTATTCCCGGCCTATTCGCGCGCCTGAAGCGGCCAATCGGCGACCATCAGGGGATCTCGAAAACCTTACCGGGATTCATCAGGCCGGCGGGATCGATCGCCGCCTTGATCCGTTGCATCAGCTCGAACTCAGGACCAGCGCGCCAATCGGCCAGCATGTCGGGTTTCAGCCGGCCGATGCCGTGTTCGGCCGAGAAGCTGCCGTCGAGCGAGCGCACCACTTCGTTGACGGCGTCCATCAGGTCATGGCTGCGCGCGAGGAATGCGGCGCCCGCCATCGCCTCGGGCTGGACGAAGTTCATGTGAATATTGCCGTCGCCCATATGGCCGAAGGGCACAGCGCGAATGCCGGGCATGAGCCGCTCGCCGGCCTCGGTCGCAAGCCTGATCAGCTCCGGCACGCGCGAGACCGGCACGGAGACGTCGTTCTTGACGCTGGCGCCGGCAAGCTTCTGCGATTCCGAATGTTCTTCGCGCAGCCGCCAGAGCGCCTGGGCCTGGGCCGCGCTTTCGGCGATCGCCGCATCGCTGACCTCGCCCGCTTCGAAGGCTTCGCCAAGGACCGCCTCGATGAGCGCGCGCAGGCCCGCATCCGGACGCGGCGAGGCAAGCTCGACCAGCACGTAATGATCGGCGGCTTCGGCCAAAGGCAAAGTCGCGCCGGGAATATGTTTCAGCACGAGGCCGACGCCCGTGCCCGACATATATTCGAAGGCCTGCAGGCTCGCCTCGTCGCGGTCGCGGAAACGACGGAACAGGGCGAGCGCCGCGGCGAGGTCGGGCACCGCGCAGAGAGCGACCTCCTGCGCCTTCGGCCGGGCGAACAGGCGCAGCACCGCGGCGGTAACGATGCCGAGCGTGCCCTCGGCGCCGACGAAAAGCTGACGCAGCGCGTAGCCGGTATTGTCCTTGCGCAACCGCCGGAGGCCGTTCCAGATCTGGCCGTCCGGCAGCACCACTTCGAGACCCAGCATCAGCTCGCGGGCATTGCCGTAGCGCACCGTGGTATTGCCGCCGGCATTGGTCGAGAGCACCCCGCCAATGGTGGCCGAGCCCTCGGCGCCGAGCGACAGCGGAAACAGGCAGCCGGCCTCGGCCGCCGCATCCTGCGCGGTCTTCAGGATGACGCCGGCCTCGGCGACCATGGTCATGTCGACCGGATCGATGTCGCGAATGCGGTTCATCCGGGCAAGCGACAGCACGACCTGACGGCCGCTCTCATCCGGCATGGCGCCACCGACCATCGAGGTGTTGCCGCCCTGAGGCACGACCGCGACGCCCCTGGACGACAGCAGCTTCATCGCATCGGCGAGCTGCCGCGTATCGGCCGGGCGCAGCACGCAAGGCGAACGGCCGTGATAGAGACCGCGCCAGTCGGACAGGTAGGGCTCGATATCCGGCGGGGCGGTGAGGACGCCGCGCTCGCCGAGCAGCGCGCGAAGATCGGCGATGAGGTTTTCTTGGGTCAGGTGATCTTGGGTCAGGGTGTCGCCAGTCACGTCGTCACCATGGGAGGCGGTCCCATGGTCCCGTTGCGGCCGAATGAGAGGATCAGGCAAACACGCGGGGGCGCAGGCCCGCGTGGAACCAGGTGATCATCGAATAGATGTCATAGACGGGAATGCCAACAGCCGCCTGAAGCGCCGCGGCATAAGGCGGCATATTGGTGCATTCCAGCACGATGGCACCGATATCCGGGTTTTGGGCGACCAGCGCCTTGCCGGCCTCGACGACGTCCTGTTCCGCCAGGGCCACGTCCATGTCCTCCTTCTCGGCCTTGATCAGCACGCGGAAGAATTCCTTGCCGTTTTCGGTGCCGACCATGGGCGTGTCGAGCGGCACGCCGGCGCCCTCAAGATGGGCAGGCGTCAGGGTCGAACCCGACACCGTGACCAGGCCGACGCGTTTCCCGGGCGGAAGCGTGGCCTGCACCCAAGGCACCTGCATCAACGACGAGGTCGCGACCGGCACCCCGACCGCCGCCGCGATTTCCTTCTGGAACAGCGACAGGAAACCGCAATTGGTGGTGATCGCCTCGGCGCCGAGCCGGACCAGGTCCTTGGCGGCGTCGATGAAGTCCGGCAACAGGCCGGCCGCGCCCTTCAGCACGACCTTTTCCGGGCTCGCGCCGGAAACCACCCGGTAGAGCACCGGGAAGGGCCAGGTCGTGCCATTGCCCATGTCGCCGGGAATGCGCGGAAACTTCGCCTCCAGCATCAGGATGCCGAGCGGCGCGCCATAGATGGCCTTGCCGCCGCGAGCGATGCGGGGCGCCGGAGCGGTCACGGAATGAACGGTCATGAGCCTGGTCCTTTCGAAGGCGGCAGGAGATCTTGAAGACGGCGGTCAGAGATAGCGGGCGGGATCGAAGGGGCCGACCGGGATCTCCGGTTCGCGGCCGCCGATGAGCTGGGCGACCACCCGCCCGGTCCGGGCCGAACCGACCAGGCCGACATGGCCGTGGCCGAAGGCGTAAACGACGTCGCGGCTGGCGCGCGAATAGCCGAGGCAAGGACGCCCGTCGGGCATGCTCGGGCGATGGCCGAGCCATGCCTTGACACGCGCGCCGGCCACGCTGGTGGCGAGTTCCCGAGGCAGTTTCGGAAACATGCCGATCAGGTGATCGCGCAGGATTTCGGCACGCCGCCAATTGGGTGCGGCATCGAGTCCGGCGATCTCCACCTGGCCGGCGGCGCGCAATCCCTTGTCGGTCCAGTTGATCACCATCTTGGCGTCGGAGGCCATGAAGGACGAGCGCGGGCCGGCCTCGGGGTTCTCGATCATGACGTGATAGCCGCGCTCGGTTTCGAGCGGCAGGCTGTCGCCGATCGAGGCGGCCAGCGGTTTGGAGCGGGCGCCGGCCGCGATCACCGCGGTATCGCAGGCGATCTCGCCGCCATCGGTGACGACGGCGACCAGCTTGCCGTCGGCGAGCCTGAGCCTCCTGGCCTTGGCCTGGACGAATTCGGCGCCGAGCGAACGGGCGTGCTCGGCGAGACCGGCGACATAGGCGCCGGGGTCGCGGCAGCGGCCGGCCTCCTCGACCAGCACGCCGAACTGATAGCGTGGATGCAGTTCCGGCTCGCGCTGGCGCAACTCGTCGGCCGAGAGCTCGAGCCATTCGATGCCGACACGCTTGCGAATGGACCAGGCGAGCTTGTCGGCGTCGAAGGGCGCACGCGAGGGGTAGACATGCATGACACCCTGGCGCTCGATCAGATGACCGAGGCCGGCCTCGTCGGCGAGCTTCTTGTGCAGGGCCGGTGCGTCCTTCAGGAGCGCACGCAGTGCTATCGCGGTTTCCTCGACCTTGGCCTCGGTCCAGCCCGACCAGAGATATTTGACCAGCCAGGGCAAGGCCCGGGGCAAATAGCTCCAGCGGATGGCCAGCGGGCCCAGCGGGTCCATCAGGAATTTCGGCACCTTCTTCCAGACGCCCGGCTCGGCCGGCGGGATCACCGAATGGGACGACAGCCAGCCGGCATTGCCATAACTCGCCGCCTGCACATCGCCCGGGGTCGCCGGCTCGATGATCGTGACGCGATGGCCGTCACGCAGCGCCTCGATGGCGCTGATGACGCCAATGGCGCCGGCTCCGATGATGGCGACGTGCCGGCCGGTCTGTTCGCTCATGCGGAAACCTTCTCGCTCGGGACGAAATCCTTGCCGTGCGACTGGGCGCGCGGATCAAGCAGGCAATGCAGGATGGCGGGCTTGCCGGAGGCGAGCGCCCGCTCGAAAGCCGGCGCGAAATCCTCGGTCCGTTCGACCCTTTCGCCATGGCCGCCGAAGGCCTTGGCATAAAGCGCGAAGTCAGGGTTCTGCAACTGGGTCGCCACCACCCGGCCGGGATAGTCGCGTTCCTGGTGCATGCGGATCGTGCCGTACTGGCCGTTGTCGATGACGATGGCGATGATGGCGGCGCCATATTGCACGGCGGTGGCGAATTCCTGGCCGTTCATCAGGAAGCAGCCGTCGCCGGCGAAGGCGACGACAGTGCGCTCGGGATGCTGGCGCTTGGCCAGCACCGCCGCCGGCACGCCATAACCCATCGAGCCGGAGGTCGGCGCGAGCTGGGTGGCGAAGGCATGGAAGCGAAGATGGCGGTGCAGCCAGCCGGCATAATTGCCGGCGCCGTTGCAGAGGATCGCATCCTTGGGCAGGCGGTCGCGCAGCCAGGCGACCACCTGGCCATATTGGAAGGCACCGGGCAGTTCGCGCGGCGTCTCGGTCCAGGCGAGATAGTCGGCATGGGCCTTGGCCGCCTCGCCCGCCCAGGCCGGCGCGGCCGCCGGCGTCAGTCCCTCGAGCGCCGCGGCGAAGCTTGCCGGTGCCGTCTGGATCGCGAGTTCCGGCTGGTAGACGCGGCCGAGCTCTTCCGCGCCCGGATGGACGTGGACGAGCTTTTGCTGCGGCACCGGCACGTCGATGAGCGTGTAGGACGATGACGGCATTTCCGACATGCGGCCGCCGATCAGCAGGATCAGGTCGGCACCGGTGACCCGCTGCTTCAGGCGGGCATCGGGCCCGATGCCGAGATCGCCGGCATAATTCGGGTGATCGGCCGGGAACAAGGCCGCGCGGCGGAACGAGGTCGCCACCGGCAGATCGAAGCGCTCGGCGAAGCGGGCGATCGCACCACAAGCCTCGGCGTCCCAGGCCGAGCCGCCCAGGATGACGATGGGGCGCTTGGCCTCGCCCAGCATGGCACCGAGGCGCGCGATATCGGTGGGTGCCGGCCAGCTCTTCGCCGGCTCGACGCGCGGCGCGTCGGCAACGGCCGCCACCTCGACCAGCATGTCTTCGGGCAGTGAAATCACCACCGGCCCGGGACGCCCCTGCATGGCGATCCGGAAGGCGCGCGCCACCAGTTCGGGGACCCGCTCTGGCCGGTCGATCTCGACCACCCACTTGGCCATGGTGCCGAACACCGCCTTGTAGTCGACCTCCTGAAAGGCCTCGCGCTCGCGCATGCCGGTGTCGACCTGGCCGATGAACAGGATCATCGGCGTCGAATCCTGCATGGCGATATGCACGCCGTGGCTGGCATTGGTGGCGCCGGGCCCACGGGTGACGAAGCAGATGCCGGGCCGGCCAGTCAGCTTGCCATAGGCTTCGGCCATCATGGCGGCGCCGCCTTCGGCACGGCAGACCACCACGTCGATGGCACTGTCATGCAGCGCGTCGAGCGCGGCGAGATAGCTTTCGCCCGGCACGCAGGTCACCCGCTCGACGCCCTGGGCGACCAGCTGGTCGACAAGGATCTGGCCGCCGGTGCGGGCGTTGGTCTGGATCTTGGTCATGACAGTTCCTTGCAGGCCTTGGCGATCCGGCCGGTGGCTTCCTGGAGGCTCGCCTCGGAAGCCGCGTAGGAGATGCGGAAATAGGGAGCGAGGCCGAAGCAACTGCCCGGCACCACGGCGACATCGTGCTGTTCCAGGAGATAGCGGCAGAAGGCGCTGTCGCTGTCGATCAGGGTGCCGTCAGGGGCGCGCCGGCCGATCAGACCGGCGCAGCTGGCAAAGGTATAAAAGGCGCCCTCCGGCCGGCGACAGGTGACGCCGTCGATCGCGTTCAGCGCATCGACCACCAGGTCGCGGCGGCGCTGGAAGGCGGCGCAGCGCTCGGCCAGCAGGTCCTGCGGTCCGGTCAGGGCTTCGACGGCGGCCGCCTGGCTCACCGAGGACGGATTGGTCGTGCTCTGGCTCTGCACCACCGCCATCGCGGCGATCAGTTCCTTCGGCCCGCCAGCGTAACCGACGCGCCAGCCGGTCATGGCATAGGCCTTGGACACACCGTTGACGGTGAGCGTGCGGCGCTTCAGGTCGGGCTCGATCTGGGCCGCGGTGACGAAGGGCAAGCCGTCATAGATCAGGTGCTCGTAGATATCGTCGGCGATCAGCCAGACATGGGGATGGCGCTTCAGCACCGCGAGGATCGGCCGGAGCTGCGCTTCCGAATAGGCCGAACCGGTCGGATTGGACGGCGAGTTCAGCAGCAGCCAGCGGGTGCGCGGCGTGATCGCCCGCTCGAGATCGGCGGCGTCGAGCCGGAAACCGTTCTCCTCGCGGCAGACGACATTGACCGGCCGGCCTTCGGCGATCTGCACCATGTCGGCATAGCTCGTCCAATAGGGTGCGGCCAGGATCACCTCATCGCCCGGGTTGAGCGTCGCCATGAAGGCATTGTGGATCACCTGCTTGGCGCCGGCCCCCACCGTGATCTCGTCGGCGGCATAGGTCAGGCCGTTCTCGCGGCGGAACTTGTCCGCGATCGCCGCCTTCAGCTCGGCGGTGCCGTCGAGCGTGGTATATTTGGTCTGCCCGGCACGGATCGCCTTTTCCGCCGCCGCCTTGACATGGTCGGGCGTATCGAAATCGGGCTCGCCGGCGCCCAGCACGATGACCGGACGGCCCTCGCGCTTCAGACGGGCGGCGGTGGCGCCGATCTTCAGGATCTCGGAGACGCCGATGGCGCTGATGCGCCCGGCGGAGCGAAAGCCGATCTCCGGCGAAGCCATTGACGTCATCATGTCCTCTTCAGCACCAAGGGGTCCTTGCGCGCGATCGGCTCAGCGGGCCGCGATCGCGATGATTTCGACGAGATAGCCGGGATCGGCGAGCTCGACCCGGCCGCAGGCGCGCGTCGGCGCATCGCCCGGGACGACCCAGGCATCATAGACGGCGTTCATCGCGTCGAAATCGGCCATCGACTTGAGCCAGATCTGCACGCTGAGCAGGCGTGATTTGTCGGTGCCGGCACGCGACAGCATGTCGTCGACCTTGGCCAGAGCCTGGCGGGTCTGGCTGGCGATATCGCCCGTCTTGTCATCGGCCACCTGGCCGGCAAGGAAGACCAGGTCGCCGAACACGGAAGCGCGGCTGCGCCGGGCATTCTGGTCGATGCGGGTAATCGCGGACATGAAGATTTCCTCCTGGAACGGATGATGGTGTCAGTGGCCGGTCGCGACGATGCGCCGGCAATGGTCGAGCGCGGCGCCGATCAGGTTGTCGCTCGCCTCGGGCGTGCGGAAGGCTGAATGGGCCGAAAGCGTGACATTGGGCAGCGTGGTCAGCACGTGGCCCGCCGGCAGCGGCTCGACGGTAAAGACGTCGAGGCCGGCATGGCCGATCTGGCCGGAACGCAGCGCCTCGACCATGGCATCCTCGTCGACGACCGCGCCGCGCGCCGTATTGATCAGGATGGCGCCCGGGCGAAGCTGCGCGATGCGCTCGCGCGACAGGAAGTTCTTGGTATCGTCGTTGAGCAGGAGATGCAGCGACACGACATGGCTTTCGGCCAGCACCCGCTCGAGCGGGACGAATTCGACGCCCGGATGCGATTTCGGCGAGCGGTTCCAGGCGATGACCTTCATGCCGGCGCCGGAAGCGAGCCTTGCCACTTCCGCGGCAATGCCGCCGAAACCGATCAGGCCGAGGGTCTTGCCGGTCAGCTGCACGCCATCGGTGCGCAGCCAGTTGCCGGCACGCATCGCGCCGTCCATGCGGGCAAAGCCTTTGGCGGAAGCCCACATCAGCGCGATGGCGCATTCGGCCACCGCGGTATCGCCATAACCCTTGATAATGTGCACGGAGATGCCGCGCTCCGCCAGTTCCTCCGGGTTCATGTAGCTGCGCGCGCCGGTGCCGAGGAACACGACGTGCTTCAGGCCCCGGCACTGCCCGGCGAGAGCGGTCGGCAGGTGGGTGTGGTCGACGATGGCGATCTCGGCGCCGCCGAGCACGCCGGGCAGCTCTTCCGACTTCACCTGAGGATTGCGGTTGATCGTCACTTCGAGGTCGCCGGGCCGGACCAGCCTCTCGGTCACGGCTGCCAAAGTGTCATTCGCATCGACGAAAACAGCACGCACCTGAAGTCTCCTCACATCTGAACGCGGCGCCGGGCCGAAGCCGGCACCAGACCTCGGCCTCAAGGCCGAGGCCGGCGGCTCTTGACCCGCCCAAAAACTGCGCCCAGAGTTGTATTCAGATTTGAATTCTGTTGGCAACCCCTTGTTTCGGGTCGCGCCACCGGCCCACCGCCTGGGGCCGCCAAGCGCTTGCCCAGGAAAGAGGCAAGCGGGCCAAATGATACCCAATCAGCCATTCTCGTAAAATACCATATTGCATTTCGATCTGAATACAGAAACAGTATCGCAAGCCTCGAGGAGCCGGGCGCCCCGGAGGCAGGGATCAGCAACAGAGGGTTTCGAGATGAATCGCAGGGACGCTTTCACCGCGGTCGCGCTTGCCGGCGCCGCCATCGCCGCCACTGCCGCGCCGGAACCGGCCACGGCGCAGAACGCCACCTCCACGCTCGACCGGATCAAGCGCACGGGCATTCTCAGGGTCGCGGTCATCGTCGGCCAGGAGCCCTATTTCCATAAGGATCTGCCGACCGGCGCGTGGTCGGGTGCCTGCATCGACATGGCCAATGACATCGCGTCCAAGCTCAGCGCCAAGGTGCAGACGGTCGAGTCGACCTGGGGCAACCAGATCCTCGACCTGCAGGGCGACAAGGTCGACCTCGCCTTCGCGGTCAACCCGACGCCGGAGCGCGCGCTGGTCATCGACTTCTCCACGCCGATCCTGGTCCACGCCTTCTCGATCATCACCAAAAAGGGCATGGCCAAGCCGCAGGCCTGGGAAGAGATCAACAAGCCGGAGGTCAAGATCGCGGTCGATATCGGCTCGACCCACGAGATGATCGCCCGGCGCTACTGCCCGAAGGCGACCATTCTCGGGTTCAAGAACCGCGACGAAGCGGTGCTGGCGGTCGCCACCGGGCGCGCCGACTGCACCTGCGTGCTGGCGGTGCTGGCGATCTCGACGCTCAAGAAGAACCCCAATCTCGGCGAATTCGTCATTCCCCGCCCGCTGCTCAGCCTGCCGACCAATATGGGCATCCGCGCCGAGACCGACCGGCGCTACAAGGACTTCCTCTCCGCCTGGGCCGACTATAACCGTTCGATGGGCCAGACCCGCGACTGGATGATCAAGGGCTTCGGCGCGGTTGGATTGACCATCGACGACATTCCCTCCGAAGTGCAGTTCTGAGGGAGCCCGCGCGATGCAATATGCGTGGGATTTCGGAGCGCTCAGACCCTATTGGGGCCTGATCGGCCAAGGCCTTCTCGTCACCATTCTCTATACCGTGACGACGGTCGCGGCCGGCGTCGTCATCGGCCTCGTCACCGGCATCCTGCGCACCAATGCCCCGCGATGGCTGTCAATTCCCTTGCGGGGCTATATCGAGGTGTTCCGCTGCACGCCGCTGCTGGTGCAGCTGGTCTGGGTCTATTACGCCCTGCCCGTGCTGATCGGCGTCGACATGTCGGCGGCCATGGCCTGTTTTCTCACGCTGTCGCTTTACGCCGGCTCGTTCTACGCGGAAATCTTCCGCGGCGGCATCGAGGCGATCGATCGCGGCCAGTGGGAAGCCGGCCGCGCGATCGGCATGCGCCGGGGCCGGATCTTCCGGCGCATCGTGCTGCCCCAGGCGATCCAGGTGATGATCCCCTCCTTCATCAACCAGACCATCCTGCAACTCAAGAACACCTCGCTGGTCTCGACCGTGGCGGTGGCCGACCTGCTCTATCAAGGCTCGGTCATCACCGCGGCGAGCTATCGGCCGCTGGAGGTCTATTCGCTGATCGCGCTGCTTTATTTCGTCGTGCTGTTTCCGCTCACCCTCGTCGCCGACCGGGTCGAACAACGCTTGGGAGCCCACCGGTGATCGAGGCCAGCCCCACCCTTTCCGCCCAAGGCATCCACAAGGCCTTCGGCAGCCACCAGGTGCTGAAGGGCGTATCGCTCGACGTCGCCCGCGGCGAGGTCGTCACACTGATCGGCGCCAGCGGCTCCGGCAAGTCGACCTTCCTGCGCTGCCTCAACCTCCTGGAGCTGCCGCAGGCCGGCAAGCTCGCCGCCGGTGACCACCGCTTCGAATTCGGCAAGGGGCGCAAGATGCCCGACGACGCGCAGCTGGCGCTGCTGCGCCGCGACGTCGGCATGGTGTTCCAGCACTTCAATCTGTTCCCGCATATGAGCGTGCTGGCCAATGTGACCGAGGGTCCGGTGCAGGTGAAGGGCATGGCCAAGGCCGAGGCCGACGAACTCGGCCGCGACCTGCTGGCCAAGGTCGGGCTCGCCGACAAGGCCGACGCCTTCCCGAGCCGGCTCTCGGGCGGCCAGAAGCAGCGTGTCGCCATTGCCCGGGCGCTCGCCATGAAACCCGACGTCATGCTGTTCGACGAGGTCACCTCGGCGCTCGACCCGGAACTGGTGTCCGAGGTGCTGGCGGTCATCCGCAACCTTGCCGCCGAAGGCATGACCATGATCCTGGTCACCCATGAAATGGCCTTCGCCGCCGACGTCTCCAACCGCGTCGGCTTCATGAACGAAGGGGTGATGGCCGAGATCGGCTCGCCCGACGCGGTCATCCGCAAGCCACAAAATCCGCGGCTCGCGAGCTTCCTGGAACGCTTCCACCAGGGGCACGGCTGAGAAGCCAAGGCCGCGCGGGCCGACGGTCGGATTCACACATCTCGCGAAGCCGTATTTTTCGGCGCGGCGCCCCAGTTTTGTTCCCTTTCGAAATCTCGCACCTGAACCGCCGCCCTCACCTCTCCCCGGCGGGGAGAGGTCGGCCGCGAGCGCAGCGAGCGGTCGGGAGAGGGGGCGAGGCGCGAGACGAGATTCACCATACGAAGCGCGCAAAGCGTTGTTCTGAAGCTACAATTCCCCCTCTCCCGGCGCCATAGCATCGAGCGAACGCGAGATGCGTTCGCACTCGCTACGGCGCCGACCTCTCCCCGCCGGGGAGAGGTGAGCGTGGAGGTTCCGACGCGAGATTTCGAAGGGCGACGCGTTCAGGCTCGTCTGAAAGATGCGTGCGAACGCCAGCGCTCCGGGCAGCGGTGAGGATGGTGGTTCTCGCGCGAAGCCTCAAAGGGCGACCGCCTTTCGCGCAAGCGACTGAACACTCGGGCATTTCGAATTCTTCCAAATCCGGTAGCCCTTGCAGGCGGGGCTGGCGCGACTAACGACGGCGACACCGGCGGTCCGCCACGCACCATCATCGGGCATCGAAGAGATCGACGACCGCCGCCATGTCGAGATGCCCGTCGCCCCTGCCCTCCATGGCCGACAGCGTCTGCCGGACGATCGCCGTCATCGGCATGAAGGCGCCGGAGGCCCGGCCGAGATCGAGCGCCAGGTCGGCGTCCTTGGCGATCAGGCTGATCGGCGCCGCGGCCGTCCAGTCGCGCTGCTTCAGCTTGTCGACCTTCGAGGCGATATAAGGCGAGGCCACGACGCTGTCGGCAATCGTGTCGATCATGGTCGCCCAGTCGAGGCCATTGCGCTGGCCGAAGTTCAACGCTTCCGCCAGCGCGCCATTGATCGAACCGACGATCAGGTTGATCATCAATTTGGTCACCCGCGCCTCCTCGCCTGCGCCGAGATAGGTGACCTTGCGGCCGAGCGCATCGAGGATCGGCCGGTGCCGGTCGAATGCCTCGCGGTCGCCGGACGCGAAGATCGCCAGCGTGCCGGCCGCGGCAAGCGCCGTCGAGCCGGACACCGGCGCACGCAGATAGGACAGGCCGTGGGCCGCGAGCCTCTCGGCGACCTGCTTCGACATGCCGGGCGAGACCGTGCTCATGTCGATGAAACAGGCCCCCGGCCGCAGCCCATGCTGCAATCCATCCGCTCCCGCGACGATGTCGAACAGCACCTTGTCGTTCGGAATCATCGAGACGACGACATCGCGGCCGGCGCCGAGTTCGCCCGGCGAGGCCGCCGTCTTGGCACCCGCTTCAACCAGCTCCGCCGTCCTGGCGGGATCGACGTCGAAGACCGTCACGTCATAGCCGGCCTTGATCAGATTGGGCGCCATCCGGCTGCCCATATTGCCGAGCCCGATCCAGCCGATCCGCGGACGCTCCGCCATGGCCTGCTCCTCTTCTGCCCGGGACTCAGGCACGGTTGTCGACACGCTTTTCGCAGCGATGGATATCGACCCTTTCCCAGACCCCGGCCTGGTAGAACGGATCGGCGCGGTTGAAAGCGACGACCTGATCCCGGCTCTCCGCTTCCATCAGGATGAAACTGCCGATCATGCGCGCGCCGTCGTCGGAGACCAGCGGGCCGGAGACGATGATCTTGACCGGGGCTGCCGCGAGATAGGTGCGATGGGCGTCGTAATGCGCCAGCCGCACCGGCAACGCGTCCGGCTTGTCGAGCCCGTGAAGCATGAAATGCATGGCGAAATTCCCCAGGATGGTCACAAGCCCAGATAGAACTGGCGGATCAGATGGTTGTCGTTGAGTTCGGCCGGGGAGTCGCCCTGAAAGGCGATCTCGCCGTGCACCATCACGTAGCCCCGGTCGGCGATGCGGATCGCCTGGGTGAAATTCTGCTCCGCCATCAGCACCGTCAGGCCGAGGCGGGTCTTCAGGGCGCCGATCTGGTCGATGGTCTGCTTGACCATGATCGGCGCGAGCCCGACCGAGGGTTCGTCGACCAGCAGGATGCGCGGGGCGGACATGATGGCGCGGGCGATCGCCACCATCTGCTGCTCGCCGCCGCTCATGCTGCCGACCCGCTGATGGCGACGCTCCAAGAGCCGCGGAAAGCTGTCGTAGCAGAAGGCCAGGTTCGCCTTGAGCGCGGCGCGCGCCTTCGGCCGATAGGCGCCGAGCACGAGATTGTCCTCGACCGAGAGCTGCGGAAACAGCCGCCGGCCCTCCGGCACCAGGACGATGCCGAGATCGACGATCTCTTCGGGAGAGCGGCCGGCAAGGTCGAAACGCTGGCCGTCGATCTCGGCGACGATGGAGCCCTGCGAGGGCTTGAGCAAACCGAGGATGCAGCGCATCAGGGTCGTCTTGCCATTGCCGTTGGTGCCGAGCAGCGCGACGATCTCACCTGGACGGACCTCGAGCGAAACATGCTCCAGCACGCGCACCGCGCCGTAGCCGGCCTGGAGATCCGCGACGACAAGGGAACTAGTTGCCAAGGTAGGCCGCCTCCACTTCCGGGGTCGCGAGCACGGCGCGCGGCTCGCCGTCGGCGATCTTGCGTCCCGCCACGAAGACGATCAGCCGCTCCGAAAAGGCCGTCACGGCGCGCATGATATGCTCGATCATGATGATCGCGGTGCCCGTCGCGTTGACCCGCATCAGGAGCTCGAGGATCTGATCGACCTCGGAGTTCGACAGGCCGGCCATGGCCTCGTCGGCGACCAGCAGTCGCGGACCGGGCGCCAGCGCGCGGGCCAGTTCCAGCTTGCGCAGGTCGACCTGGGTCAGGTCGCGCGGCGACGTCCGGGCTTTGCCGGCGAGACCGACGAGCTCGAGGCATTCCATAGCGCGCGCGCCGACCGCGCCCTGCCCCGCCGCGTTCCTGCCGGCGAAACGCAGGGGTACCGTGACGTTTTCAAAGACGCTGAGGCTGGCGAAGGGCCGTGGCAGCTGAAACGTGCGCGACAGGCCGCTCCAGGTCCGTCGATGCGGCGCCAGTCCCGCGAAGGCCTTGCCGGCGAAGGTCACGCTGCCGGAATGCCCGGTGATATCGCCAGCGAGACAATTGACGAAGGTGCTCTTGCCCGAGCCGTTCGGGCCGATCAAGCCGAGCCGTTCGCCGGCGCCCAGATCGATATCGATGCCGTCGAGCGCGGTGAAGCCGCCGAAACGCTTGCCGAGGCCTCTGACCGTCAGAAGGGGCTGGTGCGGCGTGGTCATGCCCCGACCCTCCGCCTGGCCGTCTTGAGCAGGCCGAGAATGCCGTTGGGCGCCATGGTGACGAAGCCGACCAGCACGAAACCGACGATCAGCAGGTTGATCGACGACGAGATGGTCACGGTGACGGCCTGCTGCAGCGTCCCCAGCAGCACGGCACCGATGACCGGCCCGATCCAGCTCTGCGTGCCGCCGATCAGCGGCATGGCCATCGCGTTGACGGTATAGCCGAGCGCGAAGGCCGATTCCGGATTGAGGTAGGAGGTGTAATAGGGCAGCGGCGCTCCGGCCATGCCCATCAGCGCGCCGCTGATGGTGGTCGCCACCAGCTTCAGCCGGAGGGTGGGTACGCCGGCCGCCTCCGCCGCCCGCTCGTCGTCGCGGATTGCCGCCAGGCCGAGGCCCAGCCGCGACCTTTCGATCGAACGGGCGACGACGACCGCGAAGGCCGCAATCAGCAGCATGAGCAGGAAGAGATATTCGCCATAGCTGGCGAACGGGGCGATGGTCCTGGGCTTGACCATATAGGCGCCGCGCGAGCCGCCGACATAGGGCCAGTTGACGATCAGCGTCTGCAGCACGACGGCGAGGCTGAGCGTGGCGATGGAGAAATAGACCCCGCGCAGCCGCAAGGTCAGGTAGCCCATCGCCAGGCCGAGAAGCCCGCTGACGACACCGCCGGCGACAATGCAGGAGATGAGATCCAGTCCCACCGCCTTGCGCAGCGCAACCGTCGTATAGGCGCCCGCCGCGAAAAAGGCGGCGGCACCGAAATTGACGTAGCCGGCATAACCGCCGAGGACATTCCAGCCGATGGCCAGGACGACGTATTGCAGCACGACATAACCGGCGAAATAGGCGTAATCGTTGCCGACCAGACGCAGCGCGATCATGACCATCACAAGCGTCGTGCAGGTGGCGAGCGCGAAGCGGCCAAGAGCGCGCGGCGCCGCGGCGTCGAGGACGAGGACCGTCATGACGCGCTCCCGAACAGGCCCTGGGGGCGGAAAGCCAGGACCAGAAGCAGCAGGCCGAAGGCCACCGCCGGCGACCAGGACGGGCCGTAGAGAGTCGCGGTGACATTCTCGATGACGCCGAACAGCAGGGCCGCGATCACGCAACCCGTCAGGCTGCCCATGCCGCCCATGATGACGATGGCGAAGACACGCCCGATGAAGACGTGGCCGGAGATGGCATCGACCGGCTGGACGACGACCAGCGCACCGCCGGCGACACCGGCAAAGACCGTCGAGAGGCCGAAAGCGATCCGCTTGATCCTGACCGGGTCGATCGCCAGGAAGCGCAGGGCTTCCTTGTCCTGCGCGACGGCGGCGATGGCGTGCCCGGTGAACGTCCGCTTCAGGAATATGATCAGGGCGCCGATCGCGGCGAGCGATACGAGCCCCGGGACCAGCATGCGCAAGGGCAGATCGACGATGCCGAGCCGCAACGTCTCGGAGGCATAGGGCACATCGACCCAATGCTGGTCCGGCCCGAAGGTCATGACCAGCCCGACTTCGATGATGAACATGATGCCGAAGAAGAAGGCGAGACCCTGGATCGCCTCGTCGCCGCGGCTCTCGAAGAAGCGGTGATAGCCGGCATAGAGCAGCGCCCCGCCGGCCCAGAACAGCGGCGCCATCAGCACAGAGAGAAGCAAGGGGTCCAGCCCGGTCAGGCGGGTCAGCACGACCACCGCGAAGGCGCCGAGGACCATGATGGCCGGCTGGGCGATATTGACCACATCCAGCATGCCGAACGAGATCGCAACGCCGACGGCGGCGATCGCGTAGAGGCAGCCGAGCAGCAGGCCGGATGTGACCCCGTTCAGGAGCAAGGCGAAGTCGAAGTCCATGAGGCTCCCCTCGATGCGCGGGCGCCGCGGTTCAAGTGAGTTCGAAACGTCCGGTGGCAAAGCCGAGGCGGATCGTCAGGCCGCCCTCGTTGACCAGCCAGGGCCGGACCCGGTAGCTGCGCGCGCCGCTCCGATGCATGGGGTCGGCGGCCGCGATCTCATTGGCCTCGGCGAGCGAGGCCGCCCTGACGACGACCATGCCCTCGCCTTCCCAGGACTGCTCGTCGTCGGTCCAGTGCGGCCCGGCGGCGAACATGATGCCGCGCTTTTCCAGGCTTTCCTGGTAGTCGAGATGAACGGGAAGATTGGCCATGACCGGCCCCATGCCGTCGGTCGGCCTGGTGAAGATCACGTAGAGCTGCTTGGCCAGGAAGCCCCGGGACTTGCTGACCTCGACGATATCCTGCGCGGAGACCTTGCCGGTGCTCATGGTCGATCCTTGACGTTTCGGTTGGCGGCCACGGTCGCCGGGGGAGCCGACGACCGTGCTGCTGGATTGACATCGTCGCGTCCGATGCCTCGGTCGACGCGGGACGCGGCTATGCGGGTGGCCGTCAGCCCGCCGGATAGGGCGTTCTCAGCGTGCCCGACCGGTACCGTTCGGGATGCAGGATGACCTGGGTGCCCGCCCGCTTGAACTGCTCGAGGTCGTTGCCCTGGATGCCCTGGTACTGGACATAGAGATTGCGCTCCTCAGTCCATTCGCCGAGCTTGTCGAAGCGGGTGTTGCCGATGATGGTCTGGAACTCGTTGGCGTGGAAATCCGCGCCGATCGCCGCCTGGTCGAGCTTGCCGACACGCCGGACAGCCTGTTCCAGCACCTGCATCTGGGCATAGGCGAGCGGCGGCGCATAGAGCCCGAGCGGATCGACCTTCTCGCGCTCGGCAACCTCGCGGTAACGCCGCAGGAAAGCCTTCACGCCGGGGAAGTCCATTGTCGGCTCAGGCGCATAGACATCCCAGCAGACCAGGTTGTTCAGCAACGGGCCGAGCTGCGCCTTGATGCCGGTGACCTGCGGCCCGATCATGCCGCCACCGAGCAAGGTGGCGCGCAACTTCAGTTCGGTCGCCGCGCGCAACAGCCCGGACGAATCGGGCGGATAGGACGCAAAGAAGACGAGGTCGGCTCGCGCCGACTGGATCGACCGGATGATCGGCGAGAAATCCACCGTGCTCGGCGGGTAAGCCCGGTCATAGACAATGCGAATGCCTGATTTCTTGGCCTGGCGGCGGGCGCTTTCCATCGCCCGCTGGGGGAAATCGGAATCGAGCCCGGCAATGGCGATGGTCTGCGGTTTCGGCTCGGCCTTGGCGGCGATCGCGAAGAAGCCCTTGGCGAAGTCTTCCTGCATGTCGCCGCCGGTCGGGCTGATATTGACGCAGCGGTCATATTGGAAGGCTTCGTTGGTCGCCGATCCCAGCAGCGTCACGAAAGCCATTTCCCGCTGCATGATGACCGGCATGGCGGGCGCAATGTTCGCCGTCGCATAGCTCGAGACGACCAGGTCGACCTTGTCGACCTCCAGGAGCTTGGTATAGATCGCCGGCACCTGCGAGGCGCTGCTCTGGTCGTCGTAATAGACCAGCTGGACCGGCCGCCCGAGCAGGCCGCCTGTCTCATTGACGCTCTGCGCCCAGATCTGATGCGCCAGTTGCGCCGGGCGGCCATTGCCGGCGAGGCCGCCGGTCATCGCCATGGAATAGCCGATGCGGATCGGATTGCCCGAAGGCGCCGCTGTCTGGCCACGCGCGCCCGGCGTGAAACCCGCGGCCGCCGCCGTCGCGGCAACCGCCATCGTGCCGATGGCTCTCCTGGTGACACCTGTCATGCCACGTCCTCCCGGTTTTTATGACGTTCAGCTTTTTGCTGCTTCGTAGTTGAAGGCGAAATCATCGGGCGGCGTCGGCCCCCAGACGTAGAAGGCGTCGTGGCCGGGGTGATCGCCGGCCTCCCAGTCGAAATTCGAGGGGATGTAGTCGATGTCGGAGGAATATTCGGAATAGCTGCCCCAGGGATCGCGCACATAGTGGAAGAAGTTCGATCCGAGCACGTGGCGGCCGAGCCCCCAGCCAGCCGAAAAGCCCTTGTCGGCCATCTGCATGGCGCCCAGCCCGATCTCGTGGATCGAGCCGACATCCCAGCTCAGGTGATGCAGTCCCGGCCCCTCGGATTTGGCGAGCGCGATCAAATGATGGTCGCTGCCGTGGATGCCGTGCATGAAGGCGATGCCGTCACCCGAGCGATCGGACAGCCGAAGACCCAGCACGCGCGAATAGAAGGCGATGGCGCGGGCGACATCGGCGGTGAAAATCAGGATATGGGCCAGCCGGCGCGGCCGTACCGCCGGCGCGGCGCTTCGATTGGGCGAAGTCTGCGTGCCCGGCGGTCCGGAAGCGTTGTTCGAGCCGGATTTTTCGTTCGGAGAGCTTTTCTCCGCCACCCGGATCTCGACCAGCGAACCATCGGGATCGCGGAACCACAGGCCGTTCGATTCAAAGCCGGGCGGCGGATCGAGCTGCGCGATGCCGAGTTCCTGCAGACGGTCGCGGAAGCGCGGCAGGTCGTCGTCGAAACAGCCGAAGGACAGATGCGAAAGCTGCTTGCGATCGCCTTCCGTCACGGTTCCCCAGCGATGCGCATGACCATCGGTATGAAAGCCGAGGCTGTTGCCGAAGGCGCGCATGTCGAGGCCGAAGGAGGTGTAGAAGGTTTCGGCGACCTTCAGGTCGGGCACCACCAGGTTGAAGTGATCGAGCGAATGGATGCCGAGTTCGCCCGGACGGCGCGTCGGGCCGACGTAACCTCTGATCTGCGTCATGGCAGTGTCCTCCATCGATGGATTTTTTTGAGCCCGGCTTATGCCGCCGGTGTCCGCCCCGTCATCCGTCGGCCGCCGGGAGGCGGCCGATCACCCCATCGGCTA
The DNA here is from genome assembly GCF_059420385.1 of Phreatobacter sp. GW821-FHT04C01. Classification (NCBI taxonomy): domain Bacteria; kingdom Pseudomonadati; phylum Pseudomonadota; class Alphaproteobacteria; order Hyphomicrobiales; family Phreatobacteraceae; genus Phreatobacter; species Phreatobacter sp. GW821-FHT04C01. The sequence goes on along the minus strand of NZ_JBWKTP010000010.1, from coordinate 289,196 downwards.
TGTCAGCAACTTCAGCTCCGCGACCAAGGGGCGGACCTTGCCGACCTGCTCGCTGACGACCTTGTCGAGATCGTCGGCGGACGATCCGACGGCCTCTGCACCGACCTCGCTCAGCCGGCGCTTGAGTTCCGGATCCGCGGCGGCGGCCTGGATCACGCTTTGCAGGCGCTGGATGATGGCGGCCGGCGTCGCCTTCGGGGCGAAGAAGCCGTTCCAGCCGCGCAGCTCCATATTGGGAAAGCCGAGCTCGCTGACCGTCGGCACATCCGGGAAGACCTGCATGCGGTCGGCCGCGAGCGTCGCCAGCGGCTTGACCGACCCGGCGCGAATGAATTCGAGCGAGGTCGACAACTGGTCGCCGCCGAACTGCACGCGGCCGGCGATCATCTCCTGCATCAAGGGCGCGGCGCCACGGAACGGCACATGCTCCATGCGGATGCCGGCATCGCGTTTCAGCACTTCCGAAACCAGATGCATCACGCTGCCCGGGCCGGTCGAACCATAGAACAGCGGCGCCGACGCGGCCTTGGCATAAGCGACGAATTCCCGCAGGTCCTTGGCCGGCACGACCGTGCCCGCCATGATCACCATCGGGACATTGGCGGCGAGCGATACGGCGGCGAAGTCCTTCTCGATATCATGCGGCGACCGCCCGGCGGCTTGCAGGGCCGAGGTGGTCGCCGAGAATGTCAGGTTGTGGAACAGCAGCGTATGACCGTCTGCCGGCGACCGGGCGACGCGCTCGGCGCCGATCGAGCCACCCGCACCGCCGATATTCTCGATGACGACAGGCTGGCCAAGGGCCTCCTGCATCCTTTGCCCGAATTGCCGCGCCAGCATGTCGGTCGTCCCGCCGGCCGCAAACGGCACGATGATGCGCAGTGGCTGGTTCGGAAAAGCAGGCTGGGCCCGGGCCCCGGGCAAATTGGAGAGAGCGCCGATGGCGGCCGCTCCCACGACAAATCGGCGGCGCGAAAAAAACATCCGGATCTTCCTTCAGGGTGGTGAGGAAGCGCCGGCCCGAGGTCCCCATGCCCGTCGGGCCGGCTACGCAAGTCGACAGCCGTTCAGCGCAGTTCGTTCGCCACCGGATTGCTCAGGATGCCGATGCCCTCGATCTCGACCTCGCAGATATCGCCATGTTTCATCCAGAGCGGCGGCTTGCGGGCAAGGCCGACGCCGGACGGCGTGCCGGTGACCAGAATGTCGCCTGGCGACAATGTGATCGCCTCGCTGATGATGGCGATCTGGGTCGCGACATCGAAGACCATGGCGTCGATCGAGGCACTCTGGACCGTCTGGCCGTTGAGCCGGGTCTCGAGCTTCAGGCCCTTGCAGCCGGGCGGCAATTCATCGGCCGTGACGAAGATCGGGCCGAAGGCGCCGGTATCGTCGAAATTCTTGCCGACCGTCCATTGCGGCGCCTTGAACTGATAGTCGCGGATCGAGGCATCGTTGAAGATCGAATAGCCGATGACGTGATCGAGCGCCTCGGCTTGCGGGATATGGCGACCGCCACGGCCGATCACCGCCACGAGCTCACCTTCGTAATCGAGTTGCTCGGAGACGGTGGGACGGATGATCGGCGCGCCCGACCCGATCAGGCTCGAGGCGAAACGCGAAAACAGCGTCGGATAGTCGGGCTGCTTGAAGCCGCTCTCGGCGGAATGGTCGACGTAGTTGAGCCCGACGCAGATGATCTTGCCGGGATTGGACAGCGGCGGCAGCAGCGCCACTGTGCCGAGGTCGATCGGCCGACCGGCCGACAGCGTCCGATGGGCACTGGCAAGTGCGCCCTCGCCCTTGACGATCAGTTCGTCGAGATCACCGGGATAGGCCGCGTCATTGCTTGTCAGGCCGACATAGCCGGCTGCGCCAGCCGCTACCGCGAGACCGCGCAAACCATCCTGGCGAAAAGCCGCAAACCGCATTTTCAGACGCTCCTCGATTGTTGTTGCGATAGATCAGACATCAGAAAATAGATATGTCAACGAAAATATATATTCTTGCGATCCGACGCATTTCGCCCTATTCGTTGGGGCTGAATCGTCGACAGGGGCCCGACCCGCCCGCACGGCACGCTCTGAGGAGAATTGTCTTGATCGGACATCGGGCGAGCACCAAAAGCCTGACGGAAGCGGCCTATCTGGCCTTGCGCGCCGATATCCTGGCCTGCCGTCTCGCGCCCGGCGAGAAGATCAAGATCAACGACATCTGCGCCTCCCGGGGCGTCAGTCTCGGTGCCATCAGGGAGGCCTTGTCGCGGCTCACCGCCGAAGGACTGGTGGTTGCCGAGGCCCAGCGGGGCTTCAACGTCGCGCCGGTGTCTCAGGACGATCTGATCGATCTCACCAGCACGCGCATCGAGCTCGAACTGGTTTGCCTGAAGCGGGCCATCGAGCAGGGCGACGTCGAATGGGAGACCGCCATCGTCGCCGCCTATCACCGCCTGTCGCGAACGCCGGAGCGGGTCGAAGGCGATCCGATGGCGGTCAGCGAAGACTGGGCCTCCGCGCACAAGGCATTTCATGCTGCGCTTGTCGCAGCCTGCGGCAGCCCGTGGCGCCTCAGGCTCAGGGCCATTCTCTACGACCAGAGCGAACGCTACCGGCGGCTCTCGGTGCCGGCGGTTCCCCAAGAGCGCGACCTGGACACGGAACACCGGGGCCTGATGGAGGCAGCGCTTGCGCGGGATGTGGCCGGCCTCGGCGCGCGCATGCGCGATCATCTGACCACGACGACCGACAGAGTCCTGCCGCTCGCCATGCCGGTCGCGCCCGCCAAGGCGTCACGCGGGCAGGCGCAGCGCGCCCGGCCGGACGTCGACGAGCCGATCGCCTCGTAGACCGCCGGACGAGACCGTGATCGCCGGCGCGACGCTCCGCCGCGATGACCTTGCAGGTAATTGGATCGGTTTGCCGAGCCGCCATGATCGCTCCGTCAAACACGCACGGAGACTGACATGACCAACCCGACCGAACTCGCCGACCGCTACATCGCCATGTGGAACGAAACCGATGCGGCCGCGCGCCGCAAGCTCGTCGGCGAGATCTGGGCCGCCGACGCCCATTTCGCCGATCCGGTGGCCGAGGGCCGCGGCCACGACCAGATCGACGCTGTCCTCGGCGGCGTCCAGAAGCAATTCGCCGGCCTCCGCTTCAGCCTCGTCGGCAAGCCCGACGGCTTCGGCAACCATGTCCGGCTGTCCTGGCAGCTCGCCGCGGGCGACGGCCCCGCGGTGGTCAAGGGCACCGATATCGGCCGCGTTTCGGCGGATGGCCGGCTTGCCTCGGTGGTCGGCTTCTTCGACCTCGTCCCGGGCTGAGATCGGATCGGCCGATACGTCGCCGCGACGTTCGCAGCGTCCCGGCGCTGCCCGTTGGCCCCCCGGGAGTTCGGCATTGCAGGCCCCCGCATCACAGAATTGACTCAATTCAGATCGGCCTCTAGTGAGGTCGGGACGGTTCCCTTCGGGGACGAACAGGGAATGCAGTGAGGGGCCTCCGCCCCGATGCTGCGGCTGCCCCCGCAACTGTAAGCGGATGGCACCCATCACATGCCACTGGGGGAAACCCTCGGGAAGGCGATGGGTGCCGATATCCGCGAGCCAGGAGACCTGCCGTCAGTCGTGGTCACACGCGAGTGCGTCGGGCGGGGTGTCCTGATCGTAGCCGAACAGCCGGGCCTTCCGTGAAGGTCGCTGGGAAGCCTCGTTCGCGGTGACGTGTCGCCACGCACCGAGGTCCAAGGTGAACCAGCCGTCGTCCCAACCGCGCCCGCCCAAGGCGCTGTCATTGTCCGTCATCGCCCTCGCGACCGCCCTGCCCGGCCTGGCACTGGCGCAGTCCGCGCCGCCGCCAGCCGCCGGCCAGCCCTTGCCGACGATCGAGGTGGCCACCGGCCAAGACGGTGGCCTCGGTCTTTCGACGCCGAGTTCGACCGCCAGCCGTCTCGGGCTTACGCCATTGCAGACGCCGGCAAGCGTCGAGATCATCCGCGGCGAGACCGCGCGGGAGCGCGGGCAGCAGAGCATCACGGAAGCCGTGACCCAGAACGCCACGGGCTTCTCGTCGGTCGCCCCGCCGGTCCTCGGCTCCGCTTTCGCGGTGCGCGGCTTCCAGGGCAATAATTCGGTCATGCAGCTCTATGACGGCTCGCGGCTGTTTCCGGGTCGCGGCAACGTCACCTTTCCTTTCGACACTTGGTCGGTCGAACGCATCGAGGTGCTGCGCGGACCGGCCTCTGTCCTCTATGGCGAAGGCGCCATCGGCGGCGTCATCAATGTCGTGCCGAAAAAGCCGATCACCACGGGCTTCCGCAACGAGGCCGAACTGTTCTTCGATTCCAATTTGACCCGGCGCATCGCGCTCGACAGCGGCGGGCCGATCTCACAGGCCCTGTCCTATCGCTTCAACATCGTCACCGATGCGTCGAACGGCTGGGTGGATCGCGGCAACTCGTCCAACTTCGCCGCATCCGGTGCCCTGCGACTGCAGGCCACCCCCGATCTCGCCTTCACGATTTCTACCGACTACGGCCACCAGAACCCCATGCGCTACTACGGCACGCCCTATCGGGACGGCGTGCTGGACACCAGCATCCGCCGGCGCAACTACAATGTCTCCGACAGCCTGGCGCGCTTCGAGGACAGCTGGAGCCAGTTCAAGACCGAGTGGACGCCGTCCGACGCATTGTCGTTGCGCAACGTCTTCTATTACCTCACAAGCCGGCGCGAATGGCGCAATGCCGAGACCTACTTCTGGAACACCGGCACCAATCAGGTCGAGCGCAGCAATTACAGCCACATCCTGCAACAGCAGAACCAAGTCGGTAACCGCGCCGACCTGACCTTCCGCACCCAGGTGTTCGGGCTGCGCAACGAGACCGTCGTGGGCTTCGACATCAACCGCGCCAATTTCGGTTATTCGAGTTATTTCCCGGCCGGCGCCTTGCCCTTCCTGCCCTATATGAGTTCGGTCAACCCCAACGTCTTCGATCCCGGCAGCTTCCCGGATCCGAACCGGCTCGACCCGAAATTCCGATCGACGATCAGCCAGCAATCGCTGTTCGCCGAAAACCGTCTGTCATTGCGTGACAATCTCACCATTGTCGGCGGCCTCCGCCTGGACCGGCCCACCATCAACCGCCAGGACCTGAGCACGCCGTCGGGCAGCTTCGAGCGAACCTTCTCCTCGGTCGGCTGGCGGGTCGGCGCCGTCTATAATCCCGTGCCGGATTTCGCCATCTACGGCCAATACGCGGTCGCCAGCGACCCGATCAACGTGCCGCTGCTCGACTACACCAAGAGCTTCCAGAATTTCGATCTGACCCGCGGCCGGCAGATCGAAGTCGGCGTCAAGCAGTCGTTCTGGGGCGGGCGCGGCCAATGGACCCTCGCGGCCTTCCAGATCGTCAAGAACAACCTCCTGGTCGTGAACCCCGCGGATTTCTCGCTGCAGCAGATCGGCCAGCAATCATCGCGCGGCATCGAAGCGGCGGTCTCACTGACATTGGATGGCGGCTGGCGAATCGATGCCAACGCAGCCGTGCTGAAGGCCCGCTATGACGACTTCCGCTATATCGATTTCGTCTCGTTCTCGGTGGTCGACTACACCAACAAGGTCCCGATCCTGGTGCCCCAGGCGACCGCCAATCTCTGGCTGTCCTGGGCGTTCCGGGAGAACTGGGAGGCCAGCGCCGGCCTGCAATTCGTCGGCCAGTCCTATGAGGACTTCGCCAACACCATTGTTCGCCCGGCCTATACCCTGGTCAATGTCGGGCTGAAATGGCAGCCGACCCCGAACACCACCTTCAACTTCCGGATCAAGAACCTGTTCGACAAGGTCTATTCGTCCTACCTGCGCTATGACCCGGACAATGGCTATCTGCAGGGGTTCCTCGGCCAGCCGAGAACCTTCCAGGCCTCGATGAACGTGAAGTTCTGAGAACCGGCGCGGACGCCCTCGCGGCGCCCGCGCCCGCCCTCTGCCCGGCGTGGAGACTGCCGCCCCATGGAGACCTTCGACTGGCTGGCCACGCAGATCGATACCGCCGCGGTCGAATGGAGCATGGGCGCCTTCGGAGCGATCGAAGGTTTTCGCAGGCGCCCGGACGAGGTCGTGACCGTCACGCGGGCCCCCGATGGCGTGACGGCCGTGACGCAGCGCGGCGGCATCCGATTGAACGCCGCCGGCGAAATGGTTCCGGTCGCCTTCGAGGTGCTCAGTTCGGACCCGCGCCTGTGGAACCACGCGGTCGCGCTGTGCCTGCCGCGCGAGGCCGGCCGCATGAACCGTCGCACAACCATCACCGAGCTCGGCCCCGATACCGGCGCCCTGCGCGTCCAAGACCGGGGCGGCATCCTCTTCGATATCGGCCTGGCCGTCGACCAGGCGGATATCTGCCTGCGCACCACCGACAGGTCCCTGATCGAGCGCCTGCGCGCGGCCGGCACCACGTCGCTGCTCACGGCGGAAAGCCCGGTCCTGGACATGCTGAGGCGCTCCACCCATCACCGGGTCGTGCTGACCCGGCTCGGGCGACTGGAAGTCTTTCCAGCCAGCGCCGCCTCGCCCGCCGCCGATCTGAGCGAGGTCCTGCCCGGCCTCATGCGGCAACTTCTCGGCCGGGGCATGACGCAGCCGAGGACCAGCCCGATCCCCGCCGGCCTGGTACCCTGCGCCTATCTGTTTCCGCCACACCCGGCCCGCCAGGCCCCGGGTGCGGCGAAAGCCTTCGACCTCGAACAGCACCTGGCGTTCCAGGCGACCCTTCATCGCTACGGCTTGCCCGCACTGAACGCGCTGAAGGCCGAGGTCAATGCCGCGCTCGATCGCGGCGACCCGCCGGACCGCTTCCTGCCGCCGCCCGGACGTTTCGCCAGAGCCTGTCTGCGCGTCGCCCTGCGCCAGCGGCGCATGATCGAGGGCTCCCGCAGTCTCGACGTCTGGCGCGCGGTCTTCGACCCGGTCGAACGCAACAACGATAGCACCGGTTGAGCGGCCGGCGGACATGATCACGCTCTCCAACCATGACGTGCGGCCGGGACGCCTGATGCTGCTCCTCGCCACTGCGGCGGGTCTTGCCGGAGCCATTATGGGCGTCGCGTGGCTCACGGGCCGGGCCGCGCCGTCGCCCGCCGTCTTCGCTCTCAGCCTCGCCGCGGCGGCGATCGCCTGGCGCGCCCGCGCAGCATCCAACCTGATCCGCGCCATCATCGGCTTCCTGATCGTCTGGCACCTGGCTTCGGTCGCGGTCCTGGTGGCCGCCGGGACGACCGCCTTCCCCGCGCAGTGGCGGCCGCATCTTGCGACGACCGCGACCGCCGCATGGCCGGTCATCTTCGCCGGACTGGTGTTCGCCGCCTCGTTCGTCCCGGTCATCGGCCAGATCACCCGGCTCGCCGACCCCTTCTTCGCGGCAACCGACAAGAGCCCTATCGCCTGGCCGGCCGGTCTTCGGCTGGCCGTTCAAGAGCGCGTCTTCGCCCACGCCCTGCTTTTCGGGCTCATGGCGATCAATATCGCCCAGGTCTTCCTGACGGTCCTGCTCAATCAATGGAACGGCCGCTTCTTCACCGCGCTCCAGCAGCGCGACGGCGCGGTCTTCTGGGTCGAGTTGCAGACCTGGGCGATCATCGCCGGCCTCATCGTGATCGGCCGCGTCTATGAGATCTATCTCACCCAATATGCGCAAATGCGCTGGCGGCGCTGGTCGACCGCGCATCTGGCGCAACAATGGTTCGAGGCCGGCATCCACTCCCTGCGCGTCCGGGGCGTCGCGCCCGACAATCCCGACCAGCGCATTGCCGAGGACATCCGGCTGTTCACCACGGCGACGCTCGAATTCTGGTCGCGGCTGTTCACGGCCGGCGTGTCGCTGCAGGCCTTCGTGATCATTCTGTGGACCCTCTCGGCCCAGGCAAGGCTGCCGGCCGGCGGGCTCCGGATCGATGCCGTCCCCGGCTATCTCGTCTGGGCCGCGCTCGCCTTCGCGATCGCCGGCACGCTGCTCGCCCATCTCACCGGGCGCCCGCTCATTCGCATCGGTTTCGACAAGCGGCGCTACGAGGCCGATTTTCGCTTCAGCCTGATGCGCGTTCGTGAAAACGACGAGCAGATCGCCTCGCTCAAGGGGGCCGCCGCGGAGCGGGCCCATCTGAGCCGCGGCTTCCTGCCCGTGCTGGCGAACTGGGCCGCCTATATGCGGCACACCAGGCGGCTCACCTTCGCCACCTCCACCCTTGGCCAGGCCGCGCTCGTCTTTCCGATCATCGTGCTGGCGCCGGCCTATTTTTCGGGCGCGGTCCAGCTGGGCGGCCTGACCCAGACCATGGGCGCCTTCTTCCGCGTCCAGGACGCCCTGTCGCTGTTCACCGAATTCTATCGGCCGCTGGCCGAATACAAGGCGGTGATCGACCGGCTGACCGGCTTTGGACAGGCGATGGCCCTCGCCCCGCGACGGTCGGCGCCCGAGATCGCACGTTCGTCCGCGGGGGATGACGTCGTCATCGCCAATGTCGTTCTGGCCCGCCCGGACGGGACGCCGATCACGGCCGTGCCGTCCCTGACGATCCGGCCGGGCGACAAAGTCCTCGTCACCGGCCTCTCGGGTGCGGGCAAGTCGACCCTCATGCGCGCCATGGCCGGCGTCTGGCCACACGGATCCGGGACGATCACGGTGCCCGCGAAGGCCCGCATGATGCTGCTCACGGCACAGCCCTACCTGCCGATCGGTCCCTTGCGCGACGCGATCGCCTATCCGGCCCCGGGCCATGCCTATGGCGACGAGGCACTTGCCGCGGCCCTGCTTGATGCCGGCCTGCCGACATTCGCCGCTCGCCTCGACGAACAGGACAGCTGGCACAAGATCCTTTCGGCCGGTCAGCAGCAGCGGCTTGCCGTGGCAAGGGCGCTGCTCGGCCGCCCCGACTGGCTTCTGCTCGACGAGGCAATGGCTGGCCTGGAGGAAGAGGCCGTTTGCACGCTCCACGCGGTCATCGACAGGCGATTGCCTGGCGCCACCGTGCTGTCGGCCGGTCACCAGTCCCAGCTCGCCCGCTTTCACGACCGAAGCCTTCATCTGGCGGCGCAGGCCAGGCCTCCTGGCTGAGGGCAAGGCCTCAAGGCCGGGAGCCTGACGACTGCCGCCGCAAGCGAGGGACGCGGCGGCGACGGGCCACCGCGTCCGACACCGGCCCGGCTCAGCGCGCCAGCAAGCGGATCTCCCTGGCCGCCTCGACCATGTTGATCAGCGCCGGACGCACCTCCTCCCACTTGCGCGTCTTCAGGCCGCAGTCGGGATTGATCCAGATCTGCTCCGGCGCAAGGTGCCGACGAGCCTTGCCCAGAAGCTCGATCATTTCGGCAACCGCCGGGATGCGCGGCGAATGAATGTCATAGACGCCGGGACCGATCTCGTTCGGGTAGCGATAGCCGACAAAGGCGTCGAGCAACTCCATCTTCGACCGCGACGTCTCGATCGAGATGACGTCGGCATCCATGGCGCCGATCGCGTCGATGATGTCGTTGAACTCGGCGTAACACATATGGGTGTGGATCTGCGTCCGGTCGGCGACGCCGGCCGCCGACAGCCTGAAGCACTCGACCGCCCAGGCGAGATAGGCCTTCCAGTCGCCCCGGCGCAGCGGCAGGCCTTCGCGGATCGCCGGCTCGTCGATCTGGATGATGCCGATGCCGGCCTGTTCGAGGTCGACGACCTCGTCGCGGATCGCCAGCGCGATCTGGCGGCAGACCTGGTCGCGGGCCAGATCGTCGCGGACAAACGACCATTGCAGCATGGTGACCGGCCCGGTCAGCATGCCCTTCATCGGCCGCGTCGTCAGCGACTGGGCGTAGGACGACCAGCCGACCGTCATCGGCCGCGGCCGTGACACGTCGCCGAAAATGATCGGTGGCCGCACATAACGCGAGCCGTAGCTCTGCACCCAGCCATGCCGGGTGAAAGCATAACCGGACAATTGCTCGCCGAAATATTGCACCATGTCATTGCGTTCGAACTCGCCGTGAACCAGCACGTCGATGCCGATATCCTCCTGCCAGCGGATGGCCGCCTGCGTCTCCTGGCGCAGGAACGCCTCATAGGCGGCGTCGCTGAGCGTGCCCTTGGCATGGGCCGAGCGCGCCTTGCGCACCGCCTCGGTCTGCGGAAACGAACCGATCGTGGTGGTCGGAAACGAGGGCAGCGCAAAATGCGCGTGCTGCAGCCTCTGCCGATCGGCGAAGGAATGCGCGCGGCTCGCCATGGCAGGCGTCACCACGGCAAGCCTTGCCGCGACCGCCGGGTCGTGGATCTTGGTGGAGCTGCGCCGCCGGGCGGATGCCTCGGCCGACGCCGCCAGCACTTCGGCCACGGTGCCACGACCACCGGCCAGCGCGCGGCCGAGCGTCGCGAGCTCGGCCATTTTCTGGGCCGCGAAGGCGAGCCAGTCCTTCAGGTCGGGATCGAGCCCGGTTTCCAGCGCAAGATCGACGGGCACGTGCAACAGGGAACAGGAGGTCGCGATCTCGATGTGATCGGTGCCCCGCCTGGCCACCACCGGCTCGAGCCGGTCGAGCAGACGCGGCAGGTCGGCGCGCCAGACATTGCGGCCGTCGATGATACCGAGCGACAGCACCAGCCCGCGCGGCGCCTTGGCCAGCACCCGGTCGAGTTGGTCGGGCGCGCGGACGAGATCGACATGGAGGCCGGCGACCGGCATGCCGAAGGCCGTATCGAGATTGTTGCCGAGAGCACCGAAATAGCTCGCCAGCATGATCTTCAGGTCGGGCAGCGCGCGTGCGAGAGTCTGGTAGCAGTTGCGCAACGCGAGGCGCGCGGCATCGTCGAGATCAAGCGCCAGGCAGGGTTCGTCGAGCTGTACCCATTCGGCGCCGTTGGCGGCGAGCCGGCGCAGGATGTCGATATAAACAGGCACCAGGTCGGGCAGCAGGGACAAGGGATCGAAGGCACCGTCCTTGGCCTTGCCAAGCTTCAGATAGGTCACCGGCCCGAGCAGCACCGGACGGGTCTGGATGCCCAGTGCCTGGGCCTCCAGGAATTCATCGAGCGGCTTGGTCGAGGCCAGCGAGAATTCCTGCCCGCGTTCGAATTCGGGCACCATGTAATGATAGTTGGTGTCGAACCATTTGGTCATTTCGAGCGCCGGAACACCTGTCGCCGCAGGGCCGCAGCCGCAGGCCGCCGCGTGGTCCGCGTGCCCGGCCGGTGCCTCGCTGCCGCGCGCCATGGCGAAATAGGTCGCGAGCGCCACCTTGCCGCCGCGCCAGCCGTAGATCTCAGGGATGGCGCCGACCATGACGCTGGTGTCGAGGACGTGGTCGTAAAGCGAGAAATCGTTCGACGGAATGACGGTGACACCTTGCGCCTGCTGCAGCGCCCAGTGGCGCGCGCGGAGATTGGCCGCCGCCGCCAGCAGTTGCGGCCCGTCGATCTTGCCGGACCAATAACCTTCCAGAGCTGATTTCAATTCGCGCCGGGCGCCGATGCGCGGCACGCCGAGAGTGGCAACAGGCAGAGACAGAGACGACATTGGCAAACCCCGTTTGCTGGGGCGAAGGCCAAGCGGCCGCAAGCAGGCTGTCGGGACGCATGGCGTCCCGCTTTGCAAGCGACACACCGGACACCCCGCCCGTGGACGTTATCAGGTCGAGGCAGGTCTCCTGGCTCGCGGGTCAATGCTGCTGTTCGGCCTTCCCGAGACCTTCAGGCCCCAGTGACGCGAGATGAACAGCGGCTCACCGCTTACAGTTGCGGGGGCAGCTCCGGCCTGGCCCTGGGGCGTACCGGATTCCCTCTTAGCTCCGGACCCGGACGGATCCGCAGAACCACGACACCTCCATTTGGCGGCAGCAGGCGAAAAAAGTCAAGAATACATAAGGATATCTTTATGTCGTTAAATGCCTGTGATACCCAGGTCATCGTGTCGGCAAGAACCGCCCGCCGCCAAAACACAATCCATTGACATTGAACGCGAGTCGGCCGCTATATGTAGCGGTCGAGGTTCTCCTGAGTCGCACCGGGAGCTAAGAGGGAATCCGGTGAGATGCCGTTCGCATCGAAGCCGGAGCTGCCCCCGCAACTGTAAACGGCGAGACGCTGTCGAGACGTGTCACTGAGGTCCAGGAGGGCTTCGGGAAGGCCAGACAGCCCGACGACCCGTGAGCCAGGAGACCTGCCCCGACATCTTGAACGTCCACGGGCGGGGTGTCCTGGTGGGTCGCTTGCATCAGCGGGAGGGCGATCGCGCCGTCCTGTTTCCGGCGGCGTCCTTTTGGCCCAAGCCCCCACACTCTCTGGGGTCTGCCGATGTCTCTGTTGATTGAATCCGAAGCCGCGCCGAGCGCTCTTCCGCACACGTCCCTCGCCGCCGCCAGGCCGGCGAGCGAACCGGGCTATCAGGTGATCCGCCGCAATGGCGGCGTCACCCCCTTCGACCCCGCCAAGATCGCGGTGGCGCTGACCAAGGCCTTCCTGGCCGTCGAGGGCACGGGCGCGGCCGCCTCTCGCCGCATCCACGACGTCGTCGGGACGCTGACCGATCAGATCGTCTCCGGCCTGACGCGGCGGGCGGATGCCGGCCGCACGTTCCATATCGAGGATGTCCAGGATCAGGTCGAGCTCGCCCTGATGCGCGGCGAGCATCACAAGGTGGCGCGCGCCTATGTTCTCTATCGCGACGAGCGCGCCCGGGAGCGTGCGCTGGCCGGTGCGCAGGTCGCGTCCGCGCCGGCCAGCGCGCTCAGCATGACCAATGCCGCGGGCGAGCGGGTGCCGCTCGATGCCGACAGGCTCGCCCGCATCGTCCGGGAGGCCGTTTCGGGCCTCGACGGCGTCGATGCCGACGCGGTGATCACGGAGGCCCATCGCAATCTCTATGACGGCATCTCGCTCGACGAGCTGGCGCAAGCGCCCATCCTGGCGGCGCGTACGCTGGTCGAGACCGAGCCGAATTATTCCAAGGTCAGCGCCCGCCTCCTGCTCGACAAATTGCGCCGCGAAGCCCTGAGCTTCGTGTTCAATCGACCGGGGCAGGCGACGCAGGCCGAAATGGCCGAGCGTTACGGCGAATACATGCAAGGTTATGTTCGCGTCGGCATCGCCAATGAACTGGTCGATGCCGAACTCACGCGCTTCGATCTCCCCCGGCTTGCCGCCGCCATCAAGCCCGAGCGCGACCTGCAGTTCGACTATCTCGGCCTGCAGACGCTCTATGATCGCTATTTTCTGCACGTGCGGGGCCATCGGTTCGAATTGCCCCAGGCCTTCTTCATGCGGGTCGCCATGGGGCTGGCGGTGCGCGAGATCGATCGCGAGGCCAAGGCGATCGAATTCTACAACCTCCTGTCGTCTTTCGACTTCATGGCCTCGACGCCGACCCTGTTCAATGCGGGCACGCCCCGGCCGCAGCTCTCATCCTGTTTCCTGACCACCGTATCCGACGATCTCGACGGCATCTTCAAGGCTGTGAAGGACAATGCCCTGCTCGCCAAATATTCCGGCGGCCTCGGCAATGACTGGACGCCGGTGCGTGGCCTGGGAGCCCATATCAAGGGCACCAATGGTGAAAGCCAGGGCGTGGTCCCCTTCCTGAAGGTTGCCAACGACACCGCGATCGCCGTCAACCAGGGCGGCAAGCGCAAGGGCGCGGTCTGCGCCTATCTCGAAACCTGGCACGTCGACATCGAGGAATTCCTCGATCTGCGCAAGAATACCGGTGACGATCGCCGCCGCACCCACGACATGAACACGGCCAACTGGATCCCGGACCTGTTCATGCAGCGCGTCCTGGCCGGCGGACGGTGGACGCTGTTTTCGCCGGACGAGGTTCCCGACCTGCACGATCTCTACGGCAAGCCCTTCAAGCTGGCCTACGAGACCTATGAGGCCAAGGCCGACCGAGGCGAGATCAAGGTGTTCAGGCGTGTCGCCGCCGTCGACCTTTGGCGCAAGATGCTGACCATGCTGTTTGAAACAGGCCATCCCTGGATCACCTTCAAGGATGCCTGCAATCTGCGCTCGCCGCAGCAGCATGCCGGTGTCGTCCACTCCTCGAACCTGTGCACCGAGATCACCCTCAACACCTCGGCGGACGAAGTCGCCGTCTGCAATCTCGGCTCGATCAACCTGGCGGCCCATGTCACCGCCAAGGGCCTCGACCTCGACCGGCTCGGCCGGACGGTGGCGACCGCGATGCGCATGCTCGACAATGTCGTCGACATCAATTTCTACACGATCCCGGAAGCCCGCCGATCGAACCTGCGCCATCGGCCCGTCGGCCTGGGGATCATGGGTTTCCAGGACGCCCTGCAACTGCTGCGGCTGCCCGCGGCGTCCGAAGGCGCCATTGCATTCGCCGACACGTCGATGGAGGCCATCAGCTGGCTTGCCATCTCGGCTTCGGTCGACCTTGCCGCCGAGCGCGGCCGCTATCCGAGCTTCGAGGGCTCGCTCTGGTCGAAAGGCATCCTGCCGATCGACTCTCTCGAACTGCTCAGCGAGGCGCGCGACGGCGACATCGAGCTCGATCGCTCATCGACCATGGACTGGGACGCGCTGCGCGCCCGCGTCGTCACCACCGGAATGCGCAATTCCAACTGCATGGCCATCGCGCCGACCGCCACCATCTCCAACATTGTCGGAGTGTCGCAGTCGATCGAGCCGTCCTACAGCCAGCTCTACGTCAAGGCGAACATGTCGGGCGACTTCACGGTGGTGAACGCCGACCTCGTCCATGACCTGAAAGCCCGCGGCCTGTGGGATGAGGTGATGGTTTCGGACCTCAAATATTATGACGGCAAGCTGACCCGGATCGATCGCATTCCCGACGATCTCAAGGCGCTCTATGCGACATCCTTCGAAATCGAACCCAGCTGGCTGATCCGGGCCGCCGCGCGCCGGCAGAAATGGATCGACCAGGGGCAGTCGCTCAACCTCTACATGGCCCAGCCATCGGGCAGGAAGCTCGATGAGGCCTATCGCCTGGCCTGGCGGCTCGGCCTGAAGACGACCTATTACCTGCGATCGCTGAGCGCGACCCATGTGGAGAAATCCACGCTCAAGGGCACCGACGGCAAACTCAATGCCGTGTCGTCGACCATCCCGACGGCCGCCGCCGCGATCATCGTGAGCGGCGCCGCAGGGGCAGCCTGGGGCCAGGCTTGCGCCATCGACGACCCGACCTGCGAAGCCTGCCAATAGGCCGGCAGCCACAGCATTCGCCCGGGTCTCGGCCCGGGCTCCCCCCTTTCCAGCCTCCGTCGCGCCACACCGGCGCGGAGGCCCCCTCGTCTCAAGGCCTCGCCATGCTCGACTGGTCCGAACCCAAAGCCACCCCTGCCCTCCATCCCAGCCTGCCAGCGACGGCATTGCCGGCGGCGGCCGACGCCACCGGCCTCGGCGTCATCGACCGCGGCGGCCAGCGCGTCTCGGTCGACGACAAGGCGATGATCAATGCCCGCGCCGACGTGAACCAGCTCCTGCCGCTGAAATATCGCTGGGCCTGGGAAAAATATCTCTCCGGCTGCAACAATCACTGGATGCCCACCGAAGTGTCGATGCAGGCCGATATCGCGCTGTGGAAGTCGAAAGACGGGCTGACCGAGGACGAGCGGCGCGCCATCAAGCGCAATCTCGGCTTCTTCGCGGCCTCCGAAAGCCTGGTCGCCAACAATATCGTGCTGGCGATCTATCGTCACCTGACCAACCCGGAATGCCGGCAATATCTCCTGCGCCAGGCCTTCGAGGAGGCGGTCCACACCCATACCTTCCAATATATCGTCGAGAGCCTCGGACTCGACGAGGGCGAATTGTTCAACATGTACCGGGAGGTGCCGTCGATCACCGACAAGGCCGCCTGGGCCTTGAAACATACCCAGAGCCTCGACGATCCCGACTTCAAGACGGGGACGCCGGCGGCCGACCAGGCCTTCCTGCGCGACCTCGTCGCCTTCTACGTCGTGTTCGAGGGCATGTGGTTCTACACCGGCTTCGCGCAGATCCTGTCGCTCGGCCGGCGCAACAAGATGGTCGGGATCGCCGAGCAATATCAATACATCCTGCGCGACGAGAGCATTCACCTGAATTTCGGCATCGACGTCATCAACCAGATCAAGGCGGAGAACCCGCATCTCTGGACCAAGGCATTCCAGGACGAGCTGCGGCAAATGCTGAAGGACGGCGCCGAGATCGAGGCCGCCTATGGCCGGGACACCATGCCGCGCGGCTTCCTCGGGCTGAATGCCGGACTGTGCGAGCAATATATGCATTTCATCGCCAACCGGCGCTGCGCCCAGCTCGGCCTCGCCCCGGTCTTCGCCGAGACCGACAATCCCTTCCCCTGGATGTCGGAAGCCATGGACCTGAAGAAGGAGAAGAACTTCTTCGAGACGCGGGTCATCGAATACCAGAACGGCGGTGCGCTGAGCTGGGAGTGAGGGGGTAAGGGGTGAGGCCCGCCAACGGGAAAAGCCCCGCTGAATCAACCCTCTCCCAAAGGGAGAGGGTGGCGCCGTCAGGCGCCGGGTGAGGGCCGTAAGCGTTCAGAACTGAGGTCGATGCTCGTTGCGCATGCCGCGTTATCCGGAGATGGACGGCCCCTCACCCGGCAGCTGACGTCAGGCAGAAGCAATTGCTTCTGCCGATGCCCCCCTCTCCCTTTGGGAGAGGCTTGATTTGGTTGCGCTTTTTCGCCCATTCACCCGCCACGCGCTCAAAGACTCGCGACCGAGCACCCTGCCCGAAAGCACGGCATCTTCCGACTTAAAAACAAACTTGCATGTTTGTTTGTGATGTGGCTTTCTCCGCCTCCATCATCATCCAGGTCGCGGGGGGCGGTCGGTTTTGGCGGAACGTCGCGAGAGACGATCACAGCAGGAGCGCAGCGCCGAGACCTCGGCGCGTCTGCTCGAAGCGGCCATCGACCTGTTGCACGACCGCGGCATCTCGCGCATGCCGACCCCTGAGATCGCGGCCTATGCGGGCGTGTCGCGCGGCGCGCTGACCCACCATTTTTCCAGCCGCGAAGATCTCGTCACCTCGGCCATCGCGCGCATGCTCGGCCTGGTCACCGAAGATCTCCACCGCTTCGCCGAGGACATCAATGCGCGCGGCGGGTCGAGCGACGAGATCGTCGACTATCTCTGGAAGATCATGTCGGACCGGCTGTTCTACGTGACCATGGAATATCTGCCGGAAGCCCGCCACAATGACGACTTCAGGGCACGCCTCGTACCCGTGGTGAAGGACTTCCATTCCGGCCTCGACGCCATCTGGATGGCCCTGGCGGCCAGCCGCGGCACCGACCCGGAGCGCACCCGCACCGTGATGAACGCCAGCATGTGCATGATCCGTGGCATGATCGCCCAGACGGTCTTGCGCGACGACCCCGCCTATTTCGCCGAGCTCCTGAATTTCTGGAAGGAGCAGGCCAGACAGCATTTCCCCGACAGGCCGGTCAAGGCCGTCACCCGTCGGCCAAAAGGAAAAGCCGCATGAGCGAACTTCTGTCGGTGCGCGGCCTCAAGCGCGGCTTTTATGGCGTCAGCGTGCTGCAGGGTGTCGATCTCGCCATCAAGGCCGGCAGTTTCACTGGATTGATCGGGCCGAACGGCGCCGGCAAGTCGACCCTGTTCAACGTCGTTTCGGGCCTCTATCGGCCGGATCAAGGCGAAATCAGGCTGAACGGCCAGGAGATCGGCGGTCTCGCCCCGGATCGGCTGGTCGAGCGCGGCCTGGTGCGCACCTTTCAGCTGGCCCGCGGCTTTCCCAAGCTCAGCGTGTTCCAGCACCTGATGCTTTATGGGCCGCGCCAGCAGGGCGAAGGCCTGATCGCCGCCATGCTCGGCGGCAAGGCGGCGCGCGACCGTGAGGCCGAGCTCGCCGAGAAGGCCTTCGGTATCGCCCGCCGGCTGCGCCTCGATCACGTCATCGACAATCCGGTCACCGCGCTCTCCGGCGGCCAGAAGAAGCTGGTCGAGATCGGCCGGGCGCTGATGGCCGATCCGAAGCTCATCCTGCTCGACGAGCCGATGGCCGGCGTCAATCCGAGCCTGACGGAAGAGATCGCCAGCCATCTGGTGGCGCTCAACCGCGACGGCATCACGATTTGCCTGATCGAGCACGACATGGGGCTGATCAGGAGGCTGTGCGACCCGATCATCGTGATGGCCGAAGGCCGCACGCTGGTCGAAGGCTCGTTCGAGACGGTCGCCGCCGACGCGCGGGTCCAGGAAGCCTATCTCGGGAGGCGGCATTGAGCATTCTGTCAGTCGACGGGATCGTCGCCGGCTATGGCGCGTCGGAAGAGATCCTCAAGGGCACCTCGATGCGTGTCGAGGCCAACGAGATCGTCACCATTATCGGGCCGAACGGCGCGGGCAAATCGACCTTCCTGAAGGCGGTCGCCGGCCTCGTCGCGACCAAGGCCGGCGCGATCCGGCTCGCCGAGGAAGACGTTACGGCACGGGATGCCCAGGGACGCGCGCGCGCCGGCATTTCCTTCGTGCCGCAGGAGCGCAATGTCTTCGGCAGCCTGACGGTCGCCGAGAATCTGGAAATCTCCGGCTATCTCGACCCGAAGGGCGCCGCCCGGCGGATCGAGGCGCTCTATGAGCGCTATCCCATGCTGGCCACCAAGCGCCGGGCGCTTGCCCGCACCCTGTCGGGCGGCCAGCGCCAGATCCTCGCCATGGCCATGGGCCTGATGACCGATCCGAAACTGATGCTGCTGGACGAGCCGACCGCCGGCCTGTCGCCCAAGGCGGCGGATGAATTGTTCGACGCCGTGGTGGAACTGAACCGCGGCGGATTGCCGATCCTGATGGTCGAGCAGCATGCCGTCGAGGCGCTGGCGATCTCGACGCGCGGTTACGTGCTCGTCTCCGGCCGCAACAGTGCCGAGGGCGCGGGCCCAAGCCTTGCCGCCGACCCCGAAATCCGCCGCCTGTTTCTCGGCGGCTGACCGACAAAGAAACCATCCAGAGGAGTATCACCGATGTCACAGCACGACACGACACGCCGCGACCTCATGGCGGGCGCCGCCGCGCTTGCCGGCCTCATGGCCGTGCCGAGCCTCGCACGCGCCCAGGGCGCGCCGATCAAGATCGGCTCGCTGACGCCGCTGACCGGCGCCGGCGGCCCCTATGGCCCGGTCATGGTCAAGGCCATTAAGGCCGTCGTCGACGAGGTCAATGCCGCCGGCGGCGTGCTCGGCCGGAAGGTCGAGCTGATCTCGGAAGACGACCAGACCAGCCCCGAGGCCGGTGTGCGCGCCGCCCGCAAGCTGATCGACGTCGACAAGGTCTCGGCCATTCTCGGCACCTGGGCCTCGTCGGTGACGACCGCGGTCGCGCCGCTCTGCTGGGAATCCAAGACCTTCCTCGCCACCGTCTCCGGCGCCGACCCGATCACCGCCCTGCCGCATCAGGGCTATCTCGTCCGCACCCAGCCCAACACCACCCTGCAGGGCCGGAAATTCGGCGAATTCGCCCTCGAACAGGGCGCCAAGCGGGTGTTCTTCGTCTCGCCCCAGACGCCGTTCCAGAAGAGCCAGTTCGACAATATCACGCTCGCCGTGAAGGCGGCCGGCGGCGAGACCGGCGCGCTGATCTATGACGACAAGAAGCCGTCCTATCGCTCCGAGGTCGACGAGATCGTCCGCTTCCGGCCGGACGCCCTGGTGCTCGGCGGCTATGCCCCGGACACGACCGTGCTGCTGCGCGATCTCTACCGCGCCAGCTTCACGGCCAAGAAGATCGCCTTCGGTTATTCGGTCAACCAGAAGCTGGTCGAAAGCCTGCCGGCCGACGTGGTCGAGGGCGTCTTCACCATCTCGCCGTCATCGGCCGAGGGTTCGAAAGCCTATGAGCGGCTCGTCAAGCTGATCGGCGTCACCAACCCGGATCCCTACACCACCCAGGTCTATGACCAGATCAACCTGGTCCTGATGGCGATCGCGCTCGCGGGCGAGGCCTCGGGCACGGCGATCAAGGACAATATCCGCAAGGTCAGCCAGGCTCCCGGTGGACTCAAGGTCGACAATGCGCTGGACGGCCTGAAGGCGATCGCCGCCAAGCAGGCGGTCGATTATGACGGCGCCAGCGGCCCCTGCGACTTCCTGGATACCGGCGACATCGCCGATTGCCGCTTCCGCTACGAGCAGGTGAAGGCCGGCAAGATCAACCTCCTGAAGATCGCCTGAGGCCCGCCATGTCGATCGTAGCGCAGGCCATTCTCAACGGGCTGATGACCGGCACGCTCATCGCGGTGCCGGCCATCGGTTTCACCGCCATCTTCGCCGTCCTGCGCTATCCGAGCTTCGGGGTCGCCGCCTATGTCACCATTGGCGGCTTCGCCGGCTGGTTCGCCAACACCATGTGGGGCGCCGGCGTGCTGCCGGCGCTGGTCATCGCCTTTCTGGTCGCCGGCGCGGTCGGCGTCGCCGGCGAGGAAGGCGCGCTGCGCAGGCTCCGGCCGGCCGGGGCGCTGACGGTGGCGATCGCCACCATCGCGCTCAACCTGATCCTGGAAAACGTCGTCCGCTTCCTGTTCGGCAACGACCTGCGCGGCTACGACCTGCCGCTCAAGCCCGACCTGCGCTTTCTCGACCTCAGGGTCGGCCCGCAGCAGATCGAGAATGTCGTGCTCGCCGGCCTGGTCATGCTCGCGGTCTTCGCCTTCCTGCGCTTCACCCGCTTCGGCAAGGCGATGCGGGCCGTCGCCGACAATGTCGACCTGGCGCGCCTGAAGGGTATCGACCCGCAGGTGGTGGCGGTCACCACCTTGTTTCTCGGCGCGGGGCTCGCCGGCGTCGGCGGCGTGCTGCTGGCGGTCGACACCTCGATCGACCCGTTGACCGGCGCGCGCATCCTCCTGTCGGTCTTCGCCGCCGCCGTGCTCGGCGGGCTCGGCTCGATCCCGGGCGCGGTGGTCGGCGCCTTCGCGGTCGGCATCGCCGAGGAGTTGTCGCTGCTGGTCGTGCCGGCGACCTATCGCACGGCGATCGGCTTTGCCGCGATCCTGATCATGCTCACCTTCCGCCCGCGTGGCATCTTCGGCGAAAGGGCAGCCTGATGCTCTCCTATCTCCTGTTCACCCTGACCATGGGCGGCATCTACGCGCTGCTGGCGCTCAGCCTCAACCTGATCTGGGGTGGCGCCGGCATGGTCAATCTCGGCCTGGCCGGCTTCTTCGCGGTCGGCGCTTATGCCTCGGCGATCGCGACCTCGGCCGGCGCCCCGGTGCCGGTCGGCCTGGTGGCTGCGCTCGGCGCTGGCGTCGTCGCAGGCCTCATCGTCACCTTCGGGACCTTGAAGCTCCGGGACGACTATCTCGCCATCGTCACGCTCGGTTTCGCCGAGGTGGTGCGGCTGGTGGCGCTCAACGAACGCTGGCTGACCAATGGCTCCGACGGCATGTCCGGCCTGAAGGCGCCGTTCAAGGCCGAGCTCGGCACCCAGGGCTTCAACCTGTTCTATCTCGCGCTCGTCAGCATCGTCGTGCTCGCTGTCTGGGCGCTGCTGCGCCGGCTCGACCTGTCGCCCTTCGGCCGCTCGCTGAAGGCGATCCGCGAGGACCAGGAGCTCGCGGCCTTCGCCGGCAAACGCGTGCTACGCTTCAAGTTCCAGGCCTTCGCGCTGTCGGCGGCGATCGCCGGGCTCGCCGGCGCGCTCTATGGCCACTATCAGACCTACATCTCGCCCGACCATTTCCAGCCGCTGATCACCATCTACATCTTCCTGGCGGTCTCGGCCGGCGGCGTCGGCCGCCCGACCGGCGCGGTCATCGGAGCCTATGCGGTGGTGTTCTTCCTGGAAGCCACCCGTTTCGTCGCCGATATCGCCCCCGGCCTGCAGCCGGTGCAGATCGCCGCCCTGCGCGAGATGCTGGTCGGCGTCGCCCTCATCCTTGTCTTCTATGTCCGGCCGCAGGGCATCCTGCCCGAACGCATTCCGCCTGCCCCGAGGACCGCATGACCGATCATTTGCCCCATCTCCTGACCACGCTGGCCGAGCCCGGCCAGCCCACGCGGCTCTACAAGGCCCTGGAACTGGCCACCGCCGAACTCGTCGGCCACAAGCTGTTCACCTTGCTTTATGTCGACGGCCAGGACGTCGCACGGGTCTATTCGAGCAAGCCGGCCGAATATCCGGTCTCCGGCCGCAAGACCATGGGCGAGACGCCCTGGGGCAATCTGGTGCTGAAGGGGCGCAAGCCCTATCTCGGCCGCGACCGCGAGGGCATTCGCTGGGCGTTCTTCGACCATGCCCTGATCGAGAGCATGGGTCTCGGCTCGGTGATCAATATCCCGATCCTCTATGACGGCGAAGCCATCGGCACGATGAACCTGCTCGATGTCGAGGAGCACTATCGCGAGGAGCATATCGCGCCGGTCGCAAGGCTCAGCCCCCTGCTCATCCCCGCCTTCCTCGAAGCCCGGGCCGCCGCCCGGGCCAAATCCTGACGTTCGACGCCTGGCGTCCTACGCGCTGACCGGAGACAGTCCCGTGGCTTCCATCCTCCTGACCAATGCCCGCATCGTCGACGGCACCGCGCCGGAACGCGGCGACCCCGTCCAGGTGCTCATCGAGAACGACCGCATTCGCGAGGTCGGCAAGTCCATCGCGCCCGGCAAAGCGAAAGTGATCGACCTCGGCGGGCGCACGCTGATGCCCGGCCTGATCGACGCGCATGTCCATGTCGTCGCCTGCCTCGCCGATCTCGGCCGCAACGCCATGCTGCCGGATGCGGTCACCACGGTGCGCGCCTTCAAGCTGATGCGCGAAATGCTGCTGCGCGGTTTCACCACCGTGCGCGACGTCGGCGGTGCCGATCACGGCCTGGTGGCCGCCGCAGCCGACGGCTACCTGCCGGCCCCGCGCCTGGTCATCTCCGGCAAGGCCTTGAGCCAGACCGGCGGCCATTGCGACTTCCGCGGCCGCTACGACGACCGCACCGTCGAGCAGACCAGCTTCCGGCTCGGCCAGCTCGGCCGCATCTGCGACGGCATCACCGAGGTGCGCCGGGCCGCGCGCGAGGAGATCAAGGGCGGCGCCGACTTCATCAAGATCATGGCCAATGGCGGCGTCGCCTCGCCGACCGATCCGATCCATTTCCTCGGCTTCTCCCGGGAAGAGATCATCGCCATCGTCGAGGAGGCCCAGAATGCCGGCACCTATGTCTCGGCGCATCTCTATACCGACGCGGCGATCCGCCGGGCGGTCGAATGCGGCGTCCACTCGCTCGAGCATTGCAACCTGATCAAGCCGGAGACGGCCAAGCTCGCGGCCAAGGCCGGCGCGGTCGCCGTGCCGACGCTGGTCACCTATGACAAGCTGTCGAGCGAAGGCGCCAAGCTCGGTCTGCCGGCGACCTCCGTCGCCAAGGTCGACGACGTGCGGCTGGCCGGACTGGAATCGCTCGACATCATGCGCAAGGCCGGCCTCGCCATGGCCTATGGCTCGGACCTGCTCGGCGAGATGCATCGCCACCAGTCCGAGGAATTCGTCATTCGCGGCCAGGTCCTGCCGGCGCACGAGGTGATCGGCTCGGCCACCCATGTCGCGGCGAAGCTGCTGCGCCTGGAGGGCAAGATCGGCGTGGTCGCGGCGGATGCCCATGCCGACCTGATCGTCGTCGACGGCGATCCCTTGAAGGACCTCGCGCTGCTCACCCGCCAGGGCAAGCACATGCCCCTGATCATGAAGGGCGGCGAGTTCATCAAGCGCTCCAGCCTGAGCTGAGCTTGACCGCGCGCCGCGCCCGGCCGGCTCGAAAGGGCCGGCCGGCTGTGCGCCGCGTCGTCATGGGTTAATCTCGACAGATGACCGATCCGATCATCGAGGCCGTGACGCGCGCCCTGACACCGGTTTCCGGCCTGACCGCGCTGGTGCTCGGCGGGTCGCGGGCGCGCGGTACCGCCGGACCCGGCTCCGACTATGACTTCGGCCTCTATTACGATCAGCAGGCGCCGCTCGATGTCGCGGCGCTGAAGACAGCGCTGGATCCTTTGGTTGATAGCGCGGACGGCGCGCAACTGACATCGCCCGGCGAATGGGGGCCCTGGATCAATGGTGGCGGCTGGCTGTCGATCGGAGGCCGCAAGGTCGATCTGCTCTATCGCGACCTTGGCCGCGTGCGCGCCGTCATAGCAGACTGTTGGGCCGGCCACGTGTCGATGGACTACCAGCCTGGCCATCCGCACGGCTTCTGCTCGGCGATCTGGATGGGCGAGGTAGCGCTGTGCCGGCCGCTATCCGATCCAACCGGTATCATCGCCGCGCTCAAGCCATCGACCGTCCCCTATCCAGAAGCGCTGCGGCAGGCTTTGATCGCGCGCTTCCAGTGGGAGGTGCGCTTTGCCATAGACGTCGCCGCCACCGCCATCGCACGCGGCGAACAAACGCATATTGCGGGGTCGACCTATCGGGCTCTCGCCTGCCTGGCCCAGGTTCTGTTCGCCGCCAACAGACGCTACCTGATCAACGAAAAGGGCGCGCTGGCGGAAGCCGCCATCCTGCCGGCGGCTATTCCGGCCCTTGCCGAAACCACCACGGCGATCTGGTCAGCCATCGGCGCGCGCGACTTCAAGACGGCTCTGGAAGAATTGCGCGGGATCGCCGGGGCCATGGACGCGACGGTAGCCCGGGCCTGATCCTACAGCTTGTAGGGCATGCGCAGCCCGCCCCAATGCTCGCCGAGAGTCGAGCTCTATTATCTAATCCTTATTCGCCTCCCATTCGAGATATCCAAGCGCAAGGCGATTGCGCCATTCTGCTAAGCGCCGCAATGGGGTCGTTTCTGCCGGCGCGACACAACCATCCACAGCCAACGTTTCGACGAGACGACTCGGGTTTGAGGCTGCAGAAGAGCTTTTTGGAAGCAATCTCTTGCCCAGCGCTTCGAACGTCGCCCAACCAACCAATAACCCCGGCGCGTCTCGGCCCCCCCTCAGCAATTTCCCGCGACGATAATCTTCCGCTAACGGAATACATTTCTGCCGTGAAACGGAGTACGATACGTTCAATCGCATGGAGCCTGTAACACAGGTATCGATCGGCCATATGCTCGACCTCGCAAGACGCACAAATGAACTCTGGAGAAAGCACCTAACTTCGGACCCGAAAGCTCGGGTTGGCGTTTGCATCGACGAAATAATTGCGCACCGCGAATCTCTATATCGTGACCGCGAGACACTGCCACCAGCCTTAATGGGTTGGCTTTTTATATTAGATGAATTCATTTCATTTTTTATTAGCACGACCAGCTGCTTCGAAATAGTTGCGGTAAAATCAGAAAAGGCAAATAATGAAGATCGCGCCTTCATGGCCCTACTGGGATGTATGACATCTCAACTCATAGGAATAAGACACCTAATACTGGCAGGCCTGGACATTCCGGCAAAGCAAATACTTAGATCGCTTATCGAATACATAGATCTTTCAATACTACTATCCCTGCGGCCGGACTTAATTGATGAGTTTGTGTCTACTAACGAATTTGAAAACTCAAATGTATTCTGGCACAAGCACATTTCAAAAAGAAAAGCTCGGAATAAATTCTACATGCTACTCGATAAAATAATTGGACCAAAAAATACAAAAGAATGGCAAGAATGGAAAAATCAAGAAGATACAATTCTTAGCATATCCGTCCATCCCAGCTACACGGCTGCGTGCATGTCGCTCATTCCGAATATCTCTGACGTCAATGAAAATATTTACCCGGGATATCTTGGAGCTCCCGGATCTTTTTCCGTGCGAACAATAAAATACTGCGTAATATCACTCTTTGAATACATATGCGTTGGAAAGAAACCGGAATTTGATCGAGCCGAAGCTGTTTTCGATGAACACGAAGCAGCAGGGGAATTCCGGATCCACACCCAAATAGGCAGACACGTCCTATCAGATCTAATTTGCTACACCTTGGAGGAAGGCAGTCTTTGGAAAGGACATGATGTTATAAATATCGATATTGGAAAATAAAACTATAATTTTTAAGACGCAAAAATTGATCATTTTAATTTAAGAAAATATTAACAGAAAACAAAAATATCAATTTCTACTAAAAATATAAATTCTTTTGTTTTCATTGCTGATGCTAGCCGCAATCACAGCTTGTAGGCCATGCGCAGGCCACCCCAATGCTTGCCGAAAATGCGGATCGGCGCGTCGATCTCCTTCATCATCACGACCGTGCCGTTGCCCATGTCCCGGGCATAGGACTGGATCAGGAAGGGCCGGACGCTGCGCGCCGCGGTAAGGCCGGCGCGATCGTCGAAGATGCGCTTGTTGCGGGCATTGACGGCGTTCCAGGCCGGATCATCCGGCCGCTGCGGCTGCGAGCAGACCCTGTTGTGCACCGGCAAATAGGCGTTGCGGTCGACCGCCGCGCAAAAGGCCATGCGTTTGTCGGCGCCCAGCCAGCGCTCCTGGATCGCCGGCAGGATCGCCTCGAAAACGCGGAGATAGCGCGTGGTGTATTGCGACGGATTGGAGCCGGCGACTTCGGCATAGGCGTTGTCGAAAGCGTCCTCGCGGGAGAGCCGGCCGGCTTCGATCGCGGCTTCGATCGCCGCGCTGATTTCGCCGGCCGCCTCGACGGCCCGGCTGATCCGCACGGCATCGGCGGCTCGCAGTTCGGCAAGCTTGCCGTCGAGTGCGGTCTTGACCTGCCCGTCCATCTTGACGAACTGGCCGTGCAGGCCGAGCGACGATCTGGCGACGACCCGCAAGGTGAGCCGGCCGATGCCGGCCACGGTGCAGTCATAGGGGCCACTGTCCTTGAGACGGCCGGGATCGGGCACGGCGAGCAGCATGCCGCCCTCGGAAATGTCGACGGTGCGCGCCTCGAGCGCGACACCCTGGCCGGACATCCTGACGCCGATATCCGCGGGCAGGCGGTCGGACCGGCGGCGATCGCCGATGTCGGACTGGCGCAAGAAAATGGTGAAGCGCGAAGACAGCTTTTCGGTCAGCACCTGGGCGCGCTTGCCGGCCGCATCGGCCGCCAGCGAGGTGTCTTCGGCCTCGCGCGCGGCCGCGTCGATGGCGCCGGCGCCGGACGAGACCGTCTCGACGAAACGCGCCGTCTCGCCGGCCGAACGCGACAATTCGCCAATTGTCGCGACCTGCCCTTCCACGGCATTGGCGACGGACGCGAAGACCGGGCGGATCGCCTCGACGGCGCCGGCGATCCTCTGGACGGCGGAGATCGACGACTGGCTGTCGGCCTGTAGCTGCGCGATGCGCCGGGCGATCTCGTCGGTCGCTTTCTGAGTCTCGTGCGACAGCATTTTCACTTCGGTCGCGACGACGGCGAAACCCTTGCCGAGTTCACCGGCGCGGGCCGCTTCGATGGTCGCATTGAGTGCCAGGAGATTGGTCTGGCGGGCGATCTTGGCGATCAGGCCGACCACCTGGTCGATCTCGGCCGAGGAGGCGCGCAGGCTGTCGACGCTCAGAGAGGCACTGCCCGCGGCTTCGATCGCCTGGTCGGTCAGCTGCGTCGCCTGGCGCACCTGGCCGCCGATCTCGCTGGCGCTCCGGGTGAACTTCTCGGTAGCCGAGGCGAGCTCACGGGAGTTCTCCGAAGCGCTGGCGGCGAGGCCGTTCAGCGCGCCCGAGCGCTCACGAATGGCGGCGAGCGCCCGGGCCGCGGCGGCGGTGCCGTCGTGAACCCGGTCGGCCGAGACCGAGACGTCCCGAATGACCGCCATCAGATCGGACTCGACGAGATCGATGGTGTCGCGCACCTGGGCGATCTCGGCCTTGAGCCGCGCGATCTCCATCTCGGCTGCGCCCGGTCCGGCGACGGGCGAAGGTCCGGCCTCATGCGCATGCGCGGCGTCGCTCTTGCGGCGCCCTTTGAGCAGGTGGCCGAAGTCCATGGCGGTCTCCCCCCGGGCCCGGCATCGAAACACCGCACCCTTTGACCGCCGACCCTAGAAAGCTGAGGTAAATGACCTCTTAATATTTCACCTTCCCCTAGGGAATTTGTTCAAAAATCAGCCCTTGCGGCCGGCATTCGCCGCCAGCAATCGCGCGACGGTCGCCGGCAGGTCGTCATAGTGGTCGAGAATGACATCGGGGTTGAGCTCAGGCAGCGGAATGGCGGTATAGCCGCCGGAATAGGCGATGACGGGCACCTTCGCCGCCTGCGCCGTGCGGATATCGGTTTCGGAATCGCCGATCATCACGGCCTTCGCCGGATCGCCGCCGGCATCCCTGATGGTGAAGAGCAGATGATCCGGATCGGGCTTCCTGACCGCATAGGTATCGAAGCCGGTGACGACGGTGAAGCGGCGGGTCAGATCCAGCGCATCCAGCAACTTTACCGCCAGGCGGTGCAGCTTGTTGGTGCAGACGGCAAGCACCATGCCTTCCGCCGCGAAACGATCGAGCGCGGCGACAATGCCGGGGTAGGGCCGGCTGCCGTCGGCGATGCGCTTCTCGTAGGCCTCGACATAGCGGCCATAGACCCGCTCGATCTCGTCCTGCGTGCCGCCCCTGCCCTGCAGCTTGAGCGCCTTCACGATCATCGGCTTCATGCCATGGCCGATCAGGTTCTTGGCCTGGTCGAGATCGACGGGATGGAGGCCTTCCGCCTCCAGGAGCCAGGACAAAGTACCGATCAGGTCGGGATGGGTATCGACGAGCGTGCCGTCGAGGTCGAAGACGATGGTCGGGACGGTCATGGTCACTCGGGTGGTGAGATTTGGAAAAGGCCGCCCCTCATGCCGGATCGAGCCTCGCCTGTCACGCGCATCGCGCCTGCCCTGCGCAAGGCGGGATGCACCCGCACGGGACCGATGCTAGAGGACTTGCGCCGTAATCCGCATCGCCCGAACTGACCGGAGCTCCCCATGAACGCGCCCCTCAAATCCTCGCCCTTGCCGCTGAAGGATCCCTCGCTCCTCAAGTCGCAGTGCTACGTCAACGGCGAATGGATCGGCGCCGGCACCGACCCCGTGATCAATCCGGCGACCGGCCAGACCATCGGCCATGTGCCGCGCTTCGGCGCCAAGGAGGCCGCCGAGGCGGTCGAACATGCCGACAAGGCGTTCAAGCTCTGGTCGAAGACGACGGCCAAGGAGCGTTCGAACATCCTGCGCAAATGGTTCGACCTGATCATTGCCAATACCGACGACCTCGGCCTGATCATGACCGCCGAGCAAGGCAAGCCGCTGTTCGAATCCAAGGGCGAGGTCGGTTATGCCGCGTCCTTCGTCGAGTTCTACGCAGAGGAAGCCCGCCGCATCTATGGCGAGATGATCCCGACCCACCGCAACGACGCGCGCATCCTGGTGCACAAGCAGCCGATCGGTGTCTGCGCCGCGATCACGCCGTGGAACTTCCCGGCCGCCATGATCACCCGCAAATGCGCCCCGGCGATCGCCGTCGGCTGCGCCACCGTGATCAAGCCGGCCCCGGAGACGCCCTTGACCGCCCTGGCGCTGGCCGAACTGGCCCACCGCGCCGGTATCCCGGCCGGCGTGTTCAACGTCATCACCGGCGACGCCGCGCCGATCGGCAAGGTCTGGTGCGAGCATCCGACCGTCCGCTTCATCGGCTTCACCGGCTCGACCCCGGTCGGCAAGCTGCTGATGCAGCAGGCAGCGTCCACCGTGAAGCGCGTCGGCCTGGAGCTCGGCGGCAATGCCCCCTTCATCGTGTTCGACGACGCCGATGTCGATGCCGCCGTCGAAGGCGCCATGCTGTCGAAATATCGCAACATGGGCCAGACCTGCGTCTGCGCCAACCGCATCTTCGTGCAGGACAAGGTGCATGACGAATTCGTCGCCAAGTTCACCGCCAAGGTCCGCGAACTGAAGGTCGGCAACGGCCTCGATGCCGGCGTCACCCAGGGCCCGCTGATCAAGGCCGCGGCGGTCGACAAGGTCGAGAACCACGTCCAGGACGCGCTGGCCAAAGGCGCCAAACTGGAAACCGGCGGCCATCGCCACCCTCTCGGCCACACGTTCTTCGAGCCGACCGTGCTGTCCGGCATGACCTCGGACATGATCGTCACCCGTGAGGAGACCTTCGGGCCGCTCGCGCCGGTCTACAAGTTCAAGACCGAGCAGGAAGCCGTCGACCTCGCCAATGCCAGCCAGTATGGCCTGGCGAGCTATTTCTACGGCCGCGACATCGGCCGGATCTTCCGCGTCGCCGAGGCACTCGAATACGGCATGGTCGGCATCAATACCGGCCTGATCGGCGTCGATGTCGCACCCTTCGGCGGTGTCAAGGAATCAGGCCTCGGCCGCGAAGGCTCGCATCACGGCACCGAGGAGTTCCTCGAGATCAAATACATGCTGCTGGCCGGCCTCGACAAATAAGGCGCCCTGCCCAGCGCGCACGGCATGGCGCCCGCCCGCGGGCGCCATGAACCGCCGGACATTTCAGCGGCAAAAGAGCTCTCAACGTCGTGGATTATTGCCCGCGGCGCGCAATTCAGCGGCGACCCGATCGGCAGGCACTCATAGTGTCTTTCCAGCAGAGGTCTACGTCAAGTCGTGATTTCAGATCGTCTACATTGGAATAAGTATAAATCTTCCGACATCAATAATTCGCGTTGCCATTTCCTTTCCCAGGGCGGATTGGTGCCCGCCCTGCACCGATTTGATTCCGAACGCGATATTGCTCCATGCCCCCGCACACCCGCATTGCCGGCTGGTTCTCCAGCATCCCTGAAAAACTTCGCACCTGGCGGCACCTGCCCCGCCTGCTCGCCGCCTTGTGGCGGGTGAACCCTGTTCTCGCCGGCACGATCCTCGCGTTGCGCCTGGCGCGCGCCTTTCAGCCGCCGCTGGCGCTCTATGTCGGCAAACTCATCGTCGATGAGATCATCCTGCAGACCCGCATGCCGGCCGACGGCGCGGAGCTTGCCGACTGGTGGGCGAGCGGCAGGCTGTCGGCGCTCGCCACCTGGATCGGGCTCGAGCTTCTGCTCACCGCCGGCGGCACCGTGCTTGGTCGCCTGAGCGTGCTTGCCGAAGGCATTCTCGCGGAACTGAACGGCAATGCCCTGGGCGCCCGGCTCATCGAGCATGCCGCGCGCCTCGACCTGCGGGATATCGAGGCCAGCGAGTTCCAGGACCGGCTTCAGCGCGCGCGCGTCCAGACGATGATCGGCGACGGCCTGCTGGCCCAGCTTCTCGGTCAGGCGCAGGACGCCATCACCGTCGCCGCCCTGGTGGCCGGATTGATCGCTTATGTGCCCGCTCTCGTGCTGCTGCTGCTCCTGGCCCTGATCCCGGCGCTGTTCGGCGAAGCTCATTTCAATGCCCAGGGCTATGGCCTCAACGCCATGGTGACGCCCGAGCGCCGGCAAATGGAATATGTCCGCCATGTCGGCTCGAGCGCCGAGACCGCCAAGGAGGTCAAGCTCTTTAGCCTCGGCCCCTTCCTGTCGGCACGGTTCACCGAACTGGCGACGGCGATCCACAGGGCCAATCGCCGGCTCGCCATCCGCAAGGCCGCCTGGGGCAGTCTCTTCGGCGCGGTCAGTTCACTGTCCTATTATGTCGCCTATGCCGTCATTGCCTGGCGAACGATGCAGGGACAATTGAGCATTGGCGAACTGACCTTTCTTGCCGGCTCGCTGTTGCGGCTGAACGGCCTGTTCGAGCGTTTGATGCTCGGTTTCACCCAGATCACGGCGAAGACCTATTATCTGGACGACCTCTTCTCCTTTCTGGATACCCGGCCCGCGATGAGCGCGCCGGCGCAGCCGCGCCCCATGCCCAAGCCGATGCGGCAGGGCATCACCTTCGATCGCGTCGGTTTTCGCTATCCGGGCAAGGACACCTGGGCGGTGCGCAATCTCAGCTTCACGCTGGCGGCCGGCGAAACCCTGGCCCTGGTCGGCGAAAACGGCGCCGGCAAGACCACCATCGTCAAGCTCATGACGCGGCTTTGCGATCCCGACGAGGGGCGTGTCCTGATCGACGGCGTCGATATCCGCGAGATCGACCTGGCGGAGCTGCGCGACCAGATCGGCACCATCTTTCAGGATTTCACACGCTACAACTGGACGGTGGCGGAGAATATCGGCATCGGCCGGGTCGCGGCGAGCAATGACCGGCCGCGCATCGTCGAGGCCGCGCGAAGCAGCCTCGCCGATCCGCTGATCGACCGGCTGCCCGCGGGATATGACCAGATGCTGGGCCGGGCCTTCGCGCGCGGGACCGACCTCTCGGGCGGGGAATGGCAGAAGCTTGCCATTGCGCGCGCTTATTTTCGCGACGCGGACCTGCTGATCCTCGACGAGCCGACCGCGGCGCTCGACGCCAGGGCGGAGGCCGAGGTGTTCGAGCGGTTCAAGAGCCTCAGCCGGTCAAGGACGGCCCTGCTGATCTCGCACCGCTTCTCGACCGTCCGGATGGCCGATCGCATCCTGGTCCTCGAAGGCGGCCAGATCCTGGAAAGCGGCAGCCACGATGAGCTGATGGCCCGTGACGGCCGCTATGCCGAACTGTTCAGGCTGCAGGCGGCCGGCTTCCTCTAGCGCGACAAGGCGCGCCATTGGAGGTCCGCACCCAGGGCGGCCAAGGCCCGCGGCGTCGCCGATTTCAATCCGCTCGCCCGGGCGATGACCAGATCGAGCTCGGGTCGGCCGAGCCGGCCGACGGTTGCCTTTTCCGGCTCGCCGAGCACGTCGAACTGGCTCGCCAGGGCCGCCTGCTGGCGGGCATAGGTGCCGGCCAGCGCCACGATGATCACCTGGCGACCGGCAAAAGCGCGCTGGTCCTGGCGGAAGGCGAAGCCGCGCGGATCCGGTCCCAGCACGATCACCGGCGCGATGTCGCCGATCGCCAGATCCACCTTGCCGCCTTCGTTCCAGGTGAGGCCGGCGACCACCGGGCCGTTCGGCTGGCCGACACCCCGCGCCAGGAGCAGCGGACGCAATTCACTCCAGTTCAGGGCATCGAGCGTCGGATCGGCCCTGACCGGGACGCCGGCACGGGTGAGCGCGCCGGTGGCGCCGATGACGCCGAGGCCGATCGACAGGCCGGCCGCAAGCCCCGCGCACCATTTGGCCCAGGCCTGCGGCGACGGCTTGGTCTCGGGGTTTTCGACCAGCCAAAGGCCGAGCAGCGGAAACACGAAGAACCAGCCGGGCATCGGCCAGTGCGGCAAGGCCCAGCCCGACCAGAGCGACTGGATGGTGAAATAGCCGATGCTCGGCAGCGCCAGGGCGATCAGGAACAGCCGGCGCGGATCCTTGATCCGGCCAAAGGCCGCGACGCCGGCATAAGCGAGCGGCACGGCGACCCAGGGCGCGAGCCAGACGAACTGGCCGACCACCATTTGCGCGAAGGCCGGGAAAGTCAGGCCGGTGCCGCCGCCCCTGCCCGCCTGGAATTTCAACGAAGCCCAGTCATGGCCCATGTTCCAGAAGATGACCGGACTGACCACGGCGGCAGCGACCAGCACGCCGAGCCAGGGCGCCGGATGCAGCAGCATGCGCCGATGCGGCGTCGCCAGCATGAAGATGGCGAGCCCGAGAATGACGAAGACGGCGGAATATTTGGACAGGCCGGCAAGCCCGAAACACAATCCGGCCATTGCCCAGGCCGTCCACATGGACGGCGCCTCACCTTCTCCGGGGAAGAACAGGCGCGCCAGCGCCAGCATGCCGGCGGCGAGCGCGAACAACAGCGTGCCGTCGGGCACCACCCAGGTGCCGGGCGCCGCCAGGAAAAACACCGAGACATTGAGCGAAAACGTCGCCCAGACACCAGCCCAGGCACCGAACAGCCGCTCGCCCAGGCGGAACATCAGCCAGGAGGTGACGGAGAACAGCGCGATGAAAGGCAGCCGGACCGCCCAGCTCGTGCCGAACAGCTTCATCGCGCCATGGGCGAGCCAGATATGCAGCGGCGGGTGATCGAAATAGGACAGGGCCAGGAAGCGCGCCTGGCCGAGCGTATAACTTTCGTCGACGCCGAAACCGAGCAGGCTGGCGAACACCACGCGCAGCGCGGTGAAGGCCAGGATGAGGATCAGCGCGGCGCGCGCGGGATCGGTCGAAAGACGGTCGAACGGTTTCATGCCGCGCCGCTTAGCCCGAATTTCCCGCGCGGGCTATCCGGGTCTCGGCGCTTTCCGGTTTCGAGCCAGCGAAACCGCCGGACCGATCATGCCCTGGCGCGATAACTCGTCACCGCATCCGAGATCGACTTGATGCCGAACAGCACGAAGGTGACGCCGACGATCCGCGTGACGATCAGGCCGTGACCGAGGAAGAAGCGGCGCACCGGCGCAAGGCCCGCGACCGAGACCAGGATCAGGTCGGCCATGACGAAGCCGAAAAAGGCCACCACCATGACCGAAGGCGCCATGTCCCAGGTCAGCAAGCCGGCATAGTGGCCGACCAGCACGGTGAACATGGCAACCGAGACCGGATAGGCCTTGGGATTGGTGACGCCGAACAGGAGACCGGCGACCAGCGGATGCCTGAGACCGATCACCGCGGTGCCCGAGGCCTCCTTGGCCATGATCGCCCTGACGCCAAGGAAGATCAGGTAGAGCCCGCAGAACAGTCCGAGTGCCTCGAACAGCATGGGCCCGACCTGGTTGACGCCGACGATAGCGGCCAGCGCCAGCGTGCCCCAGAGCACATCGCCGACGAGATGTCCGGTGACGAACCAGGCACCGGCGCCGCGGCCCTCCTTGGCCGAGAGCGCGAACAAAGCCAGGAAGGCCGGTCCGGGTGTCAGGACATAGATCATGGCAGCCGCGATGGTAGCGAAAAACAGACCGAAGGTCATGGCAAAGTCCGCACGAGGTGAGGCGTTGATCTGACCATTACCGGGGGCTCGAGCGCAATCCTGTCGCGCCGGGACGCTGCCACGCCACCCCGGGTGGCTTGCCGGGCAATGGCGCAGCGATCAAGATGGGGCTCCGGCATTGTCGAAGCGTCCTGGACCGGTCCGTCATGGCCATCGAGATCGAACGCAAGTTTCTGGTCGCCGGCGAGGCTTGGCGTCACGGCGCCGCGGTCCGGCAGATCGTCCAGGGCTACCTGTTTTCCTCGGCCATGGTCTCGGCGCGCATTCGGCTGGCCGACGGCGCCGGGACACTGACGATCAAGGGAGAACGCGCGGGCCTTGCCCGCGACGAGTTCGAATATGCCATTCCGGCGGCCGATGCCGAGGAGTTGCTGCGGCTCTCGCCGCATCCGCCGATCATCAAGACCCGCCACGAGGTGCTGTTCGCCGGCAAGCTCTGGGAGGTCGACGAGTTCGCCGGCCGGCTCGCCGGCCTGGTGATCGCCGAGATCGAGCTCGAACATGCCGACGAACCCTTCGAGAGGCCGCCCTGGCTCGGCCGCGAGGTGACCCAAGACCGGCGTTACCGCAACTCCGCCCTGATCGCTTCGGGCATCCCCGGCGACCAGGCGGCCTGACCGGGCAACCGTCACGGCCGCCCGGATTCGGGCGTCAGTTCTGCAGCGTGATGCCGGCCTTGGTGATGATCTCGTCGAACTTCGCCATCTCCGAGACCGATTTCGCCTTGAACGCCTCCGGCGTGGAGGGCGTGGAGGCCGCACCCATTTCCTCGAACCGACTGATCACCGAGGCTTCCGCGAGCGATTCGCGCAGCGCCTTGGTCAGTTGCTCGCAAATCTCCCTGGGCGTGCCCTTGGGCGCCAGGAAGCCGTTCCACGAGGTGATGTCGAAGCCCGGCAGGGTTTCGGCAAGGGGCGGGATCTCCGGCGCGATCTTGGCGCGTTCAGCCGACGTCACCGCGAGGCCATGGATCGAGCCGGCCTTGTAGTGCGGATAAGGCGAGGTGAAATTGTCGAAGGAAAGCTTCACCTCGCCATTGATCAAGGCCTGCACCAGCGCCGCCGAGGAGCGCATCGGGACATGGATCAGTTTGGTGCCGGTGAGCTGCATGAACAGCTCGGCCGACAGATGGATCGACGTGCCGATGCCCGATGAACCGAAGTTCTCCTTGCCCGGATTGGCCTTCAGGTAGGCGATGAATTCGGGCAGGGTCTTGGCCGGAATCGACGGGTGGATGCACATGAAGTTCGGCTGGGCCGACGACAGGCTGAGAAACTCGAAATCATCCAGCGGCTTGAACGGCAGGCGTTCGCGGTAGAGGATCGGATTGATCCCGTGGTTCGAGATCGTCGTCATGCCAATGGTATAGCCGTCATTGGCCGAACGGGCGAGCGCGGCGACGCCGACATTGCCGCCGGCACCCGCGCGGTTCTCGATGATGAAGCCCTGGCCGAGGCGATGCTGCAACCGCTCGCTGACGATGCGGCCGATGACATCGGTCGAGCCGCCGGCCCCGAACGGCACGATGACGGTGACCGGGCGATTGGGATAGGCCTGGGCGAAACCTTCGGCTGCCACGAAAGGCGACGCGATTGCCCCGACGCCAAAAGCGAGCACGGTTCTTCTGCTGATGCTGGTGGTCATGGTTCCTCCCTGGAAAGCTCGCGGCCTGCAGCCGTCTTTGCCGGGAAAGGTAGCACGGGACCTGACAGTTTCAATCGGGCACGGTCTGTCTCGCCGACGACCACCGGACGCAAAAAAGGGCCCGCGGCGAGGCGGGCCCTTTGAACATTCGGTGACAGGTCCGGCCTCAGGCCTCAGGCGGCAATGTCCTCAGTTGCTTCGGCAGAGCGGCGAGATCGGCTTCCAGCTCGCCGAGGCGCGCACGATGGGCGGCCTCCGCTTCGGTGCGGTTGGTATAGTCGATGCCGGCGACGACGAATTTCTCGCCACGCAGGAAACCCGATTTCTTGGCCACCACGCCGTTGGCCTTCAACTCCTCCAGAGCCTTCTGGGCGGCGGTGATCTTGGCGTTGACGATGCGGTTCTGCTCGAGGATCTGGCCGCGGTCGCGCAGCCGCGCCTCACCGTCGATCCGGTCCTGCCGCGCCTTGATGCGCGCCTTGTAGTCGGCCTGGTCGAGCCATTCGGTACGCTGGCAGACCACCAGCAGCGAGGCCGTGGTATTGGCCGCCCAGCCGAGACCGAAGGCCCCGAGCACGGCTTCCGGCTCGCGCCGATTGCCCTGGCGCAGGACCTTCTGATGCTCGTGATAGGTGAGGCTCTTGTCGAGCGGCACCACCAGCTTGATCTCCCACTGGTCCTCGTTGAGGGAGGCGATCAACTGGTCGAGCTTGGCGGTGATGTCCGGCACGTCGACCGTCACGGCACCAAGGCTCCACTCCTTGTCGCCTTCGGTCTTGGTCCAGGACGGGAACAGATCGACGGTGAACTGTTTTGTGGCGATCCACGGAATCATGGGTGCGGTCTCGGCGCTGGTCTGGGTGCTTGACGCTGGAAGGGATGCGGAAGGGACGGGAGCCGGCTCGGGCCCGGCAACCGGATGATGCGGCGCGGCAGGCATGGAGGGCGGTTCGGGGAACGGGTCGGCCGGGCCTGGATCGGGCTCGACCGGATCATCCGGGCTCGACGGCTCCGGGTCCGGAACCGGCTCACCGGGATCCTGCGCCCCGGGATGCCCAACCTTGGAGCCGGCAGCTTCGACCGCCGCGGTCACCGGCGCTTCCAAGACCGGCGCTTCCACAGCCGGCGCCTGCACGGCCGGCGCTTCCACAACGGGCGCCTCCTGGACCTTCGGGTGCTCGACCTTCAGCTCTTGCGTCGGCGGGACCGGGCCCTGCCCGTCTTGCTGCCGCGCGCCCGGCACCTGCGGTTCCGGCACGACCGGCGCCGCCAGAAGCGCGCTCAATTCGTCCAGAACCACCAGGTCCTTGTCGTCCAGCGTGTCAGCGCGGTCGGCGTTCCCTTGCGCCACCCGCTGCCGCGAGCCCTTCGAGGTACCGGTTCCAGATGACGGCGTGGTCGCGTCCGAGCTCATAAAGATAGTCCCATGAAAAGATCCCGGAGGAATGCAGATCGTCGAACGACAGCTTGACCGCATAGTGTCCGACGCGCTCGACGCCGATCAGCTGCACGTCCTTTTTGCCCGCAACGAATGTCCGCTCCGACGGAGAATGGCCTTGGACCTCCGCGGAAGGGCTCTCGACGCGCAGATATTCCGCATCCAGGGCGAAAATGTGCCCGTCATCGAAGCTCACGGTCAGCCGGCGCTTGTCGGCGGACAGTCTCAGCTCGACCGGCCAGGCATGGCCTCGGCCCGTCGCGCTCTCAACGGCGCTGACTTCGGCCATCGCGGCGTCTCCCCGATTCCCGTTATTGCCTCTGTTTGGACAGGTAGACGTTTCGTCGGCGATCTTCAACGGCGGTGGGCGTGACGAAGCCACAAAGCTCGCCTAAATATAAGGAGAAATCGGCGGGCGCCCCGGGGGCGCCGGCCGTGAGGTAAGCCATGTTCGACCATGCCGCATCCGTAAGGCCTGCCCCGCTGATCGACCCCTTCGGGCGGGGCATCGACTATCTGCGCGTCTCGGTGACCGACCGCTGCGATTTTCGCTGCGTCTATTGCATGGCCGAGAACATGACTTTCCTGCCCAAGAAGGACCTGCTGACGCTGGAGGAGCTCGACCGGCTGTGCTCCGCCTTCGTCGACAAGGGGGTCAGGAAGCTGCGGCTGACCGGCGGCGAGCCGCTGGTGCGCAAGGACGTCATGACCTTGTTCCGCTCGCTGTCGCGCCACCTGGACCGCGGCACGCTGGACGAGTTGACCGTGACGACCAACGGATCGCAGCTTGCCAAATATGCGACCGAACTCGCCGCGCTCGGCGTCAGGCGCATCAATGTCTCGCTCGATACGCTGAACCCCGCGCTGTTCCGCACGATCACCCGCTGGGGCGACCTCGACGACGTGCTCGGCGGCATCGACGCGGCGCTCGCCGCCGGCATCCACGTCAAGATCAATACCGTGGCGCTGAAGGGCGTCAACGAGGCGGAGATCGAGGACCTGATCGTCTGGGCCCACGGCAAGGGCATGGACATCTCGTTCATCGAGGTCATGCCGCTCGGCGATATCGAGCCGTCGCGCCTCGACCAGTACCTGCCGCTCTCCATGGTTCGGGCACGCCTGATGGACCGCTGGACGCTTGCCGAGAGCGACCATCGCACCGGCGGCCCGGCCCGTTATGTCACGGTGAACGAGACCGGCGGGCGCATCGGCTTCATCACTCCGATGACCCATAACTTCTGCGAGAGCTGCAACCGGGTGCGGGTAACTTGTACCGGCACGCTGTTCATGTGCCTCGGCCAGGAGGACGCCGCGGACCTGCGCGCGCCGCTGCGCGCTTCGGAAGCCAACGACCTTCTCTACGAGGCAATCGACCGCGCCATCGCGCGCAAGCCCAAGGGCCACGACTTCATCATCGACCGGCGCACCAAGCGGCCCTCGGTCACACGTCACATGAGCATGACCGGCGGCTGAACCCCGCCGTTACATAACAGTGACCCGGGCGCGGCGCCCGGCAACCGATTGCACATCGAAATGACCGGCAGGCCTGCGCAATGGACCGGTTTCGGCCCCGTTTTGGCCGCATTTTGACGGCGTATGGCGCCATCAAGACGCTAATGGTCTTTTGCCCCTGCGCGTAAGTTTCGCGGGGCGGATCGGCGTTACGCATTCAAAAATGAACCCGGCCGGAGCAAAGACGCTTGCGGCCTTAGGGTGAGGCGACCGCGATGACCCAATCATCCCTGTCGCGGCCCGATCCTGCCGCCGTGCAGGATGAGCTGCGGCGTCTTCTGCAATCGTCCTTCATTCCGGAGGGATCGCTGCTGGCGAAAGTCCTGACCTATGTGGTCGAGCGGACGCTGGCCGGCGACGATCGGTCCATCAAGGCCTATACGATCGCTGTGGAAGCGCTCGGGCGGCCGGCCAATTTCGAGCCCGACCGCGATTCGACCGTGAGGGTCGCCGCCATGCGGCTGCGCGGGGCGCTCGACCTCTATTACAGCGGCCCCGGCGCCAATGCCGCGACGCGGATCAAGATGGTGCCGGGGTCCTACCGGCCGATTTTCGAGGCGGTGCCCGTCGAGACGGTCGCCGCCGGCCCTTCGATGCTGTTCCAGCTGGGGCGCAGCCTCGTCTCGACCCGCGGCCTGCTGGTGGTGTTGACGGTGATGATGGCCGTCAACTTCGCCATGACCATCTCGCTGATGCAGATGCAGGCCCAGGCCAAGGACGGCCAGCAGGAGAAGACCGCCGTCTACGAATTGATCCAGAACGACATCCAGCGGAGCTTCGGCCAGCTCCAGAACTAGGACCGGGCCGGCCCCACCTCCACCCGGCCCCATGAATTGCTCTTCGTCCGATGGGCGGCTGATCTTCGCAACCGGCGCTCGACGCCGGCGGCCCGTGCGGGTTAGCTGGGCGCAGGGAAGAAACGACCGGAGCACAGACGTGCCCACCTATGATGTGATCGTTGCCGGCGTCGGCGCCATGGGCTCCGCCGCATGCTGGCAGCTCGCCCGCCGCGGCCAGCGCGTGCTCGGCCTGGAGCGCTTCGATATCCCGCATGCGATGGGCTCGTCGCACGGCGTCAACCGCATCATCCGGCTGGCCTATTTCGAACATCCCTCCTACGTGCCGCTGCTCCGGCGCGCCTACCAGCTCTGGCGCGAGACCGAACAGCTGTTCGGCGAGCAATTGCTGCATGTCACCGGCGGCCTCGACGTCGGCGCGCCCGACGGGCGCCTGGTCAGCGGCTCGCTCGCCGCCTGCCGCGAGCATGATCTCGACCACGAGGTGATCGAGGCCCGGGACCTGATGCGCCGGTTCCCCGCCTATCGGGTGCCCTCCGACTATGTCGCCAACTACCAGGCGGATGCCGGCTTCGTCATGAGCGAGCGTGCGCTGATCGCCCAGGCCACCATGGCGATCGCGGCGGGCGCCGAGATCCGGGCGCGCGAGCCGATCACCGGCTGGGAGCCGACATCCGGCGGCGGGGTCAGGGTGACCACGCCGAAGGGCGTCTACGAGGCTGGCCGGCTGATCCTGTCGACGGGCGCCTGGATCGGCGACCACGCCCCCGCGCTCGCGGGCCTCGCCGTGCCCGAGCGGCAGGTGCTCGGCTGGTTCCAGCCGCACCAGCCCGAGCATTTCAAGCTCGGCGCCTTTCCCGTCTCGATCGTCCAGACGGCGGAGACCAATTGCTATCAGTTCCCGGTCTTCGGCGTGCCCGGCTTCAAGATCGGCATTTTTCATCACCGCCGGCAGAGCGGCCATGCCGACAGCCTGTCGCGCGAGCCGGATGCCGCGGACGAAGCGGCGCTGCGCGCCGTCGTCCGGGAGGTCTTCCCGGGCGCCGAAGGCACGACGCTGGCCCTGCGGGCCTGCATGTTCACCAATACGCCGGACGAGCATTTCATCGTCGACCTCCTGCCCGGGCACCCACAGGTGGTGGTGGCCTCGCCCTGCTCCGGCCACGGCTTCAAATTCGCCAGCGTCATGGGCGAAATCCTGGCCGATCTCACGACCAGCGGCAGTACCCGCCACGACCTGTCGCTGTTTCGCCTGGACCGTTTCCCATGACGCCGCTGACGCTGGCCGCCGCCACGCCCGACGCCAATCGCCGCGGCATTCTCGCGATGCTCGGCGCCATGGCCTTCTTCGTCACCAACGACACCCTGGTGAAGATCGTCGCCGCCGACCTGCCGTCCGGCCAATTGATCGCCATTCGCGGTGCTTTCGCCACCACGCTGGTGCTGGCCTGGATTGCCGCGTCAGGCCATCTGCCGGCGATCGGGCGGATCCTGTCGCCCCTGGTGCTCGGCCGGGCCGTGAGCGAGGCGACGGTCGCCTTCCTGTTCATTACCGCGTTGAAGAGCATGCCGATCGGCGACATCACGGCGATCTCGCTGATCACGCCGCTCGTCATCACCGCCCTGTCGGTGCCTTTGCTCGGCGAAACGGTCGGCTGGCGGCGCGGACTGGCCGTCGTCGCCGGCTTCATCGGCATGCTGTTCGTCGTCAGGCCGACCGGCGCCGGCTTCACCGCCGGCTTCGCCACCGCCCTGGCGCTCACCAGCGTCCTGTTCTGCGCATTGCGCGATCTGGTCACCCGCTTCATCGACCCGACCATTCCCACCCTCATCATCACGCTCTCGACCTGCATCGCGGTCGGGCTGTTCGGCGCGGCCGTCGTGCCGTTCCAGGGCTGGGTCACCCCGAGCTGGCAGCATGTCGGCCTGCTCGGCGCGGCCTCCGTCGTCCTGGTAATCGGCAATTTCTGCATGATCCAGGCGTTCCGCGGCGTCGAAGTCTCGCTGGTCTCGCCGTTCCGCTACAGCGTGATGATCTGGGCATTGCTGTCGGGCATCGTCGTGTTCGGCGACTGGCCGAGCTGGGCGAGCTGGGTCGGCATGGCGATCATCATCACCTCCGGCCTCTACACCCTGCACCGTGAAACGATAAGGCTCAGCCGGCCGATCAGCGCGGCAGAGGCAACCGTGCGCACGCCGCCGTCCTGACCGGCGGCACCTTATCCAAGCCGACGAACGTAATCAGGCCGGCCGTGCCGGGCGCTTCGGGCCCTTGGCCACGATCAGCACCAGCGTACCGACCAGCGCCGAGAGCAACGAGCCCATCAGCACACCGATCTTGACCTCGCTTTGCAGGAGCTCCGACGTCGGGAAGGCCAGAAGCCCGATGAACAGGCTCATGGTGAAGCCGATACCGCACAACAGCGACACGCCATAGACCTGGGCCCAGGAGGCGTTTTCCGGGCAATCCGCCCAATCGAGCTTCACCGCGATCCAGGTGGTCAGGAAAACGCCGATCTGCTTGCCGAGGAACAGGCCGGCGGCGATGCCGAGCGGCACCGGCGCAAGCAGCGCGGCGACATTGATGCCCGACAGCGACACCCCGGCATTGGCGAAACCGAAGACCGGCACGATGAGATAGGCGACCCATGGGTGCAGCGCATGTTCGAGCACATGCAGCGGCGAATGCGGATCGTCCGGGCGGCCCGGAGACGTCCGCAACGGAATGGTCAGCGCCAGCGCCACGCCGGCAAGCGTCGCGTGAACGCCGGACTTCAGCACGAAGAACCAGAGCGCGGCGCCGAGAACGAGATAGACCGGCAGCTTTTCGACCCCCATCCGGTTCAGCACCGCCAGCCCCGCCAAGGTCGCAAGCCCCGCGGCGAGCCAGACCAGCGACAGGTCGGTGGTGTAGAAGGCGGCGATGATGGCGATCGCGCCGAGGTCGTCGATGATGGCGAGCGCGGTGAGGAAGATCTTCAGCGACACCGGAACCCGGGGCCCCAGCAATGCCAGCACGCCGAGGGCGAAGGCGATGTCGGTGGCGGTCGGAATGGCCCAGCCGCGCAGCGTTTCCGGCGTCCCGGCATTGAGCAGGAAGTAGATGAGCGCCGGTGCGACCATGCCGCCGGCCGCCGCGATGCCGGGCAATACGCGCCGCGGCCAGGTCGACAGCTGGCCGTCGACGAATTCACGCTTGATCTCCAGCCCGACCAGCAAAAAGAACAGCGCCATCAGGGCGTCGTTGACCCAATGCAGCACGCTGAGCGGGCCGAGATAGATCTTCAGGACGGCGAAATAGCCGGGCGCCAGCGGCGAGTTGGCCAGCACCATGGCGACCGCCGCGGCGGCCATCAGGATGATGCCGCCGCTGGCTTCGCTCGCCATGAAGGCGCGCAGGGCGGAGAGCGGGCGGTGCGATGAGGTCTCTGGTGGCTGGATCATGCCTATTCCTACCGATTTCCGGCGAATTCAGCCACCCGCTTCGCGGTCGCACCTCGCCGGGACACGCCGGGTTCAGCCCACTTCCGCCATGGCCTGGCGGATCGCGGCGGCGGAAGCGCGCAGCTCGTCGGCATTCGCCAACGGCATATCGCGATAAGTCACCTCGTCCTGCACGATATAGCGCCGCGAGGTGATGTCGTCGCCCTTCACCATCGGCACCACATGGGCATGAGCATGGGCGATGTCGCCGCCGGTGAACAGGAATGCCACCCGCTCGACGCCGTGGATGCGCTTGAGCGCCACTGCCAGCCGTTGGCCGAGCTGAACGATCTCGGCGGCGAGGTCCGGCGGCAGGTCGTCGAAATAGGGATGGTGGCGGCGCGGGATGATCTGGATATGGCCGGTGCGAATCGGCCCGCGGTCCAGGAACGCCACGAGGTTGTCGTCCTCATGAACACGATGGGCCGGGATCTCGCCTGCGGCGATGGCGCAGAACGGGCAGGCCCGGGCGGATAGCGCATGTTTCATGAGTGGAGCTCGCCGGTGAACAGGACAGTGTGACCCGATAGGAATGCCCGGCCGTCGGCCGGGAGGCAGGGTCGATGTTCACACGTGACGACGCGCGCTCAGCCCCTCCGGCCAGTCTGGTGACGGCGCGGGCAACGCATTCGTGCGGCGAGATGAGCGGCGGTCATGATGGTGATCCAGATCACCGCGAACCTAGACGCCCGGCGCATGCCGGCGCAAGGCGGGACCGATGCCCATGATCCACAGCGGCGCGACCATCGAACGCGCCCCTCTTCTGCGAC
Source organism: Phreatobacter sp. GW821-FHT04C01 (assembly GCF_059420385.1). Taxonomy (NCBI): domain Bacteria; kingdom Pseudomonadati; phylum Pseudomonadota; class Alphaproteobacteria; order Hyphomicrobiales; family Phreatobacteraceae; genus Phreatobacter; species Phreatobacter sp. GW821-FHT04C01. Next base: position 244,736 of record NZ_JBWKTP010000010.1, on the reverse strand, counting down.
TTCCGTCGTAAGTCGTTCTCCGCATGCGGCGTTGACGTTCCAGGGCTTTTTCCGAGAATTCGCGGCCATGCGGACCATAACAAGACCCAAATCCGGTGGAACAGCCCTGCAACAATCTGTTGTGCGGATTGCAACCGTGGCATAGACAAACCGCGACGTTTCGGCGTCGCAAGACTGGGTACCTGCAAAAAACAACGCAGGGTCCGACAGACGGGAAGGATTTGGGGGATGGGCTGTCGCAGGTGATGCCGTGGCGCGCTGAGGTGCAGCCGGGCGATCCCGTCACAGACATTCCCAAGGTTCCGCGTGCTCCAATCGTTGCGGGGTGCGTCGGCGCAAGACGGCGCAGGCTTGCGCCGGCTTCGTGCGGCCCGTTTCCTGAATGGTTCAAGGGAGACAGCCCCGCATGAACGGACTTCTGGCCCTCAGCCGCGCCATCGACGCGGTGAACGAGAAGATCGGTCGGATCGCCGACTGGAGCGTTCTGCTCGCCTGTCTCATCAGCGCCGGCAATGCCTCATTTCGTTATCTTTTCAGCTTGTCGTCGAACTCGCTGCTGGAGATCCAGTGGTACCTGTTCGGGGTGACGGTGCTGCTCGGCGCCTCCTATACGCTGAAGATGAACGAGCATGTCCGGGTCGACCTGGTCTATGGCTCGCTGACGGATCGCGGCAGGCTCTGGGTCGACACGATCGGCATCATCCTGTTCCTGCTGCCGACCACCATCTTCCTGACCTGGCTGTCATGGCCGTTCTTCATGGTTTCCTATCGCCAGCACGAATGGTCGCAGAATGCCGGCGGCCTGCTGGTCTGGCCGATCAAGCTCGTGCTGCCGCTGGGCTTCGCGCTGCTGACGATCCAGGGCATTTCCGAACTGATCAAGCGGGTCGGCGGCCTCACCGGCGCCATCGCGATCGACACCAAATACGAAAAACCGCTGCAGTAAGCCGCGCGACGACCACTCAGGAGTAGAGCGATGTTCTCGCACGGCATCATGCCCCCGCTCATGTTCGGCGGAATGATCTGTTTCATGCTGATCGGCTTTCCGGTCGCCTTCTCGCTTGCCGCCGTCGGCCTGTTCTTCGGCGGCCTCGGCATTCTCACCGGCCATTTCGAACCGGGCTTCCTGCAGGCGCTGCCGCTGCGCTTTCACGGCATCATTTCCAACGACCTGCTGCTGGCCATTCCGTTCTTCACCTTCATGGGCGCCATCCTCGAGCGCTGCGGCCTGGCGGAAGACCTGCTCGAAGGCACTGGCAAGCTGTTCGGCTCGCTGCCCGGCGGCCTCGCCTACGCGGTCATCGTGGTCGGCGCCATTCTCGGCGCCATCACCGGAACGGTCGCGGCCTCCGTCATTGCCATGGGCGTCATCTCGCTGCCGATCATGCAGCGCTATGGCTACGACATGAAGCTGGCGACCGGCGTGATCGCCGCATCCGGCACGATCACGCAGCTGATCCCGCCGTCGCTCGTGCTGGTCGTGCTCGCCGACCAGCTCGGCCGCTCGGTCGGCGACATGTATCTCGGCGCCATCGGCCCGTCGCTGCTGCAGGTCGGCATCTTCCTGGCCTATGTGATCGTGCTGTCGATCTTCAAGCCGAAACTGATGCCGCCGCTGCCGCCGGAAGCGCGCGGCGAGATCGGCTGGGAGCTGATCTCCAAGGTGCTCTGGGGCATGGTGCCCTCGATCGTGCTGATCTTCCTGGTGCTCGGCACCATTTTCATGGGCCTGGCGACGCCGACCGAAGCCGGCGCCATGGGCGCGGTCGGTGCGCTGGTGCTGGCCGCCATGCATGGCCGGCTGACCTGGCCGCTGGTCGACCAGGGCATGAAATCGACCATGCGCATCACCTCCATGGTGGTGTTCATCCTGATCGGCTCGACCGTGTTCAGCCTGGTGTTCCAGGGCATGGACGGGTCGCGCTGGATCGAGCACATGCTGGTCAGCCTGCCCGGCGGCCAGACCGGCTTCCTGATCTTCGTCAATATCTTCGTGTTCTTCCTGGCGTTCTTCCTCGACTTCTTCGAGATCGCCTTCATCGTCGTGCCGCTGCTCGCCCCGGTCGCGGCCAAGCTCGGCATCGACCTGATCTGGTTCGGCGTGCTGCTCTGCGTCAACATGCAGACCAGCTTCATGCATCCGCCCTTCGGCTTCGCGCTGTTCTACCTGCGCGGTATCGCGCCGCCCACGGTCAAGTCGAACGATATCTATCTCGGCGCCCTGCCCTGGGTCGGCCTGCAGCTGGTGCTGGTGGTGATCGTCATCTGGTGGCCGGGATCGGTAACCTACTGGCTCGACAAGACGCCCGGCCTCGACCCTTCCAAGGTGGAAATCCGCATCGACATGCCGAGCCTGCCTGGCGGCGGCGGTCTGCCGGGCTTCGAGCCACCGCCGGGCCTGGCTCCGCCCGGATCGCCGCCACCGGCCCGCAATTGAACGATGGAAACGACGGGCGGGATACCCAAAGCGTTTGCCATCCGGATTGAATTCAAGGCTCAATCCGGAGGGGAATCACGGAAGTCGCGCGCCGTGGCTTTTCTGCCCTAGACGAAAATTGCTCCGCGCCGGTATGTTGGCCGCGGAGTTTTTCGTATGGCGTTATCAATTTCGAGCCTGTTTCGTCCTCTCGCCCTGGCACTTGCGCTCGGGCTGGCGGCCGGCTGTGCGACGCGCGAGCGGCTTCCGGCCGTGCCGCCGAACGAGACACGGACGGCGACCTTCCTCGAGCTGACAAACGCCCGCTTCTACCTGTGGGGCGATGTCGGGCCGCTCGCGGCCGAATGGCTGGCGGCGCAGCGCCGGCGCAATGCGCTCGGCCTGCGCGGGGTCGACAATATGCTGGCGATTTCCGGGGGCGGCGACAACGGCGCCTTCGGCTCCGGCGTTCTCTATGGCTGGACCGAGCGCGGCACCCGCCCCGAATTCCGCCTGGTGACCGGTGTTTCGACCGGCTCGCTGATCGCCCCCTTCGCCTTTCTCGGCAGCCGCTACGACGACCAGCTGAAGGCGGTCTACACCACGGTCCAGCGCGACAATATTGCCGTGCTGCTGCCGATCGCGTCGATCCTGACCGGCGATTCCGTCGCGTCCAGCGATCCTCTCGCCCAGCTGATCGCGACCTACGTGACCCCCGAAATGGTCGACGAGATCGCCACCGAATACCGCAAGGGCCGCATCCTGCTGATCGGCACCACCGATCTCGACCTGGCCCAGCCGGTGGCCTGGAATATCGGCGCCATCGCCGCCAGCAGCCATCCTTACCGGGTCCAGGCGATCCGCAATATCCTGCTGGCCTCGGCCTCGATTCCCGGCGCCTTCCCGCCCGTCATGATGGACGTGGTCGCCGGTGGCCGGCGGCGGCAGGAGCTTCATGTCGACGGCGGCGCGACCAACCAGGTGTTCCTGTATCCTTCCAACGTACCGATGCGCGACGTGCCGGCCAATCTGCGCCCGACGCGCGCGGTCGCCTGGATCATCCGCAACGGCCGGACCCAGGAACAACCGTCGGAGACGCCGCGCGGCCTGATCCAGGTCACGGCCCGGTCGATCTCGACGATGATCGCGGCCAATGGCATGGGCGACATCTACCGGATGTATCTGGTGACCCGGCGCGATCACGTCGATTTCAATCTGGCCTATATCTCGAACCGCTTCACGGTGCCCTACGACAAGCCGTTCGACCCGGTCTACATGAACGCGCTGTTCGAGTTCGGCCGCAACGAAGGGCGCAGCGGGGCCGCATGGCTCAAGAAGCCGCCGGGCTTCGCCCCCTGATGCCGGAGCCCCTTCCAGCCTGACGGAAAGGGGCCCGGGCCCGGCACATGACGGCGAGCGCTCAGTTGGAGCGCGCCCGCATGCGGATCATGAAGCTGTCGAAGCTGAATTCGGCCACCTGGAACCACAGATATTCCTCGTTGCGGAAGGCGAGCGTGTGGTCCAGCGCGCGCTTGAACCAGGGGTTCTGGGCCGCCACTTCGGCATAGAGTTCATGGGCCTGCTTGTAGCAGGCTTCCATCACCTCGAGCGTGAAGGGACGAAGCTGGGTCCCCTGGGCCACCAGCCGACGCAGGGCCGCCGGGTTGGACGCGTCGTAGCGTGCCTGCATCCAGGTGCCGGCCTGATAGGCGGCCGCCTCATAGGCCGCCTTATAGTGCTTCGGCAGGGTTTCCCATTTGGGGATATTGGTGAAGGTCTGGACCTGCGCGCCGCCTTCCCACCAGCCGGGATAATAATAATAGGGCGCGACCTTGGCGAAGCCGAGCTTCTCGTCATCGTGCGGGCCGACCCATTCAGCGGCATCGATCGTGCCCTTTTCCAGCGCCGGATAGATGTCGCCCCCGGCAATCTGCTGTGGCACCACGCCGAGCCGGGTGAGAATGCGCCCGGCAAAACCGCCGACCCGGAATTTCAGGCCGCGCAGATCCTCGACCGTGCGGATCTCCTTGCGAAACCAGCCGCCCATCTGCGTGCCGGTATTGCCACAGGAGACCGCGGTGAGGTTGTAGGTCTTGTAGAATTCGTTGAGCAGGTCGGTGCCGCCGCCATCGATGAACCAGGCATTCTGCTGGCGTGGATTCATGCCGAACGGCAGGGCCGTGCCGAAGGTGAAGGTCGGATCCTTGCCGACGTAATAATAGGAGGCGGTGTGACAGGCCTCCACGGTGCCGTTCGACACCGCATCCAGCGCCTGCAGGCCCGGCACGATTTCGCCGGCGGCGAAAGTCTGGATGACGAAGCGGTTGTCGGTGATCTCGGCCAGCCGCTTGGCAAAGACTTCCGAGACGCCGTAGAGCGTGTCGAGCGATTTCGGAAAGCTCGACGTCAGGCGCCAGCGGACCTCCGGCATGGACTGGGCGACGGCGGGCGAGGCCACCGCCACCGCGGCGAGCCCGGCGCCGGCGGATTTGACGAAGTTTCGGCGTTGCATGGGAATTCCCTCCGGTTGCGAGAAAGCCGGACTTCGGCGGGTCGTTGTCGACGCCCGCCTTTCAACTGGTGCCGGCCATGCCCTGGAAACGGCGACGGTCGGACCCACGCCTTGCCGCCGCATGCCACGAGACCCGGCGGACAGCACCGCCGGGCCCGGGTTCGCCAATGCCTGGCCGGTTCAACCGCGCGCGCGGGACCGGACCATGAAGCTGTCGAAGGTATATTCGGCCACCTGCCACCACAGATATTGCTCACCCCGGAAGGCGACCGTGGAATCGAGCAGCTTCTTGAAATCGGCGTTGCCGGCCGCCGTTTCCGCGTTGACCTCGTTGGCCGCCTTCAGACAGCCCTCCAGAATTTCCAGCGAGAACGGCCTGAGCTGCGTGCCGGCCGCGACCAGTTGGCGCAACGCCGCCGGATTCTGAGCGTCGTAGCGGGCCTGCATCCAGGTATGGGCGTGATGCGAGGCACTCAGCACGATCGCCTGATAGGTCTTCGGCAGCGCGTTCCATTTGGCGGTGTTGATGAAGTTGTGGAGCATGGCGCCCCCTTCCCACCAGCCCGGGTAGTAATAGAAGGGAGCGACCTTGTTGAAGCCGAGCTTCTGGTCGTCATAGGGACCGACCCATTCGGCGGCGTCGATCGTACCCTTTTCCAGGGCCGGGTAGATATCGCCGCCGGCCACTTGCTGAGGCACCACGCCGAGCTTCTGCATGGCCCGCCCGGCAAAGCCGCCAATGCGCATCTTCAGGCCGCTGAGATCGGCCAGCGTGCGGATCTCCTTGCGGAACCAGCCGCCCATCTGGCACCCGGTATTGCCACAGGGAATGGCATGGATGTTGTGCTTGCCATAGAACTCATTCATCAGTTCCATGCCGCCGTTCTGGAACTGCCAGGCGTTCTGCATGCGCGAATTGAGCCCGAAGGGCAGCGCGGTACCGAAGCAGAAGCTCGGATCGATGCCGACATAATAATAGGACGCGGTATGGCAGGCCTCGACCGTGCCGTCACGCACCGCCTGCATCGCCTGCAGGCCCGGGACGATTTCGCCGGCCGCGAAAACCTGCACCTGGAACTTGTTGTCGGTCATGTCGGCGACCGCCTTGGCGAAGACCTCGGCGGCACCGAAGATCGTGTCGAGCGACTTCGGAAAACTCGACGTCATGCGCCATTTGATGTCCGGCGCCGACTGGGCCACGGCAGGTGCTGCGATGGCGGTGGCTGCGGCCGCCCCCGAGGCGGTCTTGATGAATGTCCGGCGCTCCATGAGCGTTCCCTCCTGAACCCGACAAGTTGTCGAACGGCCCGTTTCCCGGACTCGCGCAGCGACGACAACACACTTCATCGTTGCATGCCAGCATTGCTGGATGGCTCAGTCTCATTTTTCGCATGGCTAAGTATTGCCACTTAACTGCGCCCATGCAGGACAGGCGGCAGGTTCGGAGGCTTGACCTCGCCCCGATGGCGAGGCTGTTAGGCATTCTCACGGTTTCCTGCCGCATCGGAGCTTCAGCCATGGCGAAAGTCGCGTTCCTCGGTCTCGGCGTCATGGGCTACCCCATGGCCGGCCATCTCAAAGCCAAGGGCGGCCATGAGCTGACCGTCTACAACCGGACCTTCGCCAAGGCCGAAGCCTGGGTGAAGCAGCATGGCGGCCGCGCGGCGAAGACTCCGAAAGAGGCCGCAGAGGGTCAGGACTTCGTGTTCTGCTGCGTCGGCAATGACGACGACCTGAGGCAGGTGACGATCGGCCCCGACGGCGCATTCCAGGCCATGGGCCGCGGCACGACCTTCGTCGACAACACGACGGCGTCGGCCGATGTTGCGCGCGAACTGCAGGCCAAGGCCAAGGCCCTCGGCATCGGTTTCGTCGACGCGCCGGTGTCGGGCGGCCAGGCCGGCGCGGAAAACGGCGTGCTCACCGTCATGTGCGGCGGCGAGGCCGGCGACTATGCCCGAGCAGAGCCGGTGATCGCCGCCTATGCCCGCGCCTGCAAGCGCCTGGGCGATCCCGGCGCCGGCCAGCTCGCCAAGATGGTCAACCAGATCTGCATCGCCGGCCTGGTCCAGGGCCTTGCCGAAGGCCTGCATTTCGCCCGCAAGTCCGGCCTCGACATCGAGCAATTGGTCGAGGTCATCTCGAAGGGGGCCGCCGGATCCTGGCAGATGGAAAACCGCCACAAGACCATCAACCAGGACAAGTTCGATTTTGGCTTCGCCGTCGACTGGATGCGCAAGGACCTCGGCATCTGCCTCGCCGAATCCCGCCGCAACGGCGCGCATCTGCCGGTCACCGCCCTGGTCGATCAGTTCTATGGCGAAGTGCAGACCATGGGCGGCGGCCGCTGGGACACCTCCAGTCTGTTCGCCCGGCTGGAGAAGAAGTGACCTGACCACGATCCATCCGGCAGCGACGGCAAACAGAAAGGGCCGCGAGAGATCACCTCGCGGCCCTTGCCTATTCATCGGCGGGCCAGGATGAACCTGGCCCGGCCGGATCAGTGACGGCGGCGCACGTTGGGCGCCGACATGCGCGGGGCCGACATGCGCGGTGCTGCCATGCGGGGCGCCGCCATACGCGGGGCCGACATCCGGGGCGCCGACATGCGCGGGGCCGACATCCGGGGCTGGACGTTCATCCGCGGCTGGATGTTGGCGCGCTGCACATTCAAGCGGGGCTGCACCTGGCGACGATTGCCCTGATTGCCGATGCGCGGCACGCCGGCATTGGGGTTGATGCCCTGATTGCGCAGCCCTTGCGGGCCTCGCAGGTTCGGGTTCATGGCGGCGCCCTGCGGGCCCCGACCGGTCGTGCCGATCTGGTTGAGCGGCTTGCCGCCCGTCTGGGGCAGCCCCTGTGCACCGGGACGCAGAGCCGGATTGAGCACTGCCGGGCCACCCGGCTGGTTCAACCGCGCACCGGGAAGCGGCGCGCCACCGGGACCGCCCGGCAAGGGCCTAAGGCCCGGTCCGCCCGGGGCGCCGGGCAGAGGCCGGAAGCCCGGACCACCCGGACGCGGACCGCCGGGCGGAACACCCCAGCGCGGCCCGCCCATCGGCGGACGCAAGACGACCGGCGCCAGCGGCGGACGCACGATGCGCGGCAGGATGAAGGGTACAGCGGCGATGGCGGCAACACCGGCAACCACCGGCAGCACGCCCCAGGAATAGGCCGGCGGCGGCGGCAGAGCCCAGATCGGGCCGACCGGGGGCCCGAGATAGACCGGCGCGAGCACGACGCTGTCATAGAAGACCGCCGGAGCCGGCGCCCAGTAGACCGGATCGTCGATCACCTCGATCACCGGCAGGGGCGGCGGGATATCCTCATAGACAACCTCATCGAAAGCCGGCGGCGGAGCGAGCGGCGCCGACAGTCGCTCGAGACGCCAGCGCGCCTCCTCGACATGGGGACCGTTCGGATAACGCCTGAGATAGGTCCAGTAGCCCTGGGCGGAGCCGAAACGCACCGTCTGGCGCCAGACCAGTGCCTCGCGCTTGGCGGCGAGCAGCCGCTTGATGCGCGGCGACAGCGCGTCGTTCGGATAGAGGCGCAGGAAGGCCTGGTAGCCGACAATGGTGTCCTGCTCGATGGCCAGCGCATAGGCTTCCTGCGACGGCAGGCCGTCCATCGGCCGCTCGGCCAGCGGGACCTGGGGCGGCGGCGGCGTGCTGCCGGTCGGCGCGGGATCGGCCGGCAGCGTCAGCACGGGCGCCGGCTGGACCAGTGCGGAAACCTCCCAGGGCGTGTCGCGGCCATTGGTCTGCTGGTGCACGCGCAGACGGGCGCGAGCGATGATCTGGTCGACCGGAACACCGGGCTCGCGCAATTGCTCGGCCAGCGCCAGGGCGAAACGGCTATAGGCCGCGTCGTCGAAGCTGACGACCTGGCCCGGAGCGGCGGCCGAGGCGATCAGCAGCCCCGGTGCACCGTCGAGAACCCCGAGGCCCGGCCGGACCGGCGGGCCGACATTGGCATAGGGATGCGCGCTGGACAGATCGAGCAACACCACCTTGGCCTTGCTGGGCAGGCCGGCGAGCGCCCGGGTAATGTCCATCAGCCTGACGCCGCCGATCGGCACATCCGATTCCCGCTCGATCGCGGTATCCGAGGGGATCAGGTAGCTGTCGCTGTCGTGCTGCAGGCCGAGGCCCGAGAGGTAGACGAAGATGATCGAATCGGGCCCGGCCTCACGCACCTTGGTCATGAAATTGGCGACCGCGCCGCGCAGTTCCGCCTGCGGCAGATCAGCGCCTTCGACCGTCGAGAAGCCGAGATCACGCAGGGTTTGCGCGATCAGGCCGGCATTGTTGAGGGCGTTGGGCAAAGGATTGGTCTGGTAGGTCCCGGAGCCGAGAACCAGCGCGACGCGGGTCTCGGCAAGGGCGGGCGTTGCCGCGACGACCGCGACGAACGCGGCCGCGAGCAGCCCGAAAATGCGACGGACCATGGAGGTCTCCCTTGATGTCTTGTTGCGGACAGACCGCGCCCCCGGATTCCGCAGTTGCAATGTTGCGCGCGAATGTCGCGCAAACACAAGGCACATAAGGAAAAGACCCTAGACGGTGCAGACCGGTCAGAGCCTGGCGGCGATCTCGGTGCGCAGCACGGGCAAGAGCTCCTGCTCGAACCAGGCATGACGGCGGAGCCAGCCGGTATTGCGCCAGGACGGATGGGGCAGGACGATCACCGCCGGTCGGTCGCCGGCCCGGCGAATGGCCCGCCAGTTCTCGACCGTGGCTGTGAGCGTCGGCGCACGCAGATGCCTCAGGCCGAGCCTGTCCAGGTGATAGGCCTGGGCCGTCGCGCCGACCGCCAGCACCAGGCTGACCTGCGGCATGGCGGCCATCAGCCGGTCGTGCCAGGCGGCCCGGCATTCGGGCCGTGGCGGCAGGTCGCCGCCCTTGGCGTCATAGCCGGGGAAACAGAAACCCATGGGCACGATGGCCAGCCGCGAGCGATCGTAGAAGACCGGCCGGTCGACGCCCATCCAGTCGCGCAGCCGGTCGCCGGAACGGTCGTCGAAGGGCAATCCGGACGCATGGACGCGCGCGCCGGGGGCCTGGCCCGCGATCAGGATGCGGGCGGTCGCCGAAGGCCAGGCCACCGGCCTGGGCTGGTGCGGCAGCGGCCGGCCGCGCGGCTGATCGACACAGATGCGGCAACCGCGGATCTCGGCGGCGAGCGCCTCGATCCGGTCGCCGTTGCCATGCGTGGCCACGGGCCGATCCGACCTTGCCGTCACGGGCCGGCACGCCGTGACGAAATACCGGTTGCCGGCTCGATGCCGCCACGGCCCTCCTGCGGAGTTCTGGAACAGATCGGCGATGCGGTCATGCCCGGACGCTATCAGCTCCCGTCCGGGGGCGACAATGGCTGCGCTTCCGCCGCGCCGTCAGGCCTGCGCGCTCGGCCGCGCCGCGATGGCCGCGCGCCAGCGGGCGACATTGCTCAGCGCCTCCGGGATCGGAACACGCGTCGGCCTGACGAAGTCGACCGCGACCAGGCCGGTGATGTCGGCCACCGTGAAGCGGCCGGCGGCGACGTAGTCCCTGCCCGCGAGGTGGCGGTCGAGCACGGTCAGCTCGTCGACGATGCGCGCCTTGTTGAGCTCGCCCCATTCCTTCACCTGCGGCACCTCCATCTGCGCCATGGCCGGATGCAGGTGCCGAAAGGCGGAGGCGACGGTGAACAGGAGATGGAGTTCCAGCCGGCGCGACCACATCTCGATCTCGCCGATCTCCACCGGCGTCCGGCCGAACAGGTTGGGGGCGGGATGCAGGGCCTCGACATAACGGCAGATCGCCATGGACTCACACAGCACGCTGCCGTCGTCGAGTTCGAGCGCCGGCGTGCGCTGGCGTGGATTGACCGCGGTATAGGCCTCGCTCTTCTGCTCGAGCTTGCCGAGGTCGATGGCGACGCTTGGAATGGAGATGCCCTTTTCGGCCAGGAACATCCGGACCCGGCGCGGATTTGGCGCTCCCGGCGTATCGTAGAATTTCATGGTCGTTTCCCCGTCCTGATTATCGTGTAACCGCACCACGCGGCCGGACGGGGGTCAAGCCGGTTAATCCAGGCAAAGGACAGAGGCGAGCGGGGCCCCAGCGGCTTATCGGCCGCCGAAGAGGGCGCGCCGCAGGGCGCCGGCATTGGCCGCTTCCGGCATGGCCATCACTGGCTCGGGTGCCAGCATGTAATTCGGCTCGACCGGCGGGCTCTCGATCGCCGGCAAGGCTTCCATGACCCGCTCGGCCGGGAAGGTGGCGATCACCTCGGTGCCCTCGCGCAAGGTCGACTTCAGCTTGAACGAACCGCCATGCATGGTGGCCAAGCCCTGGACGATGGGCAAGCCGAGGCCCGTGCCCTGCTCGGCGCTCTTGATGGCATTCGACCCCTGGCCGAAATTCGACAGGACGATCGGGATCTCATCCTCCGGAATGCCCGGACCGGTGTCGCGCACGGAGATGTACTGGCCGCCGGACGCAGTCCAGCCGACTTTCAGGACGATTTCGCCACCGGCCGGCGTGAACTTGATCGCGTTGGACATCAGGTTCAGCACGATCTGCCGGATGGCGCGCTCGTCGGCCCATAGCTTCGGCATGTTCGGCTCGAAGCGCTGGATGATGGTGACGCCCTTGTTCTTGGCGCGCACCTTCAGCAGGTGGTGGCATTCCTCCACCACATGGGCCAGGACCAGCGCTTCCTCGTTCAGCTCATAGCGGCCGGCCTCGATGCGGGAAAGGTCCAGGATCTCGTTGATCAACGACAGGAGATGTTGCCCGGAGGAGTGAATGTCCTTGGCATATTCGGCATATTGGGGTGCCGCATGCGGGCCGAACATTTCCTCCTTCATCACTTCGGAAAAGCCGAGAATGGCGTTGAGTGGCGTGCGCAGTTCGTGGCTCATCTGGGCGAGGAAGCGCGACTTGGCGATATTGGCCATCTCGGCATTGCGCCGCGCCTCGTCGGAATTGGCCTTGGCGGTTTCGAGCTCGCCGAACACCGCGTCCTTTTCGGCACGCGCCTCGAGCGTTGCCAGATTGGCCTGGTAGAGCCTGGTCGAGATGATGCCGAAGAAGACCAGGGCGCCACCCGCCATGGTCGCCAGCATGGCGCCGTGCAGGCCGTCGACCAGCAGGAAATGAGCGATCACCAGGATGCCGACCGGCAAGGTCGCGGCCAGCACCGCGCCCGGCAGCGTCGCACCGATCATGGCGGAGACCGCCACCACGATCAGCATGCCGACCAGCAGGAAGGTGTTGGATTCCGGCACATTGGTCTGCATGACCACGGTCAGGGCCAGAACCCAGGCGAGCGCCAGGACCGTCTCGGCGAGAATGAAACGCAGGCGCCAGTTGCGCAGGTCCGCCTTGTCCGACTGAACCTTGAGGAAGGAGCGAGCCAGCACGATCACCAGGCCGTGGGCGATGAGCACGGCGACCGCGCCGATGGCGCCGGTCAGGGGATCGGTGATCCAGCCGGCGACACCGCCGGTCGCGAGCGCCAGCAGCAGCACGGCCAGCGCCGCCGACAACTTGTTCTGTGCATAAAGGCGCATCAGTTCGAAATCGAACGAACGCCTGGTGCCGGTGGTCGAGGTCAGCTTTTCGCGCGCATCGCGGACCTGGCGGACGACACGCTTCCGGCTCTGGGCGTGCTTTTGCGCACGCTCAGCCGCCCGGTCGCTCAACCGCTCCGCCGCAACCTCGACGCTCATGCGAGCGGACCTCTCCCGACGCGACACAACACTTATCGAAATGTTGCAGACGTTGATTAACGCCCGGTCGAGAGGCATGGTGAACGAAAGGTGAAAGGGGTGTCCTGGATCCATTGATGGACTGCCATGACACGCTGGAGGAGCTACCGCAGACCGCCCCGAAACCGGGCGTTCACGACCTTCGCCCTCGCCGCCTTCGTCATCGCGGCCGGCGCCGGCGCCTATGCGCTCAGGAACGTCCCGGCGCGTGCCATCGTCAGCGGACACGCCCGCATCATCGACGGCGACAGCCTGATGGTCGCCGGCACCGAGGTGCGCATCTACGGCATCGACGCGCCGGAACTGTTCCAGCGCTGTACCCGGGACGGCCGGGAGGTGCTGTGCGGACGCGAGGCGGCGCGCCAGTTGATCGCGCTGATCGCCGGCCAGGTCGTCACCTGCGAACGGCGCGACATCGATCGTTACGGCCGCACCGTCGCCCTGTGCCGGGTCGACGGCGTCGATCTCGGCCGCGCCCTGGTGGCGAGCGGCCACGCGGTCGCCTACGGCTCCTACCTGCAGGAAGAGGCCGGCGCCCGGGCTGAACGCAAGGGGCTCTGGGCCGGCCAGTTCATCCGGCCGCGGGAATGGCGCGACCGGGAACGCGGACGGTTCGCGCCGGGCGCCTGAGCGCAAGGGCCCCGACGGTTTCGGCCTCGCTATGGCTAACGCGACATTAACCACGGCAATCCAAGATCGCCGTCACGCGCACCGCCTTGGCTGATTGGACAGCTCGATGGACGTTCAGCATGCCAACGACGCCTGGCTCGTCGCCGCGACGCTCTGCGCCTTCCTGGTCCTCGCCGGCCAGGTGACGCTCGAAAGCGGCCTGGTCCGCGCCAAGCACAGCGTCAACGCGGCCGCCAAGGCTCTGGTCCAGGCCGGCCTCAGCGTTCTCATCATCTGGGCCTTCGGCGAAGGCCTGATGGCGACCGGCGACGGCCATCGCCTGATCGGCCAGGGCCCGTTCATGCCGGATGCCGAGACGGTCGGCCCGATCCTGCTGTTCCATATCGCGCTGGCCGCGGGCGCCGCCACCATCCTGTCCGGCCCGCTGGCCGAACGCGCGACATTGCGCGGCTATGCCCTGGTGGTGGCGATCTTCACCGCGACGATCCTGCCGCCCGTCGTCCACTGGGCCTGGGCGAGCGCGGCCAATGGCGCCGGCTGGCTGAAGGCGATCGGCTTCATCGATCTCGCCGGCGGCACGGTGATCCATGTCGCCGCCGCGGCAGCAGCGCTCGCCGCGGCCCGCGCCGTCGGGCCGCGCAGCGGCCGGTTCGGCGGGCTCAAACGTTTCCCCGTCATTCAAAGCCAGAGTTTTCCCTTCGCCGCGCTCGGTGTCCTCCTGCTCTGGCTCGGCTGGTTCGGGATCGCCGCGGGCCAGGCCATGGCGGCCGGTGTGCCGCTTGCCCCGGTCGTGCTCAATCTGGTGCTGGCCGGCGCCGCCGGGATCACCATCACCTTTCTCTTGACCCAGCTTCGCCCGGCCGACGTCACCATCATCCACCTGGTGCAGGCCGCCCTCGCCGGCGTGATCGCCGCCAGCGCCGGTCCGCAACTGTTCAGCCCGCTCGGCGCCATCGCGGTCGGCGCCGCCGGGGCCGTCGCGGCCCTGATCGGCGCCCGCTTGATCGAGGCGGCGCGGATCGACGACGCCCTCGGCATGGCCTCGGTGCACCTGTTCGGCGGGACGCTCGGCACGCTGGCGCTGGCCGCGACCAACGCGCAGGCACCGTTCACGCAACTGGCGGCCCAGACATTGGGGGTCATGGCGATCGCCGGCTTTGCCTGGGGCGTCATGGCGCTGGCCTTGATCGGGGGTCGGGCCATTCTCAAATTGCGAGTCGACGCCGACCAGGAGCGCATCGGCCTCAACGTCGCCGAGCATGGCATGACCACCGATGTCGCCTTGCTGGTCGGCCAGATGAACGCCGTGAACCGTCACTCCAGCAGCTTTGCCTATCTCGACGCCGATGCCGACAGCGAAATCGGCCAGGTGGCGCGCGAATATAACCGCGCCATCGACATCTTCCGGGCCCAGGTCACCGGCGTGAAGGCCCAGCTCGATGATGCCGAGGCGATCATCGGCGAGACCAGCGCCGCCCATGCCAAGCTGCAGGCCGATCTCGCCTTCCGTGACGAGAAACTGGAGGAGGCGACGCGCGAAGTGGCGTTGCTGACCGATCAATTGACCCGATCGCTGGTGACGGTGCAGGGCCTGAAGACCCTGCGCATCGGCATCGTCAAGCTGGTCGGCCGCACCTTCCGGGCACCGATCGAGCGCTTGCATGGCCTGGCCAAGCGCGCCGAGACGACGCGCGAGCCCGCCGATATCGACGCCTTGATCGAGGCAGCCCGGGAGGAAACGGCACGGCTCGCCCGCCGCCTCGCCGATGTCATCGATTATGCCCAGGTCTCGACCTTCGAGACGCCTCCGGTCGCCGACCGGGTGGCGGTCGAGAAACTGATCGCCGAGATCAATCTGCTCTACCGGCCGCGCGCCGCCGCCAAGGGCCTGAAGCTGCGCGTGGTCTGGGGGCCGGACATCATCGGCATGGCGGCGAGCGGCACGGCGCTGCGCCGGATCATGGGCGAACTGATCGGCAACGCCATCGAGACGACCTTGACCGGTGGATTGGTCAGCCTGTCGGCACAACGCGGCAGGGACGACCAATTGATCCTGGATGTGGTCGATTCCGGCGGCGGCGTCAGCCCGGGCGAGATCGCCGCCGCCCTCGACCCTCTCGCCGAGCGGATCTATGGCGCGGGCGAGGAGCCGGCCGGCCTCGGCCTGGCCCTCGTCAAGAAACTGGTCGACCTGCACGGCGGAACCTTCACGATCCGCTCCAAGCCCGGCATCGGCACGCAGGTGCGCGTGACCATCCGCGCCGCCCAACTGGCCGAACCGCTCGCCAGGACTGCGTGAGCCCGCTCTCGACCTCGCAGCTCTAATGCGGCATGGTCCGGCCCTTCCCACGCACCCTCGCTCAGATCGCCATGGCCAATCACCTGTTCGACCTCGTCCGCGCCAATGCGACGGACCTGACCAAGACCTTCATCGAGACCGAAACCGGGCTGAAACTCAGCTACGACAACCTGCTGACCGGTACGGCGCGCTACGCCAACGTGCTGGTGGGGCTCGGTGTGAAACCCGGCGACAGGGTCGCGGTCCAGGTCGAGAAGTCGGCCGGCGCGATCTTCCTCTATCTCGCCTGCGTGCGGGCAGGCGCGGTGTTCCTGCCGCTCAACACCGCCTATACGCTGACCGAGATCGAATATTTCCTGGGCGATGCGGAACCCGCGCTCGTCGTCTGTGACCCTACGCGACGCGACGGCATAGCCGAAGTCGCAAAGAAGACGGGCGTTCCGGCGGTCGAGACGCTGGGCAAGGGCCAGGACGGCAGCCTGTTCGACAAGGCAGCCACGGCCTCGGAAGCCTTCACCGACGTCGCTCGCGGCCCGGACGACCTTGCCGCCATCCTCTACACGTCAGGCACGACCGGGCGGTCCAAGGGTGCCATGCTCAGCCATGACAACCTCGCCTCCAACGCCCTGACGCTGAAGGATTACTGGCGCTTCAGCGCCGACGACGTGCTGCTGCATGCCCTGCCGATCTTCCACACCCATGGGCTATTCGTCGCCACCAACACCATCCTGGTGGCCGGCGCGAGCATGCTGTTCCTGCCGAAATTCGACGCCGACAAGGTGTTCGCGCTGATGCCGCGCGCCACCACCATGATGGGCGTGCCGACCTTCTATGTCCGCCTGGTGCAGGACCATCGCCTGACCCGCGAGGCGACCAAGCATATGCGGCTGTTCATTTCGGGATCGGCACCGCTGCTCGCCGAGACCCACAAGCTGTTCCGCGAGAAGACCGGCGTCTCGATCCTCGAGCGCTACGGCATGACCGAAACCAATATGAACACCTCGAACCCCTATGACGGCGACCGGGTCGCCGGCACGGTCGGCTTCCCGTTGCCGGGCGTCGCCCTGCGGGTCACCGATCCCGAGACGGGCGCCGCCATCCCGCAGGGCGAGATCGGGGTCATCGAGGTCAAGGGCCCGAACGTGTTCTCCGGCTATTGGCGCATGCCGGAGAAGACCGCGGCGGAATTCCGCCAGGACGGCTTCTTCATCACCGGCGATCTCGGCAAGATCGATGATCGGGGTTACGTCCACATTGTCGGCCGCGGCAAGGACCTCGTCATTTCGGGCGGCTACAACGTCTATCCGAAAGAGGTCGAGACAGAGATCGACGGCATGGCCGGCGTGGTCGAAAGCGCGGTCATCGGCGTGCCGCATCCCGATTTCGGCGAAGGCGTGACGGCGGTCGTGGTGGCCGAAAAGGGCGCCAGCCTCGACGAGGCGACGATCATCAAGACGCTGGAGCAGCGGCTCGCCCGCTACAAGCTGCCGAAGCGCGTCATCGTGGTCGACGACCTGCCGCGCAACACCATGGGCAAGGTGCAGAAGAACCTGCTGCGCGATGCGTATAAGGGCCTCTACGGCGGCTGAGGCGACGACGATCCCAAGGCATCGCGTCACGCCGCCATGGCCGTGCTCGCCACGAGCCATGCATGTCCTGGGCGGTCAAGGGAATGCGTTGATGGCCGGCACGAGGCCGGCCACGACGCGCTGGGCGGCTCACATCCCGGCGTAGCGCACCAGCACCCGATCGACGAATTCGCCGGCCGCGCCCAGATAATGGGCGGGGTCGAGCAAGCCCGCCAGCGCGTCACGCGAGGCTTCGCCCGAAATCAACGGATCCTCGGCCAGGACATCGATGAGCGCCCTGCCCTCGTCCACCGCCTTGCGGCAAGCCGCCTCGATGCGGTCGTGAGCGGCGAGCCGGCCGAGTGCCGGCGCCAGCGCCATCTGCACCG
The DNA here is from genome assembly GCF_059420385.1 of Phreatobacter sp. GW821-FHT04C01. Taxonomy (NCBI): domain Bacteria; kingdom Pseudomonadati; phylum Pseudomonadota; class Alphaproteobacteria; order Hyphomicrobiales; family Phreatobacteraceae; genus Phreatobacter; species Phreatobacter sp. GW821-FHT04C01. The sequence goes on along the minus strand of NZ_JBWKTP010000010.1, from coordinate 227,163 downwards.
CTTCAGCCATGAGCAATCCGTTGGTCAGGCCGAGATTGGCGCGCATGCGCTCGGGCCTTACCTCCAGCCCTTCCAGCAGTTCGGCCGCCCGGCCAAGGGCGCCGCCGGTCAGGCGCGCGAGTTCCGGCAGAGCCACCCATTCGGCCTGCCAGCCGCCGGTGAAGCGCTCATGCTCGCCGGCACCGCCGCCGGCGACCGCCGCCAGCAAGGGTGGCGCCAGCTGGGCCGCGCCCAGAATGGTGGCCGAGAGCATGGGGTTGCGCTTGTGCGGCATGGTCGAGGAGCCGCCGCGACCGGGCGCGAGCGGTTCCATGACCTCGCCGACCTCGGTCTGCATCATCAAGGCGACATCGCGCGCGAACTTGCCGCAGGAGGCCGTGATGCCGGCGAACAGAGCCGCCGCCTCCAGGATGCGATCGCGATGGCCATGCCAGGGCGTGTCGGCGAAGGCGAGCCCGAGCCCCGTGGCCAGGCGATCGGCCACCTCGGGTCCCTTGTCGCCGAGGGACGCCAGCGTGCCCGCCGCGCCGCCGAACTGCAGCGCGAGAACGCGCGGGCGGGCTTCGGCGATGCGCTGCCGATGGCGCATCAGGGCATCCAGGACACCTGCCATTTTCAGCCCGAAGGTGATCGGCAAGGCCTGTTGCAGCCAGGTGCGCCCGGCCATCGGCGTGTCGCGATAGATCCGCGCCAGCCGGGCGGCGGCCTTGGCCGCGCGGGCAAGGTCCACATCGAGAATGTCGAAGGCCGACCGCAGCTGCAGCGCCAGTCCGCTATCCATCGCGTCCTGGCTGGTCGCGCCGTAGTGAACCCATTTGGCCGCTTCGGCATCGACGGCCGCGACCTTGGCGGTGAGCATCTTGACCAGGGGAATGGCGGTATTGCCGGCAATGCCGGCCGCCACCGCCAGAGCCGCGGGATCGATCGGAGCACCGGCGCAAACCGCCGCGATCGTCCCGGCCGCCGCCGTCGGGACGACCCCGGCCTCGGCTTCTGCGGCCGCCAGTGCCGCCTCGAAGCGCAGCATCGCCGCGATCGTGCCGGCATCGGAGAACAGCGCCTCCATGGCGGCGGAACCGAACAGGGGCGCGAGCAGCGGCGACGGCATGAGGACACCACGAATCTGGGGCAGCGGAGCGGGCGCTGTGGCCTGCGATGTCTAGCAGAGCCGCGACCCTGTCTCCAGGCGGAGCGAAACTGGCGTCGCAGCCTCGCCGTCCCCACATGCTGGATTGTCGCTGTCGACGGAGGCACCGTTCATGGATCCCGAAACGAAGAAGGCCCAGGACCTGCAAGCCGAGGGCACCCGCGAATTCGAACAGGCGATCGCCGGCCCCGGTCCGGTGATGCCGCGCAAGCAGGCCGACCCGACCGAAGATGCCGACCTCAGCCTGGCGCTGGAAAACACATTTCCAGCCAGCGATCCGGTCGCCGCCACCTCGGCCGAGACGATCAGCGGCGCGCCGGCCGGCCATCCACCGCAAGAGCGCTGAAACGGCGGCAGCCGCGGCGTGCGCGCTTGACACCCCCCGTGCGCTGACGCAAACGGGAGCCATCAGCCGGCCGGACGGCCGCCGCCGCATCACCCGAAAGGGCGCGGGGGAGGAAAGTCCGGGCTCCACGGAAACACGGTGCCGGATAACATCCGGCGGGGGCGACCCCAGGGACAGTGCCACAGAGAACAGACCGCCGGAGCGTGCTCCGGCAAGGGTGAAACGGTGGGGTAAGAGCCCACCGCGCGACCGGCAACGGAAGCGGCAAGGTAAACCCCACCGGGAGCAAAACCGAATAGGGACGGCATGGGGTGCCCCACCGGGGAACTCCAAGGCGTGGATCCGCGTCGTCGTCCGGGTAGGTTGCCAGAGGCGTCCAGCAATGGACGTCCTAGAGGAATGGCCGTCGCGCGGGAGCAATCCCGCCCCACAAAACCCGGCTTACAGGCCGACTGATGATGAGGGCTCCCGGCGGGAAACCGTCCGGGAGCTCGCCATTCCGCCCCGTCGCATGCGCGACATGCCGGTTCAGATGGAAATCTCGAAATAGAGATCGTCGACCGCCACATTGGCCAACGCCGACACCGGCGTTTCATCGCTGCGCAGGACGCAGTCGCTCGCCTTGGCGTTCAGCGCCTCGACCAGTGCCGGCAAAGGCATCTTGCCCCAGCGCTTCTTCACCGCCATGGCGTGATCGACCGGGATCGCGGCAAATCTCAGCCGCGCCATCAGGTCGAGCCCTTTGGTGCTCAAGGTGGCGTTGTGACTGCCGTGGTGGCCGACCTTGTAGAAAATGGCGCGGCGCAGCAAATCCCAGGCTGACACCTTGCGGCCTTCGACGGTCCAGTCGAGCGTTTCCCAGGACAGCCAATTGCCGACCTGGGCATCCGCGACGAACAGCAGGACGTCGCCATCGGCAAATTCGATCGCCAGCACCAGGCTGGTATTGTTGGTGGCGCTGTCGAGCGCCAGGGCCAGTTCGGAAGCGCCGTCGAGCCAGGCCGTGTCGATACGGCGCCAGTCGGGAGCGGCCTCCCCCGGCCCCCAGTAGTGCCCGCGGAAGAAATCCATGCCGCGGGCGATCTCGAACGGGATGGCCCGGTTCGGGCCGAAGGGCGCGGCGTCATCCGCTCCGTCCAGCGCCGACAGCACATTGGCACCGAGTGCATTGGCGCCGATCCCGTAGGTCTCGGGATCGCGGGTCGACGGCAAGGTCTTGCGGATCAGCTTGGCATCGTGCGGCGGCCCGAGAACATAGAGCCTGACGTCCGGGTCGGCGAGATGAACCGGTGGATCGGACGGCCGGCAATATCGCACCGGTGCGAGCCCTTTCACGATGTTCAAGGCATCCTCGGTGGAGGCGCCGCCGGCCGCGCCAAAAAAGCCGATCAGCGCGTCGACCGCGTCGGCTTCGTCACCGCCGCCGGTCGCGCGCATCGCTCCGGCGGATAGTCGGAGGCTTCTGAGCGCCGCGTCGCGTTCGCCCGCCAACTGGCGGGCGAGCTGATCCTGGGGATCTTCGGTCCAGGCCAGCCAAACCTCCTTGAACGTCAGCTTCTTCAGGGAATCCGGAGCCTGGATGAAGCCCGACAGATGATCCCAATGCTGGTGGGTCGCCAACAGGAGATCGATCGTGCCGTCACTCTCCTCGACGATATTCTCGATCACCCTGGTCATCATGCCCGGCGCGTCCGGCGTGCCGAGAATGACCCCGCAATCGATCATGATGCGATAGGGCTCGCCGTTCGCGCGGATCAGCGACACCAGGAAGCAATCGCCCAGCCCCTGCCGGTACATCCTGATCCTGGCGCGTCCGGCGGCGCGCGCCGGCTTGCCGCTGCCGGGCTTCGCCGGTTTGCCGGCGCCCTTCGCCGGACGGCCCTTCGCAGCCTTCGGTTTGCGTGCCATGTCGCCCTCTAACGATGCCGATGCAACATCGCGAAAGGCTCACGCGATGCCCCCGCTCGATAGGAATAGGTATCGGTCTCGCCATCGGCGAGCGCCTGGCGGTACTGGGTCTGGCGCTTGGCCGTGGTCTGGCTGTCGACCCGCTTGCGGATGAAATAGCGCACCTCGCCGACCTCGAGATCGATCAGCAGCGTGCAGCCACCGCGATAGATCAGCCCGGTATCGGCCGTGGCCCGGAATGTCTGGGTGATCTCGACCACCAGGTCGGTCCGGCTCTGGCCATCGGGTCCGATCCGACGGGCCGGCCGGACCGAATGGACCTCGATGCCACCGAATTCCCCCGCGACCCCGCCGATCTCCCCCTTGGCCAGGTTGCCTTTGCCGTCGGATTTGCGCCGGAGCCCGAGAGCTGTGATCTCATCATCCGAGACCTGACGTTCGGATGTCAGCCAGGAATGAAAGATCGCCGCATTGACGCGTGCCGTGTCGAAGGCCTCCTGACGATCGCCCGAAAGATTCCAGGTCAGCCGCATCTGCTTCAGCACCGTCGTGAGATTGGCCAGAGGCAAAGGCGGCGGCTCCCAGACCAGGCTGCCGGGAGACAGGTGGCGGACCCCGGTCGGATAGATCCCACGGTCGCGGAAGGCGGCGACGAAGGCCGCGCGATAGCCGCGCGGGTCGTCGGGCACGAGATCGCGGTCGGCGGTGATCAGCGCACGCAGGTAGTCGCCGAAGGTAATGTCGACTGGCGGACAATAGTCGAGCGCCCGGATCGCCATGTTCAGCACCTGGCGCGAGACCTTGCTCGCCTCCTCGGCCAGGCGTCCGGCCAGCGCTTCCGGCAGGTCGCCCTCGGGCAGCACGCCGCTGCCATTGGTGGCAAGGCGAATGAGATCGCGGGTCCGTGCCCGGTAGATCGCCAGAAAGGCGGCGAAGACCGCCGAAACCAGGACGGAGCCGAGCGCATGGGCCTCCTTGTCCGGGTCATAATCGCTGCGCTGAGGTTCCGCCGGCGTCCATTTGCCGGTGATCTTGTCCAGGTGGCCAATGGCGTCGCGCAGGGAATCATAGCCGCCGCCGGAGGCCTGGCCGAACTCGACCGCGAGCTTGCCGAGCAGGTTTTCCTTGCCAAGATCGCCGCGCGTCGTCCGGATCGCGTCGCGCAAGGCCTCCGGCATCGCGAAATGCTGGAACAGGGCGACGATATCAGCAAAGGCTTCATGGAAGGCGAGCACATCGGGGTTGGTCGGCTCACGGAAGCGCCGATGCAAGCCGTCGAGCAGCGCATGGGTCGTCTCATGGGCAATGACGTCATGCGACAGCGCGCCGAAGGTCATGCCGCCAGGAAGCCCCAGCCCCACCGCCTTGCTGTCGGCGGCGAAATAGCCGAGCAGCAGGGCCTTGCGATCAGGACTGTAGAAGGCGTTGGCGGCGCGGATCGCGTGGGGATAGATCCTGAGCCGCTGAACATAGACGTCGCGCGGCCGGCCGTCGGGATCGCGGCTTCGGCGCGGCGCCCAAAGCGCGGTGCGGCCGAGCGCCTGTTCGAAGAACTCGATGGTTCGCATGGCCACCGCATAGACCATCTGCTGGTGGAATTGCGGATTGGACTCGGAGGGCTGCAAACCATCGCTGGGCAGGAGATGCGGATGGTTGAGGTCGACCGGCGCATAGGCCGCGCGGCTCGACGGATCAATGTCGATCACCTCGACATAATCGCCGACCGGTCCCGGCTTCAACTTGTCCTCCCAGCGGATGTCGAGCACGGCCTCGTTGATCGCGGCGGTGCTGATGGTCGTGCCGAGCGAGGGGTCGAGGGCGAAGACCTTGAGCCGGCGCCGGTTGGGCACCGGCACCGGCGGATCCATCGCCCGGTCGAGCTGATAGGTGGTGATCTTGCTCGGCGGCGCCGAGACCGCGATCGAGGATCGCGTGGCAGGGCCGGCCGCCTCCAGCGCCTGGCTGAGCTTCGCCGAAATGCCGGGGCGAGCGATCAGCGCATCGGCGAGATTGCGGCGATCGCGAACGGTCAATTGGTCCGGCGGCACGGCCGCGTCGGGCAAGACCGCCTCGACGTCGGCCGCCTGAGACAATTGCAGCGCTTCCAGCTCCAGCATGCGCCGCTCGGCATCCGACGCGATGCCGAAATCGGTCCCCAGCAGCGTATCCAGGAACGGGAACCGGGCGCTGTCGGCCGGCTGTCTGGCCAGCGTGCCGGCCTTCGGCGGCGCGATGCCGAGGGCTGCCAGCGCGCGCAGCTCGCCGCGGCCGAGGCGACGGCCGTCATTGGCCTTGCCCGATGCCGAGGCGAACAGCGCCTGCCTGATCGCCTCGACCCGCATCCAGCCCTCGGGATAGGCCGCGACCGCCGCGCGGTTCGCCTGCAGCCAGAGCGCGGCGGCGGCGGCGACCTGTGGGGTCGCCGAGGAGGTGCCGGCACCGTCGAGGTCGACGATCGCCGGGCAGCCCATGCGCGCCCAGGGTGTGTTCGGCGTATAGGCCGCGACCGCCGTCGCCATCTTGCTGTCCGGACCGTAATTGCCGGCCATCTGATTCGGCGCCAGATCGGCATAGGCCCGGTGGTTGGCCATGATGCCGCAAGCCGCCACCACCCGGTTGAAGCGCGCGGGATAGACGATGTGGCGCGTCGGCAGGTTGGCGTAATTGTTGCCCGCCGCGGTGACGATGAACACGCCCTGCTCATAGAGCGCGTTGACCGCTTCGGCCCAGGCCTGCGACGCGAGGCCGCCCATGCTCATGGTGACGATATCGACGCGCGTCGCCGGCTTGCGCGACAGGCCATGAACATAATCCAGCGCGCGGGCGATCGCGCTGCTGTAAAACAGCACGACGCCGTCGGCGACGCGCAGCGGCACCACTTCGGCCTCGGGCGCACAGCCGAGCGGACGCCGGGCGCCCGGCGTCGCGCCCGCCAGGATGCCGAGCGTGCCGGTGCCGTGGCCGGGATTGGACAAGGCGCCGAAGCTGACCTCGCTGGCGTCGTTCGGCCGCTCGGCGTCAACGAAATTGCGTTGCAGGTCGCGATTGAGCCAGCGCGGCAGCGCGTGGTGCAGCGGATCGTAGCCGGTATCGAGATGGGCGATGCGCACCCGCTGGGCCGGCTTGGGCGCGCCCACCTTGTCATTGGCCCCGTCGAACTGGCCATGCGCGCCGTCGCGGATCCAGAACGGATCCGGGTCGGTGGGGAAATCCGGCTTCTGAGCATCAGCCGCGTCGCAACCGGAGGCGAGCCGGAAAGCCTCGGCCTTCTCGGCGCCACGCAACCATTGCTGAGCAATATCGGGTTCGGCGAAGACCACGCCTTCTCCACCAGCCACGCCGAGGCCCTGGCTCAACAGGCGGTGGCAGGCATCCCACGGATTGAGATCGACCTCCTCGGCGGCGGTGAGCACCTGCCAGGCCGTTGCCGGCGCCATGCCGAAGGCGTCGCTCGTGCCAATACTGTCGAAGAGCGGCCGGGCCGAAAAGCGCAGTGACGCACGGCCGATCGCCATGACGGCGCCCGGCGCGCCGGGCTTGGCCTTCACCAGGAATCGCGGACCACCGGCCGAATTCGCCATGCTTCGCCCCGCCCGATAGATCGACGCCAGACCACCGCCCCGCAGGGACGGTCGCCTACACTGCCGATAACTCTTGGTTGCCGAATTTGATGTTGACACAACCACGCTGTCAATTGGCGCGTTCGCGGCCTTCGGGAAATGCCCGATCCGGAGGTCCGGAACAATCTCGTGTCCGGTCGTCCGACAAATTCGGAATCCGCCCATTCAATCCTTGAGATGTATTTTCAAGAACATACAACTATGCCAATAATGACGTGCTTCGACGCTCGAGCGTGCGCGCCGGCGATTTCGCCTCGGCGGCGATCGATCCGCGGCAGGTCGTTTTTTTTCGACTGGCGCACCGCGCCGATGCCGCCGCCCCGCGGCGGATGATGCGCAGTCACGACCGGATCGTTCCGGTCGGCATTTCACCGCCATTCGCGCGGCGATGCCCGCTCGTGCAGGCCGAGACTAGCATGACATGCCGATCGCCGGCCCGCACTGCCTGTTCCTACACATCCGCGCGGTGACATCATCACCGTAGCTCTGCCCCGCGTCGTCGAAACCGGAGACGGAGATCGCTCATGGCCGACAGCCCCTCCAATGTCGAACCGCTGGTCAGCCAGCTTCCGACCAGCGAACTCAAGCGGATTCTGTCCGAGCGCTTCGCCCAACAGGTGGTCGTCGAGGCTCGCCAGAAGATCTGGCGCCCGCTTACGCTGTTCGGCCTCCCAGGCATCGTGCTGGGCGGGACGCTCCTATGGGCCTTGTTGAGCCAGCTGGTGAATACGACGGTCACGACCAGCGTCGCCTCCGCTCAGGACAGGCTGCGGACTTCGCTCAACGAGAACATGGCGCTGCTCCTTGACGTGCGCACCAACACGCTGCGGGGCGAGGTCAACAAGCTGGTCACTGATTCCTTCCAAGGGCAGCACGGCGTGGCGCTGCAAAACGCTCTCGGCAAGGCGACCGAGGAACAGCGTTTTCGGGACCAGTTGCAGGAGATCGTGAATCGGGAGATCGGACAGGCCTGGGCGCAGCGCCGCGACGCGTTGCGGACGAGCTTTCTGGTTGAGATCGCACGCGACCACCAGTTCCTTGAGACATTCTCCGGGCATGTCGAGAAGGCGATGGCCACTCAGGGCAACGTGACACGCATCCTGACCGGCGCCCTGGAGCAATCGATCCGGCAGACCCGCTACAACGACACGCGGCGCACCGCCGCTCTGGCGCTCCTGGCGGCGGTCGAACAGGACAGGGCGAACCGCGTAGTGCGGGATATCCTCGATCGGCGCGGTGACAAGGAGGAACGTGAGGCGGCACTGCGGGCGCTCGATTCAGTGAATTTCTCGCGACAGCAGACGTCCGATGACGGCCTCCTTAGGAAGGTCCTGACCTTGTGGAGCGAGTATTGCGGCATCACGCGCTGCGCGCCGGAGCATCGCAGTACGCTGGCGGTCGCGGCCTTCCTTGAGCGTGGCGCCAGCCTGGACGATACAGGACGCGCTGCCTGGATCGCGACCCTGCGCGAATGGCACGAGAATCTCGTCGCCGGCGAGACGCCGGGCCGGGCAGCCTCGCTCGATCTCGTGCCCGGAGCACTGGGCAGTATCGGCACGCCGCAGGCGCGGAATATCTTGACCGGCTGGTTTACCGCTGCGGAGCCCGACCTGGCCCTGCCCGCCGCGACGGCCGTCGCCGCCATGCCCGCGGAAACGCTCGCGGACGACGACCGGATCGCCCTGTTCCGCGAACTGTGGCCCAGGATCGTGACCGACGAGACGCGCCAGGCCGCATTGGCCGAGGCCGCCTGGATGGCGCTCGGCGCAGTGTCACGCGGCGACGCCAATTCAGGGGGCCTGTTCCGCGGCGAGGCGACATTGGTCCGTGCGTTGCCGGCCGGCATGCCGGCGAATACCGACCTTGTGACCTGGGCCAACAGTCGGCCCGATGGCCTGCGCCGCTTACGTTCCAGGGAGGCCGTCCCAGTGGCCCTCGACACCCCCTGCACCGCTCTGCGCCAGGCGACGGGCACCGCAGACAATACGTCCAACGAGGCACGCCTGCGCGTCAATGTCTGCGCCTTGCAAGCTCTAATCCGGCCACAGAATGGCGATCGCGAATGGAATCAGTTGCGTCACGCAGCGCGCTGGAACGAGCAGGATATCGCAACGCTCGGGTTGCTTTGGGCCGTCGCTGCCAGCCGCACGGCCGATGATGAAATTGCCGCGCCTCGCCTCGCGCCGGTAGCGGACCTGCTGATGTCGCGTGTGCCATCGCCGGCCTCTTTCCAACTCACGGCGATGATGATTCTGCGGACCGTTCCTGTCCGTCCGGCATGGGAAGCGCTCGAGCCCATGCGCCTGTCCCCCGGCGACGCGCGGCTGTTTCTGTCGGCCGCGCAATGGGCTTTCCGGCGCGGCGCCGACGGCCATGCCTGGTTCTCGGACCGCCTGCAGGCCATGCCGATGCCGATGCGGGAAGCGGTGCTCCGCGAAATCGCCGCCGCGGCACTTGACCTGGCCGAAACGCCCGCGCTCCCCGACGCGCTCGATGGCTTGGCCCGAAGCCTCGTCGCGCCGCAAAGCCCCGGCGGACCGAATCTGCCTCCTGTCAGGCTGGCAAGCTCGCTGGCCGCCAGGTTCAACAGCCTTCGTTTCATGCACACAGTCGCGCCTCACGCGGTCCTGCTGGCCATCGAACGCAATGATGGCTTCCGAGCGTTGCAGCGCTTTGCCGAAGGAACCGTTCGGGTCATCGGCGTGCGGGCTAGCGATGCGGCCGCCTTTCATGCGGCATTGTTGCTTCAGGCTGGCTGGGATCGTGCGCATGGAGCGGCCATCCCTCTGCCTCCCGGCCGAGGGTCGAGCGTGACGCTGCTGCCGGCTCACGAGGGGCGTTTCGGTCGCGTCAGACTGCAGGACCGTGAATTCTTGACGATCGAAAGGGCGGACGCGGCCAAGGCGACCGAGCCTCTCGCACCGGTGACATTCTTCAACCCGACGACGAAACAAATCCGCGTCCTGGATCAGGGCGCAAGTTGGACAATCCGCAACGGCAAGACCGGAGACGCCGAGGATTGGCTGTTTCGCCTCCCCGCCGACGCTCCCGAATTGCGCATGAGTACGATCAAAACCGAACCTCTAAGCCCGCCCCCGAGCGTGGCCGCGGCGGCAGTCGTGACGTTCCGCTCCGGGCAGATCTACGACGTTGAAACCCAGAAGTCGGGCCAGAGCCAGAACTGGCAAGGCTATGTCAGGTTTGACGGCCTGGTGCCTGGTCAGCGTATCCGGATCACGACGTTCGACCTCGACGAAGCCGTCGATACGGTCATTGCCATTATGGACGACCAGAGCGTCGTCGGCGAGGACGACGATGGGGGCGAAGATCTTGCATCGACGCTGATCGGAACCGCCGACCGCCGCGGGAGCGTCCTGCTGCGGCTCGGCAATATCGGGCGTGACGGTTTGTTCCGGCTCAGGATCGACCGGCTCAACTGAGGAGACGGCGTGGAATGCAAGACGAGCACCGCAGCTCGGCGGCGCGCGGGCCATAGCCCGCGCCCGAAATCCGGGTTAGACGACGGCCATGACTTACAAGGTCGCCGCGCTCTATCAGTTCGTCGCGCTGCCGGATGCCGGCGCGCTGCAGGCGGTGCTGCGCCGGTCGTGCGCCGGCCTTGGCCTGAAGGGCACGCTGATCATCGCGCATGAGGGCATCAACGGCACCGTCGCCGGAACCGCGGAGGCGATCGACGACTTCATCGGCGAACTGCGCACCGGCGCCCTGTTCGGCGGCCGGCTCGACCGGCTCGAACTGAAGTTCTCGACCGCCTCCGCCATGCCGTTCAAGCGGCTGAAGGTGCATCTGAAGCGGGAAATCGTGACATTCGGCGACGTCGCCACCGAGCCCGCCCGCCTGACCGGCACCTATGTCGAGGCAGCCGGCTGGAACCAGCTGATGGCCAGCCCCGACACGCTGGTGATCGACACCCGCAACCGGTTCGAGGTCGCCATGGGCAGCTTCACCGGTGCGATCGACCCGGGCATCGACCGGTTCAGCGAATTCCGCGATTTCGTCGCGCGGACGCTCGATCCGGCCAGGCATCGAAAGGTCGCGATGTTCTGCACCGGCGGCATACGCTGCGAAAAGGCCAGCTCCTACCTGCTGTCCCAGGGCTTTCCGGAGGTCTATCACCTGAAGGGCGGCATCTTGAAATACCTGGAGGAGATCTCGCCGGCCGAGAGCCGGTGGACTGGCACCTGTTTCGTGTTCGACGCGCGTGTCGGGCTCGGTCATGGCCTCGCCGAACACGCACCTGCCGCAATCGAGGGGACGAGCCTGTCCAATGACTGATGCCAGCCTCACGCACCGCATCGACGCCCTGGAAATGCGGATCGCCTATCAGGACGAGACCATCGAGGACCTGAACAAGACGATCACCGCACAGTGGAAGGAGATCGACCGGCTGACCCGTGAGATCGCCAATCTGGGGGACAGCATTCGCGAGGCCGAGCAGCGCGCCGGCGCCAATGCGGCCCCGGAGCCACCCCCGCCGCACTACTGAGCCCGGCGCGACGCATTCCCGCTCAGCCGATGGCGACGATCTCGACTTCACCGGCGCCGACGATCGCCGTGTCGCCGACACCCTTGCCCATCAGCGCGCGGGCGATCGGCGAAACGTGGGAGACGGTGCCCTTGGCCGGATCGGCTTCATCCTCGCCGACGATGCGGAAGGTCTGCCGCCGGCCGTCCTCGCGATCGAACGTGACACGGCCGCCGAAACCGACCGTGTCGGCCCCTGCCGGAGGCACGACCAGTTGGGCGCTGTTGCGCCGGGCAGCGTAGTAACGCAGGTCACGGCCGGCGCGAGCAAGTGCGGTGTCGTCGGGTGGCGCCTCGCCATTGCCCTGGGCGGCGACAACGGCGGCGCGCGCGGCGGCAAGGGCCGCGTCCAGGGCAGCAAGGCCTTCCGAGGTGACGAAATTGGGATGCGACGAGATCGGCCGGTCGGGCAGTTCAGCCTCGCCGCCGTCGCGTTCGTTTTCCTTGGTGAAGGCAACACTCATACCGGCAATGTCCCAGGGTCCGGGCTGAGAAGCGACGGAACACGCCGTTCTGGCTCCTAGCCACCCCCGGAATCTAGTCCAAACGCGATCGGGCGTCGACAATCTTGCCGCCCGGGCACGGACAAACCGATCACGCGGCGACCGCTTCGTGGAACAGCCTCTCGATCAGGTCCAGCGCATCGGCGGCCGGGCGCGGCGGACTGATCAGATAGCCCTGGATCTCGCTGCAGCCGCAGGCGCGCACGATGGCCAGTTGCTCCGGCGTCTCGACGCCCTCGGCGGTCGTCTCGATACGCAGGCTCGCGCCGAGGTCCGCCATGGCACGGACAATGGCGGCATTGTCCTTGTTGCGATCGAGATCGGCAATGAAGGAGCGATCGATCTTGATCTTGTCGAAGGGAAAGCTGCGCAGATAGCTGAGCGAGGAATAGCCGACGCCGAAATCGTCCATCGCAATGCGAATGCCGAGCGCCCTGAGCTCGTGCAGCATCGCGATGGTGACATCGTCGTTCTGCAGCAGCACCGCCTCGGTGATCTCCAGTTCGAGCCGGTGCGGCGGCAGGCCGGAGGCGGCCAGCGCATGCACGATCATGGCCACCAGGCCGCGGTTCTTGAACTGCACGGGCGACAGGTTGACCGCGACCTTGATCGGATCGGGCCAGCGCGCCGCCTCCATGCAGGCGCCGCGGAGAACCCACTCGCCGATCGGCAGGATCAGGCCGGTCTCCTCGGCCAGCGGAATGAACTCGGCCGGCGACACGCCGCCGCGTTGCGGGTGGGTCCAGCGGAGCAAGGCCTCGAAGCCGGACAAGGCCTCGCTGCTGGCGCGCACCTGCGGCTGGAATACCAGATGGAATTCGCCTGCCCCCAGCGCCTGGCGCAGGTCGAGCTCCAGCGCGCGCCGGGCCTGAATGCGCGCGCTCATGTCCGGCTCGAAGAAGCGGAACATGCCGCGTCCCTGGGATTTCGCCCGGTAGAGCGCGAGATCGGCGCATTTCATCAGATGGTCCGCCGCCAGGCCGTCTTGCGGCGCCACCGCGATGCCGATGCTCAGTCCGGTGTTGATCACTTGCCCGTCGATGACGAAGGGTTCGGCCATCAGCCCGATCAGACGGCGGGCGAGGCCTTCGGCATTGCGCGGTTGCGGCGGCCGCATGAGGATGGCGAATTCGTCGCCACCGAGCCTGGCGATCATGCCCTGCGGCCCGACCGCCAGCTCCAGCCGCTCCGAGACGGCGCGCAGAAGACGATCGCCGACCGGGTGGCCGAGCGTGTCGTTGACGCTCTTGAAGTGGTCAAGATCCAGGCAAAACACCGCCAGCGGCCCACCGCCCAGCTCGACCTCGGCCAGGCCTTCCGCCATCTTGTCGCGAAACAGCACGCGGTTCGGCAGGTCGGTCAGCGCGTCATGATGCGCCATGTGGGCGATGTGCTGTTCCGCCTTGTGCCGCTCGGTGACGTCCTCGTGGGTGGCGACCCAGCCGCCATGTTCCATCGGCTGATAGACGACCTTGAAGATCCGGCCATCGGCGAGCTGGCGGTGCGAGACGTAGTCGCCGGCCCTGAGGCGCTCGAAATAGCCCTTCAGCAACTCGTCGGCCGACATGCCCCGATAATTGCCGATCGCGACGCTGTGCTCGACGATCCCGCGCATGCTGATGCCGGGCCGGACCAGGTCCCGCGACAGGCCGTACATGTCGAGATAGCGCTGGTTGCAGACGATCAGGTTGAGCCGCTCGTCGAGCATGGACAGGCCGTGAGCCATGTTGTTGAGGGCCGCGTCGAAACGCCGATACTGCTCACGCAGCTCCTCGGCTGCCTGCTCGCGCTCCGAGATATCCTCGAACGTCGTGACCCAGCCGCCATTCGCCATCGGCCGGGACCGTATCGCCAGCACCCTGCCATCGGCGAGATGGCGGATCAGCATCGGGGTTCCCTTGTCGAGAAGCCGTGACTTGAAGTCGGCCATGACGACATCGGCGTCGTAATCGGGCCGATGGACCCCGTGGGAGACGCTGAGCCGCATCAGGTCGATCAGCGGCGTGCCGGGTTTGCAGCGGTCGGCATCAAGCCCGTAAAGCTCGAGATAGCGCCGGTTGCGCACCACCACGCGCAGGTCCTGGTCGAACACGCAGAGGCCCTGCGCCATGCTGTCCAGCGTTGCGTCGAACAGCAGGTTCTGCTCCCGCACCTCGGCAATCGCCATGGCGCGTTCGGCCTCGACCTGGCGCAACTCGGTGACATCCTCGAAGGTGCCGATCCAGCCGCCGTCGGGCAATGGGCAAATGGTGATCTCGATCCACCGGCCGTCGGCCATTTTCTGGTCGTAGGTCTTGGTCACGCGGTCGGCCATGGCGGCCAGCCGGCGCTCCACCAGTTCGTCGGCCGTCGCGCCGGGATAGATGCCGGTGGCCACGCCGTGCTCGAACACGGCGCGCAGACTGATGCCCGGCTTCACGACCGCCGGATCGGCCCGGAACATGCTGACATATTGCTCGTTGCAGACGGTCAGACGGTGCTGGCCGTCGAACATGCAAAGGGCCTGGGACATGTTGTTCAGGGCGGCGTCGAAGCGGCGATGCTGCTCGCGCAGCTCTTCCGCGGCATGCTCGCGCTCGGTGATATCCTCGCTCGTGATGACCCAGCCGCCGCCCGCCATGGGGCGGTTACGGATCGACAGGTAGCGGCCGTCGGCGAGCGGCCGCACGAAGTCGCAACGGCCGACCTCGATCAGCCGGCGGTGGGACTCGTCGTAAAGTTCCTGGCCGGTCATGCCGACATAGGTTCCCCGGGCGACGAAGTGCTGAAGCACGTCGTAGAGGCTGACACCCGGCTGCATGACGCGCGGATCGAGCCCGAAATGCTCGATATAATGGCTGTTGCAGACGATCAGCCGCTCGTCCGGGCCATACATGGCCAAGCCGTGCGCCATATTGCCCAGCGCCTGTTCGAAACGCGTCACCTGAAGGCGGTAGGCCTGCTCCAGCCGGTGGTGGGCGGTCACATCGGCATAGGTCGCGACCCAGCCGCCGGCGGCGACGGGGCGATAGTTGATGGCGATGATGCGGCCGTCGACAAGCTCCTGGCACTCATCGAAGGGCGCCCGCCGCGCCAGGCGCTCGGTGCGAGACCGCCAGACCGCATCGAAGGGTGCTCCGGCGAAATTGCCGCGGTCGGCGCTGTGCTTCAGGAGATCGCGCATGGCGATGCCGGGACGGACCACATCCGCCGCAAGGCCGAAAAGCTCGAGATAACGCCGATTGTGCAAGGCGAGGGTGAGCGCGGCGTCGAACACGCAAAGGCCATGGGTGATCGCGTCGAGCGCGGCTTCATGCAGGCCGAGCGCATCGGCCTGCCGGTCGCAACCGCGCTTCCCGGGCTCGTCGTCGCAAGCCTCCATTGTCTGCTCAGCCACCGTCGCCCGCCACCCTCAGCACCCCGATCGTGAAAACTAGAGGCAATTCCAAGAATTGCGGGTTAATTGCTGTGGTATAAATTGTCTGACCGTGGGGAAGTTTTCGTTCATGGTCCTTTGGACCGGGCCGCGGTACCTCGTCGGCGTCGATCCGGCGGCCCTGGAACCAGCCTAGTCGAGAACGGAGGGGGCGAGTTCCGTCGCGCCATGGCCTGCGGCGTTGAGCATCACGAAGCGGTTGCGGCCTGCCCGCTTGGCCGCGTAGAGCGCGCCGTCGGCCCGGGCCACCGCCGCATCCAGGCTCTCCGCGCCGGCCGGAAGGCAGGCCCCGATGGAAATGGTGATGTCGACCGGGCCGGCATCGCCGAGCGGCACCTGATCGCCGGAGATCGCGGCCAGCATCTTGGTGGCGATGCCGGACAGCGACGCCTGATTGCAATCGGCGATCAACACGATGAATTCATCGCCGCCCCAGCGGGCCGAGACGTCATAGTTTCTCAGCGTCGCGGAAATCCGCCGCGCCACCTCGATGATGATCCTGTCGCCGGCCTGATGGCCGAAGCCGTCATTGATTTCCTTGAAGCGATCGAGGTCGATGAGCAGCAGGCCAAGCTGCTTTGCTCCTCGCAGCGCCCGGTTCTGCTCCTGGCCATAGGCTTCGATGAAGCCACGCCGGTTGCAGATCCCGGTCAACGCGTCGAAATAGGCCAGCCGCTCGAGCTTTTCGGTGCGCTCGCGAACCATGGCCTCCAGCACATGGGTGTTGCTGCCGACCGATTTCGCCATGGCGCCGAAGACCCGCGACAGGCGACCGATTTCGTCATTGCCGCGATCGAGCGCCGGCACGACGAAATCGCCGCCCTCCACCTGCTGCATGGAGGTTTCGAGCCGGGCCAGGCGGTCGAGCACGCGGTTCTTGAACAACAGGCTCATCAGGCCGGCCGCCGCCGCCAGGATCGCAGCGAGCAGCAGCGCAATGGGCATGAACAGGCGCCGTTCGATGATCAGATCGACATCCATCAAGGTGACGTTGAACCAGCCGAGACGGTCGAGATACCCGACGCCGACCAGAAACTGCCGGCCGCCGATCGTCATGAAGCTCGACCGGACCAGCACGTCGTGACCGGCGACCTCGGCCATCATCTCGGCGATCCGCGTCCGGTCCGTCTCGGTGTCGAGCAACCGGAAAATCGTCTTCTTCGCCCGGATGTCCTTGGTCAGGCTGTGAAAATCGACCAGGCGCGGGTCCCGATGGGCCTGCACCGCCCCGCTGCGGTCGACGAAGATGCTCTGCACGCCGGTCTGCGGGATGTCGACGACTTCGCGAATGAACTGGCTGAGATCGACGCCGGTGCCGATGACGCCGAGGATGGTGGCGCCGCGGCGGATGATGCAGTTGATCCAGACCTTGGTGACGCTGAGATTGTCGTCATGGTCGACATTCAGGTGGCAGCCCGCCCCCAGGGCGACGGTCCGGTAATACCAGCCGTCCCGGGGCTTGTCCGGAGACAGGACATAGCGGTGCTGCCTGCCGGCGAAACTGTCGGCGGAATCGTTGAAGTAATAGTTGCCGGAGCCGTGGATCACGGCGAAATAACTGCGATCCTTGAATGACAGCCGGTAATGCTCGAGCTCGGCAAGGCCGCGCGCCTCCTTCTCGGGCGACGCCTCGTCGGCGGCCCAGTCCAGAATGGCCGGTGCACGCGCCAGGGTCTCGGCCAGCGACACCTCGCGCATCAGCGATTCCAGGCCGCGATAGCGATCGAACAGGATCTGCTTTTCGGCGAACAACGTGCCGAGCTTCACCACCGTGGTGTCGACGATCCACAGAAATGCGACCGAGGCGGGCACGGCAACCGCGACCATCACGCCGAAAGTAAAGATCAGGAAGCGCGCGCGCAGACCGCTCGGGAAGGCAAGCCGAAGCCCGGGAAACGTCATGTCCAAAGCATCCTCGGACGGCCGGCGAGGACCGCGCGCTGTTCACCGCGCAAAACCTAGAGAGCTATGGTTGACACTTGGTATATATTGACTGGCTGCGGCTACTGAAAACCGGCCCGAGGCGTCCATGTCATCGGCGGCGCCAGGATGGCCGTTGGATTTCTAGACGAAAGCCGCCGGTGGCTTGCCCGCTCCGCTCAGCAATGCATCGATCAGGCGCGCAGCCCGGCCGAGGGCGCCCAGATCGGCAAGACTGCCGAGCGACAATCTGACGGCATTGGGCGGCCTGTCGGTTACCGCGAAGGCCTCGCTCGAGACCGCGGCCAAGCCCTCCTGGCGCAATGCGGCCGAAAAGGCACCGCTGTCCCAGCGCTCCGGCAATCGCAGCCAGGCATGTGGCGCATCCGGATCGCTGGCGAGTTCGTGGCCTGCCAGCGCTTCCGCCATGATCTCCTGGCGCGCGCCATTTTCGCGGCGCATGGCGCTGACGATCTCGGCAAGCGAGCCGTCCCTGATCCAGAGCGAGGCGAGAGCCGCGTTCAATGGCGGGGCCATCACGCAGGCGGCGTGAACCTCGGCGCCCAGTCTGAGGCCGTCGCCGGTGCCGGGCACGGCGACATAGGCCACCCGCAGCGCCGGCGACACGCTCTTGGCGAGCGAGGCGATGTGCCAGGTTCGGTCGGGGGCGAAATGGGCGATGGCCGGGATCGGCTCGCCCCGCAGGTCGCCATAGGCATCGTCTTCGATAATCCAGAGGCCATGTCGCCGGGCGACCTCGCCAAGCGCGGCACGGCGCTCGATGTCGATCGTCAGCGTGGTTGGATTGTCCATGGTCGGCACGCAATAGAGCGCCTTGGGCCGATATCTCCTGCACAGCGCATCGAGACGGTCCGGGTCGAGGCCGGAGGCATCGCCTGCCAGGGGAACGAGGCCGAGGCCGCGCCTTTCCGCCACCGCTTTCATGCCCGGAAAGGTCAGTTCCCCCGTGATCACCGCGTCGCCGGGCTCGAGCAGCAGCCGGCAGAGCGAGGCGAGCGCATTCTGCGCTCCGGCCGCGACGACGATCCGGTCTTCGGCAATCTCGCCGAGACGGGGCTTCAGCCATTCCGCCCCGGCGATACGATCCGGCAGTGCGCCGCCGGCCTGCTGGTACTGCAGGCGTTCGGCGGCGTCGGGCGCCTGCAGGACCGCGCGAAACCCCTCATTGAAACGGTCGGCGAGATGCAGGCGCGCGGGCGTCGGCGGCAGATTCATCCGCCAATCGACCGCCACCGGTCCGAGCGGCGGCATGTCACGCCGCTCCGGCAGCGGCCCGCGCACGAAACTGCCGCGCCGGCCATTGGCCTCAATCAGGCCCTTCCGGCGTGCTTCATTAAAGGCACGGGTGACGGTGGTCAGATCGACCCCGATCAGCCTGGCGAGTTCGCGTTGCGGCGGCAGGCTGTCGCCCGGCCTGAGCCGTCCCGAACCAATATCGGCAGCCAGCGCCGCCGCAATCGCGAGATATTTCGGCCCGCTGCCCGCGCCGAGGTCCGGTACCCACTGCGTCATCCCCTGCCTCGCTGCCGAACACCTTGACATTGTATGCAGACATATTACATGCACGAAGATCGAAAGCAAGGTTATGTATGGAATTAATCCATACACAGATCACGGGTCGACGAAGGCACAGCCTCCAGGCGACCGGAAAGGTCCATCATGTCAGACCCGCATTGGCCTGCACTCTCGCCGTTCCAGACCGGCGTCAGGGGCCGCTGCCCCCGCTGTGGCGAAGGCCATCTCTTCGACGGCTTCCTGAAGCTTCGGCCGAACTGCGAGGTCTGCGGCCTCGACTACAGCTTTGCCGACCCGGCCGACGGCCCGGCCTTCTTCGTCATGATGTTCGCCTGCGTGCCGGTGGTGATCCTGGCGCTCTGGCTGGAGGTGAAATACCAGGCGCCGCTCTGGGTGCATCTGGTGACCACCTTGCCGTTCGGACTGGCCACCTGCATTCCACCGCTCCGCCCGCTGAAGGGCTGGCTGGTCGCCTCGCAATTCTATTTCAAGGCGGAGGAAGGCCGGCTCGTCCGCAAGGATGAACTGATCTAACCTGACATCCCAGCCCGGTCGATCGAAGGGACTGCCTCAGACATGCGCCCCATGCTGTTTGGAATGGTCCTTGGTATCGGTGGTCTCGGCAACGGCTGGCGGGTCGCCACCCGGCTGTGGGGGGCGCCAGCCTTCATCGGCGAGGTGCTGGCTATCGCCGCGGCGCTGATCTGGCTCGGTCTCGCCATCGCCTATGCCCGGCGCTGGGTGACCGCGCCCGGCGCCGCGCTCGCCGATGTGATGCACCCGGCCCAGGGCATGCTCGCCTCGCTGATTCCGGTGTCGACCCTGATCGCCAGCATGGCGCTGGCGCCGCATCTGCCGGTCATTGCCTGGCTCTTGTTCCTCGCCGGTCTCGCCGGCGTGCTCGGCTTCGCGGTCTGGAGCATCGGCGCACTCTGGCAGGGCGGGCGCGTGGTCGAGGACACGACGCCCGTGCTCTACATGCCGACCGTCGGCGGCGGCCTGGTCGCGGCGCTGGCGGCCGGCACCTTCGGCCAGCAGGACACCGGCTGGCTGTTCTTCGGCCTCGGGCTCCTGTCGTTTCTCGCGATGGAACCGGTCATCATCAAGCGCCTGCTGCTGGCCACCCTGCCATCGGGGCAGCGCGCCACGCTGGGCGTGCATATCGCACCCGCGGCGGTCGGCAGCGTCGCGCTGATGGCCCTGACCGACCAGCCCGGCGCCACGCCGCTGGCGCTCATGCTGTTTGGTTATGCCTGTTTCCAGGCCTTGGTTTTGCTGCGGCTGACGCCGTGGCTGCGCGAGCAGCCTTTCGGCCCCTCGGCCTGGGCCTATACCTTCGGCATTTCCGCCCTGCCGCTGGCCGCGCTTCGGCTGGTCGAGCGCGGCGCCGGCGCGCCGGTCACCGTCCTGGCGCCATTGCTGTTCCTCGCCGCCAACCTGATCATCGGCTGGATCGCCCTTCGCACCTTGTGGAATCTCGGCACGCAACTGAGGACTTTGCCGGGACGGGCCGCCGGCCCACGACGGTGACCGGAAGCATCGCCCCCCTGCCGCGTCCCGCCGCGATTGCTTCAAACTTTCGTGACGGGGCCCATGATGGCGCCGATCATCGCCAGGGACACCGCACTGGAAATGCCGGCTTCCACTGCCGAGGGGACGCCCGTCGCGCCGATCGGCGACCGCAGGCGGGCCTGACCAGCGGCGACCGTCGCGAATTCGGCCGGCATCGGGACAAAAACGTGTCGCGACCTCGTGCTCGACCCTATTCTTGCCACGCGAACCGGGTTCCTCTCCGCGCGCGAATGCCCATAGTGGCGCTGCGAAATGGCCTGCGGTAATATTTCAATCATGCGATCCGGTATGCGTTCTTTCCTGCTCGCGAGCGTCGGCGCCGCGTCAGCTGTGGTGTTGGGGGCGGTCCTGGGCACAGCCTTGACCGTATCGTCGGCCCACGCCCAGCTCGATCTGTCGCCGCCGGCCCCCACCCCGGTCGCGCCCGCGGCCACTCCGGCGCGCCGCGCCGCGCCGCGACCATCGAGGCCGGTCGCCCGGGCGCCGCATGTGGCGCCCTTGCCGCTGCCAAGACCCGACGCAGCGGGCGAAGCCACCCCCGCCGAGGCCGCCGCGCCGGCGACCGAGGCCGCGAGCGCGCCGGCGTCCGTGCCGCCAGCAAGCCCGCCGCCGGTCGAGCCGGCATCCGGCAGCCCCGTTCCGCCCCCCGCACCGGCGCCCGCCCTTGCCGGAGACAGCCGGCCGGCCGAAGCACCTGCCGGACCGGCCCTGGCCGTACCGGCCAACCGCATCGACGAGGCATTCCAGGCCACCGCCGCCGCCCAGGCCGAAGCCGCGCCCATCCCGGAATCGCCGCCGTCACTGCCGCATGCGCCGCTGCCGGCGGCGCGCCCCGCGGAAATCGCGGCCGCCGCGACGGACACACCGGCCAGCGCTCCGGCCGAGGCGCCGCCGCCCAGCGCGCCGCGGCTGGCACCGCCCTTTGCCGAAGCACCGGCGCGGCGCGTCGAAGGCCGGGCCTTTTCCGAGCAGCGCTATCCGGTCGGCCGAGACGCCCACCTGGCGACGATCAGGAAATTTGCCGAAGCGAGCCGCGTGCCGATCGACCTCGCCGACGCGGTCGCCACCATCGAAAGCGCCTACGATCCCCAGGCGGTCGGCAGCGCCGACGAAATCGGCATCATGCAGGTGCGCTCGACCATCGCCCGCGAGCAGGGGTTCGAGGGCACGGTCCAGGAGCTGTTCGAGCCGGAGACCAATATCCGCCTCGGTGTCGGCTATCTGGCCGGCGCCTGGGAGCGCTCGGGCGGCAATGTCTGCCAGGCCCTGATGAAATACCGCGTCGGCTGGGACGAGACACGGATCAGCCCGCTCTCGGCGGAATATTGCCGCCGCGCCCTGATCTACCTGAACGCGATCGGCTCGCCGCTGGCCCGCGGCCTGGCGGCGCCGCCCAGCCTCAACGGCGTGGCCGGCGCCGGCGTCGGCCGCGGTACGTTCAACTGGACGGATCACGATGGCCGGCTGCGCCAGATCGACCAGCGCTTCGGCGGCGAGAATTTCGGCATCATAGCTCGGTAGCGGCAACACGCGTAGACGCTCCGCGACAAACCGCTCTAGGCTCGGGGCGCGCCGGATCCCGATGCCGGGACCGGAGGCTGGAGCATGGCGCCGCCGCATCGAGGCGGCCGCCTGATCCATATCGTCGTTCCCCCGCATTCTTCCGTGTCGCATCACCTCCAGGGCGCCGGAACGATGCTCGTGCCAGGAGCCTTGCATGCCCGTCACCACCGATGTCGAAGCCGTCATCGCCGATATCATCCGCTGGGCCTCGATCGAGAGCCCCACCTATGACGCGGCCGCGGTCAACCGCATGCTCGACGAGGGCGCGCGCGACCTGACGGGCATGGGTTTCCGCATCGAGCGCCAGCCGGGCACGATGGGTTTCGCCGACGTGGTGATCGGCCGGCTCGACGGCCACGAGCCGGGGCCCGGCCTCCTGGTCCTCGCCCATGTCGACACGGTTCATGCGGTCGGCAGCCTGGCGGGTCCCTTGCCGATCCGGCGCGACGGCGACCGGCTCTACGGGCCCGGCGTCACCGACATGAAGGGCGGCACGGTGCTGACGCTGCATGTGCTCGGCAAGCTGATCGCGGCCAAGGGCGGCAAGCTGAGGCGCTCGGTCACGGTGGTGCTGATCCCCGATGAGGAGGTCGGCAGCCCGTCCTCGCGCGCGACCATCGAGGCCGAGGCCCGCAAGGCCGCCCATGTGCTGGTGCCGGAGCCCGGGCGCGAGCATGTCTGCGTCTCCGGCCGCCATGCCGTACTGCGCTACAACATCCATGTCCACGGCAAGCCCTCCCATGCCGGCGCAGCCATTGGCCGCGGCGTCAGCGCCATCAGGGCCATGGCGCGGATCATCGAGACGGTGGAGGACTGGTCGGACTACGAGCGTGGCCAGACCTTCGCGGTCGGCCGGGTCAATGCCGGCACCTGGGTCAATGTCGTGCCGGTGATCTGCTCGGCCGAGGTGCTGTGCGTCGCCGCCACCCCCGACGACGTCGCCGACATCGATGTCAGGCTGAGAACGCTCCGAGCCCCCTTCCCCGGCACCAGCGTGACCATCGAGGCAGGTCCGGTCCGGCCGCTCTTCGTCGCCTCCGAAGGCACCATGGCGCTCTACGCCAAGGCCAAGGCGATCGCCGACCGCCACGGCTTCCCGATCGACCACATGCAGTCGGGCGGCGGTTCGGACGGCAACTTCACCGGCGCGCTGGGCGTGCCGACCCTGGATGGCCTCGGCGTCTGGGGCGGCGGCATCCACACCAAGGAGGAATATTGCGACATCCGCTCGATCGTGCCGCGCGGCACGATCCTCGCCGGCCTGATCGAAGATCTGGCCGGCTGACGGACGAGCGCACGGCGCCGGCGGCTCAGGCCGCCGGTTCAGTCGCCGTCGAGCAGCTCGATGCGGATAACGGCCAGGCATCCACCGGTCCGCGCGAAGACAAGGCGCCGGAGATAGAGATTGTTGTGCAGGATGCCGGAGGGACCGAAGCTGCAACTCAGGCTGCCGCATTCCATGGTCTCCAGCACGCCACGCTGGTGCGCCGCCCGGCGCGGTTCGGAGGCTTCCGCCCGGGCCAGCCGCTGCTCGACGTCGGCGAACGGCACGGTGACCGAGAAGGTCAGGTCATCGGCCAGCGAATGCTCGACATGGATGGTGACCGGCCGCACGGGCAGCCGAGGCGCCAGTTGATCCAGCGTCCGGGCGACGAAGTGGCTCGCAACATCCCGCCCGAGCTGCCCGGCATCCGAATAGGCGCAGGTGGCCGCCCGCAGATCGGCGAGCGCGCCGGAGGCGAGGCACAGGGCAGCGGTCAGGGCAGTACGTGCGAGCATCCGTCAGATCCATTGATTGACCAGGAGCCGGAAGGCATCGGTCGATATCCCTTGGTCGCGACTCACCCCGGACGAGGTTCAGGATATGGAATCTTTTCTTTCCGACGCCGGACCTCACCGGTGCGGTCGCAAGCCACCGCGTCGCTTGCGGCAAGTGTAGCCTCCACACCCAGCCCCAGACGCCGCGCGGGAGCGGCAAGAACCGGAGACCCCCATGTCGACCATGGTCCTGCTCGCCGACGACCAACTGCCCCCCGAGGCCGCGGCTGTCTTCGCCGACATCCGCGCCGTCAGAGGCACCGACTTCATCAACAATTTCTGGCGCGCCCTGGCGCATGACCCGGCGACCCTGAAGCGCACCTGGGAGAGCATCAAGCAGGTGATGGCGCCGGGCGCGCTCGACCCGCTGACCAAGGAAATGATCTATGTGGCGGTCTCCATCGCCAATTCCTGTGAATATTGCATCCGTTCGCATTCGGCCGCGGCGCGCGCCAAGGGCATGACCGACCAGCAGTTCATGGAACTTCTGGCCGTTGTCGGCATGGCGAGCGAGACCAACCGCCTGGCGACCGGCCTGCAAGTGCCGGTCGACGATGTCTTCCGCGGCCGCTGAAACCGGCGCGAGGGCCGGCTTCTCAAGCAGCTGTGAAGAGCGCGACGGCGTGCCGCGACCACAAGCCTCCTTTCGCCGGTCGCCAATTCGCCCCATTTCGTGGTTGAGTAGGAACCGACGACATTCCGTCGAAACACGACGGGTGTTCCTTCCGAGGCCACGATCATACATTCGGCCGGCTCCAGGGCCGACGGATCGGGGTGATTTCACGGGGATCCGCCATGGCGCGCACTAAGTCTTCCATCCTTCGGCTTCGCGGCGGCATCGCCGCGGCAGCGCTCGCGCTGACGCTCGGCGTGCCGCTGTCACTGACACCGGCCCTGGCGCCACCGGCCGAGGCCCGCGCCGCCATCGACGTTTCCGATCTGGCCGAACGGGTCATCGACGCCGTCGTCAACATTTCGACCCAGACGCGCGTCGACACCGCCGCCGCCCGCCCGCCAGGCGCCAATCCGGGCAACCCGGGCAACCGTGACGGCGCACGCCCGGGCCCCGGCACACCGTTCGACGAATTGTTCGACGAATTCTTCCGTCGCCGTGGCGAGGCGGCTCCCGGTGCCCCCGGCCAGCCGCAGCAGCCGCAGCGCCGCCAGTCCTCCCTCGGCTCCGGCTTCGTCGTCGACCCCTCCGGCATCATCATCACCAACAACCACGTGATCGACGGTGCCGACGAGGTTACCGTGATCTTCAATGACGGCACCCGGCTGAAAGCCGAGATCGTCGGCCGCGACCGCGAAGTCGACATCGCCGTGCTCAGGGTGAAACCCGAGCGGCCGCTGAAGGCGGTGCCCTTCGCCGATTCCGACAGGATCCGCATTGGCGAGCCGGTGATGGCGATCGGCAACCCGCTCGGCCTCGGCGGCACGGTGACTGCCGGCATCGTCTCGGCCAAGAACCGCGACATCCAGTCCGGCCCCTTCGACAACTACATCCAGACCGACGCGGCCATCAATCGCGGCAATTCCGGCGGCCCGCTGTTCAACATGGCCGGCGAAGTGATCGGCATCAACACGGCGATCTTCTCGCAGTCGGGCGGCAATATCGGCATCGCCTTCGCGGTGCCGGCCAATACCGCCAAGCCGGTGGTCGACCAATTGCGCGAGTTCGGCGAAACCCGCCGCGGCTGGCTCGGCGTGCGCATCCAGGAGGTCACCGACGAGATCGCCGAAAGCCTCAACCTGCGTGGCTCGCGCGGGGCGCTGATCGCCGGCGTCGAGCCGAACGGCCCGGCCGGCCCGGCCGGTCTGCGCACCGGCGACGTGGTCTTGCGCTTCGACGGCAAGGAAGTGCGCTCGTCGCGGGAGTTGCCGCGCATCGTCTCCGAGACGCCGGTCGGCAAGGCCGTTCCCGTCGTGGTCATGCGCGCCGGCAAGGAAGAAACGCTGACCGTCACGCTCGGTCGCCGCGAGGGCAATATCCAGCAGGCCTCCGCCGGTCGCCAACCGACCGAACGGCCGCGTGAAAATCCGGTCGTCTCGGCGCTCGGACTGCAGCTGTCCGGCGTAACCGCCGAGCTACGCCAGCGCTACCGGCTGCGCGACGATGCTCGTGGCGTGATCGTGACCCAGGTCGATCCCAATTCGCGGGCGGCCGAACGGCGCGTTCAGGCCGGCGACCTGATCCTCGAAGTGCAGAACGAGGCGGTCAATTCGCCTGCCGAGGTGACCCGCCGGATCGATGCGCTGAAGGCGGAAGGCCGCAATTCCGCGCTGTTCCTCATCGCCAATGCGGAGGGTGATCGCCGCTTCGTGGCGCTGAACCTGCGCTGACGGCAACGGGCGGGCGCCAGGCCCGCCCCTGTTCAGACCAAAAAGGCGGGCTCATCACCCGCCTTTTCTTTTTGGCGGCGACGGCGGGGGGTCTCAGGCGGCGAAGTCGCTCCGCCGGTAGCCCTGGGCATAAAGCAAGGCGGTGAGGTCGCCATGGTCGATCCGGGCGGCGGCCGCCTCGGCGACTTTCGGCTTGGCCTTGAAGGCGACACCGAGACCGGCTTCGCCGATCATGGCGAGATCGTTGGCGCCGTCACCGACCGCCAGCGTCTCGGCCTTGGCGAGGCCGAAGCGGTCACGCAATTCGATCAGCGTCGCCAGCTTGGCCTCGCGCCCGAGGATCGGCTCCTCGACCCGGCCGGCGAAGGCGCCATCCTCGACCACCAGCAGATTGGAGCGGTGTTCGTCGAAACCGAGCATGGCATGGACCGGCCCGGTGAACAGCGTGAAGCCGCCCGAGACCAGCGCGGTATAGGTGCCGTTCGCCCGCATGGTCCGGACGAGTTCGCGTCCGCCCGGCGTCAAGGTGATGCGCTTGTCGATCACCTCGTCGACGACACCCGCCGGCAGGCCCTTCAGCAAAGCGACACGTTCGCGCAGCGCCGGCTCGAAATCGATCTCGCCGCGCATGGCGCGCTCGGTGATCTCGGCGACATGGGCCTTCATGCCGACCATGTCGGCGAGTTCGTCAATGCATTCCTGGCCGATCATGGTCGAATCCATGTCGGCAAGAAACAGCCGCTTCCGCCGTGTCGCCTCATCCTGCACGAAGACGTCGACCGGCGCGCCGGCCAGCACCGCCCGGACCCGCTCCGCCACGGCACGGTTGTCGATCGCGCCCGTCGGTGCGAAAGGGATGTCGGCGGCGATGCCGGAATCAAGCGTCACGGCAGGGCCGGCGCCGGGCAAGGCGGTCGCGACGGCCTGGACGACCGCCGACGTGACGGCCGGACGGGCCGGGTTCGAAGCAAGGGTGACGACGTGGGTCAAGCCGCAGGTCCTGCGAAACGGGGTAAAGCGAAGGCCGTCCTCATCGCAGGTCCGACCGCCAGCGGCAAGTCGGCGCTGGCCTTGGCGCTGGCCGAACGCTTCGGCGGCGTGGTCATCAATGCCGATTCCATGCAGGTCTATCGCGACCTCCAGGTCATCACCGCACGCCCGAGCGCGGCGGAAACGGCCGCGGCGCCGCACCGGCTCTACGGCACCGTCGACGGCCAGGTGAACTTCTCGGTCGCCCGCTGGATCGAGGCCGCGCTCGCCGAGATCGCAACGGCGGAGGCCGCTGGTCTCCTGCCCATCCTGATCGGTGGTACCGGCCTCTATTTCAAGGCTCTGACCCAGGGCATTTCGGACATTCCGCCGGTGCCCGACGAGATCCGCCAGAGGCTGCGATCGGAGGCCGAGGGCGTGCCCGCCCCGGTGCTGCATCAACGGCTCGCGGCGCTCGACCCCGCCACCGCCGCAAAGCTCCGGCCGAACGACCCGCAGCGAACCTTGCGGGCGCTGGAGGTGTTCGTCGCCACCGGCCGGCCGCTCCTTGACTGGCAACAGGACGGCCGCGGCGCGCCCGCCTTGCCCGTCGAGCAATGCGCCGCACTGTTTCTGAGCGTCGAGCGCGAGCCGTTGCGCCGGCGCATCGACGAGCGCTTCGTCGCGATGATGGCGAACGGCGCGCTCGATGAGGTCGCCCGGCTGGCCTCCCGCCGGCTCGACCCGGCGCTGCCGGTCATGCGCGCCCATGGCGTGCCCGGGCTGATCGCCCATCTCAACGGGCAGATGTCGCTCGCCGACGCAGTCGCCAAAGGCCAGAAGGATACCCGCGCCTATGCCAAGCGCCAGGAGACCTGGTTTCGCCACCAAATGGCCGGTTTCGCTGCGCGAGCTCCGGACGAGGCACTCGCCGCGCTGACGGCCAGACTTCAGGCCTGAACGTCGGGCGCCTTGCGCCGGGGCCGGGTGCCGCGCCGGGCATGCGGCGCGAACGCGACCACATCGGCGGTCGGCGCCAGCCCGATATCCGCCTCGATGGTCAGTCCCGACCAATGGCCGTCGTCGATCAGCACGACATTGCGGCCGGCCGCCTTGGCCCGGTAGAGCGCATGATCGGCGCGCGACAGCAGCCGGTCGAGCGTCTCGCGCCCGTCCCAGGCTGCGATGCCGAACGAGCCGGTGCAGCGGATCGTCCGCCCCTCGTGCGGGATCTCCGAACCGGCCAGGGCCATCCGGACGCGCTCCGCGGCCGCCACCGCCTCGTCGATGCCGGCATAGGGCAGCACCACGACGAATTCCTCGCCGCCGAGCCGGCCGACCATATCGACATCCTCGCGCAGGCCATGGGCAAGGATCAGCCCCACCTGCTTCAGGACGGCATCGCCACCGGCATGGCCGAAGGTGTCGTTGACCGCCTTGAAATGATCGAGATCGAGCAGGAGGACCGAAACGGCATGGGCGTAGCGCTCGGCGAGCGACAGGGCCTTCTGCAGGCCTTCGGTCAGGGCCCGCCGGTTGAGCGAGCCGGTCAAGGGATCGATCGCCGCGAGCCGGTTGAGCTCGGTCTCCAGGGCCTGGCGCCGGGCGATCTCGGATTTCAGGGCCTGGTTGGCGGCGGCGAATTCGAGCCGCTTCAGCTCGGCCGCGTCCTCCGCCTGCTTGCGCGCGGTGATGTCGGCAAAGGTGATCATGAAACCGTCGCCGAGCGGAGCGACGGCCGCCTCGAACCAGCCGTCGATCCCGTCGTGACGGTAGGAGACGGTGAATTCGGCGGCTTCGCGCGTCTCAGCGACCACGATGCAGCGATCCCAGATGCCGGTCTCGACGACGCCGGGAAAGGCCTCGATCAGTTGGCAGTCGACAAGGTCCTCGACCGGCCGGCCGAGGAATTGCGACGCCCGGCGATTGGCGGCGATCACGTCGCCGTCGGTCGGCCGGCCGGCCGGCCCGCGGCGCAGGCGCACTGCCAGGATGCCGTCGAGCGAAGCGTCGAGGATCGCGCTCAGCAGGTCGTCGCGGAATTCGCGCGCCTTACTGTAGACCACGATGACATCCGATCCGTCGCTGTCGCGACAGGGCAGCAGCAGCCGCTCCCAGAGATGAACCTCGGACGACGGACCGCCGCGATGGAGCGTGAACAGGGCCTTCTTCTCGGCCAGCACGCGCGCATAGACCTCGCGGAAAAACGCGCCGGTCGCGCCCTTGACGTCGCTGGTGCGCCGTCCGGTCATGTCGAGCCCGACGGCCGCCCGGATCGCCGCGCCCTGATGGACACAGACGTAATCGTCGTCGCCGAGCGGCACCAGGATGATCAGGTCCTGCGCGTCGGGGCCGAGCTGCACCGGATCGAACGGGTCGAACGGCACATGGCCGTAGCGCGCGTGCAATTCCTTCCAGGCCGCGAGCAGACGCGGAATGGCCGGCGCGTGCGCCCGCTCCTCGATGCCTGTCTCGTGCGTCTCGCGATACATGGATCTTGTTATTCCCTTACGTCATCTTGACCTGCTCGTTTTAAAGGCAGGTAAACAGACACCACGTAAGGCGAATGGGCGGCGGTCAGGCCCGCGAAGGCGCTTCCCGGAAGCTCGGCACATCCAGCGGCCGGCCATCCGCGTCGGCGATGGCGACAAAGTCGCGCGCCAGGACCTCGCTGAAGATGAATGCGTCGCGAACCACCATCTGGCGGCCGCGGTCGGTGATGAACACCGCCAGGCCGGCAGCAATCTCGGCCTTCAGGAGATCGACGACGGCGCTCGCCTTCCACGATTGCGGACGCGCCGGATCGACGAACAGGAAAATGACCTTCTCCACGGGATCGCGATGGAAATAGGCGCCACAATCAAGCGGATGGGGGATCTTGTTGCGGTCCGGGCTGTCGACCAGGCGCGCCGCCAGGTAGGCACAGGAATAGGCCAGGCACGCGCCCGGCCGTTCCGGCTGGCCGAAGATCGAACAGCCGCCATGGGCGATATGGCGGCAGGGACGATAGGCTGGTTTGTCGAGTGCCAGGATCTCCGGCAGCGTGCAGCAATAGGTGCAGGTGCGGCAGAAGGAGACACGCTCGCCGGCCTCTCTGCGCCGCTTGGCCTGGCCCATAGCAGCCCCCTCCCGGCGTCAGCCCTTCTGGCCTTCCTTGACCGCGCCGAGCAGGGCCTTCTGGATCGGCTCGTTGCCGGCGCAGATGGTGCCGTTGATCAACATGTTGTCGAAGCCCTCGCAATCCGTGACGAAACCGCCGGCCTCGCGCACGATCACGATGCCCGCCGCGATGTCCCAGGGCGAGATGCCGCGTTCCCAGAAGCCGTCGAAACGGCCGGAGGCGACATAAGCGAGGTCGAGCGAACAGGCGCCCATGGCGCGAATGCCGCCGAAACGCGACTGCACCAGCTTCTGCTCGTTGCGCGACTGGACGTGATCGCCGCGGCCGATATGGGGAATGCCGCAGCCGACCACGCAATCTTCCGGCTTGCGGCGTGCCGAGACGCGCAGGCGGCGATCGTTGAGGAAAGCGCCGGAGCCGCGCTCGGCGACATAGAGTTCGTCATTGGCCGGGTTATAGACGACGCCGGCGACCAGCACGCCATTGCGTTCCAGGCCGATCGAAACGGCGAAATGCGGAATGCCGTGGAGGAAATTGGTGGTGCCGTCGAGCGGGTCGACGATCCAGGTATGGGTCTGGTCGGCGCCCTCGATGCGTCCACCCTCCTCGCCGATGAAGCCGTAGCCCGGGCGGGCCTTCAGCAGTTCGGCCTTGAGCACCTCTTCGGCCTTGCGATCGGCGGCCGAGACGAAATCGCCCGGGCCCTTCAGCGACACCTGGAGATTCTCGACCTCGCCGAAGTCGCGCTTGAGGCTGCGGCCCGCCTTCAAGGCGGCGCCGACCATGACATTGAGCAGGGCAGAGCGGAGCATGGGCTTCTTTCGGATCAGTGTCGGGCGGTCATGCCCGCCCGTTGCCGGCCGGTCAAGCCGCACGCCGTCAGGCTACTGCAAATGAAGCTGCTCGACCACGGTCAGCGGCGGCAAGGAAACGTGATCGGCGACGTCAAAGACGACCTCGAAGGGCTCCGCCAGGGCGCCGGTCAAGGCCAGCACTTCCGCCTTGCAGACAGGGCGAATGCGGGTCGCCAGCGTGCAATGCGGAACCCAGGCGCGCGGCCGGTAGTGCGCGTGACAGCGATCAGGGGCGATGGCGGCATGGATCGCGGCATGGATGTCGGCCAGTGCGGAAACATCGCGCGGTGCCGCCCAGACGATGGGCGCGGCCCCGTCGAAGACCCGGATATGGTCGAAAACGATCGAGATTGCCCGCCTGCCCTGGAAAGCGCCGACGAAGGCACGGCTGACGTCCTCGGGGCTCACGTCGCGATAAATCGCGAAAGTAAAGTGTGGCGCATAGTTCAGGGCCTGCATCGACGAGGCCGCCTCGAACCGTCCGAAGCGGTCCCATAGGGCGCGGATTCGCGCACCACTGTCGTTGGCCGCCTTGATGGTGATGACGTGATCGGCGGTCATGGCTTGCCCGATGTCCAGATCATCCTCACGGGGCTGCACCGGGCCCCCCGGCATCACAATGCCCTTGCCCCGACCTCGCCCCTTCAGCGCAGCCAGTTCCTGGCGCCCCGCTCGGCCGCTTCGCGCTGAACCGGATCCAGCTTGCCGACAAAATCGGTCAGCCAGGCGTCCTCGGCCCCGAGCAGGCGCGCCGTCGTGTGCCATTGGGCCGCCATCGGCGGATCGGCCGCGACACCACGGCCGGCCGCGAGCAGCCGGGCGTAACGGTTCATGGCCAGCGGATTGCCGCGCAGCGCGGCCTTGCGAAACATCTGGGCCGCCGCCGCCTCGTCCTTGGCGACGCCCTGGCCGTTGAACAGCATGATGCCGTAGTCGATTTCAGCTTCGATCAGATCCTGGCGCGCCGCCTTTTCCATCAGCGCGGCCGCCCGTGCCGGGTCGGCCGGGAGGCCGTTGCCGTCCTTCAGGAGCACGGCCAGCGCATATTGAGCGTCGGCATTGCCGAGATCGGCGGCCATCTGGAACCAGCGTGCCGCCGCGATCGGATCCGGCTGGCCGCCCTGGCCGGAAAAAGCCAGAAGCCCGAGATTATAGCCGGCAGCCGGGTGGCCGAGTGCCGCGGCCCGCTCGAACAGCGCCTTGGCGGCGGCGGGATCGCGCGCCTGCCCTGCCCTGCCCTCGACATGCATCATGGCCAGCGCGAAAATCGCGTTGCGATCGCCGCGATCGGC
This sequence comes from Phreatobacter sp. GW821-FHT04C01, assembly GCF_059420385.1. Taxonomy (NCBI): domain Bacteria; kingdom Pseudomonadati; phylum Pseudomonadota; class Alphaproteobacteria; order Hyphomicrobiales; family Phreatobacteraceae; genus Phreatobacter; species Phreatobacter sp. GW821-FHT04C01. Next base: position 194,691 of record NZ_JBWKTP010000010.1, on the reverse strand, counting down.
GGCGAGCCGATACCAGCCGAGCGCGCGCTGGTCGTTGCGCGGCACACCCAGGCCATTGGCATGCAGTTCGGCCAGAAGCGTCATCGACACCGCATCGGGACCAGCCTCGACACGTTGCGTCGCCTCGCGGAACGCGGTGAGAAACTGGCCGCGCTGATAGGCGCCGAAAGCGGCATCGCCGCTGCCGGGCGCGACGGCCGGCGCGGGAGCCGGTGTCGCCGCCGGCCGTCCCGGCATTGCCGGCCGGGGCACTGGCGTCGGCGCCGTGCGCTGCTGCGCCTGGGCGGCCAGCGGCACCGCAAGCGTCAGGCCGAGCGCCAGGATGGAGCGCCTGAGTGTCACGCCGCGGCCCCCGTGCGAAGTTCGGCAAGCGCGGCGGCGACGGCCTTGGCCGGACCATCGGCATGGGCCCATACGGCATCGCCCAAAGCGACGAAATCGGCGTGGACACGGGCCAGAACACCGGCACCCGCGATATCGGGCGAGAAACCGACGACCGGGATCTGAAACACCTCGGCCCACCAGGACACCCGCTCGACCACGGCGGCGAAGGGCGGCAGCACGCCGTTCTTGTCGGCGTAGCGCGACACCATGGGCTCGCCGAACATGACGTAATCGCAGCCCTTCTCGCCGGCGCTCATGGCATCGTCGCGCGATTTCAGGCCGGCGACGCCGACCATGCGCTCCGGCGCCAGCCGTTCGATCGCCTCCGCCACGCGCGCCTCGTCATAGACCAGATGCAGGCCGTCGGCGCCGCCGCGGGCGACGGCATCGATGGCACCCTCGATCAGCAAGGCACTGCCGGCCGCCTGAACCCGCCTGGCCAGGGTCTTGACCACATTGACGCTGGCCCGGTCGTCAGGCGCGGCGAGCCGGGCGATGACGGCAGCAATGGGCCCCGCGGCCAGCGCCGCCTCGAGCGCGGGGAGGAATGCCTCCGGCGCCTCGATCAGCGGGGTGACCAGGACAAGTTGGGTTTCGGGAAGGGCGGCCGGCGGGGGTTTTACCATGATGCGCCCACCCTATGACCGAAAGCGGCGAAAAAGGGGAGAGGAGATTGCAGAATGCGGCGCGGCTGACATCGTGCGGAAACAACCACGCGCGAGGTTCACGGGCTTGCGCCGGACCGGATGAGGGGTAAACCGAAGACGAACACCGCCGCACATCACGTTACCATTGCCCGACCCAACGTCAGGATCCTCCATCATGTTTCCATCCGTCGCGTCATTGCGTCTTTCGGCAGCCATGCTGCTGGTTCTCACCGCCGCGGCCGCGGCCGGGCCCGCCGAAGACCTGAAAGGCGCAACGGTCTCCGCGCTGTCGGGCCTGCAGATCTCCGGCGCGGCGATCGCCGAAGCGCGCGAGGACGGCTCCAGCCTGGTGCTGTCGAACCTGACCTTCGCCTCGGCTGGCGAGCGCCCGGTCGGCGTCAAGATCGGCCGCGCCACCATTTCCGGCGGGTCGGCCAGCGGTGATGCGCTGACCGGCGCCCGGGTTCTGCTCGAGGGCCTGGAAGGCACCAGCGCCGACGGTCAGGCCTATCGGCTCGCCACCGCCGAGATCACCGGCGCCCAGGGCTCGCTCGCCGCGATCCTCGCCGGCCTCGCCAGCCGCGAGCCCTTCCTGTCGGCCGTCAGCGAGGCCGCAGCCACCAAGTTCTCCGCCGAGCGGGTCAGCGTGCCGTCGATGACGGTGACACGCCGGCGCGCCGCGCGCACCGAAGAGGTGACCTATACCACCCTGGCGATCAACCGTTATGCCCAGGGCAAGATTGCCGAGCTCACCGTCGCCGGCACCGCGATCGGACTCACCAATGGCGGCAACAAGATCGAGATCGGCACCACGCGCCTGACCGGCTTCGACATGACCGCCGGGCTGCGGACCGGTGGCGCAGCGGTCAATGCCCTGGACAGCGGCAGCATCGAGAACCTGCGTGGCGCCGGTGCCAATGGCGCGCCGTTCACCATCGAGCGCATCGCCTTCGGCAAGATCACCATGCGTCCCGGCGAGCGGTCGCTGATGGCGCTGACCCAGGCCTTCGCCGAAGTCGATCCCGCCGGGGGCGGTGACGAGGCGGCGCGCCGCCGTTCGCTCGGCGCCGCGGCGGAGGTTTTCGCCCGGCTCGATTTCGAGCGCATCGAAATGATCAATTTTCGCGGCCAGGCCGAGGCCAACCAGCCGATCGAAATGCAGCGTTTCGCCATTGCCGGCGTGACCCAGGGCAAGATCGCCTCGATCGAATTCAACGGGCTGGCCGCCGCTGACCGGCAGGGCCAGCGCACCCGCATCGGCCGCTTCCTGATCGAAGGCGTGGACGCCTCGGGCCTGATCGCACTCGGCAAGGACTATGCCGAGGGCCGCTTCACGCCGGGCCCGATGCCGCCGCCGACCGCCTATCCGGATGTGCGCCGCATCCTCACCGAAGATATCGTGGTCAGCAAGCCGACGGGCCAGCCGCTCGGTTCGGTGCAGCGCGTCGAGATCGAGGCGGGCCCGCGCATCGGCCTGATGCCGACCCGCATCCGCGCGCGCGTCACCGGCTTCGACGCGCCGGTGACCGATGCACGGCAAAGGGCCCAGCTTGCCCCGATCGGCATCGAGGACAAGATCACCCTCGCGGCCGAACTCGAGATCGAATATGTCGAGGCCGCGCGCGAGCTGCGCATGCGCACGCTGAATGTCGACGTCAACGATGTCGGCGCCCTGAACCTCGCCCTGACCGTCGGCGGAATCGACCGTGCCGCGATCGAAGCCTTGCCGGGGAGCGCCACCGTGCTCGGGCTTGCCGCCAAGGCCGGCCGGCTCGTGCTGTCGTTCAAGGAGGCTGGCGGTGTCGCCGCGCTCATCACCCACACCGCCGAACAGGCCGGTGTCGAGGAGGACGCGTTCACCGAGCAGTTGAAGATGCAGCTCGGCGCGATGGTCGGCCAGTTCGTGCCCGACAAATTGCTGGCGAGCCAGATCTCGACCGCGCTCTCGACCTTCCTCGACGATCCGAGCTCGCTGGTGATCACCGCGACGCCGAAGGGTGACGTGCCGCTGGCGGCGCTCGCCATGGCGGCCCAGGGCTCGCCCTTCGCGCTGCTGCCGATGTTCAACGTCACAGTCGAAGCGAACAAGTGAGCGAATGGTGAGTGGCGAATGGCGAATGGGGATCGCCTGCACCCCTTTCGCCTAAGCCCACGAAAAAGGGGGCGCCCGATCACACGGGCGCCCCCTTTTTCTATTCGCCACTCGCTACTCGCCATTCGCCTCAGGCGATTTTGGGGTCGAGCTCGCCCTTGGCATAACGCTTGGCCATGTCGGCCGGCGTGATGACCTTCTTGATCTTCGAGGCCTGGCCGGCGGTGTTGAACTCTTCCAGCCGCTGCCGGCAGAGCTTGGTCATCGCTTCCATGGCCGGCTTCAGATATTTGCGCGGGTCGAACTCGCTGGGGTTCTCGGCGAGGATCTTGCGGATCTGGCCGGTCATGGCCATGCGGTTGTCGGTGTCGATGTTGATCTTGCGCACGCCGTGCCGGATGCCGCGCTGGATCTCTTCCACCGGCACGCCCCAGGTCGGCTTCATCTTGCCGCCGAAGGCGTTGATGATGTCCTGCAGGTCCTGCGGCACCGAAGACGAACCGTGCATGACCAGATGGGTGTTCGGCAGCTTGCGATGGATCTCTTCGATCACATGCATGGCCAGCACCTTGCCGTCGGGCTTGCGCGAGAACTTGTAGGCGCCGTGCGAGGTGCCCATGGCGATCGCCAGCGCGTCGACCTTGGTTTCACGCACGAACTTCACGGCTTCGTCGGGGTTGGTCAGGAGCTGGTCGTGGCTGAGCTTGCCCTCGGCGCCATGGCCGTCTTCCTTCTCGCCCTCGCCGGTCTCCAGCGAGCCGAGCACGCCGAGCTCGCCTTCCACCGAGATGCCGCCGAGATGCGACATGTCGGTGACCTGCTTGGTGACGCCGACATTGTAGTCCCAGTCGCCGGGCGTCTTGCCGTCGGCCTTCAGCGAGCCGTCCATCATGACAGAGGTGAAGCCGGCCTGGATCGCGGTCATGCAGGTCGCCGGCTCATTGCCGTGGTCGAGATGCACGCAGACCGGGATATGCGGATAGATCTCGGTGACCGCGTCCATCATGTGCTTCAGCATGATGTCGTTGGCATAGGAGCGCGCGCCGCGCGACGCCTGGATGATGACAGGCGCGTCAACGGCATTGGCCGCCTCCATGATCGCCAGCGCCTGTTCCATGTTGTTGATGTTGAAGGCCGGCACGCCATAGTCATGTTCGGCGGCGTGGTCGAGAAGCTGGCGAAGCGTGATACGGGCCATGGTTTTCCTCCGTCAGAATGAATGACGCCCGGCCATGACCGGGCGTCAGGATATTGCTCAGCCCCGAAGCACCTCGACGCCCGGCAGCGGTTTGCCCTCGAGCCATTCGAGGAAGGCGCCGCCGGCGGTCGAGACATAGGTAAATCGCTCCGCCGCATGGGCCTGGTTGAGCGCCGCCACGGTGTCGCCGCCGCCGGCGACCGACAGCAGCTTGCCCTTGGCGGTGCGGTCGGCGGCATGGCGGGCGGCGGCCACCGTACCCTTGTCGAAGGGCGGGATTTCGAAGGCGCCGAGCGGACCGTTCCAGACCAGGGTCGCGGCATCGTCGATGGCGCCCTGGATGCGGGTGATCGATTGCGGGCCGACGTCGAGGATCATGGCATCGTGCGGAATGGCGTCGAGGCCATAGGCGAAGGCCGGCGCATTGGCCTGGAAATGATAGGCAATGGTGGCATCCACCGGCAGGATGATGGCGCATTTGGCCTGCTCGGCCTTGGCGAGGATGCGCAGCGCGGTTTCCGCCAGATCCTTCTCGGCGAGCGACTTGCCGATCTTCACGCCCTGCGCATGAAGGAAGGTGTTGGCCATGCCGCCGCCGATGACGAGCGCGTCGACCTTGGTGACCAGGTTTTCCAGGAGGTCGATCTTGGAAGAGACCTTGGCGCCGCCGACCACGGCGACCACCGGCCGCTTGGGCTTATCCAGCGCCTTGGTCAGCGCTTCCAGCTCGGCCTGCATGGTGAGGCCGGCAAAAGCCGGCAGGACATGGCCGAGGCCTTCGGTCGAGGCATGCGCGCGATGGGCTGCCGAGAAAGCGTCGGCGACCCAGATGTCGCCGTTCTCGGCCAGCGCCCGGACGAAATCCGGATCGTTCTTTTCCTCGCCCTTGTGGAAGCGGGTGTTCTCCAGCACCAGGATCTCGCCCGGCTTGATCGCATCGACGGCGCGCTTGGCGACCTCGCCGATGCAATCCTCGGCAAAGGCGACCGGGCGCTTCAGCACATGGGCGAGCGCCGGCACGACCGGCTTCAGCGACTGGGTCGGATCGACCCCCTTGGGCCGGCCGAAATGCGCCAGGATCACCACCTTGGCCCCGCGCTCGGCAAGCGTTGCCAGGGTCGGCACGATGCGCTCCAGGCGGGTCACGTCGGTGACCTTGCCGTTCTCCATGGGAACGTTCAGGTCGACGCGGACGAGGACGCGCTTGCCGTTGACGTCGGCGCCGTCGAGGGTGCGGAAGGAGCTCATGGTGCAGGTCCCGGAAGCAATGAGGGGCCGCCCGTGGTCCGGACGGCCCCGAGCCTGATCAGATCAGCTTGGCGATGGCAACCGCGGTGTCGCTCATCCGGTTCGAGAAGCCCCATTCATTGTCGTACCAGGAGAGGATGCTGACGAATTTCTCGTCCATCACCTTGGTCTGGTCGAGCGCGAAGATCGACGAATGCGGATCGTGGTTCATGTCGACCGACACATTGGGCTGGTCGGTGAAGGTGAGGATTCCCTTCAGGGCGCCGCGCTTGGAGGCCTTGACGATCGCCTCGTTGATCTTCTCGACCGTGGTCTTGCGCTTGGCCATGAACTTGAAGTCGACGACCGAGACGTTGGGCGTCGGCACGCGCACCGAGATGCCGTCGAGACGGCCCTTCAGTTCCGGGATGACCAGGCCGATGGCCTTGGCGGCACCGGTCGAGGTCGGGATGATCGACAGCGCCGCGGCGCGGCCGCGGTAGAGGTCCTTGTGCATGGTGTCGAGCGTCGGCTGATCACCGGTATAGGCGTGCACCGTGGTCATGAAGCCCTTGTCGATGCCGCAGGCCTTGTGCAGCACCGAGACGACCGGGGCGAGGCAGTTGGTGGTGCAGGAGGCGTTCGACACGACCAGATGGTCCTTGGTCAGCTTGTCGTCATTGACGCCGAACACCACGGTCAGGTCGGCGCCGTCGCAGGGCGCCGAGACCAGCACGCGCTTGGCACCGGCCTTCAGGTGGGCGGCGGCCTTGTCGCGGGTGGTGAAGATGCCGGTGCATTCCATCGCGACGTCGACGTTCAGCGCCTTGTGCGGCAGTTCGGCCGGATCCTTGATCGCGGTCACCTTGATGCGCTTGCCGGCGACGACGATGTGGTCGCCGTCGACCTTCACCTCGGCCGGGAAACGGCCATGGACCGAATCGAAACGCAGGAGATGGGCATTGGTCTCCACCGGGCCGAGATCATTGATCCCGACAACTTCGATGTCTTTGCGCTTGCCCTCGACGATGGCGCGCAGGACGTTGCGGCCGATGCGGCCGAAGCCGTTGATGAAGACGCGAACGGTCATGAGATCCTTCTCCTTGGCAGCTGGCAGGTCGCGCGGGACGCCTGCCCCATTTCCTCAATCCACGCCGGCGATCGGCGCCCTGTCGTGACGTCCCGAGGGCCTGGAAGGTCCTCGGGACAGGGTTTCAAGCGGTCTCTAGCCGATGCGGGCGAGCGCCGCCTCGGCCACGGCTTCCGCCGTAATGCCGAAATGCTTGTAGAGTTCCTTATAGGGGGCCGAGGCACCGAAGCCCGACATTCCCACGAAGATGCCGTCCGAGCCGATCAGCGCGTCCCAGCCCCAGCGGACCGCGGCCTCGACCGCGACCTTGACCGGCGCTTCGCCGACCACCTTGGCCCTGACATCGGCCGGCTGGCCGAGGAACAGCTCGAGCGACGGCACCGAGACGACCCGTGCGCGCACCCCCTTGTCGGCGAGCAGCTTGCGCGCGCCGACTGCGATCTCCACCTCGGAGCCGGTGGCGAAGATCGTCACCTCGGCCTTGCCGCCCTCGGCCGCGACCAGCTCATAGGCGCCGCCGGCACTCTGGTTGGCCTTCACCTCGGTGCGCAACTGCGGCAGGTTCTGGCGGGTCAGCGCCAGCACGCTCGGGCCGTCGGCGCGGTTCAGCGCCAGTTCCCAGCACTCGGCCACTTCCACGGCGTCGGCCGGGCGGAACACCCGCATGTTCGGGATCGCGCGCAGCGCCGCCAGATGCTCGACCGGCTGGTGGGTCGGGCCGTCCTCGCCAAGCCCGATCGAGTCATGGGTCATGACATAGACGACGCTCGTGCCCATCAGCGCCGCCAGCCGCATGGCCGGCCGCGCATAGTCGGTGAACACCAGGAAGGTGGCGCCGTTCGGCGCGAAACCGCCATGCAGCGCGATGCCGTTCATGGCCGCTGCCATGGCATGTTCGCGAATGCCGTAATGGATGTAGCGGCCCTTCGGGTTCTTGGCCGAGAAGGCCGCGACCGACTTGGCCTTGGTATTGTTCGAACCCGTGAGGTCGGCGGATCCCGCCAGAAACTCGGGCATGGCCGGCACGATGGCCTCGATGACCAGTTCCGACGACTTGCGGGTGGCGATGTTCTGCGGGGTCGCGAGCAGCGCCTTCTTGTGGGCGGCGAAGGCCTTGGCGAGCTTGGCCGGCCGCTCGCCCTTCAGGCGGCGCTCCAGTTCGGCGCGCTTCTTCGGCGACATCGCGGCCATCCGGCCTTCCCACTCCTGGCGGGCGGCGGCGCCACGGCTGCCGGCTTCACGCCAGGCTTTCAGCACATCGGCCGGCACGCTGAAGGGCTCGGCCGCGATGCCGAGCTTTTCCTTGGCGGCCTTGAGCTCCTCGGCGCCGAGCGGCTCGCCATGGGCTTTCGAGGTGCCGGCCTTCTTGGGCGCGCCATAACCGATCACCGTCTTGCAGGCGATCAGCGACGGCTTGCCCGACTTCTTGGCCCGCTCGATGGCCGCGGCGATCGCGTCGGTGTCGTGGCCGTTGATGCGCTCGGCGCGCCAGCCGGCGGCCTGGAAACGCTTCACCTGGTCGACCGAATCGGCGAGCGACAGCGGTCCGTCGATGGAAATGTCATTGTCGTCGAACAGCACGATCAGCTTGTTCAGCTTCCAGTGCCCGGCCATGGCGATGGCTTCCTGCGACACGCCCTCCATCAGGTCGCCGTCGGAGGCGATGACATAGGTGTGGTGGTCGACGGCCTTCTTGCCGAACTCGGCCGCCAGCATCTTCTCGGCCATCGCCATGCCGACCGCGGTGGCGATGCCCTGGCCGAGCGGACCGGTGGTGGTCTCGACGCCCTTGGTGATGAAATTCTCGGGATGACCCGGCGTCTTCGAGCCGATCTGGCGGAACCGCTTGATCTCGTCGAGGCTCATTTCCGGCGTGCCGGTCAGATAAAGCAGCGCATAGATCAGCATCGAGCCGTGGCCGGCCGACAGAACGAAGCGGTCGCGGTCGGCCCAGCCCGGCTGGCTGGCGTCGAATTTCAGGAATTTCGTGAACAGCACGGTCGCGATGTCGGCGGTGCCCATGGGCATGCCGGGATGGCCCGACTTGGCCTGCTCGACGGCATCCATGGCCAGCGAACGAATCGCATTGGCCATCGGACCGAGTTTGTCGCGCGACGGAATGGCAGACGGCATGGATCACGGCTCCCTTGCGCGCGCCCGCCGATCTTGAACCCTGACGACGCGCGGCCGATAGAAAAAGCCCCGAAAGTCGGAGATTTCGGGGTCGATAGGCCGCGTGTCCTAACAGCGGTGCGCTTTGAGTCAATGGCTTCGAGCGGCTGAGAGCCAAGCGTTTTGTCGCGGCGCGCGCGGAAATGGGGCGTTGCGCCCCACCCGTCAGCCGCCTTCGACGCGTCCGATCTTCTTCACCGCCGTGATCAGGCGTGCCGAATCGGCGGCGACGAAACGGGCGAATTCCGGCGCATCCTGATAGGCTGGCGGGCTGCCGGCATTGTCGAAGACGCGGCGGATCTCCGGGTCGGCCATGACGCTGCGCATACCGTCGCGCAGCCTGGTGACGATTTCCGCCGGCAGGCCGGCCGGCCCGAACAGACCGGCCCAGATGTAGAACTCGACATCGCTGAAGCCGAGCTCCTTGAAGGTCGGTGTCTCCGGAAAGCTCGCCACCCGTTCGGCGCCGAAATTGGCGAGCACCCGAACGGTACCGGCCTCGACCTGGGGCTTCAGCACACCGGGCGCCGAGGCCAGCGCCAGGATATTGCCGGAGATCAGGTCGGTCAGCGCCGGCCCGGCCCCGCGATAGGGGATGTGGTTCATCCGGATGCCGGCATTGGTGGCGAACATCTCCATGGAGACATGCAGCGTGCCATAGGGGCCGGACGACCCGTAGGGGATGACGCCCGGCCGGGCCTTGGCGTCGGCGACGAGATCGGCGACGGTGCGCCACGGCGCCTTGGCATGCACCGCCAGCATGGTCGGGTCGGCCAGGACGCGGGCGATCGGAACCAGTTGGTCGACCTCATATTGCACCGTCCGGCCCATTAGCCGGTCCGCCTCGGGCAGAACCGCGAGCGACGACAGGGTCATCAGCAAGGTGTGGCCATCCGGCGTGGCGCGCGCTACCGCGGTATTGCCGATGCCGCCGCCGGCCCCGCCCCGGTTGTCGACGACGACCGGACGTCCCAGGATCTTTTCCAGCGCCTGGGCAACCGGCCGGGCCGCGAGATCGGCCTGACCGCCGGGCGGGAACGGCACGACCAGCCGGATCGCCTGGGACGGCCAGGCGCCCTGGGCGCCGGCGGGCGCGATCGCGCCGAGAAGCGAAAAGCCGGCCGCGCCGGCGATGAAGTCACGACGATCCATAGGTCCCCAACCCTTCTTTCATGTCGCCGGCGACACGCGACCGCGCCGCCGGCCCCAATGGTTCCGGCGGCCTCAGCCGATCGGATTTTCGAGCCGGCCGACGCCCGAGATCTCGATGGCGACGACATCGCCTGCATTGAGAAACTTGGGCGGCGTGAAACCGATGCCGACGCCGACCGGCGTGCCGGTGGCAATGACGTCGCCGGGTTCCAGCGCGATCACCGAGGAAATTGTCTCGATCAGCGTGGGAATGTCGAAGATCAGATCGGAAACCACCGCGTCCTGACGCAGCTCGCCATTGACCCAGGTCTTCAAGGTCAGCTTGGTCGGATCACCGGCCGCGTCGGCGGTGAGGATCGCCGGGCCCATCGGACAGAAGGTGTCGATCCCCTTGCCGATCAGCCATTGACGATGCTTCTGCTGCAGGGTGCGCGCGGTGACGTCGTTGATCACGGTATAACCGAACACATGGGCCAGCGCGTCCGCCTTGGCGATGCCGCGGCCGCCGGTGCCGATGACGACGCCCAGCTCGCCTTCGTAATCGACCGACTTGGTCGGATCGAGCGAGCCCAGGATCGTCTCGCCGGGCCCGATCACCGCGCTCGGCGGCTTGGAGAACACCACCGGGGCTTCCGGCACCACTTCCTTGGCGGTCGAATCAAAGCCGCTCCGGGCAAACTCCTTGGCGTGCTCGTGATAATTCTTGCCGACGCAGAAGACATTGCGCGACGGCCGCGGGATCGGCGCCAGGAGCTTGACCGAATCGGTCGGCAAGGCGGCGTCGAGATGGCCGTCGAGCCGCCCCTTGAGCTCGGTCCAGCCCGCGATGGCGGCAAGCATGGAGGTGGCGGCAGGGCCGGCGGAGGCCGCCAGCGGCTGGACGGAAGCACCGTCGGGGCTGAGAACCGCGACCCGCCGTTCACCCTTGATTTCAATTGTCGCAAGCCGCACCGGTACTCTCCTCAATCGATTGCAGCAGATTCCGGCAGGGTTATAGCATCGCCGATCGCCGCGACCAGGGTCGCAAAGCTGCTATTCGCGGCGGCATGGCGCGGCCCGGCCGAGGTGCCGGGCATGGCGCGACAGGAAAGCCACATGGCACCGCGAGCGACCCGCACCACGCGGCCGTCTTGACCATCGGCCGTTGACGCTGTTTGACGCCCTCGCGTAGGGTCGGCATCACGGTCACGGACGCCGCCCGGTCGTCCTTCACGTTCAATTTCACGGCAGGTCCGCGTTTGTCATCCCCGGCCGACCCTTCGCGACTCGAGACGGCGGCTCACCGACTGAAGTCAGCGCTCGCTGCGCTCGAGACGGCGGTCGCGCGACGCATCGAAGGTGACCTCAGCCACGGCGCGCTCAACCTGCAGCTCGATGCGGCGCAGAGCGATCGCGCCCGGCTCGCCGAGGAGCTCGACCGGGCAGCCGAGCGCATCGCTGCGCTGGAAGCCGCCAATCGCGACGTGGCCGGTCGCCTCGACCAGACCATGGGCGCGATCCGCAGCGTCCTCGCGACCCACGGGGCCTGACCGCCATGGCCCATGTCAACGTGACCATCAACGGCCGCCAGTTCCGCATGGCCTGCGACGACGGCCAGGAAGAGCACCTGATGCGGCTCGCCGCCGACGTCGACGGCAAGGTCGATCAATTGAGGGGGGCCTTCGGCGAGATCGGCGACACCCGCCTCACCGTCATGGCGGCGATCATGGTTGCTGACGAAATGGCCGACATGAAGCGGCGCCTGCGCGTGGCCGAAACCGAGCTCGCCGAATTGCGCGAGGCCAGCGCGCTGATGCAGGAACAGGCAGACGCGCGTGCGGCTTCGGCCGCAAGCACGCTCGACGAGGCTGCAGCGACCGTCGAGCGCATCGTCGCCCGGCTGAACGCGCCGCCGCGCAGCGCGGGATGACGCCTGCCGGACAGATGCCCGCGCCGCGCGCGTAAGCTTTCGTTCACCCTGTGCAACCAACGATGCCGGAGAACGCCGGCAACCCTCCGGCAAGCTCTCGGTGTCATGTTGTCTGTAAACGGATGGCATATTAAACCGGGGTCAAGGGTGATGACGACCGTGACCATCCGCCGCTTCTCCGAGGGAGCGCGGACCGGCCGCTCCCGCCCTGTCGAACCCGCTTCGGAGACGGCATGACCATGATGCAGAGCAGCGCCTCGTCCATCGAACTCGACCTGATGGATGCACCGCCGGAACAGCCGCGGCGGTCGTGGGGCGTGGTGCTGGCCAAGGCCGACCAGGGCAGCGGCGCCGAGCCCAGGATCGAGGCGCGGGTGACCATGTATGCCGACCGCTCGCGCTTCTTCGTCGCCTATCCCGGCGGCAAGGAAGAGATCCTGTCGCCGATCCAGTTCGTGGCGCTGGTGCTCGAACTGAAGCGCTCGGGCCGCTTCGTGTTCGACCGAAAGCGCCAGTAGCGGCAATTCGCCTGCCCCCTGGCGGGCGGTTTCGCTTGTCCCCATATACGTTTTCCTGTATTGCGGCGCTCATCTGCGGATCGACCAATGGTCGGAACCGTCGGTGCGACGGGGCGGTTCGCCGTTCCGGAGGGGGCGTCCGACGCCCGCTTGCTCTGCGTCCACGCCGTGGCCCCCGACGGGCTGCCGCCCTGGATGGGGCCCGTATCGGCGCCGGTCACGACCCGCCAGCCACTCAGACATCACCGTCATCCGCGCGGGTTGCGCCCATTGAGCCGTTTTCGGCCAGTGTCGGACGCGATTTCAGCCCCTCGTCCGGCCCACGCGGAACCGACGGCCTTTCAACACAACCCGGCGCAACAACGGGCTCAAGGGACAGACACGTATGGCAACCGCCAGCAGCATGAACCCCACTCGCGACGATTTCGCCGCGCTCCTCACCGAGAGCTTCGGTAAGACGGAAATGAACGAAGGTTCCGTGATCAAGGGAACCGTCGTCGGGATCGAGAAGGATCTCGCGATCATCGACGTGGGCCTGAAGACCGAAGGCCGCGTCGCGCTGAAGGAATTCACCGGCCCCGGCCGGGAAGGCGAGATCAAGATCGGCGACATCGTCGAGGTCTATCTCGAGCGCGTCGAGAACGCGCTTGGTGAGGCCGTCATCTCGCGCGACAAGGCCCGTCGCGAAGAGAGCTGGGTGAAGCTCGAAAAGGCCTTCACGGCCAATGAGAAGGTCACCGGCACGATCTTCAACACGGTGAAGGGCGGCTATACCGTCGATCTCGACGGCGCCGTGGCCTTCCTGCCGCGCAGCCAGGTCGACATCCGCCCGATCCGCGACGTCGGCCCGCTGATGAACTCGCCGCAGCCGTTCCAGATCCTCAAGATGGATCGCCGCCGCGGCAATATCGTGGTGTCGCGCCGTACGGTTCTCGAAGAGACCCGCGCCGAGCAGCGTCACGAGCTGGTGCAGAACCTCGAAGAGGGCCAGATCATCGACGGCGTGGTCAAGAACATCACCGACTACGGTGCGTTCGTCGACCTCGGCGGCATCGACGGCCTGCTGCATGTCACCGACATCGCCTGGCGTCGCGTCAACCACCCCTCGGAGGTCCTCACGATCGGCCAGACCGTCAAGGTCAAGATCGTCAAGATCAACCACGAGACGCACCGCATCTCGCTCGGCATGAAGCAGCTGCTCGACGATCCGTGGCAGGGCATCGAGGCCAAGTACCCGATCAATGCCAAGTTCAAGGGCCGGGTCACCAACATCACCGACTACGGCGCCTTCGTGGAGCTGGAGCCGGGCATCGAGGGCCTCATCCACGTTTCCGAGATGAGCTGGACCAAGAAGAACGTCCATCCGGGCAAGATCGTTTCCACCTCGCAGGAAGTGGAAGTGTCGATCCTGGAGGTCGATTCCTCGAAGCGCCGCATTTCGCTCGGCCTCAAGCAGACCCTGCAGAATCCTTGGGAGGCCTTCGTCGAGAAGTTCCCGATCGGTTCGGTCGTGGAAGGCGAAGTCAAGAACAAGACCGAGTTCGGCCTGTTCCTGGGCCTCGAGGGCGATGTCGACGGCATGGTCCACCTGTCCGATCTCGACTGGAACCGTCCGGGCGAGCAGGTCATCGAGGAGTTCAAGAAGGGCGACATCATCCGCGCCCAGGTCCTCGACGTCGACGTGGAGAAGGAGCGCATCTCGCTCGGCCTGAAGCAGGTCGGCGGCGATCCCTTCGCTGATGCCGGCGAGCTGCGCAAGGGCCAGATCGTCACCTGCGAAGTGATCGACGTGAAGGAAGGCGGCATCGACGTGAAGCTGACCGGCACCGATCTCACGACCTTCGTGAAGCGGTCCGAGCTTGCCCGCGACCGTGCCGACCAGCGCCCCGAGCGTTTCGCCGCCGGCGAAAAGGTCGACGCCCGCGTCATCATGTTCGATCGCAAGGCCCGCAAGGTCCAGGTGTCGATCAAGGCGCTGGAAGTGGCCGAGGAGAAGGAAGCCATGGCCACCTACGGCTCGGCCGACTCGGGTGCTTCGCTCGGCGACATCCTGGGCGCCGCCCTCAAGGCGCGCACCGACAACAAGAAGTGAGCCGATCGGGCCTTCGGGCCCGACCGCAGCCTTCAAGCCCCGCGCGGAGCCATCCGCGCGGGGTTTTCTTTTGCCTGGAGCCTCGCGCCATCGCCTGCCCATGGCCGGAGCGCTCGCGGCCGTCGGGGGACTATCGATCGGCCCGCTGGCGCAACCGCCGGAATGGCTCGATGATCCCGGGATCGCCATCAGGAGGACCCCGATGCCCGAAGGCCCGGCACGGATACTGAACCAGCGCATCAGCATCGCCTGCATGGACGGCGTGGCGGACGTCCGCCTGAGCCGCCCCGACAAGATGAACGCCCTCGACCCGGCCATGTTCGATACCCTGATCGAGGCCGGCGAGACGCTTCGGCAAGATGCCGGCGTCAGGGCCGTGGTGCTCTCGGGCGAAGGCAAGGGCTTTTGCGCCGGACTGGACATGGGCCTGTTCCAGTCGATGGCCTCCGGCGGCAGTGTGCTGGGCGATCTCAGGCCGAGAACGCACGGCGCCGCCAACCGGGCGCAGCAGGCGGTGCTGGTCTGGCGCTCGCTGGCCGTGCCGGTGATCGCGGCCATTCATGGGGTGGCGCTGGGCGGCGGCTTCCAGATCGCGCTCGGCGCCGACATCCGTTATGTCGCGCCCGACGCCAGGCTCTCGATCCTGGAAATCAAATGGGGACTGGTGCCGGATATGGCCGGCGTCGCGCTGATGCGCGAACTGGCGCGCGCCGACGTGATCCGGGAACTGACCTTCACCGGCCGGATGTTTTCCGGCACCGAGGCGCTGGCGCTGGGTTTCGCGACGGCCGTCCATGCCGACCCGCGCGCGGCGGCGCTGGCAACGGCGCGCGACATCGCGGGACGAAACCCGGACGCGGTGCGGGCGGCCAAGCGCCTCATGAATCTCGCGGGCGACGGCCCGGTCGCCGAAATCCTGCAGGCGGAGTCGAACGAGCAGGCGGCGCTGATCGGCTCGGCCAACCAGATCGAAGCCGTCATGGCCGGCGTGGAGAAGCGGACGCCGGTGTTTCGCCCGCCACCGGCCTGACGAAGCGGTCCTGCCGGAGACCCTGGCCGGCCCTTGACGACGAACGCGGCGGACAAGGCCCGCCGCGTCCTGTCGATCGTCGCGCCGACAGGATCAGCCCGTGACGCGAGACAGCCCTTGCCTCAGAGGCTCGCCATCATGCGGGTGACGGCATTGGAATAGGCCGTTCGGACGCATGACGAGGCCAGGCCCCGATTGTGCAGGGCGGCAGCGCCGGCGCTGGTGCCGCAACGCTGATAGGCAAGGGCGAGATGCCGCATGCCCCATTCGAGGCCCGCACCGCAGGAATTGAGCGCGGAGGTCGGGCCGGTATAGCCGAGACCGCGAGCGGTCGCCGGCTTGATCTGCAACGGCCCCAGCTCGCCGGCCCGGCCGACGGCCTGGCAGCGCAGGTGGCTTTCAACCCGGGCAACGGCGATCGCGAAGCGGGCGGGAACACCGTGACGGCCGGCAACCTCGGCGACGCGCCGGGCGACCGAAGAGGTCATCTCGATGGTATTGCCGCCGGCCTGGGCCTGGAGCTGGGCCTGGCCGCGACGGGCCGCGGGCTGAACGGCGGCCGGGCTGGAGGGCGTGGCATTGCGCGCAAACATGGCGGCCCAGGACATGTCCTGGCTGTAGATTTCATCGGCCTCGGCTGAAGTCGTCAATGATGCGGACGCTGCAATGATAGCAAAAAAAGCCAAATGCATGGAAAAGCGGCGAAAAGCCGCGTTTCTAATAATCATGATTTCTTGTTCCTAAGTATAGGCCCGCGCATCTAAGGTCGATGCCAGCAGCAGCCACATCCCGTCATTCACCCTTTCCGGTCACTCAATTGACCCAAGGGAACGCATTCATCTGAAATGGGACCAACGCGGCGGCTTATATTCACAAAAAATTTGCATTGCAATAATTTTATAGTTTGGCCTTGACCTGAGTCCGAATCGTCACGGCGGCTGGCTGCCGGGGCGGCACGGCCGCCGGCGCGCGACACCACCGCTTCGGCCCGGTTGCCTGCCTGCGCCCGGACCATTAACTGCTAGGCTTCAAGCCTCGCCAGGAGCCGCCGTATGTCCAACCTCAAGGTCGCCATCGTTCAGGTCACCCCGTTCGAGCAGAACGCTTCGATCGTCTGGGATACCGGCACGATGAAGGCGGCGATCGTCGACCCCGGCGGCGACCTGCCGCGCATCCTGGCGGCACTCAAGGAATTGAAGGTGACGCCGGAAAAGATCCTGATCACCCATGGCCATATCGACCATGCCGGCGGCGCGGCGGAGCTCGCCGAGACCCTCAAGATCCCGGTCGAGGGCCCGCATATCGCCGATGAGGTGATCATCAAGAGCCTGCCGATCCAGGCGCAGAATTTCGGTATGACCGGCGTGCGCACCGTCGTCCCGGATCGCTGGCTCGCGGAAGGCGACAAGGTCACGGTCGGCGAGCTGACGTTCGACGTGCTGCATGTGCCCGGACACGCCCCGGGCCACGTCGTCTTCGTCCACCACCCCTCCGAATTCGCACTGGTCGGCGATACCGTGTTCCAGGGCTCGGTCGGGCGCACGGATCTCTATGGCGGCGACCACGATCTCCTGATCAAGGGCATCAAGGAGAAGCTTCTGCCGCTCGGCGACGATTTCGCGGTCTTGCCGGGCCATGGTCCGGCAACCACGCTCGGCCGCGAGCGGACGAGCAATCCCTTCCTCACCGACTGATCCGCTCGGGATGCGGCATCGTATCTGCGCGAGCCGATCACGCCCGGACGCTCATCCGAACTCGTGCGGCATCTGAGCGCGAGTTTCAGGCCGTGCGAAACCGGGCATCGGTGACGGGACAAGGCTGCGGCAAACCGGCGCGGCTGCCCGACAAGAGAGGAAATCCGCCGTCATGCGGCCGAGATTTTGCCTTGAGCGAACGGTATCTCTTGCCACTATCCGCAATTCCCCTCATGTTTCGTGACATATCGGCGAAACAGTTCATCTGGTACTTGCCAAACCGGATGCGCGGGGGTCTTTCGCGCCAAACGCTTGATCGGGACGACCCTTGCTTCAGCCCCTCGTGACCTTCGTCCGTGACCGCATCGGCTTCAAGCGGATCGTGCTTGGTGTTTCGCTGGCGATGCTCGCCATCGCCATCTACGTGCTGGTGCACAAGCTCAAGCACATCAACTGGTCGAAGGTGTTCACCGCGATCTCCGAGATCGGGCCGGGCACCCTTGTCGTCGCCGGCCTGTTCACGGCGGCCGCCTATCTGACGCTGACCGTCTACGACTATTTCGCCACCCGCACGATCGGCCGCGAGGACATCCCCTACCCGGCCTGCGCGATGGGCTCCTTCACCAGCTATTCGATCGCGCATAACCTCGGCGCGACGGTGTTTACCGCCGCCGTGGTGCGCTATCTCGTCTATTCCCGCTACAAGATCACCGCTCCGGAGGTGGTCAAGCTGTGCTTCATCGCCGGCCTCACCTTCTGGCTCGGCAATGCCACGGTGCTCGGCCTCGGCTTCGTGCTGGAACCGGAAGTGGTCACGCCGGTCGTCGAAGCCTTCGGTATCGGCGGCTCGACCGTCCGGATGGTCGGCATCGGCATTCTGGTCGCCCTGGTCGGCTGGCTGATTTTCGTCAGCACGCCGCGCAAATTCGGCCGTGGCGCCTGGGTCATCAAACTGCCGACGGCTCGCCTGACCGCACTGCAGATGGTCATCGGCATTGTCGACCTCGCGTGCTGCGCGGCCATTCTCTACGTCCTGCTGATGGCCATGCCGCATGCGCCTGACGTGCCGTTCCAGGCCGTGGCGGTGATTTTCTGCGCCTCCATGCTGCTCGGCTTCGCCACCCACGCGCCGGGCGCCGCCGGTGCCTTCGAGGCGACCTTGCTGATCGCCCTGCCGCCGCTCGGCTTCCGGCCGGAATCGGTGGTGGCCGCCTTCATCCTGTTCCGGCTGTATTATTTCATCGCACCGTTCCTGCTGGCGCTCAGCCTGCTGGCGATCCGCGAGCTGACCAGCGGCCATCGCTCGCTCGATCATCTGAAGGAGAGCATGGCGGCGATCCGGGCGGCCGAGGCCAGCCACGAAGCGGCCAAGCACGTCGCCGCCAAGCCGGGCCCCGCCGAGTAAGCGTTTACGCTGTCCACCCCTGCGGCTAGAAGGGATGCGTTCCCGCAACGCGACCTCGAGGCCGTCATGCCCCGCATCCTGGTGTTCTCCGGCTCGATCCGGACCGGCTCGTTCAACGCCAGGCTGGCGGCGGTGGCGGCGACCGAACTCGCCCGCCTCGACGCCGACGTGACCCATATCTCGCTCGGCGACTATCCGATGCCGATCTATGACGGCGACCTGGAGAGCGCCTCCGGCCCGCCGGACAATGCCCTCAAGCTGAAGCGGCTGTTCTGCGCGCACCAGGGCATCTTCATCGCCGGCCCCGAATATAATGCCGGTATCACGCCGCTCCTGAAAAACACCATCGACTGGGTCAGCCGCGTCCGCGAGGCCGGCGAGCCACCGCTCGCCGCCTACCGGAACCGCGTCTTTGCGCTTGGCTCGGCCTCGCCCGGCGGCTATGGCGGCATGCGCTCGCAAATCGCCACGCGCCAATCGCTGGAACTTGGCTGCGGCGCCCATCTCATTCCGGAAACCTGTGCGGTCTCGGCCGCGCATCAGGCCTTCGACGAAGCCGGCAACCTGAAGGACGAGCGCAGCCGCGCCGCCCTCATCGCCTGCAGCAAGTCGCTGGTCGAGAAAGCGAGCGCTTACCGATGACCCCGACCAGCAACCAGGACCCCCGCGCCAAACTGTTCGTCGCGCTCGACCTGTCGAGCCTCGCCGAAGCCGAGCGCCTGGTGACCAGGCTCGGCGACAGAGTGACGCATTACAAGATCGGCTATCGGCTCGGCTATTCCGACGGCATCGCCTTCGGCCGCGAACTCGCCGCCTCGGGCAAGACCATCTTCTTCGACCTGAAGCTGCATGACATCGACAACACCGTGCGCGAGGGCGTCGAATCGATCGTCAGGACCGGCGCCCACTACCTCACCGTCCACGCCTATCCGCAAACCATGAAGGCGGCGGCCGCCGGGCGGGCAGGATCGCATCTGAAGATCCTGGCGGTGACCATCCTGACCTCATGGAACGACGTCGATTGCGCCGAGGCCGGCTATGCCGGCAACGTCGCCGCGCTGGTCCAGAACAAGGCGAAACAGGCCGTGTCGCTCGGCATGGACGGCATCGTCTGCTCGGCGCAGGAGACCGGCCTGCTGCGTGCCGCCGGCATTCCCGAAAGCGTCGAGCTGGTGACCCCGGGCATCCGTCCGGCAGGCTCCGATATCGGCGACCAGAAGCGCAACGTCACCCCGCGGATGGCGATCGCCGGCGGTGCCGATCGACTGGTCGTCGGACGGCCGATCACCGGGGCCGCCGACCCGGTCGTCGCCGCGCAGGCCATCCTTGACGAGATCGCCATGGCGCTCGGTTGAGCATCGTGGCAAGATTTCTTAACCACTGTGAAGGCTTGAATCCCGAGCCGGCCGCACCACCTGCGGTCAGGTGAAGATTGCGAGGCGATGCATGACGAGACCTGAAGATCCGCGTAAATCCGGCCGATTCCAGACGGCGCTGACGGGCGTTCTCGGCCTGGTCGGCGGGCTTTTCATCGCGATCTTCATGTTCATCCAGCTCAGGGCCGCCTGGAACAATGGCGTGGTCCTGCTCGGGCCGGCGGGCCCGGACGCCTGGGATCTCGAATACGAAACCGAGCCGCTGAGCTATATCGTGGCCATGTCGGCTCTATATCCCGCCGCCATCGTCTGCGGCGTGATATTGGCCTTGGCCAGCCTGTTCGTGCTGATGCGCAACCGCAATGATGTCAGGCGCGACGACTAATCCGCCGCAGCTCGGGCGCGCGCCGCCTTGAGTGCCTGATAGATCCGCCCCATCGCGGCCTCGACCCTGGCGGCATCGTCGGGTTCGGCGTTCGACATCATCAGGTCGAGGATCGCCGCGTGGGCGGCCAGCGCGCGGCTGGCGAGCTCCTTCCCCTTCTGTGTCAGCTTCAGCCTGCGGATGCGGCCGTCATCGGCGTCCCGCTCGCGGGTGATCAGCCCACGCCGTTCCAGATCCGGCAAGGTCATGCTGACGGCGCTCTTGCCAACCAGCAGCCGGCCGGCCAGCTCACCCTGCGCGAGGTCGGGCTGCCGCGCCAGGTTGGCCAGGATGTCATATTGCGAAAGGTTCAGGCCGAGCGGCTCGAGCGCCGCGGTTATCGCCATCTCGCAGGCATGGTGCACCCTGACCACGCTCAGCCACGACCCAAAGCCGGGAACCTCCCAGGGCCGGCGGCCGGCCGGCGGCTCTTGCAATTGGTTCAGCGGTGAACTATTTTGTTCAGTCATGAACTAATTTTAGCCGAGCCGACGTTTCAAGGAAAGAGACTGCCATGAAGAGCCTGGCTCTGAAGGCCATGCGCACGGGTTTTCAGCTCGGCAGCGCGATGGCCCCGCGCACCACCGGCCGCATCGCGCTTCGATTGTTCCGCAAGCCGTTCGACCCGATGGGGCCCAGCGACAAGAAGCAGCAGGTGATCGCGGCGGGCCGCGAGCTTTTCGCCGGCGCCGAGAGCCGTCGCGTCCGCCATGCCGGTGGCCACGTCCAGGCCTATCATTTTCGGCCGAAACCCGAAGCCGACCGCGGCGAGACGGTTGCCGTGGTTCACGGCTGGGCCAACCAGGCCTATTTCATGCGGGCCTTCATCGAGGGGCTCACCGCCGGCGGTTTCCAGGTCGTCGCCTTCGACCTGCCGGCGCATGGCGATTCGACCGGTGCCGGGACCGATCCCTTCGACGGCGCCCGCGCCTTGCAGGCCGTTGCCGCGGCCTTCGGGCCGCTGCACGGCGTCGTCGCCTATTCCTTCGGCGGAGCCGTCACCGCCTTCGCCGTCGACGGCAAGCCGCCCCTGGCCGCGCCGCTCGAGGTCGGTCGCATCGCTTTCGTCTCGGCGCCCGATGCAATCGTCGACATCACCAGACGCTTCGGGCAGATGACCGGGCTTGGGCAGGCCGCGCAATCGGCATTCGAACGGGCGCTGAGCGCCCGCGGCGGCCGGGCCCTGGATGAACTGAGGGTCTCGACCATGCTGGCGCGGAACGATACGCCGAGGCTCATCGTGCACTCGCGCGACGACCGCGAGATCCCGTTCGCCGACGCGGAGCGTTTGGCGAGCGCGGGCGCAGCGACCGAATTCGCCCCGGTGGACCGGCTCGGCCATCGCCGCATCCTCTATGCCCCCGAGGTGATCGGACGGGTCGTCGAATTCATGCAAAAGCCTGTCGCCGGGCGGCTTTGACGTCCGGCCGGGCGGCCATCCATCGGCCGCTTCCAGCCCCCTGCGGCCAAGAGAAGCCTGCTCCGGCGCTTGCGCCGGGCTCCCGCCGGGTCTACCTGAACGACAGCCGGGCGGTGACGCCCAAGTTTCAGTGAGACTTGCGGAGCCCTCATGCCGCTCGACACCGATGCCGTGCTCGACCGTCGCCTGTTGCGCAGGAAGCTGACCTTCTGGCGCGTCGCCGCCGTGGTCGCGGCCGTCGCAGGGCTCGCCACGGCCGGCTTCTACGGCGCCCGCAGCGCCGGCCTGTTCGCCACACGCCATGTCGCGCGGATCGAAGTCAGCGGCCTCATCACCCAGAATGCCGATTTCGTCAGGATGATCGACGCGATCGGACGCAATGACAGCGTCCGCGGCCTGGTTGTCTCGATCGATTCGCCCGGTGGCACCGTCGCCGGCTCCGAGGCGCTCTATCTGGCGATCCGCCAGGTCGCGGCCAAGAAGCCGACGGTCGCGGTGGTCAACGGCATGGCGGCCTCGGGCGGCTACATCGCCGCCATCGCCACCGACTACATCGTCACACGCGAGACCTCGATCACCGGCTCGATCGGCGTGATCGTGCAATTCCCCAATGTGGTGCGCCTCCTGGAAACCGTCGGGGTCAAGGTCGAGGCGGTGCGCTCGACGCCGCTGAAGGCCACGCCGAGCGGCATCGAGCCGACCAGTCCCGAAGCGATCGCGGCACTGCGCGAAATCGTCACGGACAGCTATCAATGGTTCCAGCGCCTGGTGAGGGAACGCCGGGGCCTGACCGACGACGAATTGCGCATCGCTTCCGACGGCCGGGCCTTTTCCGGTGTCCGGGCACGCGACATGAAGCTGGTCGACGCCATTGGCGGCGAGGACGAGGCGCGTGGCTGGCTCGCCGGCCGCGGCGTGCCGCGCGAACTGGACATTCGCACCTACCGGCCGTCACGCCGAGGCGGCCTGCCCTTCATCAATGCCGCCGCGGCGGCGGTGGTCGATGCGCTCGGCCTGAGCGCGCTTGGCGAGAGATTGCGCTCCTCGGGCATCGTTGCGGGTATCGAGCGCTCGGCGCTTGACGGGCTCCTGGTCGTCTGGCAGCCTCCAACCCCATGATCCATTTCATAAAATTCAACCGGAGGCGTGCCGCGGGCGCGCATCGTCGATGATCAAATCCGAACTGGTCCAAAAGATCGCCGAGCAGAACCCGCAGCTCTACCAGCGCGACGTCGAGAATATCGTCAATGCGATCCTCGACGAGGTCGTCTCGGCGCTCGCACGCGGAGACCGGGTGGAGCTGCGCGGCTTCGGTGCCTTTTCGGTGAAGGCGCGTAGCGCCCGTGTCGGCCGCAACCCGCGCACCGGCGCCCATGTCGCGGTCGAGGACAAGGTCGTGCCCTTCTTCAAGACGGGCAAGGAAATGCGCGAGCGGCTGAACCGGGTCTGACCCGCGAGCTTGAAAGGCACCCGGCATGATCAAGCGTATCGTCAACTGGCTGGTGCTGGCGCCCATCGCGATCGTCGCCGTGGTGCTGGCAGTGGCCAATCGGACGCCGGTCACGCTCTCTTTCGATCCGTTCTCACGCGATCTGTCATCCGCGGCACTGACCATGCCGCTGTTCGTCCTGGTCCTGGCCTCGGTGGCGCTCGGCGTCCTCATCGGCGGCACGGTGTCGTGGTGGAAGCAGGGCGTTCATCGCCGCCATGCCCGCAAGGCCGAACAGGAACTCGATGCTGCCCGCGCCGAAATCGAGCGCCTGCGCAACGAACTCGCCAGGAGCGGCGGCACCCCGCCCGAGCCGCATGGCGGCCCCCTCTCCTTTTTTGGCCGTTCGGCCGCGTGACCTGACATGCGTATCGTATCCGCCGCCGACATCGCCGGCCTGCTGACCCATTCCGATCTGGTCGATGCCTTGGGCGACGCCTTTCGTGCCGAAGCCACCGTGCCACTGCGCCACCACCACCGCATTGCCCAGCCGGACGGCGCGCCGGAGGCCATGCTGCTACTGATGCCGGCCTGGACCGCCGGCGGCAGCCAACGTTATGTCGGCACCAAGATCGTCTCGGTCTATCCCGGCAATGGCGCGAAGAACCTGCCGTCGATCTATGGCAGCTACATCCTGTCCAGCGGCCAGACCGGGGCGCCGCTCGCCGTGCTCGACGGCACCGAGCTGACCGTCTGGCGCACCGCCTGCGCCAGCGCGCTGGCGTCGCGCTCGCTGTCGCGCAAGGACGCATCGCGCCACGTCATGGTCGGCGCCGGCGCGCTCGCGCCGCATCTGATCCGCGCCCATGCCGCGGTGCGGCAGATCCGCCACGTGACCATCTGGAACCGCTCGCGGGAGCGCGCGGCCGAACTCGCCGAAGGCCTGAAGGGCACCTTGCCCGGTATCGCCATCACTGTCGGCACCGATCTTCAGGCCGCCGTCGGCGAAGCCGACATCGTCTCCTGCGCCACCATCTCGACCAATCCGATCGTCTCCGGCGACTGGCTGAAGCCGGGTGCCCATCTCGACCTCGTCGGCGGCTATACGCCATCCATGCGCGAGACCGACGATGCCGCGGTCAAGCGCGCCAGCCTGTTCGTCGACACCCGCACCGGCGGCCTGCACGAGGCCGGCGACATCGTCGACCCGCTCAAGCGCGGCATCATCACGGAAGCCGACGTCAAGGCCGACCTGTTCGATCTCGCCCGCGGCAAGCATCCCGGCCGGACCTCCGACAGCGAGATCACCCTGTTCAAATCGGTGGGAACGGCACTGGAGGACCTCGCCGCCGCCATGCTGGTCTGGCGCTCGCTGAAGAACTGATCGGCCCTCCTAGCCGGGATTGGCGATCCAGGCTTCCTGCCCGGCCGTTTCGATCGCTCCCGGACGGGCCCGGCGCACCGCCGCGATCGCCGCCTCGACCATTTGGCCGCGCTCGACCAGCAGGCGCGCGGCGATCATGCCGGAGCGACCGAGGCCGGCCCGGCAATGGATGACCAAGCGACCGCCGCGATCCAGCGCGGCACGCAGCTCGCCGGCCAGGGCCCACCAGGCCGACGGGGCGCGCGGGGTTCCATAGTCCGGGATCGGATATCTCAGCCAGCCGATGCCGTGCCGGCCGAGGCGCTGCTCAAATCCCGCCACATCGGCGAATTCGCCGTCCTCGACCAGGCTCAGCAGCATGGTCGCGCGCCAGGCCACGATGGCGGCGACATCGCCGTCGAGATCGCCATCGCGGCCGGGGCAATGCGTCAGTGCGATCGCCCATGGCGGGTCGAGCGCCAGGTCGGACAATCGCATCGCGCCGCCCGGATCGGTCATGGGTCGCCCCGTCCCCTATGCGCCGGCTTTGGCGAAGTCGGCCAGACGCTCGCTCAGCGCCGCCATGTGCCGCTGGATCTGCGGGAAGCGGTTGCTGCGCTCGCGTGTCGTCTCGTTCATGTAGAGGCCCCGGTTCATCTCGATCTGCAGGCTGTGGACGCCATTTTTCGGATCGCCGTGTTTGCGCACCGCTTCGGCCCCGACATAATGGGCATTGACCGTGACGCGATAGCCGAAGCTGGTCAGCGTTTCCGCCGCGACATCGACCAGCGCGCGGCCGCAGGTCGTGCCGTTGCGGTCGCCGAGATCGAAGTCGGAACGGCGCGTGCCGGCATCCGGGCCGTTGCCGGCGATGAACTCCGACATGCTGTGGCAGCTCAGGTGATAGGCGACGCCGAAACGCTCGCGGAAGCCGGCGATCAGCCGCCCCAGTTCGTTGTGATAGGGCCAGTAATAGTCGGCAAGGCGCGCCTCGACGTCGGCGACCGCAAGCTTGCGGTCATAGATCGGCCTGGTGCCGGCACAGACCATGGGAATGAGCCCGATGCCGGTGCTGGTCTTCGGCGAGGGGTTGAGCGGCACCGGCCAGGGGCCGTCGAGGCTGTCCGGATCGATATCGAGCTCGTGGCGGTTGGGATCGATGAAGGCATTCGGGAAGGCCGCATAAAGCCAGGTCGCGCCCGACGCCGTCACGCCGGAATAGAGCTCCTCGACAAAGGACGAGACCGATTTCTGCAGGTCCGTGAGCGAAGCGATGCTGCGGAAATGGCGCGGATATTCGGAACCGCTCCGGGGAATGTCGAAGATGACGGGCGCCGGCGCCACATCGGGATCGCGGCGCGCGAAGACGCCGGGCAGCAGGTCCATTTTCATTTCACGTCTCCAGATCCGAATATCGGGTTCGCATCGCCGTCAGGCGGATTCCGCCATCGATCGATCCGGAACGCCTCCAGCGGCGTCTCGGTCCGACCGTCGAGGATCAGCTCGCTCATGATCTGGCCAATGCCCGGGCCGAGCTGAAAACCATGGCCGGAAAAGCCGAAGGCATGGAACAGGCCCGGTGTCGTCAGGCTTTCGCCGACGACCGGGATGCGGTCGGGCATCCGGCCGTCAATGCCGCTCCAGGAGCGGATGACATGGGCGCCGGCGAGCGCCGGGACGAGCTCGACCGCCAGGTCGATCGCGCGCATAGTCGGTTCGGGCAGCGGTCGCGACCAGGGCACGGCTGGATCCGCCTCGCCATAACCGCCGCCGATGATCACATTGCCACGCGGGATCTGGCGCAAATAGACATTGCCGCCGACCACGCCGAGATTGGGCTTGATGAAATAGCCGATCGGTTCGGTCACCAGCATGTTGGGGCTGAGCGGCTGAACCGGAACCGCTTCGCCGAACGCGGCAGCGACCGCGCCACCCCAGAAGCCGGCCGTGTTCAGCAGAATGGCCGCCCGGAACGCCTCGCCGCTCCGGCTCTCCAGCACGAAGCCACGATCGTCACGCCGGTAGCCGGTGATTTCGGTGTGCTCGCGGATGACCGCGCCGGCCTTGCGCGCGGCATTGGCGAGCGCCGGTGCCAGCAGGCGCGGATTGGCCGAGCCGTCATCGGGCGCCAGCGAGCCGGCGACGACCCTCGGTCCGAGCCAGGGATATTCACCATGGATGGCGTTGCGACCGACCATGCGCAGGCTGAGCCCATGGGCGCGGGCGATATCGAGATAAGCGATGAGGTCGGCCTCTTCGGCCTCGTCGCGCGCGAGCTTCAGATGGCCGGTCCTGGCAAATTCGGCATCGGTGCCGACCAGGCTCTCCAGCCGTTTCCAGATCTCCAGGGAACGGCTGGCAATTGGCAGTTCCGCGGGATGCCGGCCCTGCTGGCGGACGCCACCGAAATTCACGCCTGTCGCCTGGCCGCCAACCAGGCCGCGTTCCAGGAGCAGGACCCGGCTGCCGCGAAGGGCGAGATGCAGCGCCGCCGAGCAGCCGGCGCCGCCGCCGCCGAGAATGAGCACATCGTGATCGCCGGTCATCGCGCCGCCGCCTTGTCGATACCGGCAGCCGGCCGGGCCGGCCCCATCGCGAAGGGCTTGACCGGCGGCTGGCCGCGCAGCCGCCCGATGGCCGGCAGGTCGCATCGCGCTTCCGCCGCCAAGATCTGGGCCGCCGCCGGGCCGCAGACGCGCCCCTGGCAGCGCCCCATGCCGGCCCGCGTGAAGGCCTTGGCCCGGTTCAGGTCCCCGGTCTGGCCGGTGCCTTCCCTCGCCTTCGCCACGGCGCGTAGCTCGCCGGCGGTCAGGCCCTCGCAGCGACACAGAATGGTCTCGTCCGGAACCTGGCGCGCCAGATCGACCGGAAACGGAAAGGCGCGCTCCAGCGCCACCCGGAAGCGGACCTGCCGTTGCAATGCGCGCTCAAGACGGACGACTTCGCCGCGATCCACCGGGCGCCCGGCATCGGCAAGGACGGCGAGCCCGGCCGCCGCACCGGCGAGTTCGGCAACCGCCGCGCCGCCGATACCGGCGCCGTCGCCGGCCAGATAGATGCCGGGCACGGCGGTCCGGCCAAGGGTATCGCGTTCCGGCACCCAGTTCGCCTGAATCTCGTCGTAGCGGAACGGCACATCCGCGAGATCGGCGAGCTGCGCCTCGGGTTTCAGGCCCCAGCCCATGCCGACCGCGTCGCAATCGACGCTTTGCTCATGCCCGCGCCGATCGCGCCAGCGGATGGCGGCAACGCCCTTCCCACCGGCTTCGATCGCGACCGGCGTGACGCCTTCGGCGATCCGGACGCCGCGGGCGCGCAGCCAGGCCACGTACCAGAGCCCCTTGCCGAGGGTCGCGGGGTCGCGCATCAGGGCCGGTGCGGCCGCGATCTTGGCCGACAGCGGCGTGGTGTCGAGCACGCAGACAACCTCCGCGCCGGCCTTGGCATATTGGTAGGCAACGAGCCAGAGCAACGGACCGCTGCCGATGAAGGCGACACGCCGGCCAATGGCGCAGCCCTGGGCCTTGAGCGCGATCTGCGCCGCGCCGAGGGTGGTGACCCCGGCAGCGGTCCAGCCGGCCACCGGGACCACCCGGTCCATCGCCCCGGTGCAGAGAATGACGGCATCGTAACCGACGACGTCGCGCGCGCCGTCGCCTAGCGTATGCAATTCCCGGGTCTCAGGGCGAATGTGCCAGACCAGCGTTGCCGGACGCCAATCGGCGAGCGGCTTCAGGCGGTCGAGCGCGGCATGCAGAGCCGAGGCCTTGGCGGCCTCGAAACCATAGAGCAGCTTCGGATCGCGCTGCAGCGGCGGCGGCGGTCTCTGGTAGATGCGCCCGCCGCCATCGGCGGCCTCGTCGATCCAGACCGGCGTCAACCCGGCCGCGACCAGCCGCTCGACCGCGCGCACGCCTGCAGGTCCGGCCCCGACAACAGCCACTTTCATCCGCGTCTGACCTCCATGCCCGATGCCGCGGGCGTGGTGCAGGCCCTGACCCGGCCAAGCCCCGTCACCTCCACCCAGCAATCCTGGCAGGCCCCCATCAGGCAGAAGCCGGCGCGCTGGTCCCGCCCGAACTCCCCGGTGCGCAGGTAGCCCGCGCCGCCGGCCAGCAGCGCCGTCAGAAGCGTGTCGCCAGCCAGCGCCCCTATCGCCTCGCCATCCAGCGTCAGGGCGATGGATGGCCGCTCGACGTCTCTCAGCCGCCGCAATCTCACAGCAGCTCCTCGTGGCGGCAATTGACCAGCACTTCGGCGACGGTTGCCGTGTTGGACAAGCGCAGCACCACCTCGACCAAGGCCGCGACGTCTTCCGGTCTCGACATCTTGTCGCGCGGCACCTTGGTGACATGCGAGGTCATGTCGGTATCGACGAAGCCGGGGCAGACAGCGGTGGCGCGAATGCCATGGTCCCAGCCGAGCCGACGAACCTCCTGGGTCAGGGCCATCACCGCGAATTTGCTCATGGCATAGGCGAGATTGTCGTTCTTGACCCGCTTGCCGGAGAGCGACGCCAGGTTGACCACCCGCCCCTCACCCGAGGCGACGAGACCCGGCCAGGCCGCCCGGATGACCCGCATCGGCCCCTTGGCATTGACCGCCCAGAGCAGGTCGAAGGCGGTCTCGTCCGGGTCGAGCAATGTGCCGCGGTTGTTCATGCCGGCGGCATTGACCAGGGCGTCGATGCGACCGAATTCGGCCAGCGTCGCCGCGGCCCATCTATCGGCGCCATCGGCCGAGGTCGCTTCATAGGCGTGGACGAACAGCCCGGCGCGCGGCGGCATTTGCGTGGGGTTGCGCATACCGGCGCTGACCCGGTAGCCGGCCGCGAGAAGCCGTTCGAGCACGGCGCGGCCGATGCCGCGGCCGGCTCCGGAGATCATGACGACACGGCCGTCGGGCTGAAGCATGGGTGGCTCCTTCTCGGATCAGATCTCGCCGGCGCGCCAGCAGGCGACGCGGCGCTCGGCACCGTCGGACAGAGGGACAAGCTCGGGAACGGCATCGGCGCAGGCGGGCTGCGCCATGGGGCAGCGGGTGCGGAAGACACAGCCCGACGGTGGCGCCGCGACGCTGGGGATTTCGCCCGACAGCGCGGCGACGCTGCCCGGCTTCTGGCGCAGCGACGGCGTCGCTGCGATCAGAGCGCGGGTATAGGGGTGGGCGGGCGCCTTGAAGACCTGGTCGGCCTTGCCCTCTTCGACCACCCGCCCGAGATACATCACCACCACCCGGTCGCAGAGATGGCGAACCACGTGCAGGTCGTGGCTGATGAACAGGAGCGCGAGACCGAGTTCCTGCCGGAGGTCGGCCAAGAGATTGACCACCTGGGCCTGAATGGAGACGTCGAGCGCCGAGACCGGCTCGTCGGCGACGATGAACTGCGGCTCGGTCGACAGGGCGCGGGCAATGGCAATGCGCTGGCGCTGGCCGCCGGAGAACTCGTGCGGCAGGCGCTGGGCCTGGCCCGAATCGAGCCCGACCTGGCGCAACAGCCCGTCGACCCGGTCGCCGATTTCGGCGCGGCCGGCGAGGCGGTGAATGAGGATACCGTCGGCGATCTGGGCGCCGATCGAGCGCCGGGGGTCGAGGCTGCCATAGGGGTCCTGGAAGACCAGCTGCATACGCCGGCGCATGGCGCGCAGGGCCGCGCCCTTCAGGCCGGACATGTCGTTGCCATCGAACAGCACCCGGCCATCGGTCAGCGGCAGGAGCTGCAGCAAGAGGCGCCCGAGCGTGCTCTTGCCGCAGCCGGATTCGCCGACGACGCCGACAGCCTCGGCCTGCCCGACCGCGATGTCGACGCCGCGCACCGCGAGGATCTTCTGGCGCGCCGAGAACAGAGATCCCC
This sequence comes from Phreatobacter sp. GW821-FHT04C01, assembly GCF_059420385.1. NCBI lineage: Bacteria > Pseudomonadati > Pseudomonadota > Alphaproteobacteria > Hyphomicrobiales > Phreatobacteraceae > Phreatobacter > Phreatobacter sp. GW821-FHT04C01. Next base: position 164,215 of record NZ_JBWKTP010000010.1, on the reverse strand, counting down.
GGCCCGGAAAGGCCTTGGTCAGCCCCTCGCCGCGGACCAGGGGAGAGCCGGACCTGAAAACATGCGTGCGGTCGATGACGTTCATGCCATCTCCCTCCAGCGCGGGCAGCGGGTGGTCCGCCCCGGCGTCACCGTTTCGAGCGCAGGTGCCGCATGACCGCAGCTCTCGACGACATGGGCGCAGCGCGGCGCGAAGCGGCAGCCCGGCGGCATGGCGGTCGGCTGCGGCACGGCCCCTGGTATCGACAAGAGGCGCTCGGTCGCATCCTCGGGAATGCTGGCGAGCAGCGCCGCGGTATAGGGATGGCGCGGCGCCGCGAAGACCTCGGCGACCGGCCCCTGCTCGACGATCTCGCCGGCATACATGACGGCGACCCGGTCGGCGATCTGGCCGACGACGGCGAGATTGTGGGTCACGAAGACCATGCCCATGCCGCGTTCGGAGCCGCGCAGCGCGGCGAGCAGCGCCAGAATCTGCGCCTGCACCGTGACGTCGAGCGCGGTTGTCGGCTCGTCGGCGATCAGCAGGCGCGGATGATTGGCGATGGCCGCCGCGATCATCACCCGCTGGCGCTGGCCACCGGACAATTCATGCGGGAAACTCGCCGCGCGCCGTTCCGGATCGGGCAGGCCGACCTTGCGAAGCAGGTCGACCACGCGCTTCGCGCCGGCGCGCCCCGCCTCATGGGCTTCGACCGCCTCGGCGATCTGCTGTCCCGTCCGCAGCAGCGGATTGAGGCTGGTCGAGGGATCCTGGAACACCATGGAGAGGTCGCGGCCGCGCAGCGCGCGCAGTTCCGGCTCGCCGAGCCTCAGGAGGTCGCGTGTCTTGCCATCGCGATCGCGAAACAGGATCGTGCCCGCCGCCGGTCGCACCGCCGCCGGCAGGAGCCCCATGATGGCAAGGCCGGTCAGCGTCTTGCCGGAACCGCTCTCGCCGACAATGGCCAGCGTCTCGCCGGGCGCCAGATCGAAACTGACGTCGCGCACCAGCGGGATGTTGTGGCCGCCGATGGCCAGTTCGAGGGTCAATCCCTGGACCGAGAGCAGCGCCTGGTCCGCGGCGGCAGGCGTTTCGCGAGCCGGCGGCAAGGCCATCAGGCGGCGCAGGAAGCCCGGCACGGCGGCCGCCGTCGCGCGCGGGTCGAGGATGTCGCGCAGGCGATCGCACAGAAGGTTGAGGATCAAGACGGTGCCGCTCAGCGCCAGGCACGGCCAGAACAGCAGCAGCGGTGCATGTTCCATGGTGGCGCGGGCGCCGCGGATCATCAGGCCCCAGGACGGCGACGGCGGCACCACGCCGAGGCCGAGGAACGACAGGCCGCTCTCCAGCACCAGCGCGGCGGCGACCGTCAGGGAAAACTGGACGATCAGCGGCGCGGCGATATTCGGCAGCAGCGTGACACCCAGGATCCGCCATGGCCGGGCGCCCAGCGCCTCCTGGGCGGTGACATAGTCGAGCACGCGGGCCGACAGGGTCTCGGCATAGGCGACACGTGCGAAGCCCGGGGCATAAAGCACGCTCAAGGCCAGGATCAGCGTCGCCGCCCCCGGCCCGAGCAAGGTCACCACCAGCAGTGCCAGGAGCAGGGGCGGGAAGCACAGCACGGCCTCGGCGGCCCGCACGGTGAACAGCTCGACAAACCCACGGAAATAGCCGCCGACAATGCCGAGCAAGGTACCGAGAATGGCCGCGAACACCGCCGAGGTGAAGGCGACGGTGAGCGAGACGCGCGCACCCCATAAGATCCGCGACAGGACATCGCGGCCATATTCGTCCTGGCCGAGCCAATGCGCCGCCGTCGGGCCGGCCAGCCGGTGGGCGACGTCCTGGCGGACCGGGTCGGCCAGCGACAGGAACGGCGTGACCAGCGCCACCGCCAGGACAAGGCCGACCAGCAGGGCCGGGACAGCGAGACGGCTGAGACGATCCGCCCGCATCAGCCCTGCCTCACGCGCGGGTCGATGACGCCATAGAGCAGATCGACGATGAGGTTGAGCAGCACGTAGAGGATCGACAGGACCAGCACGATGCCCATGACCTCGGGATAGTCACGGGCTTCCACCGAGCGGACGAGATAGCCCGAAAGGCCCGGCCAGTTGAACACGAATTCGACCAGCACCGTGCCGCCGAGCAGCGAGCCGAGATGCAGGCCGACCACCGTCACCAGCGGGGTGAGCGCGTTGCGCAGGACGTGGCGCCGGATGATGACGGCCGAGGCGACGCCGCGCGCCTGGGCCGCGCGGACATGGTCGCGCGACAGCACTTCGAGCACGGCGCTGCGGGTGACGCGCAGCACCACCGCCGCGAAGCCGACCGCGATGGTTCCTGCCGGCATCAGCAGCAGGACGAGGTGGCGCCCGGGGTTCTCGAAGAAGGGCACGTAACCTCCGGCCGGCACCCAGCGCAGTCCCTGGGCGAAGACCAGGATCACCAGGGTGCCGACGACGAAGACGGGGATGGACAGGGCAAGGCCTGCAAGACCGGAGATGACGCGATCCGTCAGCGTGCCGGCACGCAGCGCCGCGAGCATGCCGAAGGGAACCCCGATCAGCACGGCGAGAAGGCCGGCGGCGCCGACCAGTTCCAGCGTCCGGGGCAATCTCAGCGTGATCTCGTCGATGATCGGATGCTGGTCCTGCATCGACAGGCCGAGATCCAGCCGCGCGAGGCCGCGGAGATAGTCGAGATATTGATCGAGGATCGGCCGGTCGAGGCCGAGCCGCTCGCGCAGCTCGGCGACCGAGCCCGGATCCGGCGCGATGCCGCCCTGGGCCAGCAGCAGCTCGGCCGGATCACCCGGGATCAGGTGGATGATCAGGAAGACCAGCGTCGCCACCACCAGAACCAGGCCGGCGGCGACCGCCAGGCGTCGGAGGACGAAGCTCAGCATGGTCTCAGCCCAGCGCCGTGGTCTCGAAGGTCAGCCCGGAATAGAAGGTCAGCGCACCGGGCAGGTTCTTGAAGCCGGTGACGTCGCGGCGCATGGCGTAACCCTGGCTGCGCCAGGTGAGGCCGACGAACGGGGCCTGTTCGATCGCCACGCCCTCGAGCTCGCGATAGATGGCGCGGCGCTTGGCCTCGTCATATTCGGCGCGGCCGGCGGCGAACAGCTGGGTGATGCGATCGATCTTCAGATTGACGCTGCGCGAGAAGGATGGCGCCAGGCTGCCATCGACGAAATTGGCGAGGCCATCGGGGTCGTTGCTGTCGGCGGCCGTGCCCATCACGCCAATATCGAACTGGCCACGATTGCCGATGGCGACGCGGCTCGCCCAGTCGGGCAGGTTGAGCTCGGCCTTGATGCCGACGGCCGCCAGATGCTGCTGGACGATTTCGGCCGTGTCCTTGTGCATGCCGTATTGCGCGGTGGAAGCGAGCGAACAGGACAGGCCGTTCGGATGACCGGCCTCGGCCAGGAGCTTGCGCGACAGGTCCGGATCGTAGCGCCAGCCGTCCTTGAACTCGGCATTGTAGAAGGGGCTGTTCGGCGAGATCGGCAATTGCTGCAGCGGCGAGCCGCGTCCGGAAAAGGCCGCCTTGACCAGTTCGTCGCGCTTGACCGCATGGGCCACAGCGCGCCGCACGCGGGCATCGTTGAACGGCGGCCGGGCGCCGTTGAAGACCAGATACATGAAGGCGCCGTCGACCGCGTCCATGGACAGTTGCGGATTGGCGAGAATGGCGTCCATGGCCGGCCAGGGCACATATTCGATGAGATCGACATCGCCGGACTGCAGGGCGGCGACGCGCAGGTTCTCGTCGGCATAGGCGATGGCGCGAATGCCCTTCAGCTTGGGCAGGCCCGGCCGGTAGAACTTGTCATAGGCCTCGAGCGTCACCGAGACGCCGCGCTCCTGGGCCTTGACCACGAAGGGACCGGCACCGATGGCGGGGCCACGCGGCGGCGAATTGCGCGAGACAATCGGCAGGCGATAGCTCGCCATCGTATCCGGCAAGGTGATGCGCGGCTGTTTCATGAAGATCCGCACGGTGCGGTCGTCGGGCGTCTCGATCTTGTCGACGCCCTTCATCTCCTCGCGAAAATGCGCGGTGGAGCGGTCGGCGGCGATCTGCTCGATGTTCCAGCGCACATCCGCCGAGGTCACCTTCTCGCCGTTGTGGAAGGTGGCGTCGCGCAGCTTGAAGGTCCAGCCGGTGGTGCCCACCGGCTCCCAGGACTCGGCAAGCTCCGGGCGCAGATTGCCGTCCGGCCCGTAGGAGGTCAGGCCGCGAAAGGTCATCAGCTTGATGGTCGCCGCCGCCGTGCCGTTATTGACCCAGGGCTCGAGGCTCGGCGGATAACTGGACAGGCCGAAGGTCAGAATGCCAGGCGTCCTCGCCTTGGCACCGGGAATGCGGAGGAACGGCACGGCGCCGGCGGCGGCGCCCGCGAGAACGGCTCGACGGCTCGGATGGAAAGCCATGCGGAATTCTCCTCTGGTTTTTTGACTCTGGCCTTTTGGCTCTGGTCTTTTTTCGGACGATGCGTGTGTCCGGATGCGGCCGCCGACCGAGCGCGACAGGCGCGCCGGACCGGCACCCGCCTCAGGCCTCGTGGTGATAGACGTCGCGCGCCGTGGCCGGGCTGATCGCCCCTTCGGCAAGGTCGCGCGCCACGGCCTTGGCGTCGCGGCCCTCGGCCGGGCCGTAACCGCCGGCGCCCGGACTGACCACGGCAAACCATTGGCCGGCCTTCAGGACGCCGCTGTCGCGGTCGAAGGTCACGCCCGGGCCGCATTCGATGGCGCCCTGGCCGCCTTCGCCGCCGCCGAGCAGGCCCCAGTTGCGCGACCGGAGCCTGGAAACGTCGACCCGCACCCGGCAGTCCTGATCGGCCCGGTAAACCCGGCGCAAACCCATGCCGCCACGATAGGTGCCGGGGCCGCCGGAATCGGAGACCAGTTCGTAGCGCATCAGGGTCAGCGGATATTCGATCTCGAGCGCCTCGACCGGCAGGTTCGAGGTGTTGGTGACGTGAACATGCACGCCGTCGAGGCCGTCCTTGGTCGCCCGCGCGCCGTTGCCGCCGCCCATGGTCTCCAGATAGACCCAGATCGAGCCGTCCTCCGGGCGGGTGCCGATGAAGGTCGCGACCGTGCAGGTGGAGTTCGAGCAGGCGGTGACCCGATCCGGCACCGCCTGGGCGAGCGCGCCGAGGATCAGATCGGACACCCGCTGGCAGGTCTGCACCCGCCCGTTGACGGCCGCCGGGTGGACGCAGTTGAGGATGCTGCCTTGACGTGCGGTGATGGTCAGCGGCCGCGCCAATCCGGCATTGGGCAGGATGGTGGGGTCGACCACCGACTTGACCACGTAATAGGCGGTCGCCAGCAGCGCGGTATAGGTCATGTTCAACCCGGCCCTCAGCTGGTCCGGCGCATCGAAATGCAACGACATGGCATCGCCGCGAATGGTCACCTCGACCGACAGCGGCAAGGTGTCCGTGATCTCCGGATTGTCGAAGACGTCGTCGAAACGCCAGGTACCGTCGGGCATTGCGGCGATGCCGGCGCGCATCTTGCGCTCGGCATAGTCGAGCAGCGCGGCACCCGCCGCCAGCACCGTTTCGGCGCCATATTTGGCGCAGAGCGCCTGGAAGCGCTGGACGCCGACCCGGTTGGCCGCCATCTGGGCGCGCAGGTCCGACAGGCGCTCGCGCGGGACCTGGCAGTTCAGCAGGATGAGGTCCTGGACGTCCTTCTGCAGCACGCCGGCGCGATAGAGCCGAACGGGGGGGATGCGCAGGCCCTCCTGGTAGATATGGGCATGGCCGCGATCGGCGAAATCGGAATGATGCGCCAGGTTGACGGTCCAGGCGGCGATGCGGCCCTCGACGAAGATCGGCTCGGCCAGCACGATATCGGGCAGATGGGTGCCGCCGCCCTCATAGGCGTCATTGCCGACGAAGACATCGCCCGGCCGCATGTCCTCGGCCGCGTGCAGGCGCAGAATGTGCGGCACGATGCCGATGAAGCTGCCGAGATGGATCGGAATATGCTCGGCCTGGCAGAGCGTATTGCCCGCGACATCGAACAGCGCGGTCGAGCAGTCCCGCCGCTCCTTGATATTGGTGGAATAGGAGGCGCGGATCAGCGCCTCGCCGGTTTCCTCGACGATCGACGACAGGGACGCGCCGATGACCTCGACGGTGATCGGATCGAGCGCGATCGATGGACGCGGCTGGACGGCCAGGGTCATGCCGAAACTTCCATGATGAGGTTGAGATAGGCGTCGATGCGGGCGGTCATGCCAGGCGGCACGACCGTCGTCGTATCCATCTGCTCGACAATCGCCGGGCCGGCGAAGCGGTTACCGGGCTCGAGCTTGTCGCGGCCATAGACCGGTGTGTCGACGAAGTCGCCGGCTTCCGGAAACCAGACGGGCCGGCGTCCGATGACCGCGCCCGAGGCATCCGGTCCGCCATCGGGATAGGCCTTCAGCTCGGCCTTGGGTACGACGCCGGTCGCCTCCAGCCGCAAGGTGACGAGCTGGACCGGCTCGCCTTCGGCAATGAAGCCGTAGCGCTGCTTGTGCGAGTCCGCGAAGCCGGCGGCGAGGGCCTGGATCGTCGCCGCCGTGATCGGCCCATCCGGCAGAGGCACGGCGAGCTCGTAGTTCTGGCCGGCATAACGCATGTCGGCGGTGCGGGTCAGGCGACGGGCGGGAGCATCGATCTCCTCCTCGTGGAACCAGTCCTCGGCGCGGCGGGTGAGCCCGGCGAAGACCTGCGCGACCTCCTCGGTCGAGGCGGAGGTCGCCGGCAGGAGCTTGGTCGCGGCGAAATCGGCGCGCAGATCGGTGAGCAGCAGGCCCATGGCGCAGAGGATGCCGGGATTGCGTGGCACCAGGACACGCCTCATGTCCAGCTCCTTGGCCAGGCGCGCCGCGTGAAGGGGCCCTGCCCCGCCAAAGGCCATCATGGTGTAGTCGCGCGGGTCATAACCGCGCTGCACCGAAATGACCCGAATGGCCCGCGCCATATTGGCGGTCACCACCGAGATGATGCCCTGGGCCGTTTCCATCACACCGAGCCCGAGCTTGTCGGCGAGCGCTGCGATCGAGGCCTTGGCGAGGTCCTGGCGCACCGCCATGCGGCCGCCGAGCAGATAGTCCGGATTCAACGTCTGCAGCACGACATTGGCGTCGGTGGTCGCCGGCTCGGTATTGCCGCGATCGTAGCAGACCGGCCCCGGATCGGCGCCGCAGCTGCGCGGACCGACCTTCAGGAAGCCGCCGGCGTCGATATGGGCGATCGAGCCGCCGCCGGCGCCGACCGTGTGAATGTCGAGCATGGGCGCCTTGACCGGATAGCCGTGGATCACCGCTTCCGAAGTCAGCTTGCAGAGCCCGCCGGTCAGCAGCGCGACATCGGTCGAGGTGCCGCCCATGTCGAAGGTAATCAGGTCTTCGAAACCGGCGAGCTTGCCGATGGCCTGGGCTCCGACGACCCCGGTCGAGGGTCCGGACAGCACCGTGCGCACCGGCATGTCGGCGGCGGTGGAGAAGCCGATGACACCGCCGTTCGACTGGGTCAGGTGCGGCGTGGCGGTGACGCCGAGCGCCGACAGGCGCGGGGTCAGGCGCTCGATATAGTTGCGCATGACCGGGCCGAGATAGGCGTTCAGCACCACCGTGGACAGGCGCTCGAATTCACGGAACTCGGGCGCGATCTCATGGCCGGCCGAGATGAAGGCATCGGGATGTTCCTCGCGCAGGATCGCGACGGCCCGGCGCTCGTGTTCGGGCCGGATGAAGCCATAGAGGAAGGACACCGCGATCGCCTTGACACCGGCGGCTTTCAGCGCCCGCGCCGCGGCCCGCACCCGGTCCTCGTCGAGCACCGTCTCGATGCTGCCGTCGTGGCGGACCCGCTCGGGGACTTCATGGCGCAGATCCCGCGACACCAGCGTCGGCGGCTTGTCGGCCTGCATGTCATAGAGGTCGGGGCGCTTCTGCCGGCCGATCTCCAGCAGATCGCGAAAGCCGTCCGAGGTGACGAGCCCGGTGGCGACGCCGCGATGCTGGATCAGGGCATTGGTCGCGACCGTCGTTCCGTGGCCGAAATAGGAGACGGCGGCCCCGGCCTTCTCGCCCTGGTCGGGAACAACGAGGCGGATGCCCTCGTCGACACCCTGGGCGATGCCGCGCGACGGATCGTCGGGGGTCGAGGACACCTTCCAGACCTCGACCCGGCCCTCGTCCTCGTCGAACAGGCAGACATCCGTGAATGTGCCGCCGGAATCGACCCCTACACGCCACCGCGCCATGTTGGTTCCCTTGCCACCGACTTCGTATAGGAGCGAGACGATCTCCGGCGAGATGGGGACTGGCAAGAGAAAATATCGCCAGATTGAAGGAAATATGATAGATTATCGCTGACTGAAATCATTTCTCGTCAATGACAGAAGCATTTTCATTAGGTGGAATTCTATGGCGGAAGCTCACGGCAGCCTGCACCGCGCGATCGCCGTCCTCCGAAGCCTCGGCGCGGGCGAGGACTCCGGCCAGCGCCTGACCGAGCTGGCGGCCGCGGTGGACCTGCCGCGCCCGACGGCGCACCGCCTGCTGAAATCGCTGGTGAGCGAAGGCGTCGTCGCCTTCGATGTCAGGACGAAACGCTATTCGCTCGGCCTCGAACTGTTCCTGCTCGGCGCGCGCGCCGGCAATGTCGCGGGCCTGCGCGACATCTGCCGCTCCGCCTTGCTGCGCCTCACCGGCACGCTGGGCGAAACCCTGTTTTTGCTGGTGCGCAACGGCTACGAGGCGGTCTGCATCGACCGAAGCGCCGGCCCGTTGCCGATCCGCTCGTTCACCGGCGATATCGGCGGCAAGGTGATGCTCGGCATCGGCCAGGGGTCCACCGCCATCCTGGCTTTCCTGCCGCCCGACGAGCAGGACGAGGTGATCCGCCGCAACCTGCCGCGCATGCAGGAAATGGGCGATTTCGACGAGGCCTCGCTGCGCGGCAAGCTCGCCGAGGTGCGCCAGCGCGGCTATTGCTATCGCTGGTCCGGCCTGATCCCCGGCATGGCGGGTCTTGGCGTGCCGATCCTCGACCGGCGCGGCTACCCGCTCGCCTCAATCAGCATCGGCACCACCACCGACCGGCTGACCGAAGAACGCTGCGTCGAGCTCGCCAAGATCCTGCAGAGCGAGGTGCGCGGCATCGCCGAACGGGTCAATCCGTTCGACCCGACGCTCCGGCGGGCCAGTGCCGCGATGGAAATGACGCGCGGCTGATCCCCGGCGCGTCCGGCGACGATCAGCGCTGAACCGCTGTCATCGCGGCCGAGGGATAACGCGTGCCGGCGGCGGCGCCGGGCGGGATCGCCTGGTCCAGCAGCGCCAGGTCGGCTGGCTCCAGCGCCACGGCGAGAGCACCGACATTCTCGTCGAAGCGTGGCATCGACCGGGTGCCCGGGATGGTCACCACGTCCTTGCCCTGCGCCAGCACCCAGGCCAGCGCCAGTTGCGACGGCGTGCAGCCCTTGGCCGCGGCGAGCGCCTCGAACTGGCCGACCAATTCGCGGTTGCGGGCGAAATTCTCGCCCTGGAAACGCGGATGCGCCGCGCGCCGGCCGTCGACCTGCGACAAGTCGCGGATCATGCCGGTGAGAAAACCGCGGCCGAGCGGCGAATAGCCGACAAAGCCGACGCCGAGCGCCGCCGTGGTCTTGCGGGTCGCTTCGGCCTCGGCCCGATAGAGCAGCGAATATTCGGTCTGCACGGCGGCGACGGGATGCACCTTGTGCGCCCGGCCGATGGTCTCAGGGCTTGCCTCGGACAGGCCGATATGGCGCACCTTGCCCTGCTCGACCAGGCGCGCCATGGCGCCGACCGTCTCCTCGATCGGCACGGCCGGATCGACGCGGTGCTGATAGTAGAGGTCGATCACGGTCTCTCCGAGCCGCCTGAGGCTGGCCTCGCAGGCCTGGATGACATAATCGGGCCGGCCATTGACGCCGTTCGGGCCGCTTTCGCTGCGCGTCTGGCCGAATTTGGTGGCGAGCATCACCTGGTCACGACGGCCCTTGATGGCCCGCCCGACCAGTTCTTCGTTGTGACCCCAGCCATACATGTCGGCGGTGTCGAGATGATCGGCGCCACTGTCGATGGCATGCCGGATCAGCCTTTCGGAGGCCGCATCGTCCGCCTCGCCATAGACCCCGGAAAGCGGCATGCAGCCGAGCCCGATCGCCGAGACGACAAGTCCCCCGGAACCGAGCTTGCGACGTTCGACTGGCCCCGATTGCGTCCTGGTCATGCCCCATTCCTCCGGACTCGATGCAGCGGCGACAGATCTAGCCCGGCGCGCCGGCCATGGCTCTTCACATTCCGTCGATGACGCTCGCCCCGAAGGACCGGCCGCCATTTGCGACTTGCGAATGGAAAGTCAGGCCGCTATGCGTTCGGCCGATGACGTCGACCGAGCCGCCAGCCGACGAGTGCCCGATCGCCCGCACCATGCATTGCGTGGGCGAGTGGTGGAGCATCCTGATCCTGCGCGACGCCTTTCAGGGCCTCACCCGCTTCGACGAATTCCAGAAGAGCCTCGGCATCGCCAGCAATATCCTGGCGCGCCGCCTGAAGCATATGACCGAGATCGGGCTGTTCGAGCGCCGGCCCTATAGCCAAAGGCCACCGCGCTACGACTATGTCCTGACCGCGCGAGGCCGGGACTTCTTTCCCGTCGTCAGCGCCATGCTCGCCTGGGGCAATCGGCATCTGGCGCCCGAGGGCCCCTCGGTGGTGCTGGCCGGACGCGATTCGGGCCGGCCGGTCGAGCCCGTGGTGCTGGACGGACCAAGCCTCACGCCGGTAACGCTCGACACCGTCATCTTGACGGCCGGGCCCTGCGCCAGCGCGGGCATGATCGAGCGGCTCAATTCATTCAAGGCCTCGCGGCCGACAACCCTATCGACCGGACCGGGAGCCTGACATGCGCCGTATTGCCGTCACTGGAATGGGCCTCGTGTCGCCGCTCGGCTGCGGGGTGGACCTTGCCTGGTCGCGGCTGATCGCCGGCCGGTCCGGCATCCGGGCCCTGCCCGAGGCGATCGCCGCGCAATTGCCGGCCAAGATCGCCGGCAATGTGCAGGGCAAGGCGGAGGATCCCGAGGGCGGTTTCGACCCGGACCTCGCCGCCTCGCCCAAGGACCAGCGCAAGATGGACCGCTTCATCCTGTTCTCCCTGCTGGCCGCAGCGGAAGCCATCGGCCAGGCCGGCTGGAAACCCGCCGACGAGCACCAGCAGGAGCGCACCGCCACCATCATCGCCTCGGGCATTGGCGGCTTCCCGGCCATGGTCGAGGCGGTCAAGACGGTCGAGGCGCGCGGCGTGCGCCGACTGTCGCCGTTCACCGTGCCGTCCTTCCTGGTCAATCTCGCCGCCGGCCAGGTGTCGATCCATCACGGCTTCAAGGGCCCGCTCGGGGCCCCGGTCACGGCCTGCGCCGCGAGTGTCCAGGCGATCGGCGATGCCGCCCGGATGATCCACGCAGGCGAGGCCGATATCGCGCTGTGCGGCGGCAGCGAAGCCTGTATCGACGTCGTCAGCCTCGGCAGCTTCGCCGCCGCCCGCGCTTTGTCGACCGACTTCAACGAAACGCCGGAACGCGCCTCGCGGCCGTTCGACCAGCAGCGCGACGGCTTCGTCATGGGCGAAGGCGCCGGCATGCTGGTGATCGAGGCGCTCGACCATGCGCTGGCGCGCGGCGCCAAGCCGATCGCCGAACTGGTCGGCTATGGCACGACGGCCGATGCCTATCACATCACCTCGGGGCCCGAGGACGGCAGCGGCGCGCGCCGCTCGATGGCGGCGGCGCTCGCCCAGGCCGGCCTCAAGCCGAGGGACATCCAGCACCTCAATGCCCATGCCACCTCGACACCGGTCGGCGACCAGGGCGAGCTGGAAGCGATCAAGACGCTGTTCGGCCGCGACAAGCGCGTTGCCGTGACATCGACCAAATCCGCCACCGGCCACCTTCTGGGAGCCGCCGGCGGGCTCGAGGCGATCTTCACCATCCTGGCGCTGCGCGACCAGGTGGTGCCGCCGACCCTCAATCTCGACAATCCGGACCCGGGAGCCGAGGGCGTCGACCTGGTCGCCCGCATTGCCCGGCCGATGGCGCTGACCCACGCCATGTCGAACGGCTTCGGCTTTGGCGGCGTCAATGCCAGCGTCATCTTCAAGCGCTGGGCCTGAGACCGGCACGAACGCCGCCTCATGTGATGATGAGGGTGGTGCATCGCCTCGACAGGCTCTAAAGACGTCGCCCCATGCCTTTGCTGGTCAAAATCTGCGGGATCACCTCGATGCTCGCCATGGAAGCGGCGCTCGACGCGGGCGCCGACATGGTCGGCCTCGTGTTTTTCGCCAAGAGCCCGCGCAATGTCTCGCTGGCGACCGCCTGTACCCTGTCAGGCCGCACCTGCGGCCGCGCCGCCGTCGTGGCGCTGACCGTCGACCCGACCGACGATGCCATCGCCGACATCATGGCGAACCTCAAGCCCGATCTCATTCAGCTGCACGGCCATGAGACGCCGGAGCGGGTGGCGGATATCCGCCAGCGCTTCAAGGTGCGCGCCATGAAGGTGATCGGGGTCGCCGAGAAGGCCGATCTCGATGTCGTGCCGGCCTATGCGGCGGTCTCGGACCTCCTCCTGCTCGATGCCAAGCCGCCGAAAACAGCCGAGGCGCTGCCCGGCGGCAATGGCCTGCCGTTCGACTGGCGCCTCGTCGCCGGCCTTGACCCCGGCCGCCCGGTCATGCTTTCGGGGGGCCTCGATCCGGGCAATGTGGCAGATGCGATCAGGTTGACGCGGCTGTCAGGCGTCGATGTGTCGTCCGGGGTCGAAAGCGCGCCGGGCGTCAAGGATCCCGACAAGATCAGGGCCTTCGTGGCCGCCGCACGTCAGGCCGCCGCCGCGGTCGCCGGCGCAGGAGACAAGCGATGAACGTGCCGCCGAAACCCAATTCCTACCGCACCGGCCCGGATGATCGCGGCCGCTTCGGCATCTATGGCGGGCGCTTCGTCGCCGAAACGCTGATGCCGCTGATCCTCGACCTGGAAAAGGCCTATGCCGAGGCGAGGGTCGACCCGGCCTTCGCCAAGGAAATGACCGGCCACCTCACCCATTATGTCGGCCGTCCGAGCCCGCTCTATTTCGCCGAGCGGCTGACCGACCATTTCGGCGGCGCGAAGATCTACCTGAAGCGCGAAGAGCTGAACCATACCGGCTCGCACAAGGTGAACAATGTGCTGGGCCAGATCCTGCTGGCCCGCCGCATGGGCAAGAAGCGGATCATCGCCGAGACCGGCGCCGGCCAGCATGGCGTCGCCACCGCCACGCTCTGCGCCCGCTTCGGCCTGCAATGCGTGGTCTATATGGGCGCTGTCGACGTCGCCCGGCAGGCCCCCAACGTGTTCCGCATGAAGATGCTCGGCGCCGAGGTGGTGCCGGTTCAGTCGGGTGCGCGCACCCTGAAGGACGCCATGAACGAGGCGTTGCGCGACTGGGTGACCAATGTCGGCGACACCTTCTATTGCATCGGCACGGTCGCCGGCCCGCATCCCTATCCCGGCATGGTGCGCGACTTCCAGTCGATCATCGGCGACGAGACGCGGACGCAGATGCAAGCCGCCGAAGGCCGCCTGCCGGACAGCCTGATCGCCTGCGTCGGCGGCGGCTCCAACGCCATCGGCCTGTTCCACCCGTTCCTCGACGACCCTACCGTCGAGATCTACGGCGTCGAGGCCGCCGGCCACGGCCTGACCAAGCTGCATGCCGCTTCCATCGCCGGCGGCCGTGCCGGCGTGCTGCACGGCAACCGCACCTATCTCCTGATGGACGATGACGGCCAGATCCAGGAGGGCCATTCGATCTCGGCCGGCCTCGACTATCCCGGCATCGGCCCTGAACATTCCTGGCTGAACGATATCGGCCGGGTGAAATATCTCTCGGCCACCGACGACGAGGCGGTGGAAGCCTTCCAGCTGCTGTCCAAGATCGAAGGCATCATCCCGGCTCTCGAAAGCGCCCATGCGCTGGCCAAGGTCAAGGATCTGGCGCCGACCAAGCCCCGGGATCACCTGATGGTCGTCAACCTCTCCGGTCGCGGCGACAAGGACGTCCCGCAGGTCGCCGAAATCCTGGGAACCAAGCTGTGAGCACCCGCCTCGACACCCGCTTCGCCGATCTCGCCCGCGAGGGCCGCGCCGGCCTCGTCACCTATGTCATGGCCGGCGACCCCGATCGCGAGACCGCCCGCGCGATCCTGAAGGCCCTGCCCGGCGCCGGCGCCGACGTGATCGAGTTCGGCATGCCCTTCACCGACCCGATGGCCGATGGCCCGGCGATCCAGGCCGCCGGCCTGCGCGCGCTCGCCGGCGGCCAGACGCTGAAGAAGACGCTGGAGGACATCGCCTGGTTCCGCGCCAGCGACCAGACCACGCCGATCGTGCTGATGGGCTATTTCAACCCGGTCTATATCTATGGCGTCGAGGCCTTCCTCGCCGATGCCAAGGCCGCCGGCGTCGATGGGCTGATCGTGGTCGACCTGCCGCCGGAGGAAGATGCCGAGCTCTGCCTGCCGGCTCTGCAGGCCGGCCTCAACTTCATCCGGCTCGCGACCCCGACCACCGACGACAAGCGTCTGCCGACCGTGCTCACCAACACCTCCGGTTTCGTCTATTACGTCTCGATCACCGGCATTACCGGCATGGCGACGCCGAATTTCGACCGTACGGCCGAGGCCGTGGCCCGCATCAAGCGGCACACGACCCTGCCGGTCGCCGTCGGCTTCGGTGTCAAGAACGCCGATCATGCCGCGGCCGTCGCCCGTGGGGCCGATGCGGTGGTGGTCGGCTCGGCGCTGGTTGACGCGGTGAAATCCTCGCTTGACCAGGATGGCAAGGGCAGCGCGGGCACCGCGCAGGCGGTCGCCGATATCGTCGGCTCGCTGGCGGCCGGCGTGCGTGGCGCCCGCCGCACGGCGGAATGAGCCGGCCGCGGGCCTTGCCGCCTCGCGCGCAAGGCCCCGATAGCCTATATTGACCTCTTCACGGCTGCTTGCGGCCGTTGCTCCCATGAAATTGTTTGCGACCGCAGGCGGTCGCCTGTCCCAGGACCCGCAGATGAACTGGATCACCGACGTTCTTCCCCCGAAGATCCGATCGTTCCTGAAGCGCGATACGCCGGAAAACCTTTGGGTGAAATGCCCCGAGACCGGCCAGATGGTCTTCCACAAGGACCTGGAGACCAATCTCTTCGTGATTCCCGGCTCCGGCGTGCATATGCGCATGGGCTCGACCGCCAGGCTCAAGTCGGTCTTCGACAACGGCACCTGGTTCGACGTGCAATTGCCCGACGCACCGGCCGACCCGCTGAAGTTCCGCGACGAAAAGCGCTATGTCGACCGCATCAAGGATGCGCGCGCCAAGACCGGCATGAACGATGCCATCAAGGTCGGCTACGGCAAGCTGGAGGGCCTCGCGGTCACCGTCGCCGTCCAGGACATGGATTTCATGGCGGGCTCGCTCGGCACCGCCGCCGGTGAAGCCATCGTCAAGGGCATGATGACCGCGGTCGAGAAGAACACGCCCTTCATCATCTTCACCGCGTCGGGCGGCGCGCGCATGCAGGAGGGCATCCTGTCGCTGATGCAGATGCCGCGCACCACGGTCGCCGTCCAGGCGCTGCGCGCCGCCAAGCTGCCCTATATCGTCGTGCTGACCAATCCGACCACGGGTGGCGTCACCGCCAGCTATGCCATGCTCGGCGACGTGCATATCGCCGAACCGGGCGCCCTGATCGGCTTCGCCGGACCGCGGGTGATCGAGCAGACCATCCGGGAGAAGCTGCCGGAAGGCTTCCAGCGCGCCGAATACCTGAAAGACCACGGCATGGTCGACCTGGTGGTGCATCGCCATGAGCTGCGCGAGACGCTCGCCCGCCTCTGCCGCGTGCTGACCAAGGCGCCGCCGGCGAGCGCCGCCGAGGCGGCCTGACGCGCATCACCTTCGCGCCGAGGCGTCTTTCCGGCGCCATCGGCGCGTAGCATTGTCCGTGCAGGAACGGCCATCTCCCGTCGTGAACACGCTTGCCATGACCCCTATCGACGCGATCCTGGAGCGGCTGACCAAGCTGCATCCGAAACTGATCGACATGTCCCTCGATCGCATGCACCGGGTGCTGAAGGCGCTCGGCCATCCGGAACGGCAATTGCCGCCGGTGATCCATGTCGCCGGCACCAATGGCAAGGGCTCGACCACGGCCTTTTCGCGCGCGCTGCTGGAAGCGTCCGGGCGCAGCGTGCATGTCTATACCTCGCCGCATCTGGTGCGGTTCCACGAGCGCTACCGGATCGGAAAGCCTGATGGCGCCAGGATCGTCGACGACCAGGCGCTGGCCGAGGTGCTGCTCGAGGTCGAGCGGGTCAATGCCGGCGAGCCGATCACCCAGTTCGAGATCACCGCGGCCGCCGGCTTCGTGCTGTTTGCCCGCAATCCCGCCGATGCGGTGATCCTGGAGGTCGGCATGGGCGGCAGGCTGGACGCCACCAATGTCATCACCCGGCCGGCGGTGACGGTGATCACGCCCGTCTCGATGGATCACGCCGATTATCTCGGCGACACCGTCGCCAAGATCGCCGGCGAAAAGGCTGGAATCCTGAAACGCGGACGGCCCTGCGTGGTGGCCCGCCAGACGCCCGAGGCGCTCGCAGTCATCGAGGAGATGGCCGAGCGCCAGCGGGCGCGCCTGCTGGTTTCCGGCCTCGACTGGTTCGCCCGCGAGGAAAACGGCCGCTTCGTCTATCAGGACGAGGACGGCCTGGTCGATGCCGCGCCGCCCCGGCTGATCGGCGCCCACCAGTTCGAGAATGCCGGCACCGCCATCGCCGCGGTGAAGACCGCCGGCTTCGCGCTGAGCGACGCGGCGATCGAACAGGGGCTGCAGACGGTCGAATGGCCGGCGCGACTGCAGAACCTCGGCAAGGGCAAGCTCGCCAGGCAATTGCCCGACGACAGCGAGATCTGGCTCGACGGCGGCCATAATCCCGGTGGCGGCGAGGTGCTGAGCGAGGCGATCGCCCGGATGGCGGCGCGCGATCCGCGCCCCCTGGTGATGGTGCTGGGCATGATGTCGACCAAGGATCCGCGCGGATTCCTGGACTATTTCAAGCGGCTGCAGCCGAAGATCTTCACCATGCCGTTCAGCCACCCGGTGGCGCTGACGCCGGAGGATCTGGCCGCCGCCGCGCGTTCGATCGGGCTCGACGCGACGGCCACCGGCAGCCTCGGCGAGGCGCTGGCCGCCGTCCGCGCCCTGCCCGCCGGCTCCGTCCCGCCGCGGGTGCTGATCACCGGCTCGCTTTATCTCGCCGGCGACGTGCTGGCCGCCGACGGCTGGCAGCCGCGCTGACCGGGGTGCCGAACCGCGCGGCCACACGAGATCGGTCGTTGCGCCGGAGGTGAAGGCATCATGGGATCGCGCTTTTCGGCCAGCGCCAGACGGTTGGCGATCGTGCTGCTCTCGTCCGCGCTTGCCTCCGGCGCGGCGGCGGACGTGCCCGCCTCCTCGGCCACGCACCTGCGCATGGCCTATGTTGCGCTCGACGGCCTGATACGGCGCGCACGGCCGAGTGGCACGCTGCCACGATGGTCCGAACCGGACAGTGCCAAAGTCCTGGAGCAATTGTGGGACGCGCCGGCGATCCTGGGCCGGCCGCCCTACACGTCGAAAGACGTGCCCCTGCTGCTCGATATCCTGCAGAAGCAGATCCAGATCCTGAAGACCTACGCCCTGTTCCCGGCCGGCCCCGGCATGGCGCCGGACACCGTGCGCAATGCGACCGAGTTCCAGGACGAGATCACCCGCGCGCAGGTGTTCCTGATCAAGACGAGCGCGGTCGCCTTGGCCGCGATGAACGACGCCGTCGGGCAGCTGGGGCCGCTCGGCATGACCGACATGCGCCGCCAGGCGCCTGCGCCGGACACAGCGCGGCATCCAGGAATTCGTCACCGGCGCCGTCGTCGCCTTGCGCAATCCGGCCTTGCGCCCGGCCAATCAGGCAGTGCTCGCCGAGAGCCTGCGCGACAACGCCGCGGCACTGGCCAGCGCGATGCCGCGCAGCGACCGCGCCCCGCTGCTCGCAACGATCCAATTGGCGCTGCCGGCGCTCGGACCGACCGCCCGGGCGCCGATGCAAAGCGTCGTCGCGACCTTATCCGCGGCACCTTGCGACCGCCTCTGCGCGCTGGAATGACGGTTCGACGGCCGGCCCGGCGCGATCGCGACGGCTCATGGCGGCCAGGGTCGGCTTGCCTGCCCGCGCCGGGCATGCGCTGATCCTGCCCATGCCACGCTCTGTCCTTGCCCATGTGTTCGTCGCGATGCTCGCAGTCTCGATCCCTGCGGTCGGAGCCTCGGCGCAATCCTTCACGTCGAGCGAGCTCGCCGCGATCGATCGCCGGTGCCGGGCGACCGCTGCACATCCACCCTCGCCGCTCGCCGTCGAGATCGCCGCGACGGCCTCCCGCGAGCACGAGGGTTTCGGCGGCCATGTGATCGATCGCGACGGCCGCATGCTGCGCTTCGGCGCGGTCGAGTCCGAGGCATTCCGGGACGAAGCGGCCGGGCGCGGCGTGCCCTGGCGCCAGGTCCTGCGCTTCTGGGAGACGCTCGGCCCGATCGACGGCGCGCCGCTGCAACTGCGCGGCTTTCCGGGCCTCGCCGACGATGCCAGCGCCAGCCAGCCGGCCGATCTGACGCCACTCGCCGGTCTCCTGGACCGGCTCAAGCGATCGAGCCTGGCGGCACCGGAGCGCGAGGCACTGGTTCAGGCGGCGACACGCGCGGCCATCGTCGACGTCCCCTGGTCGGCGGCCTTCGTCTCGCATGTCGTCTTGACCGCCGGCGCGGCGCGCTCGCGGTTTTCAGCGGCCATCGCCCATGTCGACTATGTCAGCGAAGCCGCGCGCCGGTCGCGTGACGAGGCTGGCGGCCAGGCCGCCACCGCCTTCTACCGCGCCTGCGACCCGCGCCGCACGCCGATGCGGCCTGGTGATTTGCTGTGCATGCATCGCCACGCGAGCGCCGAGATCGACGCGCTCCAGCTCTCCGGAGGCGTTTTCGCCGGTCTCACCGCGGCCCTGGCGCGCGGCGAGCGACCCGTCTGGAACCTGCATTGCGACGTCGTGACCGGCCGGGATCCGGGCCGCCGCACCGCCACCATCATCGGCGGCAACGTGCTGCAATCGGTGACCCGGCGCGATCTCAGGACCGACCGGCGCGGCGCGCTGGCGCGGGTCCGGTCGGCGCCCGCCTGCCTCGACAATACCGGGCCCGGGCCGCTGTGCCGGCCGGAATCGGCGCCCTGGTTCGTGCTGCTGCAAACGACCGACGAAGCCGTGCCCTGAGATCCGGGCGGCCTGCGGACTAGGCGTCCCGGGGCTTCAGCAGGAGCATGCAGGCCCAGGTTCCGACTGCGGCCGCCAGCACCATCACCACCATGGGGGTGGCGCTGACATAGGCACCGACCAGGCTGCCGGCGATCTGGGCGGCTATAGCGCCGAGCCCCATCTGGGAAAAGCCGACAATGCCCGAAGCCGAGCCAACCGCATGCTGGTTGACGCTGACGGCGCCGGCGACCGCGGCGGGCAACTGCAGGCCGTTGGCGAAGGCGATGCCGGCCTGCGGCAGGAACAGCATGGCCGGATGGGTCATCAGGCCGGAAAAGGCGATGCCCGACTGGACGAGCGCCGCGATGATCATCAGGACGCAGCCCCAGGCGATCAGCCGGTCGCCGCCGAGCCGCATCGAATAGCGACCCGAGACCGCATTGCCGACCATGTAGCCGCCGGCATTGGCCATGAACCACAGGCCATAGGACGTCGAGCTCTCGCCCATGACGCTGACGACGACATGCGGCGCGCCGCCGACAAAGGCGAAAAAGGTCACCGAGGAGACCGCGCCGATGCCGAGATAGCCGAGGAAATTGCGGTCGGTCATCAGCATGCGCGTGTCCCGGATCATCTCGGTCAGGGTCGGCGAGGACACGCTGGCCCGGGTTTCCGGCAGGCCGAAAAAGGCGGCGGCGAGCGCCAGCGCGGTGACGCCCGCGGTCGCCACGAAGATCCAGCGCCAGCCGACCGTTTCGTTGAGCAGGCCGCCGATCGACGGCGACAGCATGGGCGCCACCACCATGGCCATCGTGACCCAGCCGATCATCGACGCCGAACGGTCGCGATCGAACACGTCGCGGATCACCGCGCGGCCGACCACCAGGCCGGCGGAAGCGCCGAGCGACTGCAACACGCGGGCAACGATCAGCCAGCCGATGCTGGAGGCGACGGCCGCCACCAGGCTCATGGAGCAGGTGACGATCAGGGCCCCGATCATCACCGGACGCCGGCCATAACGATCGGAGAGCGGTCCATGGACCAATTGGGCGCAGGCCATGCCGGCCAGATAGAGCGTGATGGTGAGCTGAACGATGCCGGGGTCGGCGTTGAAATAGCGCGCCAGCGCCGGCACCGCCGGCAAGGGAAGATTGAGCGCCATCGGGCCGATGGCGGTCAGGACCACCAATAGCGGCACGAGTACGCGCGGAGACAGGCGGGGATCGGGCATGAACTGCTCTGAATGAGGAAGGTCATGTCGCGCATAGGTGGCAGCAGGTCAAGCCAAGGCCGCCGATTGGTTGGCATGCCGACAATTTAGCTGCCGAAGTGAAGCCTGCGTCCTCAGGTCGGGGAAAGGCCGGCCCGGCGGTTCGGCCGCCTCGCAACGGCCGCGCATGCCGGGGCGAAGCCGAACGCGCTCGAACCGTCATGACGGTGATCCCCGTAGCGCCCCGAAGACCCAGGGGCTAAGCTGGCTATGCCCAGCCACCAACAGCACTCGGAGGAGCGCTGCCATCGGTGTCTCGGTCGTCCAACGGGAATATGTCCTCGAGGAGAAAGCCATGTTGAGCAGGCGACGGCTGTTGAAGGCGTCGGTCGGGACGGCTTTGGGGCTGGGTGGGGGGCTGATCGGCCGATCCGGCGAGCCCGCCTTTGCGGCCGAAACGGTCACTCTTCCCTTCGCCAATGGCGAAAGACCACTCGTCAAATTCCCCGGCAAGCGGCCGTTGATCGGGCTGACGGCACGCCCGCCGCAGCTCGAGACGCCGTTCAGCGTCTTCGACGAGAGCATCCTGACGCCGAACGATGCCTTCTTCGTGCGCTATCACCTCGCCGATATCCCGCTCGACATCGACCCCGATACGTTCCGGCTGGAAATCAAGGGCAAGGTCGACAAGCCCCTGTCGCTTTCGCTTCAGGACCTGAAGACGGGCTTCGAGCAGATCGATCTCGTTGCCGTCCACCAATGCTCCGGCAATAGCCGCGGCATGATCGAGCCGCGCGTCGCGGGCGGCCAGCTCTATCATGGCGCCATGGGCAATGCCCGGTGGCGCGGCGTGTCGCTCAAGGCCGTGCTCGACAAGGCCGGCATCCAGGCCGGAGCAGTGCAGATCACCTTCAACGGCATGGACGGCCCGGCCCTGCCCGAGACCCCCGATTTCGTCAAGGCGCTCGACATCGACCATGCCCGCGACGGCGAAGTCATGCTGGCCTACGCCATGAACGGCGATGACCTGCCCTGGCTCAACGGCTATCCGCTGCGCCTGGTGGTCCCCGGTTATTTCGGCACCTACTGGGTCAAGCACCTCAACGAAATAACCGTCCTGGACAAGGTCTTCGACGGCTTCTGGATGAAATCGGCCTACCGCATTCCGGATAATGCCTGTGCCTGCACGGAGCCCGGCAAAGCCCCGGCCGCCACCGTGCCGATCAACCGCTTCAACGTGCGCTCGTTCATCACCAATGTGCGCGACGGCGCGACCGTCAGGGCCGGAACCGAGCTGCCATTGCGCGGCATCGCCTTCGATGGCGGCGACGGCATCACCGACGTCGCCGTCTCCGCCGACGGCGGCCGATCCTGGCAGACGGCCCGGCTTGGCGACAATCTCGGCAAATACTCCTTCCGGGCATGGCAGGCCGCGGTGACGCTCGCCAAGGGCGAAAACAAGCTCATGGTGCGCGCCACGAACCGGATCGGCCAGTCGCAACCGATGGAGGCCCTGTGGAACCCGGCCGGCTACATGCGCAACGTCGTCGAGACGACGCGCGTGACGGCGACGTGAAAGGGCGCGAGATGACGAAACTCTCGATGATCTCCGGCGCCATCCTGGTCACGGCGGCCTGGGCCGGCATCGCCTGGGCGGCGCCAAGGACCTATCAACTGCCCGAGGAAACCACCGAGTTCAGGCCCGGCCCCGGCTCGGAGGTCGCCCAGAACAATTGCATGGCCTGCCATTCGGTCGACTACATCGCGTTCCAGCCGCCTCGAAAGGGACGGACATTCTGGGAGGCCGAGGTCCAGAAGATGATCCACGTCTATCGTGCCCCGATCGACGAGGCCGATGCCAAGACGATCATCGACTACCTCTCCGCGACCTACTGATCACGACGGCCGGCGACGGCTCAATTCGCCGCGGTAATGCCGGCAGCCCGGATCAGCCGCCCCCATTTGGCCACCTCGCGCTCCAGCTGCGCCCGGGTTTCCGCCGGTCCGCGCCGCCCCGGCGGGTAGGCCAGCGTGCCGAGCTCGTCGAAACGCGCCAGGATCACCGGATCCTGCAACGCCTTTTCCAGCGCCGCATGAAGCGTCTCGATGATGGCCCTCGGCGTGCCTTTGGGTGCGTAGATGGCGTGCCAGACGGTGACGTCGAAGCCGGCGAGACCGGCCTCCTGCAAGGTCGGAACCTCGGCGAGCTGGCTCACCCGTTCGGGCACGGTGACGGCATGGGCGCGAATCCGGCCACCCTGGATCTGCGGGATCGAATTGGTGGTCTGGTCGCACATCATGTCGATCTGGCCGCCGACCAGGTCGTTCATCGCCGGGCCGGCGCCGCGATAGGGGATCTCGTTGACCTTCACGCCGAGCATGGACTGCAGCAGCATGATGCACAGATGCGAGCCGGCGCCGACGCCGGAATGCCCCATGCTGACCCGGTCCTTGTTCTCGCGGACATAGGCGATCAGCTCGGCGATGTTGCGCGGCGCGAGCGCCGGTTTCGAGACCAGCACGTAAGGCCCGGAATTGACCAGGCCGATGGGCTCGAAATCGGTCAGCGTGTCATAGCTCAGGCGCGGATAGAGAGTAGCTCCCGCGGCCAGGGCCAGATGGTGGATCAGCAGCGTGTAGCCGTCGGGCGCGGCGCGCGCCACGCGGGCGGCCGCCACCGTGCCGCCGGCACCGGCCGCGTTCTCGACGACGATCTGCTGGCCGAGCGTCTGCGACATGGACTGGCCGACCAAGCGGGCAAAGACATCGGTCGAGCCGCCGGCCGCGAAGGGCACGATCAGCGTGATCGGCCGGTCGGGATAGGACTGGGCGCTTGCCGACGCGCCGAATGACAAGGCCGCGACAACAGCCGCGGCGGCAAGACGAAGCATGGAACCCTCCCCCGAATCGAAACGCCAGGACCCTTCTTGGCGAGGCCCTGGCGTCGATGCTGCGACATCCCCGCGCGCCTGTCACCTCGGGCGGCCGGGCGCGGTCATGGCGCCTCAGTTGGAGGCGGTCACACCGGATTCACGGATGACCCTGCCCCATTTCGCCACCTCCGCTTCGAGCTGGGCCCGTGCTTCGGCCGGTCCGCGCCGCCCCTCGGGATAAGCCGTCGTGCCGAGATCGGCGAAACGGGCCAGAACCTGCGGATCTTTCAACGCAACTTCCAGCGCGGCATTGAGCCTGGCGAGGACGGGCGCCGGCGTGCCGCGCGGCGCGTAGACCGCATGCCAGATGGTGATCTCGAAGCCGGGCAGGCCGGCCTGCTGCAAGGTCGGCAGGTTGGGCAATTGCGACACCCGCTCGGTCGAGGTCACGGCATAGGGACGCACGCGCTCGCCCTGGATCTGCGGCATGGAATTGGTGGTCTGGTCGCACAGCACGTCGATCTGGCCGGCGAGCAGGTCGTTCATCGCCGGACCGGTGCCGCGGTAGGGGATCTCGTTGACCTTCACCTTCAGCGCCGACTGCAGCAGCATGTTGCAGAGATGGGCGCCGGAGCCGACGCCGGCATGGGCCAGCGACACGTCGCGGCCCTTGGCCTTCAGGTAGGCCAGCAGGTCGGCAATGTTGCGCGTCGGCAGGTCGAGCTTGGAGATCAGGACGAAGGGCCCCTGGTTGACCAGGCCGACCGGCTCGAAATCCTTCAGGGTGTCATAGGGAAGGTTGGGATAGAGCGAGGCCCCGGCGGCGAGCGCCAGGTGATGGATCAAGAGGGTATAGCCGTCGGGCGCCGAGCGCGCCGCACGGGCCGCGCCGGTGGTGCCGCCGGCGCCGCCGACATTCTCGATCACCACGGCCTGGCCGAGGGTCTGCGACATGGACTGGGCCAGCAGGCGGCCGAGCACATCGGACGGGCCGCCGGCGGCAAAGGGCACGATCAGGGTAACGGGACGATCGGGATAGGTCTGGGCCGCGGCCGGCGCGGCGAGAGAGGCGGCTACAACAAAAGCGGCGGCAAGAGCGCCGGCAACCTGGCGACGAAGCATTCATTCCTCCACGTGGCTTGGACGGCATTGTCGTTCGTGGGTGTCCGGCCCGTCGATCCGGCACTCATCGTAGATCCGATAGATAATGGAAGCTGTCTGTGCGGCACAAAGAGACACGCCATTCTACCGGCGTACCCTCGAGATCTGCGGCTACCCGGTCGATGATCAACACCGGTGTGCCGGCATCGAGGCCGAGAAGCTTGGCGTCGTCCGGCGGGCAGGCGACCGCCTTCAAGGTCTCGGTGGCGCGGGCGATGGTCGCGCCGTAGCGTGCGGCATAGAGCCCGTAGAGATTGTTGGGCATCGGTTCCTCGTGCTCGAGGCCGGCGAAACGCTCGGCCGGCACCACGATCGTCTCGGAAATCACGCGCTCGCCGCCCAGCGACCGGACGCGCCGGATGGCGACGACGAAGGCGCGGGCCGGCAATGCCAGCTTGGCCCGCACCGCCGCGTCCGCCGGGATGCGCGCGACCGACTGGACATCGCTGTCGGGAAATTCGCGCGCGCCGCCGTCGCGCGACAGCTTGAAGAACTGGAACAGCACCCGGTCATCGTCATGGGAGGCGACGAAGGTGCCGCGCCCCTGGCGGCGGACCAGCAGGTTCTCGCCGGTCATCTCGTCCAGCGCCTTGCGCACCGTGCCCTGGCTGACCGCCAGTTCATGGGCGATCTGGAATTCGCTCGGGATCAACTGGCCGGTCTGCCAACGGCCGTCGGCGATGCGCCGGACCAGCATGTCCTTGACCTGACGGTAGAGCGGCCGGAATCCGACGACATCCGCCTCGCCGCCCTCCCGTCCATCGCGCTCCGCCGCCATGCGCAAGCTCCCTCACGACCCGCGTTGACACTCTAGCGGCTCTTATGTCTTATACAAGACCCAAGCTCAGAGAAGCTCAACAGCGGCGAGGAACGGTCATGGGCGCCCCCCATCTCTTGGTTCATGAAAAGAAGGACACCGTCGGCGTCGTGGTGGTGGAAGGCCTGAAGGCCGGCACCGACATGCTGGCGGTGATCACCCACGACAATTCCGACTTCCGCATCACCGCGAAGCAGGACATTCCGATCGGCCACAAGGTGGCGCTCAAGGATATCAAGAAGGGCGACACGATCTGGAAATACGGCCAGGACATCGGCAAGGCCATCGCCGACATCAAGGCCGGACAGCACGCCCACATCCACAATATCAAGACGAAGCGCTGGTGAGGACTGAAACGATGTCGTTGATGGTCGCGAATTTCGATCTCGTCCAGCGCAAGCTGAAATCCGTGAAGGGCCGCAAGATCGAGGCCGAAGGCTTCAAGGCCCCCATCGTCAAGCGCCCGACCGGCCGCGCGCTGGACAGCTTCATGGGCTGGCGCCGCGAAAACGGCCGCGTCGGCGTGCGCAACCTCGTCCTGCTGCTGCCGCTCGACGATCTCTCGAACGCGGCTTGCGAAGCGGTCGCCAACAATATCAAGGGCACGCTGGCCATTCCGCACGCCTATGGGCGGCTGCAGTTCGGCGAAGACCTGGAGGTCCATTTCCGCACGCTGATCGGCACCGGCTCCAATCCGAACGTCGCGGCCGTGGTGGTCATCGGCATCGAGGACCAGTGGACCAAGCGCGTGGTCGACGGCATCGCCAAGACCGGCAAGCCGGTGGTCGGCTTCGGCATCGAGGGCCATGGCGATATCGCCACCATCGCCAAGGCGAGCTATGTCGCCAAGGAATTCGTCCAGTGGTCGACCGAGCTTGCCCGCGAGAAATGCGGCATCGAGGAATTGTGGGTCTCGACCAAATGCGGCGAGAGCGACACCACCACCGGCCTGTCGTCCTGCCCGACGGTGGGCAACATGTATGACAAGCTGATCCCGCGTGGCATCTATGGCGTGTTCGGCGAAACCTCGGAGATCACCGGCGCCGAGCACCTGTGCAAGGCACGGGCGGCGACGCCCGAGGTCGGCGAGCGCTGGTACAAGATGTGGAAGGCCTATCAGGACGACGTCATCGAGGCGCACAAGACCGACGATCTCTCCGACAGCCAGCCGACCAAGGGCAATATTGCCGGCGGCCTGACGACGATCGAAGAGAAGGCGCTCGGCAATCTCGAGAAGATCGGCCGCGAATGCCGCTATATCGACATCCTCGAACCGGCCGAAGCGCCGGCCAAGGGTGCCGGCCTCTATTACATGGACACGTCGTCGGCGGCTGCCGAATGCGTGACCTTGATGGCCGCGGGCGGCTATGTGATCCACACCTTCCCGACCGGCCAGGGCAATGTCATCGGCAATCCGATCGTGCCGGTCATCAAGATCACCGGCAACCCGAAGACCATGCGGACCATGCCCGAGCATATCGACGTCGATGTGTCCGGCGTGCTGAAGCGGACCATGACGATACCGCAGGCCGGCGATGCATTGATCGAAAACATCGTGCGCACGGCCAATGGGCGCTTGACCTCGGCGGAGGCCCTGGGCCATCGCGAGTTCTCGATGACCAAGCTCTATCGCTCGGCCTGACCCTCACCCGTCCGGCGCGCTCCCCGCGGAGCGCGCCGCTCGCCCGAATGGCACCCATGGCCTCCATGCCGCTCACGCTCGTCGCGCCTGGCCTCGATCAGCTCGAGAGCTATGTCGGCGCCCTGCGTCGTGGCTGGTCGCCCAACAACGTCCGTGACGTCTCCGGCGAACAGCTCGCGGCCTTCGACGTGGATCCCGCGGCTTTCCTGGCCAGCCTGACCAGCCGTGAAGGCCTGATCCCGCTGCCCGACGGCTCGCTGGTGTCGAAACTGCCCTTCATCCTGCGCTGGCTCTGGGACGGCACGTTCTGCGGCAGCATCTCGCTGCGCTGGCAGGAGGGCAGCGACGCCCTGCCCCCGCATGTGCTCGGCCATATCGGCTACGCCGTGGTGCCGTGGAAACAGCGGCGCGGTTATGCCACGGCAGCACTCGCGGCCATCCTGCCGGAAGCCCGCCGGGTCGGCCTCGGCCAGGTCGAGCTGACCTGCGATCCCGACAACCAGGCCTCGATCCGGGTCATCGAAGCCAATGGCGGGGTGCTCGCCGAAGGCTTCCGCGCCGAGCATTATGGCGACGCCCGGAAGTTGCGCTACGTCATCCCGCTCCGGCCGCCTTTGACCACCGCGCGGCTGAGCTTGAGCCCGATCACCGCAGCCGATTTCGACGACCTGGCCAGCCTGACCGGCCATCCGGAGGTCGGCGGCAAGCTGAAGCACGGCATGCTCGACGCCGCCCAGACGCGCGCCCAGCTCGACACCTATCTGACGACCTGGGCCGCGCGCGGCTATGGCGTCTTCGTGATGCGCCGGCGCGACGACCGCGCCTTCGCCGGCATTGCCGGCCTGTGGGACCACGACGACGACCTCGGCGTGGCACTGCGCTATGCGGTGATGCCGGAGCATCGCGGCCAGGGTTACACCAAGGAAGCCGTCCGGGCGGTGCTCGATTTCGCCGCCGCGCGCAACCTTGGCCCGATCATCGCGGTGACGCGCGAAACCAATGCCGCCTCGCGCAAGATCCTGAGCGACCTCGGCTTCGAACTGCGCGAAATTCGCCAGCGACCGGACCGGCGCTCGGTCGTCTATTCAAAAGCCCAGCAGGACCGGACATGACCCTGGTTTCCCCCGCAGCCGCCCGGCCGCTGCTGCCCGGCATGGCACTCGCCTGCGCCGTGTCGATCGCCGCCGTCCTGGCCGAGCCTCTTGTCAGGAGCGCGACCGGTGGCCGGCTCGCTCTGCCGGGCATGGTCATCGCGCTGATCATCGGCATCGTCCTGCATTCGGTCGCCGCCCGGCCGGTCTTCGATGCCGGCCTCACCTTCGCGGTCAAGAAACTGCTGCGCTGGGCGATCGGACTGCTCGGCCTGCGTGTCGCGCTCGGCGATATCCTCGGCCTCGGCCTCGGCACCCTGGCGCTGGTCGTCGGCGCGATGGCGGCGACGATCGCGACCGGCATCTGGCTCGCCCGCCGTTTCGGCGCCCATGACGGCTACGGCGCGCTGGCGGGTGCCGCCACCGCCGTCTGCGGCGCATCCGCCGCGCTGGCCACCACCACGGTGCTGCCGCATTACAAGGCGCGCGCCGCCGACACCGCATTCACCGTGGTCGCGGCCAATGCCCTGTCGACCATCGTCATGCTCGTCTATCCGCCGCTGGCGATCCTGCTCGGTTTCGATGCCACCAAGACCGGCATTCTGATCGGCGCCACCATTCACGACATGGCCCAGGTGGTCGGCGCCGGCTATGCGGTGTCCGATACGGTCGGCAACACGGCCGTGGTGGTCAAGCTGTTCCGGGTCTTCCTGCTGCTGCCGGTGGTGCTCTCGATCGGCTGGTGGTTCATGCGCCAGGGCGAGACGACCCATGACGCCAAGGTGCCGGTGCCGGTCTTCGCCCTGGTGTTCCTGGCGCTGGTGGTGGTCAATTCCATCGTTCCGACCATTCCGGCACTGGTCAGCCCCTATGCCCTGGTCAAGGGTTGGCTGGTGGCGCTGTCCAATGCGGGGCTCCTGATCGCCATCGCGGCGCTGGGCCTGGGCACCTCGATCACCGCCATCCTGTCGATCGGCTGGCGCCACGTGGCGGTGTTCCTCGGCACCACCCTGGTCATCCTGACCTTGGTCACCGCCGGACTGTTCGTTCTTTGAGGCCAATACATGACCGATATCGTCATCACTGAATTCATGGACGAGGCCGCGGTCAACGACCTCAGGCGCGATTTCCCGGTCACCTATGACAAGGGCCTGGTCGACCGGCCGGACGAGCTCGCCAGGCTCGCCGCCGGCGCCCGTGCCCTGATCGTGCGCAACCGCACGCAGGTGCGCGGCGCGCTGCTGGAGGCCAGCTCCAGGCTCGAGGCCATCGGCCGGCTCGGTGTCGGCCTCGACAATATCGACCTCGCCGCCTGCAAGGCGCGCGGCATCGCCGTGCTGCCGGCAACGGGAGCGAACGACATCGCCGTGGCCGAATGGGCGGTCACCACCGTGCTTTTGCTGCTGCGCGGCGCCTATGCCGCCAGCACCGAAGTGGCCGACGGCCTCTGGCCGCGCGAAAGGCTGATGGGCCGGGAGATCCACGGCAAGACGCTCGGCCTGATCGGCTTCGGCGCCATCGCCCGCGAAACCGCGGTGCGAGCCAGGGCCCTGGGCATGGCCATCGTCGCGGCCGATCCTTTCGTCGCCGCCGGTGATCCCGCCTGGAGCGCCATCGGCGCGCGCAAGGTGACACTCGACGAACTGATCGTCTCGGCCGACGCGGTCAGCCTGCATGTGCCTTTGACCGACGAGACACGCAACCTGATCAATGCGGCAAGGCTCGCCGCGATGAAGCCCGGCGCCGTCATCGTCAATGCCGCCCGCGGCGGCGTCATCGACGAGCCTGCGCTTGCCGCCGCCCTCAAGGCCGGCCCGCTCGCGGGGGCGGCTCTCGACGTGTTCGACCAGGAGCCGCTGAAGGCCGGCTCGCCGCTTGCGGGCGCGCCGAACCTGATCCTCACCCCGCATATTGCCGGCGTCACCGTCGAGAGCAATGTCCGGGTCTCCTCGGTCACCGCAGCCAATGTCCGCAAGGTCCTGCAGGAGCGCCGCTCATGACCCCGGTTTCCCTCGACAGGGCGCGCGCCTATGTCGCGCAGATCTTCGTCCGCCATGGCGCCAGCGAAACCGTCGCCGCATCGGTCGCGACCGCCCTGGTCGGCGCCGAAGCCGACGGGCTGAAGGGCCATGGCCTGTCGCGCGTCCCGACCTATGTCGGCATGCTGACCTCGGGCAAGATCAACGGACAGGCCGTGCCGACCGCGACCCGGATCAGGACAGCCAGCCTGATGGTCGATGCCGCCGACGGCTTCGCCTATCCCGCCGTCGATCTCGCGATCGCACAATTGCCCGCCATCGCCCGCGAGACCGGCATCGCGGCGGCCGCCATCACCCGCTCCAATCATGCCGGAGCGCTCGGCCACCATGTTGAGCGGCTGGCCGAGCAGGGCCTCATCGCGCTGTTCTTCGCCAACACGCCCGAGGCAATCGCACCGGCCGGCGGCACCAAGGCGGTCTATGGCACCAACCCGATCGCCTTTGCCGCCCCCCTGCCCGGCCGGCCGGCCATCGTCGTCGACCTCGCCCTGTCGACGGTGGCGCGCGGCAATATCGTGGCGGCCAAGCAGAAGGGCGAAGCCATTCCGGCCGGCTGGGCGCTCGATCCCGACGGCCAGCCGACCACGGACGCCGACCAGGCCCTGAAGGGCACCATGGTCGCGCTCGGCGGACCCAAGGGCACCGCGCTGGCGCTGATGGTCGAGGTGCTGGCGGCGGCGCTGACCGGCGCGCATCTGTCGATCGAGGCCTCATCCTTCCTCGACGAGAAGGGTCCGCCACCCGGGACCGGCCAGACCATCCTGGCGATCGATCCCGCCGGGTTCGGCCATGGCGCCTTCGGCGACCGGATGACCGCGCTCGCCGCGGCGATCGAAGCTCAGGACGGTGCCCGGCTGCCCGGCCAGCGCCGGCTGGCGCTGCGCCATCAGGCCGAAGCCCGGGGCATCGCTATTCCGACGGATCTGATTCAGAAGTTCGGCGTTATAGGATGATGTCGCGCGGCACGACCCGCCGCGCCGACGCGCCGGGTCGTGCCTGATGGTCCCGCTTCCGCCGGGGCGAGCACGGCTTTGGTGCTCCCGTTTGGACGTGGAGGATTGATGTGACCAAGGCCTTTGTCAGCGATCTCAAGAGCAATACCCGCACCGCCATGATCGAGCTTCTGAACAAGCGTCTCGCCGACGCGATCGATCTGAAGCTCGCCATCAAGCAGGCCCATTGGAACATCAAGGGGCCGAGCTTCATCGCCATTCACGAATTGTTCGACCAGGTCGCCGCGCGCGTCGAGGAGCATGGCGATACGCTGGCCGAGCGCATCGTCCAGCTCGGCGGCATCGCGGCCGGCACGACCCAGGCCACCGCCGGCGCGACCTCGCTCAGCCCCTATCCGGTCGAAGCCACCGCCCAGAACGACCACGTCAAGGCGGTCGCGGACCGGCTCGGTGCCTTTGCCAAGGGTTGTCGCGAAGGCGTCGACGAGGCCGACAATGCCGGTGACGCGATTACCGCCGACATCTTCACCAGCGTCACCCGCGCGGTCGACAAGGACCATTGGTTCGTCGGGGCGCATCTGGCCTGAGGCCGCGCGAAAGGCCGGCCAGGGCGTCATGGCCTGGCCGGCACTCTTCGCCCGCGATCAGCTGACCTTGATCACCAGCTTGCCGAAATTCTTGCCCTTCAGCAGGCCGATGAAGGCCTCCGGCGCCTTGTCGAGGCCCTCGACCACGTCCTCGCGGTATTTCACCTTGCCTTCGCGCAGCCAGGACGACATGTCCGTGAAGAAGTCCTTCGCCTGATCGGCGAAGTCGCGCACGATGAAGCCGCGGAAGGTCAACCGCTTGGTCAGGATGTCACGCAGCAGGAGCTGGGTGCGGTCCGGCCCCTCGGGCAGGCCCGTGGCGTTGTACTGGGCGATCAGGCCGCAGACCGGGATGCGGGCGAAGAAGTTCAGCAGCGGGAACACCGCGTCGAACACGGCCCCGCCGACATTCTCGAAATAGACGTCGATGCCGTTGGGACAGGCCGCCCTCAGGTCGGCGGCGAATGTCGGCGAACGGTGGTCGAGGGCCACGTCGAAGCCGAATTCCTCGATCAGCGCCTTGCACTTGTCGGCGCCACCGGCGATGCCGACGGCGCGCGCGCCCTTGATCCTGGCGATCTGGCCGACGGCCGAGCCGACCGGGCCGGTGGCGGCAGCGACCACCACCGTCTCGCCGGCCTTCGGCTGGCCGATGGTCAGGAGGCCGGTATAGGCGGTCATGCCGGGCATGCCGAGCACGCCGACGGCGGTCGAAATCGGGCCGGCGGACGGATCGATCTTGCGCAGCGCCTTGGCGTCGGCCACCGCATAGGACTGCCAGCCCGAATGGGACAGCACGATGTCGCCCGGCTTGAAGCGCTCGCTTTTGCTGGTCACCACCTCGGCGACCGTGCCGCCTTCCATGACGCCGCCGACCTCGACCGGCGCGGCGTAAGATTTGGCATCGCTCATCCGTCCGCGCATGTAGGGATCGAGCGACAGGTATCTGATCTTGAGCAGGACCTCGCCCTCGCCCGGCTCCGGCACGGCGACGCTGTCGATGCGGAAGTCGGAGGGTTTCGGCTCGCCGTGCGGTCGGGCGGCCAGTAGAACGCGACGGTTGGCAAGGGTGGTCATTGGACGGCTCCCGGTGTTTGGCGTCACTTCAAGTGCTAACCGCAGCGGATGCAAGCGGCAATCGCCAGGCGCATGGCAGTGCGCGCGCCCCGACTGTCCGATGATTCAATAAACGAGAAATTTCAACTGATTGACGCAAGCATTGAGCGATGAACATCATTTCACATCCAAATTCGACATACGGATTTTCACGCGATGGGGTTGACGCGAGGGCAGAGTTACAGCATGTAAGTCAAACATCGTCGTGATAGCGCTGCGCCGCCTTAGTTCGTTCCTGGGCGTCGATAACCGGAGATCCGGTGCGACAACTAGTCTGATCCGCCCAGGCGCGCGGCTCGTGACCTCGAAACTGGAGATCGCCAAGAGGGCGCTTCCGGTCGACTTGAAAGAATTAACTTCTTGAACACTCTGAATTTCGCGTCGCTTGGCCTTGCCGAGCCGCTCCTGCGTTCCCTCAACGATGCAGGCTTCACCAAGCCGACGCCGATCCAGGCGAAGGCAATCCCTCACCTCCTCGAAGACCACGATCTGATCGGCATCGCTCAGACCGGCACCGGCAAGACCGCGGCTTTCGTGCTGCCGATGCTGCAGCATCTGGCCGAAGAGACCGAGCGTGTGCCGTCGAAGGGCGTGCGCGCCCTGATCCTGGCGCCGACCCGCGAACTCGCGCTCCAGATCGGCGAAAACATCGCCAAGCTGTCCAAGCACACCAAGCTGCGCCATGCCGTGATCTTCGGCGGCGTCGGCCAGAACCCGCAGGTTCAGGCTCTCGCCCGCGGCCTCGACCTGCTGGTCGCCACCCCCGGCCGCCTGATCGATCTGATGAACCAGGGCGTCGTGCGCCTCGACACGGTCACCCACCTGGTGCTCGACGAAGCCGACCGCATGCTCGACATGGGCTTCATCAACGACGTCATGAAGATCGTCAACAAGCTGCCGGAACAGCGCCAGTCGATGCTGTTTTCGGCGACCATGCCGAAAGAAGTGGCCAAGCTCGCCCGCACCATCCTGTGGGAGCCGGTGCGCGTCGAAGTCACGCCTGAAGTGGTCACCGTCGAGGCGATCGAGCAGCATGTGTTCCACGTGCAGACGCCGGACAAGCGCGCACTCCTGGAGGCGCTGCTGAAGGACCCGGATCTCGCCCGCGTCGTGGTGTTCACGCGCACCAAGCACGGCGCCAACCGGCTGGCCGGCCAGCTCGCCAAGGCCGGCATCAAGACCGATGCGATCCACGGCAACAAGAGCCAGGGCGCGCGCCAGCGGGCATTGGCCCAGTTCAAGACCGGTGAATTGCGCGTGCTGGTGGCGACCGATCTGTTCGCCCGCGGCATCGACGTGGCCGAGATCACCCATGTGGTGAATTTCGACCTGCCCAACGAACCCGAAAGCTATGTCCACCGCATCGGCCGCACCGGCCGGGCCGGCCGGACCGGCATTGCATACGCCTTCTGTGATCCGAGCGAGCGCAGCTACCTGACGGCCATCGAAAGGCTGACTCGTGTTTCGCTCACCGTTGCTTCTCACTCGTCCCAGGCTCAACGGCGCGACCCGCGCCCCGTTGCGGCCGCCCCCCGTCCGCAGCCCAGGCGTCGGGCTGCCTGACACCCCATCCCTCCACCGCCAAACATGAGGAGCTTCCATGGCGACCGGGACCGTGAAGTGGTTCAACCCCCAGAAAGGCTACGGCTTCATTCAGCCCGCCGATGGCGGCAAGGACGTGTTCGTGCACATTTCAGCCGTGCAGCGCGCTGGTCTGAACGACCTGCGTGAAGGCGAGAAGGTGTCGTACGAGCTGGCCACCGATCGTCGGACGGGCAAGCAGTCGGCGGACGAGCTGAAGCTCGACTGATCCTACCCGACGCGACACGCACCAAGCAGCGTCGCTGTCCTCAGGCGATCCGGCGGGATCGCCTGGCGTGGCAGCGGCCTGATATTTCCACTCTTGACCGATCAGTGAACCGTCGCGGTCGCGCTTGCCAGCCCCGCGCCGATCTGTTCGAGAACGACGATCTCCGGCTCCTCGTCCCAACGTGACGACGACACCGACAGGATGATCACCCCCGGCCGCTTCTTCGCGACGAAATTGGCGACCACCCGCGCCTGCTCGTAGGTGTCGAGATAGTGCACGTCCTCGGCCACCATGCGTGAGCCGCGCTGGACAAAGGGCACGACGGCGAAATTGCGATGGGGCATGACGTGCTCCCGGGAAACGGCTGGCCCCAATATATGCACGATGCATGCCCGATGAGATCGGGCATCTCCCCATCGTGTCATTCCCTATGCGGCGGCTTCCGTGGCACGGCAGGCGCGTATGTCACACGCAATGTCGTGCCGGCGAGCGACCGCCACGACCCTTGGGGACACGCGGCAGGGCCTGCGCCCTGTCCGTCACAGCACGTGACGCGCCTTCCACTCGCGCATCGCCCTGGCGTCGCGCGGCGTGATGTCGGGGAAGGCCGGATCGGCGGTCGCGGGATCGAAATACTTCCAGCTGCGCGCGCATTTGACGCCCGGAGCCTTGGCCGAGACCACCGCCACACCCTTCACCTCGTCGAGCCGGAAAGCATCGGCGGGGCCTTCGTCCGGGACCACGCTGGCGCCCGAGGTGATCGCCACCTCGGCCATGTCGATGCCGGTCATGGCCGCCGCCAGATCGGCGTCGGCGACATGGATGACCGGAGCCGCCTCGAGCGACGAGCCGAGCCGCTTGGCGGCACGCTCGACCTCCAGCGCGCCGGTGACGACGCGGCGAACCTTGCGGATCTTCTCCCACTTGGCGTCGAGCGCCGGATCGAGCCAGGCGGCATCGGCCTGGTAGAACAAGGCGAGATGAACACTGCCGTCGCGGCCGTAGCGGTCCCACCAGGCCTCCTCGGCGGTAAACGAGAGCACCGGCGCGAGCCAGGTCGCAACCGCCTTGAACACCTCCTCGATGACCGCCAGCGCGGCCTTGCGGCCGGGTGAAGACAGCGGATCACAGTAGAGCGTGTCCTTGCGGACGTCGAAATAGAAGGCCGACAGGTCGACCGTCATGAAATGGCTCAGAAGCGCGAAGACCCGCTTGTAGTCATAGGTCCGGTAAGCCTCGTGGATCGCCGGCGACAGCTCGGCCAGCCGGTGCAGCATCAGCCGCTCGAGCTCCGGCACATCGGTGTCGGGCAGCGGCGCGCCGTCATGGTGCTTCAACGCGCCGAGCATCCAGCGGATGGTGTTGCGCAGCTTGCGATAGGTGTCGGAGGTGGTCTGCAGGATCTCCTTGCCGATGCGCAGGTCATCGGAATAGTCGGAGGCCGCCACCCACAGGCGCAGGATATCGGCGCCGGACTGCTTGATGATGTCCTGCGGGGCGACGGTATTGCCGACCGACTTCGACATCTTGCGGCCCTCGCCATCGAGCACGAAGCCGTGAGTGAGCACGACGTCGAAGGGGGCCCGACCGCGGGTGCCGCAGCTTTCCAGCAGCGAGGAGTGGAACCAGCCGCGATGCTGGTCCG
Source organism: Phreatobacter sp. GW821-FHT04C01 (assembly GCF_059420385.1). Classification (NCBI taxonomy): domain Bacteria; kingdom Pseudomonadati; phylum Pseudomonadota; class Alphaproteobacteria; order Hyphomicrobiales; family Phreatobacteraceae; genus Phreatobacter; species Phreatobacter sp. GW821-FHT04C01. Next base: position 127,864 of record NZ_JBWKTP010000010.1, on the reverse strand, counting down.
ACCCCTCCAGATACATCACCGTGTCGGCGCCGCCGTCGACCTTGCGCTTCAGCCCGGCGAAGTTCGGGAAGCCCTGGGGGTCCTCCAGCGTGAAGGCGTGAGTCGAGCCGGAATCGAACCAGACGTCGAGCACGTCATTGACCTTGTCCCATTCGTTCGGATGGTATTTCGGCCCGAGAAAACGGGCGCCGTCGTCGGAGGCGAACCAGGCGTCGGCGCCCTCGAGCGTGAAAGCCTCGCGAATGCGATGGTTGACCGCCTCGTCCTTCAGGATCTCGTTGGTTTCCTTGTTGACGAAGACGGCGATCGGCACGCCCCAGGCGCGCTGGCGCGACACCACCCAGTCGGGACGGTTTTCGATCATGCCGGTGATGCGGTTTTCGCCCGAGGCCGGCACCCATTCGGTCTCGCGGATCGCCTTCAGCGCGCGCTCGCGCAGGGTCAAGCCGTCGTCATAGGGCTTGTCCATCGCAATGAACCATTGCGGCGTGTTGCGGAAGATGACCGGCTTCTTCGAACGCCAGGAATGCGGATAGGTGTGCTTCAGCCGGCCGCGCGCGACCAGCTTGGCCGAAGCCGCCAGCGCCTCGATGACCGCGCCATTGGCATCGCCCTTGTCGCCCTTGTCGGTGATCACCTGGCGCCCGGTGAAGCTCGGCGCCTCCTTGGTGAAGCGGCCGTCGCCGTCGACGGTATAGGGGATGGCGGTGTCGATGCCGCGCGCCGCGAGATCGCGCCCGTTGGCCATCCAGATGTCGAAGTCCTCGCGGCCGTGGCCCGGCGCGGTGTGGACGAAGCCGGTGCCGGCGTCGTCGGTGACATGATCGCCCTCGAGCATCGGCACGTCGAAGTCATAACCCTGCCCGCGCAGCGGATGGGCCGTGGTATAGCCGGCGAGTTCGGCGGCGGTGACATCGCGCAGGCGTTCGAAACCCTCGACCTTGGCGGCCTTGAACAGGTCGGCCGCGAGCTTGTCGGCGAGAACATACTGCGCGCCGACCTTGGCCCAATTGGTCTCGGCCGCCGCGGTCACGCGATAGAGGCCATAGCTGATACGCTTGGAATAGGAGATCGCCCGGTTGCCGGGAATGGTCCAGGGCGTGGTCGTCCAGATGACCACGGCGAAGTCCTGGCCGAGCACCGGGAAGGCGGCGAAGATCGTGTCGCTCTGATAGTCGTGATATTCGACCTCGGCCTCGGCCAGCGCGGTCTTCTCGACCACCGACCACATGACCGGCTTCGACCCGCGATAGAGCTGGCCGTCATGGGCGAATTTCATGATCTCGGTGGCGATCTGCGCCTCCGCCGCGAAGCTCATGGTCGAATAGGGCTTGTCCCAGTCGCCGACGACGCCGAGGCGCTTGAATTCCTCGCGCTGCACGCCGAGCCAATGGCTGGCGAAGGTGCGGCACTCCTTGCGGAACTCGACGATCGGCACCTCGTCCTTGTTCAGGCCCTTGGCGCGGTATTGCTCCTCGATCTTCCATTCGATCGGCAGGCCGTGGCAGTCCCAGCCCGGCACATAGTCGCTGTCGAAGCCGGCCATCTGCTGCGACTTGGTGACGATGTCCTTGAGGATCTTGTTGAGCGCGTGGCCGATATGGAGGTGGCCATTGGCATAAGGCGGTCCGTCATGCAGCACGAACCGGTCCCGGCCCTTGGCCTCGCGGCGCAGCCGGCCATACAGGTCCATGGCAGCCCAGCTCTTCAGGATCTCCGGCTCCTTCTCCGGCAAGCCGGCGCGCATCGGGAAAGCCGTCTCGGGCAGCAGCAGGGTCTTCGAATAGTCAAAAGGTTCGGACATCGGTCTCGACCGGATCAGGCGGCGTCATCAGCCGCGACACAGGGGCGTTCGTCAGGAAACCCGGACCTCCGGGCACGCGTCACCGCGGCCTCAGGAGGCCGGGCCGGTAATTCGCGAAGCGGACGGGACCGCAAGGCCGGAAGAAAAGCGCATGCGCTCTCATAAGGTGTCCGACCGGCAATAGGCAAGGCCCCGCTTGGACCGACGGTCCCGCGGCTGACGCTCGCAGTGCCTTCGCGACGAACACTGCGTTGGATAACGCGCGCATGGCGCTGGCCGTGCCGGCGGGACAGGATAGGCTCGACCGGTCGTGCGGGAGCAGGACCGGAGGCCGCGCTGTCTTGCGCCGGTCCAGGGATCTCAGGTTCGCTCCGCGCCATGACGCAAGTCCCCGGGAAGCCCGAAGGAACCCTCGGCAATGTCTCTGTGGTCCGACTTCCAGACGAACGACAAGCGCCTGATCCACAAGTGGAAACACTATTTCCCGGCCTATGAGCGCCATTTCTCCCGCTTCGTGAATACCGATGTGGTTTTCATCGAGATCGGCTGCGGTCAGGGCGGCTCGCTGCAGATGTGGAAGCGGTATTTCGGCCCGCATGCCCGCATCATCGGCATCGACATCAACTCGGCCTGCAAGGCCTATGCGGAGGACCAGATCGAAATCCGGATCGGCGACCAGTCCGACCGGTCGTTCCTGGACCAGATCGTCAAGGAATTCGGCGCTCCCGACATCGTGCTCGACGACGGCAGCCATGTGATGTCGCATATTCGCGCATCCTTTGCCGCGCTCTACCCGCAGCTCAGCCGCAACGGCGTCTACTTCGTGGAAGACCTGCACACCGCCTATTGGGACGAATATGAGGGCGGCCTGAAGCGCAAGGGCAGCTTCATCGAAGCCTGCAAGGACCTGGTCGATGAATTGAACGCCGACCATAGCCGAAAGGCGGTCGCACCGACCGCGTTCACCCGCTCGACCCTGTCGATGCATTTCTACGATAGCATCGTGGTGTTTGAAAAAGGCCGCCACACCGCCAAATTCGCTCCCCAGACCGGTGGCGCCGGCAGCGGCCTGCCGAGCAGTCTCGCCGGAGCCTGGCCCGGGCGTCGAGCCTAAAACCGACGGAGACAGGCGCGATCGACGCGTGCCGCCGCACAGTGATCATCACTCTTTGACTGGGCAGGTCCGGAGACGTTCTTGCAGGACTGAAGTCGTGGATGGCCGGGACAAGCCCGGCCAAGACGAGAATTGTCCTTGGAGCGACGCGTAGTGGATCGACCGAGCGCAGAAGCCGCGTCGTGGCCCTTAACACAGTGAGGCCAACACATCGTCCTGCCCGGGCTTGCCCCCGGGCATCCATGAATTGCTTACGCCAAAATCAACCGGCCATCATCGCAGTGCAGCGGTGCTAGCTGCCCTTCGACCCGTCCGTCCGGCCGGCGATGCCGAGAACCGACAATTCCGCGAGGAATTCATCGACTTCGTCGCGGTTCAGGCGCCGGCCGGACAGGACCAGGCCGAGATAGGCGGAATAGAAGGCGAGCGCGCGCCAATGCGCGGGGTCAGGCGCAAAGCCCTTGTCGACCAGCAGCGCCTCGATATAGCCGATGCGATCCTGATCGACAGCGGCGAGCGTCGCCTGGACGTGGGGCGCCGACGCCCCCCAGCCCCTGACCGCGACTTCGAGCGCGGTGTCGGCGAGGAAGGCCCGGCGCAGCAGCACCGCGAGCCGGTCGTGACGCTCGGCCGTGCGTTCGATGTCATTGATGATCGCCAGGGCGGCAATGTCGCGCCATCGCGCCAGGACCGCCCGGTGATAGGCGCCGATATCGGCGAAATGCCAATAGAAACTGCCGCGCGAGACCCCGAGTTCAGCGGCCAGGAGTTCGGCCTTGAGAGCGGCGAAACCCGCGCGCGCCAGCGCCTTCAGGCCGGCATTGATCCAATCTTCGGCGGAAAGTCGTGGTGCCATGGGCGGAACCATACAGGACTGTATTGACAGAGGCTATGGCGAGGGCCATCGTCACCATACACAACTGTATGGAGCGGCGTGATGCGGGATGTCGTGCTTCAGCTTTCCGGGCTCCTGGCGGTGGCAACCGCGATCACCCACGGCGTGCTCGGCGAAACCCACGTCTTCGCCCGCGCCCGGATCGAACCGCCGGCCATGAAACTGCTGATCCATCTCGTCTGGCAGGCCGGCACGGTCGCCTGGATCGGCGGCGGCGTGCTTCTCATTTGCGCGGGCTGGTTCTTCCCCGCTCCGGCGCGCCAGGCGACCATCCTGGTTCTGGCCATCGTCTTCGCCGCCGCGGCTCTCGGCAATGCCTGGGCGACGCGCGGCCGCCATTTTGGCTGGATGGCGATGGCCGTCGTGGTCCTGCTGGCGCTTGGCGGTTTGTGAAGGCAGAAACACGAACGCCGGCCGTCACAAGGACGGCCGGCGTGATGCCGGAACCGGTGGCGGCCGCTTTACTCGGCGGCCTCGGCATAAGGCGCCGGCGGGGTCCAGCGCAGCACCGGGTTGCGCGCGGCCCGGGTTTCGTCGAGCCGGCGGCGCGGCGCGTGATAGGGCGCCCCCTTGAACCGGTCGACCTCGCCCTTGGTGGCGCTCATGGCGAGATCGCGCAATGTGGCGATGAACAGGTCGAGGGACGCTTTCGATTCCGACTCGGTCGGTTCGATCAGCATGGCGCCGTGCACGACCAGCGGGAAATACATGGTCATGGGATGGTAGCCCTCGTCGATCATCGCCTTGGCGAAATCGAGCGTGGTGACGCCGGTGTCCTTCAGCCAGGTGTCGTCGAACAGCGCTTCGTGCATGCAGGGCTGGTCGCCGAACGGTAGGCTCATCAGGTCGGCAAGGCTCGCCCTGATATAATTGGCGTTGAGCACGGCATCTTCCGAGGCCTGCTTCATGCCGTCGGAGCCGTGCGACAGCATATAGGCGAGCGCGCGCACGAACATGCCCATCTGGCCGTGGAAGGCGGTCATGCGGCCGAACGGCTTCTCGCCCTTGGCAATGCCCGTGGCCTCCTCGACCATGACATAGGTCTTGTCGGCATGGACGAAGGGATAGGGCACGAAAGCCGCCAGACGCTCCGACAGCACCACCGGTCCGGCGCCCGGGCCGCCGCCGCCATGCGGGGTCGAGAAGGTCTTGTGCAGGTTGATATGCATGGCGTCGACGCCGAGATCCCCGGGGCGCGCCTTGCCGACGATGGCGTTGAAATTGGCGCCGTCACAGTAGAAATAGGCGCCGGCCTCGCGGATCGCCGCGGCGATCTCGACGATCTCCTTTTCGAAGATGCCGCAGGTGTTCGGATTGGTCAGCATGATGGCGGCCACGTCCGATGTCAGCGCCGCCTTGACGTCGGCGACATGCACCGTGCCGTCGGCCTGGGCCGGCACCGATTTCACCTGGAAACCGATCAGGGCCGCCGTGGCGGGATTTGTGCCATGGGCCGATTCCGGCACCAGCACGATCTTGCGGTGCCCCTGGCCGCTCGCCTCCAGCGCCGCCTTGATCGCCATCATGCCGCAAAGCTCGCCATGGGCCCCGGCCTTGGGGCTCATGGCCACGGCCGCCATGCCGGTCAGCTCTTTCAGGTAATGGGCGAGCGTATCGATCAGCTCGAGGGCGCCCTGCACGGTCGATTGCGGCTGCAGCGGATGGACGTCGCCAAGGCCCGGCAACCGCGCCATCTTCTCGTTCAGCCTGGGATTATGCTTCATCGTGCATGAGCCGAGCGAGAACAGCCCGGTATCGATGCCGAAATTCTTCTGGCTGAGCCGGACATAGTGGCGCAGCGTTTCCGGCTCGGACAGACCGACCAGGCCAATGTCCCCCTCGCGGGCGAGCTCGCCGAGACGCGACCTGGCCTGTTTCGGCGCCGGCAGGTCGACGCCCGTCGTCTCGGCGCGGCCGATCTCGAACAGCAGCGGCTCCTCGATCTCCAGGCCGTAATTGCCGGTGAAGGTCGGGTGGGATTGGGTGGTGGTGTCGCCGGCGGCGGTGGGGCGGCCCTGACGGTTCATCATGATCTCGCGTCCTTCAATTCGACGGCCGGATGGAATTCGCGCGGCATGGGTGCCAGCGCATCTGGTAGCCCTGCTCGCCTCGGCGGCCGTAGCACCAGTTCAGTTCGGCGAGGCGCTGGCCATAACCCTGGCGCCGGTCGCAGGCGAAGCGCGTTGCCGGGGCATCGCCGCTGCCACCGCGGCAAAGCGTGTTGGCTTCGGTCCACAGCTTGATGAGGCTGCGCGCGTCACCGCGCTGATCAGCCAAAGCCCCGCTCGCAAAACCGAGGCACAGGATGGATGCCGCGGTGGCCGCGGCGGCGTTCGTTGAAACCATCACGCCAGCGCCTCCGCCAGCGCCGCGACGAAGGCCGCGCGGTCCTCGTCGGTGTTCACTTCGGTATTGGCGACGATGATCAGGTCCTTCTCGGCCCTGTCGGTCGGCCAAAGCCGGGAGGCCGGCACACCGGCCAGCACACCCTTCTTGGCCATCGCCTCGACGACCTTGGCCGCGTCGCCGGCGACACGGACCGTGAACTCGTTGAAGAAGCTCTTGTTGAGCACTTCGACGCCCTTCACGCCATCAAGACGGTCGGCGAGATCGCAGGCATTGGCGTGATTGACGGCGGCGAGCCGCTTCAGCCCGGCCTCGCCCAAGAGCGTCATGTGAATGGTGAAGGCGAGACACATCAGGCCGGAATTGGTGCAGATGTTGGACGTCGCCTTCTCGCGGCGGATGTGCTGCTCGCGGGTCGACAGGGTCAGCACGAAGCCGCGCCGTCCCTCGGCATCGACGGTCTCGCCGCACAGGCGGCCGGGCATCTGCCTGATATATTTGGACTTGGCGGCGAACAGCCCGACATAGGGCCCACCGAAATTGAGACCGACACCGATCGACTGGCCCTCGGCCACCACGATGTCCGCGCCCATGGCGCCGGGCGAGGTAAGCGCGCCCAGCGACACCACCTCGGTGACCACGGCGATCAGCAGCGCACCGGCCGCCTGGGCCTTTTCGGCGATGGCCTTCAGGTCGTGCAGATTGCCGAAGACGTCGGGGGTCTGAATGACCACGCAGGAGGTCTCGGCGTCGATGGCGGCCGCCACCGCCTTCAGGTCGGCACCGGCATCCGCGGCATTGGCCGGCAGGGCGACGATCGTGTCGGAAGCCATGCGCGACACGGTCTCGATCACGTCGCGGTAATGCGGGTGCAGGTTGCCGGCCAGCACCGCCTTGTTGCGGCGGGTGACGCGGTGGGCCATCAAGACGGCTTCGGCGGCGCCCGTCGAGCCATCATACATCGAGGCATTGGCCACTTCCATGCCGGTGAGCAGCGCCACCTGGGTCTGGAACTCGAACAGATATTGCAGCGTGCCCTGGGCGATTTCCGGCTGGTAGGGCGTATAGCTGGTCAGGAATTCCGAGCGCTGGATCAGGTGATCGACGCTCGCCGGCACATGGTGCTTGTAGGCACCGGCGCCGACGAAGAAAGGTCCGGCGGAAGCCGGCACGTTCTTGGCGGCGAGTGCGCCCATGATCCGCTCGACCTCGATCTCGCCCTTGGTCGTCGGCAGATCGGCCAAGCCGGTCATCAGCTTGCCCTTGGGAACATTGGCGAAGAGGTCGTCGACCGAAGCGACGCCGATCTTGGCGAGCATGTCGGCACGGTCGTCTGGTGTCAGCGGCAGGTAGCGCATGAGGCTCAAGTCCAGTTCAGGCGAGGATCGGGTCGGAGGCCTCGATCACGATCTCGGCGAGCACCGAATTCGCGAGGAAGCATTCCTCATGGGAGCGATGATGCAGGTGGTCGATATCGGCACGATCAGGCAGCTTGTCGCCGGAGAAGGTCACGGCCGGACGCAAGGTGACGGCGGAGACGAACAGCTTGCCCTTGGCGTTCTTGGTCATCACGCCCTCGGCCCTGTCGTCATAACTGTCGACACGGAAGCCCTGGGCCGCGGCAAAGGACAGGAAGAACAGCATGTGGCAGGACGACAGGGCCGCGACCAGCGCCTCCTCCGGATCGACCGCATCCAGCTTGGAATAAGGCGGGCGCACGCTCGACGGTGCCGATGAGGCCGGCACCGTCACGCCACCGTCGAAACGCCAGAGATGGCCGCGCGAATAGCGGTTGTCGGTGAAGACGGCGCCATCACGGGTCCAGCTGACATCGGCGGTGTAGGAATGCGCCACGGCGCGCGCCCTCAGGAAATCGAGGCGACGAAGGCCTGGTAGGCGGCCTCGTCCATCAGCTCGTCGAGCTCGCCGGGATTGGCGATCTTCAGCTTGACGAACCAGCCTTTGCCGGCGGGATCCTCGTTGACCGTGCCGGGCGCGCCCTCGAGTTCGGCATTGACCGCAATCACCTCGCCGCCGACCGGCGCATAGATGTCGGAGGCCGCCTTGACGCTTTCGACCACGGCGGCGCCGTCACCCTTGGCGACCTTGCGGCCGAGCTCGGGCAGCTCGACGAAAACGACGTCGCCGAGCTGCTGCTGGGCATAGTCGGAAATGCCGATGGTGCCAGTGTCACCCTCGACGCTGATATATTCATGGTCCTTGGTGTAGCGGATATTGGCCATGGCGAGCTCCTCTGAAACCTTGTTGTGAGGCACGTTCCCGATCGGGGCCGGATCCGGCCCGATCTCGAAAATGCTATCCGCGGAAATAGCGATGCGGCGCGAAGGGCATGGTCACCACCTTGGCCGGCAGGTCCTTGCCGCGCACCTCCAGCAGCACCGGCGTGCCCGGCTCGGCGAAGCGGCTGTTGACATAGCCCATGGCGACCGGACCGTTGACGCTGGGGCCAAAGCCGCCCGAGGTCACCGTGCCGATGGCCGCTCCGTCGGCGGCCTTGATCGTGGCGCCTTCGCGCGCCGGCGCGCGGCCGTCGGGCAGGATGCCGACCCGCCGGCGCGACGGGCCCTCGGCAAGCTCCTTCTGGATCCGCGCGGCGCCGGGGAAACCGCCCTCGACGCGGCGGCGCTTCTGGATCGACCAGTTGAGACCGGCCTCGACCGGCGAGGTTCCGGTGTCGATGTCATGGCCGTAGAGGCAAAGGCCGGCTTCCAGCCGCAGGCTGTCGCGCGCACCGAGCCCGATCGGCTTGACCCGTGCGTCGGACAGGAGCTTGCGCCAGATCGCCGGCGCATCCTTGGCCTCGATGCACAGCTCGAAGCCGTCCTCGCCGGTATAACCGGAGCGCGAGGCATGGACGAACATGCCGTCGAGCTTGGTCTCGACGAAGGTCATGAACGGGGTCGCGGCGATGCCGGGGATCAACACGTCGAGGACATCGGCGGCCTTCGGGCCCTGCAGCGCGATCAGCGCCAGGCTCGCATCCGGCTTCAAGGTCACGCCCGCGGGCAGGCGCGGTGCGATATGGGCGAAGTCCTGGTCCTTGCAGCCGGCATTGACCACCAGATAGGCCCAGCCCTCGTGACCGGCATAGGCCGAGCGGGTGATCATCAGGTCGTCGAGAATGCCGCCATCCTCGGCGGTCAGCTGGCTGTAGCGCTGCTGGCCCGGCTTCAGGTTGAGGATATCGGCGGGCACCAGGGCCTCGATCGCCTTGGCGGTCGCCTCCCAGGTCGGGCCGACCACGAAGGCCTGGCCCATATGGCTGACGTCGAACAGGCCGGCCTCGCTGCGCGTCCAATTGTGCTCGGTCAGCACGCCGGTCGGATATTGCACCGGCATGTCGTAGCCGGCGAAGGGCACCATCTTGGCGCCTGCCTCGACATGCAGCTGATGAAGCGGGGTCTTGTGCAGCGGCCCGGAAAGGGGATCGGCCATGGTCATCCTGCATCGGCGCGTGAGCAGGCCCGGGGCAAGCCCCGAACACACTCGAAACGCGGGCTTGTCGCCCGCTCGCGCCCCTCTGTCGCAGGACCTGAGAGATTCACCGGGGCCCAAAGGGCCAGGGTCCTGACCGGGACCCTATCGGCTTACTCCGTCGGTGGGCCGCGTTTGGACGCGCGGCCGCTTTCCAGAATGCCAATCCCCCGGCGGTCCTTTTTGCCTGAGAGGTTCCGGGGCCGTTGCTCCTTCGGCGCCGGGAGATCTCGCATTTAAAGACCACCCGGACTCTCCCGCCGGGCTCATATGGCACGTCTCCCGAATGACGGCATCAAGCGGCGAAGTCAAGGCGAGCTTGTGGGCAACGGCGCCCGGAAAGGACGCGGCCGCCGACCAGGCCAGCAGGAAAACCTGCCGCGAGCCCGATGGTTCGTGCCGGATCGGCCCCGGATCAGCGCGCCTGGCGCGCCTGGCGGCCCCGTCCCCGCTGTTGCGGCTGCGCCATCGTGTCGAAACCGACAAAGATGACATAGGTCTGCAGTTCCTCCGGCTGCGGCAGCGGGAAGGTCACCTGATCCTCGATCTGGGTGAAGGCGACATTCGGCGAATTGGCCGGCACGTCGATCGGCACATTGTAGAGCCGGGTCCAGACCGACTGCGACAGGCCGCGCGTCACCGCCAGCCGGATCGGCAAGGTCAGGCGCGCATTGCCCTCGGCCTTCGGACCGGTCAGCACGCGTCCCTCGATACCGACCTTGACGATCATGGTCTGGCCCTCGATGCGGCATTCGCGGGCAAGATCCGTGATGGTCGCCTGGTAACGCAGCTCGGTCGGGCCCTCGCCGCCCTGACGCCAGACGTTGGAGCCGTCGCGCACCTCGATGCGGGGGCAGAGATTTTCCTGCAGCGTCTGCGGCCCGGCCGGCACGGGCTGGCCGAACAGCGCGTTGTGCACCGGCGAGCCGACACCTGGCGCCGGTTGGGCCGCCTGCTGGGCCTGGCTGCCGCCGAACAAATTGCCCGCACTGGTGCCGCAACCGGCGAGACCGGCGGAGAGGCCAGAGAGAAGCGCGACACGGGCCAAAGCCCGACCCGTCATACCGAATGTGCGCAGCACGCCATGATCCTTAAGAAGCCCTTGCGATCGGTGCTTATAGCAAAGGCTCTCGGGCGGAACCAAGGCCTGTGCGTGCCGCCATCGCAACCGCGGTTCATCGCCTTTGCTGATGGACTTTCGTCGCGAATTTCATGAGAAGGGCGACGGCCCGGGCGTTATGCTCGGGGCTTGTCCACCAGAGCACGCGCCCTCCATGTCGTCATCTCTTCTCGCCTCGCTCCGCCCCGAAGCCACGGGCGCGCCTGCCAGCGGCATTGTCGAACTGTCGAAATATGCCCGCACCGCCGGCGACGTGATCCAGTTGTGGGTCGGCGAGGGCGATATGCCGACACCCGCCTTCATTTGCGAAGCGGCGACGCGCTCCCTCGCCGCCGGCGAGACCACCTATACGTGGCAGCGCGGCATTCCTGAGCTGAGGCAGGCCATCGCGACCTATGCCTCCAATCTCTACGGCCGCGAGCTGCCGGCGGAGCGCTTCTTCGTTTGCGGCTCGGGCATGCAGGCGATCCAGATCGCCATGACCATGGTGGCCGGACAAGGCGACGAGGTGATCATCCCCTCGCCCACCTGGCCGAACGCGCCGGCGGCGGCCGGGCTGCGCGGCGCGGTTCCCGTGCTGGTCGAACTGACCCATGGCAATCGCGGCTGGCAAATGGACCTCGACCGGATCGCCGATGCGATCACGCCCCGGACCAAGGCCTTGTTCATCAACACGCCGTCGAACCCGACCGGCTGGACCGCCACGCGCGAGGAACTCGCCGCGATCCTGGCGCTCGCCCGCAAGCACGGCCTGTGGATCATCGCCGACGAAATCTATACTCGCTTCGTCTGGACCGGCGAGGCCAGGCGCGCGCCGTCGTTCCACGACGTGCGCGAGGATGGCGACCGGATCCTCTGGGTCAACACTTTCTCGAAGAACTGGGCGATGACCGGCTGGCGCATGGGCTGGGTCGAGGCGGATCCGGCGCTCGGCGACGTCATCGAGAACCTGATCCAATATTCGACATCGGGCTCGCCGCAGTTCATTCAGCGCGCCGGCGTCGCGGCGCTGGAGCGCGGCGAGAGCTTTGTCGAGCACCAGATCGCCAAGGCGCGCAAGGCCCGCGAGATCGTCTCGGCGGCGATCGAACAGACCGGCCGATGCCATTTCTCACGCCCCGACGGCGCCTTCTATCTGTTCTTCGGCGTCGAGGGGATGACCGATTCGATGGCCGGCGCGATGAAGCTCGTCGACCTCGCCAAGGTTGGCCTTGCCCCGGGCGCGGCCTTCGGCAGCGGCGGCGAAGGCCATTTGCGGCTGTGTTACCTGCGCTCACCGGAGCAGATCGAGATCGCCGCCGAACGTCTCGGCAAGGCGATCAAGCAGCTCTGATTGCGCGTCGGCACGGCCGCAAAAGCCTCACAACGCCAACAAATCCCACAAATTGAACGGCCAGCGGCAACAAAGCAGGCAGATTCATCCTTGCACTAGGGATTTGTCCGTAGCATCTTCTACGGAGGAGGCGTTCCGGCGGGTCCGCCCGGCCCCGCCGCCTCCGGATGGCCGTCTCGTGGCATGTCGCCCGGCCGGGACTCGGTGCATCGTCGATTTGGCGCATCGTCCTGAGGAGGACGCCCATCGAGCAGATCCTGAAAGCCTCGCTGACGGTCTCGGAAGCCCGCCTTTCCAGCGTGCTCGACATTGCCGTCGACGGCATCATCGTGATCGACGAAAGCGCGACGATCCTGGTCTTCAACAAGGCCTGCGAGACGCTGTTCGGCTGGACCGCGCCGGAAGCCATCGGCCGCGGCATTGCCATGATCATCGCGCCCGAGGAAGCGGCGGGCGGAGAAGCCACCGCGCGCGACGGAGCGATCGAGCAATATCTGGGCAGCGGCCGCGAAGTGCACGGCCGACACCGCGACGGCACGATCTTTCCGGTCGAGCTGTCGGTCGCCGAGGCCGGCACCCCGGATGGGCGCCAATTCATCGGCATCCTGCGCGACCTCAGGCCGCGCAAGGAGACCGAAGAGCGGCTCAACCAATTGCAGACCCAACTGCTGCACATGGCCCGCGTCTCGGCGATGGACGAAATGGGCGCGGCGCTCGCCCACGAATTGAACCAGCCGCTGACCGCCGTGATGCTCTACCTCCAGGCCGTCGGGCGAACCCACGCCAAGGCGGTCGACGCCCACAGCAATGGCGAGATCGCAGCGCATTTCGACGAGACCGTCCGGTCCATTCTCGACAAGGCGCTGCGCGAGGCCGAACGTGCCGGCAACATCATCCGGCGGATGCGCGACTTCGTCGAGAAGCGCGAACCGGAGCGGCACCTGGTGGATCTCAACCCGCTGGTCGAGGACGCGGTCGAATTGACCCTGCTCGGCTATCGGCCGGGAACACGGGTGGTGCGCAACCTGCGCGACCGGCTGCCGCCGGTGCTGGTCGACGCCGTGCAGATCCAGCAGATCGTGGTCAATCTGGTGCGCAATGCCCTGGAAGCCGTGCGCGGCGGCGACCATGCCCGCATCTGGATCGAGACCCAGGCCAAGGACGGCACGATCCGTTTTTCGGTGCGCGACAGCGGTCCGGGCGTGCCGGGCGACGCCCTGCCGAACCTGTTCAAGGCCTTCGCCAGTACGAAGAGAACCGGACTGGGTCTCGGCCTTGCGATTTCCCGCACGATCGCTCAAAACCATGGAGGGGACTTGACCGTCGACCCCGGAGGCAATGGGCGAGGCGCTTGCTTCTCGCTGGTTCTTCCGTCGGCGGCTCGGACGGTGCCGCCGCCAGGCGGGCCGGCCGCCGGGAACACCCCCCATGATGGGATGCGGTAAGCCATGGCGAATGCGCCCAAAGATATTTTCGTGGTCGATGACGATCCGGCGGTCCGCGACGCGCTGAGCGTCGTGCTGTCGATCGAGGGCTTCGCGGTGTCGGGCTTCGCCGACGGCGCCACATTCATCGCGGCGACGCGCGGCCAGACCCCGGCCTGCGTCATTCTCGACGTGCACATGCCCGGCCGGTCCGGCCTCGACATCCTGAAGGAACTCAACGCCCACCACTATCCGGCGCCGATCTTCATCATCTCGGGCCAGGGCGACATTCCCATGGCGGTCGACGCGATCAAGCACGGCGCCCTCGATTTCATCGAGAAGCCGTTCGATGCGGACACCGTGGTGTCGCGGGTGCGCGAAGCCATCGACACCACCGAACGCCGCGCCGCCGCCCCGTCGGCGGCGACCTTGCGGGCCAATTTCCCCGGCACCGATCTCTTGACGCCACGCGAGCGCGAGGTGCTGAGCCAGATCGCGGCAGGTGCCTCCAACAAGGAGGCGGGCCGCCATCTCGGCATCAGCCCGCGCACCATCGAGGTCCACCGGGCCCGCATCATGGAAAAGCTCGGCGCCAAGAATGCCGCCGACCTCGTACGCATCGTGCTGACCGAGGCGCGGGCAACCGCCTGACAAAGCGGATCTCGCCTCCCCCGCCAGGGCGAGGCGTGCTCCCCCGGCTGGGCCGCCGATCACGATTGCGTGTGGAATCGCCTTGGGCCGCCTGCCCGCCGTATCGTCGCGTTAGTTTGGAGCTGATCCAATCTCTCCGGCGAGGCCGCCATGCTGACGCTCGACATCAACGGTCGCTCCTTCCAGATCGATGCCGATCCGGACATGCCCCTGCTCTGGGCGATCCGTGACCATGCCGATCTGACCGGCACCAAGTTCGGCTGCGGCCAGGCGCTGTGCGGCGCCTGCACCGTGCATGTCGACGGCCAGGCGACCCGCTCCTGTTCCCTGGCCGCGGGCGACGCACAAGGCCGCAAGATCACCACCATCGAGGGCATCGAGGGCAAGGTCGCCGAGGCGGTCCAGGCCTCCTGGCGCAAGCTCGACGTCGTGCAATGCGGCTACTGTCAATCCGGCCAGATCATGAGCGCCATCGCGCTCCTGACGGAGAACAAGGCCCCCAGCGAAACCGATATCGAGCTGGCCATGGATGGCAATATCTGCCGATGCGGCACCTATGTGCGCATCAAGGCCGCCATCCAGGATGCCGCCCGGGCTTTGGCATGAGCAAGATGGGGCCCGAGACCATGACCATCGGCAACAGCACGACACACACGAAGACCCAATCGGTCCTCACCCCGGCCGCCGCGAAGCGCGCCTTCGCCGCCACCCGCCGGTCGTTTCTCGCCGGTGCCGGCGGCGCGCTGATCGTCGCCGCCCTGCTCGGCCCGGATGAGGCGGCCGCCGCCGAGGCGTGCCAGTTCAGCAATGTCCCGGCCAATCCCAATGCCTTCATCAAGATCGGCGCCGACAATACGGTGACCGTGCTGGTCAAGCACCTGGACATGGGCCAGGGCTGCGCCACCGGGCTGACCACCATCGTCGCCGACGAACTCGATGCCGACTGGAGCCAGATGCGAGCGGCCTTCGCGCCGGCCGATCACCGGCTCTACAACAATTTCGCCTTCGGTCCGGTCCAGGGCATTGGCGGCTCGACCTCGATCGCCAATTCCTGGACGCAGTTGCGCCTGGCCGGCGCGGCCGCCCGCCAGATGCTGGTCACCGCTGCCGCCGCCGACTGGAACGTCGCCGCGACCGAAATCAAGATCGAGCGCGGGGTGGTCCGCCACGGCACCCGCCAGGCGACATTCGGCGAGCTCGCGACCCGCGCCGCGACCATGGCGGTGCCGGCCAATCCGACACCGAAGGAGCCGCGGGACTGGGTGTTCATCGGCAAGGACAAATCGGTCGGCCGCATCGACACCATGGCCAAGACCTCCGGCCGCACTGTGTTCTCGCTCGACATGCGCCGTCCGGGCATGCTGACGGCGGTCGTTGCCCACGCGCCGAAATTCGGCGCCCGGCTCACGTCCTTCGACGCGACCGAAACACGCAAGGTGAAAGGCGTCGTCGACGTCGTGGAAATCCCGACCGGGGTCGCCGTGGTGGCGCGCGACACCTGGTCGGCGATCAAGGGCCGGCGGGCCTTGAAGACCACCTGGAATTTCGGCGCGGCCGAGACCCGCTCCTCCGACGAGATCATGGCCGGGTTCAAGCGGCTGGCGACGCAGACCGGCCTGACCGCCGGCCGGCGCGGCGATGCCGACAGGGCCCTCAGGGGCGCGATCCGGGTGATCGAGGCCGAATTCGAATTTCCCTATCTCGCCCATGCCGCGATGGAGCCGATGAACGGCACCATCGAACGGCGCGCCGACGGTGTCATCGAGGCCTGGGCCGGCTTCCAGATGCAGACGCTGGAACAGGCGACGATCGCGGCGATCTGCGGCGTGTCGTCGGCCCAGGTCCATCTCAACACGCTCTATGCCGGCGGCTCGTTCGGCCGGCGGGCCACGGCGGCCTGCGACTACGTCTCGGAAATGACCCATATCCTCAAGGCGACCGCTTTCCGCACGCCGATCCACCTGGTCTGGACCCGCGAGGACGACATGACCGGCGGCTTCTACCGGCCGATGGTCTATCACCGCGTCCGCGCCGGTCTGGACAGCCAGGGCCGTATCGCCGGCTGGGACCATCGCATCGTCGGCAAGTCGATCATGATCGGCACGCCGATGGAATCCATGCTGGTGGCCAATGGCGTCGACCGGACGACGGTCGAGGGCGCCAGCGACACGCGCTATTCGATCGACAGCCTGCATGTCACGGTCAGCAATGGCCGCGAGGGCGTGCCGGTGCTGTGGTGGCGCTCGGTCGGCCATACCCACACGGCGCAGGCGACCGAGGTGATGATCGACGAACTGGCGCGAGCCGCCGGCCAGGATCCCCTCGCCTATCGCCTGAGCTATCTCGACAAGGCGCCGCGCCATGCGGCCGTGCTGAAGCTTGCCGCCGACAAGGCCGGCTGGGGTCAGCCGATGGCGCCCGGCAAGGGGCGCGGCATCGCGGTCCACGAGAGCTTCAATACCCATGTCGCCATGGTCGCCGAGGTGACGGTGACGGGCACGGCGATCAAGGTCGACCGGATCGTCGCCGCCATCGATTGCGGCATCGCGGTCAATCCGGATGTCGTCCGCGCCCAGATCGAAGGCGCCGTCGGCTTTGCGCTGTCATCCGTGCTGCGCAACCGCATCACGCTGAAGGACGGCGAAGTCCAGGAGAAGAATTTCGACGGATTCGAGCCGACCCGCATGTCGGAAATGCCCAAGGTCGAGGTGCATGTCATGCCCTCGATGATGTGCCCGACCGGTGCCGGCGAACCCGGCGTGCCGGTCCTGGCGCCGGCCATCACCAATGCGGTGTCGGCGGCGACCGGCAAGCCGATGCGCTCGCTGCCGCTGGATCTGACCCAGACGGGTGGGGCCTAGGACCGCGGCGCGGTGATCATGACTGGCTGATTTTGAAGTAAACAAGTCGTGGATGGCCGGGACAAGCCCGGCCAAGACGAGAATTGTCCTTGGAGCGACGCGTACTGGATCGACCGGACGCAGGGCCGCCGCAGTCCAGCAGAGGATGAGGTCAACGCATCGTCTTGCCCGGGCTTGTCTCGGGCACCCACGACTTGTTTGGCCTAAAGTCAGCCCACGATAATCAATTGGGGCGCGCATCGTTGCATTATCCGCGACGCGCCCCTGCCAGGGCGCCTCAGGCGCCGTCCTTCGAGCCCCCCTGGTAACGTGCCACAAGCTCCTCGGCGAAAGCCGATTGGCTGACGAGGCGTGTGCCGCCGAGCCGGATTTCCGAGACCTCTCCTTGCCCGTCGCGCAAGCGTGCCACCGGCTCGCCCGGGCTGAAGAAGCCCGATGCGCGGATCACCTTGCCGGCATCGCGGCCGGAGATCTCGATCTCGCTCACCTCGGCCAAAGGCGGAGTGAGCGCCGCGGGCGACGCGAAGACCTTGCCGCCGATCGGCACGAGGTCGACCGCACCCCACAACATCCACCAGCGTCCCGCCCAATCGGCGAGTTTCTCATCGGGAGCGCCGCCCGCGTGGAACGCCTTCAGGATCTGGGCAATACCGTCGACCCAGAGCTGGGCCGGCCCGTCAATGGCATTGGTCAGCACCGATATCGCCAGGCCTTGCGCCGGGAAGACGGCGGTGCGGCTGAGCGTTCCGGGAAACGAGCCGGAATGGCCGAACCAGTCCCAGCCCTTGAGCGTGCCGGATATGGTGCCCAGCCCATAATATCGCTCCAGCGCCGATTCACTGTCCTGCCAATGGCGGCGTGTCATCTCACGCCGGCTGAGCGGCGACAGCAGGCCCGCTTCCGACATCGGCGAGAGCTGTGAGAAAAAGCGGACGAGATCGCCGGCGGTCGAGACGAAGCCGGTGGCGGAAGCGACGTCATTGGTCACGTTGTCGCCGGGAATGACCAGGCGGCGGCCAAGCGGAAGACGCGTGGAATGTCCGCGGGCGAGCGTCCCGCCGGCCATGAGGCCGATATCGGCGGAGGTCTCGGAGAGATCCGCCGACCGGACGATCTCGCGGGTGATCCAGGTGGTGTAGGGCTCGTCGGTCACCGCCTCGATGACGAGGCCGAGCAATCCATAGCCATGATTGGAATATTTGAAGCGCTCGGCGGCCCCATAGGGTGGTGCGAGGGTCAGGTCGGCCTTGAGCTCGGCCGTCGACAGGAAGGGCCTGTGATTGGTGAACTGGCCGGAATCCGCGCCGTCCCGGACCAAGCCGCCGCTGTGCGAGAGCAGCTGCTGGACCGTAACCGAAGCGATATCCGGGTGCAGCCCGGGCACAAAGCCGCCGACGGCATCGTCGAGGCGCAGAAGGCCCTGGTCCTTCAGCTTCAGGATACCGGCGGCCGTGAAGGTCTTCGAGTGGGATGCAACGCGGAAGCGATGGCGCGGCGTCAGCGCCTCGCCGGTGGAAAGATCGGCGACGCCGAAGGCCGCCTCCAGCACCACCTCACCCTGGTGCGCAACCGCGATGGCACAGCCGGGCTGGACGAAGTGCTGCAGCTGATAGTCGATCCAGCGCGGGACGTAGTCGAGCCCGGCCTTGAGCCATCCATCCATGAAACGGGCCTCTCCGATTGCCTTGTCGCACTCTGCTCAGGGCATGTTAGGTCATGGCCAGGCATCGGCGCACGCGGTTTCAGGTCGCGCGGCGCCCGACGCAGGGAAGACCTCCGGGAGGCGCACGGCAGGTTGCCGCCTCGCGCGTCGCGCCTGGAGTGTCAGCCCTTCCGGCTGACGCTTGCCTGTTCAAAGGTCGCCATGCCCGTGTGCACGGCGATGGCGTTCTTGACGATGCCGCAGGCAAGTGCCGCGCCCGAGGCTTCGCCGAGGCGCATGCCGAAATCGAACAGCGGCCGCTTGGCGATGCGCTCCAGCACGCGGCCGTGGGCCGGCTCTGCCGAACGATGCGCCGCCATGCAGTGATCGAGGCTCGACGGTTCGAGCGCATGCAGGATGGCCGCCGCCGCCGTCACCACATAGCCGTCCAGCAGCACCGGAATGCGCTGCAGCCTGGCCGCCAGAATGGCGCCGGCCAGCGCCGCGATGTCGCGGCCGCCGACCCGGCGCAGCACTTCGAGCGGATCCGCCAGGTGATCCCGGTTGCGCTGGACCGCGCGGCCCACCGCGTCAGCCTTGCGTTTCAGGCCCTCGCCGTCGACGCCCGTGCCGGGACCGACCCAATCCTCGGGCCGGCCGCCATAGAGCGCGTGATAGACCGCCGCCGCGACGGTGGTGTTGCCGATGCCCATCTCGCCGAGGCAAAGCAGATCGGTGCCGCCGGCGATCGCCTCCATGCCGAAGGCAATGGTCGCGGCGCAGCCCGGTTCGTCCATCGCATCGTCGGTGGTGATGTCGGGCGTGGGCACTTCGATGGCGAGATCGAACACTTTCAGGCCGATATCATTGGCGACGCAGAGCTGGTTGATGGCCGCGCCGCCGGCCGCAAAGTTCTCCAGCATCTGGCGGTTGACGCTGTCGGGAAAAGCCGAGACGCCTTGCTTTGTGACGCCATGGGCGGTCGCGAAGATCGCCACCAGCGGCCGGTCGATCCTGGGTTTCGGATTGGCGCTCCAGGCCGCCACCCATTCGACGATCTCCTCGAGCCGGCCAAGCGAACCCGCCGGCTTGGTCAGCTCGGCATCCCGCGCCCTCACGGCGGCGATCGCCGCGGCGTCGGCCTCCGGCAGGTGAGCCAGAAGATCCCTGATGTCGTCGAAGGGAAGGCCCGACGGATTGTGGGGCGGCAAGGCCATGGCATGGATCCCGGATTGGCAGGCGGCGGCGAACCGGCGGAGCGGTAGCAGGCTCTGCGTGTCCAAGACAAGCTGGCGAATGCGCCCATCTTTGCCTATGGCTTCGGCAACTTCGTCCAAGGCCAGCCCATGACCGATCCGAAACTCTGGCGCGACACCGTCCAGGCACTGCGCTTCTTCTCGCGCCTGCCACTGCCGGCGCTCCCCGGCGAGACCGATCCGCACGGCTTGCCCGACTTTGCCGAACTGGCCCGCGTGGTGCCGCTGGTGGGCTTGGTGCTCGGCGGCCTCACCGGCTTGGTGCTCTTGCCGGCGAGCCTGCTCTGGCCGCCCATGATCGCGGCATTGCTCTGTGTCGGCGCCGGCATCGTCATGACCGGCGCCTTTCACGAGGACGGGCTGGCCGATACTGCCGACAGCTTCGGCGGCATGACGGTCGAGCGCCGCCTCGACATCATGAAGGACAGCCGCATCGGCACGTTCGGGGCGGCGGCGCTGATCATCGGCCTGATGCTCAAGGCGACGACAATAGCCGGCCTGGTCACCGCCGCCGGCGCCGGCCGCACGGCACTGGCGCTGGCCGCTGCAGGCGCCGTCTCGCGCATGGCCGCCATGGCGCTTGCCGTGTATCTGCCCGCCGCCCGGCCCGACGGCGCGGCCTATGCCACCGGCACGCCTTCACCGGCAGCCTGGCAAGCCGGCTGCGTGACCGCGCTGGCGCTCAGCTGCCTGGCCTGGCCGGTCGCCGGCTTCTTCGGGACCATGCTCGGGCTCGGTGTCGTGGTCGTCGTGGCCGCCGGCGCGGTCCAATTCGCCCGCCGCCATGTCGGCGGGCAGACCGGCGACATCGCGGGTGCGACCCAGCAGTGCACGGAGATTGCCGTTCTGCTGGTATGGCTTATCTTTGCCTGAGCCATGCTGGAACCCGTGATGCGTGCATCCTCGATCGAGACGCCCTGTGTGCAGATCTGCGTGATCCACCCGACCGCGCGGATTTGCGAGGGCTGTGGCCGCACGCTCGCCGAAATCGGCGGCTGGATGTCCCTGAGCGCCGATCAGCGATGCCAGGTGATGGCGGCCCTGCCGGCCCGGTTGGCCCAATTGGCGAGCGCCTCATGAATTCACGCATCCTGCTCTGGATCCTGCTCGGCGCGGTTGGCCTGGCGGTGGTCGTGGTCGCCATCCGTTCCAACGGCATCGAGGCCGGCACGCTGGATGCCGGCGACTATGCTTCGATGATCGGCCTGACCATCCTGGCCACCCTGTCGGGTGCCAGCGTCATGGGCATGTTTCGCGGCCGCGGCGGCGATGCGGTGCAGGCGGCCATCGCCTGGCTCGCCATCTTCGCCTTTCTCGGCGTGATCTACACCTATCGCTTCGAGTTCGAATCGGTCGGCCGCCGGGTCCTCGGCAACCTCGTGCCCGGGCTCGGTTCCGAAGGCGTCACCGGCGCCCTCGAAGTGACCGTGCCGCAAGGCCGCGGCGGCACGTTTTCCGTGCGGGTCGCGATCAACGGCGCGCGCGCCACGCCGATGCTGGTGGATACCGGCGCCTCGTCGCTCGTGCTGACCGATGCCGACGCCCGGCGCGCCGGCATCCAGGTCGACCGCCTGTCGTTCAACATCCCGGTCTCGACCGCCAATGGCCAGGCAATGACCGCCGCCACCACGCTCGACACGGTGGCGGTCGGCCCGATCGTCGCACGGCAGGTGCGGGCTCTCGTCGCCCGGCCCGAAGCGTTGAGCTCGAGCCTGCTGGGCCACACGTTTCTCGACCGCCTCGACGGCTACGAGGTGCGCGGCGGACGGATGATCCTCCGCGGCAAGGAATAGCAACAGAACGGCGCTACCGATCTCGCCGGACTTGCCGGAAGCAAGCGCCGGAGAGCATGGTCGCGCCGCCGATCGACCTGTCCCGTGAGGAGCCCGCCATGACCCTGATCTCTCGCCGCGACACCTTGACGGTCGGGCTCGGCGCCGGCGCCGCCATGGCCGGCATGACCGCTTCCGGACCGGCCGGCGCCGAGGCGCGCAAGCCCGACATCACGCTGCTGCTGGTCAACGACATCTACAAGATGAGCGACGAGCACGGCCGCGGCGGCTTTGCCCGGCTCAACGCCATCGTCAAGGCCGAGCGGGCGCGCGGCACGCCGATGCTCTATGTGCATGCCGGCGACATGTTTTCGCCCTCCCTGATGTCCGGTTTCGACCAGGGCGCCCACACGATCGAGCTGGTCAATCTCGCCCCGCCCGACGTCTTCGTGCCGGGCAACCACGAATTCGACTTCGGCCCCGAGGCCTATGCCAGCCGCCGGCGCGAGGCGAAGTTCGCCTATTTCGCCGCCAATATGCGCGCCGCCGACGGCTCGGTGCTGCCCGGGCACGAGGATGGCCGGATCTTCGACCTCGGCGTGGTCAAGCTCGGCGTGTTCGGCGTAGCCTTGCCCAATACCGCCGAGGTGTCGTCGTCGGGCGACATCAAGTTCAGCCCGACCATGGAGACGGTGCGGCGCGAGGCCGCACGGCTCAGGCGTGCCGGCGCCGATCTCATCGTCTGCTGCGCCCATACCGACCGGGCGGAGGACCTGCAAATCGTTCGCTCGCGCCTGGTCGACGTGCTGCTGACCGGTCACGATCACGACCTCGCGGTGACCTATGACGGCCGCACCGTCATGGTCGAGAGCTCGGAGGAAGGCTATTACGTCACCGCCATCGATCTGACGCTCGGCACATCGGGCGAAGGCGCCGAGAGGCGGGTGACCTTCACGCCGTCGTTCCGGGTCAATGACAGCCGCACCGTCACCCCCGACCCGCAGACCCATGCGCGGGTCCAGGACTATGAAAAACTGCTATCGCAGGAACTCGACGTGGTCATCGCGACCGTGACCGGCGAGCTCGACAGCCGCACCACCACCGTGCGTTCCCAGGAAACCGCGATCGGCGACCTGATCACCGACGCGATGCGCGCCGCCTCCGGCGCCGACGTGGCGATCGTCAATGGCGGCGGCATCCGCGGCAACAGGATCTATCCGGCCGGTCACCAGCTGACCCGCCGCGACGTGCTGACCGAGCTGCCCTTCGGCAACCGCACCGTCATGGCGCCGGTCTCGGGTGCGGATCTGAAGGCGGCGATCGAAAACGGCGTCAGCCAGGTCGAACATCGCGCCGGCCGCTTCCCGCAGGTGTCCGGCCTGACCGCGATCGTCGACCGCTCGCGGCCGGCCGGCGACCGGGTCGTCGCCATGACCGTCGGCGGCGCGCCGCTCGACCCGGCGCGGATCTACACGGTGGCCACCAACGACTTCATGCTGCGCGGCGGCGACGGCTACGGCATGCTCGGCGCCCGTGTCCGCGACGCCGACCTGAAGGGCAAGCTGGTCGCCTCCGACGTGATGGTCCATGCCCGCAAGCTGGGGACCATCGCGGCGGCCGTGGACGGGCGCATCGTGCTGCGCTGAAGCCTGCGAAAGCCCGGTAACGCGCCGATCAAAATCCCGTCAGGCCGCAGACAAGGCCGTTGTGCTGCGCAATATGGCCGGGCGCGTCACGCCCTTTCGGCGGCAGTACGCATGACAGGAGCTGACTATGGATTTGGGTTCGAGCGCCCAGCGCTTTGCGCCATACCTGCTGAGCGTCTTGAGGATCGTCGTTGCACTGATCTTCCTGGCGCATGGCACGCAGAAATTCTTCGGCTTCCCGGCCGCGCCGGCCAGCGGCTATCCGGCCTTCCTTTCGCTGTTCTGGTGGCAGGGCGTCATCGAGATCGTCGGCGGCCTGCTGCTGCTGGTCGGCTTCCTGACCCGCCCGGTGGCCTTCATCCTGGCCGGTGACATGGCGGTCGCCTATTGGATGTTCCACGCTCCGCGCAGCTTCTATCCGCTGTTGAACAATGGCGATGCCGCCGTGCTCTACTGCTTCGTGTTCCTCTATATCGCGGCAGCCGGCGCCGGCGCCTGGGCGATCGACAAGCAGACCCGGCAAGCCTAGCCGATCGAGACCCGGCGCGCCGTCCGGCTCCAAAGGGGCCTGGCGGGCGCGCCGCGGCCGCACGACAACGAGAGCAATATTGGCCTTGCTTCGGCTTGGCGGCGTGATAGCCAGGGCTCCGTTTTCACCGCACGCATCGGTCCGCCATGATCCGCCACATCGTTCTGTTCAGCGCGAAGGACAAAGCCGACATCGACGGGATCGTCGACGGCCTCGCCTGTCTCACCCGGATCCCGCATGCGCGCCACCTGGAGGTTGCGCGCAATCAGAAAACCGATCAGCTCGGCAACGATATCGACGTCGTCGTCTATGGCGAGTTCGACAGCCAGGCAGAGCTTACGGCCTACAAGGCCCACCCGCTCTATGAAGAGGCGATCAGGCTCGCCCGCCCCTTGCGCGAAGTGCGGCTGGCCGCGGATTTCGACATCGCCTCGGCCGTCCGCAAAGCCTGATCGGCCCGGCCCGGGACTTACGAACGCGGCGCCCAGCCGGCAACCGCGGCATGCAGCGCCTCCGGAAGGCGGTAGGATTGCTCGGGCGCGGGAAAGGCGCCACTGCGTACATCCTCGGCAAAACGCGACAAGCCGTCCTGCAGAATGCCGAAACCGTCGACATAGCTGCGCACGAATTTCGCCTTGTGCCCCTGCAGCAGGCCGAGCACGTCGTGGAACACCAGCACCTGGCCCGAGCAAAGCGGGCCGGCGCCGATGCCGATGGTCGGGATGCGCAGCACCTCGGTTGCACGCGCGGCAAGCTCGGTCGGAATGCCTTCCAGAACCAGCGCGAAGCAGCCCGCCGCCTCGAGCGCGCAGGCGTCGTCGAGCAGGCGCAGCGCGTCATCCTCCGCCCGGCCCTGCACCTTGAAGCCGCCCATGACGTTGACGCTTTGCGGCGTCAGGCCGAGATGTCCCATCACCGGGATCTCGCAATCGACCAGCGCGCGGACCATGTCGAGGCGCTTGGCCCCGCCCTCGAGCTTCACCGCGCCGGCGCCGCGCTGCATGAAGCCGCCGGCATTGCGCAAGGTGTCCTCGGCGCCGAGATGAAAGCTCAGATAGGGCATGTCGGCGACGATGAGCGCACGTGGCCTTGTGCGCGTCACCGCCTCCAGATGATGGTTCATCATGGCCATGCTGACCGGCAGCGTGTTGTCGAAGCCGAGGCAGACATTGCCGACGCTGTCACCGACCAGGATCATGTCGACCACGGGGTCGGCGATCCGGGCGGTGGCCGCGTCATAGGCGGTGGTCATGACCAGGCGGCGGCCCTCGTCCTTCCAGCGCTGGACCAGCGGAACGGTGACGCGCTCCTCGGTGGATGGTGCGATATGGCTCATCGATGCCTCCCTTGCGGCGCCAGCCCGCGGTGCCGCGCAACCTCGTTCAATCGTCCTAACGGGCGATGAAGTCCCACAGGAAGCGCAGGCAGACGATCAGCAGGAACAGGCCGAAGGCCACTTCCAGCCGGCGCTTCGGCAGGGCGTGGGCCAGACGCGCGCCGAGCGGCGCGGTCCAGATCGAGGTCGGAATGAACAGCAGGAAGCCGATCAGCGAGACATAGCCGAGCGCGAAGGGAAACTGGAGCGCGGCGACGCCGGGAAATTCCGCGGCTTTCGACCAGCCGGCGAAGATGTAGCCGATGGCGCCGGGAATCGAAATCAGCACGCCGAGCCCCGACGAGGTCGCGATGGCGTTATGGATGGAGCGGCCATAGGCCATCATCACGAGATTGCCGAGCTGGCCACCGCCAATGCCCATCAGGCTGGACAACACGCCGATGACACCGCCGGAGGCCGCCATGCCTGCCTTGCCCGGCATGCCCTTGCCGAATTTCAGCTCCTTGCCGGTCAGGAGCCGGAACGCGGACAGGCCGGCGACGAAAACGAACACCGCCTTGAACACGGCGGGTGGCGCGTAGCGCGCGATGAAGCTGCCGATCGCGACACCCAGGATGACCGGCACGGCCCAGGCCTTCAGCACGTCGAGATCGACGGCGCCGCGCGCCTTGTGCGCCTGGAACGAGCGGATCGAGGTCGGGATGATGATGGCGAGCGAAGTGCCGACACAGAGCGGCATGCGCACCTCCAGCGGTACGCCGACGACGCCGAACAATTCGTAGAGGACCGGCACGATCACCGCGCCGCCGCCGACACCGAAAACGCCCGCGAGAATGCCGGTGGCTGCACCAGCACCGAGAAGACCAACGGCCAGAATGGCCAATTGATCGTAGGGAACACCGAAAAACATGAGAACCTTAGGCAAAAAGCGCGCCAAAAGCTGCGCGGCTGCGATCGCGGCGGACACTGGACTCCACCGCCGCCGGCTTCAAGAGCCCGCAGCGCATGGCGGAACTGCCCGAGCGGGCCCTCCGCCGCGAATTACGCCCGCCGCGCGCTAACGGATCACGTCGTAGCGGCCACCGCGCTCCAGCGCGCGCTGATAGGCCGGCCGGGCATGAATGCGCGCGAGGAAGGCGGTGATCCTGGGATAGGCCAAGGCCTGCTCGCCGCGCAGGCGCACCGCCTCGAGCGGAAAACTCATCTGGATATCGGCGGCCGTCAGCTGGTCGCCCATGAAGAACGGCTTGTCGCCCAGCTCGGCCTCGACGAAGTCCAGGAGTTTCCTGATCTCGGCCTCGACCGCCGCCAGCATGGGCACGGCCGGCTCACCGACCGGTTTCAGATAGAGCCGGAGCAGCAGCGGCGTGATCGCCGAGCCCTCGGCGAAATGCATCCAATAGAGATAGCGCGGCCAGCTCTTGGCGGTCCGCGCCGGTGCCCAATCGCCCGTGCCGTGGCGATCCAGCAGATATTCGATGATCGCAGCCGACTCGGCCAGCACGATCTCGCCATCGTCGATGACGGGCGACTTGCCGAGGGGATGGACCGCGTTGAGGGCGGCCGGCGCCTTGCGCGTCGCGGGGTCGCGTTCGTAACGGATGATTTCGTAGTCGAGGCCGAGTTCCTCGAGCAACCAGAGAATACGCTGCGAACGGGAATTGTTGAGGTGATGGACCTTGATCATCGCGCGCTCCGGAACTTCGGCAGCAAACACCATGGCCCGGCGCCTGCCAACCGTCATCCGGCGAGAGATCAGGCGGCGCTGGCGACGCGCTCCTCCGCACGCTCCTGGCGCTCTCGGCGCCCCGTGGTCACCTGTGCGAGCGCGTCGCGGATCACCGCGATGCCGGCTCCCGGCTTCACCGCCTCGGTGCTGAGATGGCGGCGGAAGGCACGCGCGCCTGGAACGCCCTGGTAGAGGCCGAGAATGTGGCGGGTGATGGCTGAGAGCCTTACGCCATGGCCGAGTTCGGCCTCGACATAGGGGATCAACTGCTCGACCACCGCGTCGAGCGAGGCCACCGGTGCCGGCTCGCCGAAGATCTCGGGGTCGACATCGACAAGGATATGGGGATCCTGATAGGCGGCCCGACCGAGCATGACGCCGTCGAGCGTGACACCGTCGCGAGGCTCCAGCAGGGCTTTGGCCTCGGCGATCGTGGCGATACCGCCATTAATGGCGATCGGCAGATGCGGAAGCCGCGCCTTCAGGCGGAACACCCGGCCATAGTCGAGCGGCGGGATCTCGCGGTTCTCGCGCGGCGACAGGCCCTTCAGCCAGGCCTTGCGGGCATGCACGGTGAGCGCGTCGACACCGGCCGGCACCACCGCGTCGGCAAGCGCATCGAGGCTTTCTTCCGGATCCTGGTCGTCGATGCCGATCCGGCATTTCACCGTCACCGGCACGCCGACCGCCGCCTTCATCGCCGCCACGCAATCGGCGACCAGCGCCGGGGTCGCCATCAGGCAGGCGCCGAACTGGCCGCCCTGGACGCGGTCGGACGGGCAGCCGACATTCAGGTTGATCTCGTCATAACCAAAACCCTCGCCGATGCGCGCGGCCTCGGCGAGCGCCGCCGGATCGGAGCCGCCGAGCTGCAGCGCCACCGGATGTTCCTGCGAGGACAGGCCGAGCAGCCTTTCGCGATCGCCATGGATCACCGCGCCGGCCGTGACCATTTCGGTATAGAGCCGGGCACGACGCGTCATGAGACGATGGAAGAACCGGCAATGCCTGTCCGTCCAGTCCATCATCGGTGCAATGGCGAATTTATCCATCTGAAATCGCTTCATTTTTATTCGATCTTCAAATCCTTGAACCGCTTCGCATGCACTCGCTCCTGCGGTCTCGCGCGCGCTGTTCGCCACCGCTCGACGGCCGGGTGTACATCCGACGCACAGGCACTTGCGCCGCGCCCTGCGCGGCCCGTCCGGTGGCCGGTGCCGGGACGCCATGCCAGCCGCATTCCTGCGCCCCACCGCAGTCACCGTCGAACGCCAGTTCGGCCGCGTTGAAAGGCCAACCTCGCCGTGTCTTGCCGACTGGAAACCATCGGCAAGCCCAGCGACCTCCATATCGTCGACATGACGTCGTCGGGCAAGGCCCCTTGCCCCATCGGTATGTGAGGCACCCTGCCCCGCCCAGTCGCTCCGGACCACGCTGCCCAAAGCCAGCGGATCAATGCCGTCGGCCCAGAGGCTATCGCCATCGTCGCGACGCGGCGGGCACCGCGCGAGGCGGGCGTGCCGGGCTTCGCTTCCAGAGGGAGGCGAATGGCGAGCCTTCTTTGCAGCGCCACCGTCGGGGTGGCTGACGCCGCGCTTCAAGCGCGCGCCTTCCGGAACGCATTCTTCTTGGCGACCATGTCGCCCTCGAATTCGAGCAGGTCGCAGCCGGCCGTGCTGACCGCCTCCCCGTTTGCCGAGGACGCCACGAAATCCCATTCGAAGGTGCCGATATTGCCGGAGACGACAACCCTGAGGTTCTCGAACCTGCCATCAGGAAAGCGATCGAAGAAAGCCTTCACGCCGCGGCGTATCTCTTCCGTGCCATGATAGGTCTTGCCAAGCCGGTCCGGGCCAACGGAGGCGTGATAGACGCCGTCGGCAGTGAAGAAGCTGGTCACCAGGTCCGGATCGCCGCTGTTCCAGGCCGACCCGAATGCGGTCGCCCGCTCCACCGTCATCGTCTTTGCCAATGTCTCTCTCCTCGCCCTGGCGCCAAGAATTCTCCGAGACAACCTCTACCTTACAAGCGCCCGGCATGCATCGGCCGCAATGGGAGGGGCTGTGCCGCTCGGCGGGGCCGATGCGATCGGCGCGCGCCTCCCTCTCGTCGAGATGGCGACAAGCGGCTGGAGGCGTCACCGCGCGAACCCGACAAGCGCACCCGTGCAAGCCCCCGAGCGAGGCTGCAGACCGATCAGGAGGCGATCGGCTCCGCCGGGTTCTTCAGTCCGGCCGTCTCGCCACCATCGACCGTCAGGACGGTGCCGTTGACGAATGACGACAGCGGCGAGAGCAGCCAGAACACTGCCTCGGCAATGTCCTCAGGTGTTCCAAGGCGGTTCGATGGGATCCGGCTCTGCAGCAATTCGCGCCGACCCGGCAAGGCGAGCGTCCTTGCCATCATCCGGGTCTCGATCTGGCCCGGACAGATGGCGTTGACACGAACTCTGGCACCGATCTCCAGGGCCAGGGCCTGGGTGAAGCCGATCAGGGCCGCCTTCGAGGCCGTATAGAGCGCGAGCCCCTCCTCGCCGACCTTGCCGGCGATCGAAGACATCATGACGACCGAACCCTGGCCGGCTTCCAGCCCGGCAAGAGCATGGCGCGTAAAAAGGTAAGCCGAACGCGCATTGACGGCCATGATCCGGTCCCAGTCGGCCAGCGTCGATTGCGCGAAGGTCTGTCGCGCGCCCATGCCGGCATTGTTGACGAGCCCGGTGATCCGCCCGCCACCGATGTCCAGGGCCAACGCGACGGCGCGAACGCAATCGTCTTCGTTGGCTGCGTCGCCTTCGACGAACCGGGCGCCCTCGGCTTCCGCCATGAGGGCCTCCGCCGCGGCTTCGTCACGGCCGGTGAAGACGACGCGCGCGCCGACGCCGGCGAGGCGTCTGACACAAGCCGCCCCGATGCCATGCGTGCCGCCGGTGACCAGCACCACTGCCTCGCCGAGCGACATGATCAGGCTCCGTAGTTCACGGGGGTGGCGAGCCACCCCTCTTCATGCCTTTGCCAATAGAGATCGTGGAGCCGGCGCGACTGGGGCCCGGGTCGCCCGTCGCCGAGCGACCTGCCGTCGAGAACCGTCACCGGCATGATGCCGCCGGCGGTGCTGGTCAGGAAGATTTCGTCCGCGTCGCGCAATTCCGACGCGGCGATCGGGCGGGTCTCGACAGGCAGTTGCAACTCGGCGGCAAGTTCGATCACGGTGCGCCGGGTCATGCCTTCGAAAACCCCGCGATCCGGCGTCAGCAGGCGGCCATTCTTGACCGCGAAGAGATTGAAGCCGGCGCCCTCGGTGATGTTGCCGTCCCGGTCGGGCAGCACGGCCACGACCGCGTCGCGATCATAGGCTTCGAAAATACCCATGGTCAGGTCGAGCCAATGGAAATTCTTGATGCGGGGATCGACCGATTCGGGCGGAATCCGCTCCGGCGTCGCGATGATCAGGCTTAGTCCGTCGCGCCGCTGCGCGTCATTGGCGATCCACACGAAGGGTTGCGCGAAGACATAGAGCCGGTTCTGGCACAGGCGCGGATCGCGGCTGCCGCGCGGCGGCACGCCACGGGTACAGGTCATCTGGACATAGGCATCCTGAAGGCCGCTGCGGCGGACGCATTGATGCAGGATCTCGATCAGGTCCTCGCGCGAGCACGGCAAGGTCATCCGGAGGCCGGCCATCGAGGCGTAGAAGCGGTCGACATAATCGTCGAGCCGGAAGAACCGGCCCTTCCAGACGTGAACCACGTCATAGGTCGCATCCGAGCGGACGAAGCCGCGGTCGGTGATCGGAATGCGGGCTTCGCCGAGCGGCACATAGTGGCCGTCGATGAAGGCCACGCCTTCAGACAAGGGGCTTGAGGATTGAGCCGCGACGGTCATGGGAGCCTCGTGACGGGTTGGCGGAAGGTCAGGCGGAACGTGCAGCGGCGGGCGCCGCAGCGATCCCGGCGCTGGGGAAGCTCTCGGGCAGGATATGGCGAAGCAGCAGCATGACCTGCCCGTTCAGCATGGGCCTGCCATCCAGATGGCGGGCACCACGGGCCATGGCGGCACGGGCGAGCGCGCTCGGGCTCGCCGCGATCAGCGCCTCGGCGACGCAGGTACCGGGCCCGATCACCGCCGGATCGACCGGCAAGGGATCGTCCGGGGCAAGCCCGAGGGACGTGGCGTTGACGATCAGGTCGGCGCCCGGCCCCGCTGATGATGCCGTGCTCACGACGAGACGCGGATAGGCGCGGCCGAGCCGCTGGGCCAGACCCGCGGCTTTCGCCGGCGTGCGATTGACGATCTCGATGGCGGCGGCGCCGGATCCGGCCAGGGCGAAGGCGATCGACGCCGCGGCGCCGCCCGATCCGAGCAACAGGACGCGGCGGCCGGCGATCGCCACATCCTCGGCCTGCAACCCGGCGACGAAACCCGTGCCGTCGAAGGTCTCTCCGACCAGCCGGCCGTCGGCCTCGCGCCTGACCGCATTGACGGTTCCGGCCTGCGCAGCGGACGGGCCGAGCACGTCGCAAAGTCCTGCCGCATCCGGCTTGTGCGGGATCGAGACGACGAAACCGGCGAGATTTTGCAGGCGCGCCAGGCCGCGCCACGCCTCGATGAGCCCTTCCGCCCCGACATGCAGTCCGATGGCGACGGCGTCGACGCCGTGCTCCGCGAAGATGCTGTTGAGCAGTTGCGGCGTGCGAACCTGTCCGATGGGGTCGGCGATCAGGCCGACGATGCGCGTGGTGCCGGAAATCTGCACGGCCCGTCCTTTCGGGGTTTCGGCCGGCGGCGAGGACCGCCGGACCTGTGATTCAGAGCTGCGGATAGAGGTGGCCCCAGGGCCGGGCCTCTTCGATCTCCGCCGCCAGGCGGAACAGCGCGGCTTCGGCACCGAGCCGCGCGGCGATCTGGATGCCGACCGGCAAACCGTCAGGCGTCACCGCGAAGGGCACGCTGGCTGCGGGGATGCCGGTGACATTGGCGGGCGCGGTGAAGGCAAAGGATGCGATGACGCGCCCGAAAGCCTCGGCGCCACCGACCACGGCCGCATCGTAATGGCCAAGCCTTGGCGGCGGGAAGGCCAATGTCGGCGTCAGCCAGATATCGTAACTCTCCAGGAACCGGCCGAGCGTCCGCGTCAGTCCCTGAAAGGTGACGAGATCGCCGATATAGTCGAATGCCAGGCGCTGGCGTCCGAGCTCGACCAGATATTGGTTGAGCGGTTCCAGACCGGAGGCGAGATCGTCGATCGAAACACCGCGGGCCGCGGCGGTCGCCGCCATGGCCCGGGTCACGGTCAGCGGCCAGAAATTGCGCAATGCCGCCCGAAATGCCTCGCCATTGATGATGGGCGCCGTCCATTCGACCCGATGGCCGAGACTTTCGAGCAGGCTGGCGGCCTCGCGCACCGCGGCCCGGCAGGCCGGGTCGACATCGACCGCGAACAAGGCGTCGTCCGAGACGGCGATGCGCAGCGGCCGGTCGCGCCGGCCGAGCGCCGCCAGGAAGGTGCCCTCGACCGGTGGCGCCACATAGGGGTCGCCGGCGAGCACGCCATGGGTGGCATCGAGCACGGCCGCGCTGTCGCGGACCGAGCGCGAGACCACATGCTCGGCGGTGATGCCGCCCATGGATTCACCGACATCCGGGCCGAGCGTGATCCGGCCGCGCGACGGCTTCAGGCCGAACAGGCCGCAGGACGAAGCGGGGATGCGGGTCGAGCCGGCGCCGTCATTGGCATGGGCCACCTGGACCAGGCCGGCCGCCACCGCCGCGGCCGCGCCGCCACTGGAGCCCCCGGCCGAATGGCCTGAGGCCCAGGGGTTGCGCGTCGGGCCGTAGAGCGCCGGCTCGGTCGTGCCGATCGTCACCATTTCCGGCACATTGGTCTTGCCGGCCAGGACGAAGCCTGCCTGCCGGTAGCGCCGCGTCAATTCGCTGTCGTGGTCGATGATGTTGTCGCGGAACAGCCGGGACCCATTGGTGGTCGCCGTGCCCGCGACATGGCAGTAGAAGTCCTTCACCAGGAAGGGCACACCGCGGAACGGCCCCTCCGGCAGGCCCCGCGCGATCGCGGCGCGCGCCTGGTCGAACAGGGTCATCGTCACCGCATTGACGGTGGGGTTGATCCGCTCGATCCGGCGGATCGTCTCGTCCAGAAGCTCGCCCGGCGAGACCTCGCCCGCGGCGATCAGCGCCGCCTGGCCGAGCGCGTCGCAATGGTGCAATTGATCGTTCATCTCGATGATCCCTGCCGGTCCGGTCTCGTCAATCCTTGCGGGCCGCGACGCCATCGACCTCCAGGCGCCAGCTCTCCTGGCCGAGCGCTGCGACCAGCACCAGCGACAGGGCCGGCGCCGGCGTGCCCAGGACCCGGTCACGCACGGCGCGGATGGCCGGCAGATCGGCGCGCGACACCACGAAGAAGTTCAGCTTGACCAGGTCCTTCAGCGTCATCCCGGCCTTGGCCAGCACCCGTTCGATATTGGCGAAGATCACTTCGGTCTGCTCCTCCGCCGTTTCGGCGACCCGACCGTCCGGGTGGACGCCGACCTGGCCGGCGATCGACAGGATCCGCGCAGCCGGCGGAATTTCGACGGCATGGCTGTAATTGCCGAAGGGCGGAGCGATGTCGTCGGCGATCAGATGTCTCATGGTCGGGCGTCCTGTTGAAATCCGAAAAAGGGAATGAGCCGCCGGTCAGCCCGCGTCGGGGCTGGGCCGAACGGCGTGCCGGGCGACGAAGCCGGCCAGGAATTCGCCGAGCGAACGGCCGATCGTCGCGATGTTGTAGCCGCCCTCCTGGATCAGCGCGGTCGGCAGGCTGAGCGCGCCGAGCCGTTCGCCGATCCGCCGGAAGCCGTCATGGCTGACGCCGAGCCCCATGCTGGGGTCCTCGGCATGAGCATCGAGCCCGAGCGACACGACCAGCGCATCCGGCACGAAGCGTTCGATGCGCCGGCAGGCCTGATCGAGGGCTTGCAGATAGACCGTGTCGTCGGCGCCGGCGGCGAGTGGCAGATTGAGGTTGTAGCCAAGCCCCTCGCCGGCCCCGCGCTCATGTCCATGACCGACGAAATAGGGATGATAATCGGTCGGGTCGCGATGCAGCGAGACGAACAGGACGTCGGAGCGGTGATAGAAAATCCCCTGCGTCCCGTTGCCATGATGCACGTCGATATCGATCAGCGCGACGCGCTCGACCTTGCGGCGGAGATACTGCGCCGCGATCGCCGCGTTGTTCAGATAGGTCGCGCCGCCGCCCATGTCGCGATAGGCGTGATGGCCGGAGGGCCGACAGAGCGCATAGACCACCGCCTCGCCGGCCAGGACGCGATGGGCCGCATCCGCCGCCAGATTGGCCGACGCCACCGCCGCCTCGTAGGTGCCCGGCCCGATCGGCGCCAACTGGTCGTGCATGTGATAGCCGGCGCGCCCGACGATCGAGGTCGGATAGCCACCGACCATGTCGCGCACGGGGAAAATATTGGCGAAAACGTTCGGGGACGCACCCTCCAGGCGGCTCCACTCGGCATAAGCGACCGCCAGAAAATCGAGATATTCGGGCGAGTGGACGGCGGCGATCGGCGCAAGGCCGTGCTGGTTCGCCGGGACCTGGCGATGACCGGCGGCAAGTGCTGCCTCGCGCAGCACGTCGACGCGCTCGGGCAGGTCGCGGCCCGGCCGATAGACGCCGAGCCGCATCACGTCGCCCGGCACGTGCAGGACATGCGTGTCGGAATGGAGAATATGCATGGTTCGTCTCCTCGTCCTGGTCGGCGGACCTGATCACACCAGCATGGTCAAGGGCATCTGGATCAGGCCCCTGAATTCGGCCAACCAGCGGGCCGCGACCGCGCCGTCGATCGCCCGGTGATCGATCGACAAGGTCACGCTGACCACCTGGCTCTCACCGACGATGCCTTCGTCCAGGCGCAGCCACCGCCGCGCCGCGCCCACCGCCAGGATGGCCGATTGGGGCGGACGGACGATGGCGGTGAACTGGCGCACGCCGCGCATGCCGAGATTGGTCACCGTCATCGCGCCGCCCTGTTCGTCGATCGGCGCGAGCCGCCCCGTGCGGGCCTGTGCGGCGAGACCGCGGATCTCGGCGGAGATGACCGATAGCGGCTTGCTTCCGGCATCACGCACGACCGGCGCGATGAGACCAGCCTCGGTCGCGACCGCCACCGCGATATCGGCGCGCTCGAGCCGCAGGCGCGCCGCCTCGGTCCACATGACGTGGAAATCCGGCACCCGCAGCAGGGCCACCGCTGTGGCGCGCACGACGAAATCATTGATCGACAGCCTGGCCTCGGCGGCGCGGCCGGCATTGAGCTTCGCGCGCAGGGCGAGAAGCGCGTCCAGCTCGCAATCGGCCAAAAGCGAGACATGCGGAACATCGCGCTGGCTCGCCGAAAGCACCGACATATTGGCCAGGTGCCGTGCCGTATGCGGCACCGCCTGATGCGGAATTTCATCGGCCGGCAGCGGCACCCGCATGGACGAGAGCCCGGCTCCGTCGGAGGCTGCGAGAGGTGCTGCCCGCGCGACCTCACTGGAGGCCTCGACATCCCGGCTGACGATACGGCCGCGCGGACCGCTGCCGCGCAAGCTCGCCAGATCGATGCCGCGATCGCGGGCCAGCCGGCGCGCCAGCGGCGTCGCGAACATGCGTGGCCCATCGCCCGGCAGGGTCAAGCGCGCGGCGCCGAACTTGGGCGCGATGGGACGGCGCGCGGTCAAGTCCAGGCTGTCGGCTGCCGGAATGGAAACCATGACGTCAGGCCTGGGGTTCGAGCATGTCGGCCAAGGCCCGGACGATCTCCGGCGTGCCGGCGAAGGCGGCGCGCTCGAGCACTTTCGAAATGCTCGGCGAAGCTTCGCCGCCGGTCACCCGTTCGATCGGGTGGTCGAGCCAGTCGAAGAAACGGCGCTGGATCTCGTCGGCGAGCCAGGCGCCATAGGAGGTTCCGCGCGCGCCCTGCTCGACGATGACGACACGATTGGTCTTGACGATGGAACCGCCGATCGTCTCCCAGTCGAGCCCGGCGCGATCCAGGGTGCGCAGATCGATGACCTCGATATCGGCGCCAAGCTCGTCGACCGCCTCCAACGTCCGCCTGACCATGCCGAGATAGGTCAGCGCGGTGGCCCGGCTGCCGACGCGGCGGATGGCGGCCTTGCCGAAGGGAATGAGATAGTCGAGATCCTCGGCCGGTGCCGGTCCGCTGGCGCTATAGAGATCGACATGTTCGATGACCAGCACCGGGTCCTTGCAGGCCAGCGCCGTGTTCATCAGCCCGACATAGTCGAACGGCGTCGAGGGCGCGACGATGCGCCAGCCGGGCGCGGTCGCGAACAGGCCGGCAGGGTCCATGGAATGCTGCGAGCCATAACCGGTGCCCATCGCCACCTTGGTGCGCAGCACCAGCGGCACGGCGAGGTCGCCGCCGAACATGTGGCGCGCCTTGCCGATCTGGTTGAACACCTGGTCGGCCGCCACCCACATGAAATCCGGATACATGAACTCGACGATCGGCTTGTAGCGGCCGTCCATGGCGATGCCGCCGCCGAGCCCGCAAAAGGCGTTCTCGCTGATCGGCGTGCCGAGCACCCGGTCTGGAAAACGATCCTTCAGGTCGCGCGTCGCGCCATTGGTGCCGCCCTTCAGGCGATGAATGTCTTCACCGAGCACGACCACGCCCGGATCCGTCTCCATGCGCCTTGCGATGACGTCTGCGATGACATCGACAAACCTGCGTTCTGTGACGCGGCCCGTGAAGGTTTCGAGTTCGCTCGTCCGGGCGCCGGCGAGTTCGGCGAGATCGCCGCGAATGCCGACGTCGCGAAAATCGGCCGACGGCCAGAGCTCGCCGGGAATACGGCGCCGATTGCCGGCGGTCGGCTCGGTCAACTCGTTGGCAAGCTCCGCCATCAGCGCCTGGCTCCGGTCACGCAGATCGGCGACCTCACCTTCGGTGATCAGCGACAGCGCGATCATCTCGCGGGCCGCACGATCCAGGGGATCACGCAGGCGCCAGCTCGCCTCCTCCTCCTTGGAGCGATAGCCGAAGGCGCTGCCGGGAAAGGCGCCGTTCTGGTGGAAAAAGCGATAGACCTCGGCCTCGACGATGGTCGGGCCGGCGCCCGAACGCATATGCGCGACCGCCGCCTTCATGGCGAGGTGAACCGCCAGCGGGTTCATGCCGTCGACGCGCCAGGCGGGAATGCCAAAGGCCTGGCCGCGCGACGACAGGCGCGGCTCGGCGGTGGATTCGCCAACCGTGGTGGCCACCGCATAGCCGTTGTTCTCGATGAAGAAGCACAGCGGCAGCTTCCAGGCGGCGGCGAGATTCATGGTCTCCAGCACCGAGCCGATATTGACCGCGCCGTCGCCGAAATAGGTCACCGCCACCGTGTCGGTGCCGGCCTGTTTGTGCGCCCAGGCGGCCCCCGCGGCCAAGGGCACGCCACCGCCGACAATGGCATTGGTGCCGAGCACGCCCGCTTCAGCCCAACGCAGATGCATCGAGCCGCCGCGTCCCCGGCAGAAGCCCTGGGCCAGCCCCAGGATCTCGGCCAGCGACCGCTTCATCAGGTCGCGGATCGGTCCGCGAAACGACCCCTGCGGGTCGAGGCCATCGGGTGCCACCTGCAGCAGCGACTTGGCCAGGAACTGGTGATGGCCGCGATGGGATCCATTGATCTGGTCGTCGGTCCGCAATGCCAAAATGGATCCGACCGCGCCGCCTTCCTGCCCGATGGAGGAATGCGCGGGCCCATGGACCAGCCCCTCGCCGGCCAATTGCAGGACCGCCTCCTCGAAGGCCCTGATCAGATGCAGCTGGGTCAGCGCCGTCTTCAGCGTTGCCCCATCCGCCTTGGACCAGTCGGCCTTCGAGGCTTCGAAGCCGATCCAGGGCGCCTCGCTGCGCATCGTCGTCGATCTTGCCATCGCGGCCCCCGAGAACATCCCCGCGCGGCGAACGGCCGAGCGCATGTCACTGGCGACAGGGATAGCCAGGCAAAGGTTGCTCTGTCAAGCCAATGGATCCAATGAAGCATTTTTTGTTGCATTGAAATCCTTCTATTGGATTATATGGATCCAATCATGATCGACGTGTCATTTCGCCAACCCGCATCACCGGAGCCGCCATGCCCCAGACACCATCAAGACCGAACCCATCCGGACCCACCCCCTCGCAGGGCCTGCCGGGGCTTCGGGGCACCGAACATATCGGCTTCACCGTGCCCGACCTCGATCAGGCGATCGGCTTTTTCGTCGACGTCATCGGCTGCGAGCCGTTCTATGAACTGGGCCCGTTCAGTGCCGCGGATTCGTGGATGGCGGATCATCTCGACGTCCATCCGCGCGCGGTCATGAAGCGGCTGAAGTTCCTGCGGTGCCGCACGGGTCCGAACTTCGAGATCTTCGAATATGACGCCCCGGACCAGAAGCGCCGGCAGCCCAGGAATTCCGATGTGGGGGGGCATCACCTCGCCTTCTATGTCGAAGATATCGCGGCGGCGGTCGATCATCTGAAGGCCCACGGCGTGCGCGTGCTCGGCGAACCGACGGTGCGCGACAGCGGCCCCAGCGCCGGCCAGACCTGGGTGTATTTCCTGGCGCCCTGGGGCATGCAGCTGGAGCTCGTGAGTTATCCCGCCGGCAAGGCCTATGAGCGCGACAGGCCGGAGCGGCTATGGCATCCTGCCCTCCCGCAGCTCTGACGGAGCCGCATGGCTCCACGATGAGCCTGTCCGGAATGTTTCTGCATGACCGATTCGCCTGTTCCGACCTCTGATTTCGAGCCATCGGATCCGTCCGCCACCTCGCCGGTCGCCAGCGAGCGCGTCACCGCGGCCATTCGCGCGGCGATCCTCGGCGGCCGGTTCGCGCCGGGCTCGCGCATCCGGCAGGAAGAGCTCGCCGACGAGTTCGGCACCAGCCGCCTGCCGGTTCGCGAGGCATTGAAGCGCCTGGAAAGCGAAGGGCTGATCATCCTTGTGCCGAACAGCGGCGCCTGGGTCGCCAAGCTCGACCTCACCGAATGTATCGAGGTCTACAAGATGCGCGAGCGGCTCGAGCCCCTGGCGCTCGGTGAAGGGACCCGTGCCCTGTCGGGTGAAGCCCTGGCGCGGATGGAGGAACTCGCCGCGTTGATGGAGGAGACCGCCGACATCGAGGACTTCATCCGGCTCGACCGCGAATTCCACCTGATCAGCTACGGCCCGGCCGACATGCCGAGGCTCAAGGGGATGATCGAGCGCTTCTGGAATTCGACCCAGCACTACCGACGGGCCTTCGCCACCGTCATGGGCGTCGCCGGGCTCCGCCTCGTCCATTACGAGCACCGGCTGCTGATCGAAGCCCTGAAGCGCCGCGACCCGGAGGAAGCCGAGCGCATTCTCTACGGCCATATCCGGCGCACCCGCCTGGAGCTCGAGCGCCACCAGGATATTTTCGAGACCAAGCCGCGTGGACGGAAAGCGGGGCGCTGACACGCGCCGCTCCTTTGACCCGCGCCGGTTTCGCGCGCGCTCCCGTCAGCCCGTTCCGGCCAATTGCGGCGCGGCCGTCCGTCCCCCGCCCGGCATCCAGCCCTTGCCTGGAATCGCCGCGATCAGGCGTTGCGTATAGGGATGCGCGGGCCGCTCGAAGATCTCGGCCGGCGGGCCGCATTCGACGATGCCGCCGCGATGCATGACCGCCACCCGGTCACAGATCTGAGCCGCGACCCGCAGGTCATGGGTGATGAAGATGATCGCCAGATTCAGGCGGCGCTGCAATTGCTGCAGCAGGTCCAGGACCTGCGCCTGCACGGAGACGTCGAGCGCCGAGACGCTCTCGTCGGCGATCAGCAGTTCCGGCTCCAGCGCCAATGCGCGCGCAATGCCGATGCGCTGGCGCTGGCCGCCGGAGAATTCGTGGGGATAGCGATCGACGGCTGAGGCATCGAGGCCGACGAGACCGAGAAGATCACG
Organism: Phreatobacter sp. GW821-FHT04C01; assembly: GCF_059420385.1. Taxonomy (NCBI): domain Bacteria; kingdom Pseudomonadati; phylum Pseudomonadota; class Alphaproteobacteria; order Hyphomicrobiales; family Phreatobacteraceae; genus Phreatobacter; species Phreatobacter sp. GW821-FHT04C01. The sequence goes on along the minus strand of NZ_JBWKTP010000010.1, from coordinate 87,928 downwards.
CGCCCGGGCGGCGGCCAGCCCGGGCGCGACGCCATTGGCGACCGGCCCGTCGGTGAGGATGCGGCCGACCGTCTGGCGCGGATTGAGCGAGGCGAAAGGATCCTGGAAGATCATCTGCATATGCGGCCGGAGCGGCCGGAACGCCCGGGCCGAGAGCGGTACGAGATCGCGGCCGCGAAACAGGATCTCGCCGCCATCGACCTGCATCAGTTTCAGGAGACAGCGCCCGAGCGTCGACTTTCCCGAGCCGGATTCGCCGACCAGCCCCAGCATCTCGCCGCGCGCGAGGCTGAGATTGATGTTGTCGACCGCGGCGACGCTGCGCGGCCTGGAGAACAGGCCGCCACCGCTGCGATAGGTCTTGCGGAGATTGCGCACCTCCAGCAGCGGCACCGCCTCGGCCGGCGGCCGCGCATCGGCACGCGCCGCGCCATGGGGCACAGCCGCGATCAGGCGCTTCGTATAGGCATGCGCCGGCCGGTTGAGGACCTGATCGGCGGTTCCTTGCTCCACCGCGACGCCCTGCTCCATCACCACGACCCGGTCGGCGATATCGGCGACCACGCCGAAATCATGGGTGATGAACATCACGCCCATGCCCTTGGCCTGCTGGATCCTGCGGATCAGCGCCAGGATCTGCGCCTGCGTGGTGACGTCGAGGGCCGTGGTCGGCTCGTCGGCAATCAGCAAGGCCGGCTCCAGCGCCAGCGCCATGGCGATCATCACACGCTGGCGCTGGCCTCCGGACAGCCGGAACGGATAGGACCGGCGCAGGTCCTGCGGATCCGGCAGGCCGACATAGTCGAGCAGCGCCAGCACGCGCTGTTCGTTGCGCGCCGCATCGGTCTCGCCATGGACCTCCATGACTTCGGCGATCTGGTCGCCAACCCGCATCAAGGGGTTCAGCGCCGACAGCGGCTCCTGGAAGATCATCGCGACCGAGCGCCCGCGCTGGCGTTCGCGTTCCGCTTCGCTCATCGTCAGCAGGTCGCGCGCCTGGAACAGGAGGCGCCCGGCCGACGGTTTCAGGGCCGGCGGCAGAAGGCCCATGACGGCATTGGCGGTCATCGACTTGCCGGAACCGGACTCGCCGACAACGCAGACGATTTCGCCCGCCTGGACGTCATAGCTGAGATCGTCGACCGCCAGGCGGCGATCCATTCCCGCCGGCAGGGGGATCGACAGGTTCTCGACCCGCAGAAGGGGCATGTTGGACGGTTCCATATCAGCCTCGCCGGGCGCGCAGTTGCGGGTTCATCGCGTCGTTGAGCCCCTCGCCGATCAGGTTGATGGCGAGCACGGTCAGCAGGATGGTCAGGCCGGGAAACACGCTCATCCACCAGGCTTCCCGAAGCATGGTGCGCGCGGCGCCGATCATGAAGCCCCAGCTCATCATGTTGCGGTCGCCGAGCCCGAGAAAGGACAGCGCGCTTTCGGTGAGAATGGCGGTGGCGATCATCAGCGACGCCATGACGATGATCGGCGACAGCGCATTGGGCAGGATCTGGGAGACCATGATGCGCGGCCCGCTCTGGCCGATGACGATGGCCGCCTGGACGAATTCGCGCGAGCGCAGGCTCATGAACTCGCCGCGCACCAGACGCGCCACCGGCGGCCAGGAGACCACCGCGATGGTCAAGGTGATCGACATGATGGAGGGACTGAAGATGGCGACCAGGACGATGGCCATGGCGAAGGCCGGGACCGTCTGGAAGAACTCGGTAAAGCGCATCAGGAGGTCGTCGACATAGCCGCCGTGATAGCCGGCGAGCGATCCGATGGAGACGCCGAGCAGCACGGAGACCAATGTGGAGACCAATCCGACCAGCAGCGAGACGCGAGCGCCATAAGCAAGCCCGGCCGCGATGTCGCGACCGAGAAGGTCGGTGCCGAGCGGAAACGCCGCGTCGACGAAGGGCGGCAGCAAGGGTGCGCCGGCGCTTTGCCAGGGGCTGACCGGAAACAGCACCGGGGCGAACAGCGCGACGAGAGCGGTGACGGCCAGGATGGCAAGCCCGATGGCGGTGCCGGGATTGGCGAGGATAGAGCGAAGGAAGGTCATGGGTGACGCGCCTCAGTTGGTAACGTCGATGCGCGGATCGACCAGGCCGTAGCAGAGATCCGACACGAGGTTGACGCAGACGACGACGCCGGAGGTGACCAGGAAGACGCCGAGGATGACCGGATAGTCGCGTTGCAGCAGGGCATCGAACATCAGCCGGCCGATGCCGGGCCAGGCGAAGACGGTCTCGGTCAGCACCGCGCCGCCGACCAGTTGGCCGGCCTGGACGCTTGCCAGGGTGAACACCGGCAGGAACGCATTGCGCAACACGTGGCGGCGGATGATGAGCGCATGAGGCACGCCCTTGGCGCGCGCCGTCTTGACGAAATCGAGGCCGAGGACCTCCAGCATCGAGGCGCGCATCAGCCGGGCGTAGACGGCCGTGAAGAACAGCCCGAGCGTGACGGTCGGCATCATTAGATGCCAGGCGATGTCGAGCGCCCGCGCCAGGCCCCTGGCGTCCGGCCCCAGGCTCTCCATGCCGAAGGGCGGAAACCATTCCAGCTGGACCGAAAAGACCAGCACCGCCATCAGGGCGACCCAGAACAATGGCGTCGCGTAGAAGATGAGCGCGCCGGTCATCACCATGCTGTCGACCACGCCGCCACGACGGCGGGCCGCCATGACGCCAAGGGCGACGCCCAGGACCAGCGAAAACAGGAAGGCGAAACCGGTCAGCAAAAGCGTCGCCGGCAGGCGCTCCATGATCAGCGACAGGACCGGCACCTGGTTTCGATAGGAAAAGCCGAGATCGCCGACGACGACGCCTTTCATGTAGAGCCAGAGCTGCCAGTAGGCCGGTTGATCCAGCCCGAACTGCGCCCTCAGATCGGCCAGGAATTTCGCGTCGCCGGCTCCCGCCTCGCCGGCGAAGACCGCCGCCGGATCGCCGGGCGCGAGATGGATCAGGGTAAAGTTCAAGACGACGACGCCGGCCAGCACCACCAGTGCCTTGACGAGGCGTCGAAGGACGAAATCCAGATGTTTCAACGTCGGTCTCCGCGCGGGTCCAAGCTGAAGCGCCGGGCGGCAACCACCGCCCGCACCCCGCGGCTCATTTCGCGATCCAGGTCTCGTCCAGCATGTCGGACACCCCGATCGCCGAGGTGACGAGGTTGCGGGTCGACGGCCGGCTGACGACGACGTTCTTCATTTCGAACAGCCAGCCGAGCGCGACATCGTCGGCCAGGATCGCCTGGACCTCGGCATAGGACCGCTTCGCGTCGGCCTCCGAGACCGCGCCGGCCGCTTCGGCGAAGAGCCGGTCGACCGCGGGGTTGGAATAGCCGTGGTTGTTGGCGGCCGGCGTTCCCTTGATGATGTTCGAGGAAAGGTAGTGCCGGGCGACGCCGAGAGCCGGGTCGCCATACTGATAGGTGTAGTTGAGCGCGGCGTCGAAATTCCAGTCCGACACCGCCTGCGACCAGCCGGCGACATCGGTGGACTGGATGGCGATATCGAAGCCGATCTGGGCGAGCTGCTGCTTGATATATTCAGCCAACCGATCCCATTGCTGGCCATAGGGCAAAGGCAGGAGCTTCAACTTGAGAGCGGCGAGATCGACGCCCGAGCGGCCGATGAGATCCTTGGCGAGCTTCAGGTCATAGGGATATTGGACGACATTCTCGTCGTAGAAGCGGGTCGACGAGGAAATGGCGCCCCTGGCCGGTGCGGCCGAGCCGAACCAGATGTTGCGCGCGATGAAATCGCGGTTGAGCGCGTGCATCACCGCCTTGCGCACCAGCTTGTTGTCGAATGGCGCCCGCCGCAGGTTCATCTGCAGAAAGGCATGGGGCGCATACATTTCCTCGCCCTTGGTCGTGCTCACCACGTTGGCCTGGGCGGAGATGCGGCGGATCTCGAAACCTTCCGCGTCGCCGCTGCGGAGCACGTCGACGATCTTGCGATCGAAGGCGATGGCGCGCGACGCGGCATCGGGAATGGCGCGAAAGAAGATCTCGTCGATGAACGGCCGGCCCGGCTTCCAATAATCCTCGTTGCGCACCAGCTGGATATGCTGTCCGCGCCGCCAGCTCTTGAACTTGAACGGGCCGGTGCCGATCGGCGCCAGATTGGCCGGATTGGTCCGGTAGTCGGTGCCGTCATAGACGTGCTTGGGAATGATCGGCAACGAACTCAGTTCGAAGGCGTAGAGAAAGGCGGAGAACGGCTTCTTGAGCTGAAAGACCACCGTGTCCTTTGCGGTTGCGGCGACCCCGGCGACATAGGTGTCGAAGATCAGACGCCAGCGCGGATGGGTCTCGCGCAGGAACGTGCCGGCGGTGAAAACCACATCATCGGCCGAGAACGCCGTTCCGTCGTGCCACCGGACATTGTCCTGGAGGGTGAAGCTGTAGGTGAGCCCGTCGGCCGAGATCGTCCACGACCTGGCAAGTGAGGCGCGCGGCTCGAGCTTGTCGGAATAGGTCAGCAGCCCCTGGAAGATCTTGCCGCCGACATAGATGGTCGGCGCCTGCAGATTGAGCCCGAGCGCCAGCGTCGCCGGCTCCGGCTGGACCACCAGGTTGAGCACGCCGCCGCGCGACGGCGTCTCCGCCGCCCGCAGGGGGGCGGCCGAGGCCAGCAATGCCGCGACGCTGAAATTCCGGCGTGAAATCTCGACCATGATCTGCCCCTCCCAGTGGCATGTGCAGGCTCCCTCGAAGCGCGCAGGCGAAACCTGCGGCGTTCGTCGTCCCGCCCGCTGTCTCGCCGTCGGCGGGCCGGCATCGACCGGCGCGCTTGGCGAAAGACAGGCGCTGGCGCGACACCGGCGGAGCTCCCCGGGCCCGATCTGAGCCGGCTCTAATGGTCCAGGGAAACGGCCTCCTGTCAAGTCAATGGATCCAATCTTTTTCCTGTAGGTACGATTCTGGGTTTTTTTGCCAGATATTCCGGATAATTGGATCCGATTACGCAATGCGGCCGACAACGACCCGAGCGCCGCCGAGGCGTCGGACCCGATGTGTTCGGGCCAGCATCAAAACGCGATTTGACGGGATCTCGGGGTCGCCGGCCGACGCAAACCAGAGCACGGGGCCGAGGATCTCGGCGCCGCGCCGGCGATGGCTGACAGTCTGGCCGCGAGCAGATCGCGGCTGCAGAACGGGAGGGCCGACACAGCCGTGGCTGCGCTCGGCAGTCCGCTGTCGCCTCCAGACCGGTCTCCCGGTCTGGAGGCGACAGCAGGGTCGATATCGAGCGCTCCCGGTCCGAAGACACAACGCCGATCGAACCGGGAGCGCTCGATATCGACCTGAGCGCCATTGGAGCGAAGCGATGCCGGTTCGAAGAACCGGATCTGGTCTTGCGGCTCAGCGGCCGACGAGCTTCTGCAGGTGTTCCGGATAGCGCGCGCCCTGCACGGCCACGGTGGAAACTACGCTCTCGATGGTCGCGAGATCGTCCGTCGTGAGTTCGACGGCCGCCGCGCCGACATTCTCGCCGAGGCGGTGCAGCTTCGTGGTGCCGGGGATCGGAACGATCCATGGCTTGCGCGCCAGCAGCCAGGCAAGCGCGATCTGGGCGGAGGTCACCTGTTTCCGCGCGGCGATCGCGCCGAGCAGGTCGACCAGGACCTGGTTGGCCTTGCGAGCCTCCGGCGTGAAGCGGGGCACGACATTTCGGAAATCCGTGCTGTCGAAGGTCGTGGTCTCGCTGATCGCGCCGGTCAGGAACCCCTTGCCCAGGGGGCTGAAGGGAACGAAGCCGATGCCCAGCTCCTCGAGCGTGGGCAGGATCTCCTGCTCGGGCTCACGCCACCACAGCGAGTATTCGCTCTGCAGCGCCGTGACCGGGTGGACGGCATGAGCCCGACGGATGGTCTGCACGCCGGCTTCCGACAGACCGAAATGCCTGACCTTGCCTTGCCGGATCAGGTCCTTGACCGCGCCGGCCACATCTTCGATCGGCACGTCCGGATCGACCCGGTGCTGGTAGAAGAGGTCGATGACATCGGTCTTGAGCCGCTTGAGCGAGGCTTCGGCGACCTGCCTGATGTGGTCCGGGCGGCTGTTGATGCCGCGCTGCCGGCCGGTCCCTGCATCGATATCGAAGCCGAATTTGGTGGCGATCACCACCGTGTCGCGGACCGGCGCCAGAGCTTCGCCCACCAGTTCCTCGTTGGCGAACGGTCCGTAGACCTCGGCCGTGTCGAAGAACGTGACGCCGCGCTCGACGGCGGCGCGGATCAGCGCGATCCCCTCCTGCCTTTCGATGGCCGGCCCATAACCGAAGCTCAGTCCCATGCAGCCAAGCCCGATGGCCGACACGTCCAGGTCGCTCGTTCCGAGTTTGCGCTTGTGCATTTCGTTCTCCTTGCGGTTGGTGGAGAGGTGGGCCGTCCGGCAGCGCGGGGCCGAACCTGCGACCAAGCGCCGATATCGCGCTCAGCAGCTTCGCGCCGCCGGAGCCCCGAGCCGGTACTGATCGTCCGCGACCTTTTCCAGCCAGTCGACGCTCTTGCCGTCGAGGGCCTCGGAGATGGCGTAATGGCTCATCGCCGAGGTCGGGGTCGCGCCGTGCCAATGCTTTTCCCCGGGCGGAATCCAGACCACATCGCCCGTCCGGATCTCCTGGATCTCGCCGCCCTCGATCTGAACCAGGCCGCAACCCGATGTCACGATCAGTGTCTGGCCCAGCGGATGGGTGTGCCACGCGGTCCGGGCACCGGCCGCGAAGGACACCAGGCCGCCGCCGATACGCGCGGGCGCGGCGCGCTGAAACCGCAAGTCGACCTTGACGGCGCCGGTGAAATGTTCGGCGGGTCCGCTGCTCGAGGGCTGCGAGCCCGGGCGCAAAATGTCCAATGTCCGTCTCCTCTGGGCACCGGCGCCAGCAGCACCCGACGCGTCGGCACGCGCCTCGAAGACTGTCTTGGCGACCGGGATCGCGGACATGGCGCGTGGCCAGCCGGCATAGAAAGCCAGATGGGTGATGACCTCGGACAGCTCGACCCGGGTCAGGCCGCTGTCCATGGCCCTGCTCAGATGGAAGGGCAGCTGCTCGGCCTGGCCGGCAGCGATCAATGCCGCGACGGTCACCAGGCTACGGTCGCGTGGAGCGAGATCGGAGCGCCGCCAGAGATCGGCGAACAGGACGCCGTTGGTGTATCGGGCCAGGGCCGGCGCCGTCGCTCCGGCCTGGGCTTCGACAGCGGCCGCCCGCCGGGCTTCGCTGCCTTCGTCGAGCGGCAGGAGCTCGCGCGACGCCGGCAACAGCTGATCCAGTGCGATACCACGTTTTTCGAAGACTTCCTTCGCGACCGGCACGGCCGCCATCGCTTTCGGCCAACCCGCATAGAACGCCAGGTGGGTGATGATCCCAGCGATCTCGCCGGGCGTCACGCCATTGTCCAGCGCCCGGTTGAAGTGGCCCGTCATCTGACCGGTATTGCCGCCGGCGATGAGGGCCGCGACCGTGACGATGCTGCGATCACGCGGCGCAAGTTCGGGGCGCCTCCAGACATCGCCGAACAGGACCTCGTCGGTATAAGCACCGAGCGCCGGCGTTATCGCGTGCACGATGGCCGGCGCCACCCGCGGGGGCGCCGCGCGTTGCTCGGCCTCGGCGGAGGCCGCCAGAGAAAACATTGCGAGTGTCGCCGCGGGCCATCTCATTGGTGCTACCTCTCGATGCTTTCAGATCGAGCCTCCAACGAGCCCGACAGCCGGAATGGTGCCGCCTCGGCGACCTCGCAACGAAGCTAGGCGGGGCAGTACTCAGCGACTAGGCGCCGAGAACCGCATGAGCTTATGCGGATTGCTCATGAATGTGCCGGCAAGCGCGCGACGGCCACGCCGGTCGTCCTGATCTCCCCAAGAGGTCGGTCCCCCTCCTGGCGCATTGGCCGTGAGCCCAGCCGGAGTGGCCGTCGCGGATCAGGCCGGCGGCCACCGGCCCGGCATGGATAGGAGAATGCCACCCGGATCAGGATGGCGACGGCATGAAGCCCCGGGCGGCCTGGACGAATTGGGTCACCAATTGGGGGCGGGCGACATGGGTCGGGTAGATCACCCCGAAATTGAACGAGACGACCGGCCTGAACGGACGGGCGACCAGCCCCTGGGCCGCGAAGGATGCCGCGGTAAAGGGATCCGCGATCGTCACCCCACACCCCGCGACGACGAACTGGCAGGCGATCGCGGACAGCGGTGTCTGCGCCTGCGAGCGCGGGACAAAGCCGGCATTCCTGAACACCCGCTCGATTTCACGCTGAACAAGGCTGTCCGGCCCGCTGGCGACAAAGGGCACATCCTCGAGATCCCCGATATCGATCGCGTGCTTCCCCGCCAGAGGATGGTCGCGTGGCATCACGCAGACCCCGTCCGCGCGATCGAACAGCTCCACTTCGATGCCCGGAAGCTCGATCGGCAACATGGCAAAGCCGACATCGAACTGCTGCGACCGGATCCATGACGGCACCAGTTCCGAGCGCTGGACCTGCAGCGAGGCCCGGACGGTCGGGCGGGTGGACAGAAACTGCGCCACGACGCGCGGCAGGAAACCATGGGCCAATGCCGGCATGCTGACGATGCGCAAACGGCTGATGCCCTGCTCGCGAATGTCGGCGGCACGCTGCATGACCTTGTCGATGCCGGTGAAGGATTGCTCGATCTCCTGGAGCAGTTCCAGCGCTTCGGCGGTGGGGACGACCTGGCCGCCGACCCGGGTGAACAAGGCGAAGCCCACAATGCCCTGCAATTCCTGCATGAGCCGGCTGATCGAGGGCTGGGACGTGGCCAGAAGCTTCGCCGCCCGGGTGAACCCACCCGCCAGCACGACGGTGCGGAAGGCATCCAGGTGGCGATGGGCGACAATCGACGTCTTCGGCATGGAGACGAACCCTTGCGGACTCCCGCTAGCTCCCCACCCCATATCAAATATGAATGAAGATATCCAAATCTCTCTTGTTGACAGATGGCGATGCGAAAGCAGACTGCCCCCATTGGACGGACCCGTAGCCGACTGAGGTTCACGATGAGGCTCGATCGATTGGCCGTGACGCGCATGGCCCTTCTCGCACTGTCGCTTTTCGGCGTCTTGCCTGGAGGCGCTGCCCAGGCGCAGGCGCAACGCACGCTTTACGTCGCGGGCTATGGCGGCTCATTCGAACGGCTGATGCGCGACAGGATCATTCCCCCGTTCGAGCAGCGGAGCGGCGCCAAGGTCGAATATGTCGCCGGTCAGTCGACCGCGACGCTCGCGCGGCTCCAGGCGCAGCGCAGCGCCCAGGAGATCGACGTCGCCATCGTCGACGACGGGCCGATGTTCCAGGCGGTGCAGCTCGGTTTCTGCACGGTCATCGAGGCGAGCCGGGTTCCGCCGACCGTCTATCCGGTAGCCCGCATGGGCGACAAGGCGATCGCCTTCACCATCGGTGCGACCGGCATCGTCTACAACGAGAAGACCTTCGCCGAGCGCGGCTGGCCGGTGCCGACGTCGTGGGGCGATCTCGGCAACCCGGCCTTTCGCGGGCGTCTTTCGCTGCTCGGCGCCGGCAGCACCACGGGATTGCATGGGCTGATCATGGTGGCCCGCGCCAATGGCGGCGGCGAGACGAATATCGAACCCGGCTTCGCGGCGTTCAAAGCCAATATCCGGCCCAATATTCTGACTTTCGCACCGGCCGCCCCCAAGCTCGAGGAACTCTTGCAGAGCGGCGAGATCGCTCTCACCGTGGTGGCCCAGGCCCGCGCCGTCGCGCTGCGCGCCGCCGGCCTGCCGGTTCGTTTCGTGGCGCCGAAGGAAGGTGCCGGCGCCTTGATGTCGGCGGCCTGCCCGGTGGTCAACAGCGACGTGCCGGAGCTGGCGCAAGGCTTCATCCAGCACCTGCTGTCCCCCGAGGTGCAGAAGGTGCTGGGTGAAGGCGGCTATGGTCCGGTCGATCGCTCGGTCCAGCTCGATGCCGCCCAGGCGGCGGGCTTTCCCTATGGCGAGGCGGCGATCGCCAGGCTCGCGACCATCGACTGGCCGGTGGTCAACGAGCGGCGCGCGGTCTGGACCCAGCGCTGGAACCGCGAAGTCGAGCGCTGAAACCGTAGCGTCTCCCGCCGACGAAAGATGATCCGGACCATGCCGAAAATCTCGATCGAAGCGCTGCACAAGCGTTTTGGCACCGTCGCCGCGCTCAAGGGCATCGATCTCGCCATCGAAGAAGGCGAGTTTCTCGGCCTGCTCGGGCCATCCGGATGCGGCAAGACGACCACCCTCAACATCGTCGCCGGCTTCGAACTGCCCACCAGCGGACGCGTCATGATGAACGGCCAGGACCTCGTCTCGGTGCCGGCCAACAGGCGCGGCATGGGCGTCGTGTTCCAGAGCTATGCCTTGTTCCCTCACCTCACCGTCGCCGAAAACGTCGCCTTCGGCCTGGAAATGCGCCGCGTGCCGCGCGCGGCCCGGGACGAGCAGGTCCGGCACGCCCTCGCCATGGTCAAGCTCGGCGCCATGGCCGACCGGTTGCCGCGGCAACTGTCCGGCGGTCAACAGCAGCGGGTGGCGGTGGCCCGCGCGCTGGCGATCGAACCCACACTTCTGCTGCTCGACGAACCCTTGTCCAATCTCGACGCCAAGCTGCGGGAAGAGATGCAGGTCGAGCTGCGCGCGATCCAGAAGCGCACCGGCGTCACCGCCGTCATGGTCACCCACGACCAGGCGGAGGCCCTGGCGATCTGCGACCGGATCGCGGTCATGGATGCAGGCCGTATCGTTCAGCTCGCCGACCCGCTGACGCTTTACGACGCGCCCCGGACGGAATTCGTCGCCGGCTTCGTCGGGCGCTCGTCGCGCCTGAAGGGGGTCGTCGTCGCGAAGACCGCGTCGGGCGCAATCCTGCGGCTTGCCGGTTGCGACCGTCCGGTCGAGATGGCGGCTCCGGCCGGCGCCGATGTCGGTACCGTCATCGTCGTGGCGCTGCGGCCCGAGAAGATCCGCTTCGTCGCTGCTCCCGACGGCCTGCTCACCGGCACGGTCACCTCGCGCATCTTCCAGGGCAATGCCTGGCTGATCTTCGTCGATACGCCGGCCGGCCTCGTCGAGGTCTGCGAACTGCACCGCGGCGCGCCGCCCGCGGTCGAAGGCGATCGCGTGGCGCTGGCCTGGAATGGCACCGATGCCGCGGTCATGGTCAGCGGAGCCTCCCATGGCTGAGCCCATCCGCTTCCGGACGCCCTACCTCATGTCCCTGCCGGGGCTCGGCTTCTTCCTGGCGCTGCTGGTCGCGCCCCTGGCCATGACGGTGATGCTGAGCTTCCGTGTCTATGACCTGAACACCGGCGCGATCGGCGGCTGGACGCTGCAGAACTATCTCGATGCCGCCGGCGATCCCTATTATCACGCGATCTTCCTGCGCACGATCGGCATGGCGCTGGCGGTCACGCTGATCTCGGCGCTGATCGGCGCGCCCGAGGCCTATATCCTGTCGCGCATGCGCGCCCCGTGGCGGTCGATCTTCCTGATCGTCATCCTGAGTCCGCTGCTGATTTCCGTCGTGGTGCGAACGCTCGGCTGGGTCCTGCTGTTCGGGCGCAACGGCATCATCAACGGCGCGCTCGGCGGCATCGGCCTGACCAGCGCACCGATCCCGCTGCTCTACACCATGCACGGCGTGGTGATCGCGCTGGTGCATGTGCTGGTGCCCTTCATGGTGATCGCCGTCTGGGCCTCGCTTCAACGCATCGATCCGCGCGTCTCCAACGCCGCCATGTCGCTCGGCGCCGGGGAGACGACCGTCTTCCTGCGCATCATCGTGCCGCAGATCCTGCCCGGCATCCTCTCGGGATCGCTGATCGTTTTCGCCATGGCGGCAAGCGCCTTCGCCACGCCCGGCATCATTGGCGGGCGGCAGTTGAAAGTGGTCGCGACAGCAACCTATGACGAGTTCCTCGGCACGCTGAACTGGCCTTTGGGCGCGGCGATCGCGGTCTGCCTCCTGGTCGTCAACGCCGCCATCATGCTGACCTACAATGCTCTGCTCGAGCGCCGTTACGCGAGGTATGCCGCGTGACCCGCAACGGCATCGTCAGCCTGTGCTTCCACGCCCTGTTCGTGGCCTTCATCCTGGCGCCGCTGGTGGTGGTGATGCTGGTGGCGTTCACGCCCGACAGCATCCTGTCGCTACCGACACGCGGCCTGTCGCTGCGCTGGTTCCACGCGATCCTCGCCAACAAGCAGTTCATCGACGCCTTCTGGATCAGCCTCGTGCTCGGAGGCATCGCCGCCACCGGCGCGGTGATCCTGGCGATCCCCGCGGCGCTCGCCATCGCGCGCTTCGCCTTTCCGGGACGCGGCGGCATCGTCGCCCTGTTCCTGTCGCCGCTGGTCATCCCGCACATCGTGCTCGGTGTCGCCTTCCTGCGCTTCTTCACCGAGATCGGCGTCACCGGCACGTTCTCCGGCCTGGTCGCCACCCATGTCCTGGTGATCTTTCCCTATGCGCTGCGCCTCTGCCTCGCCGCGCTCACCGCCGGCGATCCGGCGGTGGAGCGTGCGGCGATCTCGCTCGGCGCCTCGCGCTGGACGCTCTATCGGCGCGTGATCCTGCCCTTGATGGTTCCAGGCATCGCCGGCGGCTGGATCATCGCCTTCATCCAGAGCTTCGACGAAGTGACGATGACCGTCTTCGTCGCGACACCCTCGACCACCACGCTGCCGGTCAGGATGTATCACTATATCGAGGAATCGATCGACCCGCTGATCGCCTCGGTCTCGACCGTCGTCATCGTCCTGACCTTCCTGCTCATGCTGCTGATCGACCGCATCTATGGCCTCGACCGGCTGCTGGTCGGCCGCGGCTCCACCTGAATCCCACCAAGCGATCTGATCGGCGCCGGCCGAGCCCGGGGCCCGGAGACATCTCATGAAAGCCATCGTCGTCGGCGCCGGAATCGTCGGAACCTCCATTGCCTACCGGCTGGCGCAAGCCGGTGTGTCGGTCACCGTGCTGGAAGCCGGCCGCGTCGGCGGCGGAACCTCGGGCGTCAGCTATGCCTGGGTCAATGCCTGCGAAAAGATCAGCCGGCGCGACTATTTCGAGCTGAACTTCGCCGGGGTGAAGGCGCATCGCGCCCTGGGCGAGGAGCTGGGCGAGAATTACTGGCTGCATCGGCCAGGCGTCGTGCAGTGGGAGAATGCCGGACCCGAAGCCCAGGGGCTCGACGACGGCGAACCGGAAAACAAGCTCGAACGCCTGAAGGCATGGGGCTATCCGGCCGAGGCCATTTCGCAGGACGACCTCCGCGGGCTCGAGCCCGACGTCAATGCCGATGCCTTCGGCGACAGCAGGATCACCCTTTATCCCGAGGATGGCTGGGCCGACGCGGTGGTCTATTGCGGCGCCATGATGGGGGCGGCGCAGGCGCGCCATGGCGCAAAGCTGATCTGTGGCGCACGCGTCGTCGGTCTCGATATGGCCGGCGGCCGGGCCCGCGGCGTCAAGACCGCCGACGGCGCGGTCCACGGCGCCGACATCGTGGTCAATTGCGCGGGGCGATGGAGCAACGACGTGGCAGGCGATCCGGCGATCTCGGTGCCGCTCGCGCCGACGCTGGGCATCATCGCCTACACGGCGGCCGTCGGCACCAGCCTCAGGCGGGCATTGCGGACCCCCACGGTCCATGTCCGCCGCGACGGCGGCGGACGGTTGCTGTTCCGCGCCAACGACGTCGACCGGCAGGCGGAAAGCGACGCGAGCCTGGTCCCCGGCACCTGGACCAATCCGGCCCAGCCACAGGCCCAGGAACTGCTGAGGCGGGCGAGACATCTGCTGCCCTCCCTGGCCCATGTCGAGCTCGAAGCGGTCCGCACGGCGATCCGGCCGATCCCGCGCGACGGCTTCCCGGCCGTTGGCCCGGTTCGCGACATGGCCGGTTATTATGTCGCCGTCACCCATAGCGGCGTGACGCTCGCGCCGTTCCTCGGCCGGGCGGTGAGCGATGAAATCGTCAATGGCGTCGCCGAACCGCTGCTCGCCCCGTTCCGTCCCAACCGCCTGATGAACTGATCCTGCCATGCGCGTATCCATCATTGGCGCGGGAGCCGCAGCTTTCGCCGGTGCCGTCGTTCTCAGCCAGAACGGCCATGATCCGATCCTCTGGTCGCCGTCGGGCCGGCGAACCGAGGCGCTCGCGGCCGGTGCGCCGCTGATCGCCGAAGGTGTGATCGCAGGCGAATTCCGCCCCCGCATCGCCAAGACCTGCGAAGAGGCCCTGGCGGGCGCCGACGCCGTCTTCCTGGCCTTGCCGTTGAACGGCCATCGCTCGGTCATGGATGCCATAGCCCCGCATCTGCGAGCCGGGCAAAGCGTGATCATCAGTTCGCATGGCTCGTTCAGCGCGCTCTATCTGTCGCAGAAGCTCGCCGCGCGGGACATCACCGTGCCGATCATCGGCTGGGGTACGACACTCACCAGATCGCGGCAGCCCGATTTCACCCGGGTCAAGATCGCGACGATCCGCGCCAAGGTCGACATGGCAGCCTTGCCCGTGTCCGCCGCCGCGGCCGGCCTCGCGCTCTGCCGGCAATTGTTCGGCGACCGGTTCGTCGAACGCGCCGACATGCTGGCGGTCGCCTTGAGCAATATCAACGCGCAAGGCCATCTCGGGCTTGCGCTCACCAACCTGACCCGGATCGAACGGGCCGAGGCCTGGGGCCAGAACGAAAACCTGACCCCGTCGGTCGGCCGGTTGCTCGAGGCGCTCGATGCCGAACGGCTGCAGATCGCGGCGGCCTTCAGCGTCAAGGTGCGGACGCTTCGCGAGCACTACCATCTGACCTATGGCGTGCCGCTCGGCCCCCTGTCGGAGGTCGGCGTGCTGCTGCAGGCCCGGGGCGGCGATACGCTGGGTCCGACCTCCCTCGAAAGCCGTTATGTCACGGAGGACGTGCCGTTCGGGCTGTGGCCGACCGTGCTGCTCGCCAGACAGACCGGCGTGACCGCAACCCTGCATGAGGCGGGCCTGAACCTGTTCAGCGCGCTCTACGGTCGCGACTTCGCCGCCGAAAACGACCTGTTGCCGGCCCTGGCCGTTGCAAGCCTGGCGCCGGCGGACCTCATCCGGTTCTGCCGCGAGGGAATGCCGGGCCGGTAGCGCGCCCGGTCGGCGAGGGCTGGATGGAGCCGCGGCCTCGCGCCGCCCGATCGCCCGGCCTCAGGCCCGGGTCCGGAACGGACGGCTCAGAAAGGGCGAGGCTGTCAGGCCGAAACGCCATGGCCTGTCCGCGCCGCGCGTGATGCCGATTCTGGGTCCGGCAATTGTCGGCGCCGCCACGGCCGGCGGACGGAACGAAAACGGCGTCGCCGCGATGTCCAGGCCGTCATGCCCGGGGCCGATACCGAGCGCCTGGCCGAGCCGGCCCGGCCCCGAACAGAGCCTGTCGACGGCTTCGCATCCGCGCCGCTCACGCATCAGGTCGATGCCCGCCAGGGGTTCGATCGCGCGGATCAGGACGGCGTGGCCGCCGGGAGGATCGCCGCAGACGACGTTGAGGCACCAGTGAATGCCATAGGACCGATAGACATAAGTCTTGCCGGTGGGGCCGAACATGGAGCGGTTACGCGCGGTCTCGCCGGCATAACTGTGAGAGGCCGGATCGTCGCGGCGATAGGCCTCGGTTTCGACGATGAGGCCACCAACGCCGTCCACCAGCAGGGTCGCTCCGATCATCGCGCGCGCGACAGTGACCGCATCCCGGTCGAAATAGTCATCCACCATCCCGTCCGATTACCGGCTTCGGCCCATCGAAGCCAGTCTGTCGCCGCCCTCGCCCGTTCAACGAGGCGTCTCCCAGAGATCGACCAGCGCGCCGCGCGGGCCTTCGACCGGATCGCTGGCGGGAAAGGCGACCTGCAGCATGCGCTCGATCATCTCGGGGGTCGGCGCGTCCCGGACGATCTCGCCCGATTGACCTAGCGGATAGGCACCGATCACCAGGAGATCGTCGCTGGCCTCGAGGCGACAATGCCCGGTACCCGCCGGCAGCACGACGACGTCGCCGGCCTCGACGCGCATCTGTGGCCCGCCGGGTCCGCCCAGAGCCAGCCGCGCCGAGCCTGACGCAATGCCCAGGACTTCATGCGCGTCCGGGTGGTAGTGGTGGAAGGCATAGACGCCGTTGCGCCATAGCGGCGGCCAGCCATTGCGCGCGAAGCGCATTTCCATGGCCCGCGCCGTCGGCTCGCCAGCGGCCATCTCGAACGCACCACGATAGAGAAGAACCGGCAGGACCGGATTGTTCGGCACCCAATGCCGACGCTCCAGAATCAGAGTTTCGGGCGCTGTCATCATCCTTGCTCCAATGGCTCGACGAGTGAACGGCGCGCTTCCCGCCTTGTTCCCGATCAACGGAACCTTTGGCCGAAACACCATCCCCGTCCTGGCCGCCGGCTTCCGGCTCAATTCCGGGGCGTCCGGAACTTCCGGATATCCCTCACGTTTCAAAGCGACCACACTGGGCCGGAGCGTTCGTCCGGGGAGCGACCTGCGGCCCTCATGGCGAGGAGGCGATGATGCCGCAGAAACGTCTTGCGAGCCTGGCCATTGCGCTGGGCCTCGTCGGCAGCGCCTACGCCCAGGTGCCGCCCCCGACGCCGGAGGCCGCGCCATCCATGCTGCCGGCGCCGGCCGTCCGGACCTCGAATCCGCCGACCACATTGAGCCCGACCGAAACAACGGCGAAGAGCCTTGTCGGCGCAAAGATCTTCGCTCCGCGGGCGGGAACGCCTGCAGCCGCGACCCCGTCGAGAGCGACGGAGCCTTCGGCAGGCGGTTCGACACCGGCCGGCATGGCCGCCGCGAGCCGGAACACGATCATCCCGGCGATCACCGATGCCGAATGGACTGCGCTTCGTGAGAACCATGACAATATTGGCGATGTCGGCAATCTCATCCTGAACAACAACGGACAGGTTCATCAGATTGTGCTCGGCGTCGGCGGTTTCCTCGGCGTGGGCGAAAAGGCCGTTGCGATCGACTGGGTCGATATCACCTGGATGCGCTTTTCCGACGGCAAGCTGTTCGGCATCGTCCATCGCACGCGGCAGCAGCTGGAGGCGGCGCCTCGCTTCGTCGATCGAAGCTAGGGCCGAAGATTGGGCGGATGGTCCCCCTGACAAGCGGACTTCCAAACTTCAATGGTGGGTGGTCAACGAACGACGGATCACCACCGCGGCTGACCTGGTCCAGCGCCCAGGGGCAGGTGAGGCCCTCCAGCCTCCGACCCCGCGAGGCTTCGTGTGATTGCATCGAGCGATGGCCAGGGTGCACCCTTGCGTAGGGCGCCGATGAATTGTCGGGCCCAATATCGGCGCTTCGGGAACTGGTCGCCCGCGTCCCACCGCCACGCCGCGACCATCGCGAGAACGAGGCCTCGGCACTCGCCCAGCAACACCTGATCAACGCCCGGATAATGCGCGATGACCGCCTCGGGCACGTGAGCCAGGTCGAACTCGATCGGCCCACGGCAACAGGTCTCAAGGTCGATGAACAGCGGCCCGAACTTCGTGTCCAGCACATTGCCCGGGTGCGGCTCGCCGTGGAGCAACTGTTCCGCAGCGCCGCGATCGATGATCGTTCGCCTGAGGCTCTTCAACATGCCGATGAGAAACGCCCGGTCCGGGTCGGTGAGTTCAGGCGCCTGGTGACGGTTCGCCACAAGTTGCTCGGCTTCCGCGACCCGGTCCGTGAAATGCGGCGTCGTGCTCTCGATCTTCCGCATGCCGATATGCAGACGTGACAGCGCATTCGCGTAATCGGCTGGCGCGACGTCTGGCGCCACTGACGCGTAGTAGGTCCAAAGCGTAACCGCGAAGCCGTCGCGCTCGTAGACGCGGCGTGGAACCCGAGGTTCGAGCATAGCTGCAGGGCTCTCGGTCTCGGCAAGCCGCCCGGCAAGCTCGACCTCGAACTGCGCCACCTGGTCCGCCAAGGGCGCGACCCGGGCAAGGGTGTCGCAGGGCAGAAGGCGCAAGGTGAGCTTGTTCGCGTTCTGGAGAACGATGGCGTCATCGACTGTCAGGCCGAGCGCCGAGGCGGTCGACGTGGCCGCAGCCACCGCGCGCGAAACGTCAGAGGCCTGCAAGAAAAGGCTCCGTCTGCACCTGCCCAGTCCTGCGTTACTATAGGACCAGGCGTCTCGCTGCAAAGACGCGTCATTGGTCTCGGCGAGGAAGCGGCCGCCGGCGGGCGGGAGGTCGACGAACGACCGGGGCGAAAAAGGCGTGGGTCAGGGTCCCAGCCCGGCTCTTCTTCATCGGTCGGGCTCAGTCGAACAGCAGTGCCGGTGCCCATCCCGCAGACGCGCACGCCGGCGACCAGGGGAATGCCACGACGCGCCCCTATCTCGGCATCGGTCCACGAGGACCGGAATTCCCGGCGCTCCATGCGCGATCCACCGGCTTCGGTTCGTGCATGTTCGTCGTCGCAAGCCCCTGGTCGAAAGGGAGGTTTGGCGACGATCCCCGATAAGGCCGGGCCGTGAAAAAAGTCCGGACCGGAAACTTATTCAGGTCCCGAATGTTTCTCTGCCATGGACCGCATCGCCATCGCCTGGCGGAGACCGCTGGCAAGCAAGCCTTGGTCGACGCCGAGCGGAAAGATGCCCCGAGGGCCGCTTCAAGCAAGCGGTCCTCGCCGTTTCCGGAACAGCTCTGATCGTAGGCGACGCCAGAGGCGGCCGGGCCAATGGGTCAGCAAGCGCCAAAACGCAGCCTGGTTGGAACCTCCCGTTCTTGTCGCCCGTTTAGCCCAAGGTGGAGCGATGCCGGCTGGAGATGGTCCGGTTGGAGATTTGGAGGCGACCATGATGGATCGACGCAACGTACTGGGAGCGATCTTCGGCGGCTCGGCGCTCGCCGCCTTGACGCAAATCGGAGTTTCGCAGGCCGCGGAACCGATCGAGATGCAAGGCGGCTCGCAAGGCACCCCGCCACCGAGCCCGCGGTCTCCCGGCCTGGGCGACGGCGGCATGACGCCAGGCGGCGCCACGCAGCCCGGCATGACCGGTGCCAACGCAGGCTCCACCATCCCGCCGCGCCAGCCACGCCGACGGCGCGCCTCGCGTCGATCCCGCCGCAGGGCGCGCTCGGCGACCTGACGCATCAGGGCCCGCCGGCGACGGCGGGCCCTGCCGATGCGGAGCAGCGGCTCGCGCCGCGTCCGGCCTGAAACACGGGAGGCATCGATGCCGGCGACAGAACAGTTCGCAGCCACCATTCCCGAGGGTGTCGACTTCGCGGTGGCGCCCGACGGCACCATCGTTCCACGGCAGGAGGTCGCTAAGCGCGACAGGCCAAGGCAGATGGCGGGCGAGGCCAAGACGGTTGCCGGCGACGGCTGGACAATGACCGAGGGGACTGCCTCCGCCGACGACCGGATGTCGCCGCAACCGGTCGATTCCAACCCAGCCGCCGGGAGCCAATGATGCCGACAGACCTGCCCGATCCCGACCCGGACAAGATCGTCGACCGCCCGCCGAAGAAGCACTTGCCGATCGACAACGACGTCGTGCTGCCGTCGCCGCGGCCAACGGATGAGCCGGATGTCATTCTGCCCGGCGACCGCGAGGGCGACCATCAGGCTCCTCCGCTCCCCAAACCGGCGTGAATTGCCGGCCTGAGGCGCCGGCGGTGGCGCCGATCTCGGATCGGCACGCCTGCCAGCGGCGGCGCACGGCAGGCGACCGAAGCGAGCTGCCTGCCCGGTGATGACAGCGCATGGGTTCAGGGTATTGCCCGATCCAAGACGGCACGACTCCAGGGTTCAATCGGTCGCTCCCGACCTGCCGATGGAGATGTCGATGCCCGGCCCCGCATTCCGATCACACGCGAAGATGGCCATCGCGACCTGTGGCCTGCTGACGCTCGGCGGCTGCGCCGAACGCCAGGCGTTGAACAACAACCCGGCCATCGAGGCCGCCTGCCTCAGGGCGTCCCAGCGCGCCGCCCCGGGAAGCTACATGAGTACCGGCGTCTCCGAACAGCGTGCCTATATCTACCAGTCCTGCATGGCCAATGGCGGAACCTTGCCGCGCGCGCGTTGACCACACGATTTGCCCATAACGCGCCCCATCGCCGATGGCCACGCGACTGCATTCGCGAGGTCGGCCGGCGAATGCTCCCATGACCGGTCCCGGCGGGGCCTCCCCATGACCAAGCCATCGGCTCATACGAAACTGGCTGCGCGGCTGCTCGCGCTTGCCGCCTTGGCCATGGCGAGCCCGGCCCTGTCGCAGCCCGCCGCCCCCGGGGGGCAGACATCCACGACCCAGCCTGCCGGCGCACCACGCCGCACCATGGCGCTGCCGCAGATCCGCCCGTGGACCGGCGATCTCGACGGCATGCTGAGGCGGCGCACCGTGCGCATCCTGGTGCCCTATAGCAAGACGCTGTTCTTCGTCGATCGCGGCCGCCAGATGGGTCTCAACGCCGAATTCGGCATGGCGCTCGAGGACTGGCTGAACAAGCGCCATCCCCAGCGCAACCTGCGCATTTATGTCGCCTTCGTACCGACGGCGCGCGACCAGCTGCTCCCCGCTCTCATCGCCGGGCTCGGCGACATCGTCGCGGCCAACCTGACGGTGACGCCCGAGCGCGAGGCGGCGATCGACTTCGCCCGCCCGTGGATGCGCGACGTCAGGGAGATCGTGGTCACCGGACCGGCCGGGCCGGCGCTCGCCCGCATCGAGGACCTCGCCGGCCGGACTGTCCATGTCCGCGCCTCGTCGAGTTACGCGACCCATCTGGCCACGCTCAGCCAGCGCCTCGTCGCCGAGGGCGCCAAGCCGATCGTCATCGCAGCCGCGGATGAGAACCTCGAGGACGAGGACCTCATGGAAATGGTCCATGCCGGGCTCCTGCCCTTTGCCGTGGTCGACGAGCACAAGGCCAAGGTCTGGGCCGAGGTGCTGCCCGGGCTGACGCTGCGCGCCGACCTGGCGGTTCACACCGGCGGCGAGATCGCCTGGGCAATGCGCGAGAACAGCCCGCTGCTGCGGGCCGAACTCGACGCCTTCTTCGCCGAGCACCAGGCGGGAACCAGTTTCGGCAATACGCTGCGCCGGCGCTATTTCACCGACACGAAGATGGCCCGCAACGCGCTCGCCCAGGAGGACATGGCGCGCCATCGCGACCTGCTCGGGCTGTTCCAGCGCTATGGCGGCCAATACGGCTTCGACGCCTTGATGATCGGTGCCCAGGGCTATCAGGAAAGCCAGCTCGACCAGTCGCGCCGGAGCCGGCGCGGCGCCGTCGGCATCATGCAATTGCTGCCGGCGACCGCGCGCAGCCGGGAGGTCGGCATCACCGACATCGAGACCAGCGCGGAAAACAACATCCATGCCGGCGCGCGCTATCTGCGCCATCTCGTCGACACCTATATCAGCGACCCGGCCTTGAGCGAGCGCGACCGCACCCTGTTCGCCTTCGCCGCCTACAATGCCGGCCCCGGCAACCTCAACCGCTTTCGCGCCCGTGCCAAGGCGGAGGGGCTCGATCCAAATGTCTGGTTCAACAATGTCGAACAGGCCGCCGCCCTCATCGTCGGCCGCGAGACGCCGCAATATGTCAGCAATATCTACAAATATTACACCGCCTACCGCATGCTGGCCGAACGCGAGCAGGCCCGCGACACACCGTCAACCCGCGACGGAACCGGCTATCGTCCGGACGTGTCGGGCGTTCCAGCAGCCGCTCCGATCACGCCTTCTCCATCACGCTAGGCGACGGCCTCGCCTCTCGAACACCCAGTGCACGACCCGCAGGGTCCGTCCGGAACATCCGCCTCGGGCTCAGTCGAACGACGCGGCGCCGACCAGGGAAATTCCCGGCACGCCACGGCACTTGGCCCGATAGCGACTCCTCACCGTCACGTTTAGCCAACCAGGAGGTGCGGCGACCACGACGCACAATTTGGGGGCCAAGCGATGAAGCTTCTGCAAGCCGGCCGCCGATCCCGCCGCGGAACCGCCTCCGCCGCCTGGACCTGCGCACTGTCGGCATCGGCGATCCTACCGCTGGCCACGCATCCGGCCGAGGCCCAGACCATTGTCGGCCCCAGTCCCCCGACCATCACCACGACAACCACCGTCACGACCGGCTCCACCCTCATCGTCGGCAACACGGCAATTGCCACCACCGGCGCCACCAACGCGAGCAATGTCACCGGCGGCCTGCTGACGGTGGACACGTCGGCCGGCCCCGCGCCGGGCCCCATCTCCATTCAGTCGGTGAACGGCAATGCCCTGCAGGCCAATGGCGGCGCGATCGCCATCCTTGGTGGTGTCAACGTTCAGACCCAGGGCGGCCATGCCGTTCTGGCGAACGGCGCCGCCAGCAGCATCACCATCAATGGCGCCTCGATCACCACGACCGGTGTCGGCGCCGCTCTCGTGGCCATCGGCGGCCGCCTCGATGCGACCGGTGTCACCGTCAACAACACCGCTTCCGCGGGACCGATCATATCGGCCGGCCACGGCGCGGTAGCGGAGGCGGGCGGGACGATCGTCCTGCGTGCCGGTACGTCGATTACCACGGCGGCGTTCAACGCAGTCGGGCTCGGCGCTTCGGGGGCCGCCAGCCGTGTGACGCCCGACGTCCTGATCCCCGTTACGATGAACGGTCGCGGTGCCATGGGCGTCTATCTCCACGACGGCGGCCAGGTCACCTTGCTTCCCGGCTCGACGCTGCAAATGAATGGAGCGAGCAGTGTCGGCATTGCCGTCGACAACACCCATGTCGCGCCAGGCACGCTCGGCCGTGGTCTGACGGTCAATCTCGACGGCGTCCATGCCGCGGGGCAGGCAGGCAGCACCGGGCTGGTCGCCTTCAACGGCGCGTCCGTCGCGATCCAGGACCTGACGGTGCAGGGAGCCAACGCGGCGGCCGGCGCCTGGGCGCGTCCGGGCAGCAGCATCACGCTGACCGGCCAGAGCCTGATCAGCATCAACGCGCCGGCAAACCCCACCTATTACACGCTGGCGACGGCCTATCTGGCAACCGTCAGCGGGCAGGTCAGCTCGATCTTCAACGTGACGAGCTCGACGCCGATAGGCGGGCTGATCTCCCAGGCTGGCGTGATCACGAGCACCGGCACCACGGTCAACGTCACCTCGGCCGGCGGCGTCGGTGCCTATGCCGGCATGGCCGGCAGCGGCTTGAGCCTCATCGATCTGACAGACAATACGATCGTCACCTCCGGAGCCAATTCCTTTGGAATCGAGGCCAACTCCAACGGCCAGATCACAGGGCGCGATTCACGCGTGACCACGTCGGGCGGCGGTGCTGCGCTGTTCGTCAGCACTTTCAACGGGCCCGGCTCGATCGATCTCACCAACTCGACCGTGCTTGCGACCGGCGCCAACACTTCAGGCCTGTACTCACTCAACCTGACCCCCGATCTCGTCAACATCGTGCGCCTGTCGGGCGGCAGCCTCACGAGTACGCAATCCAGCGCGATCGGAGCGCAGGGACCGCTCGACGTCACCCTGAGCCATGGCGCCGTGGCGGCCGGCGGCAACGGCATCCTGCTGGACGCCTCCGCCAATGATTTCGGCCCACAGCCGACCTTCGTGCGGCTCAATGCCTCCGGCCAGAGCGTGCTCACCGGCGACGCCCGGGCCGACGCTGCGAGCAGGATCGACATTGGCCTGTCCAGCGGCGCGCATTGGACCGGCGCGGCGCTCGACATCACCAATGCCACTGTCGAACCGACAGCCATCTGGACCGTGACGGCGAATTCGACGGTGCGGCAGGATGTCGCCAATGCCGGCCTGACGGCCTTCACGGCGCCGTCGGGTGACCCGACGCAACTCGCCAGCTTCAAGACGCTGACGACGCAGAATTATATCGGCGCCGGTGGCACGCTGGGCCTCAACACCCATCTCGGCACCGACGGCTCGGCCTCGGACCGGCTGATCATCAATGGCGGCACGGCCAGCGGCGGTTCGGCGCTCCGCATCAGCAATGCCGGCGGCGCCGGCGCGCTGACCACGGGCAACGGCATTCTGGTGGTCGACACGATCAATGGCGGCACGACGGCGGGCAATGCCTTCGGCCTCGGCAATCGCGTGGTGGCCGGGCCCTACGAATACCTGCTCTACCGATCCAGCGTCGACGCGACCAACACTCAGGCCTGGTACCTGCGCTCGACGCTCGACTGCACGCTGGAGCCCGGCGCACCGCAGTGCCAGCAGCCGGTTCCGCCCGATCCGCCGGGGCCGAACTATCGGCCCGAGACCTCGCTCTACGCGGCGTTGCCGGCCATGGCGCTCGGTTACGGCCGTCAACTGCTCGATACCCTGCACGAGCGGGTCGGCGAGGAGCGCCCCGGCATCGCCCCGGGCGGCGGCCAGGGAATGCGGCCGACGCTCGGCTGGGCGCGCGTCATCGCCCTGCGCGGCGATCGCCTCGGCAGCCCGGACGGCATTTTCGGCGCCGGCCCCAAATACAACTATGACATCTTCGCCTTCCAGGCCGGGATCGATCTCTATCGCGCCGAGCGTGATGACGGCGGCCGCGATCATGCCGGCGTCTATGGCGCGGTCGGCCAGATCTCCGCCAACGTCACCCATTTCACCGGCCGGCGCGCCGGGACGAGCGGCATCGACGCCTATACGATCGGCGGCTACTGGACCCGCTTCGGCGCGCCCGGCTGGTATCTCGACGCCATCGCCCAGCTCACCTGGAACCAGGCTCGCGCCAACCCGATAAATCTGCCGGCGCTTTCCACCAGCGGTGCCGGCTTGGCGCTGTCGATCGAGGGCGGCTACCCGTTCCGGCTCGACCATGGCTGGATCATCGAGCCGCAGGCCCAGCTGATCTACCAGACCGTCGGTCTCGCCACCGTCTCGGACGGTGCCGCCACCGTCCGTTTCCGCAATGCCGAAAGCCTTGCCGGCCGCCTCGGCTTGCGCGTCGCCCGCACGTGGGCTGCCGACGACAGCGAGCCGAAGCCACGCCTGATCACCGCCTGGCTTCGTGGCAATCTCTGGCACGAGTTCCGCGGCACCCCGCTGACCGAATTCTCGTCCGAAGCCGGCTACGTCCCGTTCCGCGCCAATCTCGAGGGCAGCTGGGCGGAGATCAATGCGGGGGTCGACGCGCAGGTGATGCGCAACGTCTCACTGGTCGCCAATGCCGGCTACCAGATCGGCCTCGACGGCCGCAGCCACGCCTATAGCGGCAAGTTGGGACTGAGAGTGAACTGGTAAGCCCGGCACTCGGCGAGGCTGGCAGCTGGCCATGGTCGGCCAGCGGGATCTCGGTCCGTCCGGAGAGCGCTCGACCGGCTTTCGATCGCGGCCGGCCGCAACGGGGGTCAAGCCTGGGTCAGAACGGCACGATGTAATTCAGCAGCGCGGTCTGGCGAAGAATGACGCGCCGGATGATGTGGGCCGCTTGGACACGATCGGTGTAGATCGCGGCCTCGCCGGTACTGCCCGCCGGCAGACGGCTGGCGATCGCGGCGTCGTCGAGCGTGAAGCGGACGGCGAAAGGCGCCGCCTGGACTTCTTTCGGCGTCACCGCCGTGCCGGAGGGAGATGTCTGGCCGGTCGAGATCGCCTGCAGCACCGTCTGGACCTTGCCCTTGAACACCTGCCCGGGGAGAAACTTGAAGGTCACCTCGACCTCCTGGCCGGGCACGATGTAGCGCGCATAGATCTGATCGATCTCGGCGCCCAGAACGGTCTCAGCGGTGTCGACAAAGGCCATGGCCGGAGCGAGCGCCAGGTTTGACACCCGCGCGCCCCTACGCAGGCCGATATTGGTCACGAAGCCGTCGGCGGGCGCCCGCACCACGGTCTTGTCCAGGCTCCATTGGGCGCTCGACAGTTGCGCGCGCAATTGATCGACCTCGGACTCGCGCTGCTGCACGTCGAAGCCGCGGCCGGCGTCACGCTGGGCGAGCTGCGTCATCTGGCCCAGGCGCAGCTCGGCGAATTTCAGCTGGGCCGCCAGAGCGTCGACCTGCGCCTTGAACGGCGTCGGGTCGATTCGGAACAGCACATCTCCGGCCTTCAGCGGCGTATTGGCCTGCACCGGCACATCGACCACCTCGCCGGCGACGTCCGGCACGATCTGCACCGACTGGCGGATCACGAGGGCCGGACCCGACGGCGCTCCCCAGCCCATCGGAATAAACAACCCGACCGTCAGGAGGAGCAGCCAGATCACCGGCGAGATCTTCCAGAACAGGTTGAAACGGACGACCTTCAGCTTGACCAGCAGGAACAACAGGAAAAGGTAGAGATTGAACAGGAAGATGATCATCGGCCTGCCTCACCGGTAAGCGGCGCCGGTTCGAGACCTGCAAGGCCCGGCGCGGCATCGGCAGGCGCCGGTGCGTCCGCCCGGCGGGGGATGTCGACATAGGCCCAGACCATGGCCACCGGCCAGAACACGAAGCCACAGATCAGCGTGACCCAGCCGGCGACCGTGACGGCCTGCGCCCAAGGGTGCCGGCGCCGCTGCGCGACCCATCCCGGCAGGGCCGCGACCACGACCACCAGGACGATCCCGCTGACGATGACGAAGGCGAGAACGATGACGGCGAAGACATCCAGCGTCGACATGACCCTCTCGCGCTCCAATGACGCGTCGATCATGCGAGCCGGGCTTGTGGGGGTGTATCGGCCATTACCCCGGGAAAGACCGGGTTTTCACCCGAGCGCCGATGCGTGCACGCGACGCCGTGCCGCCGCCGCAGCGGCAGCGATCATCCTGCCGCGCAGCGCAGCCAGGCATGGCAACCTCGCGTGGTGCCGGCCCGATCCGGTCCCGGCCGGCCGTCGATCAAGGTCCGTCAGGCCTCGACGAGCTTGTTACGGACCGCGTAGCGCACAAGTTCCGCCATCGACCTTGTCCCCAACTTGCGCATGGCGGTGGCGCGATGGGTTTCGATCGTCTTCACGCTGACCTGCATCTGCCAGGCAATGCGCTTGTTGCTCAGGCCTTCGGCAATGAAATGCACGGTCTCGCGCTCGCGTGGCGTCAGTTGCGGGGCCGGCTCGGCTTGTCCGGTAAAGGCCGAGAGCATCGCCTCCGACACCCGGGCGGTGAAATAGGGCCGCGCCAAAGCCAAGGTGCTGATCGCATCCAGAAGCTGGTCCTCGGCATCTCTCTTCAGGAGAAAGCCGCGCGCGCCGGCCTGCAGGGCATCCCGGATCAAGGCCTCGCCGTCATGTTCGGAAAAGATCAGCGTCTGCACCGTCGGGACCTTCAGCAAGATCCGTCGCGTCACGTCGAGGCCATTCAACTCCGGCATGAAATAGTCGAGGATCGCAACGTCCGGTTTTTCCCGCTCCGCCATTTCCACCGCCTGGAGGCCGTTTGCAGCCTCCCCGCAGATTTCCCAGCCACCGCGCGATTCAATGAGATTGCGCACGCCGCGACGGACGATATCGTGGTCATCAGCCAACAGTATCCGTACCATAACGCCACTCCTTACCCCACTATGATCGACATCATCTGATCCAGAGCTTTCAAACCTCCTTACTTAGTCTAGAAGTTCAGACTTGTTTTCATCAGGTCAAACCCGGAGGCCAAACGGGGACGTCTCCGGGGGAAATCGTGCAAAATCATACTTTTTCTTGCTTGGAAGCCAACAGAGAAGTGGTGTTCCGCGCCCAATTTGATCAAATTTCGACGACGCTTCGTTTCGAGCAGCTTGGTCGGAGTGTCGCCCGCGATCCGACGCACCCTCTCTTTACTTAAGGTAATACCCGAAGAGCCGGGGAAATACCCCGAGAAGGTCAAAGGCGTCTTTCCGAATCCGTGATCGACACTATACTTCTGCCGAGTCGGGGCTCGCCCCGTCGGGTGGGTATGCTGCGAACCGCAATTTCAGATGCATGGTGGACGCGATGGCCGAGACACAGTCTTCCGGTGTGCTGCGCGGCAAACGCAACCGAAACTGGAAGATATGCGGCCTGCTCCTGGCCGGCCTGGCCGCTACCATAACCCAGGCGCGCGCCGCGGAAAATGCCGCCGGATTCTATTTGCTCGGCGGACGCGGCCCGGGGGCCGGGGTGCTCGCGCCCGAGGGTCTCTATTTCCAGAATACCGGCTATCTCTACGGCGGTGGATTGAGCGGTTCGCGGACGTTGCCGGTCGGCGGCAATATCGCGGCCGGCCTGCGCGGCACCATTCTTGGCGACTTCGCCACGGTGCAATGGGTCACGCCCTGGCAGATTCTCGGCGGACGCATTGCATTTAATGGTTCGCTGGCGATCGGCGGTCCCTGGGTCAGGGCCGACGTCATCGTCGGCCCCTTGAGCCGCACGCGCAGCGACAATACCTTCACCATCGGCGATCCGGTCTTCGGCGCGACGATCGGCTGGAACGTCGGCAAGCTGCATGTCTCCGCCAATGCCAGCGTCAACACGCCTGTCGGCCAGTACAACGAAGGCGCACTGGCCAATATTTCGTTCCATCGCTGGGCAGGCGACCTGACGCTTGCGGCGACCTGGCTCGATCCGACCCTCGGCGTCGACATTTCCGGCGCCGTCGGCATCACCTTCAACGGCATGAATCCGGTGACCCAGTACCGCACCGGCACGGAATTCCATGCGGAATGGGCCCTTTCGAAGAACCTGACCAAGGAGTGGACCGTCGGCCTGGTCGGCTATCACTACCAGCAGGTGACCGGCGACAGCGGGGCGGGCGCGGTGCTCGGCGATTTCAAGGGACGGGTGACCGCGCTCGGCGGCATGGTGGCCTATAATTTCACCGCCTGGGA
This sequence comes from Phreatobacter sp. GW821-FHT04C01, assembly GCF_059420385.1. Lineage (NCBI taxonomy): Bacteria > Pseudomonadati > Pseudomonadota > Alphaproteobacteria > Hyphomicrobiales > Phreatobacteraceae > Phreatobacter > Phreatobacter sp. GW821-FHT04C01. Next base: position 59,137 of record NZ_JBWKTP010000010.1, on the reverse strand, counting down.
GACCCCGATGCAGGCCAGCGTCAAGGTCTATCGTGAGTTCAACACGATGAACCGCCTGCAGGGGACCGCCGGTTTCCTGACCATTTCGATGCCGCTCTATATGCCGGGCGCTCCGGTCGGACTGTTGCGCTCCGCGATGCGCTGACCGCCGACGGCCGATCGGGCGCGACGAGTACCCATCGCAAATTGCGGGCCTTTCGCGGCTTCGTGTTTTTGCCCGATGTATCGGTCCCGCCAACGCGCTCCTCGACCGCCGTGGGGCCACCCATCCGAATGACCGATCATGGATCACCGCGGTCCGGGCGGGTCTATGAACCGAAACCGGAACTCATTTCCGACGCCTGAACCCGGCCACCGCTTCAGCCGGCGGGCTAAGCTCGGTACTCCGTAAGGACAAGCCGGCTCATCCCTCTGGGGTATGGCCGCCCGGCCCGAACGAAGCCAAAGGTTTCGAGAGATCCAGGCCGGCCTGGACCGGTCGATCGACCGCCGCGCCGTGGCGGAACACTGCCACGGACCCGCGACGGTCATTGCCGTCCGAAGGTCCACCGCCAGTCGAGTCTCGCGAAGAGGCGCGCCTGACAAGCAGGCCATCGGCACGGCATCCAAGGAGACGTTTCGCGCCTTTCTCGAAACCTCAGGTCCTCGCCAATATTTGGCAGAAACCCATTCAGTCGGCAGACTAGAGCAAACCGACAGTTGCAATGATAACCTTAAATTTTTTCTCTCATTTGATGAATACGGCATCTTCTTGGGTGTATTCTGGATAATTGCACGCAGCATTATTGACCGCAGGTTTTACGACGCGCAAAGTCCGGCATGTTTTGCGTTGTCATCAGCCTCATCCTCGGCCGTATGATCGGAACAATCCCGGAGCGGACACTCCTGGGGAAGGCCCACCGATGAAAGCGCTCCTGACCGCGTCGATCGGCGCTTTGACGCTGGCGGCGCTCACCGCCGGCCTCGTCCTCCAGGTCCTCGATGCCCCCGGCTCCTGGGACCGGCGCGTGGTCCTTGCACTGCTCGGCGGTGTCGTTCTGCTCGCGACGGGCCTGGGAGCACTCGCCTGGCGGGCCATCAGCCAATGGAACACGGTACGGTCGATCGACGCGCCGGCTCTGCGCTATCGGCTCTATTGGGAAAACTCGGCCGAGAGCCTGTTCGTCGTTCATGTCCAGCCGGATGGCCGCTTCGTCTACGAGGGCATGAACCCGGCGCATGAACGGCGCTCCGGCCTCCGTTCGGAGGCGATCGCCGGTCACGAGCCGCATCAATGCCTGGAACCGGCGCTCGCCGCCCAGGTCGTCGCCCGGTTTCGCCAATGCATCGAGACCGGAGCCCCCATCCGCTATCAGCAGGTCTATGCCTTCGCCGGCGCGCCGGAGCTCATTCTTCAGATGGTGCTGGTGCCGGTCTGGAATGCCGATCGCAGCCAGGTGGTCGCCCTGCTCGGCAGCGGCCACGACGTGTCCGAGCTGCATCGGCAGAGACAGCAGATCGAAGATGCCCGCAAGCTGTTCGAACGCATTGTCGAGGCCTCGCCCGACATGGTCTATGTCGATCGCTACCTCGGTCCCAATCTCTATGTGAACGATCAGGTCCAGCGCATCCTGGGTTATTCCGGCGATGAAATCCGGGCGTTCGGCGCGGATTTCCTGCGCGAGATCACCCATCCGGACGACTATCCGGCGATCGAGCGGGGCCTGAATGCGCTGGGCCGGGCCACGGATCACGAGCTGGTCACCTACGACTACCGGATGCGGACCAAGGCCGGCGAATGGCGCTGGCTGTCGAGCCGCGACCAGGTGTTCAAGCGCGAGGCCGATGGATCCGTCAGCGAGATCGTCGGGGTCGCCACCGACACGACCAGCCACCGCCGGGCGCTCGCCGATCTGCAGGCGAGCGAGAGCCGCTTCCGCCTTGTCGCCGATACGATTCCCGACATGCTCTATCTGCTCGACGCGAGCGACGACAGTTTCTTCATCAACCGCAGCTTCAAGGACTTTGTCGGAACGCCGCCCGGGCTGAGCTGCGAGGCGCTCAGGCAAATGGTCGTTCACCCCGACGATCTCGGCTTCCTCGAGGCCAGCCAGCGCGAGACGACGGGCGAATTCCGGCACGAGCTGAGGATCCGGCGCGCCGATGGGGACTATCTCTGGTTCTCCAACAAGGGGCGGGTCGTCCGCGACGAGAACGGCAAGATCGAACGCCTGTTCGGCGTCGTCATCAACATCCATGACCTGAAGGCGGCCGAGGAGGCCACCCGGGCCGCCAAGGAGCGGCTGGAGGCCATTCTCTTCGCCGTCGGAGACTGTTTCATCGGGCTCGACCCGGCCCTCAGGATTACCGAGGTCAGCGGTCCGGCGACCGAATGGTTCGGGGTGTCGGAAGCCCATCTGCGCGGGCAGAAATATTTCGATATCCTCGGCCGGCGCGATGCTTTCGCCAAGACGATCGAGCTGGCGGTGGCCCAGCAGCGCCCGGCACGGGTGGCGCGCCGCTCCGCCTTCATTGCCGACCGGTGGATCGAACTGAACGTCTATCCCTCGGCCAAGGGCATCGGCATCCTGTTTCACGACATCACCGACCGCAAGCTCGCCGAGCACCAGCGGCAGGAGCAGACCACCTTCCTGCAATCGACCATCGATGCCTTGTCCGCCGCGGTCGTGATCATCGACCATGATGGCGTGATCATTGCCGTCAACCATGCCTGGCGCGCCATGGGCCAGGCGCGTGGAGCCACTCCGCGGGCCTCGGGAGTGAGACACGACTACCTCACGACATGGATCGGCGACGCGGCCGGCCTCGATCCCGCGGGCTCCCTGCAACGCTATATCGCCGACATCCTCGCCGGCCGCAGCGAACGCTTCGAGACCGTGCTCACGCTCGGCGCCGAGCAGCAATGGCTGCTGGTCAAGGCCACCCGATACGTCGCCGGCAAGGGCGAGCATATCGTGATCGCTCACGAGGACGTCACGGAGATCTTCCGGCGTGAGGCCGAAGTGCGCTCCTTGTCGGCCCAACTGCTCGAAACCCAGGATGCCGAGCGCCGGCGCATCGCACGGGAGCTGCACGACTCGACCGCGCAGCACCTGATCGGAATTCAGCTCGGTCTCGCCCAATTGCGCGACAAGCTGCCGACCGACGAGCGGACGCGCGGCGTCATGGACGATATTCGCACGGCGCTGAAGGACGCCCAGCAGGAGGTTCGGGTGTTGAGCTATCTCCTGCATCCGCCGTCGCTCGAGCATGGCGACCTGATGTCGGCGCTCGACCGGTTCGTCGCGGGCTATTCGGTCCGGACCGGTCTTGCTGTCGATTTCCGCACCAATGCACGCATGATCAAGCTGCCCGAAGATGTCGCGATCACCATGATGCGGATCACCCAGGAGGCGCTCGCCAATGTGCTCAAGCACGCCGGTGCCTCCAAGGCCTTCGTCCGGCTGCGTGACCACGGGGCGCGGCTGGTTCTGGATATTCTCGATGACGGCATCGGCATTCCCTTCGACCCGCAGGCGCAGGCGCCGGTCGGACTGGGGGTCGGCCTGCCCGGCATGCGGGCGCGCGTCGACCAGCTCGGCGGCAAGCTGACCATCCGCGGCCGGGCCGGCAAAGGCACCATGGTACGTGCGATCATCCCGATCGAGCGCCGACCGAACTGACCGCCGGCCCCTGCCCGGCCTCAGGCGCCCGCCTCGGGAGTTTCCCTGCAGGCCTCGGCAATGACCCTGGGGACGGCTGAGGCCTTGACCCGATGTCGCGCGCGCCGGGGCGGGTGTCCTGATGGGCTTCCGGTGTTCGAACCCGAAGTCGCGCCATGCTGCCGCCGTTCCCCACCTTGATTGCCGCGTCACTGGCGGTTCTGGCGCTGGCCGGCCCGAGCGCGCGATCCGAACCCGCACGCGCCCCTGCCGCAATGGTCCTGAGACCGCCGGCGGTCACCCACCCGCCTGGGACGCGGCCCGGATCGGCCAGCCATTTCTGCGCCGATCGTTGCGCCCAGCCGGTCGTCGGCCTGACCTGCGGCCTGACCCACATTGTCGACCCGCCGAGCTTCCGGGCCGGCGTGAGGCCATGTGTGTTGGAAATCGACGCCAGCGGCGAGCCGGGTGCGCGGTTGATCGAGGAATGACCGTCCTGCGCCGTCCCATCAGCATGCGAGAGAGCCCATGAATGCGCCATTTTCAACGCCCGGCCCGATCGGGCCGGCTCCGGCCGGGACAGAGCCTTGCGGCTGCAACGCGCGGGCCTCGGCCCAGCCAGCGACCCGGTCATCGGACCCGCCCGCCACCGACATGATCTGGATCGCCGCGGGCTCGTTCCGCATGGGATCGGACGCGCATTATCCGGAAGAGGCCCCGGCGCATCAGGTCCAGGTCGATGGTTTCTGGATCGACCGGACACCGGTGACCAACCGGCAGTTCCAGGCCTTCGCCGCGGCCACCGGCTATGTGACGTTTGCGGAAATCGCGCCCGATCCCAGGGATTATCCCGGCGCTCTCCCCCATATGCTGCGGGCCGGCTCGCTCGTCTTCCATCAGCCGCCGGGCCCGGTCGATCTGCGCGACTGGAGCCACTGGTGGGGCTTCACCTTCGGTGCCGACTGGCGGCACCCCTACGGGCCCGGCAGCAGCAATGAAGGCCTCGATGAGCACCCGGTCGTGCACATCGCCTATTGCGATGCCGAGGCCTACGCACGCTGGGCGGGCAAGGACCTGCCAAGCGAGGCGGAATGGGAGTTCGCGGCGCGCGGCGGCCTTCAGGACATGGAATTCGCCTGGGGCGACGAATTCACGCCGCAGGGACGACACATGGCCAATACCTGGCAAGGCCTGTTCCCGCATGAGAACCTCAAGATCGACGGCCATGAGCGCACCTCGCCGGTGACGGCCTTCCCGCCGAACGGCTACGGCGTCTCGGACATGATCGGCAATGTCTGGGAATGGACCGCGGACTGGTACAGCGCGCAACATGCCGGCGATGCCGGCAAGGCCTGCTGCATTCCGCAGAACCCGCGCGGCGGCGCCGAAACCGGCAGCTATGATCCGCGCCAGCCGACGATCCGCATCCCGCGCAAAGTGCTCAAGGGCGGCTCGCATCTGTGCGCACCGAACTATTGCCGCCGCTACCGCCCGGCGGCGCGGCACGCCGAGCCGGTCGACACCTCGACCAGCCATGTCGGCTTTCGCTGCGTAAGGCGGCAGGCCTGAGCGGCGCGAGACCCTGGGCGGCGAGAAGCCCGCCGCCGAAACCGGTGCGGGCGGCGCGATGCACAATCGGCTGAGCCGGACGGGAATGGGGCCGGTCTCCCGAGAGACCGACCCTTTACGTCGAACGCGTCGATCTATCGCGGTGGTGCCACGGCGACATAAACGAGCTGGTTGCCCGAATAGGTCGGGCGGTACCAGGTGTTGCCGCAAATCTCATAGGTCGTACCGTTGACGATGTCGCGCGAACACGATGGCGGCAAGGTGGCGATCATCGTGCCGACCGCGACGGCAGTCGCGGCCGCCGCTCCGGCCGCAACCCAGGGCGCGCCCCAATAGCCCGGCCCCCAATAATAACCGGGATAGAGCGGCGGTGGTGGCGGAGGCGGCGGCAGCGGACGGGGACCCGGCCCGGGCCAGGGCCCGGGATGCGGGCCGGGGCCGGGATGAGGTCCAGGCCCGGGTCCAGGTCCAGGCCCGGGTCCGGGCCCAGGTCCCGGATGAGGCCCGGGGCCAGGGCCCGGCCCGGGACGCAGCCCACTTGGTCGGGCCGGCCCGGGCCCGACGAAGGGATGGCCGGGCCGGAAGGCCGGATGATATCCCATGGCCGGGTTGAACGCGGGGCGGAAGCCCCCCGGCTCGAAACCGCCGGGGCGAAAGCCGCCGCCGAAGCGGGGGGCGTTGAAGCCGCCGCCGACGTTGAAATGGCCACCCCGTCCACCACCGAAGCCGCCGAAACGGGCTTCTGCGATATAGGCCGAAGCGGCAAGCGCCAGTGCCGCGCCGCCAACCGTCAGCGCGCGACGGGCGAGGCGGGCTCGATCGGTCCGGGCCATCAGCGTGCTCCCGTCATCTCGGAGGTCAGGAACTCGATGCGCGTGGTACCGTCGGGAGGCGCATAGGCGAACAGGTCATCGGCGAAGTCGGGATTGACCGTCCAGCTCAGGATCGCCTCGAAACGCGGCCGCGCGGGGTCGCGGGTATTGACGATGGCGATCCTCACCGGCAACGGCTGGTCACCAGTGCGAATGCACAGCTCCCAGTCCTGGCCGCGGTCACGAAAGGCCCAGTGCTCGCAGGGCTCGCCACCGATGACGGCCTCGCCGACGCGGAACGATTCGCGAATGGCGCTCCATTGGCTGTCGCTCGAACCCCAGGCGAACAGATCGGCGAGCGGCATGTCGACGCCGAGCCGCTGGGCCGCCTCCTCCAGCATCTCCCTGATGGTCGGGCGCGCGGCGACCTGGGCATAATAGCGCTCGCGCGGGGCGGCCACGGTCAGCGTCTTACCGTCATAGACGATCTCCCGCTGGTGGCTGCCCGCCGTGAGATCGACCCGCAGCCGGTCCGGCAGCCGGGCCCGATAGCGCGCCGTGCCGGCGATGCCGACCTTCTGCTCGTTGTCGAGCACCACCTCGACCAGGGTCGCGGCATTGATCTCGAATGCCTTGAGCGAGCGCAGATAGTCGCCCATGCGGGTGAGCGCCGCGATCGAGGCGGGATCGACGGGCGGCGCGGCCAACCGTGCCTCGGCCTCGCGCAGCCGCCGCGACTGCGCCTCGGCCGGCAGCGGCTGGGCGAGGGCGGCGGCGGCGAGAGCGCACAGGGCCGCGCGCCGGAGCAGTCCCGGGCGTCGGAGAAGATCGGCGATTCCAGATAGGCGCGCAGGTCGAAATGGACTTGGCATGACGTCATCCTCGGTCTGGGCAGGCTCACGCGGTCTCGGCACGCCGCACGGTCGGCCAGGCGCAATGCGCCCAGGCCGATCGCGCGTCAGCGGGAAGGAAAAACGGTGCGCCAGTCGCGCTTCATGCTGACGACGACCCAGTTGCGCGCGACGGCCTCGTCCAGCGCCTTGTCGAGCCGGCCGACATGGGACTGGCGGTCATAGGCATATTCACGCTCGGCATCGTCGTGATGGACGATCAGCATCAGACGCGCGCCGGATCCGCCGGCGGCATATTGCAGCATGGCGAGGTCACCATCGGAATTGCCGAAGGCGGCGACCGGGCGGCGACCGATATGCAGGTCGATATTGACCGGCTTGCCTTCCTTGTCGTCGATGCTGCCGATCTCAGGCAGCTTGACCAGCACCGCCCGGCCGTCGCGGATTTCGAACCTGGTCTTGCCGCTCGACCCGACAACCTGTTCGGGCGGGATCCCGTAGGCGGCCTCCGCGAAGACGCGCATGAAGTCGACGCCGCCGCCCGAGACGATGAAGGTCTTGAAGCCATTGGCACGGAGATAGGCGAGCAACTCGAGCATGGGCTGGTAGACGAGCTCGACGTAGCGCCTCTGGAAACGCGGATGCGTGGCCGTCTCGGTCCAGTGCCGGACGGTCGCGGCGAACTCCTCGGTGGTCATGCCGGCATGGGTCGCCGCCATCAGCGCGGCGATCTCATGCTCGCCGAATTTGGCGATCGCCGCATGATCGCCTGCCAGGATCGACTTGAACGGCTCGCGCTGGGCGAGCGCCGGGTCCTTGGCGGCCAGTTCGCGTGCCCGCTCGAAGGCGAAGATGCCCTGGAAATATATCGGGTTCTCGGACCAGAGCGTGCCGTCATTGTCGAAGGTGGCCACGCGCTCCGCGGGGGCCACGAAATCCGGACCGCCCTCGCGGGTCACGCGCGCGACGAAATCGACGATTGCCTGCCTGCCGGCGCTGTCATTCCACGACGCGAGCGGCGCCGACGACTGGGCCGCAACCGGCGCGGTCGCCAGGCCGAGCAACGGCAGGCTGGCCGCGGACACGACGATATTTCGGCGCGAAGGCACGGCGACGCGATCGGACATGGAATTTCTCTGTGAAGCAGTCAGGAGAGGCGCACCGGCGACGTGCCGGCCGGTGCGCCCCGGGCTCAGTTGCTGCTGGCGGCCATCGAGCGGCGCATCTTCTCGACGACCTGGTCGATGCCGAAGCTCGCCGCCCGCTGCGCCGGCGGGAAGTCCTTGAAGGTCGCAAGGAACTCCGTCGCTTCGGCGATGGCGACATAGGCGACGTAATTGTTCGACATGAACCAGTCGTAATAGGTGTTCGAGGTGATGTCGGCGCGCTCATAGGGATCGGCCCGCAGGTCGAACAGCTTCGGCAACCGAAGCGTCGTGAACGGCTCGGCCCAGATGCGCAACGTTCCCTGCGCACGCTGTTCCTCGAAGACCACCTTCCAGTTCTCGTAGCGTACGGCCACCAGATCGCCGTCGTCATTGAAGTAGATGAACGACTTGCGTGCGCTGCGCTGCTGTTGGCCCGTCAGGTAAGGCAACTGGTTGAAACCATCGAGGTGGTTCTTGAAGGTCTTGGCCCCCGCCGTGTGCCCCCTGAGCAGCTTTGCCGTGATATCCGGATCGCCCGCCACCGCCAGAAGCGTCGGCAGCCAGTCCTGCCCGCTGATGATCTCGTTGGAAATCCGCCCCGGCTGGATCCGGCCCGGCCAGCGCACCATGCAGGGCACGCGGAAGGCGCCTTCCCAATTGGTGTTCTTCTCGCTGCGGAACGGCGTCGTGGCCCCATCCGGCCATGAGTTCATGTGTGGGCCGTTATCGGTCGTGTAGAGCACGATCGTGTCATTGGCGACGCCGAGGTCCTCCAGCTTCTTCAGCACGGTGCCGACCGTATTGTCGTGCTCGATCATGCCGTCGGCATATTCGGTCCTCGAGGTCAGGCCCGGCTGGTCGCGGTGCTCGGCCCTGACATGGGTACGCAAGTGCATGCGGGTCGCATTGAACCAGCAGAAGAACGGCTTGCTGGCCTTGACCTGCCGGTCCATGAAATCCATGGCCGCGGCCGAAGTCTCGTCGTCGATGGTTTCCATCCGCTTCTTGGTCAGCGGACCGGTATCCTCGATCTTGCCATCGGCGGTCGACCGGATCACGCCGCGCGGACCGAACCTCTTGCGAAACTCGGGGTCGCGCGGATAGGTCCGCGATTCCGGCTCTTCCTCGGCATTGAGGTGATAGAGATTGCCGAAAAACTCGTCGAAGCCATGGGCGGTCGGCAGAAATTCGTCCTTGTCGCCGAGGTGGTTCTTGCCGAACTGACCGGTGGCGTACCCCATGGGCTTGAGCAGTTCGGCAATCGTCGCGTCGGTCGCCTGCAGACCAACGGTCGCTCCCGGCGTGCCGACCTTGCTGAGGCCGGTGCGCAGCGTGCACTGGCCGGTGATGAAGCTCGACCGCCCCGCCGTGCAGCTCTGCTCGGCATAGTAGTCGGTGAACATCATGCCTTCCTTGGCGATGCGATCGATATTCGGTGTCTGGTAACCCATCAGGCCATGGGTATAGGCGCTGATATTCGCCTGCCCGATATCGTCGCCGAAGATCACCAGGATGTTCGGGCGCCGGCCCGAAGACGCCCCCGGGACCGGCTGCTGCGCCGGGGCCGGCTGGCCGGGGCGCGGCTGAGGCTGGGGCTGGGCCTGCGCCGCCGGGATGGCGACGGCCATGGCCGCGCCGGCGGCGAGCGTCGTCCCCGAAAGCAGCAGGTTGCGGCGGCTGAGACTGGTCCGAGGGGCGGTGTTGGGATCGACGAAGGGGGTGGAGTCCGCTGCCCCATGGGCGGCTTCACCCACCGATGACGCTGTCTCGTGATCCTGTTGGCTGGACATCGCAGATCTCTCCTCGTGGCGACCGGTGAATGGCGGGGACAGACGACCACGACGTCGCAGATGCGGATATCAGGCCGACCCGTGTCCGCCGCGGGTCAAAATCAGCAGAGCTCACCCCCGGGAGAACGATGAGGCGGGCGTCGGGTTTCCGTTGATGCCCAGCCAAGGGATCACCGGCGCGGGGTTGCCGTCATCACTGGATGTCGTGGCGCCCTCGCTTGATCGAGCATGCCGGCTCGTCGCCATCGACGAACGAGGCCCCTTCGCGTGGGGCCCCCAACGCGCGGAGCACAGATGGGCGCCCCACTCCCCAAGCCAGATCCGGCGACCGGACCCGATGGCGAGGCGATACCGGCGACGCTGGCTTCGTCACCTGCGCGGGAGGCGATCGCCGACCTGAAGAGCCGGATCGGCAAGGCGGTGCTGGGTCAGGACCAGTTGATCGATCGCATGATCATCGGCCTCTTGTGCAACGGCAATCTGCTGGTCGAAAGCCTGCCCGGGCTCGCCAAGACCCGCAGCGTCAAAGCGCTGGCCCATAACCTCGATGCCCAATTGTCGCGCATCCAGTTCACGCCCGATCTGCTGCCCTCCGATGTGACCGGCGCCGAGATCTATCATCAGACCGAGAAGGGCGGCGAGTTCACCTTCGAAGCCGGGCCGATCTTCGCCAATCTCGTGCTGGCCGACGAGATCAACCGGGCCCCGGCCAAGGTTCAGTCGGCATTGCTGGAGGCCATGGAGGAACGCCAGGTGACGGTGGCTGGCAAGACCCGCGCCCTGCCCGCCCTGTTCATGGTGCTGGCAACCCAGAACCCGATCGAGCAGGAAGGCACCTATCCGCTGCCGGAAGCGCAGATGGACCGCTTTCTGATGCATGTCACCATCACCTATCCGGACGAAGCCTCGGAAAAAGGCGTGCTGCGCCTGGTGCGTGGCGAGAGCGCACAAGCCACCGCCAAGGCCGACACCCCGGCGCCTCCCGCCACGCCGCCCTTGCCGCAATCGGCGATCTTCGACGCGCGCGCCGAAATCGACGCGATCTTCACCGCCGAGGCGATCGAGACCTACATTGTCGACCTCGTCACCGCGACGCGGTTCCCGGGCCGCTATGGCGACCCCTTGTCGAAATGGCTGCAGATCGGTGCGAGTCCGCGCGGCGGACTGGCGCTCGACCGCTGCTCCCGGGCACGAGCCTGGCTCGACGGTGACGCATTCGTCACCCCGCGCCATGTTCGCGACGTGCTGCATGACTGCCTGCGCCACCGGCTGATCCTCAGCTACGAGGCCAATGCCGACGGCATCACGGCGGACAAGGTCCTCGACGAAATCGTCCAGCGCGTCGCGGTACCCTGAGGTGATGTGATGGCGAGCGCGGCCACCGCGGAACGGGACAGCGGCGTCTATGCCGACCTCGGCGATCTGATTGCGCTCGAATATCGCGCGCGCGGCTTTTCGCTGCTGCCGAGACAACCGGTGCACAGCCTTCTGACCGGGCGCCATGCCTCGCGCATGCGTGGACGCGGCCTCGATTTCTCGGAGATCCGCGCCTATCGGCCGGGCGACGATGTCCGCAGCATCGACTGGCGCGCCACGGCGCGCCTTGCCCGCCCGCATGTCCGCATCTTCAACGAGGAGCGCGACCGCCGTACCCTCCTGGTGGTCGACCAGCGGCTGTCGATGTTTTTCGGCAGCCGCGTGGCCATGAAGTCGGTGACCGCGGCCGAGCTTGCCGCGGCCGCCGCCTGGCGGGTCGTCCAGGTCGGCGACCGCATCGGTGCGGTGGTTTTCGGCGATCGCGACAGCCGTGCCGTCAAGCCCCAGCGCAACCGCCGCGCGGTCCTGCAGATCTTCCACGAGATCGTGGCGAAGAACCGGGCCCTGAACGTCGATGGCGCCATCACGGCGGCGCCCGGCATGCTGAACACCACGCTCAGATCGGTCGCCGGCCTCATCCGGCACGACGACACGATCCTGGTCATCAGTGATTTCGACGGGGCCGACGGCGAGACACGCAAGCTGGTGTCCGAGATGGCACTGCATAACGACGTGCTCGCCGCCCTGGTCCACGATCCCTTGCAAAGCGCCCTGCCCGCCGCGGGGCAGGTGACGGTCACCGATGGGCAAGCGCAACTGGCGCTCGATCTCGGCCACGCAGCGTCGCGCGACCGGGTTCTGGAGATGAGCCGGCAGCGGCTCGCCGACGTGCTGTCCTGGGACCGGGAGCTCGGCATTCCCGTGCTGCCGATCAGTACGGCCGACGACCCCGTGCTCCAGGTTCGGGCGCTGCTCGGCAAGGCATTGGCCGCCCGGACCCGTGCGGCGCACGGCCCGGGCGGAGGCTGACATGGTTTCCGCGGCGATCGACAAGGCCCTGGCGCCATTGATCGAATTCCCCCTGCCCGCCGCTGTGCCGCTATGGCCGCAGACCCTGGCCGATCGCGTCCTGCTCGTCGTCGTCGCGGCCGGCGTCCTGGCCGGCGCCTGGACATGGCTGCGCCGGCGCCGCGCCAATCGTTATCGCCGGGAAGCCATCGCCGAATGGCACGCGATCGATCGGCGTCTGGGCATTGCCGACGCAGGACCGGATCTCGTTTCGCTGGAAAGCCTGTTGCGGCGGGTGGCGCTGGTCGCCTTCCCACGCGCACAGGTCGCGGCGCTGAGCGGCCAGGAATGGCGCGCGTTCCTGAACCGCAGCGGCGGTGGAGGAAGCTTCGCCGGTCCCGCCGCTGTCCATCTCACCGAGGCCGCCTATCGGCCAGCCGAGCGGGTCGCACCGGACGAGATTCGCGCCGCCTCCATCCTGGTCCGCCGCTGGATCGAGGACCACCATGCCTGATCTCCAGTATGGCCTGGCCTGGCCATGGCTCCTGTTGCTCCTGCCCCTGCCCGTCCTGGTCTGGTGGCTCTGTCCGCCATACCGGCAGCGTGTCGCCGCGGTCCGGGTGCCGTTCTTCGCCCTGGTTGCCGCGGCGCTTGGCGAAACGCCCTCGGAGGGCGCCGCGATCGCCCGGAAACGCCCGCTGCAGGTGGCCACGGCCGTTGTCGTCTGGACCTTGCTGGTCGTCGCGCTCGCGCGCCCGCAATGGTACGGACCGCCGGTCGCACGGACCCTGTCGGCCCGCGACCTCATGCTGGCCGTCGACATTTCCGGCTCGATGGATCAGGCGGATTTCAAGGCGGCCGACGGGGTGGTGCTGCGGCGCCTCGATGGTGTGAAACGGGTCGTCGACGATTTCGTCGCCCATCGCCAGGGCGACCGCCTGGGGCTCGTGCTGTTCGGCACCCGCGCCTATGTCCAGGCCCCGCTCACCCGGGATCTCGCCGTCGTCAGGTCTTTGCTCGGCGAAGCCGAGGTCGCCATGGCCGGCCAGCAAACGGCGATCGGCGATGCGATCGGCCTGACCATCACATTGTTCGAGGCCAGCAAGGCCGAGCAGCGCGTGCTGATCCTGCTGACCGACGGCAATGACACGGCGAGCCGGGTGCCGCCGCTCAAGGCCGCCGAAATCGCCAGACGCCATGGCGTCACCATCCATACGATCGGCATCGGCGATCCCGCGGCGCAGGGCGAGGACAGGGTCGATCTCGACAGCCTGCGCCAGATCGCGGCGACATCGGGCGGGCGGATGTTCGACGCGGCCGGCGGCGCCCGGCTGAGCGAAGTCTATGCCGAAATCGACCGGCTGGCGCCGGTCAAGCTGCAGACCGTGTCCTGGCGCCCGAAACTCGAGCTGTTCCAGTGGCCGCTCGGGGCAGCCACCGTCATCGCCTTGACTGCCCTGGTTCTGCCGCTGGTCCGACGACGACGCGCGGAGCCGGTCCATGCCTGACACGTTCCACTTCCTGCGCCCATTTTGGCTGCTGGCGCTGCTGGTGCCCGCCGCGGTCGTCTGGATCCTGCGCCGGCGTCACCTGGCGCTTGCCTCGGGACGCGGGATCATCGCGCCACACCTGCTGCGCCACCTGGTCGTGGGGGCGGAGGAGAGGCGCTGGCTGCGCCCGGAATATGTCGTCGGTCTGGCGATCGCGCTCGCCGTGACAGGGCTGGCCGGCCCGACCTGGCGCAAGGAACCGCCGCCCTTCGCCGAAGACAGGGCGGCGCTCGCGATCGTCCTGAACGTCTCGCGCGCCATGCTCGCCGGCGACCTGAAGCCGTCGCGGCTGGAACGTGCCAAGCAGAAGATCCGCGATCTCCTGGCGCGGCGCCAGGGCGCGAAGTCCGGCCTTATCGCCTTTGCCGGCACGACCCATGTGGTGATGCCGCTGACCGACGACCCGCGTGTCATCGAACCCTTCCTCGAGGCCCTGACCCCGGAGCTGATGCCCCGCGACGGCAACGAGGTCGGGGCGGCCGCCGTACTGGCCGCGACCATGATGGCCGCCGACATGGCCGGCAGTACGGTTCTGCTGGTCACCGACGCGGTGCCGTCGGGGGCGCTCGACGGCATGGCCCGGCGCATCGTGATCTGGGCCATGCTGGCCTCCCGCGACGGCGATCCGATTGCGGCCGGGCGCGGCGACGACGTGGTCTGGGCAACGCCCGACAGGTCGGATGTCGATGCGGTGGAACGGCGCATCGACACCAATTTTGTCGCCGCCCAGGCCGGCAATCCGGAAGCGCGCTGGCTGGATGAGGGCTATTGGCTGGTCTTCCCGGCGGCGCTGATCGCCTGCCTGTGGTTTCGCCGCGGCTTCGCCGTCCATCTGGCCCTCGCCATCCTGGTGACCCTGGCGCCAGCCGCCCATGCCGAGGGCTTTCGCTTCGCCGATCTGTGGCTGACCCGCGACCAGCAGGGCCGGATCGCGCTGGATCGCGGCGACCATGCCGCCGCGGCCACGCTGTTCGCCGATCCTTTCTGGCGCGGCGTCGCCTATTACCGGGGCAATGATTTCTTCGAGGCCGGCCGGGCCTTCGCCGAAGTGCCGACCCGCGCGGGCATGCTGGCCTTCGCCAATGCCCAGGCGCGCAACCACCAATGGGAGAAGGCCATCGCGGCCTACCGGAAACTCATCGCCGAGGATCCCGGCGATCGCGATGCCAGGACCAATCTTGCGATCGTCCAGGCGATCTTCGACGCCCTCGAAGCGGAACGCCGGAAGAACGAGCAGGACGACCCGGCGCCGCCGGACCTGCCTCCCGACGAGACCAAGGTCGATCCGCAGCAGCAAGGCGGCAAGCGCATCGAGGTTCAGCCCGGCGATGTGACCACCGAGGCCGCGGCACAGGCCTGGATGCGTTCGGTTCAGACCCGGCCGGCGGCCTTCCTGCGTGCCAAGTTCGCCATCCAGTCGCAAGCACCGGCGGCGCGGCCATGACATGGGCAACGCGACCGGCGCTGACGCTCCTGGCCATCCTGCTGTCCGCCGGGGCCGGTTGCGCCCAGCCGGCATCCGCCGTGCCGGACTCGGCCGGGCCGGCCCAGCCGGTCATCGCGGCGACCATACAGCCGTCGACGGTGGTGGTCGGCCGGCCCGTCCGGGTGCGCATCCGCGCGCTCGCGCCCAACTTCCTGACCGGACCAGCGCAGTTTCCTGACCTGCAAATAGCCAACGCGGTGACCCGGCCCGCCGGCCAGACCAGCATTTCCGAGACCCGGGATGGGGCGACCTTTGCCGGCGTCATGGCCGACTACGACATCTACCCGCAGGAACCGGGAGCCTTCGCGCTCGATCCGGCGCTGGTGACACTGACCTACGCCCTGGATCCGCCGCGCAGCGTGACGGCGCGGCTGGCCACGCCGAGGTTGACGTTCACGGCGACCATTCCCGATGCGGCGAAAGGCCTCGCCCCGTTCCTGGCGACGCCTCGGCTGTCGCTGAGCCAGAGTTCCGCGCCCGCCGCCGGGCGATTCCAGGTCGGAGACACTCTGACCCGCACCATCGTTGCCGAGGCCGTCGACCTGCCGGCCATATTCCTGCCGAGCCTGGATTCGGCCGCGCCGGACGGCATTGCCGCCTACCCCGCGCAGCCGATGGTGGAGGACCTGCTCGGTGCGCGCGGCGCGCCGGCGCGCGGGCGGCGCACCGAGCAGGTCACCTACACCTTCGAACGGCCGGGCGACTATGCGCTGCCGGCCATCGCGCTCGCCTGGTGGGACAGCGAGACCGGGCGGATCGAGCGCGCGCTGCTTCCAGCGCTGGCCATTCATGTCGCTCCGGCCACCGGCGGGCCGGCCGGCGACGCTTCGTTACTACGGCGGGCCCTGCTCGCGCTGCGCGAACACTGGCTAGCGAGCCTGACCGCCATCGCCCTGATCGCGCTCGCGGCGCTCCTGCTGCCGCGGCTGTTGGTTCGGCTGGCAATCCGGGGCGCCGCGTGGCGCCAGCGTGAAACGCAATCGGAAGGCTACGCCTATCGGGCGCTCAGGCGGGCCGTGCGCCGGGGGACGGAGAGAGACATCTACGCCGCATTGCTGGTCTGGTCCGGCCGTCATCCGCCCGATCGGGCGATGCCCCTGCAGAACGAAGCGCCCAGCGCGGCGGCGCAGCGACTGGCGGGCCAGGTCGGCCTGCTGGAACAGCGGCTCTACGGCAATGGCACGGCTCCTCCCTGGTCCGCGCGGGATCTGATCGGCGCGCTCCGGGCGATCCGGCGGGAATGGAAGGCCCTGCGGCCCACGCGCTCCGAGCCGGCGCTTCCGCCGCGGCTCAATCCCGGCCCCTGAAGGCGGGCGAGGCATCGGCTTCGGCGCCGGCATGCCGCCGACGACCTTGCTGAAACAGAGCTCCACCCCGGATGGAGCGGCAGATACCCAGGCCGAACCTGACGGGTTTACCCCAGTCGGAGCCGGCAGTGTTTTCCGCCGCTCATCGGTGAATCCGACAAGTTACGCCGGTTTCGGCGATCACTACCATCGACCGAAGCGGATAGGAGCATCGTCATGGCGCGGATCCTCTTGGCCGAAGACCACGAGATCGTGCGGCGCGGCATCCGAGGCTTGCTGGAGTCGCACGGAAACTGGGAAATCTGTGGCGAGGCGGCAGACGGCGCGGAAGCCGTGCGCCTGGCGTTGCTGGAAAGACCCGACATCGCCATCCTCGACTATTTCATGCCCAAACTGAACGGCATCGAAGTCGCCCAGCAGGTCCGCCGGCTTTTGCCGCAGATCCAGATTCTGATGTTCACCCAGCATGACGGCGAAGATCTGATGCGCGGCATTCTGCGTGCCGGAATTCGCAGCTTCCTGCTGAAGAGCGAGGCCGAGGACCATCTTGTCCAGGCGGTGAGTGCGCTCGCGCTCCGCCAGCCCTATTTCACCACGCGCGCCTCGGAGGCCATGCTGGCCAGCTTTGTCGGCAACCCGATCCCCGCTCCTGGTCTGACCACCCGGGAACGCCTGACCGTGCAACGCATCGCCGAGGGGGCCAGCAACAAGCGGATCGCCGCGGACCTGGGCGTCAGCGTCAAGACCGTCGAGACCCATCGTTCGGCCGCCATGCGCAAGCTCGGCGCGAAATCCATGGCGGAACTGATCCGCTATGCCATGCGCAACAAGCTCGTCGAGCCGCGATCGGCGGATTGCGCCGCGTCAGGCCCCGGGCAAATCCGTCACCGGGCTCGGTAGTTTCAACGGCGAGGTTTCGGGTATCCGCCGATAGTGGCCGGTCGACAGGCGGCCTAGTGATTGACGAGCCGGTTCGGGCAGACCACCAGTACGAAGGAGTACGATCATGATGAAGATCATTCTCGCCGCCCTGCTCGCTGCCGCTTCCGTCGCGCCGGCCTTCGCGCAATCGCGCTATCATCAGCAGCCACCGTCCTATTATTCCTCGAGCGGCAACATGGTCGACCGCCAGGCGACGCCATCGTCCATGTGAACGGCGCCGTCATAGCCATACCCGCCATGCCGCCGGAGATGGTTCCGGCAGCCGGCGGCGACAGCGAACGAGACATGGCGCGACCGGCGCCTTGAATCGCCGCCATCGCCGCCGGCTCTGTTTTGTCGCATCGGGCCATGGCGCCCCCCGGATAGGGCCGGCGCGGGCCGGCCTCCCGGCAAATGCGAGAGTTGATTGCCAATCGATATTCTCATATCGTGGAACGATCTCCACCATATAAGATATCATGGCATCCCGCTTGAGCTTCCGGAACGCTCGCAACAAAGCCCTCGGCCACAATGGCGGCCCGGCCCTGGACGACTATCCTGGGCCACCCTGGGGCAAGGGCGACGCTCATCTGTTCCTGCACTGGAAGCGGGCTCATCGCGAAGCCTGGCGCAAGGTCTCGGCGGATGTCATGCGGTTGCGCATGGACAAGGCCGACCGGCTGGGCCTGACCTATGAGGAATATTCCCTCGAAATTCTCGAACGTGGCCGGCATCTGCAGGTCGAGGACACGGAGCGCATCGCGGCGATCAAGGCGGCGCGGCGCAAACGCCGCCGCTGAGCCTCCATGCCGGGCGCGCCCGCTCCTCTCGCATCGCACGCCTTTCTTGCACCTTGGCCGCACTCGCGCCTGTAGCGAGGAGCCATACGGCCCGACAAGCCCGAGACCCGATCGCCGGGCATCGCATGGACCGGACCTGCGTCGCCGCCGGCGAAGCGGCGGGCGATGGTCGCGGCCGCCCCGGCAGGCATCCTACAGACGCCCGACGCTGTCATAGGCAAATCCCAGATCCCTCACCTTCTGGGGCTGGAAGATATTGCGCAGATCAACCAGGTTTGGCCGCCTCATGACAGACTGCATTCGCCCAAGGTCAATCGCCTTGAACTCCGGCCAATCGGTCACGATGACAACCGCATCGGCCCCCGCGGCACAGTCATAGACGGTATCGGCATAGCTCACGCTCGACGCCAGCAGCCGTCGCGCATGGACGATCGCGGCGGGATCATAGGCGCGAATGTCGGCGCCCCAATATTCGAGCGCATTGATGATATCGACCGCCGGGGACTCGCGCATGTCGTCGGTATTGGCCTTGAACGCCAGGCCGAGGATCGCGATGGTCGCCCCGCGCACCGATCCGCCGAGCAGGGCCTGCACCTTTCTCGCAATGTTGTGCTTGCGCATATCGTTGGCGTGGATGACCTGCTCGATGATCGGCAACGTGCCGCCATGGTCGTTCGCCGTATTGATCAATGCGCGCGCATCCTTCGGGAAGCAGGAGCCGCCAAAACCGGGCCCGGCGTTCAGGAATGTCGGCCCGATGCGATGGTCGTAGCCGATACCGAACGCGACCTCGTCGACATTGGCGCCGACCTTCTCGCAGAGATCGGCTATTTCATTGATGAAACCGACCTTCACCGCCAGGAAGGAGTTCGCAACATATTTGGTCAGCTCCGCGGTGCGCCGGTTCATCACCAAGAGTGGCACCCCGCTTCGCGTCATGCCGTCGTACAACTGCGTCAGCGCGTCCCTGGCGGCCTCGTCTTCGACGCCGATGATGATGCGGTCGGGGTTGGAAAAGTCCTCGATCGCAAACCCTTCGCGCAAGAATTCCGGGTTCGACGCCACCGAGACGGCAATATCCGGCCGCAGGTCCGCCAGCAGCGCGGCAATCTGATCGCCGGTGCCGATCGGCACCGTCGACTTGGTCACGATGACCGTTCCATCGGTCAGCGTCGGGCCGATGTCGCGGACCGCGGCCAGAAGTTGATCGAGTGCTGCTCGCCCGTCGCACCGGGACGGCGTCCCGACCGCCAGGATCACCATGCCACCGGGGCGCGCCGCATTCGCGATCGCGGTGGAAAACGAAAGTCGCCCGGCAGCCACGTTCGCCCGCACAAGCTCGTCGAGGCCGGGCTCGAAAATCGGGACGCGCCCGGAATTCAGTTCGTCGACACGTTCCGGCGAGTTGTCGATGCAAACGACATCATGCCCGAGGCTTGCGAGGCAAGCACCGGAGACCAGGCCGACATAACCCGCTCCGACGACAGTGACGGTCAGGCCGCGCCGTTCGGAAAGAAGGATTCGGTCGGGCAACAGATTGGTTTTCATCAACATGCACGAGCACTCCCGAAACAGTCCGATCGTTCCATCGACAGGGAACGATCGGATGGGTCCAACATTTCGCCGTGTCCGGCGCGGCGCCGAGGTCCGAGGACAGACGACAGTGTGCAGGCGGGTCCGGTGATCGCGAGTGGCTAAGAAGAAGAGGAGCGTAGAGAATCCGAGGTAGAGGCGATGGCCATGGGTGATCGAAGCGTCGTCCAGCAGGTTCGTCGGCCCGGCTCGTCCGGGTCATGGCCCACGCCTGCCGGATGCCACCGCCCCGCTCGAAGCAAGCGGCCTGCCCGACCTTCGTCGCGTACACTTTACGAGGAGCGGTGCTGGCTTGGATCAGGCGGACAGGCAGATCCTCAGCTGCTGCCCGCACGCGCGCAGCCGCAAGCGGCACGCGATCCCCTCGGCATTTGTCGTGCTCTTGATCCGAGCAGCTCTTCGGACAGCCGTTTGTCGTTCCATCTTGCCAGAAACTATTTCCGCCCGCCCCAGACCCGAACGGGCCGCCTCAAGTCCACAATCAGTTCTACTTTAGCAACCAGAGAAATATGCAGTTCTATTTCAATGACCATGAAACCACTCGCTAGAACTCGAAGAAAATTCATGTATCATCAACCTGGGAAATGAGGGGGTACGACGCGTCATATGGTCCATACCTTAGAGGTATGGACTATTCCCGAACAACTTGTTCGACAAGCGATTCATGGTGTAATCATGCGTAGCGTTCCCACGATCCTGATAGAAAAGAATACGCTATTTCGGGAAGGCCTCAGTAAACTTCTTACAGGAACAGCCTTCAGAGTTACCGCGACAGTGTCGTCCCCTGAAGAATTGAGGCCAGGCCTGTCCTCGGAATTGCGCCCGATGTTGATCATCCTTGGCCTCACCGATGACGACCAATCGACCGAGCGCAACATCCGAGCACTGAGAACCCGGTTCCCGGATTCGCGGCTCGTCGTTCTCGCCGATCAATATGGCGCCAGCCAGATCCTCGCGGCGTTCCGCCAGTCGGCCAATGGCTATTTGACCAAGACCGTCAGTTGGGAGGCGCTGATCAAGTCGCTGGAACTGGTCATGCTGGGTGAAAGCATCATTCCCTCCGCCATCTTGATGCAGATGAAGGACGACCAGGAACTCGACAGCGAAACCTATGACGAACCGCTGGTGCAGGAGGTGCCCGGTCCACACGCGACACGGGTGCTGTCGGCGCGGGAAACCCAGATCCTGCAATGCCTCGTCAGCGGTCAGTCCAACAAGATGATCGCGCGCAACTTCGACATCATGGAAGCGACGGTGAAGGTTCATATCAAGGCGATCTTGAGAAAGATCCATGTCCAGAACCGGACCCAGGCAGCAATATGGGCTGTCGAACACATGGAAAGAACCGGCGCTCGCGCCGAGATCGAAAGCCCGCCGCACAAGTTGGCGAGGCTGCTCATGCCGCCCAGCGAGCTGTTGCCGACGGCTGGAATTGAAAGTCCCGTCTCGTCATGATGGCCCGGCCGTAAGACCATGCGTCCAGCCCAGGGGACGATGGCCGGTAATCTCGACCGGATCTTCGAAGCTGGACGCGCTGGTGGCGCCGGTCATCGCACGAAAGGCCGGCGGCATCCCGGTATCCACGCCGATCCCGCCGCCCGCTGTCCCTGCCGGCCGGTGACGCGTCTTTTTTGAGTGCCGCTGCTGGATGAAGCGGTGCGGCGGGCATCCCTTGGCGGGTGGCCCCGCGTCGACAGGCCAGGACCCACACGTCCTTCGTTTGCATGATGAACGGCCCGCGCCGAGAGGCTAACCAGATCGAAATACCAGGTCCGAACCGCGACCGACTGCCGGCCCTTCGAGAGCGGCGGCCGGAAGCTCGACGACCGCGCGCCTCACACACGCCCGGATATCCCCGATCGAGCCGGTCGCCGGGATGGCGCCCCTGGCGCTCCGCGCGACGGTGATCGTGCATGAGGGGACGGTGCCGATGGCGTGTCCAACCGCAAGTGTCGCGACCGCTTTCGCGATCATTCAGGTCCGGGGAATGAATGGAGCGGCCATGACCATTGTCATCATGCTGATCGCCTGGGATCTAGTGCTGGCCATTTTCAGGTACGATCGCCTGCAAACCGCCCGGGCGGGCACCCGTGCCACGACCTGTCCAATGGGAACGGGGGAGCCGGGGGCCGGCAGGCTCCTTCAGCGACCATGGCTGTTCCACTGCGCCTCGGAAACCGACACCGCGCCATCTCACGCCACCGGGCGGAAACGAGCCGGGCCGATCCAGCCGGATTGCGAAGACTGGCAGTCAGGCAATGCTTCTGACGACACGTCATACAGGCAGAGCCATATTAGTCCGGGCTATGCCGAATATTACGAAAAGACCTATGCCGAAGGCTATTACGCGATCCAGTGGGAGCAGGTCGAAAAGCCGCTGGTGAGAAAGATCCTGGCCGGCCTCGCTGCGCAAGGGACGACGCGTTCGCTCGATTTCGCCTGCGGCACCGGCCGCATCCTGCAACTGCACGGCGACCTGTTCGATGATGTCGTCGGCGTCGATATCTCGGCCGAAATGCTCGCCGTCGCGCGCCAGCGATGTCCCGAAGCACGGATCGTCCAAGCGGATCTGACCGCCACGGGAGTGACCGGTGGTGTCGCGGAACGTCAGGTCTGTACGGCCTTCCGCTTCTTTCTCAATGCCGAGCCGGCGCTTCGCGCCGACGTCCTCGATGTGCTGACAAGCTGCCTCGTCGAAGGCGGCCATCTCGTCGCCAACTTCCACTGCAACCCGGCAAGCCCGATCGGCACATTCTATCGTCTCCGCAACCGTCTGGCCGGACGCACCATCAACAACGTGATGAGCGTAGGGGAGGCCGAGGCGCTCCTGCGTGCCCATGGCTTCGCGATCGAGGCCGTGTACCGATATGGCCTGTGGCCGAGATTCGGCTGGTGGTTCAACCGGCTGAACGAACTGCTGCTGGCGCCGGCCGAAACCCTAGGACGGCGCGTCCCGATCCTCATGCGGTCGGCTCAATCCTTTGTCATCGTCGCAAGGCGCGGTTGAACCGGCCTGCTTGCCGAAACCCGGCGATCGCCACCGCGTCCGGCCCCGCCGGCAGGGGCGCCAGGCCCGCGCGAACGTCTTTCCTGCCCTATCGGCCGCCGTCCGGTTTCGCCGCCGCGCCGCCGGGCCAATGACGCGCCGCGTCTCGCCCCGATCGAACGCAAACAGCATCATTCGAATGGATGAGGACAGAAATGGGGTCGCTTCATAGGGTGATCTTGGGCCGTGGACGGACCTTAGGGCAGGAGCGAACCAGACCGGGGGCATGGGCCGCGCGAGCGGCTCGAACATCTGCCGACCAGCGCGCTTTGCGAGGCGCGCTCAACTCCCGTCAGGAGAGCCAGAATGGTGCCTCATTTGCTTTGCGTCGGGGGTGAAGACCATTCGCTGCGGATTCCGTTTCTCGCGGCCCTGCGGCACAGAGGCTTCCGGGTCACTGCCGCCTCGACCGGCGACGGCGCGGCGTTCGCACGCGCCGACCTGCCTCATCTGAGCTATCATTTCGACCGGTTCGACAGCCGCGGAGCGGACCGGGCCGCAATCCGGCAGCTTGCCAAGCTGATCGGCGATCTCGGCCCGGACATCGTGCAGAGCTTCGACACCAAGCCGAACCTGCTGGCGCCGCTCGCACTCCGCGGCACGGTGCCGCTGGTGCGGACCATCAACGGATTGGGCTGGGTGTTCTCGTCACGCGCGGTGCGGGCGCTGGCGCTCCGGCCGGCCTATTGCGCGCTCCAGTGGGGCATCTCGCGCTGGACATCCGCGACGGTGTTCCAGAACCGCGACGACAAGGCATTTTTCGAGCGCTACCGGCTGCTCGGAACCAGCCAGGCCAGCCTGATCCACGGCTCGGGCATCGATGTCGAAGCCTTCGAGAAGGCACGCGCGCGTGGCCCGTCGCCTTCGGCCCTGCGCGCGGAACTCGGACTGGGCAATGCCGAAGTCGTCGTGATGGTCGGCCGGCTGACCCGGCAGAAGGGCGTTCCAACCCTGCTCGACGCGGTGCCCCTGGTCAGGGCCAAGCGTCCCGCGGCGCGCTTCGTGCTGGTCGGCCCCCGGCAGAGCGAAGGGCCGTTCGCGGTCGACCAGGCCGAAATCGATCGTCACGCTCCGCATGTGATCGCCCTGGGCGCTCGAACGGATGTCCCGGCGATCCTTGGTCTCGCCGACCTGCTGGTCCTTCCGACGGAGTACCGGGAAGGCATCCCGCGCGTTCTGCTCGAAGCCGGTCTCGCCGGATTGCCGATCGTCGCGACCCGCATGCCCGGCTGCTGCGACGTGGTCACCGACCGCTGGAACGGCTATCTCGTGCCGCCGCGCGATCCACGTGCCCTCGCCGCGCGTATCCTTGATCTGCTTGATGACCCGGACGGCGCGCGGATCATGGGGCTACGATCCGTCAAGCTCGTCCGACGGGAGTTCTACCTCGACGGGATCGTCGACCAATACAGCGACCTCTACGGCCAGATTCTCGGCGGACTGGACCGGCCGGTGCAAGGCGGGTTCCGGACCCGACCGGCACTGGTCGAGAAGGTCGCCGCGCTCCGCGAACTCAGCGGAGGATCCGAATGACCCGAAACGCCATCCTTGCCGCGGGCCTCGTCGCGTCATCGGCATCGCAACTCCGGCTTCCCGGCATGCCGATCGGTCCGGGCGAGCTTTGTCTGGCGCTCTGGCTCGGACTGTCGATCACACGCATCCTCGCGGGAGCTCATGTCGCGGCGACCCCGGCCTTGTGCCGCCTGAGCGTGTTCTGGACCATCTTTGCCCTGACCCTCAGCATCGGGGCGCTTGTCGGCCTCCTCACCGAGAACCCGCCCAATGTCGGGGCCATGGGACACGACGCCATGGCTTATGTGCTGATGGCTGCCATCACCTGCCTCGCCGCCGCCGAGCCGAACGGGCATCGAAGCCTTCGGCAGACGGGCTGGTTCCTGATCGGCTTCGGAAATGTCTTCCTGGCTATCCAGATCGCCATCGGCTGGGGCTGGTTCAATCCGGGTTCGATCGATCCCTGGTATTGGGACCGGTTTCGCGGTCTGTCCGAAAACCCCAACCAGCTCGCGCTCTACTGCGCCGTCCTCGGCCCTCTCGCCATCCACTTCGCGACGACCTCGACACGCGCCGGGGCCCGGATCGCCGGGCTCGCCGGCGTGGTTCTGCCGGTCGTGGTCGGGCGCCTGACCAAGAGCGACACTTTCGTCGTGGCGACCTTCGTCGGCTTCTCGTTCTTCGCCGGACTGAGGGTCCGGACCTGGCTGGCGGCTCCGCATCGCAGCCTGCGCTACATGACCGCGATCTTCGTCATCCTCGCCACCCCGCTCGGCGTGATCGCGGTCCTGCCATATGCCGCGGCCCTGGCCGATGATGCGGAAGTCCTGGCCATGAGCCTGGCCAAGGACAAGGGCGGCGAGGCGACATCGCAGACCGCCAATCTGCGGCTCCAGCTCTGGAGCGAAGCCCTGCGGAAGGGATTGGAATCCGGCTCGCTCGGGCTCGGGCCCGGTCCGCACCTGCCGCAGCCCAACGTAGCGAACCATCAGGATCTGCCCAATCCATTCGAGGCTCACAGCACGCTGCTCGACCTCTTCACCCAAGGCGGCCTGGTCGGGGTCCTCGCCCTCCTCTGGCTCGGCGCGAGCGCCGCGGTGCTCGTGCTCAGGGCGCGGCTCGATGCGCTGGTGGCGTTGATCGCGTCGCTCGCGGTGTTCAGCATCAGCCACTTCATCCTTCGCCAGCCCGTCGTCTGGTTCGCGGTCACCCTTTGCGTGGCCGCCGGATCGGCACGGACCCTTGCAGCCCCCCTGCTTCAGAGGAGATGACCGCATGTGCGGGATCGCGGGAATCCTCCTTGTGCCAAACGCGTCCGGGGCGACGCGCCTCGGCGCGATCAAGCCGATGACTGCCTCGATGCAGCATCGCGGGCCCGACGGCGAGGGGTTCTGGTGCGACCGTGGCGCCGGCATCGCATTGGGCCATCGACGCCTCGCCATCGTCGATCTCACCGAGGCCGGGCGCCAGCCAATGCTGTCCCGGAGCGGTCGGCTGGTCATGACCTTCAATGGCGAGGTCTACAACTTTCTCACCCTGCGCCGGGAACTGGAGAGCATGGGCCATAGCTTCCGCGGCGGCAGCGACACGGAGGTCATGCTCAGCGCGATCGAATGCTGGGGGCTGGACGCGGCACTCCAGCGTTTCGCCGGCATGTTCGCTTTCGGCCTCTGGGACCGGGAGACGCGCGTCCTGCATCTGGCCCGTGACAGAATGGGCAAGAAGCCCCTCTACGTGGCATGCGTCGAGGGCGCCCTGGTCTTCGCCTCGGAGCTGAAGGCGATCCGCGCGCTGCCGGGCTTCAGGCCCGAGATCGACCCGCGGGCCGCCGCCGCCATGCTGGCCGGCGGCGCGGTGCCGGACAGCTGCTGCATCTGGCGTGGCGTGTTCAAGATCCCGCCGGGAGCCAGGCTGTCCTTGAGCGCCGATGACCTGGCGGCGAATCCGGATGCCGCGACCCTGCGCGCGAAAAGCCGCCGCTGGTGGTCCCTGGCGGATATCGCCGCGGCCGGCCGGAACGCACCGATCGCGCAAGACGACGATCTGCTGGTCGAGCAACTCGACGACCTGCTCCGGCTCGCCGTGCGCGAGCGGATGATCGCCGACGTGCCGCTCGGCGCCTTCCTTTCCGGCGGGATCGACAGCTCTTCCGTCGTCGCCCTGATGCAGGCCCAGTCAAGTCGCCCGGTGCGCACCTTCACCATCGCCTTCGGAGAGCGGGGCTATGACGAGTCGGCGGATGCCGGCCGTGTGGCGCGTCATCTGGGCACCGACCACACCGAGCTCCGGCTGACACCGGCCGCCGCGCGCGACGTCATTCCCGAACTGCCGCGCATCTGGGACGAACCCTTCGCCGACGAATCGCAGATCCCGACCCTGCTGGTTTCGCGCCTTGCCAGGGAGCACGTCACCGTCGCCCTTTCCGGAGATGGCGGAGACGAATGCTTCGCCGGGTACGCGCGGCACGTGCTGACGGCCAGGCTCGACCGGCTGCTTCGCGCGCCGCCGATCTTTCGTCGAGCCGCGGCAACGACGCTCCGGTTCCTCGCCGCAGGCGCCAGCGACAGGATCGCCGACGCACGCTTGGTTCCGGACGATCTCCGGCGGCTGCTGCGCGGCGACCGCCTGCGGCGCCTGACCGATCTGCTGGCCGCCAATGGCGACACGGAGATCTACCAGCGGCTGACACGCCTGTCGGACCTGCCGCTGACGCCGGAGCCCCAAGCGGACGTCGAAGCCGAAGGCGAACAATCAGGCGCGCCAGCGCTCGACGATCTGGTGTCGCGCGTGATCTTCGGGGACATGACCGGCTATCTGCCGGACGACATCCTGGTCAAGCTCGATCGCGCCAGCATGGCCACCAGCCTGGAGGCCCGTTGCCCGATCCTGGACCACCGGGTCGTCGAATTCGCCTGGCGCCTGCCGACGGCCGCCAAGGTGCGGCGCGGCCAGGGCAAGTGGATCCTGCGGCGAGTTCTGGCGCGCTACGTTCCACGGCACATGTTCGAGCGGCCGAAGCAGGGCTTCGATGTGCCCGTGGCGGCATGGCTGCGGGGGCCCCTGCGGCCCTGGGCCGCCGACCTTCTGACCGAAGCACGTCTGCGCCGTCACGATCTCCTCGACCCCTTGGTGGTCCAGGCCTGCTGGCAGGAGCATCTCTCCGGCCGGCGCGACCACGCCAGGGTGCTGTGGGCGGCCCTGATGTTCCAGGCGTGGTTCGACCACGCCACGGTCACCTCGCCCTTCGCCGCGGCGGACGAACTCGAACCCGAATTGCAAGGGAGTTGACGATGGAAGAGGTGATCGGCAAGGCCAGACGGCTCTTCACCGAGACGCGCGCCCCAGACCTGCCGCCACCCGAGCCGAAAATGCGCGCAGCTCGGCCGGCATTCGGATCAGCGGCAGGATCGCAGGCATTCCCCCACGTCATTCGTGTATTGGTGAAGCGCAAGCGGCTGATCATGGTCATGGCGGTCATCGGCGGCGCAGGGGCCGCGGCGATCGGGCTGATGGTGCCGCCGACCTATGTGGCGACGGCCCAGATGATCGTCGACCAGCGTCCGTTCGAAGTCGACGGCCGGCCGGTTCCGACCTCGCAGGCTCTCGAGGAGGCCGCCATCGACACCCACGTGACGATGCTGACGTCCGACGCGCATCTGCGGCGCGTCGTCGAGACATTGCGCCCTCCTCCCGGCGAGGCGACCGCCGAGCCGCCCTCCTGGCTGCGGCGGATCGGCAGCGGCCTGGCCAACCTTTGGCTGACCGCGACCCGTCCGCTGCGGCGGGCCGAAACCGACCCCCGTTCGGACGGTGGCGAGGGCTCCGCGCTGGCCGAACTGAAGCGCAACCTGCGGGTCAGCCAGGAACGGCGCTCCAGGATCATCTCGATCATCCAGACGGCCTCACAGCCGGACCGCGCCGCCGAGATCGCAAACACCGTGGCGGAAGTTCATGTCGAGGACCTGACCCGTCGAAAGCGGCTCGAAGCCGAACGTCTCGTAGCCTGGCTCTCCAAGCGCCTTCCCGAAATGCGCCGGGAGGTGGCCCGCGCCGAGGAAGACCTGGAAGCCTATCGGCTGGTTCGCGGTTCGACCGCCGGGGCCGGCCCCGACGAGACCGGGCAGCAGATCGCCCAAATGGTGCGGCAATTGGCCCTGGCGAGATCCGACGCAACGGCAGCGCAGGAACGGCTCAATCGCATCAATGGCTTGCGCGCGCGCGGCGTGCCTGCCGCCACGCTGGCGCTGGCCCTCGGGCTGGGCTCTCAGACCGAGCCCGCCAAAGAGGAGATAGACCGCGCTGTGAGCCGGCTCGAAGCGGAGACCAGCACCTATCTCGCCCTGGCTAAATCGATCGAGGAGCGGCTGCTGCCGTTGAAGGGAGCAGCGACCGAAATCGCCGCCGGCCTGTCCGACCTGCGGGCCCTCGAACGGCAGGCCGCCGCGGTGGCCCAGCTCTATGATGCGTTGTTGCGGCGCCAGCAGGAGGCGACCGAGCAGGCCCAGCTCGTTCAGCCGGACATCCGCGTTCTGGCCCGCGCCTGGCCACCGACCCGGCCGAATTCGCTTCACCCGGTGCTTCTCATCCCGCCCGGAATGATCGCGTTCGCCATCATGGGCGGCCTTCTGGCCGTTGGCCTCGACCGGCTCGATCGCAGCCTTCGCGATGAAAGCGAAGCCGCGGAGACCCTTGCGATCCCCTGCGCGGGGCAGGTGCCGAAGATCGAGCCCTGGCAGGCAAAGCGGCTTCACGAGCTCATGCGACGCCAGCCGCAGGCCCCCTTCGTGCGGGCGGTGCGCGCGCTGCTGGTCTCGGTGCTGCCTGTAAGCACGGGCAATTCCATGCTGAAGGTCGTTCTGGTCAGCTCGTCTGTGCCCGGCGAAGGCAAGACCACCCTCGCCCGCGGCCTTGCCCTGTCGGCCGCGCGTCTCCATCTGCGCGTGCTTCTGCTCGATCTCGGTCAGCCGACCACACTCCTGGAGAGCCGTGCGGCACCCCTCTCCGGTGGGACGCGCACCGACCTCGTCGACATCCTGGGATATGGTCGCCCGCTGGCGGACGCCATCGAGCGCATCCCGGAACTGGGACTGGACTACATCCCTCCGCCGCGCCTGGACGGAGATCTGCTCGACCTCCTCGCCAGCCCGCAGGTGCCACTCCTGGTCAATCAGCTGCGCGAGGCCTACGACCTCGTCGTCATCGACGGTCCCGCGGCCCTCGACGGACCGGAAGCGAGCCTGTTGGCCGGCTGGGCCGACAAAGTGCTGTTCGCGGTCCGCTGGGGGGCGACAAACCGGGACAGCGCGCGGAAAGCGCTGCAGCTCGTCGCCCGCGCCGAAGCCGGCGACCCGGACGGCATGAGCACCGCCGCGTCGGTCCTGACCTGGGTCGATCACGAACGTGACGCCGGCTACGGCTTCGGCGACCTCCGCAAGCTGATCGCCCGGCATCGGGCCTGACCCGTCGGGTCGAGGGCGGTCCCGGCGCGGCGACCGATGGTGCAGGCAGGCGGCCGGAACGTCGCGACGACTTGAGTAACGCTTGAGGTGCCGGGCATGATTATCGAGCTCTTTGGTCCACCTGGATCCGGCAAGACGACGTTCGCCTATGCACTTTCTCATAGCCTGCGGGAACGGGGTTATGCGTCGAGTGTCGTGCTGAGCTACCGGCCGGGCGACGCAAGCTCAGCCTTTGATCCAGGCGGCATCATCGCCGCTGCGCGCCGCATCACCCGCGCGATCTTCGTCACATTCTCGATGACCTTCCTCCTCTTTGGAGATCAAAGCGAACTCAACCTGGCCATCAGCCTCGTCCGAATGCTGCCGCCGAAGAGTCTCATCTGGAAGATCAGGCTCGGCCAATACATCGCCCGCCTCTCGAAATGCTGGGAAAATCATTCCCACTCGGAAGAAATCGTCATTTTCGATCAAGCATTCGTTCAGGCGGTCTGTTCGTTGGCCCTGTTCAATCAGGCGGCCGACGAAAGATCCCTGGAACGGGCCCTGGCGGTCACGCCCAAAGCGGATGTGGTGATCCGCCTCGATGCCCCTCGGGAGATCCTGGAGGCCCGCCTGCACCACCGGCTACGGCATGAGGCGATGATGGAGCGGTTGTTCGAGGCCAAGCTGCGGACCAATCTCGAAGCCGGCCCGATCGTCCAACGCGTGCATGATCTCCTGCGCAAGGCCGGCGGCCCAATAGCGTGTTTCAGCGCGCTCGATCAGCCGACCCTTCGCGAAGCCATCGGCACCGTCGAAGAGGAAATCCTGGCAAAGCTCAGATCGAATGGGGGCGGCGCGCATCAACAGTGCGCACGCCTGCCGGTCATCACGTGACGGATCGGGCGCGTTGCGGCGGGCGCCGCGCGCATCCGCTATCCGGCCTCGCGCCTGCCAATGCCGGAACGGCGGTGACTTTGTGAAAAACGAAGGATGTGAGCCGAATGCGTAGCGATCTTACGGGCCAGGCCGTCGTTCCAAACGTCCGCCCCGACAGCGGCCCGGCCACCGTGGCGCGCGACGCGCCCGGCGGACGAGCGTCGACGACAACAGGGGCGGCAAGCCGTGACCTCGGCCGGCGCCTCGCGCGCGGCAGCGCCTGGGCCTTCCTCGCCTATGTCGGGGGCGCCGCACTGACCTTTGTGGCCCAACTCGTGATCGCCCGGCTGATGGGCGCCACCAGCTACGGCGTCTATTCCTACGTCCTGGCCTGGATCAGTGTCCTCGCCTATGGATCGACGCTCGGTTTCAATGTCGTGCTGCTGCGCTTCGTGCCGGCCTATGGCGTCGATGAACAATGGGCGCTGGCGCGCGGCATTATCCGGTTCGCCCTGGCATGGTCCCTGGCCGCGGCCTTGGTGACCGCAGCCGTCGGCGCCCTGATCGTCATGGCGTCGTCCGAGCGCCTGCACCCGGAACTCGCTCACAGCATGCTGATCGGCATGGCGGCCGTGCCGCTGATCACGATGTATCTGGTCGGCGGCGCCGTGCTGCGCGTCTTTGGCGGCGTCGTCTCGGCCCTTCTCCCCGAACGCGTCGTCCGCGACGGCCTGTTGCTGGCATGCGTCGTCTTGATCGCTCTTACGACCGCCCGGCCGCCGAATGCGACGCTCGTGACGGCGGCCCTGCTCTTCAGCTCCGCGGCGACCGTTGGCCTCGTGGCCATCATCGCGTGGCGACTTTGGCTGCCTGACTTGCGCGGCGTGCGCCCGGCCTATGCCGCACGGGAGTGGTGGCCTTCGGTCATGCCGCTCATGGTCATGACCGGGGTCGACGTGCTGATGACCCGCACCGGGGTCATGCTTCTCGGCTGGACCGGGAACATTCGGGAGGCCGGCATTTTCGCCGTCGGCTTCAACGTCTCCATGCTGCTGGTCCTGCCTCGGGTCGCGGTAAGCACGATGTTCGCGCCCACGGTCGCCGACCTCCACGCGCGCGGAGACCGGCAGGCGCTTCAGAGGGTTTTCGCCAATGCGAGCACCTTGTCCCTGGCCGGCTCCGCCGTGCTGGCCGTGCCGCTGCTGTTTCTGATGGGACCATTGCTGCGCTGGTTCGGCGAGGACTTCGCCTCGGGGTCGCGGATCGCCTACATCCTGGTGATCGGCCAGGTTTTCGCCGCCGCCACCGGTCCGCAGCAAAGCCTGCTG
Organism: Phreatobacter sp. GW821-FHT04C01; assembly: GCF_059420385.1. Taxonomy (NCBI): domain Bacteria; kingdom Pseudomonadati; phylum Pseudomonadota; class Alphaproteobacteria; order Hyphomicrobiales; family Phreatobacteraceae; genus Phreatobacter; species Phreatobacter sp. GW821-FHT04C01. The sequence continues at coordinate 27,141 of NZ_JBWKTP010000010.1, read as the reverse complement.
ACCATGACGGGCCACGAGCGGGCAGCCGCGGCGATGATGATCGCCAGCGCCGTCCTGAACATCGTCGGATGCCTCCTGGGGATCCCTCGCTACGGCCCGATCGGCGCGGCGCTGGCGACCACGGCGACGATGGTGGCATGGAACGTGGCGATGGCGGTCTACATCCACAAGCACCTGAACCTCCTTCCCGGGCTCATCTCCGCGCTCGGCTGGAGGCGAGCGGGGCCGGGCAGCTGAAGCCGCGCCGGCCGGCAATGCCCGGACAACCATCATTCGAAGGATGAAGGCGTTCCGCGACCGTGCCATCGTCGGCTTCCGCAGCTGGAGGAACGCATCCATGACCGGCTTGCGCGCTGGGGCCGGGAAGGCCTCGATGCCCTCAATGTCCTCGCCCCGGCCCCGGTCCGCAGGTGCGGCCCGCGGCGGCCCGATGCTGACGCAGATTCAGGTCCTGCGCGCGATCGCGGCTGCCGCGGTCGCGGTGCGCCACGCGCAACACGACGCAGCGACCTTGAGCCTGCAGAACGGCCACCTGTTCCAACCCTGGAATCCCATCCCCTGGAGTGCGGGCGTCGACGTCTTCTTCGTGATTTCCGGCCTGATCATGGTGCATGCGTCGCGACAACTGTTTGCTACGCCGGGCGGCGGGCGCGTTTTCCTGAGCCGCCGGATCGCCAGGATCGTGCCTCTCTACTGGGGCGTGACGACGCTCTACGTTGCCGTCGCACTGCTGGCGCCCTCGCTGCTCAATCAGACCTACATCAATTCCTGGTTCGTCTTCGCGTCCTATCTCTTCATTCCCGCCGTCCGGCCCGACGGCATCGTCCAGCCGGCCTATGAGCTCGGCTGGACGCTCAACTACGAGATGTTCTTCTACGTGCTGTTCGCGGCGGCCATCAGCCTGCCTTTGCGCTGGGCCGCCGCCACCGTGCTGGCGACCTTGACGGCCCTGGTCATTGTCGGCCGCCTCGCAGCGCCGCTGGCCGAGCCCCTGGCGTTCTGGACCAACCCGATCCTGCTCGAATTCGCTTTCGGCGTCGTGCTCGGCGTGATGCTTGCGCAGGGGGTGCGGTTCAACCGCCTGACGCGGGCAGTCCTCGTCGCCGGTGGCCTTGCCGCCCTGATGCTCGCCGCGGCCTATCCGGAACTCTACCGGCTGCTGCCGCGACCGGTCGTCTACGGCCTGCCGGCGGCGCTTATCGTCGCGGCCGCCGCCCTTGGCTCCAATGAAGGGCAACCGGCTGGCCGGCTCGCGCGATGGGGAGCCGCGGCGGGTGACGCCTCTTATGCCCTCTATCTGCTCCATCCCTTCGCCATCCGCGCCATCCGCATCCTCTTCTGGCAAACCGGACTGGTCGCCACTCTGGGGCCTTGGCTTGGGCCATGGATCTTCGTGGCAGTCGCGGTTCCGTTCTGCCTGGTCGCGGCATTGCTCACCTATTACTGCGTCGAGAAGCCGCTCACGAGCCGGCTGCGCCGCCTGCTGGGGGACACCGCCAAGGTTGCCGGATATCTTCCCTCGGTGGGTATCCCTGCCGGCAATGGCGGCCTGCCGAGGCCTCAGGATTAGAAGCTGCCGAGCCCGCCATGCCGGCCGAGCGCGAGGCGCGCATTCTTTGCCGGCGCAGCTCTTGTTGCATCCCCGTCGTGCGACACGCGCAAACGGATGCCCGAAGCGCGTCTCGACGGCAGGACGGCGCGAAGCGCGGCCAATCTGGCCGCGGCAGAAGCGCAGGTTACCCCGAACCGGCCACGGCGGGCCGGAATCCAAACCGCATCCTTCGTTCGGAGGATGCCCGTTTCCCGGACCGGGCCTACCACTGAAGGACCTGCAACAGGGGAGCCTCCTCCATGCTGAAAACCGAAACCGGGGCACAGCACGAGGCGCCCTACCCCAAAGGCGTTGCGATCGACGCGGCAGATGCCGACCCGAACCTTCTCGAACGTGTCGCTGCCGCCGGCGGCGACACGGCAAGAGGCCTGGTTTGGGCATCGGCGCCGACGCGCCCGCTCGACATCGGCGGCCCTGTCGACCGGCCTTTCGAACGCATGGGCGATGATTTCTCCAGCATTGGCGCAAGCGACCATCTGAAGCGGATTGCCGCGAAATTCCCGGACAAGCTCGCGATCAGCGACGGCGCGCGTCAGTTCACCTATGGCGAACTGCTTTCGGCCGTCGATACACTGGCGCGTCTTATCGCCGTCGCCGTTCCCGAAGGCCAGGCGGTCGGCCTCCTGCTCGGAAATTCGGCCTGGTATCCCGTCGCCATGCTCGCCAGCATGGCGGCCGGCCGGCCGTCGGTGCCGCTCAATCCGCGGGATCCGCTCGCCCGGATCGCCGGCATCGCGGCCGATGCGCGTCTGCCGGCCCTGGTCGGCGCCGACACCGAAGGCTTTGCCGCCTGGAGCAAAGCCTCCAGTCTCACCTGGATCGAGGTGACGCGCGCACTTTCGCCCGCGCCGCCGCCAGCCGCCGCCTTGCCGCTCGCCCCGGTATCGGTCGATGCTCCCGCCGTCGTGCTCTACACCTCCGGCAGCACGGGCCGGCCGAAGGGGATCGTCAACAGCCAGCGTTCCATTCTCCAACGCGTGCAGCAATATACCGACGCCTGCCACATCAACGCCGACGACGTGTTCATGCCGCTGAGCGGCCCTGCGACCATCGCCGGATGCAGGGAGGTCATGACGGCTCTGCTATGCGGCGCGACCTTGCATGTCGCCGATGTCGAGACTCTCGGGCTTCGTGCGCTACGCCGGCAATTTCGAACGCACAACGTCACGATCGTCTATCTCGTGCCGGCACTGCTGCGGGCCCTGATGAAGGCCCCGCTCAACGACGATTTCGAATCGCTGCGGATCGTTCGCATCGGCGGCGAAAGGGTCCTCTGGACCGATACCAGCCTCGCCCGCAAGGCCGTGTCGGCCTCCTGCTTCATCCAGGGCAGCTACTCGTCGACCGAAACGACCGGTTCGCAATGGTTCGTTCCGCCGGATTTTCCCGAACAGGGGGCGTCCGTGCCCATGGGATTTCTCCTGCCCGGCATCAGCTTCGCAATCGTCGACGACGATGGAAATCCCGTCGGCCCGGACATGCGCGGAGAACTGTTGATCAAGAGCATGTACGTGATGCTCGGCCATTGGGAGGATGGGCATATCGTCGCCGCCGAAACCGACGCGGCCGATCCTCGCTGTCGCGTCGTCGCAACCGGCGACCTGGTGCAGTTGAGTGACCAGGGCCTGCTCCAGATCGTCGGGCGCAAGGGCCGCCAGATCAAGATCAACGGAAGACGTGTCGAGCCCGCCGAACTCGAGCTGGTCCTGCGTCGCACCCCTCACGTCGGGGACGCCGTCGCGGTCGTGACCGAAACCAACGAATTGATCGTCTTCGCCGTACCGGACGGCGACGCCGCGCCGAGCTTCGTCAGCGGGCTCCGGGATGTCATCAGAACCGAGCTGCCGCCTTCCCTGCAGCCCACGCGCCTGCACAGCATCTCGGAAATTCCCCGCCTGCCCGGCGGCAAGGTCGACGCCGCGAAGCTTCGGGAAGTGGACCGCGCGATGCGCGAGACGATGCAGGCGCTGCATCGTTTCGAAGCGAGCGAGCCACTGAACGTCGAGCAGATGGTCGAAAACCTTTGGAACAAGAGCCTCGGCACGCGAACCGCAACGGGACGCTGGGACGAGGCCGGCGGCGATTCGCTGAAACTCCTGCAATGCATCCTGGAACTGGAAGGTCTTGTCGGAAGAGAGCTGGATCTCGAGGCCTTCACCATCGCCATGACCATCGGGGACATGATCGCCGCGGTCGCGCCGGGGCCTCCTTCGAAGCCATGTTCCGAGCAGCAGGGCGATCTGCCTCCCCTGCTGTTCCTGATCCCGGGATCCGTCGGTTATGGGCCCAGCCTGGCGGCGTTCGGAGCCCAAATGGGCAAGGTGGTGCGGGTCGCGCCGATCCGGTATCCGGATCTCGGCGCCATCCTGGAGGGGCGCGGTACGATCGCGGCCATGGCCGACGCCGCGCTGGATCAGATCACCCTGGCGCAGCCGCGCGGCGAGATCAGGCTGCTCGGCTACTCGCTCGGCGGTGCCGTGGCATTCGATGTCGCCACGCGATTGATAGCCGCCGGCCGGCCGGTCAAATTCATCGGCGTCCTCGACACGAGCATCAACGGGGTCACGAGCCACTATCGCGAGGCGATCGCCCGCACGCTGCAGCGCATCCAGGCGCACCGGACGACGATCTACCGGATGTCCTGCCGCGCCGTCGCGAAATGCGCCGCCAGGCTCGGCGCGGAGAGGCGGTTCGCCGCGTTTCTCGACCATGGCTGGTGGCGGTACCTGCCCCACACGCATTTCATGCTCAGGCTGGAACTCGAGGAAATTCTGCGGATGCGCGCTTTCGGCCGCTGGCTCGCGGCAGGGAAGTCAAAACTGGCGGTCACCGGCACCCTGTTCCGGTGCCATCGGGAGGGTTCGCCGGACCTCGGCTGGAACGCCCTGTTCGACCACGTGGACGTCGTGCCGATCGCCGGCGGTCATCTCGACCTGGTCGTGGAGCCGCACCTGGCGCGCAACCGTCCGCTCATCGAAGCCGCCATCATCGCAAGTTTCTCTTGACGCGACAGAGGTGTCGCCGGCGTCTTGAGCAGCGGCCACGCCCGGTCCACGCCGCCTGCTGAGCCGTGCCGCCGGTCTGTCCGCGCGGCCGGGCCCTTGCCGCTCGCCGCGGCCTGTTCACCAGGACTGCGCCACCGGCCGGCCCGCCCGGCATCGTCGCGCCTCGGCGGCCGGCCAGGGGCGCTGGAGATGATCCAGCCGGCCGGGCAGCGTCCGGAGACGAAGGCGCCAGGCGTCATACAAACGAACGAAGACAGTGGCGCGAGGGGCTCCTAGCATCCGGTCTCGACGTCCAGGAAGCAGCGCCCGGCTTGGCTCGCGCCATGTCCCCAGACCTTCCCGGCGGCATCATCCGCGGCTCTTTCCAGTCAGGCGGAGCATCTCTTTGCCCAGCCGGAAGACGCACGCGCCAACACCAGATGAGGAGGCTCGGATGAAGGCTGTTATCCAATGCGGTGGCAAAGGCACGCGTTTGCGCCCCTATACCTCGGTGCTGCCGAAACCGCTCATGCCGATCGGATCGCGCCCCGTGTTGGAACTGCTGCTCAAGTGGCTTCGGCGCAACGGCATCCGCGAGGTCTATGTCACAACCGGATATCTCGGCCACCTCATTCGCAGCTTCTGCGGTGACGGCGACCAATGGAACATGAAGATCACCTACACCCAGGAGGTCGAGCCGCTCGGCACGATCGGGCCGCTTTCGCTCCTGCGCGAGCATCTCGACAGCCCGTTCCTGGTGCTCAACGGCGACGTCCTGACCGACCTGAGCCTCAACCAGTTCGTCGGTTGCCATCGCGAACATGGCGGGCTGGTGACGATCGCCACGGCGACGCGATCGATCAAGATGGACTTCGGCGTGATCGAGGAGACCGGCGGCAAGGTGATGCGCTTCCGGGAGAAGCCGGCACTGCCCCATCTCGTCAGCATGGGCCTCTACTGCATGGATCCGAAAGTATTCGACTTCATCCCTTCGGGCGTTCCCTACGGCTTCGACGACCTGATGTTCCAGATGCTGGAGGACGGCACGCCCGTGCACGTGTTCAAGCACGACGGCGTCTGGCTCGACATCGGCCGGGTCGAGGACTTTCACAAGGCCCAGGACATCGCCTGGGACGAGCAGTCCCTGGTCGTCGAACACCCGGTTGCCGCCTGACGCCATTTGCGCCCGCGCCGTCTTCGGCGGCGCCGGCGCCCCGGTTGAAACGAGGGATGGAGTTTCCGATGCTACTGGTCGCCGCGCCGATCGTGGGCCCCGAAGAGAAGGCTGCCCTTTGCGAAGTCATCGACAGTGGTTGGCTCACGATGGGCGACCGGGTCCGGCGTTTTGAACAGGCCTTCGCCGAGGCGCATGGCGCCCAGGACTCCGTCGCCGTCAACTCCTGCACGGCCGCCCTGCATCTCATTTTGCAGGCGCTCGGCATCGGCCCCGGCGACGAGGTTCTGGTTCCCGCGCTGACTTTCGTGGCGACCGCCAATTGCGTGCTCTATGTGGGCGCCACGCCGGTCTTCGTCGACATCGAATCGAGCGATGTGCCGCTGATGTCGCTGCACGACGCCGAGGCCCGGTACACGGCGCGGACCAAAGCGGTCATCCTGGTTCACTTCGGCGGCTATCTCGCCGACCGCGACGCCTGGCAGGCCTTTGCCCGCCGCAAGGGCCTGATGCTGGTCGAGGACGCCGCCCACGCGCCCGGGCTGAAGGAGGCCGGCAGCTTCGGCGAAGCCGCGGCTTTCAGTTTCTACGGCAACAAGAACATGACGACGGCCGAGGGCGGCGCCATCCTGGCCCGCGACCCGGCCCTGCTGGAAACCATGCGCCAGGCGCGCGGGCACGGCATGACCAGCGGGACCCACCAGCGGCTGAACAGCCGCACCGCGCATTACGACGTCACCATGCTCGGTTTCAACTACCGCATGGACGAATTGCGTGCCGCCATCGGTCTCGTCCAGCTGAAGAGCCTCGCGAGCTGGAACGAGACGAGGCGGCGTCTGGTCGACCTGTACCGCCGGCGGATCGCCGAACTCTGTCCGGCCGTGAAGGTGCCCTTCGCCGCTCCGAGGATTTCCACGCACCACCTGATGGCGGTGCTGCTGCCGGCTGGCCTGCCACGGCAGGACGTCGTCGACCACCTGCGCGCGCGTGGCATCCAGACCACCATCCATTATGGACCGGTCCACCAGTTGACCCTCTACCGGCAGCTTTGCCCGGGAGTGCATCTGCCGCGGACGGAGGACTTCGCGCAGCGTGAGCTGACCCTGCCGCTGCATCCGGGGATGGACGCCGGCGACGTCGAAATGGTGGTCGCGGCCTTGGCGGACGCGGTGGTGACCGACATCGCCGTGGGAGCAGTGGCATGAGCATCCCGCAGACGCGCGCACATCGCTCGCCGGCGGTCATCGACGCAAGGGCGTTCGCGAGCCGCTGCCTCGACCTCGTCATCGCCACCACCGCCGCCCTGATCTTCGGCCCGCTGATGCTCATCATCGCCCTGGCGATCTGGCTCGAAGGCGGCCGCCCGATCCTGTTCTCGCAGCTTCGCCTGGGCAAAGGCGGCCGCTCCTTTTCGATGTATAAGTTCCGCAAGTTCAGTGCCGCATGCGGCACCACGGGCTGTCCGCTGACGATGGCGGCGGATGACCGCATGACCCGCGTCGGGCGGATCCTGGCGGCGACCAAGCTCGACGAGCTGCCGCAGCTTTGGAACGTGCTCAGGGGCGAGATGGCGATCGTCGGCCCGCGACCTGAATCGCTTGCCTTCGCCGATTGCTTTCAGAACGGCTTCGAACAGGTGCTGGCCCACAAGCCGGGCTTGCTCGGCCCGAGCCAGATCCTGTTTCGCAACGAAAGCCGGCTCTATCCCGCGAATGCGGATCCGACCCGCTTCTACCGGGACGTCCTGTTCCCGACCAAAGCCAAGATCGACCTGGCCTATTTCCCGCACCGCACGCTCGGATCGGACGTCGCGTGGATTGTTCGCGGCGTGCTGGCGGTTTTGGGCTGGGTCCCCGCAGCCGGCAGCGCCGACCCACGTTCGAGGCCGATGATCCCGGCCCCCTCGCGGGCGGAAGAGCAAGAAGGGAAGCAGTCATGAGCTATGACGGCATGAAGGTCCTGGTCACCGGGGCCGACGGCTTCATCGGGTCGCACCTGACCGAAGCGCTGGTGCGCCAGGGCGCCAAGGTGACCGCGCTCGCCCTGTACAATTCCTTCGACAGCTACGGCTGGCTGGACGACTTGCCCGAACAGGTCCGCGGCCAGCTGAACATCCTGCGTGGCGACGTTCGCGACGCCGCCTTCATGAACCGGATCGTGCAGGGCCAGGAGACCGTGTTCCATCTCGCGGCCCTGATCGCGATCCCGCATTCCTATGCGGCGGCCCAGTCTTATGTGGAAACCAATGTGCTCGGGACCTTGAATATTCTCGAGGCAGCCCGGCAATGGGCAACGGAACGCGTCGTCTGCACCTCCACAAGCGAGGTCTACGGCACGGCGCTGACGATGCCGATCAACGAAACCCATCCGTTGCAGGGCCAGTCGCCCTATTCGGCCTCCAAGATCGGCGCGGACATGATGGCGGAAGCCTTCGCCCGTTCCTTCGGGCTGTCGGTGGTAATCCTGAGGCCGTTCAATACCTTTGGGCCGCGGCAGAGCGAGAGGGCGATCATCCCGACCATCATTCGCCAGGTGCTGGACCCGGCCTGCGCGGCGATCATGGTGGGCGATACGACCCCGATCAGGGACCTGACCTTCGTCGACGACACGGTGGCGGCCTTCCTCACCGCCGGTGCCGCGGCCGAGATCGAGTTCGGGCGGCCCTATAATGCCGGCAGCCAGCGGGCGGTGACCGTCGCCGACCTGATCGGGCTGGTGCTCGAACTGACCGGTTGCGACAAGGCCGTCCTGCGCGACGAGCGGCGGATGCGACCGGTGAATTCCGAGGTGCGGGCCTTGCTGGCGGACTGCACCCGCTTTGAACGCGAGACCGGATGGCGACCTCAGACGAGCCTGCGGGACGGCCTCGAGCAGACGATCGCCTGGTGGGTCACGCGCCTGACCGAGGGGCGGGTCCGCCGGCACAAGGATTTCATCACATGACCGCGGGGCTTCGCGACCGCACGCCCATCGCGCTGCTGGCGGGTGCCCTCTTGCTGCTGGCGTTTCAGACGGCCGCGGGCGACGAGGCACTCTCCCAGGGCCGCATCGTGCCGCCGGTGGCGATGCCTCTGCCCGACTATCTGCGGGTCGCCACCGATCCGGCCTTCGGCACGTCGTTCACCCGGGTGACCCAGCCGGGGGCCCGGCTCGGCGCCGGCATCGTGTGCGGACCAGAGCATTGCCGGCATCGCTATTCGAGCGCCCAGGCCTGGAACGCCGACCAGAGCCTTCTGGTCATCGTCAATGGCTGCAACGGCCTGTGTTTCCTCGACGGCCGCAGCTATGTGGCGCTGTTCCGGCGCAGCAGGGCCGGCGAATGCGAGTGGCATCCCAGAGATCCCGAGCTGATGATCTGCGTTGCCGGCCGCGCGATTTCGACCTGGGCCCCGCGCGACAATCGCGAATGGCCGATCTATGTGACGGACCAATACCGCAACCTTCAGTTCGGTCCCTACAAGGGCAATCCGTCCTGGGATGGCCACCGCATCGCGGTGAGGGCGGTTTCGGCGGCCGGCGCAACCGTCGCCTTCGTCTACGACCTGGTCATGCGCAGGAAGTTCCCCGACATCGAGCTCGGCCGCCTGCCGGGCCAGAACAATTCCTGCACGGTCTCGCCCCTCGGCCTGCACGTGCTCTGCACCCAGACCACGCCCGAGGGCATAGACCAGGCCTTCGTCTTCACCGCCGAAGGTGCCCTGGTGCAGAGCTGGACCGAGCACCATCGGCCAGGTCACGGCGACATGACGGTCGATACCGATGGCAGCGAGGTCTATGTCGGCATCAGCAAGTCGGCGCCCGACAAATATCAGGTCATCAAGCGGCGCCTCCGTGACGGGCTCGTCACGCCGCTCGCCCCCTATGGCGAGGCCCAGCACGCCTCGCTGCGGGCGATCCAGCGGCCGGGCTGGGTCTTCCTGACCTATGGCGGCAATCCCGACGAGGTGGCCGGCAATCCGGGCTGGGCGCCGTTCGCGCGGGAGCTGATCGCGTTGCGCATCGACGGCAGCGGCGAGATCCGCCGGATCGTGCAGACCCACAACGCGCCTCATGACTATTGGAACGAGTCGCAGGGCTCGCCGTCGCCCGACGGGACGCAGATCATCTGGTCGAGCAATTGGGGCGAGCCGGGCGGGCCGGTGTCCGACTTCGTCGCGCGCCTGCATTGGCCGGCGGAGCCGGCGGCCACGAGGTGAAGCCTTGGAGATCATCAGAATGTCACGCCGCAAACGCGCTTTTTTGAATCTCGCGAGCCTCGCCTCGGGCGTCCTGCTGAGCGCCGGGCTGGCCTCGCCCTCGTCCGCCGAGGTCTTGTATCGGCTGTCGGCGGGCGACACCGTCGAGATCGCGCTCGCCGGAATTCCGGAACAGCGGCAACGCGCGGTCATCCAGCTCGACGGCACGATCGCACTGCCGGCCGTCGGCTCGGTCGCGGTCGCGGGTCTCACCGCGTCGGAACTGCAGGCCCGGATGGAGGCGCTGCTGCCGACCAGGATGTTCCGCCATCGCGCGCCGGACGGGCGCGAGCAGGTCTTCGTCGTCCGGCCGGGCGACGTCACCGCCTGGATCGCCGAATACCGTCCCGTCTATGTCACCGGCGACGTGCTCACCCCGGGCCAGCAGGCCTATCGCCCGGTGATGACGGCCCGGCAGGCCATAGCGGTGGCCGGCGGCTACAGCCTGCTGCGGTCGCGCGCTGCCCAGGCCGGTCCGGACGCCGCCGATCTCCGGCGCGATCACGACTCGCTCTGGACCGCCTATCTGAAGGACTATTTCCACGCCCAGCGCGTGCACGCCGAATTGGCCGATCAGGAAACCTTCGATCAGCAGCCGCCGAGGAACACGCCGCTTCCGGCGGCGACCAGCGCGAGCATCGCTCAGGTCGAAGCGGAATCGCTAAAGATCGCGCTGACGGATTTCCGCTCGGAACGGGGCTACCTGGAAAGAGCCGCCAAGGAAACCGAGGAGCAGACGGCCGTGCTCACCCAACGGGAACAGGAGGAGGATCGGGGGGTTCAGGCCGACCAGTATGAACTCGATCGGGTCACACGGCTGTTCAGCAGCGGCAACCTGGTCAGCCCGCGCGTGACGGAAAGTCGGCGCGCGGTGCTCTTGTCGTCGAGCCGGCGGCTGGAGACCACCGTTCAGTTGATGCGGGTGCGGCAGCAGCACGGAGAATACGGGCGGCAGCTCGAACGCGTCGTCAATCAAAGGCGAATGACCTTGCTGCGCGACCTGAGCGACACCAATGTGCGCCTGGCCGACCTCGTCATCCGGATTCAGGCCGTCGGCGAGAAGCTCAGGCCGCTCGGCGGCGTGAGCGCGGTGCCGAACACCGGCGAGAGCCTTCGCTCGGCGCTCGTCATCGTGCGCAAGGTCGGCCAGGAATGGCAGCGGTTGCCCGTGACGGAGGATGCCGAGATCGAGCCCGGCGACGTCATCGAAGTGGCGTTCCGCGCGGAGAGCTCTGCCAGTGCCGCGGTGAACTGAGAGCCTCCGCCGCTTTGTCCAGGCCGAGTCGGTACCACATACGCAATAGCGCGGATGTCGCTGACTCTTTCGCGGACCGCCGGGCCCATGCCGCCGGGCGGTCTCGGCGCGTCTGGCCGCGGCGGCGGCCAAGCTCTCGACGCTTGCCGAAAACCCCGCAAGGGCTGCCTTTGCGCCTTCGCCGACCGCCACCCTGCATCGGCGTGCCCTGCTCGTCCCCAGGGGAATTGGATCGCGGCCGCGCTGTCGCGAGGGGCGATTAGTGATCTGCCAAAGTAGGCACGACGATCACCAAAGGGACAAACTATCGCCACCGAAAGTCACGACACCGCTCACCGGCTCGGGGGCGCCACATAGGAGAAACTCCAGATGACACTTCATTACGCCGCTGGAGGTGGCATTGATTCAAATGGACAGTATTCGGCTGGAACGGCCGGCTTCAATTTGGCAGATGTTCAATCAGTTGACCAACTCAATGCTTTGCCTGCCGGAACCAAAGGACTTGTCTGGCTCGACCAGGGCAACGGCGTTACTCAGTCTTTCATCGATGCGGTGACGCCCTATATCGGCAACTCGAAGCTCGAGGGCTTCTATCTCAAGGATGAGCCCGACCCGACCGGCAAATACGGCACGCTGGTCACCGCCGACAATCTCAAGGCGGAGTCGGACTGGATCCACGCTCACGTTCCGGGCGCCTCGACCTTCATCACCATGATGAACATGGGGTCGTCGGCCAATCCCGACTTCACCAACACCTATAATCCGACCAACACGCACATCGATTATTTTGGAATCGACCCCTATCCGGTCCGGTCGGGATCCGGAGCGGTCGATTACAACATGATCGACAAGGCGGTCGCCGCTGCCGAGCAGTCGGGAATCCCGGCCGACAAGATCGTGCCGGTCTATCAGACCTTCGGCGGCGGTGGCTGGGCCACCGACGACGGCGGAAAATACGTGATGCCGACCGCCCAGCAGGAGCAGACCATGCTCGACCACTGGGCCAAGCTCGTCCCCGCCCCGCATTTCGACTACGCCTATGCGTGGAACTCGCAGAATGGCGACACGGCCCTGTCCAATTCGGCCGAACTGCAGCAGGTCTTCCTCGCCCATAATACGGCGGGCGGCACCGCGACATCCGGCTCGACCGGCAGCGTCGTCGACACGGCCACCTCGCCTGTTGCCGGGTCCGCCGACAGCGGGACCGGTTCCACGTCCACCACCACGGGGAGCAGCACCGGAACCAGCACCGACGTCACCAGCGGCAGCAGCTCCGGAACCACGGACAGCACGAGCAGCAGCACCGGCACGACCACCCATGCTTCGGGGGGCACGACCGGCAGTACGTCGGCAACCACGGGCGGCAATTCCGGAACCTCCGCCGATGCCAGCACCGGCGGGACCACCGGCACGGCGACCGACAATACGTCGGCGACGACCACCGATCCCAACACCGGCGGCCAGGCAACCGGCGGGCAGCACCACCACTGGGCCGGCCATCACGATGCGGCAGCCACGGCCGATACGTTCCAGTTCGGCCAGTTCCAGCACCACTGGGACCATCATTGGGGCTGAGGATCGAAGCCAGTGAAGCGCTCTTGATCGCTCTCCGCGCGTAAGGGAGCTGCTGCTGGCGTCAAAACAAATCGCTCATTCCGGAGCGATGCATGGGGCCGGGCGTCGAGACATCTCAACCCCCGGCCCTGTGTCGTCGGCTATCCCGTGCCCGCTGAACGGCGTGGACCGCGTGATAACCGCTGCCGGCCCTTTGCCCGTGCCGGCGAAGGGCGCTCTACAGGTCTATCCGGGCGAACCGTCTTTCTTGCCGGCCATGCGACTGGAGACCGGCAGGACGGCTTTCGATCCGGCGGCGGCAAGTGCCGGCGTCGGCTCTTTCCGCCTCTGCCCGGCGCGCGCCAGGCGCCGGCTCTGCAGGAATGCGAAGGCGATCATCGTCATGAGCGCATGGCGGTGCAGACCGCGCCATGATCGCCCTTCGAAATGACCCAGCCCGAGCTCTTCCTTCAACTGCCGATGCGCCAACTCGCCGGCCCGGCGCGCCCTGACGACGCGGGCGAGCGCCCGCAGATCCGCGTCATCAGGCAGACTGGCCAGATAATACCCGGTTTCGCCGTCGGCCCGGCGCTCGCCGATGAGCCAGGTTTCGTCGCCCGGGAGATGTTGCTGCCGTTTGTCGCCGGCCCGCAGCACGCCGCCATCGGCCGGGCGCACGCGCATTGCGACGAAACGGGCCTGCCCGTCCTCCCCCGCGCCCAGTTTGCGAGCTTCACCGCGCGCTTCGGCTTCGGCCAGGGCCTGCTCTGCGGATATCGACGGGGCCCCGGCAACCGGACGCCGGCGCAGCCGGCCGCGGTCGGGCGTCGGCGGGACGGGATCGACCGCGGCGGCATAGACATCCTGATAGCGCGAAATGCCGACCGCCCAGGCCAGGCCGCGGCTGGTCAATCCATGCCGGAACGATGCGTGCTGGCCATAACCGGCATCGGCCAGCACGCAGCCGAAGCGCGTGCCGGCGGCGATCAGGCGGCCGATCTCGGCGAGCGCGATCTCCGGCTTGGTCCAAAAGCCGCGGCGGGCCAGGGGAACACCGGCCCGCTCGAGGCGATCCGGGTGGCCGGTCCAGCTTTCCGGCAGGAACAGTCGCAGCGCCACCGGCAGCGGCACGTCGCCGCGCACCAGCGTCAGGGACACCAGCAGCTGGCAATTGGCGCTCCGGCCGAGTTCTTGGACATATTGCGGCGCAACCCCGACCGAATGCTCGCCCTTCTTGGGCAGGGCCGTCTCGCCGACCACCACGACCGTCGCCTCACCGCCGGCGAGCTTGTCGGTCTGGACCAGCAGTTCAGCCTCGAGCGGTGCTTCGTCCCATATGCCGGCCGCGACAAAGTGGTGAAGCTGGTCGTAATCGCCGGCGGCCAGGCGCGCCGCCATCGGCTGCATGCTCTTGCGCTCGCCGGGCCCGATCAGCCCGGAGACATAGAGCGGCAGCATTCGCCGCCGCGCCTTGTGCCCGAGCGTCGCCAGGAACGGCGCCAGCCAGGCCTCATGGTGTTCCTCCCACTCCGCCGCCTGCTGCATGCCCCGCCCCGCGCCCGATCGGAGCACAGCGTCGCCCCAGACCCTCTAAGGCTTCGTCAATCTGCCAGAGTGGCGCCCGGGCGGCGCGTTATGCCGCGGTGCGGGCAGCGGTATCTGGATGACGGAGTGACGTAGCAGCGGGCGGGATTTCCGGCGTCGCGCCGCCTTCAATCATCCGCCGCTCGCTCCACTAGCGACTCATCAAAGTGCCAAAGTAGGATGTGGAAAAACATTAAGCTGACAAATTCTCGCCACCGATGATGCCGACACCGGCCGGGCTACTTGATAAGCGATAAAGGAAAAACTCCACATGACGCTTCATTACACGGCTGGCGGTGGCATTGATTCAAATGGGAAATATTCCGCCGGCCAAGCCGGCTTTAATCTGGCCGATGTTCAGTCGGTTGCGCAGCTCAATGCTTTGCCGGATGGCGTGAAAGGTCTTGTCTGGCTCGACCAGGGACAAGGCGTCACCCAGTCCTTCATCGATGCCGTGACGCCCTATATCGGCAACCCGAAGCTCCACGGCTTCTATCTCGTCGACGAACCCGATCCGACCGGCAAATACGGTCCGCTGGTGACCGCGGCCAATCTGAAAGCGGAATCGGACTGGATCCACGCCCATGTACCGGGCGCCGTGACCTTCATCACGATGATGGATATGGGCTCGTCGGCCAATCCGAGCTTCATGAACACCTATAACCCGGCCAATACGCATATCGACTATTTCGGCATCGACCCCTATCCGGTCCGGTCGGGAACCGGCCAGGTCGACTACAACATGATCGACAAGGCCGTGGCCGCGGCGGTGCAGTCGGGCATCCCGCTCGACAAGATCGTTCCGGTCTACCAGGCGTTCGGCGGCGGCGGCTGGAGCAACGACACCGGCGGAAAATACGTCATGCCGACCGCCGAACAGGCCCAGACCATCCTCGATCACTGGGGCAAGGCCGTGCCCTCGCCGGCTTTCGACTACACCTATCACTGGACCTCGCAGAACGGCGATTCGGCGCTGTCGACCTCACCCGAACTGCAAAAGGTGTTCCTTGCTCACAACACCGCCAATGCCGGCGGCTCCGGCGGCACCACGACGCCGCCCGACACAGGTGGCGGCACCACCACCCCTCCGGACGCAGGTGGCGGCACCATCACGCCTCCGGACACCGGTGGCGATCCCGGGCACACGCTGACAGGTACCCGGGGCAACGACACGCTGACCGGTACGGCCGGCGACGACACGATCCGCGGGCTCGGCGGCAATGATCGGCTGAACGGCGGTGCCGGCAACGACAAGCTGGACGGTGGTGCCGGCCGCGACATCCTCAATGGCGGCCTCGGCAACGACGTCCTGACCGGCGGCGCGGGGCGCGACACCTTTGTGTTCAACACGAAGCTCGGCAACAATAACATCGACACGATCACCGATTTCTCGGTCAAGCAGGACACCATCCAGCTCGATCATTCGGTGTTCACCGGCCTGAAAATGGGGCAGCTCTCGTCCGATGCCTTCTATATCGGCGCGGCCGCCCATGATGCCAGCGATCGCATCATCTACAATTCGAAGAGCGGTGCCCTGCTCTACGACGCCGACGGCAACGGTGCCGGCGCCGCCCAGCAATTCGCCCAGCTGGAGCCCGGACTTCACCTGACCAAAGCAGACTTCTGGATCGTCTGAGCCGGAGGCCACGGCCCGGTTCCGGTCTCGTCCGGAACCGGGCCTGCTCGGCCGCTCTCCTCCGCGCGCCGGTCAGGCCAATGCGTCGGCCGGCATTGGTCCGGCCGCGCGAGGCAGACGACGGGACACATCCCATCGCCGTCACCGGCGGCGATGTTGCCAACAGGCGACCGCCGGCTCGCCGGCCGTGGCAGCAGGCCAGGCCGGTCGCCGCCGTTCCAGGCGAGACCAGGCCCCGACGATCGTCGCGCTGGGCATAGCCCGCGACCCGCAACCGGCCGGCTCGCCGCCCCCGGCAACGATCGGCAAACAGCCCCTAATCCTTTCGGATTACTCCATCTTGGCTAGATACGGCAACATCTGCAACCATCAAGCGTAGCGCAAAAGACAGATAGCCTTAGCGGGTGAATATTGGCTAACTCCTCTGGATGCATTTTCGGGGACTATTTTTGTGATACCCTTATTTTCTGACGATTTTGACTTATCAGGAGATGACCTTCGACCGACTCGGTCACGGCACAATTATAACATAACCCATTATTAACTTTACTACAGTGCAGGCCGTGCCTGTTCTTGCATTTCCTCCTGCTGGAACCTTGCCGCGTCCCTCGCCTCGCACGGTCCACAGCCACCAGCCCACCAGGTCATCTCCGGTCCGGCACGCTCGAAACCGAGGAGAGCATCGAAATGGCGTTTGTAAGCGAGTACACGGCGAATGCGGTCTCTGGCGACGCAATGATCGCGATGGTCGATTGCGCCGAGAGCCTTGACCGGCGACCGATCGGCTCTCTCTACCCCGCACCAGCCGCGACGGAATCGGACGTCCCCCAGAGCAACGATCACCGTGGAAACGCCGTGTTGAGCATGCTGGACCGCATTGGCTGCGGCTACCTGGTGCTCGACGGCCGCAGGAGAGTTGTCGAGGCGAATGCCACTGCCCGGATCATTCTCGGCCGCGAGACAGGAGCAGCGGAGACGCTCGAGCAGTTGTCCCGTGCCTTCAAGCGACTGATCGACCGCGCGCCCGCCCGGTCGTCGCTCGGCGCGCTCTCGTGGGTGGTCATCTCGGGCAAGGACGACACGCCCCTGATCCTCAATCAGCCTGCCGAAGAGACGCCGGACCGAACCTGCGTCGTCATGCTCCTCGATCTCGATGCGCATCTGGAACCCAATCCGTCCATGCTCAAGCGGATGTTCGGCCTGACCATGGCCGAGACCCGCCTTGCATTGCAGATGGCGCGCGGCGACGTGCCGGCCGAGATTGCGCGGAGCCGGCGCCTCAGCCGGACGACCGTCCGCTCGCAATTGGCATCGGTCTTTGCGAAGACCCAGACGCGGCGACAAGCCGAGCTTGTCACTTTGCTGGCACGCGTGGCGGTCCTGCCGTGAAGACCATGCCTCCGCCGCCAAACCCTCCGGAACTGGCCATCATCCGGTCGCCCCCTGACCGGCCCGCGAGCACGGTTCGCCGCGTGCGCATCGCCGCGTGGGGCGCGACCTGTCTCATCGCCCTGGCCTCGGTGGTGCCCGGCGATTTCGAGTTGAGGACCGGAGCTCCATCCGTGCTGGAGCACTTCCTCGCTTATGCCTTGGCAGGCGGCCTCTTCGGGTTCGCCTATCTGCACAGGCAGCTCGTGATCGTCGCCGCCGTGCTCATCATCGGCGCGTTCGTGCTCGAACTGGCGCAGATCGTCGTTCCCGGCCGCACGGCCCGCTTGCTGGACGCACTGGTGAGCGGCAGCGGGGCGGTGGCCGGGGTCGCCGCCGGCACATATCTGCGTCGAGGTCATTGACGCGCAGGCGATGTCGGCCGGACGCCCCCGCCCCGGCCTGGCATCGACCGAACCTGGATGGCCCGAAGACGCCGCGACGGACCGCAGCCGCGGCACAAAGCACAGCGTGCATTTTCAGCCACGGATCAACGGTGCCAGCGATGCCTCACACTCCCACGGTCGTGACCGGAGCAGCCGGATTCATCGGGTTCCACGTCGCCAGGCGCCTGCTCGCCGAGGGCCGACGGGTCGTCGGCGTCGACTGCTTCACGCCCTATTACGACGTCAGGCTGAAGGAAGCCCGCTTCGCGGAGCTCATGCGCCACCGCGGATTCACGCCGGAACGGGTCGACCTGTCGGACGCGATCGCGACGGCCGATCTCTTCGCCCGCTCGCGGCCACGCCGGGTCATCCATCTGGCCGCGCAGCCCGGCGTACGCCAGGCGCTGGTCCAACCGCATCCCTACCTGGCATCGAACATCGTCGGTTTCCTGAATGTGCTCGAGGCCTGCCGGCATGGCGGCGTCGAGCATCTCGTCTACGCCTCGTCGAGTTCCGTCTACGGGTCGCATCAGAACCTGCCATTCGGCGAGCACCAGCCGGTCGACCATCCGGTCGGCCTCTATGCCGCGACCAAGAAGGCGAACGAGCTGATGGCCCACGCCTACAGCCATCTGTTTCGCCTGCCGGCGACCGGGCTGCGCTTCTTCACGGTGTATGGGCCCTGGGGCAGGCCCGACATGGCCGTCTACACGTTCACGCGGGCGATCGCCGAAGGGCGGCCGATCAAGGTCGCCAATGGCGGCAAGGTCTGGCGCGATTTCACCTATGTCGACGACATCGTCGAAGGCGTCCTGCGCGTGGCCGACCGGCCGGCGGCGGCCGACCCAGGCTGGGATCCTTGCGCGCCCGACCCGGCGACAAGCGACGCGCCGCATCGGGTGTACAATATCGGCAATGACCGGCCCGAGGAGTTGAACCGGCTCATAGCGCTGATCGAGCAGGCGCTCGGTCGCAAGGCGGTACGGATCGAGTGCCCGCTGCCGCCCGGCGACGTACTGGCGACAAGAGCCGATGTCACGGATCTGCGCCGGGATGTCGGCTTCGCTCCGGACACGTCCCTGGAGAACGGGGTCCGGCAATTCGTCCATTGGTACCGCAGCTACCAGGGATTGGCCGAACCCGCGCCGGCGGAATTGGCTGAACAATCCGCCTGACCGCGCCGCCCCGCGGTGGTCGCCCGGAACGGCCCGTGCAGACGTCCCCTTCCCACCGCTCTTTCATCACCGCCGAGGCCCGTGAAGACGCCGTCGCCGGGCGATCGGAGCGGTGCCGACCGCGCGTTTCTGCTATGATCAGGCCATGACGATCGGGATCATCGGACCCGGGCGGCCGATACCGCGGCACGGCGCCGCGGCAGCTTTTTTGGCTGGCGCCGCCGGCCTCGGAATCTGTCTGGTCCTGCTGTGGATCGCCAGCGACATCCTGGTCGACTGGATGTGGTTTTCGGCGATCGGCCACCTGCCGGTTTTCCGCACCACACTTGGTGCCAAGACCGCGGTCTTTCTTGCCGTCTTCGTCGCGACCGCCGCCATCCTGTGGGCGAACGGACGGCTCGCGCTCGGGCCATCCGGGCAAGCGCCGCCTGCCTCGCCCGCCCCGGGCGCGAACCCGGCAAGCCCGCCGCCGCCCCCCGATCCCTTCGAGATCCTGCGCCAGAAAATGCCCTGGCGCGGCGTCGTCGCCGCGACCGCCGCCGGTCTGGCGCTGCTCGTTGCCTGGGCGGAAACCGGCAATTGGGACGTCTTTCTGCAGTTCCTCTATCACGTGCCCTATGGCGCGAAGGATCCGCTCTATGGCGAGGACATCGGCTTCTATCTGTTTTCGCTGCCGACCTATGTCGCCGTCCGGAACTGGCTGCTGCTGACACTCTGCTTCAGCGTGCTGATCGCCGGCACGCTGCATTGGCTGCATGGCGGCATCGCCGTCGATGTTCAGGGGTGGTCGATCTCGCCGCGTGCGATCGCCCATGGCTCGGCATTGCTCGGTGCCTTCTTCGCGGTGAAGGCATGGTCCTACGATCTCGACCGTTCCCTGCTGCTCTACGGCAATAATGGCGTGGTGGTCGGCGCCGGCTATGCCGACGTCCATGTCGGCCTGCCGCTGCTGTGGCTGATGACCGGCGTCTCGATCGCCGCCGCATGCGTCACCTGGACCAACATCTGGCTGCGCACGCTTCGGCTGCCCGCGGCCATCCTGATCACCTTCGGTGCCGCCCTGCTGCTGTCGGGCGTCTTCGCGGCGGCGTTCCAGCGCCTTGTCGTCAAGCCGAGCGAACTGGAACTGGAACGGCCTTATATCGAACGGACCATCGCGCTGACCCGGCAGGCCTACAACCTCCATCAGGTCGCGACGAAACCGTTCCCGGCCGAGCAGGACCTGACCGCCGGCGCGCTCCAGGCCAATCGCGCGACGGTCGACAATATCAGGCTGTGGGACGGACCACCGCTCGCCGACACCTATGCGCAGCTGCAGGAAATCCGCACCTATTATAAATTTCACGACCTGTATGTCGATCGCTACAGGCTCGGCGGCACTTACCAGAGCGTGGTCGTCGCGGCGCGCGAGATGCAATCCTCCTTGCTGCCGCCGAACGCCCAGACCTGGGTGAACCTGCATGTCCTGTTCACCCACGGCAACGGCGTGGTCATGAGCCCGGTGACCCGCAAGAGCGCCGAAGGATTGCCGCTGCTCTACCTGCGCGACATTCCCCCGGTTGCCGATGGCGGCCCCGACATCCGCGAACCGCGGATCTATTATGGCCGCGAGACCGACAGCTACGTGATCGTCCGCGGCAGCACACCGGAATTCGATTATCCGAAGGGCAAGGACAACGCCTATGCCAGCTATGGCGGCAGCGGCGGCGTTCCACTGGGCGGGACGTTCAGGACCATCGTCTTCGCCCATTATTTCGGCGACCTGAACCTGCTGCTCTCACGCTACATCACCGACGACAGCCGGATCATGTTCCGCCGCAACATTCGCGAACGGATCGGCACGATCGCACCGTTCCTCACTCTCGATCACGATCCCTACCTGGTCGTCAGCGGCGGTCGGCTGTTCTGGATCCAGGACGCCTATACGACGAGCCGCTACTTCCCCTCGTCGCAGCCCGCGCCGGACCTCGACCTCAACTATATCAGGAACGCGGTGAAGGTGGTCGTCGATGCCTATGACGGCACGGTCGACTTCTACCTGATCGATCCCGCGGATCCGGTCGCGGCCACCTACCAGCGGATCTTCCCGAGCCTGTTCAAACCCTTCGCGGCGATGCCCGACGATCTCAAGCAGCATGTCCGCTATCCCGAGGATCTGTTCCGGGTCCAGGCGCAGCTCTACCAGAGCTTCCACATGGAAGCGGCCGACGTCTTCTACAACCGCGAGGATCTATGGCAATTCGCGCGCCAGCCGGCCGGGCGCAACACCCTGCCGATGGTGCCCTATTACATCATCATGCGGTTGCCCGGAGAGACCCAGGCCGAGTTCTTCATCATGATTCCGATGGTGCCGAGCCGCCGGGACAACATGATCGCCTGGCTCGCGGCGCGCTGCGACCCGCCGGACTACGGCAAGCTGATCGTCTATGAATTTCCCAAGGACAAACTGGTCTTCGGGCCGTTCCAGATCGAGGCGCGGATCAACCAGAACACGGAAATCTCGCAGCAGCTGTCGCTGTGGAACCAGATGGGGTCGCGAGTGATCCGCGGGAACCTGCTGGTCATCCCGATCGAGAACTCCATCCTCTACGTTTCGCCGCTCTACCTGCGCGCGGAACAGGGACATCTGCCCGAGCTCAAGCGGGTCATCGCCGCCTATGGCGAAAATGTCGTCATGAAGGAGACGCTCGCCGAAGCCCTGGCGGCGCTGTTCCCGGAACCACTCGCGGCGGCAGCCGAAACCGCCGGGCCGGGCGTCGGCGCGGCGGCCGCCGGACAGGCTCGCGAGGCGCTGGAGCATTATCACCAGGCCATGGAGCGGCTGAAGGCCGGCGACTGGGCCGGCTTTGGAACCGAGCTCGACGCCATGCGCCGCCTGCTGGAGAGTTTCGGCCGGCAGGCCGACCGCTAGCCGCGCGCGGCAGGTGGGCCGCCCCGCATCGTCGCGCGAGCCCTGCGTCCGCGCCGGCGCCCCTGCCTAGGCCACCACGGACCGGACCACCGCCCGGAGAACCCGCTGCGCGTCGTTCGGATCGAGCCGGACCTGCAGGCCGCGCTGGCCGCCATTGATGAACACCTGATCCTCCGCGAGCGCGGCCTCCTCGATGGCCGTCGGCACCGTCCGCTTCTGCCCGAACGG
This sequence comes from Phreatobacter sp. GW821-FHT04C01, assembly GCF_059420385.1. Classification (NCBI taxonomy): domain Bacteria; kingdom Pseudomonadati; phylum Pseudomonadota; class Alphaproteobacteria; order Hyphomicrobiales; family Phreatobacteraceae; genus Phreatobacter; species Phreatobacter sp. GW821-FHT04C01. Next base: position 4,979 of record NZ_JBWKTP010000010.1, on the reverse strand, counting down.
GCTGATCCCGCCGACATGGTAGCCGGTCAGGCGTTCGGCATCCGCCGGCCTCATCATGCTGGCCGCCTTGCCGCCGAAGGCCGCGGCGAGCTTCTTCATGCTGACCTCGCGATCCGACGGCAGCACGACACAGACCGGCTTGCCGTCGACTTCCGCCATCAGCGTCTTGAGCACGCGGCCCGGCGCTTCGCCGAGCGCCTCGGCGGCCTGAAGGCCGATGCGCTCGGCCCCCGGATCGTAATCATAGCTATGGACGCTGAAGGCCACGCCCGCCTTGGCAAGCGCGAGGGTCGCACGGGTGGTCTTCGACATCGTTCGGTTCATTCGATCGGACAAGGGAAACGCACGGCGTCAAATTCACCAACCGGCGCTCGACACGGCGAGCGCGAAAGCTATGGCGCAGGCCGAAGCCAGGTCAACCGGCAGCCGGCACCTGGCGCGCCACCGGGTGTCTCCCCGCCCCTGGCTTTCGCAGCCGCTCGCCGCCGCACAAAAAAATCGGCGCGCCGCGAACCGGTCCGGCGGTTCGGCGCCTCTTCATTCCTGCAAGCCGGCCCGACCGGCAGGACAGGAGACGAACATCATGGCCTTCTACCGAAAGAACATCGGCGGCATCCAGCAGATTGCCCGCATCACGCTCGGTCTCGCCGGCGCGGGCGCTGCCCTCGTGCTGCTGACACCTCCGCTCAGCCTTGCCGGCGTCGCGGCCGGCGCGATGTTCGCCTTGACCGGCCTTGTCGGCTATTGCCCGATATGCGCGGTCGCAGGTGTCGGCCGGCGCGATGAAAGCCTTCGATGACCGGCAAAGCCTGGCCTGAACCTCTGTTCGACGCGGCGCGCCTGGGAGACCGGGCCGCCATCGTCGAATTGCTGGCCATCGCCCAGCCCGACATCCGCCGCTACGCCCGCGCTGCCTGCCGCGGTTCGGCCGATGCCGAGGATGCCGCCCAGGAAGCGCTCTGGCTGCTGTTCCGCCGCATCGGCACCATCCGGTCGCTCGCGGCGGTGTCGCGCTGGCTGTTCGTCGTGGTCCGGCGCGAATGCCAGCGCCTGGCACGCCGCGCCGGGCTGACGCCGGCCGAGCCGATCGACGGCTTCGATCTCGAACGCGCCTTTGCCAGCCGGCCGGAACTGGAGATGCGGCTCGATCTCGCCGCTGCGATCGAGGCCTTGCCGCTGCATTATCGCGAGGTGGCGCTGATGCGCGATGTCAACGAAATGACCATAGACGAGATCGCGGAAAAGCTCGGCCTCAGCCGCGAAGCGGTCAAGGCACGGCTGCATCGCGCCCGGACGATGACGCGCGAATATCTCAGCCGATGAGATCAACGGCCTGCCGATGTCGCGATCGAGGCCCCCCTGCGGCATGACCGATTTGTCGCGCGGGGGGCTTACCCGCGCCCCCGCCGCCGTGGCAGCCTGTCGGCCAGGGGAGACCAAGCATGACCAGAATTTCCGATCTCGACGCCTTCGCCCTCGGCCAGGCCTTCCGGCGCAGGCAGTTGTCGCCGGTCGAGGCGACAGCCGACGCGCTCGACCGCGCGGAAGCGGCGCAAGCGACGATCAATGCCTTCGTCACCATCGATCGCAAGCGCAGCCTGGACTGGGCGCGCGAAGCCGAAACGCGCTGGATGAAGGGCGAACAGAAGAGCCGCTTCGACGGCGTGACCGTCACCGTGAAGGACAACATGGCGGTCGAGGGCTGGCCGAGCCGCAAGGGTTCGAAGGTCGTGCCGGCGACGCCGATGGCGTTCGACGCACCGGTCACCGCGCGCTGCAAGGATGCCGGGCTGGTGGTTCTCGGCACCACCACAATGCCGGAATTCGGCTGGATCGGCCTGTCCTCCTCGCCGCTGTCGGGCCATACCCGCAATCCCTGGCACAAGGATCGCACCGCCGGCGGCTCGACGTCGGGCGGCGCGGCCGCCGCGGCGCTCGGCATCGGCCGCTTCCATCTCGGCTCCGACGGCCTGGGTTCGATCCGCATTCCCTCGGCCTTTTGCGGCGTGCCCGGCATCAAGCCGAGCTTCGGCCGTGTCGCCGCCTATCCGCTGTCGGTGATGGGCGAGCTCGCCCATCTCGGACCGATCGCGCGCGACGTGCGTGAGGTCGCCGCCCTCTTGTCGATCCTGTCCGGGCCCGACCAGCGCGACCCGATGGCCTGGAACACGCCGGCACCCGATTTCACGGTCGGGCTGGAGGACGGCGTCAGAGGGCTGCGGATCGCCTATTCGCCCCGGCTCGGCTTCGTCAAGAAGGTCGATCCGGTGGTGGAGAAGGCGGTCGCCGACGCGGCCCGGGTGTTCGAGGATCTCGGCGCGACCGTCGATCAGGTCGATCCGCCGATCGGCGATCCGGCACCGCTCGCCTGGGACATCTGGAACGCCGGCGCCGCGCTGGCGCTGTCGGCTTTCGGGCCGGCGGAACAGGCCGAAATGGATCCGGGCCTGGTCGATTGCGCCCGGACTGGAGCCAGGATGCCCGCCACCGCGCTGATCGACGCGCTGCTCTACCAGCGCGCCAAGGTGGTCATCGCCATGGCGACGTTCCACGAGACCTATGACCTCTTGATCACCCCGACCATGCCGACCGGCGCGATCCCGCTCGGCGCCGACCTGCCGCCACCGGGCTTTGGGGGGCAGGCCGAATGGGGGCCGCTGTGGACCGACTGGAGCCCGTTCACGCCGCCGTTCAACGTCACCCAGCAACCGGCGGCCAGCGTACCCTGCGGCCTCGACGGCGACGGCCTGCCGATCGGCCTGCATATCGTCGGCGCCAAGCGGGCCGACGCACTGGTGCTGAAGGCCATGCGCGCCTTCGAAACCGCCCGGCCCTTCGCACGCGTCTGATTGTCGCATCGCCAGTCTGCACAAAGCCTGTGCGTGCATCGAAATTACGCGGTCGCTGCCGGCGGAACGGGATTGACTTCGCTTTCACAAGCATCGTCTCATCCCCTTCGCGCTCGGTGGCCCTGGTTGTCCACCGTGTCCTCCGAGGAGTTTCGCTATGTCGTCCGTGAAATTGTCCCGCCGTTCCGTCGTGGCCGGCGCCGCCGCTGCCGCAGGCGCGCTCTCTGCCCCGACCACCGTCAGCGCTCAGCAGGCCCAGGATACGCTGCGGATCGTGATGCATTCCGACCTGCGCATCGTCGATCCGATCTGGACCACCGCCTATATCACCCGCAACCACGGCTACATGATCTACGACACCCTGCTGGCGATGGACGCCAAGGGCGAGATCCAGCCGCAGATGCTGCAGGGCTTCACCACCAGCGCCGACAAGCTGACCTATGATTTCACCCTGCGCGACGGCCTGCTCTGGCACGACAACCAGCCGGTCACCGCGGAAGACTGCGTCGCCTCGATCAAGCGCTGGGGCGCCAAGGACGCGCTCGGCCAGACCGTTCTCGGCTTCGTCGAGACCATCTCGGTGAAAGACGCCAAGAGCTTCCAGATCAAGCTGAAGGAGCCGACCGGTCTGCTGATCTTCGCGCTCGGCAAGCCGTCGTCCAACGTGCCCTTCATGATGCCGAAGCGGGTCGCCGACACCGATCCGAACACCCAGATTTCCGACTTCACCGGCTCCGGTCCGTTCCGCATGGTGCGTGAGGAATGGCGGCCGGGCGACAAGGCCGTCTATGTCAAATTCGACGGCTACAAGCCGCGCGCGGAAGCCCCGTCCAGCCTTGCCGGCGGCAAGGTCGCCAAGGTCAACCGCATCGAATGGCGGGTCATCGCCGACCAGCAGCAGGCGGCCAACGCATTGCTCGCCGGCGAGATCGATCTCATCGAGGCGCCGAGCCACGACTTGCTGCCGCTGCTGAAGGGCGATCGTTCGATCAAGCTGGTCGACTGGAACCCGCTCGGCAACCAGTACACGATGCGCTTCAACCAGTCGGTCAAGCCGTTCGACAATCCGAAGATCCGCCAGGCGGTGCTCTATGCGCTGAACCAGGAGGACTTCCTGAAGGCGACCATCGGCGACCCGGAATATTACAAGGTCTGCAAGGCCATGTTCGTCTGCGGCACGCCGCTGGAGACGACCGCCGGCATGGAGGATAAGCTCGAGTCGAATTTCGCCAAGTCCCGGCAACTGCTGCAGGAGGCCGGCTACAACCGCGAACCGATCGTGCTGCTGCACTCGACCGACCTGCAGGTCCTGACCAATCTCGGCCCGGTGGCGAAATCGCTCCTGGAGCGCGGCGGCTTCGTCGTCGACATGCAGTCGATGGACTGGCAGACCGTGGTCGCCCGGCGCGTCAAGAAGGATCCGCCGGCCCAGGGCGGCTGGAACGCCATGCTGACCTCCTGGGTCTCGGCCGACATCCTCAACCCGGTCATGGCCGGCTTCTTCAACGCCTCCGGGGACAAGGCTGCCTTCGGCTGGCCGAACGACCCGGAACTGGAGGCGTTGCGCGCACGCTTTGCCCGCGCCGGCACCCCGGCCGAGCAGAAGAGCATCGCCGAAGCGGTGCAGCGGCGCGTCGCGGAGAGCCCGACCCACGTCCATCTCGGCCAGTGGTACCAGCCGGGCGCCACCCGCCCGAACATCTCGGGCTGGATCCCGGCGCCGGCGCCGATCTTCTGGAACATCGAGAAGGGCCGCGGCGCGTGATAGATTGATCGATCGGCGGCCGGAACCTCCGGCCGCCGTGTTCTTTTGAGTAGCCGGTCGGTTTCGTATGATTTCTTATATCCTTCGCCGCCTCGTCGCGACTGTGCCGGTTCTGCTCACCGTCGCGGTGATGGTGTTCCTGATGCTGCGCCTGACACCGGGCGACCCCGCCGCGGTCATTGCCGGCGACAACGCCACCTCCCAGCAGATCCTCGACATCAGGACCAAGCTCGGGCTCGATCAGCCGATCGTCTCGCAGTTCTTCATCTGGATCGGCAACACGCTGCGCGGCGATCTCGGCGAGAGCTTCTTCTTCCGCAAGACGGTGTGGGAACTGATCTCCGACCGGATCGAGCCGACCTTGT
>NZ_JBWKTP010000009.1:0-359278 GCF_059420385.1 Phreatobacter sp. GW821-FHT04C01 | reverse complement strand
CTCGCGTCACGGCCTCGAATATTTCCGCGCCATCGCAAAGGGCTGGACACTTAGAGACGTGTGCATGCCGTAGACGACTTCGTGGGAGAGGGTGGCTGCGCATAACGAGTGCGAACGCATCTCGCGTTCGCTCGATGTTATGAGCGGCCGGGTGAGGGGCGTCACGTCGGCGCTATCAGCGCATTTCGGGTCGAATTGACGGGCCGGCGCGTTTCGCCTCATCGCCATTCGCCATTCGCCATTCGCCACGGGCTCCTCGCCAGCTCCAGCCTTGACACCCGCTCACCTTCGATAGTAAGTAACTGGTGAGTTACACAAGCGCCCCGCCAAGAGGGCCGTGACGTCCGGGAGCAAGCGATGGTGGAAGCGGCGAGGCCTCATCCCTGGTCGAGGGCGTTGGCGCAGGCCGCCTGGCTCAGGCCCTTCGCGCTCCTGATCATGCTGCTGGTCGCCTGGGATGTGGTGATCCGCGTCCTGGACATCCCGCCCTATCTGGTTCCGGCCCCCTGGGAGGTGGTGAAGACCTTCCGCACCGAAGGCGCCATGCTGCTGGCCCAGTCGGTGCCCACCACGATCGCGACGCTCGGCGGTTTCGTGCTCTCGGCCTTGTTCGGCATTCCTACCGCCATGCTGATCGCCGGCTCGCGCACGGTGGAATCCTATTTCTACCCGCTCCTGGTGTTTTCCCAGTCGATCCCCAAGGTCGCCATCGCGCCCTTGTTCGTGGTCTGGTTCGGCTTCGGCATCGCACCCAAGATCATCACCGCCTTCCTGCTCGGCTTCTTTCCCGTGGTGGTCGCCGGCGTGCAGGGGTTCAAGTCGCTCGACACCGAGATGCGCGACCTCGCGCGGTCGATGAAGTGCTCGCGCTGGCAGATGTTCACCATGGTCAGCCTGCCGAACGCGCTGCCCGCCATCTTTTCCGGCCTGAAAGTGTCGGTGACGCTTGCCGTGGTCGGCGCGGTGGTCGGTGAATTCGTCGGCTCCAATTCCGGCATCGGTTTCGTGCTGCAGCGATCGATCGGCAATTTCGAGCTGCCGACCATGTTCGCCGCCCTGGTGCTGCTGGCCGTCATCGGCGTCATCCTGTTCTGGATCGTCGACCTGGTCGAGCGCCTGGCGCTGCCCTGGCACGCCAGCCGGCGCCAGGAATTTCAATTCACCGCGTGAACAGATCCTCCGGGATCGCATGACCAAGACTTGGATGATCACGACAAGGCGACCGCGCGAACGGCTCGCCACACAAGGGAGGAAGCAGATGACCTCAGGACCATTGCATCGCCGTCATTTTCTTGCCGGTCTCGCCGCATCCGGCCTCGTCGCCAGCCCCGCCGTCGCGCAATCGGCCCGCCCGGCCGACAAGGTGCAATTCCTGCTCAACTGGTATCTCTACGGCGAACACGCGCCGTTCTTCCTCGGCAAGAAGCTCGGCCTGTTCGCCGCCGAAGGCATCGATCTCGAGATCATGGAAGGCCGCGGCTCGGCGGTGACGCTGCAGGCGGTCGCCGCCAAATCGGCCGTGTTCGGTTATTCCGACATGTCGGCGGTGGTGCGTGGCGCGGTGCGCGGCGCCCCCGTCGTTTCCACCGGCGTGCTCCTGCAGAAAAACCCGGCCAGCGCCATGGGCTTCACCGAAAAGAACATCCGCACCGCCGCCGACCTGAAAGGCAAGACGGTCGCCACCACGCCGGGCGATGCCCTGTCGCAGGTCTGGCCGGCCTTCCTGAAAAAGGCCAACCTGACCGAAGCCGACGTCAAGATCCTGGCGGGCGATGCCCAGACCAAGCTCAACGCCGTCATATCGGGCCAGGCCGACGTGCTGCTCGGCTATTCCCATGATCAATCGATGAAGATCAAGGATGTCACCGGCAAGTCGGTGTTTCCGATCATGTTCGCCGATTACGGGCTGAATTCGGTGGCGACCGGCGTCATCGCCCATCGCGACACGCTGACCGGCAATCCCGACCTGGTGCGCCGCTTCATGCGCGCCGCGACGCTGGCCGCCGAAGCCGCCGAGAAGGCGCCAGCGGCCGCGGCCGACGCCATGCTCGAGGCCGATCCGAAAGCCGGCAAGAAGGAGACGCTGACCGAGGGTTTCACCATTTCGGCGGGACTCTATCGCCTGACGCCGGACCAGCGGCCGTTCCAGACCAACGCCAAGGCGGTCTCCGACACGGTCGACATCCTCGTCGAATATGGCGGGGTCGATCCGGCGGCGAAAACCAAGGTGGCGAGCTTCTTCACCAATGATTTCCTGCCCGGCCGGGCGACGAATTAGGGGGACTGAAGTTCGGGCGGCGGGAGCGTCGCGCACCGGCAGAGCTTGTCAGCCGGTGCAAGCGCAGGAACCACATCGCCTTCACCTCTCCCCGGCGGGGAAAGGTCGGCCGAAGGCCGGGAGAGGGGCGTTGTGGTTTCCGAACCAAGCGTTGTCCGTTTCGCATGGCGACTTCTCGATGAGCGCCCCGCCCCCTATCCCGGCGCTGGCGCGCCGACCTCTCCCCGCCGGGGAGAGGTGAAGGGTGGCGGTTCGGATGCGAGCCTCGAAGGACGGCCGACCGGACTGCAATACCCAACGCACCCCACTCAAGGGCACCCAACCGTTCTGCCAAGCCATTTTGCCTTCGCGATGAAAGACCAACCGGATCTCCTGGATGACCGCACCCAAGCTCCGCCTCGTCGATGAAGCCCAGCCCGCCGCCGGGCGGCCGGCGATTTCGATCAAGGCGCTGACCAAGACCTATCGCTCGGCCGATGGCGACGTGCCTTCGCTCAGCCCGATCGACCTCGATATCCGCGACGGCGAATTCGTCGCGGTGGTCGGGCCGTCCGGTTGCGGCAAGTCGACACTTCTGAAGCTGATCGCGGGTCTCATCCAGCCGACCAGCGGCGGTATCGCGGTCGCCGGCAAGCCGGTGGTGGAGCCGCCCGACGATGTCGGCATCGTGTTCCAGAGCCCGGTCCTGCTCGCCTGGCGCAGCGTCATCCGCAACATCATGATGCCGGTGGAGGTGCGAAAGCTCGACCACGCCTCGCATCTCGCCCGCGCCGAGGCGCTGATCAAGACCGCCGGCCTCACCGGTTTCGAGAACAAATATCCCTGGCAGTTGTCGGGCGGCATGCAGCAGCGCGCGGCGATCTGCCGGGCCCTGGTCCACGACCCGAAGATCGTGCTGATGGACGAGCCTTTCGGCGCGCTGGATGCGCTCACCCGTGAGCGGATGAACCTGCAGCTGCAACGCATCCACCATGAGACCAAAAAGACCATTCTCCTGATCACCCATTCGATCCCGGAATCGGTGTTCCTGGCCGACCGCGTGGTGGTCATGACCGACCGTCCCGGCGCGATCGCGGCGATCTATGAGGTGCCGCTGCCACGCCCGCGCACGCTCGACATGATGGGTGCGCCCGCCTTCACCGAGCTCGCCAGGCAGGTGCGGTCGCATTTCTATTCGCAGGGGCAGATCGACTGATGGCCCCGCTCATCACCCTGCACGGGATCGATGCCTTCGAGCGCTGGACGCCGTTCGCCCGGCCGTTCCGCTTCGGCGCGGTGACGGTGGAGGGCGCCTGGCAGGCCTTCGTGCGGCTGCAGGTCGAGGTCGAGGGCGGTCCGCGCGCATCGGGCGCCTCCGCCGAGCTGATGCCGCCGAAATGGTTCGACAAGCGGGCCGAGCGGAGCGCCGCGGCCACCGTGGCCGACCTGCGCGCGAGCCTGGCCCATGCGGTCGCGACGGCCTCGGAAAAGCGTGTGCCGGACACCGCCTTCGGCCTGCATGCCCGCCACCACGGCGTCCAGAGCGCCTGGGCCCATGCCTCCGACGTTACCGCGCTGTCGGCGGGTTTCGGCGTGGCGCTGATCGACAAGGCCATTCTCGACGGATTGTCCAGGGCGCTGGGCGCAAGCTTCGTCGAAGTCCTGAACGGCAATGCCGTCGGGCTGGACAACCGGCTGACGCCGGATCTCGATCACGCGGCGATCCGGACCATGCTGGCGGGCCTCGGCCCCCGTGCCTCCATTGCCATTCGCCACACCATCGGGCTCGGCGACGTGATCGACGGCGAAGGCGGCCTCTCGGCCGAGCTCGACGCCGCCGATCTCCGCTTCTTCAAGATCAAGCTGTCGGGCGATCCGGCGGCCGACCACCTCCGGCTCGCAGCCATTGCCGGCCTGCTGGAGCGGCGCGGCACGGATTATCGCGTCACGGTCGATGCCAATGAGCAATATGCCCCGGCCGGCCTGCTCGCGCTGTTCGCGCTGGTCGACGCGGACCCGGCGCTCGCCCGCTTCCGGCAACGGCTGATCCTGGTCGAGCAGCCCTTCGACCGGCGCGTCACCTTCGAGACCGCGCTGGACGAACGGATCGCGGCGCGCACGGTGATCATCGACGAGGCCGACGACGCCTATGACGCCTTTCCGCGCGCCATGGCGCTTGGCTATCGCGGCGTCTCCTCGAAGAGCTGCAAGGGCCTCTACAAGGCGCTGCTCAACGCCGCGCGCGTCGCTGCCGCCAACGGCCGGTCGGAAGGCACGCCCTTCCTGCTCTCGGCCGAGGATCTCACCTGCCAGCCGGGCCTTGCCGTGCAGCAGGACACGGCCCTGGTGGCGGCGCTCGGCCTGACCCATGTCGAGCGCAACGGCCACCATTATGTCGATGGTTTCGGCGAGGCGCCCGACGCCGAGGCCGAGGGCTTCGCCGCCGCCCATCCCAATCTCTATGCGCGTCGCGACGGCCGCATCCGGCTGGACACGGCGCGCGGACGCCTCGCCACATCCTCGCTGTTCGGCCCGGGTTTCGCCTCGGGTGCCGAGCCGGCCTGGGCTTCCCTGTCACCGCTTTCGCTTGCAACTGAAGGACCATCCGCATGACCCTCAAGACCCTCGGTGTCGTGATGAACGGCGTCACCGGCCGCATGGGCACCAACCAGCACCTGGTGCGCTCGGTCGCCGCCATCCGGGCGCAGGGCGGCGTGACGCTCTCCGACGGCACGAAGGTGCAGCTCGACCCGATCCTGATCGGCCGCAATGCCGACAAGGTGGCGGCCCTCGCCAAGGCCAATGGCGTGGAGCGCTGGGGCACCGATCTGGACGCGGCCATCGCCGATCCGAAAAACCAGATCTTCTTCGACGCCGCGACCACCCAGATGCGCCCGACGCTGCTCGACCAGGCGATCCATGCCGGCAAGCACATCTATTGCGAGAAGCCGATCTCGACCAATCTGGCGGAGGCGCTGCGCATTTGCCGGCTCGCCCGCGACAAGGGCGTGAAGAACGGCACGGTGCAGGACAAGCTGTTCCTGCCGGGTCTGCAGAAGCTGAAAATGCTTCGGGATTCCGGCTTTTTCGGCAAGATGCTCTCGGTCCGTGGCGAGTTCGGCTACTGGGTGTTCGAGGGCGACTGGCAGGAGGCGCAGCGGCCCTCGTGGAACTACCGCAACGAGGACGGCGGCGGCATGATCCTCGACATGGTCTGCCACTGGCGCTACGTGCTCGACAACCTGTTCGGCCAGGTGAAATCGGTCTCCTGCCTCGGCGCCACCCATATCCCCGAGCGTGTCGACGAAAACGGCAAGCGCTACAAGGCAACCGCCGACGACGCGGCCTATGCCACCTTCGAGCTGGAAGGCGGCGTCATCGCGCATATGAACATGTCCTGGGTGACCCGGGTCTATCGCGACGACCTCGTCACCTTCAATGTCGATGGCACCTTGGGCTCGGCGGTGGCCGGCCTGCACGACTGCATGATCCAGCCGCGCGCCGCCACCCCGCGCCCGGTGTGGAACCCCGACCAGAAGCAGACCATCGACTTCCGGTCGACCTGGCAGAAGGTTCCCGACAACGTCCAGTTCGACAACGGCTTCAAGGCCCAGTGGGAAATGTTCATTCGCCACGTGGTCGAGGACGCGCCTTATTCCTACACGCTGGTGGAGGGCGCCAAGGGCGTGCAGCTGGTCGAATGCGCGCTGCAGAGCTGGAAGGAGCGCCGCTGGGTCGACGTTCCCGCGCTGGTGATTTGAAGGAGGACACGCAGATGTTGGACAAACCGCACACCAAGGCGAGCGTGCTTCTGCCGACCGCCGACCGCAAGCTCGAGCGCTACCAGCTCTCGGCGCCGAAGAGCTTCCCGGACAAGATCACCAAGCCCCTGAACCGGGTGGCGCTGGCCGCCGCCCATATGGTCGCCGACCCCTATGCCGAGGTCGACCCCTGGCTCGGCGTCGCCGTCGACTGGGACCGGACCATGGCCTATCGCGACTATCTCTGGGGCCTCGGCCTCGGCGTGGCCGAGGCCATGGACACCGCCCAGCGCGGCATGGGGCTGGACTGGCCGATGGCGCTGGAGCTGATCCAGCGCTCGGTGAAAGCCTCCAAGGCGACGCCGGGCGCCGTGGTGTTTTCCGGTGCCGGCACCGACCATCTGGATCCGGCCGATGCACGCTCGGTCGACGACGTGATCAAGGCCTATGAGACCCAGTTCGAGGCGATCGAGGCGGCCGGCGGGCGCATCATCATGATGGCCTCGCGGGCGCTCGCCCGCGTTGCCAAAGGCCCGGCCGACTATGCCCGGGTTTACGACCGGATCCTGAGCCAGGCCGCCCAGCCGGTCATCATCCACTGGCTCGGCGACATGTTCGACCCCGCTCTCGCGGGCTATTGGGGCACGCCGGATCTCAACGCTGCCATGGATACGGCGGTCGGCGTGATCAACGGCAATGCCGCCAAGATCGACGGCGTCAAGGTCTCGCTCCTGGACAAGGACAAGGAGATCGCCATGCGCCGGCGCCTGGACAAACGGGTGCTGATGTATACCGGCGACGACTTCAACTATGCCGAACTGATCGCCGGCGACGATCAGGGTTATTCCCACGCCTTGCTCGGCATTTTCGACGCGATCGCACCGGCGGCGGCGGGCGCGCTGTTGGCGCTGGCCGATGGCGATCTCGCGACCTTCCACGAGATCTTCGCGCCGACCGTGCCGCTGTCGCGCCACATCTTCAAGGCGCCGACCCGCTTCTACAAGACCGGCGTGGTCTTCGTGGCCTATCTCAACGGTCACCAGGACCATTTCACCATGGTCGGCGGCCAGGAGAGCACGCGCTCGACCCAGCATCTCGCCGAGCTGTTCCGGCTCGCCGACAAGGCGGGAATTTTGCGCGACCCGGACCAGGCGGCGGCGCGCATGGCGGCGGTCATGGCGACGAGGGGGATCGCGGGGTGAGGCTCTTCGCATCGTCATGGCCGGGCTTGGCCCGGCCATCCACGTCTTCCGCGTCGCGGCCTTACCTCATTCGTGGATGCCCGGCCCAAGGCCGGGCATGACGCGGCGAGCCCCCCGACGAGGCCAGAAACCGGCCCTCTCCACTTCGTCATGACCGGGCTTGTCCCGGTCATCCACGTCTTCTCTCGTGGTTCTACCTCAGTCGTGGATGGCCGGGCCAAGCCCGGCCATGACGTGGTGAGGTGAGACCGCCGGTGACGGCAGAAGGCCGCGCTCTCCACTTCGTCATGGCCGGGCTTGTCCCGGCCATCCACGCCTTTCCTCCCCGATCTCCCGGCGGCACCCATGCGTGACTTCTCAACCGACCATTCCCAGCTCTCGCTGAACACCGCGACGGTGCGCAAACAGGGCGATCTCCTCGCCATCATCGAAGCCTGCGCCCGCCACCACATCCCGGCCATCTCGCCCTGGCGCGACCAGGTGGCGACGGTGGGGCTCGACGCCGCGGTGAAAGCCGTCAAAACCCATGGCCTGAAACTGTCAGGCTATTGCCGGGGCGGCATGTTCCCGGCCGATGCCTCCAGACGCCAGGAGGCCCGCGACGACAACCGCCGCGCGGTCGACGAAGCCAAAGCCTTCGACGCCGCCTGCTTGGTGCTGGTCGTCGGCGGCCTGCCACATTACGCGCGCCCCGGCTCGGCCGTCTCGCACGACCTCGGCGCCGCCCGCCAGCAGGTCGAGGACGGCATCGGCGAACTCCTGGACTACGCCCGGGGCGCCGGCATGCCGCTCGCCATCGAGCCGCTGCATCCCATGTATGCCGCCGACCGGGCCTGCGTGAACACGCTGGAACAGGCCCTCGACATCTGCGACCGGTTGGACCCGGCCCGCACCGGCGCGCTGGGCGTCGCGGCCGATGTCTATCACATCTGGTGGGACCCGAACCTCTACCGCGACATCCAGCGGGCCGGACGTGAGCGCCTGCTCGCCTTCCATGTCTGTGACTGGCTGGTGCCGACCCGCGACCTCCTGAACGACCGCGGCATGATGGGTGACGGGGTGATCGAAATCGCGAGAATCCGCGCCGCCGTCGAGGCCGAGGGTTTTGCCGGGTTTTCCGAGGTCGAGATCTTTAGCGAACTCGACTGGTGGAAGCGCCCGATGGACGAGGTGCTGCGGACGTGTATCGAGAGGCATAAGAGCGTGGTGTGAGAGGGCGAGTGGCGAATGGCGGCGGCCGCTCCACTCGAGCCAGGTCGTCTTGCTTGCCACCACCTCGTCTTGCCCGGGCTTGTCCCGGGCATCCACGAATTGCCTGGCGGCCGCTCCATAAAGTCGTGGGTGGCCGGGACAAGCCCGGCCAGGACGATGTGGTTCAGAGGTGATCAGGATAGCCGCGCGGCTTAAGCTGTGGCCTTCCAGGCCTGACGCCCACCAGCCCTAACCCAGCCTCCCCCCTCACGCCTTCACGCCCCGCATCACGAAATCCACCACATGCGCCCGCCGTTCCGCGATCACCTCGGGCTTTTCGAAATCGGTCTCGAAGATCACCGACAGCGTATAAATGTTGGAAAAGAAGAAATAGCAGACGCCGGTAATGGTGATCCACAGCTGCAGGGCGTCGAGCCCCGGCCGGATGGTGCCCTTGTCGACCCCAGCTTTCAAAATCCCATCCATCGCCGCGATGATCGGCGAGTTCATGGTGTTCACCCGCTCCGACTTCTTCAGCACCTTGGCACGCTGGCGGTTTTCGGTGGCGAGCAGGTTGATGAAGGTGCGGTCGCGCACGAAACTGTCGAAGGTGAATTCGACGAAGCGGGCGAGCGCCTCGAGCGGCTCCAGCCTGTCGAGATCGAGCCGGTGCTCGGCCGAGCGGGCCTGGTCATAGACCGCCTCGAGGACCGCCAGGTAGAGCTGCTCCTTCGACGAAAAATAGTGATAGATCATGCGCTTGTTGATGCGCGCGCGATCCGCGATGTCGTCGGTCTTGGCGCCCTCGAAGCCCTTGTTGGCGAATTCGCGGGTGGCGACATTGAGAATGCGGGCGCGCGTGCCGGCGCTGTCGCGCTTGCGCACCACTTTCGCGACGGGGGCGCTGTCGGACTTCACGTCGTCCTGGCGCATGTTTCGGGCCCCCTTCGATCTCGACCAGGCGAACGCTGTGAGGTCGCCTCCTCATGCCGATTCGACCTTTGCCCACACTGCCACGCGGCGTTTGCAGCGTCATGCCGTGGTGTTGCGCCTTCCACCGGGATCGAACGGCGCCGTTCGATGCACGATCCCAAATCTCTCCCCGCCGGGGAGAGGCAAACGGCACCTTGCCCAGCGGCACCGGCCGCGGCGCGAGGCCCCCCAGCCTCGCGCCGCCTGCCGGCTCCCCTCAATCCACCTTGATATTGGCGTCCCGGATGATCTGGCCCCATTTGGCGACATCGGCGGCGTGGGTGGCGCGCAGCGCCTCCGGCGAGCGCTGGGCGGCGGCCGGCGGCTCGGCGCCGAGCTGAAGGAAGCTCTTCAGGGCGGCGGGATCCTCGATCGCCTTCTGGATCGCGGCATTGAGCGCGGCGACGATGGGCGCCGGCGTGCCCTTGGGCGCGAAGACCGAGTTCCACACCACCATTTCGACGCCCGGCAGGCCGGCTTCGGCGGAAGTCGGCACATTGGGCAGCACCGCCGAGCGGGTGGGCGCCAGTACGGCGAGCGGCTTGACTGCGCCGGCCTGGACCTGCGCCATCAGGCTGGTCACCTGGTCGCAGAGATAACCGATCTGGCCGGCGACGAGGTCCTGCAGCGCCGGGCCCGTGCCGCGATAGGGCACCAGCGTGGGCTGCACGCCGACCCTGTTGTTATAGAGCACGCAGGCGAGATGCGAGGTGGAGCCGACGCCGGCATTGCCGTTGTTGACGCCCTGGGCATTGGTCTTCAGGTGGGCCGAAAAATCCTGCAGCGTGGCGCCCGGGCTCTGGTTCGAGGCGACCAGCATGATCGGCGCCGAGGCGACGATGCCGACCGGCTCGAAATCGGTGAGCGGGTCGAAGGCGAGCCGCGGATAGAGCGCCGGCGAGAAGCTCATGGTGCTCATCGGGCCCATCAGGATGGTGTGGCCGTCGGGTGCCGAACGCGCCACGCGCGCTGCCCCGGTCGTGCCGGCGGCGCCCGCGACATTCTCGATCACCACTTGCTGGCCGAGCGTCTGCGACATGCGCTCGGCGACGATGCGCGCGACGATGTCGGTGGGCCCGCCCGGCGCGAACGGCACGACCATGGTGATCGGCCGCGACGGAAAGCCCTGCGCCCGGCTCTCGACGGCGCCGGTAAGGACAGTGGAAAGGGCAGCGGCAAGCGCCAGCCTGATCATGCTCACGAGATCCTCCCAATGATGACGCGGGCTTGACGCCCATCGGTCACGCGAGTGTGGGCGGCCGGTGGGGGCGGCCCGTCGTCGCGGTTGGCGAGGACGATAGTCAGGAGGGGCGGGGAGCGTCAATCAAGTATGTAACTGGTGAGTGGGTAAGAGGGATGAGGAAGGGTGGAGGGGCTGTTTTGTCGCAGGTGGGCGGATTGGGAAGGGCGGACTCAACCAGACCATGACGATCGGGCCGTTGGGGAACGTCTGAGCGCGGCTCTCGACGGTGCCGAAAGCCGACCTGCAGCCGCGGAAACGAGGTACGTAAAAGTTAAAAGGATCCTTCTCTTCTCGGAAAGGGCGTCGACGAAGGACATGATCAGGCCGTAGCAGGAAGAATCATTCCTGAGGCAAGGCCATACTCTGCTCATTCTTAACTTGTTCTGGGACGAAAATCCGCGCCCGCTCCTGAATAAGGACATCTTCAGGAGCTACACCAAGAGTGATCAGCACCTCTTGGGTGGCTGATCGATACCGGCTTTCTCCAGAAAGAGTGCTGTGTCGCTCAAGCGGAACAACGTTTGCTACATCTTCGTAAAGATTCATGACGGATGGATGGTAGGCGTTGGTCGCAATGAAGCGCACGCCGAGCCGGGATTTCGCAACCATCGTATCCCTTAGTCGAACCTGATCTTCCCATGAAAAGATCTTCTCGTTGTATTTCAGAAATCCATTCCGATTGTGCTTTACGGTGTACGGCGGATCGATAAATACGAGATCCCCTGCTTGCGTTTTTTGGAGCGTAGTCTCGAAATCGCCCGAGACAAGCTCCGCGACCTTCAGTATTTTGCTAATTGCCTCAAAATCATCCTCGGCCGATACTACCTTCGATTTCGTGCCTTTTGGCACGTTGAAGCGCCCCGAAAGATTTTCGCGGTAGAGGCCGTTCCAGCAAGTTTTGTTCAAATAAATAAACCGAGCCGCTCTATCCGAAGCGTCGACATAAACTCGATCTCGCATCTCATAGTAATATGCGCGCGAATGAAGTTTTTGGTGCCCCGCAAGCCGTTCAACGATGGCTGCCCAATCGGTCTTCAGCGCTGCATATGTCTCAATTAGGTTTTTATTGGAATCGGAGAGCAGTGCGTGTTTAGGCATAAGATTGAAGAAGACCGCTCCGCCGCCCAAAAATGGCTCGACGTACCGCGTGAACTCCAGCCTATGTAGATTATGCAATCGGTGGGTGAGCCAGCGCTTTCCGCCAGCCCACTTAAGAAGCGGCTGCATCACTCGGCATCCGCTACCAGCTTGCGCTGACAAAGCATCCCGAAGACGGCCTCAAGCGCCTTCATGTCTTCGTCGGTGTAGGATCGGTCATAGGGATGAGCAGGAACCCTGCGGGTCTTATTAATTGAATCGAACCAAGCGAGATTCTTGCTCTGCTTTTTCTCGCCAGGCACGACGAAGTCGAGTGTCTCCTTGAAATAAGCCCAGTTTTTTTCAACGCCGACGATTTTCTTTAAATCAAGAAAATCTAGATACGTCGCCAGCTCCTTGCGGTTTTCGGGCTTGTCATCAAGCCTTTTCCGAAAGGTATTTGCTAGAAGGTCTTGGTTGTCGACTGCCAGTTCGATGAAATTACTTTCATTGTTGTACGCGGCTTTCAGTGTCTGAACAACGTGTCGGTGCACGCCTTCTTGAATTCGCCGGACGAGACGATCGCCTCGGTCCACGCGATCTTTATCGTTCTGCCGCAGCCTCTCCTTGAAATCTGGGGCATCGAAGTCAGGGAACTGTTCGTGTGTCAGCGAACGCAAGAGATGCTGAATACGAGCCGGGCCGCCTGACCCAAAGGGAACAGAGAACCTGGCCGTGACCTCGTCAGGGGGGCCGGCTTTGATGAAATCAAGAACCGGAGCGAGGAACGTCTCAAGGCTTTCGACCAACTCTTTTGGGTGAAGGTGGCGGGGATCGTGCCCCTGTTTGTGACTCATATAGCGAATGATATCGTCGGCAAAACGGATGATGCCGGAAACAGACGGATTATTCGCTAGTTTGCCGGCGGGTCCCATATCCCACCGTACGGGATTTGCCGCCCTAAACAGACCTAGATATTCGGCGAGAAATTCGCGCAGCCGGTCAATCGCCGCGTGGGCGCTACTCCATTCGATCGCCCCCTGCAAAAATATATGCCTATTCTCTCTCTTGACCACGCTGCCAATCAGGTTGGCTCGCGCAACCGCGTCCACAAGATAAGGAATCGTCAGTACGCTGTGATCCGAGCTTTTAAGCTCGACGCCAGTGATCTTGCCGCCGAGTGGACAATCGTCGTCATCGCGCATCAGATCGAAGACACGTGATGCGATGGCGCGCATCTGCTCTTTCCGGTCGGTTGATTCAAGCTTGATCTCGCCGGTGAGTTCGTCGAGAAGACGTTTTTCGACGCGCTTTTGCTTGCTGTTTATTTCACTAAACAGCTTGGTCTCATCGATAGTCGAAATATTATCGAAGGCGATGAACGGCAATGTTGCCCCGCCTTGCTTGGCCTCAAGCTCTGCGTAGCCGTAAAGGCGGTGCTGGCCGTCGATTATCCAGGCCGACTTATACGTATTTGGCAACGTAAGCTTACCAGGAGTCACGCCATCCTCTTCCGCGGACAATGGGTCAAATCTTACTTTCGAGCGGAAATTCAAGATAATGCTGTTTGGAAACAGCCCTCCCGCAGCGACAAAATCTGCAATTTGTTTCAACCGTTCTCGCTGTACGAGCCTTTGATAAGAAGGAGCCGCCGACGGATCGCGAAGATCTCTATGATTCACAAAGCTGATCGGGAGAATTTTGTCAGGCGACGTAAAAAATGTATAGACGCGGTGTTTGCCAAGTTTAGCACGCATGGCAAACGTCGTTTTCTCAAGACTGGTGACTTTTTGTTTCGACAGAAATTCGGCATGAAACTGAAAACGCGCAGATCTTCCGATGCGTTTGGATATCTCCTTAAAGTATGGAAGATCTTTTTCGGTGATAATTTTGATATTATTCTCGGCTGCGCGGACAATATCAGATTGGTTCCAATCAATATTCTTTGTCACGAACATCCATATGATTTTTCTGTCGTTCGTTCCACCAAAATATTTCTTTAGTGCAATAGCGATGGGCTTCTGAAGTGAAGAAAATTCGACAACGTCCTTTTGTAGTTGTCGCTTCGTGCGCTTATCGCACGCCTTGCAGTATGCAACGATGACGGTCTGGTCATCGTAAGCGAATATATCTATCCGCTTTTCTATTGTTCCCTCTTCCTTGCTGGATACAGATATTCTGAATTTCCGGCCGACATTTAGCGAAGGATAGCCGAGCTCGTACAAAAGGCGCCAAAATTCATTTTCCAGCCGCTCATCAATGCTGCGTAGCTTCTCATAGCGGAGAGAAGTTTTGTTCTCCCGGATGAGCGACCAGCCGCTCGCTTCGGCAAGTTCCCGCTCGTTCTTTTGAAATGTGCGCTCTTCGCTTGCCTTCTTGCGCTTGCCATATTCTGCCGTCCGAGCGCTACCGCTGTCAGTTATTTCCCCAAGCATGAGACACCCAACCCCCCATAGAATCAATTTTTGTTAGCGTTTCAAGAACGGGCGCTTCTAGCAATCAGCAATCTCAAGTTGTCAAAGATTTTGACAGCGAGAATTCTCGCCGCGGAATTGCATGGTGCCGGCATGATCGGACCGATGCAGGCGGACGCTGATCGGTCAATGCAGTGAATGTTCGTTGGTCGGTGACGATCGAACGTTGGCAGTTGGCGCTCATGATCGCCGGAAGCCATAGCGGACCCCCTCGCCGAGTAGGTTCAGAACTGCTTCGCCTTCCTCGCTCATGGGATTGGGCAGCATCTCCACTCGCGCGCGTGCTGGCTCGCTTAGATTGCTGACATAAGCGATCCAATACTGCGCGCCGCTTCGGCCGCGGGCGGCCACGCGCGCCGCGCGAACCTCGGTCTCGCCCATCTCGAAGGCGCATGGATCGCCTAGGCTTGACTTGACCTCAATCTGCCAGAGCTGTTTCCGGAAGCTCACTTCGAAATCATATCCGAGGCGCTCCGAGCCCGTCCTGCCAGTGAAAGGGAAGGCATTCTCGGATTGCCAGGCAGCATCTATATTCTGCTTCGGCAGTCGCGCGGCGAGCCATTGGTAGACGGCCAGCTCTCCGAGCTGACCAATCATATCGGTCTTCTGCGACGGCGCCCTCGGCGGCGGGAGCCCCCAGCGCCCGCTTGGGCGAGGCCCACTTGGGCGCTCGGTTCGTTGCCTCGCAGGCAGGAGATCGGCCGGTGCGCCGAGCGGCGTTGACAGCAACTTCGTGGAAAGGCTTGCTGCCAGCTCTGCGGCTAGCGCGCCCCAGTCCACCTCGTCCGGATCGACCTTGCGGCCGTTGAATGGTATCGACCGTGCTTCCTTCTTGCGTGCTTCGGCCAGAGCCTTAGCCTTGACTTTTTCCGCGTCGAAATCAGCATCAACGATGCCAAGGTCGGCCCTCACCAGTGAGCGGGGCATCCCGCTGGGCCAAGCGCCTATGACCGCGGTCCAGTTGAGAAGCGCTGACTCATCGAGCACGCGAAACTCGAATATCCCGATCCTGTCGAGTGCTAAGCGTAGGGTCGCCGCTCCGTTGTCGGATTCGTTCCAAATGTCGGCGACAGTCACAGCCGTCTTGCCGCACCACGCCGTGATGAGTGGATTGGCCGTGGCCACGAACTTCCGAATGGCCGTGGCATTGGCGAGCCGCACTTCGTCTAGAGGCTGAAGATTGACGGTTGCGGCTCCTATCGCCAGCGCGCCATTGGCCTTGAGCCACGCGTTCACATGATCGGCAATCCGTGCGGTAGGTACCTCTTTGTAGCGCAGCAGCCACTCGGGATCGGGTGCAAGCGTTCGTACAGCCTCGCGCGCCTTGGCATAAGCGGGGGCTGGTTCGTCGCGAGCCAGCCGATCAGCATAGGCGCAACGAAGCGCGTCGATGATCGCCACCTCATTCTCATGGACGTAGTTGGCGACCAAGCCCGCCTGTAGGTCGGGATAAGTATCCGGCTTTTCGCCCACGGCGACCAGGCTGCGGTTCAACGCCTCGAAGTCTAGAGCCAACATCTCGCGGAGTTCCGCGACGCTCAGCGCGTTCTTGCATGCCTCAAGCACAGTATCGGCGTCATGCTCTAAGACATGAAGCGATGGTGAAATCGCTTCGCGCAGACGTGCGATGTCCTTAACCGCCACCGCTTCCTGCATAGCGAACGCATCGACCGCCTCGGTGCCGCCCCCCAGATGGATGATAGCCCGCAGCCATGGTACGTGCCGCTCCAGCCTCGCTCCCAGCGTCTCGCGCACCGAGCGCCTGCCGGCGATGTTCAGACGCAGCAGATCGCACAGGCGGTCCAGTTCGAGTTCGAGCGCCGGCTCCTCGTCGATTGCCGCTTCTTCGTTGGCGAGAGCGTAGAGAAGGAGCCGTAGGTGCGGCTCCAAAGCCGTCTGTTCAATCGACTCGCAAATCGCGCCAAGCGCGTCATCGATCACCTGCCAACTCATCACGGCCGCCGCGCGTGCCACCACGATTGGCTGGCCGTCGGGGAGCTTGAGTGCGAAGGCGCGACGCCCTTCGACATCCTGCACCACATCGGTGTCATCTATCCTGAAGCTGATCGTCGTCACGCGCTGCAAAGCAAGTCGTTCGAGCCGAGCGACGATGGCGTGCCGATCCGACGGCAGGCGCTGTAGCTCGATGCCCTTGAGCGCTTCCATCGCGACTGCGATCAACATGCGCAGTCGCGGACACCATTCCAGGATCGGCGCCACATTGCCAACCCCGATCTCTTGGCCATCGGCCACCATCGAATAATCTACCTCAGACAGCAGCCGAACTCTTCGTCCGTACAGCCGACGCATCAAGGCGCCAATCCGCGCTGGATTGGTCGAGCGCGGGTCGAACAGAAGCCGGTCGCTTGCCTCAACCAAGCTGGCGACCGTCTCATCATCACAGTCGCGGACATAAATGAGCTCTACCAACTCGGTAGTCGCCCGAGGCAGCTTGATGACCTCAACCTCATTGCCGCGGCGTACGATCAGCGTTTGGGGTATTGCTCTACCCGCCAGATCGAGCCCCCCGGCTGCCACACGCACTGCAATCAGGATCCAGCTCTGATGATAGAGATTGAGAAGCTGACGCTCGTAATAGCGATCAAATCCTTCGCGTGCATACTGTTCTGCGAGGAATTCCACCTGCTCGATGAGCGTCACAGGCGAGTTGAGCACGCGCAGCTGCGCACGCGCGCTCAGCATCTTCATTTGGTCGTGGCTCGCTTTCTCGAGCGCCCGCGCTACGGGGGTAGCAGGACGCCGCAGGAAGAAGGGGAGACGCTCCGCTCCATCGGCGGCCAGCCAAACCTCGGAGGGTCTGACGGCGACATGACGCGCGCCTTCGGTCGAAGGTTCATCAGCAGGGATCCAGGGCGCGGATCTCAGGAAAGACGCTACGGGGGTAGGCCAGTCGCGCGCGTCCGCGTAGATGCGGTGATGGTGATGAACGTCAATCGTCCATTGCAGCAGCTGAGGTTGTCCCAGCCAGGCGATGATCAGCTGCGCATAATATTCGCGACACGCTCGATCAAACCGAGCCAAGTCCCCTTGCCCGGGAAGCCACCAGATGTCGCCGCGAAGGACGTATTCGGTCGTCGACTGGAGAATCATGGCCTTGGGGTTGTTTGCAACAATATCTGCCTTCCAGGCTGCGGCTGCCTCGGAGGAGATGCCAATGGATTTGCAGAACGACAACGCCTCCACTCGCCACGCTGCCACCGTTCCGGGCAGCTTTTTCGCGACCGGACGGAGCCCTTGCTGCACGCCAAGTTCAATTAGGAACGCGGCCCACAACTCGCCTTTGGTACCCTTGAATGCATAGTGGCTGCGCGCTGCAAGCCGCAGGGCGCTTAGTGCCTTAAGGTCCTCGATATCCGTGGGCGCGCTGTTCAGGAAGCGCTGCAGCAGGCTACCATGTGTCTCGTCAGGCCAGCTCTCGGAGAAGATCGCCTCACTCGCCTCTATGAAGTCGCCGCCCATTGTTGGCACGTAGAATCGATGCTGTGGCTGGAGTTTGAAATCACGTCCTGCCTGCCTTGGCTGTCGCCAGATCTGGAAGGCCCAGCGTAAGCCGGCAGCTCGAATAGCGTGCCGGCCATCTTGGCGAAGGGCTCGCGAGAGTTGAGCGAGGATCCCCTCGCGGTCGAACGGGAAGACGAGCTTCGCTTTTTCGAGAAAGTCACGCGCGTCCGCGAGTTCGCCGTACCAATCCAGCCGGTTCGACAGAAACGCAAAATTCTCGGCCAAGATCTCGGGTGGCGTGAGTTGCTCGTCGTCGTCCGATCCCGGGCCGCGGCGCGCTGGGGGCGAGAAGACGGAAGCCTCGATCTCGCCCTTGCGGCGGCGGCGCTTTGCCTTGCCATCTACCTCAACTATTGGGGTCATGGTTCGATGGAGATTGCGGTCCGCGCCGAGCAACACCTTGCGACCGGCCAACACGCTGCCCGCCTTGTCGAGCAGCACCGCGAGATCTCGATAGTAGGCAGACCACAGTGAGATCGGTGTCCGGCGGTTCGCACCGAGTTGCTCGGCCACCTTGGTCGCCAACTCGGCGCGCTCCTCAGAGGTTGGGAATTCGACATAAGCCTGCGCCTGTTTCGAAAGATAGGCGCTCAGGCGGTCAATCCGTTGTCCGAGCTCCGGCCAGATCGGCGAAATTTTCGTTGCCGCAGCATGTGTGGCAGCTACATCGGCCGAGAATGTTTCGAGGTCATGGGGCCAGCGCCGGGCGACCGCCGGCGTGCACCACCCTAGCGTCGTGGTTTTTTCCACGGATGTGAGGCAGGGGATGATGGAGGCATTGTTGAAGTTCGCAACCCCTACTTCCTTGGCGATGTTCCGGGCGACCTGCGCGGGGAGATCGTGGTCGGCAATTGTCTGTAGGCTATCGACTTTGCGCCAGGACAAAAGGTCCACAACGGCGCGTGCCTTCGATTGAGCGTCCAGCCCATCTACGGCACCGACCGTTTCATAGTGCGTCAGGCAACCAATGGTCGCTGCGGCAAGTGCTGTTGCCTCGTCTAGAAGCAGCTCGTTTAGCTTAACGGACGCATCGAGCCCTTTTCGGTTTGAGGTGGGGAAGAAGCTCCCGTTGAGATAGCCAGCGAACGGCGCCGTCGCCTGCTCGCCCATCGGCAGGAAGGTAAATAGCCTTGGGGCCGCAACTAGGGCGTCAAGCCGGACCGCCAGCGAGACCTCACCTTCGCCCTCCCATTTCAGCCAATGCTTATGCAATTGCTTCTTATCGGTGCCATCTTTAATCGCAGCTTGCATTGCCGCTTCGGGCACCTTCCGGCGTACAATCAGGTAACGGCCGGCGCTGCCAAGATCGGCTACGGCCAACGCAGCATGAGCATTCTTGATCGGGCGCTCCAACCGGGTCAGGACGAACGTTTGGTCGTCGCTACCGTCGGCCGCGATGACGCGGATAGAGAGACGCTCTAGCCTTGTCAGGAATAGGAGCATCGGGACCGTTTGATTAAGGATTGCGGCTATCTCTGTGGCGACAGCCTCCTCAGCGTCAGCATTGCGGACGGGAAGGCTGATCACCGTTGCAAAGCCGCGGTGGGCGAAGGCTCTGATGCCGGCGGGCTGTTCATCGAGCCATTTGGGCACATGGAACAAGGGGAGATCTTGTTTCGCCAATACCCTGTGCCGAGGGTCGGAAATCAACCTATCTAGATCGGCATCGTTCGCGAAGCCGAAGCAATAGCCCTCAAATCGGGTCGGGTCTGCAGGTGCTTTTGATTGCGAATAGATTAAAGGTGCATCGGTAATGTGGTTGACGCTGCGAAAGCCCAGGCCCTTGTTGCCAATAGACTCGCCCGGTGGCTTGCTCGACAGGCCCATGTCACAGAGCGCGTTGACATTCTTCTGTGAGAAGGCGGCTCCTCGGTTGGCAATATAGAGAGTGCCGCTCTCGCCTTCGCGTCGATCGAACACAACTTCGATCTCGCCGTCTGTTCGATTGTCCGGATGGACGTCGTTCGCGTTCTGAATCAGCTCGATCAGAAACCGGCCGTGATAGTCGGCGGTGATGCTGTCGGTGAGGCTGGCGTTGCCCGAATAGATCTCGGAGTAATACGCGCCTTCCTCGTCAATCGTTCCACAAAAGCCCTTAATCTTTCGAGACGCGAGTGTGGCGATATAAGCGCGATGGTCCACCCGATCGAAGCGCGGCAAAATTTCTGATTTCTGTCCAGGACCTTCGAACGCGGCTTTGAATTCTGACACGATCGGAAGATCTCCCGAAATGCGGTAGATTATTTTGATCCCTTAATCCCACTGTTCCTACTGACACGGGCAGTTGGGGTGAAGGTGACCTACAAAGCACAAATACACAGCTCTACGGAGTAATTTTCCTTCTTAGCTTCTTGGCGATGAGGGTGTCGCGGAATCGAAAGTGCTCGACAGATTGGCGACCGGAACCCTCATCCGCGACCTCGACCTCAGCCGCTCCCGGGCCGGCACCTGCACCGCCGGCGGCGGCGGAATAATCGCCGCCAAACGGCCGATCACTGGATTGGGCGTGTGATCGAGCGCCGCACCCGACGCTGCGTCGACGCCCATGCCGATGAGGCCGCCGAGCAGCAGGTTGCCGGCGAAGCTGGTGCCGCCTTCGCGCGAGACGGTCGTCTTGACGTCGACGACGGTGGGCTGGAAGCCCTCGCGGGTGAAGGTGGCCTGGAATTCCTTGTTGCGGTCCATCGGCATGGAGCAGGGGGCGGTGCAGGTGTGGCCGAGCGAGGTGGTGACGACGGCGCCGCTGGGTTCGCTGGTGAAATGGACCTGGTTGGTGGTGCCGCGGATGGCGGTCGCACAGCCGCCCATCATCGTCGCGGCGAGCGCGACGGCCAAAAGATTACGCATACTCAATTCCCCCCGGGCGTGCGCCTTTCGCGCTCCGCTACCGCAAGGTTAGCAAAGGGTGAAGGGGGTGCGTCAAGGAGAAACGGGGTGGGGAGGGGAGTGTTGTTGCGGTTTTGAGACAGATCTTGTGACCGATGCGCGCGGAGGGCCGGAGGGCGCTTTGCCCTGCAACTCCTGGATCCCCTTTCCCTCGCTGCGCTCAGCCGGGGGTGACGTATGGTGATTCAGGCGCGGGGTTCGGAGGGGTTGCGCCCCTCACCCGGCGCCTGACGGCGCCACCCTCTCCCTATGGGGGAGGGTTGGGTGGGTTGCGCGTTTTGGGCGAGGGGCGGCGCGTCGGGCGAGGGGGGGATGGGCAGGGGGGCCCTTTGCCCCGCCTTCGGCTCAGCGCACTTCGCCGGGGGCGACCCAGAAGGTGGTGGTGCCATGGGTCACCTTGACGGCGCGGTCCGGGCCGTTTTCGGTGAAGCTGACGCGGGTGCCGGCGGCGACGGGTTGGCAGCGGACATAGAGGAAGCCGCGGGCTTCGGTGGTTTCGGCTTCGGTGATGGTCTCGCCGGCGGCGAGGCGTGTGCTGCGCCAGGCGATCATTTGCGCCACGGGCTGGGCGGTGGGGCAGCCATAGACGCCGGCGGCGATCGTGCCCTGGCGCTCCTGGGCGAGGGCCAAAGACGCCGACAGCGCCAGCAGGCCGAGGGCCGCGACCACGGGTGTTCTCATCGATATCGTCATGTCCGTTCCATTGCTTGCCGATCCGGCCGCGCCTCGCGCCGCCCCATCGGGCCGCGCGAGGGCGGGCGCGCTTGATGCCCTGGAAAATCTGCGCGGATATGACGTTACGGCATGTGATGTGTTTCCGGGTCGAAACAGGTGCTTGGCCGGCTGCCGCCGCATGGCGCGAAGGCATCGGCCGGGCCGCCCTTAGTGTCACTGCTTACTGGTGGCCGGGGCGCCAGTGGTTATGGTCCGGCCAGGTGGTCGGGTTCCCGCGAAAGGCTCCAGATCAGGTCTCGCGTCGCGGCGGCATGCCGAAGCGGCGCGACGGTTTCACCGGGTCGAGAGCAAGCGCCTGCCATGAGCGACAAGTCGATTATCGGACTGTCACGCCTGATGGCGCTGCAGCAGGCGGTGGACAGTATCGCCAACAATGTCGCCAACCAGGGCACGGTGGGCTTCAAGGCCGAGCGGCTCAATTTCCGCGAATATCTGTCGGCGGAACGGGAGCGGCCGGACGAGGACTGGCCGGCCCGGCGCAGCTCGCTGGTCGATATCAGGAGCTTCACCGATTTTTCCAGCGGGCCGGTGAGTGCGACCGGCCATCCCCTGAACGCGGCGGTCGCCGGCGACGGCTTTTTCGTGGTGCAGACGCGGGCCGGCGAGCGCTATACCCGCAACGGCGCGTTCCAGGTCGATCAGGCCGGGCGGCTCGTCACCAATGCGGGCGATCCGGTGCTGACGGCGAGCGGGCCGCTGACCCTGTCGCCGCAGGACCAGGCGCCGTCGATCAGCGCGGATGGGTCGATCATCGCTTCGGGCAAGGTGGTCGGCCGGCTGCGTGTGGTGCGTTTCGCCGATCCGCGCGGCCTGTCGCCCGAGGGCGGCAACCTGTTCCGCGCGGCCCGGCCGCCGGAGGAGGTCGCGGTGGGCGCGGTCCGGCTGGTGCCGGGCAATCTGGAAAAGGCCAATGTCAGCGCGGTCATGGAAATGAGCCGCCTGATGGAGGTGAGCAATGCCTATAAGCTCACCGCCGCGGTGGTGCTGAAAGAGGATGCGGATAACGAGCTCGGGCGTCTCGCCGGCACGGAATAAAGCGGGGCGCAGGCGGCAGATTTTTTTGGTCAGCGAATCTCGTTGGGCGCCACCCAGAAGGTGCGGCGGCCCTGGGTGACTTTGACCGGGCGGTTCGGCCCGGCCGGGCTATAGCTGACGCGGGCGCCTTCCTCGACCAGCCGGCAGTCGCGGTAGATCCGCTGGTGGGCCTCCTCGCGCTCGCCATTGTCGAGGCCCTCGGGCCCGACCGGCTCCTTCGATGCGCGCCAGGCGAGCATTTGCGCCACTGGTTCCGGCGAGGGGCAGCCATAGACCTCGGAGCCGACGCGGCCGCGGCGCTCTGCGGCGGTGGCCGGCGCGAGCGACAGC
This sequence comes from Phreatobacter sp. GW821-FHT04C01, assembly GCF_059420385.1. NCBI lineage: Bacteria > Pseudomonadati > Pseudomonadota > Alphaproteobacteria > Hyphomicrobiales > Phreatobacteraceae > Phreatobacter > Phreatobacter sp. GW821-FHT04C01. The sequence continues at coordinate 336,593 of NZ_JBWKTP010000009.1, read as the reverse complement.
GTCAGCAGGGCAAGCGCGGCGGCGAGGGGCTTCAGCATCGGTCATTCCCAGGGCATGGCGGGCAGGGCCGGGATGTGCCGGGGGAAACGGGCGAAAACGGGGCGTGGGGACGCGATGCAAGGCGGGGTTGCGGCGCGTACTGGACAGTTGGTCTGGAAATGGCGAACTTCGGATCGCTGATGGGGGCCGCCGCTGATGGCGGACAGGGGATGACGGCATGGGTCTGTGGGCGCGTCTGAAGATTGCCTTGCGGGTGGTCGCCGACATGCACGCGCAACGTCCCCGGCACAGGATGTTCATCGCGAAGAGTCTGGCATTGGAGGGGCAAGCGCTACGGCTGCGCATGACGGCAACTGAATATCGCGGGCACTACAGCTTCGGGCTCTGGTGCGACGACGAGGCGGGCTCGCGGGTCTGCACGATGACCGAGGCCGATATCATGGGGCTGCGCGTGCTGTTGGACCAGCTGGCGGCGGATGTGCGCGACGATCAGAGACGCATCAACACCTTCGCGGCGGATTGACTGCCGGTAGCGCGTCAGGCGGACAAGGGATCCAGCCCGGGCGGCGATGGGCCCACCTCCCCCCGGCGGGGGGAGGTCGGCGCGCCAGCGCCGGGAGAGGGGGAATTGCAGATTCAGAACAAAGCGCTGCGCGCGCCGCGTGGTGATCTTTTCGGCGAGCGCCCAGCCCCCTCTCCCGGCCTTCGGCCGACCTCTCCCCGCTGGGGAGAGGTGAAGGTGCTGGTTCGCGTGCGCGCCCTTTCGCGCGAAGAGAGCGCGTGTTCCGCCGGCTCCGTGCCCGCGGCCGTTCGTTCCTCGGCTCACGCCCCGGACTTCAGCTGCGCCGGGTCGATCGGCAAGGTGCGGATGCGCTTGCCGGTGGCGGCGAAGATGGCGTTGGTCACCGCCGGGCTGACGGCCGCGGTCGCCACTTCGCCGATGCCGCCGGGGGCTTCGGCGCTCCTCACCAGATGGGTCTCGACCACCGGTACTTCGTCGATGCGCATGGGCAGGTAGCTGTCGAAATTGCCCTGCTCGACCCGGCCGTCCTTCAGCGTGATGGCGCCGTGCAGCGCGGCGGTGAGGCCGAAAATGGCGCCGCCCTGCACCTGCGCCTCCACCGTGTCGGGATTGACCACCAGGCCGGCATCGACCGCGCAGGTGAGGCGGTGGACGCGCACCTGGCCGTCGGACGCGACCTCCACTTCCGCCGCCAGCGCGACATAGCTGCCGAAGGCGAATTGCACGGAAATGCCGCGGCCGCGCCGGGCCGGCAGCGGGCCGCCCCAGCCGGCCTTTTCCGCCGCCAGGTCGAGCACGGCGAGCGCCCGCGGATTGTGGCCGAGCAGCGCCCGGCGATAGGCCAACGGGTCCTGGCCGGCGGCTGCCGCCAGCTCGTCGATGAAGCTTTCCACCACGAAGACATTGTGGGTGGGGCCGACGCCGCGCCACCAGGAGGTGGGAATGCCCGGCGGCTCCACCCGGACATAGTCGACATGAATGTTGGGGAAGGCATAGGGCGGCTCGGCCGCGCCCTCCACCGCGTCGGGGTCGAGCCCATTGACGAAGGCGGCGGGGATATAGCGCGCCATGATCGACGAGCCGGCGACGCGGTGGGTCCAGGCCACCGGCTTGCCCGCGGCATCCAGCCCCGCGGCGAGCCGGTCGTAATAATAGGGCCGGTACATGTCGTGCTGGATGTCCTCCTCGCGGCTCCAGACCACTTTCACCGGGCCCTGCACCTGCTTGGCCACCTTCACCGCCAGAATGGTGCCGTCGACATCCAGCCTGCGGCCGAAACCGCCGCCGAGCAGGTGATTGTGCACCTTGATCTTGTCCTTGGGCAGGCCGGTGACCGCGGCCGCCGCCGCCACCGTGAAGGTCGGCACCTGCGTGCCCACCCAGATGTCGCAGCCGTCGGGCCGGACATGCACGGTGCAGTTCATCGGCTCCATCGTGGCATGGGCCAGGAAGGGCAGCTGGTAGACCGCTTCGAGCCGCTTGGCGGCGCTGCCCAAGGTCTTGGCCGCGTCGCCCTCGTTGCGCGCCACCACGCCCGGCTGGCGCGAGGCCTCGTCGAGCTGGCGCACGATATCGGCGCTGGAGACCTTGGCGTGGGGGCCGTCGTCCCACTGGATATTGGCGGCGGCGAGGCCTTTCTTGGCGGCGCCCATATGGTCGGCGACGACCGCCACGGCCTCGTCGATGACGACCACCTGGCGCACGCCCTTCACGGCGCGGGCGGCGGCCTGGTCCACCGTCTTCGGCTTGCCGCCGAAGACCGGCGAAACGGCGATGGCCGCGATCGCCATGCCGGGCACCTTCACGTCGATGCCGTAGAGCGCGTCGCCGGTGACCTTTTCGGCGGCGTCCAGGCGCTTGGCCGGCGTGCCGATCAAGCTGAAGGTTTTCGGGTCCTTCAGCGGGGCATTGGCCGGCAAGGCCAGGGCCGCTGCGGCTTCCGCCAGTTCGCCGTAACCCAGATGGCGGGTGCCCGCGCCGTCCGAGACCACGCCGTGGCGGGCCCGGCAGGTCGCGGGCTCGACGCCCCATTGCCTGGCCGCGGCCATCACCAGAAGCGTGCGGGCATTGGCGCCGGCTTGGCGCAGCGGTGTCCAGAAGCCGCGTACCGAGGTGGAGCCGCCGGTCATCTGGGCGCCGAGCAGCGGATTGCCGTAAAGCTTGTCGTCGGGCGGGGCATGTTCGAGTTCGACCTCGCCGAGATCGACCTCCAACTCCTCGGCCAGCAGCATGGCGAGCGCGGTATAGGTGCCCTGGCCCATTTCGACCATGGGCATGACCAGGGTCACCGTGCCCTGGTTGTCGATGCGGATGAAGGCATTGGGGGCGAAACCGGGGCCGCCTTGCGCATGGGCCGCGGTGAGGCCGGCGGGCATAGCGAGCGCGACGATCAGGCCGGCGCCGGATTTCAGGATGTCGCGGCGGTCGAGGCGGGGAGCGAGCGTGGTCATGACCTTCTCCCCCTCAGGCGGCGGCGTGGTGAATGGCGGCGCGAATGCGCTGATAGGTGCCGCAGCGACAGACATTGCCGGTCATGGCGGCATCGATATCGGCATCGGTCGGTTTCGGCGTCTCGGCCAGCAGGGCGGCCGCCGACATCAGCTGGCCGGACTGGCAGTAGCCGCATTGCACCACTTCGAGATCGAGCCAGGCCTGTTGCAGCGCCTTGCCCTTGGGCGTCTCGCTCAGGGCCTCGATGGTGGTGACCTTGGCTGTGCCCAGGCTCTCCACCGGCGTGATGCAGGAGCGCGTCGCGACGCCGTCGACATGCACGGTGCAGGCGCCGCAGAGCGCCGCCCCGCAGCCGAACTTGGTGCCGGTCAGCCCGATGACGTCGCGCAGCACCCAGAGCAAAGGCGTGTCGCCGTCGACATCGACGTTATGGGCGGTTCCATTGATGGTGAGGGTAAAAGCCATGGCTGCCTCGCGGAGCTTCAGGGAGATTGGAAGCGCTCCAACATAGGCTGGCGGCCAGGTGATGGCAGCCGGCGCGGGGCCGTGCTCGCGAAGAGTTGTAGGGGCGGGGGCGGTGGGCGGGGCGAGCTTTGGCCGCGCGCCTCAAAGGGACCCTACGTCACCCCCGGCGAGCGAAGCGAGGGAAGGGGGTCCAGAGGTGCAGGGCAAATTGTTTGACGCAGCGAAATCACCTCGATGCCATGCGCTCAGATCGCGGCCCGGCGGCCCCTGGGCCCCCTTCCCTCGCCTCCGCAGAAGCAAGGGCTTCTGCTCCGGCTCGCCGGGGGTGACGTCGGGTGGTTCGGGTGTGTCGCTTGCCGCGGTTTCGGCCCATGCCTGTGCGAACGAGGCAGCAAACCGGCTTGATTTCCAAGCCCCCACGAAGGGATGGTGGGCCCTAGGTAGCGCAAGGCCGGAGGAGGCCCCACCCTGTATTACGTGTACATGATGGCGAGAGACCGTAACGGTACCCTTTATGTCGGCGTCACCAACGATATCGCGCGGCGCGCCTATCAGCACCGGACCGGCGCAGGTGCCGCTTTCACGCGCAAATATGGCGTTCTGAAGCTGGTCTGGATGGAGCCGCACGACAGCATCGTCGAAGCCATCGGTCGGGAGAAGCAGATCAAGGGCTGGAACCGCGCCTGGAAACTGAAGGCGATCGAACGCGACAATCCGCGCTGGGACGATCTCGACGAGAGCTTGAACGGGCGGCCGGATTGAGGGCCGTCCGACCTTTGCGTGGGCCTCGACGGCGCGCGCGAGAACCACGACGTCACCCCCGGCGAGCCAGAGCAGAAGCCCTCGCTTCTGCGGAGGCGAGGGAAGGGGGGCCAGGGCCACTTCACGGCGCCCTCAGCCCATGCGGTTTGGGAATTTCGCGGCGTCGGGGAGGAGCCCTGCAACTCCTGGACCCCCTTCCCTCGCCTCCGCAGAAGCAAGGGCTTCTGCTCTGGCTCGCCCGGGGGTGACGTATCTGGTTCACGCACCAAACCTCGCCGGACGATCGGCCTCGATGGTGCCCCTTATCCCGGCCCGTTGGCGAGCCGCCGTTCCCAGGCATAGGCGTGCTCGACGATCTCGCCGAGGTCTTCATGCGCGGGCACCCAGGCGAGCTTGGCCTTGACGCGCGAGGGATCGGCGACCACGGCGGCGGCGTCGCCCGGGCGGCGGGGGGCGTAGTCGGTGCGGAATTCGACGCGGGTCACCTTGCGCACCGTGTCGATCACCTCCTGCACCGAATAGCCCCGGCCGTAACCGCAATTGGCCACCATGCTGGCGCCGCCGGCGCGCAAGTAGGCGAGCGCGGCGGAATGGGCGCGGACGAGATCGGTAACGTGGATATAGTCGCGCACGCAGGTGCCGTCGGGGGTGGGGTAATCGGTGCCGAAGACGTCCATCTTCTGGCGCAGGCCGAGGGCCGTCTGCACCGCCACCTTGATCAGGTGGGTGGCGTTCGGCGTCGACTGGCCGGTGCGCCCCTTGGGGTCGGCGCCGGCGACGTTGAAATAGCGCAGTACGACATAGGTCAGGTCATGGGCGGCGGCGGCGTCGCGCAGCATCCATTCGGTGACCAGCTTGGAGGTGCCATAGGGGCTTTCCGGCCGGGTCGCCGCGTCCTCGTTCACCGGCATGACCTCGGGCGTGCCATAGACCGCCGCCGTCGAGGAAAAGATGAAGTTCTTCACGCCGGTGGCGACAGCCGCGGCCATGACCGCGCGGGTCTTGACCGTATTGGCGAGGTAATAGCCCAAGGGATCGGAGACCGAATCCGGCACGACGATGCGCGCGGCGAAATGGATGATGGCGTCGGCGCCGTGCTGGCGGATGACCCGCTCGACAAAATCCTGGTCGCCCATGTCGCCGACCACGAGCGTCGCGCGCTTGTCGACCGCCCAGGCGAAACCGGTGGAGAGATTGTCGAGGACGATGACCGGCTCGCCGGCATCAAGCAGTTCGAGGACCATGTGGCTGCCGATATAGCCGGCGCCGCCGGTGACGAGCACTGTCATGCATAACTCCGTTAACCACCCAGCCCAACCTGGCGACCCTCACCCGATAGCCGGGAGAGGTCAAGAAACCGCTAGGAGACCTTGTTGCATTGCAGCGAATGGCTGGTGCCCGGTCAAAGGCATGGCCTCGGGGCTCACGCCGCGGCCGACCGAGACATAACGCAGGCCCGCCCGTTCGGCGGCGGCCGGATCGAACAGGTTGCGCAGGTCGACCAGCAGCGGCGTCTTCAGGCTCTCGCGCAACTGGCCGAGGTCGAGTGTCCGGAACTCCGCCCATTCGGTGATCAGCACGGCGAGATCCGCTTCGCGCGCGGCGGCGAGCGCGCTCTCCGCCATCTGAACGCCGGGCAGCAGCGGCGCGGCTTGCGCCATGCCGGCCGGGTCATAGGCGCGGATGCGTGCGCCCGCCTTGATCAGCCGGGGCAGGATGATCAGGGACGCCGCCGAGCGCATGTCGTCGGTGTCGGGCTTGAAGGTGAGGCCGAGCACGGCGATGGTCTTGCCGGCGACCGAGCCGCCGGCCGCGCGAATGATCTTGCGCACCATCTCGCCCTTGCGCGCATCGTTGACGGCCACCGCCGTTTCGACCGAGCGCAAGGGCATGCCGTGGTCCTGGGCGGTCTTCATCAGGGCCAGCATGTCCTTCGGGAAACACGAGCCGCCGAAACCCGGGCCGGCTTTCAGGAACTTGGCGCCGATGCGGCTGTCGAGGCCGATGCCGCGCGAGACGTGCTCGACATCGGCGCCGACCTCCTCGCAGAGATTGGCGATCTCGTTGATATAGGTGATCTTCAGCGCCAGGAAGCAATTGGCGGCATATTTGATCAGTTCGGCGGTGCGCCGGTTGACGCTGACCAACGGCGCGCCGGCCGCCGTCAAGGGCGCGTAGAGTTCGGCCATCAGGCGGAGCGCCGCGTCGTCCTCGCCGCCGATGACGATGCGGTCGGGACGCATGAAGTCGGCGATGGCGACGCCCTCGCGCAGGAATTCCGGATTGGAGACGACGGCGAAGCGCGCATCGGGACGGATGTCGCGGATGATCGCCTCGACCTCGTCGCCGGTGCCGACCGGCACGGTCGACTTGGTGACGACAAGGGTGAATTGGTCGAGCGCGCCGGCGATCTCGGCGGCGACCGCATAGACGCTGGACAGATCGGCATGGCCGTCATCGGGGCGCGGCGGCGTGCCGACGCAAATGAACACGGCTTCGGATGTGGCGACGGCCGGGGCGAGGCCGGTGGTGAAGGTCAGGCGCCCGGCCGCGACCGTCCCGGCGACCAGAGCCTCGAGACCGGTTTCGTAGATGGGCATGACGCCGCGCTTCAGGGCCTGGATCCGGCCATGGTCGCGGTCGACCACCGTCACCCGATGGCCTGACCCGGCAAGGCAGGCGCCGGTAACGAGACCGACATAACCCGCTCCCACGATGGTGATGTTCATGACGTCGACCCCCGGCGCTGGCGGCGGCTTCGGGACGGGCAGTGAATCGGCCCGAAGGCTGGTCAAAGGTCAGTGCCAGCAAGCCATGACAGGGGGACGACAGGGGGAGCAGCTCCGGCCAAGGCGAAGCACGGGAACCACCGACGTCACCCCCGGCCGAGGCGAAGCCGAGGGGAAGGGGGTCCAGGAGTCGACAGGCCGCGCGATCAGCGCATGCTGTCAGGTGATTTCGCGGTGTCGGGGGAGGGGCCCTGCAACCCCTGGATCCCCTTCCCCTCGGCTTCGCCTCGGCCGGGGATGACGTATGAGTCTGTGGGCGATGGCAGCGCGAGCCTCGAAGGACAGCTGTGCGCCGTGTAGGGCTTTCAGCCCCTTGCGCCCACCACCCGCTTCGGCTTGGCCGCGCTACGCTCGCCGAGGCAGCGCATGGCGATGTCGAGGCTGGCGAGGCCGTCGGCGCCGCCGACGACGGGGGCGGACTGGCTCTTCACCGCATCGACAAAGGCGACCAGCTCGGCGCGCAGCGGCTCGGCATAGGCGACCGAGAGGTGGCGCATGGAATAGCTGCCGTCGGGCTTGTAGTCGAAGCACTCGGTGACCTGGCGGGTGATCAGGTCGCCGGTGATGTATTTGTTGCGGGTGGCGACATGCACCGTGCGCGCCTTGAAGGGGGTGAGCCAGTTGGTGTTGATATGGGCGAGCACGCCCGACTCGGTGCGGAACTGCAAGAGCGCGATGTCCTCGCGCGCCGCATGGATCGAATTGGTCTGCGGCTGGATCTCGGCGATTTCCGAGCCGGTGAACCAGCGGATCAGGTCGATGTCGTGAACCGCGAGGTCGATGACCACGCCGATATCGGACATGCGCGGCGGGAACGGCCCGACGCGGGTGATCTGGATCGACAGGATCTCCTCGTCGGCGACCGCCTGCTTGATCGACTGGACCGCCGGATTGAAGCGCTCGACATGGCCGACCATCAAGGTGACGCCGGCCTTGGCCGCGGCGGCGATGATGCGGGTGCCTTCCTCGACCGACTGGGCGATCGGCTTTTCGACCAGCACATGGACGCCGCGGGCGATCGCCTCGAGCGCGATCGGCGTGTGCAACTGGGTGGGGGCGGCAATGGTCAGGGCGTCGATGCCGGCATCGAGCAGCGCCTCCAGCGTCGCGAAACCGCCGCAGCCGAGCCGGCTGGTGACGAATTCGACCTGTTCGGCATCGGGATCGGCGACGCCGATCAGGCTGACGCCGGCGAGTTCCGAGAAGACCCGGGCGTGGTTCTTGCCCATCACGCCGCAGCCGATAACGCCTACGCGCAGGGGTGCCCCGCCGTCCTGGATCCTGGTCATGCTGGTCTTTTCCTTAAAACGCGCTGCGCCGGGCAAAGGCCGCGGGCGCCCTCCCTATACAGTTTCCCGCGCCGCCCGCGCAAATGGCCCGCCATCACGCTTGCTTACCGATTGCGTCCCCCCGGATACAAAACGGCCGGTGGCGAGCGACCTGTGCGGGGACGACCGGGCGACGGCGGCGGCTCGCCGATTTCGGCGTTGGACAGGCGCGCGCCCGTTCCTTAAACACGTCGCCAACGGTATCGAGGGAGGCGGTCATGCCTGTTCTGGCGGATCTCAAGATCAAATTGTACACCGACGGGGCCGAGAAGGCCTCGATCCTGGAAATGGTGCAGAAGCCGTGGATCCAGGGCTTCACCACCAATCCGTCGCTCCTAAAAAAGGCCGGCGTGGTCGACTACGCCGCCTATGCCAAGGATCTGGTCGCGGCGGTGCCGGACCATCACATTTCCTTCGAGGTGTTTTCCGACGACCTGAAGGAAATGGAAGCGCAGGCGCGCGTCATCGCGACCTGGGGCAAGAATGTCTATGTCAAGCTGCCGGTGACCAATACCGCCGGCGAGCCGCTCTACGACCTCATCCACAAGCTGTCGCGCGAGGGCGTGAAGATCAATTTCACCGCGCTTTATACCGAAGGCCAGGTGAAGGCTTCGGTCGATGCGCTGCGCGGCGGCGCGCCGTCGATCATCTCGGTCTTCGCCGGCAGGCTGGGTGACGCCGGCCACGACTATATGCCGGTCATGAAATATGCCGTGGGCCTGGCGCGCGGCACCGATACGATCGAGGTGATCTGGGCCTCCACCCGCGAGGTCTGGAACGTCATCGAGGCCGACCGCATCGGCTGCCACATTATTACCGCGCCGGCGGATATCCTGAAGAAGCTGGAAGGCCTCGGGCGGGCGGCGGAAGCCATCTCGCTGGACACGGTCAAGGGTTTCCGCACCGACGCGCTGGCGGCGGGCCTGACGCTGAAGGTTTAGTCGCCTGCAGAAAGGTCGGCCGTCCATCTTGGGCGGCCGTTGCATCAGGGGAGGCCGTCCTTCGAGGCTCGCTACGCGGGAGGTGCGAGCGAAGCGAGCCTCGAAGGACGGCCAACCTCGATGCCATATGCTTCGATCCGAAACGATCACTCTCCAACCAGCCGGGCCCCTCGTTGATCAAGAGCATCTTCTCGGTCTCGGCGCTGACGCTGGTCAGCCGCATCATCGGCTTCGTGCGCGATGTGATGCTGGCGAGCGTGCTGGGCGCCGGCACCGTGTCGGACGCCTTCAACGTGGCGTTCCGGATCCCCAACCATTTCCGCACGATCTTCGCCGAAGGCGCGTTCAACGCCGCCTTCGTGCCGGCCTTCGCCAAGGTGGCGGCCAAGCGTGGCCATGACGCGGCGCTGGTCTTCGCCGACCGGATCTTCGCCTATCTGATGATCGTGCAGATGCTGTTGCTGGGCGGCGCGCTCATCTTCATGCCGGCGGTGGTGTCGCTGCTGGCGCCCGGCTTCGTCGGCGACGATGCGCGCTATGGCCTCGCCGTCGAGCTGACCCGCATCACCTTCCCCTATCTTGCCTTCATCTCGCTGGTGGTGCTGGTCGGCGGCGTGCTGAATTCGGTCGGCCGGTTCGCAGCACCTGCCGCCACCGCCATCCTGCTCAATCTCGCGATGATCGTGGCGCTGCTGCTCTCGGGCTATTTCCCGACCGCCGGCCATGCGGTCGCCTGGGGCGTGCTGGTCTCGGGCGTGCTGCAATTCGTGCTGGTGGCGGCCGATGCGCTGCGCGCCAATGTCATGCTGGAATTCCGGCTGCCCAAGGTCACTCCCGAGGTGAAGCAGTTCTGGTCGACCTTCCTGCCGGCGGCGGCCGGTTCGGCCGGCAGCCAGATCGCTGTTTTCGCCGACACCATCATCGCCAGCTTCCTGGTCGACGGCGCCATCACCTGGCTCTATTTCGCCGACCGGATGAACCAATTGCCGGTCGGCGTCATCGCGGTGGCGGTCGGCACCGTGCTCCTGTCGGAAATGAGCCGGCGGATCGCCGCCGGCGACGAGGCCGGCGCGCGCCACGCCCAGATGCGCGCCATCGAGCTGACCCTGGTGTTCACCTTGCCGGCGGTGGCGGCCTTCATGATCCTGCCGGACACCCTGATGGGCGCGCTGTTCGTCCACGGCAAGTTCACCGCGGCGGATGCGCTGCAATCGGCCCGCGCCTTGTCGGCCTATGCCTTCGGGCTTGCCGCCTTCGTGCTGATCCGCACCTTCACCGTGACCTTCCATTCGCGCGGCGACACGCGCACGCCGGTCATCGCCATGGTCATCGCGGTGCTGCTCAATATCGGCCTGAAGCTGGTGCTGATGCGGCCGCTCGGCCATGTCGGCCTGGCGCTCGCCACCGGCGCGGGCGCCTGGATGAACCTGATGCTGCTCGGCTGGTTCGCCCGGCGCCAGGGCCTGATGGCGCTGGACGCACGGGCGAGGCGCGTGCTGCCGCGCCTGCTCATCGCCTTCGTCGTGCTGTGCGCGACGCTGGTGCTCGGCGGCCAGGGCCTGAAGGCGCTGATCGGCAGTGGCGCCGGCGCCGACCGCATCGCGCTGGTCGTGCTGATGGCGCTCGGCGCGGTGGCTTATGGCGGCGCGCTGATCGCCCTGTTCGGCCGCGAGTTCATCCCCGAGCTGAAGCGGCTGCGGCGTGGCGTGGGGACGACGGAAGGGTAAGGGCACGACGTCACCCCCGGCGAGCGAAGCGAGGGAAGGGGGTCCAGGAGCCGACGGGCTGCGCCATCAGCGTTTCGGTCGAACGGATTTCGCAGCGTCGGAGGACCAACTCTGCAACTCCTGGACCCCCTTCTCGCTACGCCCGGCCGGGGGTGACGTAGAGGTTCTCGGGCCAATTTCGGCCGCCCCAATCCCCCTACCGCTTCCGCTCCGTCGGCGTGACGCTGGCATAGGCGATCTGGCCGCCGCGCAGATAGGTCACCTCGACCGGCCGGCCGATGCGCGCCGAGACCATCAGCCGGATGACGTCGTCGGCGCCGGTCACCGGCGTGCCGTCGATGAGCAGCATGACGTCGCCTTCGCGCAGGCCCGCGCCCGCCGCCGGGCCGTCGCTGTCGACGGAGGCGATGCGCGCGCCGCTCTCGGCGCCGAGATTGAGCGCCAGCACCACCCGGCGCGGGATCTGCACCTGCTGGGCGCCGATGCCGAGATAGGCGCGCCGGACATGGCCGTGGCGGATCAATTCGCCGAGCACGACCTGGGCGGTGTTGGAGGCGACCGCGAAACAGATGCCCTGGGCGCCCATGATGACGGCGGTGTTGATGCCGACCACCTCGCCCGCCGACGACACCAGCGGCCCGCCGGAATTGCCCGGGTTGAGCGCCGCGTCGGTCTGGACCACGTCGTCGATCAGCCGGCCGGTCTGGGCGCGCAAGGAGCGGCCGAGCGCCGAGATGACGCCGGCGGTGACGGTCGATTCAAAGCCCAGGGGGTTGCCGATGGCGACCACCAGCTGGCCGCGCTTCAAGGCCTTGGAATCGCCGAGCCTTGCCGCCGGCAGCAAGGCGGGATCGTCGACCCGCACCAAGGCGAGGTCGGTGTCGGGATCGTCGCCGACGAGGCGGGCCGACAATTCGCGGCCGTCCTGCGTCGCCACCTTGATGGCGCGGGCACCGCCCGCCACGTGGCTGTTGGTGAGCAGGAGGCCGTCGGGCGAAATGATGACGCCCGAGCCGGTGCCGGGGCGCCGCAGGTCGCGGCCGGTGACGGTCAGCTTGACCACAGCCGGGCCGACCTGGTCGACCACCTTGATCACGGCATTGGAATAGGCATCGAGCAGGGCGCCGTCATCAATGGCGGCGGAAGGCGGTGACGAAACGCTCGGCGCGTCGTCGTCGAGGACGAAACGGGGGGAAACAGCGAGCATCGGGGCTCTCCTGGATGGGTTGCCCATCAAATAGGGAGGCCCGGGCGCCGTTGCGAGAGGGGCGGCGGGGCGACGGCCCCGGCGACGTGGCCGGCGCGCGCATTGCGCCGTTGCGTCAGGCGGGCCTTGCGCGATGCTGCACCGCCGTTCCATCCTGGCGGCCTACCTCCCGGAGCTTATTCATGACGCCGACGAAATTCGGAATGGGTCAGGCGCTGACCCGCCTCGAGGATGCGCCGCTCTTGAAGGGCGAGGGGCGTTATGTCGCCGACCTCGTGCCCGAGGGGGCGCTGGTCGGGTATGTCGTGCGTGCGCCTTATGCCTTCGCCGACTTCGTCATCACCGACACCTCGGCCGCCCGCGCCATGAAGGGCGTGAAGGCGGTGTTCACCGCGGAAGACCTTGAAGGCATCGGCCTGCTGCCGTGCATGTCGGTGGTGCCGACCAAGAGCGGCAAGCCGATCGTCACGCCGCCCTGGGAGGTGCTCTGCTCGAAGACCGTGCGCCATGGCGGCGACGGCATCGCCTTCGTGGTCGCCGATACGCTCGAGCGGGCGAAGGACGCGGCCGAGGCGATCGTGGTCGACTATAGCCCGCGGGCGCCGGCGATCGACGCGGTCGAGGCGCTGAAGCCGGGCGCGCCGCAGGTCTGGCCGGATATTCCGGGCAATCTCGCAGCCGAAGTGGTGCTGGGCGACGAGGCGGCGACGGAGAAGGCCTTCGCCAAGGCGGCGCGCACCGTCAGCCTGACCGTCGTCAACAACCGCCTGGTCACCAATTACATGGAGACGCGCGGCTGCCTGGTCGAATACGACACGAAGGCGAAGAGCTGGACCCTGACCATGGGCAGCCAGGGCGCGCACGGCGTCCGCAACATCCTGGCCGACAAGATCTTCAACATTCCGAAGGAGCGGATCCGGGTCATCACGCCGGATGTCGGCGGCGGCTTCGGCACCAAGACCTTCATGTTCCGCGAATATCCGCTGTGCATGCTGGCGGCGCAGAAGCTGAAGAAGCCGATCGCCTGGGTGCAGGACCGCGCCGAGCATTTCATGGCCTGCTCGCAGGGCCGCGACAATGTCTCGACCGCCACCGCCGCGCTCGACAAGCGCGGCCGGATCCTGGGCGTGAAGGTGGAGACGGTGGCCGACATGGGCGCCTATCTCTCGCAATATTCGACCTTCATCCCCTATGTCGGGGCGCTGATGCTGGCCGGCGTCTATGCCATTCCGGCCATGCATGTGCACCTGACCTATGCCTATACCAATACCGTGCCTGTCGACGCCTATCGCGGCGCCGGCCGGCCCGAGGCCGCCTATCTGATCGAGCGGCTGATGGACCGCATCGCGCTGGAAACCGGCCTGACGCCGGCCGAGGCGCGCCGGCGCAATTTCATTCGGCCTGACCAGTTCCCCTGGAAGACGCCGGTCGGCCGCACCTATGATTCCGGTGAGTTCGACGGCCACATGTCCCGCGCCATGGAAGTGGCCGGCTGGGACACGATCAAGGACCGGGTGAAGGCCGCGAAAAAGGCCGGCAAGGTGCGCGGCATCGGCATGGCCACCTATATCGAGGCCTGTGGCGGCGGCAACCCGGAAAATGCCTGGCTGACGCTGGAGAAGGACGGCGGCGTGACGCTCCTGATCGGCACCCAGTCGAACGGTCAGGGCCACAAGACCGCCTATGCCCAGGTCGCCTCGCAGCACCTGGACATTCCGATCGACCGGATCACCGTGATCCAGGGCGACACGGCGCTGATCCCGACCGGCACCGGCACCGGCGGCTCGCGCTCGCTGCCGGTCGGCGGCGCCGCCGTCGATCTCGGCGCGCGCAAGCTGGTCGACGTCATCAAGGAGCTGGCGGCCGCCGAAATGGAGGTCGGCATCGGCGACCTCGAGATCGCGGGCGGCGAGGTGCGCGTGGTCGGCACCGACAAGGTGCTCAGCTACGACAGAATAGCCAACTTGCCCGCCGCCAGCGACAAGCTGAAGACCCACGGCACCTGGACGCCGCCGGAGCCGACCTTTCCGAACGGCACCCATGTCGCCGAGGTCGAGATCGATCCGGACACCGGCGTGACCGAGATCGTGGCCTATACGGTGATCGACGATTTCGGCGTGACCATCAACCCGACCATGCTGGCCGGCCAGGTCCATGGCGGCATCGTGCAGGGCATCGGCCAGGCGCTGCTGGAGCGCACGGTCTACGACAAGGAGAGCGGCCAGCTGCTCACCGCCTCGTTCATGGACTATGCCATGCCGCGCGCCGACCACATCCCGAACTTCCACTTCGAGACACGCAACGTGCCCTGCGTGACCAACCTCCTCGGGGTGAAAGGCGCGGGCGAGGCCGGCACGATCGGCGCCTGCCCGGCGGTGATGAATGCGGTGGTCGACGCGCTCTGGCGGGCCTATGGCATCAAGGAAATCGACATGCCGGCAACCCCGCAACTGGTCTGGGCGACGATCCAGGAGGCGGTGGCGGCGAAGAAGGTCGCCTGAGGGCAGGGGCAGGAATTCGGTGAAGCGAGAGCCGCGGGCCGAAGGGTTCGCGGCTTTTTTTCGGGCCGGCCGGTCTGGATGCCTGGTCGCACGAGAACCACCACCCTCACCTCTCCCCGGCGGGGAGAGGTCGACCCGAGCGTAGCGAGGGGCGGGAGAGGGGAGGGGCGTTCGACGAGAAGACGCCATGCGAGAGCCTCAGGGTCTGTTCGGAGAGACCTGTTCCCCCTCTCCCGCCGCTGGCGCGGCGACCTCTCCCCGCCGGGGAGAGGTGGGGCGGTGGACCGTCTTCCGCGTCGTGCTGCGCTGCGCCCGCCATGGCGCGCGCCCTGCCATGCCCTTGACGGCCTTGACGTTCATTCCATGATGCGGGAGAAATTGTCTCGTATAGTGGAATGAATCCGAGACAGGTGGCGGCGATGGATATGACCCAGGTTGCCGCCGCCCTGCTGAGCGCGATGCTGCACGCGGGCTGGAATGCCGCGGTGAAGGCGAGCCGCGATCCGGCCCGGGCGATGACCGCGCAAATGGTGCTGAGCGCGGCTTTCACCGTGCCGGGGCTGTTCTGGTCCGGCCTGCCGGCCAACGGCGCCTGGATCTGGATCGCCACCTCCACGGTCATGAACATTCTCACCGTATCGGCGCTGCTGCGCGCCTATGAGCTTGGCGGCTTCGGCATCGTCTATCCGATCGTTCGCGCCCTGGCCGTGCTGGTGGTGGTGCCGCTGGCCGCGGGCTTTGCCGGCGACCGGCTGGGCCCGGCGGCGCTTGCCGGCATCGCCGTCATGACCCTGTCGCTGGCGGCGCTTGCCTATGACGCCGCGCGCGACCGGGCGGTGACGGGCCAGGCGCTCGCCTGGACCCTTGCCGCGGGCCTCGGCACGGCGGCCTATATCCTTTGCGACGCGCAAGGGGTGCGCGCGGCGGGATCGCCCTGGGCCTATGGCTTCACCGTCGCGCTGACCAATGCCGCGGCCATGTGCTGGCGCCGCCGCCGCTCGGGCTCGCCCTGGACGCAGCTCGGCGGGCAATGGTCGGTCGGCGTGCCGACCGCGCTCGCCGCCATGGTCTCCTATCTGCTCATTCTCTGGGTCTGGAGCCATGCGCCGATCGCGCCGGCTTCGGCCTTGCGCGACACCAGCGCCATTTTCGCGATCCTGATCGCGGTCCTGTGGCTGAAGGAGCCGTTCACCCGCACGCGCATGGTGGCGGTGCTGCTGGCAGCCGCGGCCGTGCCGCTGCTGCGCCTGGGCTGAGGCCGGCCCGCACGGCAAGGCGCGGGCCGGCGGCGTTCAGGTCACGGGTTGCGCGCGCGCACCGCGTCGATGCTCAGCGGGCCGGGGCCGGCGAAGGTCAGGTAGAAGAAGACGAAGCAATAGAGGATCGCCAGGTTGCCGTTGTTCTGGATCGGATAGAACGAGCGCGGGTGATGACCCATGAAATAGGCGAAGGCCATTTCGCCGGCGACGATGAAGGCGACCGGGCGGGTGAGCAGGCCGAGCACCAGGAGAATGCCGCCCACGATCTCGATGGCCCCGGCGAACCAGATCAACGAGAACAGCGCCGGTGCATTGGGCGAGGCCATGGGGAAGCCGATGAGCTTGACCAGGCCGTGCTGCAGGAACAAGAGGCCGGCGATGATCCGGAGCAGGCTGAGCACGGTGGGCGCCCAGGAATTGAGGGTGGAGGTCAGGCGGTCCATGGTTCTTCTCGTGTCCTGGGTCTGGTTGCGCGGGATCGATCGCTGTTAACGATCGGTTGAGCTTATCCGGGCCGAAGACGAAAGCAACGCGACGCGCCCCCGAGCGGCCGGATCATCCACCGGCACGGCGCCATCCGCCCCTGCGTCAAGCGGAAACATGAGAAAACAAGGGGCCGCAGGGCAATGCTGCGGAGAAAACGCTCCTCATGGTCGCGCGAACATGGTTGAAGGGGGTCTGCTCACCGATCGGCCGCCCCCCCGCCATGCCTGTCCTGTCCCGCGCCGTCACGGGAATCCTGCTCAAAGTCCTCTCGACCATGGCCTTCACCTGCATGTCGACGCTGGTGCGCGTCGCGGGCAAGGAGGTGCCCGTCGGCCAGGTGGTGTTCTTCCGGTCGTTTTTCGCGCTGGTGCCGCTGTTCATCATGCTGGCCTGGCGCCACGAGATCATGGACGCCTTTCGCGTCACCAGCGTCTCCTCGCATATCAAGCGCGGCGTCATCGGCGCCACCGGCATGTTTTCCGGCTTCGTCGGCCTGACCTTGCTGCCGCTCGCCGATTCCACCGCCATCAGCTATGCCGCGCCGCTGATGGTGGTGCCGCTCGCCGCCATCATCCTGGGCGAGCGCGTGCGCATCTATCGCTGGAGCGCGGTCGCCATCGGCTTCGTCGGCGTGGTGGTCATTCTCTGGCCGCATCTCGACGTCGAGGCGCTGCGCGCCATGTCCGACGGCCAGACGGTGGGCGCCATGTTCGCGCTCGGCGGCGCCGTCTGCGCGGCATTCGCCACCATTCAGGTGCGCAAGCTGGTCAATACCGAATCGACCGCGGCCATCGTTTTCACCTTCATGATGCTCTGCGCCATCCTGGCGCTGTTCACCTGGCCGGCGGGCTACGTGCTGCCGATCGGCCGCTGGATCGTGCCCGGCGCCTGGCAGGCGGTCATCCTGGTGGCGGTGGGCGTGTTCGGCGGCATGGGCCAGATCCTGCTGACCATCAGCTATCGCCACGCCGACACCTCGCTGATCGCGCCCTTCGAATATTTCTCGATGATCTGGGCCATCGTCATCGGCTATTTCGTGTTCCGCGACGTGCCGAGCGTCTATGTCTTGACCGGCGGCGGCATCGTCGTCGCCTCGGGCATTTTCGTCATCTGGCGCGAGCAGCGCCTTGGTCTCGAGCGCGCCCGCCAGCGCAAGGTCTCGACCCCGCAGGGGTAGGTGGCACCAGAGGGGAACAGTGCATGACGAAGCGTTGGCGCCTGGGCCTGTCCATCGCGGCGGCCGGCCTTCTGGCCGCATGCTCGCCCTGGGCGACGGAGGAGGTGCTGCTGCGCAAGCCGTCGCCCGATGGCGCGCGCGAGGCGGTGCTGATGCACTGCCGCGACCCGGCCAACCCTGCCGCCCGGCAACTGATCGGGGCGGTGTTCAGGCTCGGGACCGGGCCGGCGCCGGATTGCAAGAGCCTGGCCGCGTCAGCCGCGACCGCCGGCTGGTTCGCCGCCTCGCTGCAGGCGCTGCCGGAGGTGGCCGGCGAGAGCGTCGAATGGGTGGAGGGCGGCCGCGCCGTGTTCACCTTGCGCCGCCGGATCATCATCAGCGGGACGATCAAGGCCGGCGAGCCTGATGTGCTGGAGGTGCGCCTGCTGGATCGGCCGGAGGTGAGGTGAGGGGGGAGGCTGACCTGTCGGCGCTGGGCAGCCACCCTGAGCATATCGCGCGGACCAATGGAGAGGCTCTCCGTCGCTCCGCATGAGATCTACCGTTAGTATGTCTTCTCAGGCTCTCGATCTGCAGACGCCCACATCGCTATGTTCTGTTCCAAGCTAAATGGTCCTTCATCTGAGCCAGCTTTTTTTGCCCCCCAGTAAAGAGCGCGCCGCCGGTTCAGCACGTGGTCCATTGCATATTCCATGACATCTACTCGGATGAATTGGCCTACCCCGGAAATACACGGTCGAAGATACCCACGAACCTCGCGCGATCTTGGGTTCCCATCGCCCTTATCGAGTGCCCAGAAAGCGGTAGATCTACGCGCCAGGATGCATTCGCCGATATAGGAGCCAACGTCCCAGACGACATTTAAGCCCCTATGTTCGTCGGTCCATGTGCCCTGGTTGTCGTCGTAAGCTTCAATTGGTGTTTGGCCGGTGGGCACAAGGAGATGACCCGCGTACTGATGCGCCCATGTAGCGAAATTTAGCAGGTCGCGATCGTCATATCCTATTTTAACGTTGAATTTTGCGAGAAAATTACCAAGACTATCTAGCCTTCTTGGCTTTTGTTCCATGAAGTATTCGAAATTTTCTTGCGCAAGAATTTTTCTTTGCTTTCCGTCGATGCGGCGGTGGGGTGGTGAGTAGACGGGATAGCCTTCGATCGCGCGCTTCACGCGTCTGGCGTCCAGCCAACGAAATGGGGTGACGATCTTGGGTCTCATGATCTTGAGCAGCAGTTGCTGCCTTGGGGTCAAGCTGGACATGGGATCCATCGTCAAGGCCTCTGAGCTCTAATTTACGTTTCGGAAATTTTGGGGTCCGATTATATCAATCTAAGGTAGTATTTTGATTCGTATCTCGCGATCCTAGAGCTTACACTGTGCGTCTTGGAACGGATATGCTTGAGCGGCTTGGTATACGCATCTGTCGCTCGCCGGAGGCGACGGCACGCCATCAGGGCCCGTGCTTGAGCTCGCCGGTTGCCTGTGGGAGCCTTCCGCGCGTCAATATCAGGCGCAGCGAGGTTTCAAAGTGCAGGATCTTCTGGTTCTCGTCATCAATTGGTTGCCGCTGATCGCGATCCTTGCCGTCTTCATCCTGTTCGGCATCAGATATCATCGGCTCTACGCCGAGGGGCTGGATCTCTACCGGCAGAACACCCTGGCGGTGAGGGAAAACACCGAAATGCTGAAGCGGCTGGCGGAGAAGTTGGGCAGGACCTGAACCGGAGAGCAGGGCCGCCGGCTCGCGGCAGCGTGGTCCGGGCCAGCTCTGTCCCTGTCGCCACCGCGCGTCCCGCGGACGCGCCCACGGGCCGGAACACCGTTCCGCCGCCGCGCACCGCTGTAATCTCCGGTAATGCCTGTTCAATTCCCTTTTTCACGATAACGCGTAAAAGGCCTCCCATCGCCCCGCAGAGGTAGGCCATGAAAGTTCCCTTTATCGATATTTTGCGGTTTGAGGCCGGTTTTTATGAAACCGTGACCGAAAAGACCGCGCAGCTCATCAAGAATGGCCATTTCGCCGGGGGGCCGGTGGTGGGCCAGTTCGAATCGGCGCTCAAGGCCTATACCAAGTCGGCCCATGCGCTCGGTTGCGCCAATGGCACGGATGCGCTGCAGCTGGCGTTGCGCGCTGCCGGCGTCGCCAAGGACGACAAGGTGGTCATTCCCGACATGACCTTCTGGGCGACCTTCGAGGCGGTGGTGAATGTCGGGGCCATTCCCTGCACCCTCGATGTGTCGCGCGAGACGCTGCATCTGACGGTCGCCGCGGTCGAGCAGGCGATCGAGACCTTCAAGCCGAAGGCCTTGCTGCTGGTTCACCTCTATGGCTGGGCCTGTCCGGATACGCTCGCGATCCGCGCGCTCTGCCGGGATCGCGGCGTGATCCTGATCGAGGACTGCGCGCAGTCCATGGGCACGGAAATCGGCGGCGAGAGCCTGATCGGCGGCGCCGCCGTCGCCACGACGAGCTTCTATCCGGCCAAGGTGCTGGGCGCGAGCGGCGATGCCGGCGGCGTGTTCTTCCAGGACGAAGCGCTCGCCAGGGATTGCCGCATCCTGATCAACCATGGCCGCATCAGCCATTACGGCCATGGCATGATCGGCTGGAATTCGCGCCTGGGCGCCTATGAAGCCAATTTCCTGCTGGAGTCGCTTCGCCATCTCGACGCCCGGCTCGACAGCCGCCGCAAGGTTTGCACCCAGTACCGCGAGCGGATCAGGCTGCCCGGCCTCAGCTTCATCGCGCCGGCCGCCAACGTGCTGGAGAACGGCTATCTCTCGGTCGCGGTGATGGATCCGCAGAGCCGGCCGGCTTTCGAGGCCTTCCTGAAGTCGAAGGATATCGGCTACGGCGTCGTCTATCCCGGCGCCATGAGCGAGCAGCCGGGCGCCGCCGGCCATATCGGCGGCAGGATCTCCCATGGCAATGCCCAATGGGTCGCGGGCGCGGTGATCAATCTCCCGTGCTTTGCCCATATGCGGCAGGACGAAGTGGATTACGTCGTCGACAGCGTCAATTCATACCACTGAGCTCGCGGCGTGCGATGCGCGCCGGCCCTGATCAGAAGGCCGGGCGCATGGGCTGCCAGCCGTAGGGCGTCTGAATGTAGTACTGGCCGCTGTTGTCCATGACGAAGGTGTTGCCGCGGCTGTCGCGCTGGGGCACCCCGGGCTGGGTGTGCGGCAGCACGAATTGCTGGCCGTTGGGGGCAAGATAGGTCGAATTGCCCTGCAGCTGGTTGCCGAATTCCTGGTTGTTGCGCTGGTAGCCCTGGGAATAACCCATCTGGGCCTGGCCGCGGGCGGCCTCGGCCTCGCGCAGGCCCTGCATGCCCCGGCGCTGCTGGTCCTCGATCTGGCTGCGCGAGTTCTGGAAATTCCGCATGCCCTCGGCGGTGAAGCGGCCGCGGGCGGCATATTCCAGCGCATATTGCTGCGGCGGCATCTGGCCGCCCTGCATGCGATATTGCTGGTACATCTGCTGGAAATGCGGCAGCTGCATCACCTGCGCCACGATCTGCTGCTGCTGCAGCATCATCTGGGCATTCATCTGCGCGTTCATCTGGGCGTTCAGGGCATTGAGATCCATGCCCTGGGCGATGGCCGGCGGCGACGCCCAGCCCATGGCCATGGCGAGGAGAGCGGCGGGCCATGCCCGGCGGTGACGGAAGGCCATGTCCTGTCTCCTCGTTTCGAAGGGCTGCGCGTGATGAAGCAGCCGGTCCGGCGCCGCGCGGGGCGCCACGTCTTGCACTGGCAGGATGGCCCCGACACCGGCCGGCGCCTACCCTCCGTTCGGAGGGGGCGGGGCCTTTGCCGGCCAGCCCGGCGAGGTCACGGCCGTGAGGCCGGCCAGCGCGTCGCGTTGCTGTTGAAAGGCTGAATATTACCTAGCGTAATCCAGGGTATCGATGCGCTCTGGTGCGAGGCTCGTTTCAGTCGCCGCCGCCGATCCGTCGACTTTTCTTTGAAATATCGTGAGCCGACCAATGGATGCCTGGTCGTGGGCGGCACGCCTGCACTGTCCCGATACCGCCACGTGTTACCGTTCCGCAACATATGCAGCCAATTCACCGCAACTTGAGCCGCGATATTGCCGGGTTCCACACCGCAAGGTAGTGAATATTGCCGCGCGGCCAAGTAATCCCCACCGATTCCGCAGAGTTACGGTCGGTATAAAAACAGACTTGGCGGCGGCGGGTTTTTCGATGGGGCGGGCCATGCGCGGCGGCAAAGCAGAGTTTTCGCGGGATTTGGACAATCGGAAGGTGCGCGCGCCAGGCCTCTACGGCAGGTTGCGGCGGATGCTCCTGGGCGGCGCGGCCTTGGCCGCGATGGGCATGGGCGGCGGCGCGCAGGCCCAGACGATTGACACCACGACGGGCTGGAACGGCTCGAGTTTCATCTCGTCCTGGGGGGTGACCAACACCGCGACCTACGGCCAGACCATCACCGGGGACGCGGCGCATCACCAGCTCACCGGTTTCACCTTCTATCTCAACAGCAACAACACGTCGGCGGCGCCGCAATATCAGGCCTATGTCTATCAATGGGATCCGGTCGGGCAGCGGGTCACCGGACCGGCGCTCTATACCTCGGCGGTGATGACGGCGCCGAGCGGTAGCACCTATGTCCCCGTGACCTTCAATACCGGCACCATCACGCTGACCTCGGGCCAGCAATATGTGCTGCTGCTGACCACCTCGGGCATCCCTCAGGGCTGCTGTTCGGGCTACCGCTACGGATCGCTGGGCGATGTCTATAGCGGCGGCAAGTTCGTGTTCATCAACAACGGTCCGGATTTCAACCAGCTCAGCACGGTGCCCTGGAGCAGTATCAACCAGGATCTGGCCTTCATCGCCAATATGCTGGCGGGACCGCTGTCGCCGTCGCTGCCGGCCGGTGCGCCGGTCAATGCGACCAATGTCGCCCGCGGCATCGACAATGCGGTCGCCGGCGGCGCGCAACTGCCCGCCGCCATCCTGCCGACCTATGTGCTGGTGGGCCAGCCGCTGGTGGCGGCCCTGAACCAGCTGTCGGGCGAGAACAATACCGCCACCCAGGAGGCCGCGCTGCAGGCCTCCAGCCTGTTCCTCAACATCATGCTGGACCCCATGGCGGGCGCCCGCGGCGCCCAGGCGGGCCAGGCCGGCCCCTCGCTGATCCAGATGGCGGACCTGTCCAATCCGCGCGCCCGTCCGGGTGAAGCCGGCTGGAGCGTCTGGACCAAGGCTTTCGCGCAGAGCGGGCGGATCAATGGCGATGCCAATTTCGGCTCGGGCACGACCAGCACCGGGCTGTTCGGCGTGGCGGCCGGTGCCGACAAGCGCATTTCGGCGGATACGCTGGTTGGTTTCGCGCTGGCCGGCGGGGGCACCAGTTTCGGCCTGAACAACCGGGGCAACGGCACCGGCAACATGTTTCAGATCGGCCTTTACGGCTCGACCCGGCTCGGCGACGGCTATGTCTCCGCGGCGCTCGCCTATGGCTGGAACGCCTTCGAAATGAACCGGACCGCCGCCGGCGCGCCGGCCGAGACCTATATGTCGCGAGTCACCGCGCAGACCTATGGCGGCCGCATCGAGACCGGCTGGCGCTTCGGGCTGACCGGCTTCGGCGTCACGCCATACGCGGCGATCGAGGCCATCGGCTATAGCGCGCCGCGCTATGGCGAAACCTTCAGCGCGCCGGCCACCGGCGGCCTGGCGCTGACCTTCGCCGGCCGCAGCACCGTCTCGCTCCGCACCGAGCTCGGCGCCAGGCTCGACGCCAAGACCCAGGTCGCGCCGGGCAGCGAGCTGATCACCTTCGGGCGGCTCGCCTGGGGCTATCAGGCCAAGACCGACCGCTCGATCGACGCGAGCTTCCAGGCCATGGCCAATTCCGGCTTCACCGTCTTCGGCGCCCGGCCCTCGACCCATACGGCGCTGGCTTCCATCGGCGCCGAGCTCCGGCTGTCGGGCGGCATGCGGCTGTCGACCTCGATCGACGGCGAGCTCGGTGATCACCACCGCTCGATACGCGCCAATGCCGGGCTGCGCTATAGTTGGTAGGCCCGTCGGCCAGGGGCCGACCTCCCTCCATCACCATCCGCAGCGCGCGGCCCGCCAAGGGTCGCGCGTTCGGCGTTTTGGGGGAGGAAGGTGATTTGAACTTTGCATTGCTTGCGTCGGGTGATCGTTGGCGTTGCCTGCCTGTTTCGGCTGAGCTGGTCTGAAGGCTCGATGTCACCGCCGGCCGAGCGTAGCGAGGGGAAGGGGGGCCAGGAGCCGTTTCACCGCGCCCTCGGAGCATATGTCCAAGTGATTTCGCTGCGCTGGGCGACAGGCCCTGCCACTCCTGGCCCCCCTTCCCCTCCTTCGCTTCGCTCAGTCGGCCGGGGGTGACGTGGTGGTTCACATGCGTTCCGTGAAGGTCGAAGCGAAAGCTTCGTCCTTTGGGGATGATACCCTCTCGGGCGATGCCACGCTTCTCAAGCGCCCACCCGCTCAGAACGCCTTGAAGGTGATGATGGTGTGGGTGTCCTGGATGCCGGGGATGACCTGCACCTTCTCATTGACGAAATGGCCGATATCGACCTCGCGCTCGACGTAGAATTTGACCAGCAGGTCGAAATTGCCGGCGGTCGAATAGATTTCTGACGCGATCTCGCGGTCGGCGAGCTGGGCGGCGACCTCATAGGACTTGCCGAGCTGGCATTTGATCTGGACGAAAAACGGGATCATGGCGTGCCTCTTTGCCGGCGCGGAGAATCCACGATGGCGGTGCCGGCCGCAAGGGCGGCCAGGCTGTGGTCGGGGAGATTCCATGACGGCGGGGCCGGCGGCAAGGGCGATCCCGGCATGAGCCGCGAAATTCCACAAGGGCGGCACCGCGGGCGGGGGCGGCCTGCGCAAACGGGCCGTGCGCGGAGCGCTCTTGCAGGCCCGGCCGGCTTGGCCTACCACATGGGTCCTGTCTCGTCGGGGTGCCCTAAGCCAAGGGCTGAGAGGCCGCTGGAGCGGTCAACCCGTCGCACCTGAACCGGGTCATGCCGGCGGAGGAAACCGAGATGTCCGGATGGTTCGTCTTGAACGGGGGCCGGTGATGGCCGCAGCCGCGCTCGCCTGGAATGCCGCCGCCCTGCTCGACAAGATCCGGGCGCGCCACCCGCGCATCCATTGCATCACCAACGGGGTGGCCCAGGGCTTCACCGCCAATGCGCTGCTGGCGATCGGCGCTTTGCCGTCCATGACCACCTCGCCGGAGGAGATCGGCTCCTTCGTGCAGGGGGCCGACGCGCTTCTGGTCAATCTCGGCACGCTCGACGACGACAGGCGCCAGGCCATCCGGCTGGCGATCGCGGCGGCCAAGGCCAAGGCGCTGCCCTGGGTGCTCGATCCCGTGTTCATCGAGCGCTCGCCGAGCCGGGCGCTGTTCGCCCGCGAGATCGCCGGCTGCGGCCCGACGGTGGTGCGCGGCAACGAGACCGAAATCGCCGCCTTGAGCCAGGGCCAGCCGGTCGACAGCTATGCCCGCGCGCTGAAGGCGGTCGTCGCGGCCACCGCCGAGACCGACCATGTGCTCGACGGCACCCGCATGGTCGGCACGCCCAACGGCCATCCGCTGATGGCCAAGGTCACCGCCATGGGCTGCGCCGGCGCGGCCCTGATCGCGGCCTTCCTGGTGGTCGCGGACAATCCGTTCGACGGTTGCGCCTGCGCCCTGGTGGCGGCCGGCGTCGCCGGCGAGATCGCGGCCGAGCAGGCCGACGGCCCGGGCAGTTTCGCCAGCGCCTATATCGATGCGCTCTATGGCCTCGATTCCGGCAAGCTCGCCACCCGCGCCCGGGTGCTCTGAAGGGTATTTGCCGTGACGGCCGATCTTTCGCTTTATGTCCTGGTCGATCCCGAGCGGTCGCGCGGCCGCCCCTTGGCGGAGCTGGCGGCGGCGGCCGCGGCCGGCGGCGCGACGCTGATTCAGTATCGCGACAAGCGCGCGGCGACGGCCAGGATGATCGAGACCGCGCATGCCATTCGCATCGCGCTGACCGGCTCGGGCGTGCCGCTCCTGATCAATGACCGCGTCGATGTCGCGCTGGCCGCCGGCGCCGACGGCGTCCATCTCGGCCAGGACGACATGGGGGTGGCGGACGCGCGCCGGCTGCTCGGCGACGAGGCGATCATCGGCCTGACCATCACGTCGCGCGCGGAGGCCGAAGCGGCCGCCGTCGAACTGATCGATTACGCCTGTATCGGCGGCGTCTTCGCCACCACGTCGAAGGACAATCCGAACCCGCCGATCGGCATCGACGGTTTTGCCGCGATCCGCGGCGTGTTCACCCGCCGCTGGCCGCGCCTGCCGGTCGGCGCCATTGCCGGCATCGATGCGAGCAATGCCGCCGCTCTCGCCCGGGCCGGCGCCGACGGCGTCGCCGTCATGTCGGCGGTTACCATGGCGGATGATCCGCGCGCGGCCGCGGCCGTGCTGAAGGCGGCCTTTGCCGCGGGCCGGCCGGAACCGCGCCAAATCGGGAGTGACCAGCCATGACGGCGATCGCTGTGACCATCGCGGGTTCGGATTCCGGCGGCGGCGCCGGCATCCAGGCCGATCTCAAGACCTTCTCGGCGCTCGGCGTCTATGGCGCCAGCGTGATCACCGCGCTGACCGCCCAGAACACGCTCGGCGTGCAGGGCATTCACGACGTGCCGGTGGATTTCATCGCGGCGCAGATCGATTCGGTGTTCTCCGACCTGGCGGTGAAGGCGGTGAAGATCGGCATGCTGTCGCAGCCCGAGGTCATCGCCACGGTGGCCGCCGGCCTGAGGCGCCACGGCGCGGCGAACGTGGTGCTCGATCCGGTCATGGTGGCGGCCTCCGGCCATCGCCTGCTCAACCCGGCGGCGATCAGCGCGCTCTCTACCATCCTGATCCCCGAGGTCATGCTGATCACGCCCAACCTGCTGGAGGCCGCCGCCCTGCTCGACCAGCCGGTGGCGAAGGGCGAAGACGAGATGCTGGCGCAGGGCCGCCTGCTGATCGCGCGCGGCGCCCGGGCGGTGCTGATGAAGGGGGGCCATGGCACGGGCCCGCTGAGCGTCGACCTCCTGGTTCTGCCCGACACGGTGGCGCGGCTGGAGGCCCCCCGCATCGTCACCAGGAACAGCCATGGTACCGGCTGCACCCTGTCCTCGGCGATCGCCGCCGGCCTCGCCAAGGGCCTGCCGCTCGGCCATGCGGTGACCGAGGCCAAGGACTATGTCACCAAGGCGATCGCCGCCTCCGACCGGCTCGCCATTGGCCAGGGCCATGGGCCGACCCATCATTTCCACGCCTGGTGGTGAGCCGATGAGCCGTCTCGACCGCCGCGCCACATTGGCCGCCGCCGCCGGCCTGATCGCCGCCCCGCAGGTCGCGCGGGCGCAAACGGCACGGCGCTGGCGCATGGTCACCGCCTGGCCGAAAAACCTGCCCGGACCGGGCTTTTCGGCGCAGCGCATCGCCGACCGCATCACCACCCTGTCGGCCGGCCGCCTGGCGGTGCAGGTCTTCGCCGCGGGCGAGCTGGTGCCGGCCTTCGCGGTGCAGGAGGCGGTGGGCAATGCCACTGTCGAGCTCGGCCATACCGCGTCGTTTTTCGGCATCGGCCGCGAGCCGGCCTCCGCCTTCTTCACCGCCATTCCCTTCGGCTTCACCCCGGCGGAACATGCCGCCTGGATCCTCGAAGGCGGCGGCCAGGCCTTGTGGGACGAGACCTCGGCGCGTTTCGGATTCAAGCCGCTGATGGGCGGCAATACCGGCGTCTCCATGGGCGGCTGGTTTCGCCGCGAGCTGCAATCGGCCGAGGATGTGAAGGGCCTGAAGATCCGCATGGTCGGGCTCGGCGCCGAGCTGTTCCAGCGGCTCGGCGCCACCGCGCTCGCCGTGCCGCCGGCCGATATCTATCCGGCGCTGGAGCGTGGCGCGATCGACGCCGCCGAATTCACCGCGCCGGGCGCCGACATTCAGCTCGGCCTCTATCGGGTGGCGCCGTTCTATTATGCGCCGGGCTTCAACAAGCCGAACGGCGCGAGCGAGTTCCTGGTCAACAAGGCCGTCTGGGACGGGCTGGAGCCCGAACTGAGAGCGGTGGTGGAGACCGCTTGCCTCGCCGAGCTGACGGTGGCGCTGGCCGAGATCGAGCAGCTCAACATGGAGGCGCTGGCGGTGCTGGTGGCGAGCCATGGCGTGAAGCTGCGCGGCTTTCCGGCGGACATGCTGAGCCTTGCCCGCCGCCACGCCGCCGATCTCGTCCGCGACCTCGGCACCCGCAGCCCGATGGCGAAGAAGGTGGGCGACAGCTACACCGCCTTCCAGGCCCGCGTCTCGCCCTGGACCCGGGTGTCGCTGCACGCGGCGCTCGGGGCGCGGGAGGCCTGAGGGCCCGGCGTTCGCGCGCATCTTTCGGATGAGTCTGAGTGCGCCGCCTCTCGCGATCACGCGTGGGAAATGCCACTCCCCGCCTCTCCCCGGCGGGCCAACGTTCGCACGCGTCTCAGAATGGCTATATTTCAAGGCCTTGCACGAAGGAAAGGCCGTCCTTCGAGGCTCGCGAGAGCTCGCACCTCAGGATGAGGTTTGTTGGAGTATGGCATTGATGTTGCTCATGAAACGTGACGGTTGAAGCGCACCTGGCATCGGGGCTGGTGTCAATCTCTACACCCCTCATCCCGAGGTGCTCGTGCCCTTGCGCGAGCCTCGAAGGACGGCAAACCGTCATGCAAGGCATCCGGAGCCAAGCCCGCCGCGATCCGCGCGAACCTGAAGCACCCATCCGGTGCCCGGGCGGTTCGCGCGCCGGCCAAACCCCTCTGTCAAATGGTGTTTTCCGGGCCGCGTCGTTTTGTTTGCGCTGGTCGCGCCGACGCGGAGGCCTGGTTCGCGCAGGCGGCGGATTTTAGCCTTGCCCGGCAATGTGTTAGACGCGTGGGAGTCGCTCCCCGTGCGGGGGCGTGGATCGAAACAGGTTCGGGTCGGGTGCGCTGCGGCGCTTCTTGGGTCGCTCCCCGTGCGGGGGCGTGGATCGAAACTTTCGGCGGATGGCGTCACGGCCAACCTAACCGTGTCGCTCCCCGTGCGGGGGCGTGGATCGAAACTGGTTCTTGACCGTGCTCGCCGGAATGGATGGCCAGTCGCTCCCCGTGCGGGGGCGTGGATCGAAACACGTCGATGCCGGTAGCGATACCGATGAACCGGCGTCGCTCCCCGTGCGGGGGCGTGGATCGAAACAGCAGCGCCCTGCTGGCCTTCGCCGGGTCGCTCCCCGTGCGGGGGTGTGGATCGAAACGCGAGGATCACGGCCTCGTCGAAATCGCCGAGGTCGTCGCTCCCTGTGCGGGGGCGTGGATCGAAACGGGTTGGAGAACATGAAGCGGATATCGAGACCCGGGGTCGCTCCCCGTACGGGGGCACGGACCGAAATTCCTCCCTCGGGTTGAGCGCGCGAGGCGAGGCCCTCGGCCGTCTTACGCGCCGCCGGGCCCCCGCTTCAGCACGACATGCGTGGCGTGCGCCGTCGGCACGTGTTCGGCGCAATGATAGCCGAGCCCGGCGGTGTCGATGCCGGCGAAGAGGTGTTCGCCCGTGCCGAGCAGGACCGGGGCAATGGCCAGGTGCATTTCGTCGATCAGCCCGGCGCTGAGATATTGCCGGATGGTTTCGACGCCGCCGCCCAGCCGGACGTCCTTGCCGCCGGCCGCGGCCTGCGCCTGGCGGAGCGCGGACTGAATGCCGTCGGTGACGAAATGGAAGGTGGTGCCGCCATCCATGGCGATCGGCGCGCGCGGGTGGTGGGTGAGGACGAAGACCGGCACGTGATAAGGCGGATTGTCGCCCCACCAGCCTTTCCACGTGTCGTCGGGCCAGTTGCCGCGGATCGGGCCGAACATGTTGCGGCCGAGGATCCAGGCGCCGACATTGTCGAAGCCGCGCGCGGCGAAGCGGTCGTCGACATCGGTCGTGCCGCCGTCGCTGCCGAACATCTGCCGGAAGGTGCGGGTTTCGAACGCCCATCCGTGCAGGGCCTTGCCGCCGATGCCGAGTGGATTTTCGAGGTCCTGGGCGGGGCCCGCACCATAGCCGTCCAGCGAGATGGTGAAACTTTCGACGCGCAGCCGGGTCATGGGCAGCTCCTCCTGGTTCACGTGAAGTGATTGCAAAAGGCGACTGGTTTCCTTTTTGCGCCATCCTGGGCCGCGTCGCAACCGGTTTCGCTCGGCGACGAAAACCGTCGCCGACGGGCCGCCTCACCCCGGCTGCCGCCCCGCCGCCCGCTTGGCCTGATAGGCGCGGCGGACGCGCTCGCGATTGCCGCAGGTTTCCGTCGCGCACCAGATGCGCGAGCGGTTGTTGGTGTGGTCGATGAAGATGGCGTCGCAGTCGCTGGCCTGGCATTCGCCGAGCTTTTGCGTGTCGTCGGAAACGAGCAGGGCGGCGGCGGTCCAGAGCACCGGCCAGAGCGGTTCGTCCAACTGCGCGCCGGGCAGGTCGAAGACGATGCGGTCGGCGTCGCCGGCATAGCGGAGCGCCGGCGCGGCCGGCAGCCGGGACAGCCTTTCATTCAGCCGGGGCAGCAGCGGCGCCGGATTGTCCACCCGCCGCAGCGCGCCGGTCAGCGCCCGGATATCGGCGCGCAGCGCCAGCGCCTCGGCCCAGACCGCCGCCGCGGCCGCCGGCGCCTTCAGTGCCATGGCCGCCAGACGGTCGTGGGCGGCCTGGCCGAGCGATCCGCGCGCCAGGCTCCAGCGCAGGATCGCCGCGTAGTCGACGAACAGGTCCTGCTCGCGCGCGGTGCCCGGCACGTCGACCGAATTGATGAAATCGAGGCAGAGCGCGCCGCCAACGAAACGGTGCGGCCACAGCGCGGATGTCGTGATCGCCTTCACGGGAACCTCTTGCATTCTTCCGGCATTAATATAATGGGTGTAGGCATTAGATGCTAATGGATACAGACATTAGACAACTATCACCTCGCCTGTCGCCAACCAAGGAGTTTTCCCATGACGGCCTCCCGATCTTCGACAACGACGCCGCGCGGCGTCTGCACCGTCGCCTATCTGGCGGCCGATCATGACGGCGCGAAAAAATGGTATGCCGAGGTGATCGGCGTCGCGCCCTATATGGACAAGCCCGGTTATGCCGAATTCCGCTTCGGCGACTATCAGCACGAGCTCGGCATCATCGACGCGAAATTCATCGGCGTGCTCGGCGGCGGCGAGGCGGCTTCCGCGCCGGCGCCTGGTGGAGCCATCGCCTATTGGCACGTCGACGACATCCAGGCGACGCTCGACCGCCTGGTCGGCATGGGCGCCAGGCCGTTCCATCCGCCGCGCGACTTCGGCGAGGGGTTCATCGGCGCCACCGTCATCGATCCCTTCGGCAATGTCTTCGGCATCATGCACAACCCGCACTACCTCGCGGTCCTGGCAGGGCGGGTCGGACAATGACCGGGGAGCGCAATGGCGAGAACCGGATGAATGCGGGCGCCGGCGCGACGGTGGCACGTATCTGGCGCGGCCGCACCCGCAGGGAGCGCGCCGACGATTACGAGGCCTATCTCGACGCGGAGGGCGTGAGCGAGTTGCGAGAGCGCGCCCTCGGCGTCCAGATGCTGCGCCGCGATGCCGGCGGCGAGACCGAGTTCGTCGTCATCTCGTTCTGGGAAGACGTCGCGGCCATGTCGCGTTTCGCCGGCAGCGACCCGACGAAGATCCGGCATCTCGACCGCGACGCCGACTATCTGATCGCGCTGCCCGAGACCGTGCAGATCTTCGAGATCAGGTCGAGCAGCCTGCCCGGCGCTTTCGGTCGGCAGCGGGCCGGGGCCTGAGCGCCGCGGACCGAAACCCTGCACCGAGGAGAGCCGGTCTTGTGCGGCTCCCCTTGGTGCATTGCACGCAGGCGAAAGGATCAACCGCCCGGCGCCGGCCGTTGTTCACCGTGGGTGAATGGTGACTGTGCCGGATCGATATTGCCGCCGGCGCGACAAGCAATTAGCTCGTTCACTCAAGACGTCGCGGATCCGGTTCGACCGGTTTGCGCATGCGGCGCCAGCCTTGGGAGGGCGAGACATCATGCCGAGATTTCTGTGCAAGGCCTGCGGCATCCAGTATCCGGACAGCGCCGCGCCGCCCGCCCATTGCTTCATCTGCGAGGATGAAAGGCAGCTCGTGCCCAAGGCGGGGCAGGAATGGGTGACGCCCGAGGAGCTGGCGGCCGGCCGCTTCAACGCGTTCCGCAAGGTCGCGCCCGGTCTCCATGCCATCGTGAGCATGCCGCAATTCGCCATTGGCCAGCGCGCCTTCCTGGCGATCACGCCGCATGGCAACGTGCTGTGGGACTGCATCAGTTTCCTCGACGCGGCGACGGTCGAGATCATCCGCGCGCTCGGCGGGATCAAGGCCGTGGCGATCTCGCATCCGCATTTCTACAGCGCCATGGCTGAATGGGGCCGCACTTTCGATTGCCCTGTCCTGGTGCACGAAGCCGACCGGCAATGGGTGGCGGAGCCCGATCCGTGCCTGCAGTTCTGGTCGGGCGAGACCAGGCAGATCCTGCCCGGCCTGTCGCTGCATCGCTTCGGCGGCCACTTCCCCGGCAGCTCGGTGCTGCATCTCGAAGAGCGGCGCACACTGCTGGTCGGCGACACCGTACTGGTCACCGGCGACAGGCGGCACGTGTCGTTCATGTGGTCCTATCCGAATTACGCGCCGCTGCCCGCGGCCGAGGTCGCGCGGATCGGAACGCGCTTCCAGGCGCTCGACTTCGACGCGCTGCATTCAGCCTTCTGGGGCCGGGGCGACATCGAGCACGACGCCAAGGCGGCGGTCGCGCGCTCGGTGAAACGCCACATCGAAGGGCCGGGCGTGGCCATGGACTATCGCGAGGGCCAGCCGGCCTGAGCTCACCTGCGGCGGCCTCGCCGCCTTCCGTCATCGCGGTGTGACGCCGCGGGCCGCGAGCCCGCGCGATCGGCCGTGCCGTCTTCAAAATCTCCCATGGGAAAGTCGATCATCATGCGCATCACAGTGTTCGGCGGGGCCGGCAGCGTCGGCTCGCGGGTCGTCACCGAGGCCTTGTCGCGCGGCCACGCCGTGGTGGCCGTCACCCGCAATGCCGCGAGCCTCGCCGCGCTTGCCGCCGGCGCCGAAGCCCAGCTCGGCGACGCCGGCAAGATCGACGACGTCATCCGGCTGAGCCGGGGCCAGGACCTGGTCATCAGCGCCACCCGCCCGGTGCCGGGCCAGGAGGCCGAACTGGTGGCGACGACCGAGACCCTGCTCGCAGGCCTTGCCGAAACCGGGGTGCGGCTGCTGCTGGTCGGCGGTGCGGCGAGCCTCGCCGTTCCCGGCGCGGGCGGCGCCACCGTCATCGACGACCCCGATTTTCCCGCCGAGATCCGGGCGCTGGCGCTCGCCTGCGCCCGCCAGCTCGAGGCCTGCCGCGCCGCCCCGGTGGTCGACTGGACCTATCTCAGCCCGCCGGCCCTGCTGCAGCCGGGCACCCGCACCGGCCGCTACCGGCTGGGCGCCGACGAACTGCTGGTCGACACCGCCGGCCACTCGGCGATCTCCATGGAGGATCTCGCCGTGGCCTTGCTCGATGAGGCCGAGCGGCCGGCGCACAGGCGGCGGCGGTTTACGGTGGCTTATTGAGGGGCCTCGGCTCAGCCCCTTGCCGCAACGGTGGCGGCCTGGATCCAGCCGTCGAACCGCTCCTGGTTGGTCTTGATCCATTCGCGTGCGTGGCGATCGATGTCGGGTTCGCGGTTCTCGCCGGCGAGCATGCGGGCATTCTGTTCGGCGCGATCGTTCAGGTGCATCTTGACCAGCTTGAAGAAGGTCAGCGCCGCCGGGTTTTCGGCGGCCCAGCGGCGGTTGACCGCGATAAAATAGACCGTTGGCAGCCAGCCGATATTGCAGGGATTGGAAGCGCAGCCTTCGACATCGGGCATCGGCTTGTAGGTGCTCATCTGGTCGCCGGGCAATGAGACGGTCTTCAGCTCCAGCCAGACCAGGTCGCGGCCGGGTTTCAGCTTCATCGTGGTCGGGTTCGGGTACCACGTGTAGAGCAGGATCGGCTTGCCGGCGGCGAACCGGCCAACGGCATCGGCGGCGAGCGTGGTATATTCGCCCTGCACGAGATTGACGGTTTTCTCCAGGCCGAGCGACTTGATGTGGTTGAGGGCGACGGCGGACGAGCCACTCCAGGTCGCGGAGGGGCCGACCATGTCGGCCCGGCCATCGCCGTTCTGGTCGAACAGCGCCGCGATCTCCGGTTTCGCGAGATCTTCGAGATAGCGGATGTTGTGTCTGTCGGCGGTGACCTTGTCGACCATGTAGCCCTGTACCGTACCAGGGTCCATGACCGGGCCGACCGGCATCACCTGCTCGGCGGTGCGGGCATAGAGGTCGGCATGATTGGGCAGGATCGTGTCGACGCTGTACATGAGGTCGCCACGTGCGATCGAGGTGAAGATCGCCGCGGGCGCCAGGGTCTTCGGCGCCTCGACCTTGTAGCCGAGCCGCGCCATGCCGATGTCGACGATCTTCTGGCCGAACCAGAAGGAGTCCCAGTTCGGCCGGGCCGGCATCACCGTTCGGCCGGCGCCCGGCAATCCCGCCTGCGCGATGACCCGTCCGCCGGTGCCGGCGGCGATGGCCGCGCCCGACAACACGGTGAGCGACTGCGCCAGAAATGACCGCTTATCCATGTGAAATTCCCCTTTTGGATTGCCAGGCCGGTTGTGAAGGCAGGCCTGGTTCAGTCGAATACGTGATCAGTGGGCGCCGGCCTCGGCCGGCGTGAAGCTCGGCGCCGCCTCACCGGACGGACGTGCGGCCCGGCTGCGGCTGGTGCGCTGGACCAGGCCCTGCGTGATCCGGTCGAGACTGATGGCGAGCAGGACGATCGACAGGCCGCCGATGCCGGCGAGGCCGACATCCAGCGCGCCGATGCCACGCAACACCGTGAGGCCGAGGCCCTCGGCACCGATCATGGCGATGATGACGCTCATCACCAGGGCCATCAGCAAGGTCTGGTTCAGACCGGCCAGGATCGAGGGCAGCGCCAGCGGCAGCCGAATCTTGACGAGCGCCTGCCACTCGGTGGCGCCGAAGGCCTCGCCCGCCTCGACGGCATCGCTCGGCACCTGGCGAATGCCGAGATTGGTCAGGCGTATGATCGGCGGCATGGAGAACACGATGGTGGCGATGATGCCGGGCACGGTGCCGATGCCGAAAAGCATGACCACCGGAACCAGATAGACGAAGGACGGGGTCGTCTGCATGAGGTCGAGGATCGGCCGGATCACCGACCAGAACCGGTCGCTGCGGGCCGCGGCGATGCCTAAGGGAATGCCGACGATGAGGCAGAACGAGACGGCGGTAAGCAGGATGGACAGCGACATCATCGCCTCGTCCCACAACCCCATGAGGGCAATGAGGGTGAAGGAGACGGCACAGAACAGGCCGTGCCACGCGCCGGCGAAGCGCCAGCCGAGCAGCGCGAAAAACAGGATCACCGACCAGAAGGGCAGGTAGAGCGTGAAGTCGAGGACGGCGTTCATCACCTGCGCGATCGGCCAGCGCATCGCCTGGAAGGCCGGGCGCCACTCATAGACGAGCCAGTCGACGAAGCCCTGGATCAGCTTGTCGATCGGCAGGAAATACTCACTCGGAAGCCGGTGCATCGTGAACAGCCTTCAAACGCTTTTGGAAGTTGCCGGTTCGACAGAACCGCCGGCGGCGGGCAGGGCGCGCCGTGGCCGTCCCTCGGCCATGTCGTTGAGCTGCATCAGCACGTCGCTCGCATCCATGGCGCCGATGGCACGGCCCTGGCCATCGAGGATCGCGACCGGAAGACGCTGTTCAAACGAAGGAAACAGATTGGTCAGGACGGAGGAACCGGCAGCCGAGACGACGGCGTCGCGCTGGAAGGCCGAGACCGTCCGGCCGATGAGGCCGTCTCCGGCATTGGCCAGTTCCTGCCGGCAGACATAGCCGAGCGGCATACGCTCGGCATCAACGACGAGAGCATGCGCCTTGTCGCCCTTGCGCAGCCGATCCAGAGCGGCACTCGCCGACAGGTCGGCGGTCACCAGGGGGATGCGCATATGGGCGATGTCGCCGGCGCAGAGCATTTTCGACCGGTCGAGGTCGCGCGCGAAGTTCGCGACATAATCGTCGGCGGGGCGCAGGACGATCTCCTGCGGCGTGCCGACCTGGACGAAGCGGCCGTCGCGCATGATCGCCACGCGGTCGCTGAGCTTCACCGCTTCATGGAAATCGTGGGTGATGAAGACGATGGTCTTCTTGATGTCGCGCTGAAGCTTCAGCAGGGCGTTCTGCAGGTCGGCGCGGATCAGGGGATCGAGCGCGCTGAACGGCTCGTCCATCAGCAGGATATCGGGATCGTTGGCGAGGGCGCGGGCAAGTCCGACCCGCTGCTTCATGCCGCCGCTGAGATTTTCGGGGCGCCGGTCGATCCATTCGGACAGGCCGACCCGCTCGATCGCCTCGAGCGCCTTGGCCCGCCGGGCCGCGGCCGGCTCGCCACGCAGATAGAGGCCGAACTCGACATTCTCCAGCACCGACTTGTGCGGCAGCAGGGCGAAGTTCTGGAACACCATGGCGATCTTGGTGCGGCGGATCTCGCGCAGCCGGGCGGGCGATGCGGCGGCGATGTCCTCGCCGTCGATGAGGATCGCGCCGGCCGATGGTTCGACCAGCCGGTTGAGGCAGCGCACCAGCGTCGATTTGCCGGAGCCGGACAGCCCCATGATCGTGAAGATCTCACCCTCGCCGACGGCAAGCGAGACATCCGAAACCGCCAGGACCTGCTGGGTCCTCTGCAGGATCTCGCGCGATTGCAGCCCCTGTCCGGCGAGCTTGATGGCCTCGCCGGGATGGGCGCCATAAACCTTGAACAGCCTGCTGGCCTCGAGCTTTGCCGTCATGGGGTGGTCTGTCTCTCTGCCTGCGGCCAGCGGCGGCCGGATCCGGTCCTGTGGTGCATCTTGCGTCCGAGCGGTGATGGGGTCAGCGGTCACGGGGTCTACCGGTCATGGGTCCCAATGTCCCGTTGCATGCCGTGCCAGCCCGTGGCCGGCGCTCTTCTCTTTGGCGTCATTCTTGGCGTGAAGGCCCGGAAAACCGGCACTTTCGTGAGGATCCGTCGCTCTCGGCCCGGTCATGAGAGCAAATGGCCTTCACAAAGCAAATCGATAATTTTCATGGCAAGTTCGTTTTTATTGATGGCTTAACGGGCATTCCCGGCACCGTAACGGGTTGGCTCCTGTCATCAAAATAAACGAATATGAAATTGAAATTATCGATTTGACCGATGCATCGATCACCCCCGCATAGTCACTCCGGATCGGCCAATCGAGCGCCGCGAGACGAAGCAGGGAAGCGGGATGACCAGCGGGACAACCACGAGCAAGACGGACGGAGAACTCAAGGATCTGCCTGACGCGATCGACTGCGCCCACTGGACGGCAGGCGAAGGCGAGGCCCTGTTCCTGATCCACGGCATCGGTGCTTCGCACGCCACCTGGGACGGGATCGTCAGCCATCTGAAGGCCGACTTCCAGTGCATTTCCTACGACCTGCGAGGCCATGGCGTTTCGCCGCTGCCGGCCGGCCCGTTCGGCCTGGACGCGCTGGTCGCCGATCTCGAAGCGCTGCGGGCCAAGCTCGGCATCGAGCAGGCGCATTTCGCCGGTCATTCGCTTGGCGGGATGATCGGGCCGGCCTATGCCCGCCGGTTCCCGCGGCGGGTGAAGACGCTGGGGCTGTTGTCGACGGCCGCCGCGCGCACCGAGGACGACAGCGCCAAAGTGCGCGGCGTGGTCGCCGCCATGGAGCGCGACGGCATTCCGAACATTCTCTCCACCCTGGTGAACCGCTGGTACACCGACGATTTCGCCAGGGCCAACCCGGATATCGTCGCGGCCCGCCTGGCCCAGATCACCGGGATGAGCGCGGCGGTCTTCCTCAACGTCTTCCACATCTATGCCGAAACGGAAATGGCGCCGTGGCTGCATGAGGTCGGCGCGCCTTCGCTGGTGCTGACCGGCGAACTCGACGGCGCCTGCAATCCGCGGCTGAACAAGATCATCCACGATCTGCTTCCCGTCTCCGAACTGGTGATCCTGGAGGGCCTGAAACACTCGATCCTGATGGAAGCGCCCGAGCGGGTCGCGGCCGAGCTCCGGCGCTTCATCCGGTCGGGCCGGAGGCAGTGATGGGCGGTCGAGGGACGGAGGCATGGCAATGAGCGAGACGAAACCGACGGCCGAGATTGCCGGTGCCGGACTGGCGGGGCTCGCCGCCGCGGCCGCGCTGGCGCAGCGCGGATGGAAGGTCCGCGTGCATGAAAAGGGGCGGCAACTGCGCGAGATCGGCGCGGGGCTCTATCTCTGGGAAAACGCGCTCGACGCGATGCGTGAGATCGGCGTCTATGACAGGATCGCCGAGGTCGGCGTGCGCTCGACAACGCCGCGGGCGCTGCTCGACCACAATCACAGCGAGATCGAGCTGCGCCGGGCCGACGACGTCGTGCCGGAGCTGATCGTCGTGCTGCGCACCGAGCTGCACCGCATTCTGGCCGAATGCGCCATGGACCACGGTGTCGAGATCGTCACCAATTCGCGGGTGCTGGGCGCCGATCCGGAGGGGCGGCTGGAATTCGAGAGTGGCTACGGCCCGAAGGCCGACCTGGTGATCGGCGCCGAT
The DNA here is from genome assembly GCF_059420385.1 of Phreatobacter sp. GW821-FHT04C01. Lineage (NCBI taxonomy): Bacteria > Pseudomonadati > Pseudomonadota > Alphaproteobacteria > Hyphomicrobiales > Phreatobacteraceae > Phreatobacter > Phreatobacter sp. GW821-FHT04C01. Next base: position 298,220 of record NZ_JBWKTP010000009.1, on the reverse strand, counting down.
GGGGTCTTCTCCAAGGTGCGCGATTCCCTCAAGCTCGCCACCGATATCATCGAGCTGAAGGATGGCTGCGGCCGTCACCTGATCCCGCGCAAGCCGGGCGACAGCCTGGACGAGCGCCGGGTGGAAATGTGGAGCGGCGGCCGTCGCATCGGCATGGCGCCGGCGAGCAAGGATCAGCACTATGTGTTCCTCTGCTGCCCGGAGAGTGACATTGCCGGGCGCACTCAGCAGCCGTTCAACCTGGAGGCCTGGGTCGAATCGCATCCGTGGTACCGGGAATATCTGGAACGCCTGCCGCGCCATCCGGCCGAACATTGGCGGCCGTTCTACAATGTCCACTGTTCGTCCTGGTCGAAAGGGCGGGTGTGCATCATCGGCGATGCCGCGCATGGCATGGCGCCGAACCTCGGGCAGGGGGCCTGTGTGGCGATGGTCAACGGGGTCGTGCTGGCGCGCACGCTGACCGGCGCCCACGATGTCGAAGCGGCGCTCAAGACCTGGGAGGCGAGCGAGCGGCCCTACATCCTGCAGACCCAGCGCATGTCTTATCTCTATGGCGCAGTCGGCACGCGCTGGCCGCGCAAGCTGCTGGGGCTCAGGAGCAAGATCCTGCCGATCGTCGCCAGGACCGATCGGTTCCGGCGCAGCCTGCGCTGCGCGCTCGACCACCGGCCCCTGCTGTAACGCCGTATCGAGGCACCTGCCGTCGTCGATCGGCGGGTGCCTGCAGTCAACCACTCCATCTTGCCTCACAACGAAAGGACGAAACGACCATGCCGATCATCCGTGTCGAAATGTTCGAGGGACGCAGCAGCGAACAGAAGAACAGCATGACGAAGGAGCTGACGGACGCCTTCGTGCGCACCTGCGGCAGCACGCCCGACCAGGTGCAGGTCATGATCACCGAGTTTTCGCCGAAGCATTGGGGGTCGGGCGGCAAACTCGCCAGTGAAAAAGCCAAAAGCTGATAGCGGCCGGGGAGGCGCAGGTGGCATTCGTGCAAGGCCAGGGTGATCCGATCATCTTCGTTCACGGCAACGGCTCGACCCACGAGACCTGGGCGGGCGTGATCGGTCATCTGGACCAGGACTTCCGCTGCGTCTCCTACGATCTGCGCGGCCATGGGATGGCGTCCGAGGACGCCGCCCAACTGGACATCGAGGCCTTTGTCGAGGATCTCGAGCACCTGCGCGGGGAGCTCGGCCTCGGCCGGGCTGCCTTTGTCGGCCATTCGCTCGGCGCGGTCATCGCGGCCGCCTACGCGCTGAAATACCCCAACCGGGTCACGGCGCTCGGCCTGCTGGCCGCACCCGCCGCCCGCACAGCCGCGGACCGGCAGGCGGCCGACGCGCTGATCGACAGCCTGAGGTTCCGGGGCGTCAAGGCGACCATGTCGACCCTGGTCAAGTCCTGGTACACCGACCGCTTCGTCGCCGAGCACCCGGAGGCCCTGCGCGACCGCTTGAGCCATTTCGACACGATCGACGACGACGTATTCATCCGGACCTATGCGCTCTACAACCGCACCGACATCGACGGCTGGCTCGCCCGGATCGGCGCGCCGACGCTCGTGCTGACCGGCGAGTTCGCCAGGGCCGCCGGGGCCGATGTCGCCACCTTCATCGCAAGCCGCCTGGCCGATGCCAGGCTGGTCGTCATCGCCGGCCTGAAGAACGGCATCCTGACGGAGGTGCCTGCGCAGGTCGCGGCCGAGATCCGTGACTTCCTCAGGCGGCCGCCGGCCATCCCGGTCGCCGCACCCTGAAACCCTTGAGCCCACGCCGCCCGCACCCTATCGATGAGGAGGATCGATGACCCCTGATCAAGGCGACGCGTATCTGATGGCTCTCTCGCGGCATATCAACTGGAACCTGCTCTACACTTTCGTCGTCGTCGCCGAGGTCGAGAGCCTGTCGCGCGCCGCCCAGCTTCTGCGGCGTGGCCAGCCGGCGATCAGCGCTGCCTTGAAAAACCTCGAACGGCAACTCGACCATCAACTGGTCGAGCGTGGGCCACGCCATTTCAGGCTGACCGAGGCCGGCAAGCTGCTCTATCGGGAGGCGCGGGAAATCTGCGGCTCGATCGACCGCATTTCCGCGCTGCTGAAGGATCCGGGCGAGGTGCTCACCGGCAATGTCAGGCTGACCATTGCGAGCCATATGACGAGCGGGCTGATCGATCAGTCGCTGTTCGAATTCCATCAGCGCTACAAGCGCGCCACCATCTCCACAACGGTCATGAACAGCCGCGAGATGCTGGAGGCCATGGCCGACCGCCTGATCCATTTCGGCATCGGGCCGATCTTCAGCAAGCGGCCGGAATTCGAGTATTTTCACATCTTCAAGGAGTATTGCGCGTTTTATTGCGGAGCGAGCCATCCGTTCTTCGGACGAAGGGATATCGATCTCGCGGAAATGCAGGATCATTCGGCGATCATTTATCGCTCCTCGATCGAGTCCGACACGCTGCAGTCGATCACCGAGCTGACCAAACAGGTGAAATTCGCCATGCCCTCCACCGGCGTCGCGAACAATCTGGAAGAGGTGCGCCGGATGATCGTCTCGGGGCTCGGCATCGGTGCGATCCCGGTCCAGATCGCCGAACGCGACGTGCGGGACGGCATCCTCTGGCGCCTGCCACCCTATGAGGACGTCATGCCCATCGACGTTTTCCTGATCACCAATGGGCGGGTCCGTCCGAGCGCGACCGAGGCCGCCTTCATCGACGTGCTCAAGGAGGTCGTGCTCAGGACGCCGGAGGAGAAGCGGATCTACGCCAAGGACACGGTGTCCTGAAAGTCGCGTTCGGAAGATGTTCTGAACCGCCTGCGTGAAGCTCGGACGGACAGTCTTCGGTCGCCCGGTTTGCGGAGAAGGTGGAATTTTCCGAGCGGCGGTACTGTGTTCTTGCCGCGGCGGCCGGTCCCTCGCGGGAGCGTGGATCGAAACGGGGGAGGCAAGCTCGTGGTCGAGGCGGGCCTGTCAATTTCGGTCGGAATGCGCTGACGCCGCCGTCAGGCGCCGGGTGAGAGTCTGAAGAGGGCCATGGCTCTCTTGCGAGAGCGCCGATCGATAGAGCCCGATCACCGCATGGCATGCCGCATGAGACACCGGAGCCGATGGGTCCGGTCCAACGGGGCAACATGTTGTCGGGGATCCCCGCGAGGCGTCTTCCCTGGCGGCGCCCCATCTCCGCGTGCAACGGCCATCTGCCCTCGTCACGGTGGACGGCCATGCCCCTGCCGGGCGACAAGGGCGGGTTCAATGCAAGACCCACCTCACCAAGGGACGAGACCACCATGCCGATCATCCGTGTCGATATGTTCGAGGGACGCACGAGCGAGCAGAAGAGCAAGCTGACCAGGGAATTGACCGAGGCTTTCGTGCGCACCTGCGGCAGCACGCCCGACCAGGTTCAGGTGATGATCACCGAGTTCTCGCCGGCGCATTGGGGCGCGGGCGGCACGCTCGCCAGCGAAAAGGCCAAGAGCTGATCGGCTGCGGCGGGGAGCGCGCCTGCCGCGGAGGTTCGCGCGGGCCACGGTAGGGACAGGCAGCATCCCGATCAGGGGTGCTTCAGGGCGGTCAGGAGCGCTTCCGGCGGTGGCGCTTCCGGCCAGTGCGGCACGTCGTCCGCGATGACGAGCCAGGGCTGTTTCCGCTTCGCCCAGATATGGGCGACGACATGGAGCTCGTCGCTCCGGTCGAGCGTGCCGGCGCGGAGCACCACCAGTTCGGGCCGGGCGCTGTTGGTGTTGTAGATCCGGGTGTGGCAGGTCGCGCAGACGCGCTGGCGGGAGATCCGGCCGCTCGGCGAGGTCAGTTCATACAGAGCGACCGGCCCGGTCACGGTGAAGGCGCTCTCGGCGATCACGGCCTGCTGGCTGAAGGCACTGCCGCTCCAGGTCTGGCAATCCAGGCAGTGGCAGGCATAGCTGCGCGGCAATGCGTCGAGGGCGAGCCTGTAGCGGACCGCGCCGCAGCGACAGCCTCCCTCGATACCGCGTGTCATGGCCGTCATCCCTCTTTCACCCCACCTGCGCCCGCCGCCCGGCGGCTGTCTCGTCCGGTCCGCCGGCCGCGCTCGCCGCCACCCGGGTGAATTTCTGGAAGCGGCCGAGCGCCGCCGGTTTCGGCTGGTCGGGAAAGACCGCCAGCCAGTCGGTGGCCGCGACCTCGCCGACATACATATCGCCTTGCGAGTCGAGCGCGATCGCGTGCGGCGAGACGAACTGGCCGGGTTCCAGGCCCGCGCCCTTGCCCCGGTCGATGCGGGAGAGGAGCTTGCCGGACCGGTCGAGAATGCTGACGCGGGGACCGAGATTGGGCGTCAGCCGGTTGACCGGCTGATAGGGCGCGAGCTCGCCGACGATGCAATGGGGGCAGGGGCCGGGCGTGATGGCAAGCCCGCTCGGCCGGTGCATGTTGTTGATCTGCGTCTCGTAGCGGCCATGGCCGTCGAACACCTGGACGCGATGGTTCTCGCGGTCGGCGACATAGACCCAGCCGTCGGCGTCGCAGGCGATGTTGTGCGGCAGGTTGAATTCGCCGGGGCCGCTGCCCGGCCGACCCCAGGAGGCGAGATGCCGGCCGTCGGGTGCGAAGCGATGGACGGCGGCATTGCCGTAGCCGTCGGAGACGTAGATGTCGCCCTTGGGCGACAGCGCCGTGTGGGTGCAGCGGCAGAAAGGCGTTCCGCTCATGAAGGCGGCGGGTTTCTTCGGCTCGCCGATCTGCAGCAGCAGCCGGCCGTCCAGGCTGAATTTCCTTACCGTGTGGTCGCCATTGTCGGTGAGGTAGATCGTGTCGTCGGGACCGATGCTGGCGCCATGGGCATTGGTGAAGACGCCGTGGCCCCAGGAGGTGATGAAGCTGCCGGCCTGGTCCAGCACCACGACCGGGTGCTCGCCGCGATTGAACAGATAGACGCGGTCGCGGCGGTCGATCGCGATGCCGGCGACATCGCCGAGCACGATCCCGGCCGGCAGCTTCGCCCAATCCGGCGCCGCGTCGAAGCTGAATGCGTCCTGGCCCCATTGCTCCGTCATGAATCGCGCCCTCCCGCGCCGCTGCCCGACCGGTTCGCCGGTCGCATCCGCCGGCAGTGGAGAGCGCCGCCGGCGTGATGTCAAAGACCGGCTGCTCCGCTTCGCCGACGCGCCCCCACGACAGGCACCCGTATTGCTGCACGGCGATCATGATGGCTTGATTGTCGCGGCCATCCACGAGTCCAGCCGTTCAGCTTTGAAAATCTCCAGGACAATGTCGCCGAATCTGTCCGCTCAAAGAGCCAAATTCACTGCGACGGAACACTAGCCCCGGTGCATCAGGATCATCTTGTCCTGGGCCATTTCGCGCATGGTGTAAGGGATGCCGCCAATGCCGTAGCCGGACTCGCGCCGGCCGGCGAAAGGCATCCAGTCGGTGCGGAAGGCGGTCGGGTCGTTGATCATGACGGCGGAGGCATCGAGCCGGTCGGCGGCGCGCATGGCGACACCGATATCCTGGGCGAAGACGCTGGCCTGGAACGCCACCGGCAGGGAATTGGCCTCGGCCACCGCGTCTTCGAGGCGCGTATAGGGGTAGACGCAGACCACCGGGCCGAAGATCTCCTCGCGCGAGACGCGGGCGTCGCGGGAGGGACCGAGCAGCACGGTCGGCTGCAAGGTGGTCTCGGACAGGCGGCCGCCGCCGGTCGCGATGCGCGCGCCGCCGGTGACCGCTTCCGCGACCCAGGCGGCGATCCGGTCGGCCTCGCGCGGATGGATCAGCGGTCCCACCTCGGTATCGGCGAGCGTCGGGTCGCCGACCCGCAGCTTGGCGACGCGCGCGACCAGGCGCTCGGTGAATTCCGCGGCGATATCGGCATGGACGAAGATGCGCTGGGTCGACACGCAGACCTGGCCGGCATGGTAATAGCCGCCCTTGACGATCGGCTCGATGATCCGGTCGAGATCGGCGCTGCGGTCGACGATGGCCGGCGCCGCGCCGCCATGTTCCAGGGCCGAGCGTGCGCCATGGCTCAGCTTGCCATGCAGGTACCAGCCGACCTTGGCCGAGCCGATGAAGCTGAGGAAGTTGATGCGCCGGTCGGTGGCGAGCTTCTCGGCCAGCGCATTGCCGTCCGGGATGAAGCTCTGGCACCAGGGCTCGGCCAAGCCGGCCTCGTGGACCAGGGCGACGATATCGCGGCATGACAGCGGCGTCGGGCCGGCCGGCTTGATGATGACCGGGCAGCCGACCGCGATCGCCGGCGCCACCTGGTGGACGATCAGGTTCAGCGGATGGTTGAAGGCCGAGATGGCGGCGACGATGCCGATCGGCTCCTTGGTGGTGAAGGCCCAGCGGTCGGCGCCCGCCGGCGACAGGCCCATCGGAATTTCGCGGCCGGCGAAATTGCGCAGCTCGTCGGCGGCATTGTGCACGCCGTCGATGGCGCGGTTGGTTTCGACGATCGCGTCGGGCAGCGGCTTGCCGCCCTCGCGCGCGATCTGCCGGGCGAAATGGTCGCGGCGGGTTTCCATCAGCGCGGCGAGGCGGCGCAACACCGCGATCCGCTCATAGGGCTTCAGCCAGTGGTCGCGGTCGCGGAACACCCGTTCGGCCGCTTGCAGCTTGGTTTCGAGGGCGGCCTCGTCGTCGGTCTCCACCTCGGCGATGGGCGCGCGGTCATAGGCTTGAACGACCTGTAGCATCGTCGATCTCCTGATCTTGCTGACGTCGATATCGGCCGCGCGGGCTCGTGCCCGATGTCGCCGACCGGCGCGGGCAGCCGCCGGCATTATTGCGCGCGTGCCGGCCGCAGCGGAAGCCCCGGAGCCGCGTCGGGCCGATGCCATCGCCGGGCCGTCAGGCCCACTGGACCGGCGCGGCCCGGCCGGTGATAGTGGCCCATGCGGACGACCACTCCGTGGGTGGGCGAGGTCGCCCCAAACGACGAAGGCGGGCCATGATGCGCCACCGCCGACGGGCCGCGTCCGCGGCCGCCCTGGCGGGTGCCCTGCTGGCGCCCGATCTGTCGCGGGCCGAGAACCGCGGGCTGGTCTATGACGGCGACGGCTTTGCCGTGCGCGCCCATATCGAGGCCGGCCTCAACGCCGTGTTCGAGCGCAACCTGTTCTGGGAGCTCGCCAGGGCGACGTCACCGGCGGTGCCTTTCAACCCGAACACCCAATGGCTCGAGGCCTATGTCAAACCCGGGCTGAGCTGGACCGCCAGTCTCGCCGACGGCCTGACCGCCTATGGCAAGCTGTCGATGGTCGCTTCCGGCACCCACGGTACCGACGCCTTCGGCACCGGCAATGTCGGGCGCGTCACCCTGGAGGAGGGGTATGCCGGCCTGCGCGCGGTCACGACGGGCGGCTGGACGGTCGATCTGTCGATCGGGCCGCGCGAATTCAAGGCAGGCACCGGCATGCTGCTCGCCAATGGCGGCACCAGCGGTTTCGAGCGCGGCGCGCTGAAGCTCGGCCCGCGCAAGGCCTGGGAGTTCGCGGCGTTGGGGCGTGTCGCCGCCGGCGGCTTCACCGCGACCGCCTTCTATCTCGATCCGAACGAACTGCCGGCCAATAACAGCTTCACCAAGATCGCCGGCGTCGATTTCCGCTATGACGGGCCGGGCGGAACCTTCGCCGGCCTCACCTATGGCCATGTGCTGCAATCGCAGGCGCCCTATCCGCAGGCCGCTCCCGGCGGCATCGGCCCGCCTTCGATCATTCCCGGTGGGCGCAACGGGTTGAACTTCGTCAATCTCTACTGGCGCGCCAAGCCGTTCGGCGGCGTGCTCGAGCCCTTGTTCTTCGCCGCCGATTTCGCTTATGAATGGAACCGCTCGGTCGACCTGCAGGCCTGGGCCGCGCGCATCCAGATCGGTTATACCTTCGCCGACCTGCCATGGTCGCCGACGCTGACCTATTCGTACCAGACCTTCTCCGGCGACAACCCGCTGACCAGGCGCAACGAACGGTTCGACCCGCTCTATTTCGAGGGGACGCCGAGCTCCTGGTCGACCGGATCGAAGTCGTCGATGGTGTTCATCAATTCGAACGTCAATGCCCATCAGATCGCGCTGAGGCTGAACCCGACCGAGCGGGACACGCTGACGCTGCGCTATTCCAATATCAATGCCAATCAACTGGGCAGTCCGATCCAGTTCGGCCAGGGCACCCGCCTGGAAATCTATAACGGCGTGCCGATCCTGATCACGGGGGTGACCACTCCGCACCTCGCCGACGACATCTTCATCGAATATACCCGCAAGGTGAACGCCAATACCTATCTGACCGCCGGCTTCAGCGTGTCCTTTCCCGGAGCCGGGATCGCCTCGATCGTGCCGTCCAAGACGCCCGCCTGGTCCGGAGGTTTCATCAATGTCGTCGTCAGCTATTGAGGGCCGGCCTGCGGCCAGGGGCCCGATATCCCGGTTCATGATCATGGCGGTTGTCGCGACCGCCGTCGGCGGCGCGATGGGACCGATGATCGCGCGGGCCCAGCAACCGCCGGCACCGCTGTCGGCGGAGGCTTCCGACCCGCGGACGCTCGGCTGGATGCGCGGAGCGCCGCCGCCGGCCGACAAGGTGATCCGCTTTTCCGATCCCGATTTCTTCAGTTTTCCCCGGCTGCGCTGGACCGTCTGCCATAATCGCGAGCTGATGCCGACGGTCGGCGTCAGCCGGGGCCTCGGCGCGCCGGTGCCGCTGGCGCGCCGGATCGACGAGACGATCGACGCGGTCCGGTTCACGCCGCTCGGCGGCGGAGCCGAGATGACCTGGGCGCAGTCGCTCGCCGCCAATTACACCGACGGCGTCGCCATCCTGCGCGACGGCGTGCTGGTCTATGAGCGCTATTCCGGCTGCCTCGACGCAGGCGGCCAGCACGCCGCCATGTCGGTGACCAAGTCGCTGACCGGATTGCTCGGCGAGATGCTGGTGGCCGAGGGCGTGATCGACGAACAGGCCAGCGTCGCGACCATCGTGCCGGAGCTTGCCGGCAGCGCCTTCGGCGACGCGACGGTGAAGCAGGTGCTGGAGATGACCACCGGGCTTCGCTTCAGCGAGGACTATGCCGATCCGCAGGCCGAGGTCTGGCAGCATGCGGCCGCCGGCAATCCCTTGCCGAAGCCCGCCGGCTATAGCGGGCCGCGCAGCTATTTCGACTTCCTCCGGACGGTGGCGAAGCAGGGCGAGCACGGTGCCGCCTTCGGCTATCGCACCGTCAATACCGATGCACTCGGCTGGATCATCGCGCGGGCCACCGGCAAATCCGTCGCGACCCTGCTGTCGGAACGGATCTGGAGCCGGATGGGCGCCGAGCAGGACGCCTATTATGCGGTGGATTCGATCGGCACGCCATTTGCCGGCGGCGGCCTGAGCGCCGGCCTGCGCGACATGGCGCGGATCGGCCAATTGATGCTCGACGGCGGCATGATCAACGGCCAGCGGCTGGTGCCGGAGGCGGCGATCGCCCGCATTCGCGCCGGCGGCGACCGCGCGGCCTTCGAGAAGGCCGGCTATGCGCTGCTCGGGGGCTGGAGCTATCGCGGCATGTGGTGGATCAGCCACAATGCCCATGGCGCCTTCATGGCGCGCGGCGTGCACGGCCAGTCGATCTATGTCGATCCGGCCGCGCGCATGGTGATCGCCCGGTTTTCGTCGCACCCGCAGGCCGGCAATGCCGCCAATGATCCGACCACGCTGCCGGCCTATGAGGCGGTGGCCAACCACCTGATGCGCTGACGGTCACCCTCCCGGCGGTCACATCATCGTCAGCGTGGAGCTCCGGTCGCCCGCGCCAATTGCACCCTGGCGCGGGCTCGTTATCGTCGCCGTTCCCGTTCGGCGACCCAGGAGCCTTGGATGTCCGATCTCTCAGCCTTTCCGATCGCCACGCGCTGGCCGGCCGCCCATCCGGACTGGCTGCAGCTCTATTCCCTGCCGACGCCGAACGGCGTCAAGGTCTCGATCATGCTGGAGGAGATCGGGCTGCCCTACGAGCCGCATCTGATCGATATCGGCAAGAACGAGAGCTGGACGCCCGAATTCCTGGCGCTCAACCCGAACGGCAAGATCCCCGCGATCATCGATCCCGACGGGCCCGATGGCCGGCCGCTGGCCTTGTTCGAGTCGGGCGCGATCCTGATCTATCTCGCCGAGAAGACGGGCAAGCTGCTGCCGGCCGACGCGGCGAGGCGCTACGAGACCATCCAGTGGGTGTTCTTCCAGATGGCGGCGGTCGGGCCGATGTTCGGCCAGGTCGGCTTCTTCCACAAGTTCGCCGGCCGGGAGTTCGAGGACAAGCGGCCACTGCAGCGCTATGTCACCGAGTCCAAGCGCCTGCTCGGCGTGCTGGAGACGCGGCTGGCCGGCCGGCAATGGATCATGGGCGACGACTATACGATCGCCGATGTTTCTCTGCTCGGCTGGGTGCGCAACCTGGTCGGCTTCTACGGCGCCGGCGAGTTGGTCGAGTATGACCGGCTCAGCCAGGTGCCGGCCTGGCTGGAGCGGGGCCTCGCCCGGCCCGCCGTGCAGCGCGGCCTGGAGATCCCCAAAAGGGGGTGATGGGCGCCACCGAGCCGCGCGCGATCGAACCGCCCGTGGTCAAGCGGCTCGTGGTCATGCGGCCCGTCCTGGCGCCGGCGGGCGCCGGACATAACCGCGCGATACGGCGCGGTCGCGGTCCTCGGCGAGGGTGCGGATATCGCTCATCAGGGCGCGCAACGCCGCCCTCGGGTCGCCGCCGAATTCGGCGATGACGGCGTCGATCTCCGCTTCGCTCGGGGTTCTGTCATCGTGACCGGCGGCACCGGCTGCTTCGCTGGTCATGGCTGTTCCCTATCCATTCGCCTTGGATTTTCTCTTTTTGTTCCCGTTTTGTACGTGTAGCAAGAGGTCGGCCGCTACCTGAGGCTGGTCATCGGTTGCAAAACGGCACAATTCCCCAAGACCTGGCCCATCGGCGCTCAGCGCCGGACCGGGGGGCCGCGCGGTGGCGCGGGCCGGGACCAATGGTCGGGCCCCGGCCGGTTCATCCGGTATTCACCCGAGGGGCGGCCTATTGGCGGCGGGGGCGCAGTGAATTGAAGGAATCGGCATGAGCGAAAATACAATGTCCCGCAGGGGCTGGCTGCTGGCCGCTCTTGGTGGCCTCGCGGTCATGACGGTCGGCGCCGCGGAAGCGGAAGCCCGCGACGGTCATGGCCACCGGCATGGGCATGGCCATCGCCATGGCCATGGTCATCGCCATGGTCACGGGCATGGCCACGGCCATCGGCATGGCCACCATCACCACCGTCATCGGCATGGCTGGGGCGGCCACTGGGTGCCGCCGGGGCATCGCCACCGGCACCACCGGCACGGCCCGCCTCCGGGCCATGGCTGGCGCCGCTCGTCCGGCTGGTAAGGTCTGAGATCGCGGGCCGGCGGGACCATGGTCCCGCCGGGCTTGCCCGGCAGCGAAGCGCCGCGGCGACCCCTGGGCAGTGGGGCGGACGACGATCTCGCCGGCATCGTCATCGGCCGGCCGCGCGGGCAGGGGCGAAAAGCGCAACAGAAATAGCCCTCTCCCAGAGGGAGAGGGCTATTTGGTGCCCCTCACATCAGCTTGTCGAAAGTGATCGGCAGGTCGCGCACGCGCTTGCCGGTCGCGTGGAACACCGCGTTGGCGATGGCCGGCGCCACGCCGACAATGCCGAGCTCGCCGACCGCCTTGCCGCCGAGCGCGGAAGCGTGGAGATCGGGGACGCCGACCGAGATCACCTGGAGGTCGGGAATGTCGGCATTGGTCGGCACCAGGTAGTCGCCGAGATTGTTGTTGATCACCCGGCCGTGCCTGGCGTCGACCAGGCCTTCCTCCAGCAAGGCCTGGCCGATGCCCATGATGATGCCGCCCTTCCACTGGCTTTCGGCGAGCTTGGGGTTGTAGAGCCGGCCGGAATCGAAGGCCGAGACCATGCGCGAGACGCGGACGGTGCCGAAATCCTCGTCGACGCGCACCTCGACGAAATGGGCGCACCAGCTGTGCATGGAATAGTCGCCATCGGTCGGTGCGCGCATGGTCGAGACCGTGGTGAAATTGTCGTAGCGCCTGGCCTCGGCCGTGCGGTTCTCCGCGAGGGTATCGCGCAGGGCCTCGATCCGGTCGCGGCCGAGCCTGCTCATCAGATCGGCGATCGTGAGGTCCGGACCGCCTTGCCGGGGCGATCCAATCCGGCCATCGGCGACGACCAGCGTATTGGCCTGCAGCTCACGGAACGGCGACGCCGGATCGGCGATCGCAAGTCCGATCAGCGCGTCGCGGGCGGCGAGCGCGGCCTTGTGCACCGCCCCGGTGATCAGGTTGGCGAATTGCGAACCGCCGGAGACCGGCGCGCGCGGCAGTTCGGAATCCCCGAGCTTGACGCGGACCTGCCCCACCGGCACGCCGACCGCATCGGCGGCGGTCTGGGCCAGGATCGTATAGGTGCCGGTGCCCATGTCGGTGCCGCTGCTCGCGACCTCGACGGTGCCGTCGGCGAGAATGCGCACCAAGGCCTCGCCGGCGGTGCGGCGCACCGGATAGGTGCCGGCCGCCACTCCCCAGCCGATCAGTTGCCGGCCGTCGCGCATCGAGCGCGGCGCGGCCGAGCGCCTCGACCAGCCGAAGGCTTCGGCGCCGGCGGCATAGGCTTCGCGCAGCCGGCGGGTCGACCAGGGCTTGTCGGCCTGCTGGTCGCGCTCGGCATAATTGATCAGCCGGATCTCCAGCGGATCGATGCCGGCGGCATAGCTCAGCTCGTCGATGGCGCTTTCCAGGCCGAAGGCGCTGGGGTTTTCGCCCGGCGCCCGCAATGGTCCGGGCAGCACGGTATTGACCGGCACGACATTCTGCCGCGACGACAGGTTGGGCGTCGCATACATGATCGTGGTGACCGAGCCGAGCGGCTCCACCGCGACGCCGTCGACGGCGGTTTCGTTGGCGCCGCGCTGAATGATCGAGACGAGCTTGCCGGTCCGGTCGGCGCCGAGCGACAGGGTCTGGCGGGTTGCCGGCCGCCCGCCATAGGCGGTGAAGGTCTGGGGCCGGGTGACGGCCAGCTTGACCGGGCGGTCGAGCAATTTCGCCGCCATGACGGCTATGGCGCCATGGCCGTAGGCGAGCGCCTTGGAACCGAAGCCGCCGCCGATGAAGGGCGAGATCAGCCGGACCTTGTCGAAGGGCAGGCCGAACCATTCGGCATAGGTGCGCGCCATGCCGTCGAGCCATTGGCTCGGCTCCCAGACGGTCAGCCCGTCGCCGTCCCAGCGGGCGATCAGCCCATGCGGTTCGATCGGCACGTTATATTCGCGTGGCGTGCGGTATTCGGCCTCGATGCGGATGGGGGCCGCGGCAAAGGCCGCCGCCGCGTCGCCCCATTCCGCGGTCATCGGGGCGAGCGGCATGCCATCGCCGGCCTTGGGGTCGTCGAGGCCCGCTATCGCTGCCGTCCGGTCATAGCTGATGTCGATCAGCGCCGCCGCGGCGGTCGCCTGTTCGAAAGTCTCGGCGACGACGGCGGCGACCTGCTGGCCGTTGAAGGTGATGTCGCGGGCGAGCGGATGATAATGCGGCTCGGCCGGCGGCGCGCCGAGCCAACTCGAGGCGCCGTGCAGCGGCGGCGCATTGTCGTGGGTCAGCACCAGCAGCACGCCGGGCGAATCCTCGGCCGCCGTCACGTCGATGCTGCTGATCCGGCCGGCGGCAATCGTGCTCTGCACGGTCACGGCATAGGCCAGGCCTTCGACGGGATGTTCGACCGCGTAGGTGGCGCGGCCGGTGATCTTGGCCGGGCCGTCCAGGCGTGACAGGCGGGCGCCGAGCGCGCCGCCGCCATCGGACGCGTCGCCACGTTTCATCGATGTGTCGGGGCTGGTCATGCCGTCTCTCCCAAAGCGAGGATGGCGCGCGCCACGACGCGCGGCGCGAGATCGATCTTGGCGTGGTTGGCGCCGGTGGCGACCGCGCCTTCGACCGCCAGCAGGCTGGCGCGCTTCACCGTTTCCGGCTCCAGCGGCCGGCCCTTGAGGGCCGTCTCGAGGCTCGAGGCCCGCCACGGCTTGGTGGCGATGCCGCCGAGCGCCACCCTGATGTCGCGAATGGTCCGGCCGTCGGCTTCGAGTTCGAGGCCGACGGCGGCGCTCGCCGCGGCGAATTCATAGGACTGGCGGTCGCGCACCTTGAGAAAGGTCGAGCGGCGCGCGGCGGCCGAGGCGGGCAAGGTCACCTTGGTGATCAGCTCGCCGGGCGCGATCGGGTGCTCGCGCTCGGGCGTGGCGCCCGGCAGCAGGAAGAAGTCGTCGATCGCGATCTGACGCTCACCCAGATGCACCAGTGCGTCGAAGGCGGTCAGCGCCACCGCGAGATCGCCGGGATAGGTGGCGATGCAAGCCTCGCTCGCCCCCAGCACCGCATGGTTGCGGGTGACCCCGCCGAGCGCCGCGCAGCCCGAGCCGGGTGCCCGCTTGTTGCAGGCCGGGAAGGTGGCGGGATCGCGGAAATAGGCGCAGCGCGTGCGCTGCATCAGGTTGCCGCCAATGGTCGCCATGTTGCGGATCTGCGCCGAGGCGGCCAGCGACAGGGCTTCGGCGACGGCCGGGAAAAACGCCTTGATGCCGGCATGGCCGGCGACATGGCTCATCTTGGCGAGCGCGCCGATGCTGGCGCCGCCGGCATCGGCGCGAACCCCGTCGAGCCCGGCGAGATGGCTGATGTCGACGACCTCGTCGGGCTCGGCGACGCCGCATTTGGCGAGGTCGAGCAAGGTGGTGCCGCCGGCGAGCAGCATGGCGCCGGGCAACGCCGCCCATTGCCGGGCTTCGGCGGGGGATGTGGCGCGCAGATAGGTGAAGTCCTTCATGACATCACCTCCGCGGCCCGGCGCACCGCCGCGACGATATGGGGATAGGCGCCGCAGCGGCAGAGATTGCCGGCCATGGCCTCGCGGATCGCGTCGTTCGAGCCGGCATGGCCTTCGCGGATACAGGCGACCGCCGACATGATCTGGCCGGGCGTGCAATAGCCGCATTGGAAGGCGTCCTCGGCCAGGAAGGCGGCCTGCACCGGGTGCAGCGCGCCGTCGGGCCCGGCAAGCCCCTCGATCGTGGTGATGGCGCGGCCTTCGGCCTGCACCGCCAGCGTCAGGCAGGACAGCGCCCGTTCGCCGTCGATATGCACGGTGCAGGCGCCGCACTGGCCCTGGTCGCAGCCCTTCTTGGTGCCGGTGAGGCCGAGATGATCGCGCAGCGCATCGAGCAGGGTGACGCGCGGCTCGAGCGCCAGGTCGAAGGCCTGGCCGTTGATGTCGAGATGGATGGTGGTTCGGTTCGCCATGGCTGTCCGGCTCCGATGGGGTTTGGACGAGGGTGCGAAAGGGGCATGAAGCATGGGGCGGCGGGGGCGGTCGCCCGCGTCGGACTGTCGGGCTGGTACCGCCCGAACCTCGTGCGGAGCGGGCGGGCCGAGATGCGGGCGCCGGCGCCGCGATCCCGTGTTCGGGGCTGTCGGAGCTTACACCCAATAAAAGCGGGCAGGGTCAGCTCTTGCAACGTCACGGAGGCATGACATGTTCGGTCGAGGGTGAGATAAGGGCTCGAAGCCGCCCCGGCCAATAAACGGAGGCGCCTCCGTTTATGCAACATAGAGGTTTGGCCGGCGCGGTTCAAGCCCCTGTCGGCGTGGGAGTGGATCTTTGGCTGGCGAACCATCGGCCGGACCTGAAGCGGTCGAGGCCGACCCCGACAAGAAGGCCCTGCGGGCCGATGCCCGGCGCAACCGCGACAGGCTGGTCGAGGTTGCGGCCGCGGCCTTCGCCGAGCATGGGCTCGACACCTCGCTGGAAGACATCGCACGGCGCGCCGGCGTCGGCATCGGCACGCTCTACCGGCACTTCCCGACCCGCGAGCACCTGGTCGAGATCGCCTATCGCCGCGAGGTCGAGGCGCTGATCGCGGCAGCCGACGAACTCGCCGCGGCCGGGCCACCGGATGTGGCTCTGGCCGAGTGGATGCAGCGCTTCGTCGGCTATATCGCCACCAAGCGCGGCATGGCCGACAGCCTGCGCATCCTGCTCACCACCAAATCGGAACTGTTCGCCCAATCCTCCGGTCTCGTGCCCCTGGCGCTGAAGCGGCTGGTCGAGGCGGCCATCGCCGACGGCTCGATCCGAGGCGATGTCGAGAGCGCCGACGTGCTGCATGCCCTGTTCGCGACCTATTCGACGCCCGATACACCGGACTGGCAGGCGCGTTCGCGCAGGCTCGCATCGCTGCTGATGGACGGCTTGCGGTGGGGGGCGCCGAAGGGCCGATGAACGCCGGGGAGCTGTCGATGGGATATGGCTCGGATGTCGGTTTCGTCGGGTTCGCCGTCGACGGCAGCCAGTTGCCGCGTGCGCCGCGTCGTGATCCACTTGGCCTTGTTGCGGCATGTGCGTTGGGATTCCGGCCAGACCATTCTGGATGCCCATGACCTCCTCCGTTCTCACCTGGTCGACCGACAGCCTGCCGGTGCGCGAGCGTTTCGACTTCTGGCGCGAGGAGCGCGGTCGGCGGCTCAGCGGCGTCACCATCGAATTGCCGCCGGAGCGGCGCTCCGCCTTCCGGGGCGAGATCGCGGTCCAGGCGCTGGGCGGCGCGACGCTCGCCGAGATGCGCGCTTCCGCCTATGTCATCAGCCGCACGCCTGCCGACATCGCCCGCGTCGCCGCCAACAGCCTGGTCATTTCGCATCAGATCGCCGGTCCCGGCTGGTGCGAGACGCCGGCGGGCCGCTTCGAGGTCAAGGCCGGCATGATGGGCGTCGGCTATTCGGAAATGCCCTATTCGGGGATCCCGAGCTCGCAGTCCGACTTCCACTTCCGTGTCCTGCAGATCCCGCTATCGGGCGACGCGCTGCTGGCTCGCCGGTCGCGCGACCTGTTCAGGACGCCGCTGGCGACCGACCAGCGTTATGCCAGGCTGCTCGCGGCATCGTTCCGGTCCCTGGTCGACAATGCCGGGCATTTCGCCGGCGCCGAGGCCGACGACGCGGTCGGCGGTCTCGCCCAATTGGCCTTGCTCGCGGCGGGCGCGGCGGGCGCAGGCACGCCGGAGAGCCGCTGGGCCCTGAAAAACGCTTATCTGCACGCGGCCCGGCGCCTCGTTCGGGACAATCTGCATCGTCCCGAATTGTCGGTCGATCTGGTGGCGACGCGGCTGGGCGTTTCCGTCCGGCAGGTCCATCTGCTGTTCGAGCCGACGGGCGTGAGCCTGCACCGGACGATCATGGCCATGCGGATCGCCGAGGCCTGCCGGCTGCTGCTGGAGATGCCCAACCGGCCGGTCGCCGCTATTGCCTTTGCCTGCGGTTTCGACAGCCTCGCCACCTTCTACCGCACCTTCCGGACGGTCGCGGGGACGACGCCCAACGACTACCGCTGGGCCCTCATGGCGGCGGAGCCGGAGCGGGCCGTGGGCGGCCCCGCCCGTGGCGGGGCTTGAGCGCGCCTATCGGCCGCCGCCGCGTGCGGCTCTGGCGACCATGGCGACAATGGTCTCGAACAGCTCGCGCTGCGCTTCATCGGCGGTGATCTCGCCGGTGGCCGCGGCATGTGACAGCGCCTCGGCGGCACCGAGCATGGCCCAGAGGCCGGCGGAGGCAATGGCGCCGGTTCCGGCGAAGGGGGTGAGCACGGCGCGGCACTTCTCGATGAAAGCCACCTCGTAGTCGCGCTTGATCTTTTCGAGCTCGGGTGAACCGGCGAGCGCGGCGATCACGCCGGGGATTTCGCGGCCCTGCAGCAGCACGCAGCCGACATAGGACGCGGCGATGACCGTGGCGATGCCGGTCAGGCTCGGTTCGCTGGCCGCGAGCGCTGCGTCCATCAGCGCGGTCTGGCGCGCGTCGAACTCCTGATAAAGCGCCGCCAGCAGGCCGCCGCGCGTGCCGAAATGATCATAGACCACCGGCTTGGTGACGTCGGACTGCTCGGCGAGCCGGCCGAGCGTCAAGGCCTCGGTTCCCTCGTCGCGGACCAGCCGCCAGGCGACGTCGAGGAGCTGGCGATGACGCTCCTGCCTGGCCAGCCGGCGACGCGGCTGATGCGCCGGGGGTTGATCACGGGTGGTGCTTGACATGGTTATATACCAAACGTAACTTACAAAAAGTATATAACGCTGGTCCTTCCCCCGCAATCCACCGCCAGGAGTTTCCGCCATGCACGCGCTCATCGTGGTCGCCCATCCCGAGCCGGGCTCGCTCAGTCACGGCGTCGCCGCCGGAATAGCCGAAGGGCTGTCGCTCTCCGGCGCCGGCCATTCCTTCGACATCGCCGACCTGACGGCGGAGGCCTTCGATCCGCGCTTCGGCATGGCCGATCTCGCCGTCCACCGCCGGCAGGCGCCGCCGCCCGCCGATGTCGCCGCCGAGCAGGCGCGGATCGATCGCGCCGATGCCCTGGTGCTGGTCTATCCGGTCTATTGGTGGTCGATGCCTGGCCTGCTCAAGGGCTGGATCGACCGGGTCTTCGCCAATGGCTGGGCCTTCGACTTCCGGCCGGATGTCCCGCTGGAGAAGAAGCTCGGGCGCTTGCGGGTGCACCTCGTCGGCATTGGTGGCGCCGATGCGGCAACCTATGCACGGCACGGCTATGCCGGCGCGATGACGACGCAGATCGATCACGGCATCTTCGACTATTGCGGCGCCTGTGTCGCGACATCCGCGCTGATGCTCGATTCCGAAGCGCAGGATCCGGCGATCCACCTCGCGGCGGCGCATGCCATCGGCCGCGACCTGTTCGACGGTGCGGCGCGCTGCGAGGCCAGGCGCGCGGCATGAGCTCGTTCCGATGACGCGGCCGGCGGGCCGGGCCGGGCCCGGCGTTCGACCATGGCGGGGAGCGCCGCCGGCACCCCAATTTTCCTCATGGCTCAGCCCAGTTATCATCGTTTGCCAGAGCCTGGCTGGGGTCATAGACGGCTGACGGGTCATTGAAGCTCTGGAGGTTGTCTTGGTCTCACGCCTGTTTCCCCGCATGGCCGCCGGCGTCCTCGCCGTGGCGCTCGGCCACGTTGCCCCTGCCCATGCCGACCCCGCGCGGGATGCGCAGGTCAGGCAAGTGGTCGATGTCGCGATGAAGCCCGTCATCGAGGAGTTCGGCATTCCCGGACTGGCGGTGGCCGTGACGATCGGCGGCCAGCGCCACTTCTTCGACTACGGCCTGGCCTCGCGGCAGCCGCGGGCCGCCGTCAGCCGGGACACGCTGTTCGAGCTCGGCTCGATCAGCAAGACGTTCACGGCGACGCTGGCCACCTCGGCCGAGATCGCCGGCAAGCTCTCGCTCGCCGGCCGGATCGGCGACTATCTGCCGGAACTCGCAGGCAGCGCGCTCGGCGGCGTCCGGGTGCTCGACCTCGCCACCCATACCGCCGGCGGCTTCCCGCTGCAGATGCCCGACGAGGTGCGCAATCACGACCAGATGATGACCTATTTCCGCAATTGGCAGCCCCGCTTCGCCGCCGGCACCCAGCGCACCTATGCCAATCCGAGCATCGGCCTGCTCGGCATGGTCGCGGCCAGGAGCATGGGGCAAAGTTTCGAGGGCCTGATGGAGCGCCGGCTGTTCCCGGATCTCGGCCTGCGCCGGACCTATATCACGGTCCCGGCCGACCAGATGAAGTCCTATGCCTGGGGCCATACGGCCGCCGGCGCGCCGGTCCGGGTCGGTCCCGGCATGCTCGCCGCGGAAGCCTACGGGGTAAAGTCGAACGCCGTCGACATGATCCGCTTCGTCGAGTTGAATATGGGCATCGGCCAGGTGCCGGAGGCGACCGGCCGGGCTCTGATGGCGACCCATGCCGGCTATTACCGGGCCGGACCCTATGTCCAGGATCTGGTCTGGGAGCAATATTCCTATCCCGCCGGTCTCGCCGACCTCGTCGCGGGCAATGCGCCGGCGGTCAACCGCAATCCGGTGCCGGTCAGCCGGATCGAGCCGCCCATGCCGCCGCGCCAGGACGTGCTGATCAACAAGACCGGCTCGACCAACGGCTTCGGCGCCTATGTCGCCTATATTCCGGCCCGGCGCATCGGCATCGTCATGCTCGCCAACAAGAACTATCCCAACGAGGCGCGGGTGCGCGCCGCCTTCGCCGTGCTGTCGCGGCTCGCGGAGTAGCCCGGTGCGCCAGGTCGCGGCCGGCGCTCAAGGGGGCCGGCCGGCGTCCCGCGCCCATCACGGTGTCGGCCTCGTCCGGCGCCGGCCCGGAACGCCCCTGGCGCAAGCCGGGGGCGGATCATTTGACGACCTTCACCTCGATCGTGTTGTTGTCGCCGAGGGTGACATTGATCTCGGTGAAGGACCCATAGGCGGTCTCGACGCCATCGATCGACACGCGGCCGTCGAGATTGACCACGACCACCCGCGTGCCGAGCTTCAGCCGGGTCGCCGTGCCGTTCTGCTCGACATCCGAATTGCGCGGGGCGCTGCCGCTGGCGAAGACATTGATCTTCTTGCCATTGACCGTCGACGACGAGATCAGCGTCGGCCCGAACGGATTGCAGGCGGCGAGGCCTGCGGCGAGCGCGATCACCGCGATGAAGTTCCGGCGCGAATGCGTGATGGGCTGAGGTCCCGACATGTCCCGTCTCCGGCAGCGCGTTGAGCGATCCAACGCTTCTGGGGACATTCTGGAGCAAAGCGGGCGGGGCGGAATTGCGGGGTATTGCGTGGGGTTGCGAGGAGTGGTGGCAAGGTCGACGGCAGCGGAACAGGACGCCGCCATCGACCGTATCGTGCTCACGAGGGAACACGCATCCCGCCCCGCAGGCGACGCCTGGGGCCGAAGAGAGACATGCCCGTCACGGCAATCAACCCTCCAGCAACACCTCGCTCACCTCATCCGAAAACCGCTTCTTCCGCCCCGCCAGCACGACGCCCTCCGGATCATCAGGATCCGGGGTCGCGCGGGGCATGCC
Source organism: Phreatobacter sp. GW821-FHT04C01 (assembly GCF_059420385.1). NCBI lineage: Bacteria > Pseudomonadati > Pseudomonadota > Alphaproteobacteria > Hyphomicrobiales > Phreatobacteraceae > Phreatobacter > Phreatobacter sp. GW821-FHT04C01. The sequence goes on along the minus strand of NZ_JBWKTP010000009.1, from coordinate 277,254 downwards.
GTGGTCGAGGAGGGCGCGGGCGCAGCCGATCCAGTCGCCGTCATCGACCGGCTGGTTGAGCGAAGCCCAGGAGAGCGTGCCCGAGGCGTTGTCGCCGAAGCCGTGCTCCTCGGTCCAGCTGGCGCCGTGTTCGAGCAGGAAGCGGGTGAGCGCGGCATTGCCGCGAAACACCGCGAGATTGAGGGCGGAGGCGTTCCAGTCGCCGCCCTTGGTCTCGATCGGCCAGCCGAGCTCGACCATCAGGCGGGCGCCGGCATCGCCGCCCTCCGCCGCCATCTCGGGCAGGAGGCGCAGTTGCGCCGCCGACAGCGAAGCCGGCAGATCGGGCCGCCCGGCGGCGATGCGCCGGGCCTCGGTCGCGTCGCCGCGGGCGCAGGCGGCGACGAAGACCTCGTCTTCCGGCAGCGCGGTCCCGGCCCCCTTCGCGCGCAGCAGGTCGGCGACCTCCAGGAGGCCGAATTGCAACGCCAGCCGATAGGGCGTCAGCCCGTCCCGGGTCGTCGCCGTCAGATCGGCGCCGGCCGCGATCAGTGCCGCGACATGGGCCGGCGAGCGCCGCCGCCGGATCGCCCGGAGCAACGGCGAGCCGGTATGGGTGAGCGGCGCATTGCCGGCCGGCTCGTTGGCATTGCCGCCATGGCGGAGCAGCATTTCGAGCGGGGCGGGGTCGTTGAGATCGAGCGCCCGGTAGAGCGCGTTGGTGCCGGCGATGCGCGCGCCATGGTCCAGCAGCAGGCGGGTGCAGGCCGGATTTTCCAGCGAATGGTAGAGCGATTCGTTGTCATTGGGATCGGCGCCGGCCGCAAGCAGCATCGCGGTCAGCGCGGCGTCGCGGTTGTTGCCGGCGGCGCCATAAAGCGCCGAGAGCGGATAGTCCGGATCCGGCTTGTCGAGCGAGGCCGGCGGCCAGCGGCTGTCGATCCGCTGGTTCGGGTCGGCGCCGGCGGCGAGCAGCACCTGCGCGCAGGCGTGCAGGCGGTCGCGAAAGGCGTCGAGCTGGACGAGGCTCGACTGGGTGACGGCGACCAGCGGCGGCAGGTTCAAGGGACCGCCCGGCCGGTTGATCCAGGCCGGGTCGGCCTGGATCGCCCGGCGCAGCGCGGCATCGTCGCCGACGGCGCAGGCCAGATAGGGGCTTTCCGCGCCGAGGCCGGGGTTCTCGGCGAGCACGCGGGCGGCGACCCGCGGATTGGCGCGGTTGGTCGTGCCGGCGACATCGCCGGAATAGACCAGGCCGAGCCAGCGCCGGACCAGCGCCGCGCGCTCGCCGGAGGCTACGGCTTGAACCTCGACATAACCTTTCAGGTCGACCCAGGAGAGAAAACCGTGCTCGCGCGCCAGGCACGACTGGGCGTCATGCAGGCGAAGGCCGAGGGCCGATAGGGCGGCATCGCTCAGGCCGGCGGCCGCGGGCAGGCTCTCGCGGAAGCGCGAAACGGCCCCGGCGTCGCCGGCGCGGTAGAGCCGGATCAGCTCCTTGGCCTGCTTTTTCAGGTGGTCGAGATTGAGCTTGGGGGAATAGCGATCGGGCGCGCTGGTCATCGGAAAACCTCCGTGCTTCACATCGCCGACGGTCCGCAAAACCGGCTGCACAAAGGTTTGGAGTGCTCACTGGAAGCAGCAAGTGGGTTCAACCCTTCCCGCGGACCCGGGTGCGGCTTGCTCCGCGCCGGCAAAATAGGGTGGGTCGTTGCGGCGGTCAATCCGGGGCTCGGGTCGAAATTTTTGATGGCCGTCGCATGTCGGTCGGTCGGAATCACGCCCGTCTGAACATGCCCGGCGTCATGCCATGCATAGCGCGGAAGGTGCGCGAGAGATGGCTCTGGTCGGCGAAACCGGCGGCGAAGGCGGCGTCGGCGAGGCTCGCGCCGTCCGCGATCAGCTGGTTGGCACGCCGGAGCCGGCGGTCGCGGATGAAGGCCGCGGGCGTCAGGCCGGCCACTTTCTTGAAGTCCCGGATCACCTGGAAGCGGGTGACGCCGGCAGCCAAGGCGAGCCGCCGCAGGTCGAGCTCGGATGCGAGGCTGGCTTCGATCACCTGTTCGTAGAGCGCGAGCCGGCGTCGCGATCCCGAGCCCTCGATCGGCTCCGGCCGGCCGTCGCCGCCATGACGCAGGATCAGCTGGCGCAGCGCGACCAGCATGGAGGTCTCGGCGCCGGTCGCGTCCGCAGCGGTCGAGCCCAGATGCGCCGCGCCGAGCGCCGCGGCGAGGTCGCGATCGGCGATGACCTCGCGGGCGAACAGCGGCGCGCCGTCGCGCCCGAGTTCGGCCGAGATCGCGCTCATCAGCTCGATCGAGGGATAAAAGGTCCGGTAGGCCCAGCCGCCATCGGCGCCGGCCTCGCCGTCATGCCATTCTTCCGGATTGACCACGAGGACCGAGCCGGTCGGCGCGACCAGGCTGCGGTTGCCGACGCCGACGCGCTCGCAGCCGTCGGTGATCAGGGCGATGACATAGGTCGGGTGGGTGTGCCGGTCATAGCGGTGCCGGCGGAAGCGCGCCTTGAGCAGGCCGAGGTCGCGGAAGCGCGGATGGCGCCAGAACTCGGTCCTTTCCTCTGCCGTATCGATCATCATCCCGGTCAATCTGGTTCAAGACGGCCGCCGGTCGGGCGCCCTAAGTCTCAGGCGAGCTGTTCCCGAACGAGCCAGGCTGAGCCAGCCAGGCAGGAGACGACCATGCGCCATAATGACCCCGTCGCCGCCATCACGCCAGAGGTGATCGCCTGGCGCCACCAGATCCACGCGCATCCCGAGCTCGGCTTTCAGGAGCACGAGACCGCGCGTTTCGTCGCCGCGCAGCTCAGATCCTTCGGCCTGGAGGTGCATGAGGGCATCGGCGGCACCGGCGTGGTCGGCGTGCTTCGGAGCGGTGCGGGCAAGCGTGCCATCGCGCTGCGGGCCGAGCTCGACGCCCTGCCGGTGACCGAACGCACGGGCCTCGCCTATGCCTCCACCAAGGACGGCGTCATGCATGCCTGCGGCCATGACGGCCACACCGCCATGCTGCTCGGCGCGGCCAGGCTGCTCAGCCAGCAGCCGGATTTCGACGGCACCGTGCATTTCGTGTTCCAGCCGGCGGAGGAGAACGAAGGCGGCAGCATGCGCATGATCGAGGCTGGTCTGTTCGAGCGTTTCCCGGTCGAGGCGGTCTATGCCGTGCACAACTGGCCGGGGCTGGCCTTCGGCACGATCGCCACGCGGGTCGGCGCGCAAATGGCGGCGGTCGACAATTTCGAGCTCCGGTTCAGCGGCACCGGCGCCCATGTCGCCATGCCGCATCTCGGCGACGATCCGATCCTGGCGGCCGGCGCCTTCATCGGCGCGGTACAGCGCATCGTCAGCCGGGCGGTCGATCCGCAGGTGCCGCTGGTGGTCAGCCTGACCCAGGTCCATGGCGGCAATGTCGGCAATATCGTGCCGGGCGAGGTCTGGCTGCAGGGCACCTGCCGCTTCTTCGATCCGGCGCTGTCCGACACATGCGAAAGGCTGATCGGCGAGATCGCCCAGGGCATCGCCGCGGCCCATGGGGTCACGAGCAAGCTCGACTACAAGCGCGGCTATCCGCCGTTGATCAACACGCCGGAGGCGGTGGCGGTGGCCGCCGCGGCGGCGGCATCGGCTGTCGGCCCCGACCAGGTTTCGACCGCGTTCAGCCCGAGCCTCGGCTGCGAGGATTTCGCCTATATGGTCCGCGCCGCCGGCGGCTCCTATGCCTGGATCGGCGCCGGCCCGGTCGGGCCGGGGGAGGGCCTGCACGGCAACCGCTACGTCTTCAACGACGCCATCGTGCCGATCGTCCTGCGCTACTGGGTCAACCTGGTCGAGCAGGCCCTGCCGAAGGTCCCGGCATCATGAACGGGGCCAATCGCCAGGTCATCGGGAGCCGGCGCGGCGGTCGTGTCGTCCTGGATGGCGCCGACGTGATCATGCTCGGCGCCAACGACTATCTCGGCCTGTCCATTGATGAGCGGGTGCTGGCGGCGACCCGCGCGGCGCTCGGGCGCTACGGCACCGGCACGGGCATCTACCCGGTCTTCGCCACCACGCCGCTGCACGAGGCGCTGCGCCAGGAGCTCGCGGCGTTTCTCGGGGTCGAGGCGGTGGCGCTGTTCTCGTCGGGCGGGGCGGCCAATGCCGGCGTGCTGACGACTTTGGTCGAGGCCGGCGACATCATCATCTCGGACCGGCTCAACCATGCCAGCATCATCGACGGCTGCCGGCTGAGCCGCGCCGATGTGCTCGCCTATGGCAATCGCGACGTCGACGCCCTGCGGGAGGCGCTGGTCAAGGCCGGGCCGGCCCGGCGCAAGCTCGTCGTCACCGACGGCATTTTCAGCATGGAAGGCGGCGCTGCGCCGCTCGCCGAGATCCACGCCCTGGCGCGGCAGCACGACGCCCTGCTGGTCGTCGACGAGGCGCATGCGCTCGGCGTCGTCGGCCCGGAGGGGCGCGGCACGGCGCCGCTCGCGGGCATCCCCAATGGCGCGCCCGGCCTGGTGCTGACCGGCTCGCTGTCCAAGGCCATGGGCGGCGCCAGCGGCGGTTTCGTCGCCGGTTCGCAGGCGGTGATCGACGCCATCGTCGCGCGCTGCCGCAGTTGGATCTTCACCATGGGCCTGACCACGGCCAATGCCGCGAGCGCACTGGCGGCGCTCGAGATCTGCCGGACCGACGCCGCGCCGCGCGAACGTCTCTGGGCCAATCTCGATCATGTCCGGGCGGCGTTCCGCTTTTACGGACTTGCCTGTCTCGACAGCGACAGCGCGATCACCGCGTTGAAGATGGGTGACGAGGAGCGGGCGCGCCGGGTGAGCGAGGCCCTGCGCGCGGCCGGGGTCTATGCCCCGGCGGTGACCTTTCCGATCGTCGCGCGCGGCGAGGCGCGGCTGCGCATCCAGGTCAGCGCGGCCCACACGACAAGCGATCTCGACGAGGCGGCGGCCGCGCTCGCGGCGGTCATGGCCGACGACCGGCCGTGAGCCGCAGAAGGGCGATCCGACGATGAGGCAGATCCTGGTCTATGGCGACAGCGTCACCTGGGGCATCGGCACGAAACCGCTGCGGCGGTCTCTGCACCACGCTCGGCCATCCTTCGAGGCTCGCAAGAGCGAGCACCTCAGGATGAGGAATGTGGAGAGCTGCATCAGCGACAGTGCAGAACGCACGACGCCGGCGACGCCTCGTGAGCAACGCTGATGCAGCTCATTTCCGATCCTCATCCTGAGGTGCTCGCTCTTGCGAGCCTCGAAAGACGGCCGACCTGGATGCAGGTCTCCGTCATCGCCCGAATGTCCGACGCGACATCAGGTCGCCATCATCCCTGGATGAGCGCCTTCGTCTATATCCTGCGCTGCGCGGACGGTTCCTATTATGTCGGCTCGACACGCGGAGACGATGTGGCGCGCCGTGTCTCCGAGCACCAGGGCGGGCTGCTGCCGGGCTATACATCCAGACGCCGTCCGGTCGTGCTGGTCTGGGCCGGCCATTTTCCCCGCATCGTCGACGCGATCGCCTTCGAGCGACAGGTCAAGGGCTGGCGACGGGCAAAGAAGGAAGCTTTGATCGAAGGCGAGTTGGAGCGCCTCCCGATGCTCGCTTCTCGGCTTCATCCGCAAACATGAACGGCTGAGGGGCTGGGTCCCGCTTGCGTGAAGGACCGTTCTTCCCCCCACCCGCCTCAGCTCGCGCTGGCGACCACGATGAGGCGGCGCACTTCGCCGCGCAGATAGGCCTGCAGGAAGCGGTTGTAGTCCCTGAAGGAAATGCAGCCGTTGGAATCGCCGCGCGGCCCGAGCATGTAGGTATGGGCGAGCAGGCCGGCGCGGCCGTGAATGGCGCGGCTGCCGCCGACCGGATTGAGCCGCAGCGCCCGCACGCCGTGGAACAGGCTCTCGCGCTCGGTCAGGTCATAGGTATGCGGCGGGGTTGCGCCGTGCATGCGGACATGGACGTGACGCGGGTCGTCCATCTTGTCGCCGAGGCCGGAATGGGCCTCCAGCCGCTCGCCATTCGGCAGGTAGACCGTGCGGGCGGTGATGTCATAGACGGCCGTGCCGGGGGCAACGACCGGCCCGGGGCCGGGCATGAAGCCGCCGAGCAGGCGGCCGCTGCCGCCGCCGCGCACCGGCGCCGTGCCGGCATCGTCGGAGGGCGCATAGGCCAGCACCGGACCGGCGGCCGGACGCTGTTGCTGACCGAAGAAGCGCTCGAAGAAGGAGCGATTGTCCACCGGGGCCGCAGGCGCCGCCGGCAGGCTGGCCGTGCGGGTGCGCCGCGACGGCTGCGGGCTCGCCACCCGCTGGCGTTCCGGCGCGGTCGAGGCGAGCAGTTCCGGCGGACGCGGCACCGGCATGGGCGCGCCGAGCACCAGCCGGTTGCGCGGCTGCGGCACCGGCACCGGCTGATCGTCGTCGATGTCCTCGGGCACGGTGGGCAGGGCGGCGAGCACGGTCGGCGCGCTGTCCGGCTCGGCGGCCTGGGTGCCGAGGCTCGCCTGGACGATCGGAACCTGCCCGGGTTCGAGCACCGGGATGGGCAGGCCGGCGACAGCCGTCTGGGCCGGCGCGAGGGGGCGCAGGCTCGCCTGAAGCGGCGCGCTGGAGCCGATCGGACGCGGCGCGGGGGCGGACCAGGAGGCCGGGTCGAGCAGGCCGTCATAACGGTCGATCGCCGCGAAGCCCGCCGGCAGAGCGGGGTCGAGCAGCGGGTCGAGCCGCGGGTTGCGGTGGCGGGCCGGGGCGAGGCTCGCCGTGCCCCACATCAGGGCCGGCGCGGAGATGCGTGGTGCCGGGCGATCCGGACCGCCGGTGACAAGCAAGGCATGGTCATGGTGCGGCCGCAGGGCGACGCCGACGACGCCGGCCGCGACGGCGAGCCCGAGCGTGGCGCCGAGCCAGGCGAGCCGCGGCAAGCGGCCCCGGGTCTCGGGATGGCGGGAGCGCGAATCCAGGCCAGGCGGCCGACGGGTGGTGTTACGCATACGTCGCGCTCTCGGGATACTCGGATACTCCTTCCCCGACCGACACGCGCCAGCCATCGCTCCGCCGGGCTCGCCAAAACGAGCCGGGCGGACCGCCTCGGACCGGTCCTCGGTGCAGGGAAGCCCTAATGACGTTCAGCTTCCATAAGGCGCGCGTCTGGTTAATCCGGGGTGAATCGAAATCATCTTTTTTGCTTGCAATCGCGGCCTTGCCGCCAGGCCCTCGGCGTGAGCGCCCGGTCGTGCCGGGCGCCAATCATCCGAAGATCGCGGCGCTTTTTGGGCTTGCCTGTGGTCGAGATGCACCACAGGGCAGGGCTGCCGGGACTACTCTGGCGCGGCGACATAGGCGCGGACCGCCCGTCCGAGCCGTTCCGCCGCGGCGGTCAGCGCGCCGAGATCATGGCCGGCGAAACCGAGAATGAAGCCGTCGGGCGACGCCGGGAGCATGCGGGTTTCGGCCAGCAGCCAGGCCTCGATGCCGGCCCGTTCGCGGATCCTGGCGGCGGCCCCGGCGGGCAGGCCGGCCGGCAACCTGGCGAGCAGGTGCAGCCCCTGCTGCGGCACGACGATGTCGAGCAGGTCGCCCGCGGTCCGGCGCAGCGTTTCGGCAACCGCGTCGCGGGCGACGCGGTAGCGCATGCGCATGCGCCGGGTGTGGGCGGCCAGCGCTCCGTCGGCGAGAAGCTCGGCGACCGCGCCCTCGGTCAGGCTCGGCGGGAACCGGTCGAAGGCGGCGCGGGCGGCGACGACCGGCTCCACGGCGGCCGCCGGCAGCACGACATAGGCGAGCCGCAGGCCGGCGAACAGCATCTTCGAAAAGGTGCCGAAATAGATGATCCGGTCGCTGCCGCCGAGGCCGGCGAGCGCCGTCAGCGGCGGTCCGGCGTAACGGAACTCGTTGTCGTAATCGTCCTCGAACACCCAGGCCTGCGCGGCGCGGGCCCAGTCCAGCAGCTGGATCCGCCGCCCCATGCTCATGGTGACGCCGGCCGGAAACTGGTTCGACGGCGTGACATAGGCCGCGGCCGCCGTGGCCGCCTGCCGGCGGCCGGCCGCGACGTCGAGCCCTTCGCCGTCGACCGGCACGGGCACCAGCCGCGCGCCCGCGGCCGCCAGCGTCCGCCGGGCCACGGGGTAGCCGGGATCCTCCATCCAGACGGCATCGCCGGGCCGCAGCAGCGCTTCCATGCACAGGCGCAGGCCCTGCTGGACCCCGCTGACCACCAGGATGTGGCTGGGGTCGCACAGGATGCCCCTGCTGGCCGCGAGCTGCGCGGCGATCTGGCGGCGCAGCGCCTCGCTGCCGCGTGGATCGCCGTAACCGAGCTCGGCGCCGGTCGCCGCGGTTATGCGCCGGCGCATGACGCCGGCCAGCCGCCGCATCAGGATCGGGTCGGCGCTGGTCTGGCCGAGCGCGAAGGCGCCGCGCCGGGTCTCCGCCACCTTGTGGGGCAGGGCCTCGGGCATGGCGGAGCGCCGCGGCAGGCGCGCGGCGACAAAGGTGCCGGCGCCCTGGCGCATCTCGACCAGGCCGTCGCTCTCCAGATGCTCGAAGGCGACCACGATGGCGTTGCGCCGGATGCCGAGCTGGTCGGCCAGCGCCCGGCTCGACGGCAAGCGGAGGCCGGCGGCCAGGCGGCCGTCGAGGATCGCCGAACGGAGGCTGGCATGGACCTGCCGCGCCTGGTTGCCGGCAGCGCGATCGAGCTGGAGCGGAATCTCCAGGGCTTCGCGGCGTCGCTTCGAAGTGGTTGGCACGAATATTCTCGGATTGGTCCTCGCGCCAACCACTTTCGCCGTGCGACGCCTCTTTATCAACCGTTGGAGGTCAAGATGCTGGACGAGACCGCGCAGAGCTACCCGATCGACCGGACCAACCGTGTGAAGCGGCGGCACGACCGCGGCTTCTACGATCACGCGACGGTCCACGCCCTGCTGGATGCGGCCGCCTTGTGCCACGTGTCCTATGTCGTGGACGGGCAGCCCTATTGCACGCCCACCCTGTTCTGGCGCGAGGACAGCCGGCTCTACTGGCACGGCAGCAGCGCCAGCCGCATGCTGCGCAACCAGTCCGAGGGCGAGCCGGCCTGCCTCACCGTCACCCATCTGGACAGCCTGGTGCTGGCACGCTGCGGCTTCAACCATTCCGCCGATTATCGCTCGGTCATGGCCTTCGGGCGTGCGCGGCTGGTCGAGGATGCCGAGGAGAAGCGGCGTGCCCTGGTCATGATGGTCGACCGGTTCTTCCCCGGCCGGACCGCCGGGCTCCGGCAGAGCACCCGGCAGGAGATCAAGGCGACGGCGGTCGTCATGATGGATATCGAGCGCGCCTCGGCGAAGATCCGCGCCAAGGGCGTCGCCGACGACGACGAGGACTATGCCTTGCCCATCTATGCCGAGCGCCTGCCGGTCAGCACCGTGATCGGCGCGCCCGAGCCCTGTCCGCGGCTGCTCGCCGACGTCACGCGTCCGGCGACGCTGGGCGGCTACCGGGGCGGGCGGCTGCTGGAGGAGGCCCTGGTGGAAGCCTATGCGGCGGCCTATGGCTGACGGCGCGGGCGGTCAGGGCCATGCCCGCGCTCGCCGGATGGTTGGCGGCGCTGGCCGGCTGGTTCAGGGACTGGCTGGCGCGGCTCGACGGCGGGGGGCCGCCGCCGACGCCGCCGAGCCCCGGTTAGGTCGGTGCGAGGAAGTCGTGGGTTCCTGGGATGGGTCTGGTCGAGACGGACAGAGTGTCCGATGGCCGCTCTGTCCGTCTCGGTCGGGCCCCTCCTTGATATCCAAGACTTGAGCCATATTTCCGCGGCGAGCCGGAGCGTCTCGCCATCCCGCCCTATTTCTTCTCGACGTTCCAGAACAGCATGACCGGCGCGGTCAGCACGCCCGAAATATTGGTCCGCCTGGCATAGGGCTGGTCGAACTGGCCGAGCACCCGGTAAGGCTGCATCTCGGCGAGCCGCCGGTGCAGCGCCTCGACCGCGCTCTTGCGCGCGGCGTCATCCGTCGCATCGACCACCGCGCCGCGCAGACGCTCGGCCTCGGCATCGCAGGGCCAGCCGGCCCATGCGCGCTCGCAGCCCATATTGGTGCCGATATTGGTCATCGGCGACTGCATGGTCGCGCCCGAGGCATAGGTAACGAACAGGTTCCAGCCGCCCTGGTCGGGCGCGCCGCGGTTCTGCTGGCGTGTGGTCACCGTGCCCCAGTCGGAGAACTGGACGTCGACATTGAAGCCGACCTTTTTCAGCGCGTCGGCGGTCACCTCGGCCATGCGGCCGATCGCGGCGATGTCGTTGCTGGTGGTCAGCACCAGGCGCTCGCCATGATAGCCGCTCTCGCGCAGCAGCCGGCGGGCGGTGTCGAGATCGGGCCTGGCGTAACCCTCGGTGCCGGCCTCGGTGCCGTTGGGGCCGCCGCAGACGAAATAGGCGTTGCAGCGGCGCCAGAACTGCTCGTCGCCGAAACCGCCGGCGAGGAAATCGGCCTGGTCGGTGGCATAGGCGAGCGCAAGCCGCGCCTTGGGATTGTTGAACGGCGGGTAGAGGTGGTTCGGCCGCAGCATGACCTGGTTGGCGAGGTTGGAATAACGCTCGACCCGGACGCTGCGATTGGCCGTGACGACGGGGATGAGGTCCTGGCTCGGCTGTTCCCATATGTCGATCTCGCCGGTCTGCAGCGCCGCCGCGGCGGTCGCCGGATCGGGCATGATCAGCCACTCGACCCGGTCGACCTTGACCACGCGGCCGCCGGCAAGCCCGTCGGCGGGTTCGCTGCGCGGCACGTAGTCGGGATTGCGGTCATAGACGACCTTGGCGCCGCTGCGCCATTCGGCCCGGTTGAAGCGGAACGGACCGCTGCCGATCGCCTCCGTGACCGGCTTCATCGGATCGCTCGAGGCATCGCTTTCACGCATGATCGCCGGGATCTGGCCGACCGCCGAGCCGAGCGCGAAAGGCACGAGGGCGAAGGGCCGCTTCAGCCGCAGCACGAAGGTGCGGTCGTCGGTCGCTTCCATCCGGTCGGTATATTCGCCGAGCTTGCCGCCAATGGTGTCGCGCGCCATCCAGCGCTTCAGCGAGGCGATGACGTCGCGGGTGGTGACCGGCTGGCCGTCGTGGAATTTGAGGCCGGGGCGCAGGGTGAAGGTCCAGGCCAAGCCGTCGGCCGAGGCCTGGAAGCTCTCGACCATTTGCGGCCGGGGCTGGAGGTTCGAGTCCCAGGCGAACAGCGTCTCATAGATCATCAGGCCGTGCATGCGGGTGATGACGATGGAGGCGGCGACCGGGTCGAGGGTCTTCAGGTCGGCATGGGGGGCGACGCGCAGCACGCGTTGCGGCGCCGGCTGGGCATGGGCCTGGACGGTGGCGAAGATCGATGCGGCGGCGAGGCTCAGGGCGACAAGACGGGGGCGGGTCAAGGCGTTTTCCTCATGCGATCCGATCGAATTCCAGTATTCGCGAACGGTCTTATGCGATCCGATCGAATTCCAGTATTCGCGAACGGTGGCTGGCCAGCAAGAGACTGCCGTCGGGCCGCAGCATCGCGCAGGGCCGGTGACGCCAGGGGCCGTGGCTGAGCTCGATCAGCGCGCGGGCGCCGGGCAAGGGTGTCAGCCCGGCCTCGATCCCCTGCGTGCCGGCGAAGGGCACCAGCGCCGTGCCGTCGTCGCGCAGAACCATCTCGCGGCCAGACCGGCGCGCGCGCCAGCGGCCGGTAAGCGCCGTGTCGAGGCGGGTTCCGCCGGGGACCCGCACAAGGCGACGCGCGACGCCGCCGAACCGCCCCTCCAGGACATCCGGGCCGGACTGCCTGAAGCGCATGTCGAGATAGGCCGGCAGGCTGGCAAAGCCGCCCGCGCCATCGGCGACGAGGCTTTCGAACCCGCCCATGAAGCTCAGCGCATCGGCCGATAGCTCGGCCCAATATGGCCCGTCTTCGGCCGTGAAGAGGCCTGGCGCGAGGCCGCGCGGCGGTGCGGGCAAGGGCGCTGCGGCAAGGCTCGCGAGGATCCGGAGCGCCGGTCCGAGCGCGTCCTCCTCGCGATTGGTCAGCACCACGACACCGGCGCCGAGCGACGGCGCGATCAGCATGTGGTTGCGATAGCCGGGCAGCGAGCCGCCATGGCCGATCCAGACGAGGTCGCCGAGCTCGCCGCAAACGAGCCCGAGCCGGTAGCGGCTTTGGCCGCCGTCGACGAAAGGCCGGGGTGCGGTCAGCCGGTCCAGCATGCCGGCCAGCGGGCCGTGGCCGGACAGCAAGGCGGCCCCCCAGCCGGCGAGCGCGGCGGCGCTCGCCACCATGCCGCCGGAGGCCGAGAAGTGGAAACCGTAGCGGCCGCGCCGCCATGCCGCGCCGTCGCGCCAATAGCCGTTCGACAGCCCGGCGACCAGTTCGGTCTCGTCCTGGACGAAGCGGATGCCGAGGCCGAGTTCACCCATCAACGCGGCGACGGCCTGCGCATAGGGCATGCCGAGGCGGCGGCTCAGGATGATCTGGGCCAGGCGCCATCCGGTGTTGGAATAGGCCATCTCGGTGCCCGGCGCGGCATTGAGGGCAGGCAGTCCGAGGGCGCGGCCGGAGAGCTCGGTTTCGCCGAGACCCGTGGTGAAGGGCACGCCGTCCTGCCAGAGCAGCTCCATCATGTCGGGCAGCGCCCCGGTCATGTCGAGGGCGCGGCCGAGCGGAACATGGCCGACCGCCGGCGAAGCATCGGCCAGGAGGCTGCCGAGCGGTGCGTCGAGCGGCACGCCGGCCCGCAGCAGGAGCACCGCCAGCATGTGCTTGCTGATCGAGGCCAGGCGATGGTTGGTCGCGGCCGTAAACGGCACGCCATGCTCGACGACGGCAAGGCCGCCGGCGCTCTGCTCGCGCAGGCCGTGGTGGTCGAACAGCGCGACGGCGCCGCCGGGGCCGCTCCTGCCGGACCAGCGGCCGGTGATGTCGGCGGCTTCCACCCGTGCTCTTGCCCAATCCAGCATTTGCGGCCGGCATCCTGATCCGTTGCGGAGAACGAACCTTAGCGAGCGTCCCATGGGTGCGTCGAGACGGGGGGCGGGCAGGGCAGCACCGACCGGAGGCGGCGTCCCGCGCGATCGGCGGGGGAAGGGCTGATGCCGCAATTGCGGGCTTCTCCCGGCGTGCTATTGGAACGACAATGCTGCACTGCCTTGGTTCGGCGAAAAATGATGTGCGTGCCTGTGGGAGCCGGGAGATGAAGAGGCCTGTTGTCGGCGTGATCGGGAATTCCGCCCTCGTCGACAATCGTTTCACCGTGCAGCTGGTCGGCGAGCGAAACCTCAGGGCGGTCGCCGAGGTCGCCGGCGCCCTGCCGCTGATGTTTGCCGGCGTGCCCGAGATCACCGATATCGGCGCCCTGCTCGACGTGGTCGACGGCGTGCTGTTGACCGGCGCGCGCGCCAATGTCCATCCGACCCATTTCCGCGCCGAGCCCAATCCCCGGCACGAACCCTATGACCAGCCGCGCGACGCCATGGCGCTGGCGCTGGCGGAAGCCTGCGTCGCCCGCGGCGTGCCGATCTTCGGCATCTGCCGCGGCTTTCAGGAAATGAACGTCGCCTTCGGCGGCTCGCTGCATCCGGAGATCCGCGAACTGCCCGGCCGGATGAATCACCGGATGCCGCGGCTGGAGACCGGCGAGGTGCATCCGGATCCAGCCGTGGTGTTCGCCGATCGCCACGACGTCGCGCTGGTGCCGGGCGGCGTCTTCGCCACCTTGCTCGGCCGCGAGACGATCCGGGTCAATTCGCTGCACGGCCAGGGCATTCTCGATCTCGGCGAGCGGGTGGTGGTCGAAGGCGTGGCGGAAGACGGCACGATCGAGGCGATCCGCATCGCCGATGCGCCGGGCTTCGCGCTCGGCGTGCAATGGCATGCCGAATATGACCCGCAGCGCAATCCGGTGAACCGGACGCTGTTCGAGGCCTTCGGCGCCGCGCTGCAGGGGCAGAGGCCGCCGATGGGCGCGGTCGCGTCGTCACGCGGCTGAGCGAGGCCCGGTTTCAGGGAGCGCTTGCTCGCTGCGCGCCGGCAAGCCGTCCATCCAGGCTCGTGCGAAAACCGCTGCCGCACTTCTCCCTGCCGGGGCGAAGGGGCGTGGTTGTCGCACGAGGTGTCGACGGACGGTCGAGGCTTGTGCCGGCCTCGTCACCTGGACGCTCCGGCCTCTGATCGACGCGCATTCTGCATTGGAATTGCGACTGACCGCCCGCACGCATCGCGTATTAAATTTAGACAATATCGATTGACTCGTCTAAATTTTATGACACTATCCCTCATAACGTTCTCAAAGAGATCGCCAGGGGGCATGTTGCAGCACAGTTTCAACCGATCGCGCGTTGCGGCCGCTGGCTGACGGCGAAGTCACCGACAACACCACAGGCAGGCTGCTCGCCATCGTGGCGCCAGGGCTCAACGCCCCGGTCGCTGACCGTGCGTGCCCATGCCTTCCTCCATCACCGCGAGATCGTCGACCGGCCCGACCGACGGGCCGGGGCGCCTCGCCATGACCGAACGACGACCGAACGACGGCGGAAACCGCCGCGGATCGCACCACAGGGGAATGTTCATGACCGTGCCTTCGCACCCCAAGCTTTCGCGCCGGGCCGCTGCCGGCCTCATCGCCGCCGCACCGCTCTCCGGGCTCTTCGGGCGTTCCGCCGCGGCCCAGGACGTGGTCAAGATCGGCGCGATCTTCCCGCTGACCGGCGCCAATTCGGTGTTCGGCAACCAGAACTACCAGGGCGTCGACATCGCGGTCGACATGATCAACGACGCCGGCGGCATCAACGGCCGCAAGATCAGCCTGTTCAAGGGCGACGGCCAGAGCCCGCAGGGCGCGATCAGCGAGACCAACCGGCTCGCTTCGCGCGAGGGCGTCGGCATCTTCGTCGGCAGTTCGACCAGCGCCGCCGGCATGGTCGCCAGCCAGGAGGCCGAACGCAATGGCGGCTTCTACTGGGAAGGCATGGCGGTCGCCAATTCCTATACCGAGCGTGGTTTCAAACATGCCTTCCGCATGGGCCTGAGTGCCTCCGGCCTCGGCCAGCCGGCACCGCTCTACACGGCGGAAGTGCTGGCGCCGCTCCTCAAGATCGAGCCGAAAAACCTCAAGGTCGCCGTTGTCGCCGAGGACTCGGCCTTCGGCGTCGACGTGTCCAAGGCGGCGATCGAACAGGCGGAAAAGCTCGGCATCAAAATAGCCTTCCGCGAGCTCTATTCGGCGCGCACCACCGATCTGTCGCCGCTGGTGCTGAAGCTCAGGTCGCTTTCGCCCGACGTCATCATCGCGACCCAGTTCATCAACGACGCCATCCTGCTGCAGCGGCAGATGAAGGAAATGAGCTATACGCCCAGGGCCTTTGTCGGCACCAGCGCCGGCCATTCGACGCTGTCCTTCGCCGAGGCGATCGGCAATGACGTCAACGGCATCTTCTCGTCGTCCTTTCCGCTGGAGGCCAATCCGGCCTCGCTGTCGGAGGGCGCGCGCGCCGACCTCACGGCCTTCGCCCGGCGCTACAAGGCCAAATACAATGTCGATCCGGCGGTGCAGGAATCGCTCGGCTTCGTCGTCGGCCTCTCGCTGATCCGCGACGTGATCGGCAAGGCGGCCTCGACCAAGGCCGAGGACCTGCGTGCGGCGGCGCTGAAGGCCGACGTGCCCGTGGGCGCCTATATCAACGGCTGGGGCATGAAGTTCGACGACAGGGGGCAGAACCAGCGTGCCTTCGGCAGCGTCGTGCAGTGGCAGGACAAGCGCATGATCCCGGTCTACCCGCAGGCCAGCAAGCTGAAGGAGCCGATCCTGGTGCCCCTGCCGGCCTGGAACGCCCGCTGAGGCGCGGCCCCGGCGCCGGCCGGTGCGCGAGCGCCGGCCGGGCTGGCCCCAAGGGACCCCTTTCATGGATATTTATGCTCAGCTGGCCCTGTCGGGCCTGTTCATCGGCGGCATCTACGCCCTGATCAGCGTCGGCCTGACGCTGGTGTTCGGCGTGCTCAGGGTGGTCAATTTCGCCCATGGCGAATATCTCACCATCGCGATGTTCCTCACCTATTTCCTGTTTCACCGGATGGGCATCGATCCCTTCCTGGCGAGCGCCGCCGTCGTCCCCTTCATGTTCCTGCTGGGACTGGTGACCGAGCGGCTCCTGATCCGCCCGACGCTGGATGCGCCGCATGTGGTCCAGGTCTTCGTTACCTTCGCCTTGTCGCTGTTTCTGCAAAACCTGCTGCTGGCGCTGTTCACCTCGGATTTCCGTACGGTCAGGACGGCCTATGCGACCGCCTCGTTCCAGATCGGGCCGCTCTACGTGTCCTGGCTGCGCCTCGCCATCTTCGTGGCGGCGATCGCGCTGGCCGTGGCGCTCGCCGCCTTCCTGAAATACAGCCGGATGGGCAGCGCCATCCGGGCGACAGCCCAGGACCGCCGCTCGGCCAGGCTGGTCGGCATCGATGTCGACCGGATCTATGCCGTCACCTTCGCGCTCGGCTGCGCGCTGGTCGGGGCCGCCGGCGTGCTGCTGGCGCCGCTGCTGCCGGTCAATCCCTATAGCGGCGCCGACATGATCCTGATCGCCTTCGTCATCGTGGTGCTCGGCGGCATGGGCAGCATCGCGGGCGCCGTGCTCGCCGGCCTGATGATCGGCGTGGTCGAATCCTTCTCCAGCTATTTCCTCGGTGGGGAGATGAAGCAGTTCGTCTATTTCGTCTGCTTCATGCTGATCCTCGCCTTCCGCCCGGCCGGCTTTTTCGGCCGCAAGGGCGCCGAAGTCATGGACGTCACATGAGTGCCGATATCATCCTCTCCGGTCCTGCCGCGCGCGCGCCGTCGCGCCTGGCGGGGGCCTGGCGGCCGCTCGCCGGCTTTGCCCTGCTGGCGGCGCTGCCGCTGGTCTTTTCCGACCCGTTCACGCTCGGCATGGTGACCCTGTCGTTCCTGGGGGCCGCCGCCTCGCTCGCCTGGAACCTCAGCGGCGGTTACGCCGGACAGCTGTCGCTAGGACACGCCGCCTTCTACGGCATCGGCGGCTATACCTCGACGCTCCTGTTCCTGAAGGCCGGCGTCAGCCCGCTGATCGGCATGTGGCTGGGGGCCGCGATCAGCGCGGCGGCGGCCGTCGTGCTCGGTGCCGTCACCATGCGGCTGAAGGGCTCGTTCTTCGTCATGTCGACGCTCGCCTTCGGCGCGGTGATCCATATCAGCGCGATCAACCTGCGCGACCTGACCGGCGGTTCGTCCGGCCTGTCGATCCCGCTGCAGCCGAGCGCGGCGAACCTGATCTTCGCCGACAAGATCGCCTATGCCTATGTGGCGCTCGGACTGGTGGCGGCCTATTACGCCGCGACGCGGCTGATCGCCGGCAGCAAGATCGGCTATTCCCTGGTGGCGTTCCGGGAAAACGACGACGCGGCGCGCGCCTTGGGGATCCGCACCTTGCCGCTCAGGATCGGGGTCTTCGCCCTGTCGGCGGCGATGATCAGCCTCTGCGGCACGTTCCACGCCCAATATTACCTCTATATCGACCCCGACAGCGTCGGCAGTCTCAACCTGTCGCTGAACTTCGCCCTGATGGCGATCGTCGGCGGCCTCGGCACCGCCTATGGCCCGATCCTCGGCGCGCTGATCGTCACGGCGGTGGCCGCCACCATGCAGGCCCATCTCGGCGACCAGATCTCGGGCCTGACCCAGCTCGCCTATGCGGTGATCGTCATCGCCGTGCTGCTCGCCGCGCCAGGCGGCCTCGGGCCGACGCTCGCCAAACTGCTGAAGCGGAGGCTCGCATGGCGACCCTGACGGCCCGCGGGCTGAACAAGAGCTTCGGCGGCCTGGCGGCCGTGCGCGGCGTCGGATTCGAGGCACGTCCCGGCAAGGTCCTGTCGATCATCGGCCCCAACGGCGCCGGCAAGACCACGGTGTTCAACCTCTTGACCGGCTTCATCACGCCGGATGCCGGCGAGGTGGCGCTGGACGGCCGCTCGATCGCGGGACTGGCGCCGGAAGCGCGCTGCCACGCGGGGCTGGTGCGGACCTTCCAGATCGTCCAGCCGTTCCGCGGCCTGAGCGTGCTCGACAACGTGGTGATGGGCGCCATGCTGCGCACCAATTCGATCGCCGCGGCGCGGGTTATCGCGCGCCGGGTGCTCGACGATCTCGGCATGGCGGCGCTGGCCGAGGCGCCGGCCGGCAGCCTGCCGATCGGCGACCGCAAGCGGCTGGAAATGGCCAAGGCGCTGGCGACCTCGCCGGGCGTCCTGCTGCTCGACGAGGTCATGGGCGGCCTGATCCCGATCGAGGTGAAACGGATGATCGCCTTCATCCAGGGCCTCAGGGACCGTGGCCTCGCGATCGTCGTCATCGAACATCACATGAGCGCGGTCATGCAATTGTCGGATCACATCCTGGTGCTGCAGAACGGCCAGCCGATCGCCGAGGGAACGCCGGCGGATATCGCGCGCGATCCGGTGGTGCTCGCGGCCTATCTCGGTCCGAAATTCGCGATGGCGGAGCACCGGCCATGCTGAGCATCCGCGACCTCAATGTCCGCTATGGCGACGTGCTGGCGCTCGAGCAGCTCACCTTCGACGTCGGCCCAGGCCAGATCATCGGCCTGGTCGGCGGCAACGGCGCCGGCAAGACCACCACGCTGTCGGCCATTTCGGGCCTGGTGAAGGGCCGGACCGGCGCGATCGAGCTCGACGGCCAGGACATCACCCGGCTCGCCGCCCATCAGATCGTCGAGCACGGCCTGATCCACGTGCCCGAGGGCCGCCGGCTGTTTCCCTTCATGACGGTCCAGGAAAACCTGGAGATCGGCGCCTATGGCAAGGCGGCCAGGGACAAGAAGAGCCGCCAGCTCGACGTCGTCTTCGCGCTGCTGCCGAAACTCGCCGAGCGCCGCCAGCAACTCGCCGGCACCTTGTCGGGCGGCGAGCAGCAGATGGTCGCCATCGGCCGCGGGCTGATGTCCTGTCCGCGCCTCCTGATGCTGGACGAGCCGACGCTGGGCCTGGCGCCCATGCTGGTCGAGGATATCTTCACCCTGGTCAGGACGATCCGGGACAGCGGCGTACCGGTGCTCATCGTCGAGCAGCAGGTCGTCCACGTGCTCGAATGCGCCGACTATGCCTATGTGCTGGAAAGCGGGCGCTGCGCGATGCAGGGCCTGGGACACACCCTTCTTCAAGATGATGGATTGCGCCGTGCCTATCTCGGACTCTGACCTGAGCGCGCAGCAGATCGACAGCAAGGAACGGCGCAAGCAATTGCGTATCGGCCGGCGCCGATCCGAGATCCTCGATGCCGCCAAACAGGTGTTCCTGGCGCATGACTTCGCCGCGGTGACGATCGACGAGATCGCCGAGGCCGCGGGCTTTTCGCGCGCCACCATCTATCTGTATTTCAAGAGCAAGCAGGAGGTTTATACCGGCGTCCTGCTGCGCGACCTCGACCGGATGATCAGCGGCCTGACGGAGGCGTTGAACCGGACCGACACGGTGCGCAACAACCTCTACCGGATGTCGACCTCCTATATGAATTTCTTCCGGATCCATCCGGAATATTTCACCACGCTGTCGTTCTTCTTCTTTCCGGGACGCAAGGAGAGCCTGCCCGAAGAGGCGGCGCAGACCATCGAGAACCGGCTGGCCGACGGCATTTCGGCGATCGAGGAAGCGATCCGGCTGGGCATCGAGCGCGGCGAGGCGCGGCCGGTCGACGCGCGCGCGGCGACGCTGTCGCTGTGGGGCCAGTGGATGGGCAATGCCTATCTCGCCATTACCGGTCACACCGCCATCTACGAACGCACCATCGAGCAGGTCTATGCCGACGGCATCGAGATCTTCCTCGAAGGCCTGACCATTCGACAGCACGGATGAGCCGCAGCTGAAGCATCCGCGCTAGCGCCGACCCGACCTTCCATTCGCCTTGGCAACACCGTTTTCACGGAGCGACGAGTCATGACCGTAGAGACCCATATCCTCAGGGGGAACGGACGCGTGCCGAACTCCCGCCTGCCGCTTCTGATCTATCGTGGCGTCGTGACCGATGGCCCGGTCGCCATGGAAGACGCGCTGCGCACAAACGCCTGGCCGCCCGACTGGCACAGCGGCTTCGGCATGTATCCGCGCCATCATTTCCACAGCGACACCCACGAACTGATCGCGGTGACGCGCGGCACGCTGACCGGCCGGTTCGGCGGTCATGACGGCATCAGCGCCATGCTGTCGGCGGGCGACGTGGTGGTCATTCCCGCCGGCGTCGGCCATTTCGGCGAATCCATCACCGACGACCTGCGCCTGACCGGGGCCTTCCCGGTCGGCTTCGGCGTCCACGACTTCCGGCTCGGCTACCCGGACGAATATCCGCGCATGGCCGAGCGCGCCAGGAAAGTGCCCATCCCGGCGACCGATCCGCTGTTCGGCCCGGGCGGGCCGCTGCCGGAGATCTGGGCACGAGCAGACAAGGGAAACCACTGACATGCCAATCGCTGAAGTCGTCGGCGGCGGGATTGCCGGGCTCGTCGCCAGCATCATGCTGGCGCGCCAGGGCTGGTCCGTCCGCGTTCACGAGAGAAGCCCCGCATTGCGCGCGAACGGCAACGGCATCACCATTTTCGAGAACGGCCTGCGCGTCTTGGAAGCGCTCGATCTCGACGATGATGTCTGTGCCCGCGGCTACCAGCTCGACCGTTTCGCCATCTTCCGCAACACCGGCCAGATGATTGTCGAATACGATCCCTTCGAAGCCACCGGCGGCCGCATCGTCATGTTCCAGCGCCAGGTGCTGATCGACCTGATGGCGAAAGCGGCCCGTGCCGCCGGTGTCACGATATCGGTCGGTTCGAAGGTCGTCGGCGCCGAAGAGGCGGGCATCGTCCTGCTCGAGGGCGGCGAACGGCTGGAGGCGGACCTCGTCATCGGCGCGGACGGCATTCATTCCACCGTCAGGCGATCGGTCGCGGGGCAGGTCCCGCTCGGCAAGCATCGCAAGGGCGCCATCCGCATGCTGATCCCGATCGAGGCGGGTGACTTTCCGGACGGCAACACCCGCGTCGCCCGTGAGTTCAACCATCCGAACGGCCGCCGCGTCGGGCTGCTGCCCTGCTCGGACACGGTGATGTACATGATCCTGGTTTCGCTCAGGACCGACACCGAGGCCCATGCCATCCCGGTGCAGCCGGCGCTCTGGGAGGAGTCGTTTCCGGGCCTTGGCCGCTACTTCGCCCGGATCGGCGCGAACGGCCATTACGACGCCTATCACTCAGTCTCGCCGCCATCCTGGCACTATGGCCGCTGCGTGCTGGTCGGCGACGCCGCCCACGGCATGACGCCGGCGCTGGGGCAGGGCGCCTGTTCCTCGATGATGACCGCCTATGCGCTGGGCTCGGCCAAATTCGGCGAGGCGCCGCTGCCGGTGGTGCTGGAGCGCTGGGAAAAGAACATCCGGCCGCTGATCGATTTCACCCAGAGCTATGCCGAGGGCATTACCGAGGGCCGGCTCGATCCGAACAACGAGGTGTTCTTCAGCGATCCGAGCCTGCGCCCGCTGCTGAACGCCGATATCCCGCGCCTGGTCCAGGACCCCGCCATGGCGCTGCAGGCCGGCCAATGAACGAGGACAAGACGATGTTGAAAGCCCCACCGTCACCCGAGAGCTACGACACGCTGGCCGATACGTCGGGTTATGCGCGCCCCGCCGACGATTTCGGCGACGTCCAGGCGGCCGGCGATCCGATCGCCAACCTGGTCAAGCTGCGCCGGATGCTGATCGACAAGCGGCGCTACCTGGTTCAGGACGCGATGACCTATCCGGTCGTCTTCGTCGGCCGCGCGCAGGACGTGGCGGAGATCCAGACGCTGATCAAGGCGCTGGACGAGGCGATCGCCCATGAGCGCGCGATGGGCGATGCGCTGAGCCACGCCTAGAACCGCGCGGCCGCCGCGACATTGATCCGCCAGCCATCTTTGCCCGGGCCGTCGGTGAACTCCCGCGCGGCTTCGAGGCTGAGATCGAGCGCGCGCGGTCCGTAAGGCAGCGCCACCGGCAGCAGGGTGCTGCGGATGCCGAGCCCGGCATTGGTGGCGCCAACGGTCCGTGGCTCGACGAAGGTGGGCCGCAGGTTGACCGCCTGACCGCGCGACACGAACAGATAGGGTGTCATGGGACCGGCGCCGGCCGGCCCTCGTGGCAGAGCGACGGCATATTGCAATTCGGCGCGGACGAGCCAGCCAGTGTCGCCGACGAGCCGGCCGGAATCGAGTGCGCTCAGGCTTCGGATGCCGCCGAGCGTGAAGCGTTCGCTGTTCAGCAACGGGCCGCTCAGCGCATATTGCGCTCGCCCGCTGAGCTCGATCGTGAAATTCAGTGGCAGGGCCTGGGCGACGCGCGCGCGCAGTTCGACCTTGCTGAACAGATCGTTGCCAAGCGCTCGCGAGATCGGCCGGTTGATGGTCGCATCGTCGCGGCCTCGGCTGCCGAGCCATGAAAGCCCTTGCGAATAGTCCAGGCCGAAGCCGAGCATGGTGCCCGAGGTCATCAGAACATGGCTCCAGTCGAAACCGAAGCGTAGCGGGCGGAGCCGGTCGTCATAGAGCACCGCTGCGAAGAGCGGCGCGCGCTGTTCTTCGTCGGTGATCTCGAGGGCAGCGCGCAACGTCAGCGAGGTGGTACGGCTACGGATCAGCGGATAGGCGAGGCGGAAGGCGAAGCGCCGGAATGTACTCTCGGTTTCCAGCACATCCCGCCCGGACCGCGGTTTGGTGTCGGAGAGCGTCGCTTCGGCGTTGAAGGTCAAGCCGTGGGGACCGAGCGGTATGATGACACCGGCGGCGATCAGCCGGCGCGGGCTGTCGGCCGACAGGAAGCCTTGGCCAGGCGCGCCGGAGGTGGTGGCGTAGATCAGTTCACCCGCACCCATCAGGGACTGGAACGCGGCCGACAGCGTCGCTGAGGTGGTGCCGAGCGATTTCTGCAGTGAATTGTCGACCGAAAGTTCGGCGGCGAGTGGCCGGTGATCACCGGTCAGCACCAGCCGTACCGCGCCGGTGCCACTGCCGGGAACGAGCATCGAGCGCAACGCGAGGCCGGGTGTATCGCCGGCGATCAACAGGCGTCGCTCGAATTCGCCGAGCGGCAGCCGGCGCCGGCCGGTGATGCCGGCCAGCACATCGTCGACGCGCGACCGCGCCTGCGCCGGCAGGGCCGTCGTGTCGACCCCCTCGATATAACCCTCGATCACGCGCAGCCTGAGCGTGCCGCCGTGGCGGACATTCTGTGGCGGCAGCACCACCCGCGTCAGGAAATAGCCGCGCGCCGCATAGGCCCGCTCGATCGCCGCGGCCGCAGCATAGACCTCGGCGACCGCCACGGTGCGGCCCCGGATCCGGGCGATCGCGGTTTCTGTCGCAGCCGCGAGCGCGGGATCACCGCCCTCGACAAGGATTTCGCCGACCCGTAGCGGAATAGCCTCGGAGCCTCGGGGGGCTTCCGTGCCGTCCATCTGGGGCAAGCCGACACCGGTCGGGCCGCGCTGGATTTCCGGCGCCAGCGTCCGCGGCGCAAGCTGGCCAGGAGAGGGTGTCTGCTGTGCTTGGGCCGCGGGAACGGCGAGACCGGCCAGCAGGAATAGCACCGAGGACCGGATTAGCATGCGAGTCCTGTACGGAAGGTCGAGGGCCCAACACCGATACGCTCCCGTGTGTGGTTCCCAGTCGCCAGAGGCCGCGATATCACGCTCAAGGTGCTGCTCCGCAACCCACGGTGCCGGTCGCGCCGATCCGACATGCGCGACCGCTTCTTGGTGAGGCGCCGGCTGTGAGGGAGGTGGCCGGGACGGGCGCATGGAGCCCGTCCAGCACGGCCATATCCGCAGGGTGTGGCGACGAATGGTTGTGCGCCACCGGGAATACATTTGGCGAGGGCGCCGGCTCGATGCGGAACTGGCCGCCTCGGAAGGTCATCTGGTAGTTGGCGCTTGCCGCCAAACTGCCGATGAGGATGTCGTAGGAGCCCGGTGCATCGCCTGCCGCGCGAACGAGTGCGCCGGTAAGGCTGTCGCCATTGACGAGACTGCCGGCCATGATGCGGTAGCTCAGAGCCGGATCCGGCTGGCCGTAGAGCCGGGATTGGTCGTCGGCGGCGATCGCAAGGGCGCGCGGCGTGACGGTGAGCCCGCCGGCGAGTGTCACATAGGTGATCGCATAGTTCGCGGCCGACCCCGCGCTGAACACGGCGGAGGAGCCGGCGAGGTCATAGACGCCGACACCGGAGGCGGCCGTCGCGGCCGTGGTAAGGCTGACGCCGGCAAGACTGTCGCCGTTGGCCAGGTTATTCGCCGTGCCGGCGCCGCTTGTCGGGTTGGCGTCGCCATAGACACGGCTCTGCGCACTGGCGGTGATCGTCAGCGCGCGCGGGGTGACGGTGAGATCAGCTGCGATATAGGTGATGGAATAGTTGTTGTTGCCGAGCGTGCCCTGGCTGATCCCATAATTGCCGATGCCGGAAGCCGTGTTGGCAGCAGTGCCGAGGCCGCCGGCGAGCGTGTCGGTGCCAACGAGGTTGCCTGAGGTGAGCTGGTAGGTCAGTGCCGGATTGGCGTCGCCATAGCTGCGGCTCAGAGCATTTGCCGCGATGGTCAGAGCACGCGGCGTAACGGTCAGGTCGGCGCCCTGAAAGGTCACCGCGTAGTTCGATGAGATGGCTAGCGTATTCTGGGCGATGGCATAGGAGCCGACACCCGAGGCCGTGGTCGCAGCCGTCGCGAGCTCACCGGTCAGTGTGTCGCCGTTGACCAGACCGGCGCCGCCGATCGTGTAAGTCATTGTCGGGTTGGCTTCGCCATACGTCCGGCTCTGAGCATCTGCCGTAATCGTCAGAGCACGCTGCGTGATTGTCAGATCGGCGCTCCGATAGGTCACAGCGTAATTTGGCGAGGCGACAAGCGTGCCCTGAGTGATCGCATAGGTGCCGACGCCAGAGGCAGTGGTTGCAGCGGTCGCAAGCTCTCCGGACAGGGTGTCGCCGTTGACCATACCCGCGCCACCGATCGCGTATGCCAGCGCCGGGTTGGTCGCGCCATAGGCCCGGCTCTGAATGTCGGCTGTGATCGTCAGGGCGCGCGGCACGACTGTCAGCCCGGCGCCCTGATAGGTCACGGCGTAATTCGGCGAGGCGGCGAGCGTGCCCTGGGTGATGGCATAGGAGCCGGCACCCGAGAGCGCAGTCGCTACGGTCGCAAGCCCGCCTGTCAGAATGTCGCCGTTGACCAGACCGGCACCGCCAATCGTGTAAGTCATAGTCGGATTGGCGTCGCCATAAGTCCGGTTCTGTGCATCCGCCGCGATCGTCAGCGCGCGCTGCGTGACGGTGAGGTTGGCACTCTGATAGGTCACGAAGTAGTTCGGTGAGGCGGCAAGTGTGCCCTGGGTAATAGTATAGTCGCCCACACCCAAGGCCGTGGTTGCAGCGGTCGCAAGCCCTCCGGTCAAGGTGTCGCCGTTGACCAGGCCGGCGCCGCTGATCAGGTAGGTCAGTGCAGGGTTGCCTTCGCCATAGGCGCGGCTCTGTGCATTCGCTGTGACAGTAAGGGTGCGTGGCGCGATGGTCAGGTCGGCGCTCCGGTAGGTTACGGCGTAATTCGGCGAGGTGGCGAGCGTACCTAAGGTGATCGCATAAGCGCCGACGCCCGAGGTTGTGGTTGCAGCCGTTGCGAGGCTACCGGCCAAGGCGTCGCCGTTGACCAGGCCAGCGCCGCCAATGGTGTAAGTCAACACCGGGTTGGCCTCGCCATAGATCCGGCTCCGCGCGTCCGCCGTGATGGTCAGGGTGCGTGGTGCGACGGTCAGCGCGCCGTCGATGTGGACGATGCGGCTGGCGCCGCCGGGCGTGAAAGTGGCAGAACCCCCGCTGGCGGTGACGGCATAACCGCCGATACCGGAAGTCGAGTTGACGCTCGTGGCCTGGGTCGCCGCGCTGGTTATCGTGTTCCAGTATCCGACGCCAAGATAGGTCAAGGTGTCCGGCACGGTATCGCCATAGGACATGGTCGTATTGGCCGCGCGTACCCCGACCACGCCGGAAACGCCGTAAAGCTGTGGCCGGAAGCCGTTGCCGGCCGGCGTCCATGCCGTGTCGAAATCGAAGCCGGCGAAAATCGTGCGATAGGTTGCACCATTGGTCATATCGGCCGTGTCGAGGCCAATGGCGCCTGACACATTGCTGCCGCCGCCGATGCCGACGGTCGGCTGGCCGCTCGTCTGCCTATCCCAATATGTGGCGGTGAGGGTTCCGTTATTGAGCCCGATCAAGCCGCCGACGGACGTGCTGCCGGTGACCGCGCCAGTGGCGTAGCTCTGCCCCACGGTACCGGTGACGTTGGCCCCGACCAGCCCCCCGACATACCGGACGCCCGCGACCGTGCCGGTGGCGTAGCTCTGTCTGATGTTGCCGTCGTCGTTGCGCCCGACCAATCCGCCGACATAGTCTTGGCCGGCGATCTGGCCGGTGGCATAGCTTTGCTCTACCGTCCCGTTATTGTGTCCGACCAGCCCACCGACATTGCTGGAGCCGCCCAATGTGCCGACCGCACCGGTGGCATAACTCTGTCGCACGGTGCCGCCATTGTTAGTTCCCACCAATCCGCCACTGGTGTGACCAAGAACCCTACCGGTGGCGTAGCTTTCTTCCACGGTACTTTCGAAATTCGTGCCGACCAGGCCACCGGCGGAGTTGCTGCCGGTGACCGCGCCGGTGGAATAGCTCTGCCGAACCGTGCCGCCGTTATTGTTGCTCCCAATCAGCCCCCCGACCGAACCGCCGCTGCCGTAGACCACACCGCTTGCGAAACTTTGCCACACCGTGCCGCCGAAATTCGCCCCGACCAGCCCGCCGATAGCGATCTCACCGCTGGTTCTGCCGCTTGCGGATCCCTGCTGCACCACGCCCCTGTTGGTCCCGACCAGGCCGCCGACATAATAAACGCCGTCGACCGCGCCTGTAGCGTAGCTCTGCCGAACCGCGCCGCCGCTATCGTTGAGCCCAACCAGACCGCCGACATTCTGGCCGCTGCCGGAGACCGGGCCAGTGGTGTAGCTTTGCTGTACCGTGCCGCCCCTGTTGGCCCCGACCAAGCCGCCGACGGAATTTCTGCCGCTTATGCTGCCGTCGACGAGACCAATATTGGATATGAGGGCGCTGCTGCCGCTCATGTTGCCGATCAAGCCGACATAGTCGGCGTA
The DNA here is from genome assembly GCF_059420385.1 of Phreatobacter sp. GW821-FHT04C01. Classification (NCBI taxonomy): domain Bacteria; kingdom Pseudomonadati; phylum Pseudomonadota; class Alphaproteobacteria; order Hyphomicrobiales; family Phreatobacteraceae; genus Phreatobacter; species Phreatobacter sp. GW821-FHT04C01. The sequence continues at coordinate 250,018 of NZ_JBWKTP010000009.1, read as the reverse complement.
CCAGTTCTTGATGGTCAGGCCGCTGATCACATGGCCCTGGCCGTCGAGGACGCCAGTGAACGCCATGCTTGCATTGCCGATCGGCACGAATCCCCAGTTGCCGTTCCAGGCCGCGGTCGCACTGGCGTCGATATTGCGGCCGAGTGCATAGCGGCCGGCGAGATTGGTATTCAGCGCCTGCAACTGGAAAACGTCGTTTACCAGCATGAGGGCCCGGAGCGCGCCGGTGACATTGCCGGCATAGTTGGTTGGCGTCGTGTAGGCCGTCGGGTTGTAGAGGATCTCGACCGAGCCGGCTGCGAGGCTCGCCGTGCTGCCCGTGCCGAAATTCACCGTGCCGACGCCGGTGCCGCTGTTGTCGGCGCGCAGGACCAGGCCAGCGCCGGCCGTTGCGTTGGAAATGCTGACACCGTGGCTGATCGTGATGTCGCGATAGGCCGAGAGGGTCAGCTTGGTTGCCGCCGTCCAGGTGATATTGGCGGCGACCGTAATGTCACCGGCCTGGCTGCCGGCGCTGCCCGCTGCACCGGTGGTGACGATGACGTTGGCGCCGGCGAGCGTGGCCTGCAGCGTCGCGACATTGATGATGCTGTCGTTGCCGGTGGCGGCGAAGCCGCTTTGATTGCTGTCGGCGGCGTTGGAAATGGTGATGTCATAGGGATCGAGCAGCAGCGTGCCGGCTGTACCCATGGGAGCGAGCGCGTCGACGCGGCCGGTGAAGTCGAGCTTGGCCTTGCCGGAGACTTCCGCGAAACCGCCATTGCCGCCGAAACTGCCACCGCGTGCCGAGAGTGCGCCAGCATAACTGGTGAATTGGTCCGACCAGAGAATGATCCGGCCGCCGTTACCAATCGTGGTGGCGTCCGCCGCGATGGTGCTGGTCAGGTCTACGCTCAGCGTCGATGCGCGCGCCAATCTGTCGCCGCCCTGATAATCGCCGCCGATGCGGATGCCGCCGCCGCCGGTGGCGCCCGAGGCGTCGATGCGTGCGTCCGACAACGCGATGTCGTGGCCGGTGATGGTGATGTCGCCGCCCTTCGCGCGCTGGCTCGTGGCGGAGATACGGCCTGAGATCGCAACCTGGCCGCTCGCGCCGCCGTCGATGGCGATGCGCCCGCCATTGCGGGCCGGGGCCCGGGCCAACCGGGTCTCAGGACGCCTGCCAGATGCCGGTGCGGCTGTGCCGCCGCCGAAGGAGACGCCGCCGGGGGTGCGCCGCACGCTGCCGGCTTCGATCTGCCCGGAGATATTGATCGCGGCGCGGGCGATATCGGCCGTCGTCGCGGCGCGGGCCTCCACCCGGCCGCCTTGGGCGCGGATGCGGCCGGTATGGCTGATCAGCGCCTGGGTACGGTGGGGATCGCTTGAAGGCACGGAGACCGTGAGAAAGCCGTCGCCCTCGACATCGACGCTGACATGTTCGCCGGCGGCAAGGCCGACCCGACCACCCGGTGCCAAGATGTCGCCATTGTTCACGACGCGGCCGCCGATCAGCACGGCGTCACCGCCGCGCCTAACGCGGATGCGGCCGTCATTGTGCACCGTAGCGGAGGCGCCGTTGCCGGAGAAGATGTTGCGGCCGGCAATGAAGTCGCCGTTGCTGATGCCGAGCGCCGAGGCGGTGAAGCCGGCGGTATCGATCGTTCCGGTTGAGGTGATCTGGATGCCGTTGGGATTGACCAGGTAGACCTGGCCATTGGCGTTGATCCTTCCGGCAATGGTTGTGGACGTTGCGCCGGTGACCCGGTTGAGCGTCGCAGCAGTCGCCGATGGCTGCTGGAAATTGACCGTGCCCGCCGAGCCGACCGAGAACGAATTCCAGTTGATGATGCCGCGATCGGTGCTCTGGCGGATGGTCATCGTGCCGTTGGCGGGTGCGCCGATGGTGACGCCGCCATGCACGACCGTGCCACCTTGCGGCAAGGTCTGCGCGCTGGCGCTGCCGGCAGCGAGCAGCGCGCCGGCGGCGACCAGCAGCGCGCGGTGGGAAACGGGACCTGGGGTGAGACGCGCGGCGGGACCGCGCCGTGACGCTTGATCTAAATCTCCCGCCATACAGTCCCCCAAACACGCCAGTCAAACGTGCGTTAACAGACTGTTTCGATCCAAGCAATCACACTAAAATGCAGATTTAATCTGCACAATCAAAGGTTTGTCGAGTACGTCGTTCTTGTCCGGCATTTGCGCCGCCCCCGGGCAATGATCCCGTCGATGTTGCTTCGTCAGGGGGCGCCTGGGCCCGATCGAAAAAGGTCGGCTTGGTCAGCAAGGAGCCTTCGACCCCATAGGCGGCCTCCCGGGCAAGACGATATTGCTCCTCGGCCCTGGTGACATCGAGGAAGCGGATGGCGGTTCGAGGCATGGAAGCGCGGCATGCGCCCGAACCCGTCGGACAGCGCTTGGCTGCCGGGAATGTCATGCAGCATGGATTGTGATGTCATCGCGGTTAGCGAGACGTCTCGCCCGCCCTGGTCGCGGCTGGTTCAAGGCATCGGGGCCTGCCTTGAACCAGTGGCGCGCGGCGCTCGCCGGCATGGTAACGTGACCGGCCGGCGCCTGCCGAATGACCTGACGGACCTTCTGGCCGCTGCTTTTGGTAGCCACGATTCCCGGCCTGCTGATGGACCGTGAAGCCCCCAGCGTTTTCCTGGGTGAATCGATCAGCGCCGGGAAACTGAAACTGGCGTTTTTCCCACCGGAGGTTCGGCCTGTCCTCACCGCGCCGGACGCGGTGCGGGCGGCGGCGGGCAGGTGGCGCCGCTGCCGAGCGAGCGCTGGACCATGACGCTGTCGGACCAGCGGCCATGGCGATAGGCGACCGCCGGCAGGAGGCCGACCCGGGCAAAGCCGAAACTCTCGTGCAGGCCGAGGGAGGCGGCATTGTCGCCGTCGATATAACCGATCATCTGGCGGAAGCCGGAGGCGGCGCAGGCATCGATCAGGCCCTGCATCAGCAGGCGCCCGACGCCACGGCCGAGATGGCCGTGGTGGACATAGATCGAGTGCTTGACCGTGTAGCGATAGGCCGGCCGCTTGCGGAACAGCACGGCATAGGCATAACCGACCACCTCGCCGTTGATCGTCGCCACCAGATGCGGGAAGCGGCGGTTGCGCAGGTTCTTGCGCCGGTCGCGCAGGTCGTCCGGCTCGGCCGCCTCGCTGTCGTCGAGCCGCTCCTCGATGCCCTGGCGGATATGGCGGCGGTAGATCGCCAGCATGGCCTCGACATCGGTGTCGCGCGAGGGCCGCACGACGATCGCCTGCGGGCTTTCGGTGGGCATATTCTGCGGTGCATCGTCCATGGGTTCAGGTCACCTCCGTTCGCCCGAGCTTATTCGGAGACGACATAGGTATGAAGCCGCACACGGCCCGACGCGTCGATCTCGCGATAGAGGCCCTGGATCTCCACCTCGAAGCCGGGAAAGGTGTTGAAGCAGGTCTCGAACATCCTGAGATAGTCGATCATCGGCTGGGCCCGCTCGCTGAGCCGCTCGCCCGGCACGATGGTGGCGATGCCGGGCGGATAGACCACGAAGGGCGTCGTGGCGACGCGGCCGGCGATGGCGTCGATCGGCAGGTAGTCGACATCGTTGCGGGTGAGGCAGCGCGCCGCGTCATGGGGCGACATGACGATTTCGGGCAGGTGCTCGGCCGAGAACTGCCGGGCCTGCAGGGCGCTGACATTGGCGTCGCGGAAGAAGCGGTGCATGTCGGCGCAGAGATCGCGCAGGCGCACGCCGGCATAACGCGCCGGCCGGCGCCGGAAGAATTCGGGGATCGCCTCTTCCAGCAGGGCATTGTCGTCATGCAGCTTCTTGAAGGCGACGAGGCCCGAGATCAGCGTGCCGGCCTTGCTGGCCTCGACGCCGGGGGTGAGCAGGAACAGCAGCGAGTTGAGGTCGTTCTTCTCGGGCACGATGCGGTTCTCGCGCAGATATTGCGCGACGACGGGGGCGGGAATGCCGTGCTCGGCATAGGCGCCGGTGGCGCGGTCGAAACCCGGGGTGAGCAAGGTCAGCTTGTTCGGATCGGTCATGGCGAAGCCCTCCGCCATGCCGGCGAAGCCGTGCCAGCCGGCATCGGGGGCGAGCTGCCAATAGGCCGGATTGGTGGCGAGCTGGTCGGTGCCGACGGTTTCCCAGGTGACGTGGTGCACGCCGCCCTCGCGCGAGACGTCGGGGATTTCCACCCGGTCGGGCACGAAGGGCTCGAAGAACCAGCGCCGCTCGGGCCGCGCCTCCTTCTCCTCGAACTCGCGGCGCACCGCGCGGATCTTCTTGCGCAGCTCGATGCCGAGCCGGATCGTGTCGTCCCAGAGCACCTCGCCGGAGCGGCCCTTCATCATCTGCGCGCCGACATCGAGCGAGGCGAACAGCGGATAGAAGGGTGAGGTCGAGGCATATTGCATGAAGCTCTCGTTGAAGCGGCGGTGCTCGACCCGCCGCTTCTGGCCGCGGATATGGCGGTCCTTCATGTGGATCTGCGAGGCCTGCGAGAAGCTCGCCAGCTGCTTGTGGGTCGATTGCGTCGCGATGATGCCCGGCGCATCCGGGCCGAGATCGGACAGCCCCATGGCGAAGCGCCCGGCATAAAGCGGGTGGAATTTCATGAAGCCGGCCCAGGCCTCGTCGAACAGGATGTAGTCGCAGAGGTGGCCGATCCGGTTCAGGATCATCTCGGCGCTGTGAATGGTGCCGTCATAGGTGCATTGCTCGACCACCGCGACGCGGAACGGCCGGGGCTTGCGCCAGGCTTCCGGATCCTTGACGAGCGGATGGTCGCGAATGCGCTCGCGCAGCGCCTCCTCGTCGAAGGCCTCCCAGCACATCGGGCCGATCAGACCCCAGGCATTGCGGACGGTGGGGATATAGACGGGAATGCCGCCGCCGATCAGCAGGGCGCCGTGATGGGCGGCCTTGTGATTGTTGCGGTCGAACAGCACCAGGTCGCCGTCGGTGACCAGCGCCGCCAGCGCCACCTTGTTGGAGGTGGAGGTGCCGTTCAGCACGAAATAGGTCTTCTCGGCGCCGAAGATCTTGGCGGCTTCCTTCTGCGCCTGCAGCGCCGGGCCCTCATGGGTCAGCAGGTCGCCGAGATCGAGCACGGAATTGTCGAGGTCGTCGCGGAACACCGCTTCGCCGAGATGTTCCATGAACACCCGGCCGATCGGGCTGCGCGAATAGAACACGCCGCCATTGTGGCCCGGGCAGGTCCAGAGCTGGTTGCCCTCTTCGGCATAATCGACCAGCGCGCCGAAAAACGGCGTTTTCAGCGTCTCGGCATATTGCTTCAGGCGGCTGATCAGGTTCTTGGCGATGAAGGCCGGGGTTTCCTCGGACAGGAAGACATAGCCGTCGATGAAGTCGAGCACCTCGACCGGCAGGTCCTCGAAGCGCTTGCGCCGGATCAACAGGATGATCGGGAAGTCGAGGCCGCGGCGGCGCATCAGGTTGATCAGCGCGGCGGTCTTGCCTTCCAGGCCCTTCTTGCCCCAGTCGACCACCATGCAGCCGATGGCGGCATCGGTCTGCACCGCGATCTCGGCATCCTCGAGCTTGCGCGCCTTGACCACCTCGAAGCCGGACCGCTCGATCTCGTCGACGATCTGGCCGAACCGGATGCCCTCGAGATCGTCGCCGTCGAAGGAGGGCGTGGCGAACAGGAAAGTGAATCGTCGGAAATAGTCCATGGGTGCCCCGATCATGTCCGCTGCGTGCTGTCGTCGCGTTAGATGACACCGCAGTGACAGCAACTGTCGATAGGGCGTCCCGGATCCCGAAAAAATGCGACGCGGCCGTGTCGATGCGTCGGGCGACGAGGACGTGCCCGGTGCGTCAGATCTGCCAGCGCAGGGCGCCGGGCGTCGTGCCGAAGGCGCGCTTGAAGGCGGTGACGAAGTTGGCGGGGTTGGAATAGCCGGCCAGGAAGGCGGCTTCCGCCACGGAAATGCCGTCCGCCCTGAGCGCATCGCGGGCCCGTTCGAGCTTCAGCCGGCGGACATAGTCGAGCACCGTCGTGTCATGGGAGGCGCGAAACAGGCGCTGCAGGGTGTTGACGCTGAGGCCTGCCTCGCGGGCGAGGCCGGCAAGCTCGATCGGGGCGTCGATATGGGCCGCGATATAATCCATGACCCGGTCGAGCCGCTGGCGGTCGCGCGCGCCGATCCGGCGCCGTTCGTCCGGCGAACCCTGGCGGGTGATGACCTGGAACGCCTCGGCGATGATCTCGATGGCACGGCTCTCCAGGTAGAGCGGCATCAGCGCGGCGTTGAGAGGGGCGGGGCGCAGGACCTGCTCGACGGTGCGCAGCAGGCCGGCGCTCGGCCGCCAGGTCATGGTGTCGGTGTGGCGGCGGGCGAAACCGCCGATCAGCGCCTGCTCGCCGATCTCGGCCAGGCCTCCTGATTCAAGCCATTCGGGCGTCACCGTCACGGTGACCTTGCGCACCTTCTCGCCCCGTGTGGTGCGCCGGACGAAGCTGTCGGCGCGGGCGCGGGCGAAGACGACGCCCTCGATATCGCCGGGACGGCGCGACGAGGCGTGGGAGCCGAAACTCAACTGGCGGTCGCCGATCGCCACGTCGGCGCCGCCGCACACGAACATGGCGCAGGTAATGCCGGCGGAATGGACGGATTCGAATCTGAGGTCCTGCGTCTCCGTGACATCGGCCGAGTGGAGAAACAGGCCCTGGCGCAAGCGGATCTGACCGATACGGCCATGCATGGCGACAATGTCGTCCTGTAGCGACGGATCGACCATCCAGAAGTCGGAGACATTCCAGGTGTTCATCTGGGCCAGGTCCGACTTGCGGATCGGCCGCTGCTCATGATCCGCGGTCATAGATCTGGAACGATTTCAAAGAAGAATTGTGTAACTGCATGATATCAGGGTGCGTATCGAAAATCTAGATACTCGATTTGATAGATTAAACTGTTTCTAAAGTGTTCAAACCTCAGTGTTTGCCGGAGAGATAACCCTGCGCACAACAGAATGGCGATTGCGCAAAACTGATGATCGTGGCACGGGCCGCACCCCGGCGATATGGATGACGGGCAAGGAGCGAGCGAGCTCCTGACCTTCTGCGCCGATCGAGGATGCCATGACTGCCGCGCGTATCGCTTTTCCCGCCATGTCCCTTCGTCCGAGGGCTGTCGACGTGCTGCTCGCCACGGCGGCGCTCGCCGGCCTGATGGCGGGTCCCGCCCGGGCGCAGATCGCGCCGGCGGGCGAGACCACCCAGCTCGGCGTCATCGTGGTCGAGTCCGCGGGTGACCGGCCCGTGGGACCCGACCAGGGTTACGTCGCGCGGCGCAGCCTGACGGCAACCAAGACCGACACGCCGCTGATCGAGACGCCGCAATCGATCAGCGTCATCACGCGCCAGCAGATGGACGACCAGAATGCCAACAGCGTCGCCGAGGCGCTGCGCTATACCGCCAATGTGGTGCCGGAGGTGCGGCCGACGTCCGGGCGCTATGACAGCATCGTCCTGCGCGGCTTCGGCGGCGGCGGCGTCGACGCCAATTATGTCGGCTTTCTCGACGGCCTCAGGCTGGGCCGCGCGATTTCCTACCTGGTGCCGACCGTCGAGCCCTATGGCCTGGAGCGTATCGAGGTGCTGCGCGGGCCGGCCTCGGTGCTGTTCGGCCAGGTCAATCCGGGCGGGCTGGTCAATCTGGTCAGCAAGCGCCCGACTGAGCAGCCTTATCGCGAGATCAACGTCCAGTTCGGCAGCAATGCGCGCAAGCAGGTCGGCTTCGATTTCAGCGGTCCCGCCGATCCGGAAGGACGCTTCCTGTACCGCATGACCGGTCTGGTGCGCGACGGCGATACCCAGGTGGATCACACCCGCGAGCAGCGGATCTACCTGGCGCCGTCCTTCACCTTCCGGCCGAACGCCAATACCTCGCTGACGGTGTTCGCGAAATACCAGCGTGATCCGGCGGGCGGATTCTACGGCACGCTGCCGGCGGTGGGCACCGTGCTGCCGAGTGCCGCCGGCCGCATCCCGACCTCGTTCTTCCCGGGCGAGCCGAGCTTCGAACGGTTCAGCCGCACCATGGCGACGGTCGGCTATGCCTTCGAGCATCGCTTCAACGATGTCTGGTCGGTCCGCCAGAACTTCCGCTACATGGATGCCTCGCAGGTGTTCGCCACAGTCTCGGCCCGCGGCCTCGTCGGCAGCCAGATCAGCCGCGCCTCGGTCTATTCGTCCGAGCACCTGCGGTCGCTGGCGGTCGACAGCCAGGCCGAAGCGGTCTTCGATACCGGTGGCCTGAGCCACAAGGTGCTGTTCGGCAGCGACTTCCAGCAAGGCATCGCCGACCGCGGGCTGGGGCAGGGCGCCGCGCCGCCGATCGACTATCGCAACCCGGTCTACAACCAGGCCATCGCGATGCCGAGCTTGACCTGGCTCGACCAGTACCAGCGCCAGCTCGGCTTCTACGCCCAGGACCAGATCAAGTTCGGCCGCTTCGTGCTGCTGCTCGGCGGCCGTCTCGACTCCGCGCAGACCTCGCAGATCACCCGCGCGAGCGGCGCCCGCACCAACCAGTCGGACACCGCCCAGACCGGTCGCGCCGCCTTGCTCTACCGCTTCGACAATGGCATCGCGCCCTATGCCAGCATCTCCACCTCGTTCGATCCGGTGGGGGGCGTCAGCTTCGCCGGCACGCCGTTCCAGCCCTCGACCGGCCGGCAATATGAAATCGGCGTAAAGTACCAGCCGGACGGCTGGCGCGGGCTGATCCAGGTCGCCTTGTTCGACCTGACCCGCCAGAACGTGCTGACCGCCGATCCCGCCCATACCGGTTTCAGCCTGCAGCTCGGCGAGGTGCGTTCGCGCGGCATCGAGATCGAGGCGCGGGCCGACCTCTCCGAAAACCTGTCGGTGGTGGCGTCCTATGCCTATACCGACGCGACCGTGACGCGCTCGTCGGATGCCGCCAGTCGCGGCAAGCGGCCGACCATCGTGCCGGCGCATACCGCCTCGCTCTGGGCCAAATATTCATTCCTCGACGGCGGCTTCAACGGCCTGTCGCTCGGCGCTGGCCTGCGCTACGTCGGCGACACAGCCGGCGATCCGGCCAACACCCTGGTCGTGCCGGCCTATGCGCTGGTCGACGCCTCGATCTCCTATGATTTCGGCCGCACGCGGCCGGAGCTGAAGGGGCTGAGCCTGGCGGTCAATGCCCACAATCTCCTGGACAAGGAGTTCGTCTCGGGCTGCTTCTCCTATCTCGGCGCCGGCTGCGTCTATGGGCTTCGCCGCACGGTGACGGCAAGCCTCACCTATCGCTGGTGACCGGCATGGCGCCAGAACCGGCAGGGCGGGCAAGCGTGCCTTTCAGCGCCGAGATCCCGCTTGCCGGACCCGGCGGGGCCTATCGCCTCTTCGTCGCCTGGCCCGCCGCGCCACCGCCGCCGGAGGGATACCCGGTGCTTTACCTGCTCGACGGCAACGCCGATTTCGGCACCTTCGTCGACAGCATGCGCGCGCAGACGTCGCGGCCGGAGATAACCGGCACCGAGCCCGGCCTGATCGTCGGCATCGGCTACCCCTCCGACCAGCCGATCGATTTCGAGCGGCGGGCGCTGGATTACACGCCGGCCGTCGCGACCGGGCTGCTCGGGCCTCGGCCGAATGGCGCGCCATGGCCCGCGACCGGCGGGGCGGCGGCCTTTCGCGTCTTCGTCGAGACGCGGGTGAAGCCCGAGATCGCCGCGCGCTTCGCCGTCGATGCCGGGCGGCAGGCGATCTTCGGCCATTCCTTCGGCGGCCTGTTCGTGCTCGATACGCTGCTGGAGACGCCGGCGGCGTTCAGCGGCTTCATCGCGTCGAGCCCGTCGCTCTGGTGGGGCGAACGCATCCTGTTCGGGCGGCTGGCCGGCTTGCGCCCGGCCACGGCCAAAGTGCTGGTCAGCGTCGGGGGGCTGGAACAGACGCCGCCGGAAACCGCGGCGGCCGAGCTTGCCGGTTATGGCCAGTGGATGCGGCGCAACCGGATGATCGACAATGCCCGGGAGTTCACCGCGTCGCTGACGGAAACAGGCCTCGACGCGCGGTTTCACCTGTTCGAGGACGAACATCACGGTTCGGTCGTGCCGGCCGCGGCGAGCCGGGCGATCCGCCTGGCTTTTCGCCATCGGGGAAAGGGCAGGGCATGATCGCCGGCCGCATCATCGTTCTCGCCGTCCTGGCTGTCTCGGCCGTCGTGCTTGCCGCGGCGGCGCGACCCGCCGCCGCCCAAGCGGTGACCGGGACCGACGTGCTCGGCCGCCAGGTCAGCTTGCCGGCGCCGGCGCGCCGCATCGTGCTGGCGCAGGGGCGCCAGATCGGCGCGCTCGCCTTCATCCTGCGCGATCCCGTGGCTGTGCTGGTGGGCTGGGGCGGGGATTTCCGTCGGCAGGATCCGTCGTCCTATGCCCGCTATCGCGCGGCCTTCCCGGCGATCGATGGCATCCGCGTGATCGGCGAGGGCACGGCCGAGACGCTGTCGATCGAGACGCTCGTCGCGACCGCGCCGGATCTGGTCGTCCTCAGCCGCTCGATGGTCGGCGCACGGCGGCCGGGCGCGCCGGGGGGCGACCTGGTGGCGCGGCTGGAGCAGGCCGGCCTGAAGGTCGCGGTCGTCGACTTCTTCATCCAGCCGCTGACCGATACCGTGCCGAGCCTCAGAGCGCTGGGCAAATGGCTTGGCCGCGAGGCCGAGGCGGAGGCTTTCCTGACCTTCTACGAGGCGCATCTCGCCACGATCAGGCGGCGCGTCGCCGGCCTGCCGCCGCGGACGGTGTTCATGCAGGCCCATGCCGATGGTGCGGCCTGCTGCAACACGCCGGGGCGGGGCACCTTCACCGACCTGATCGAGGCGGCGGGCGGCAACAATATCGCGGCGGCCCTGCTGCCCGGTGTCACCGGCCAGCTCAGCGTCGAAAAGGTCATTACCAGCGACCCGGACGTATTCATCGCGACCGGCGGCGCGCATCTCGCCAGCCGCAACGGCCTGGTGCTCGGCCATGGCGTGGCGGCCGAGTCCGTCCGGGATGGTTTCCGCCGCATCCTCGCCACCCCGGGCGTCGGGGCGATCGGCGCGGTCGGCCGCGGCCGCGCCTACGGCTTCGCTCATCTCTTCAACGACACGCCGCTGCATATCGTCGGCATCGAGGTGCTGGCGAAATGGTTCCATCCCGAGCGCCTCGCCGATCTCGATCCGCAGGCGACGCTCGACGAGATCAACCGGCGTTTCCTGGCGGTGCCGGCGACGGGAACCTTCTGGTTCGACCCCGGCTCCGCGGCCGGCGCGGGGCGGTGACCATGCCGGCAACCGTCGAGGACAGGACGATGAGCTTGACCGCTGAGGCGCGCCTGCGGGTCGCCGATCCCCACGACCTGATGCAGCGGGTCGCCGCCCATTTGACCGAGCACGGCACGCCGATCGCCGGCGAGGCCGGGCGGCGCGTCATCGCCTTCCCGTTCGGCGAGGTCGGGCTCGCCGTCGAGGACGGCCTCTTGCTGCTGCGCGCCTCCGCGAGCGCGATCGAGGGCTTGCTGACCGCCCGCGCGTCGCTGGCGAGCCATGTGCTGGAATTCGCCTCGGGCGAACCGCCCGGGATCGTCTGGACCGGCGATGGCATAGACGTCGCCATCCCGCCGAGCTACCGGGAGCTGACGGTGCTCTCGGCTGAAATGGTGACGCCGCACATGCGCCGGGTGCATTTCGCGGCGGATGATCTCGCCCGTTTCGCCGCGATCGGCAACATGCATGTCCGGCTGGCCTTTCCGACGGCCGGCGCGGCCATGCCGAAACCCCGCCTCGGCCCGAACGGCTTGCCGGCCTGGCCGGCCGACCGGCCGAAGCCGGTTCAGCGCAAATATACCGTCCGGACGATCGATGTCGGCCGCGGTCGCCTCGCGGTGGATTTCGTCCTGCACGACGATCCCGGCCCCGGCAGCGCCTGGGCGCTGGCGGCGAAAGCCGGTGACCGCATCGGCATGTCCGGCCCCGGCGGTCTCGGCCTGGTCGACGCGGACTGGCATCTGTTCGCCTGCGACGAGACCGGCCTTCCGGCAGTCGCCCGCATGCTGGAAGTGCTGCCCGGCACGGCGCGCGGCCTGGCGATCATCGAGGTGGCCGATGCCGGCGAGCGCCAGGATCTGGCGCATCCCCAAGGCGTCGAGGTCGTCTGGCTGCTGCGTTCCACCGATGGTGCGGCGCCCGGCGCAGCGCTGCTCGGCAGGGCCCGCCTGGTCGTGCCGCCAGCGAAGGGCCGGATCCATGTCTGGGCGGCGGCCGAATTCGACACGTTCAAGGCGCTGCGTGCCCATCTGCGGCAGAACCTTGGCCTGACGACGGAGCAGCACCTCGTCGTCAGCTATTGGCGCCAGGGCGAGGCGCAATCGGCCTGATCCGCACCCTGGGCAGCGAGGGGCCCCGGTTGGAGCTGGCGGCCCATGGCTTCGACGATCCAGTCCTGCGGGCTCCACCAAGTGACGGGGCGACGCCGACGGCTTCCCGAAAAATGAGGGGCCTGCTCGCGACCTTCAGAGAGGCGCGCGAACAGGCCTCGGGCGTCGTCGATCCCGGGCTAGACTGCCCTCAGGCTGGCGACGAAGTCTCCGACCTCTTTTTGAAGCAGCGTGGATTGATCGGACAGGGACGCGGACAGGTCCATCAGATGGATCGCCGATGTGCCGGTCGTTTCGGCGGCCGCGCTGACCCCGGCGATGTTGTCGGTTACCGAGGTCGCGCCTGCCGCCGCCTGTTGGGTGTTGTGGGCGATCTCGGCCGTCGCCGCTCCCTGTTCCTCCACGGCCCCGGCGATCGACGCGGTGACTTCGCGGATCGTATCGACCGTGCGGACGATTTGAGCGATCGATTCGACGGCGATCGTCGTCTTGGATTGGATCTCCGCGATTTTTCGGCCGATTTCCTCGGTGGCTCTGGCTGTCTGCGAGGCGAGCTGCTTGACCTCGCTGGCAACGACGGCGAAGCCTTTGCCGGCCTCGCCGGCCCGCGCCGCCTCGATCGTCGCATTCAGTGCCAGCAGGTTCGTTTGCGAGGCGATGTTGTTGATCAAGTCGACGACTTCGCCGATCTGCTGGGCCGCCGCCGAAAGCGAGTGAATGTGCGCGTCGGTCGACGAAGCTTCGCCGGCCGCAGCTTCCGCGACCGTTGCCGAGCGGGCGACCTGCATGTTGATTTCCCGGATCGAGGCGGACAGCTCTTCCGCTCCGGCCGCTACAGTCTGCACGTTCACCGAGGCCTCCTCGGCCGCGCCAGCAACCGCCTGGGCTTGCCGGGTGGTCTCCTCGGCTGTCGCGGACAGAGCGCGTGCCGAATCCGCGACTTCTCCTGATGACTGCGCGAATGTCTCGGCCACGTGCTGCATCCGGGCAACGAAACCTTCGGCCAGCGCCACGCGGCGGGTGGATGCCGCGCTATCTGCTTCCTTCGCCGCCTCCTGAGCGGCGCGGGCTGCCTCGGCCGCGCGCAGTTCGCCGCGGAAGGCTTCCAGGCCCTTGGCGATCGTTCCGATTTCGTCGCGCCGCTCCGTCCCTTCGATACTCACCGCATAAGTGCCGCCGCCCATCGCCTGCATCACGCCAAGAAGCGTGCCGAGCGGCTGCGTGATGCTCCGCCGGATCAGCCAGATGCCGAGGAGGGCGGTGGCCAGGATGCTCACGATGATCGCGCCGAGCACGGTCTTGATCGTCCGATCCGTCAGCGCGGCAAGAGCGTCCGACGAGGACTTGTTGAAATCAATGATGCGCTCGTTGATCGCGGTGAACGCGTTCTGAACCCTGACGAGCGCGGGTTCACACGTGTTGAACATGTCATTCAACAGTTGGGTGAACGAGGGGTCGCCGGGGTGCGTGTGGTTCGCCTTGGCGATGACATCGCCGCATACGGACATCACCGTCGCATGCAGGTCGCCGCGCGCTTTATCAATCTCGGCCGCGAAGGAAGGAGCCCAGTTCTTCGCGCGGTCGAGACGTTCGCCAATCGATTCCAAGAGTTGCCGGCGCGCTTCGGAAGCCGCGCGGTTATCCGCCTCCGCCGTCGCGGCGAGATTGCGGTAGATCGTGACGGTGACGGACGAGATATCGCGGCTGGATCGGGCGATGCTGACCTGGGCTCGGCCAGGCCCCTCGATCAGGGACGTGTAGGTCGCATCGATCGCGCGCATTTCATAAGCCGCGTACAGGCCTCCGCCGATGGCACAAAGGCCGACCAGACAAATGAGCAAGATGGTTTTGACTATCAATGGTAGGTGATTAAAGAACATTGCAACTCCCGGTCCCGTTGCGTTTCGATCATTTGCGTTATCGGCGATCTATCCGCGCGAATATTTTCGGTTCCAAAATTGTCGATGAGTGTTAATTTGAAATTAATCATGAAAGATTCAACAATTGAGCTGAATTCAATCGTTGAATACAAATCTCGCCGGGCGAATATTGAGTATGAGGGTTGTGGCAAGTCGCGTTCGGTTATGATAGAAATCATCCAGGTTACAGCTGATGCAGTACAACCTCCGTAGTCTCCAGGTGCTTGAAGTGGTGGCGCGACATCGGTCGGTCACCAAAGCGGCGGCGGAGCTCGGGGTTACGCCGGGGGCGGTCAGCCACCAGCTTCGCGCATTGAGCGGCGAAATTGGCGAGCAGCTTGTCGAGCGAACCGGCCGCGGCATTCAGTTGACGCCAGTGGGAGAGCGACTGGCGTCGGGTCTGGATGCCGTCTTCCGGCAAATTGAGCAATCGGTCGGGGAAAGCATCGGTCAGTCGCGGCAGAGCCTGCGGTTGGCGGTTTGCAGCAGTTTCGGGCCGGGCTGGTTCATTGAGCGCCTGCCCGACCTGCGAGCCGAGCATCCCAGCCTGCAGATCACACTGAGAATGTACTCGGACTTTCCGAAGCTGACGGACTCGGTCGGCGACGCCTTCGTGACGGCCTATCCGATGAACAATGGCTATACCTCGACACCGCTCTTCGTCGAAAAGCTCGTCGCCGTCTGCGCCCGCGATGCCGACGCGCGTGTTCTGCCGCTCATTACCACGAGTATCGATACGCTATCGCCCGCCGCTGATTGGGTGAACTATCGAGCCCAGATTGGTTCCTCGGCGCCGGAGCTCAAAGAGGATGGCCTGATTCAATGTTCGCACTACGTCTTCGCCCTTGAAATGGCCAAGCACGGAATCGGCGTCGCGCTTGTTCCCGATTTCCTGGCCAAAAGCGCCTTGCATGCCAATGCGGTGCGAATGGTCTTCGGCGGTCCGGCAGCCTCGGGCCGGCAGTATTATTACTGTATCAAAACAGCGCGCCGGGACGAGGCGCCGCTGAAAATGTTGGCGTCTTGGTTCGTAAAGACGCTTTCGGGCGCGCAACAATCGCGCTGAAGCAAGGCGCCCGCGGAAGGGCGAGCATGACCGACATGCCGGTTTCCCGCCTCGGCGAATGATCTCCGACTTGCAAACTCAACTGAGATTGTCCGGGGCAGCGATCCGATTTTCCTCTTGGGGGTGTCCGCGGAGCCTTTGACAAAAAGCGGGGGATCACCTGGCCGCGGCCAAAGGAGGGGGGCCGTCGGCCTCGACGCCGTGAGTTCTCACGATCCCTATGGTGGGGGCCGGCCGTCCCAGCAGATACCCCTGTGCTTCGTCGCAGCCCTGGTCCTTCAGGAATGCCAGCTGCTGAGCCGTCTCGACCCCCTCCGCGAGAATCGCGATGTCCAAGCTGTCGCCCAAAGCAAGAACCGCGCGGATGATGGCGCGCGTCTGGGTGTCGTGCTCCAATTCGTCCATGAAGCTCTTGTCGAGCTTGATCTTGTCGAAAGGAAACGACCGCAGCGTCGAGAGCGACGAGTGGCCGGTGCCGAAATCATCCATGGCGATCGTAATTCCAAGCGCTTTGATCTGTCGCAGCGAGTGCAGGGCTCGCACGGGGTCTCGAATGACCGCCGTCTCGGTAATTTCCAGTTCGAGCCGGCTGGGCGGCAGGCCCGTATCGATCAGGATCTGATGGATCAGCGCCGGCAGGCCGACCTGCATCAGCTGAACGCCGGACAGGTTGACCGCGATGCGGTGTGGAACGGTCCATGTGGCCGCAATGGCGCAAGCCTCCCGCAGAACCCACTCGCCGATGGGCAATATGAGGCCGGCTTCCTCGGCGATCTGGATGAATTGCGAGGGCGGCACGTATCCATGCTCCGGGTGCCGCCAGCGCAACAGCACTTCGTAGCCGGTGATGTCGCCGGATCCGACCGACACCTGGACCTGAAACCGCAGCTCGAGCTGGTTGAGCGCAATGGCGTCCGCCAATGCGCGCGTGATGTTCCGGCGGGCCCGCACCAGCTCGTCCATTTCCTCGGCGTAGAAGCAGATCGATTCCGTCGTCGATCGCTTGGCGCGATACATCGCCAGGTCCGCATTGTTCATGAGGGCTGTCGGCGTGCCCGCGTCATCGGGGTAGAGCGCAATGCCGATGCTCGTGCCGCAGGAAAGCTTAGATGCCTCGAACGCGATGGGTTGGCTCATCCGATTGCTCAATCGATGAGACAGCGCGAGCGCCTCCGCGCGCGTGGCAACCGATGCGAGGACGACAAATTCATCGCCGCCGAGCCGCGCTGCAAACTGGTCGGCGGCGAGTTCCGCTCGAACACGGTCCGCCAATGTCTTCAAGACGAGATCGCCGGCCGCATGGCCGTGGGTGTCATTGATCTCCTTGAACCGGTCGAGGTCGATCGCGAGCAGTGCGATCGCGTGGCCCGTCTCTGCGTTCGCTACCGACTCTTCCAGGCGCTCGCGAAATGCGGATCGGTTGGGAAGATCGGTCAGTCCGTCGTGCCGCGCGATGTGCGCCATTTTCTGTTCTTGCGCGATGCGGAACCGAAGGTCGCGAACGGAATAGATCAGGAGGTTGCGCTCCGAGAACTGCCCTTCCTCCCTTCGGGTGACGATCTCGACCGGGATCCTGGTGCCGTTCAGGCCGCGCAACCCGGCCCGGACCAATTCGCGCTCGGGAATCTCGACACTCTCGGTGTTCAAGCTGCTGAAGCTGCGTCCGACAAGCTCGGTCCGGGGAAGGCCAACCAGGTTTGCGAGGGCGCTGTTCACATCGATGATGAGGCCGTCGCGCTCAATGGCAACGCCATCCACATTGCTTTCGGCAAGATGGCGAAAGCGCGTTCGCGCGCGTTCGCGGCTCTGCTGATCCAATGTGAAACTGGCGATTCCGGTGCCCAGCACCAGGAGCGCGACCCCGGCCACGGCAACCGCCAGCGCGGCTTTCGCGGAGGTATCGCTGGCGCTGCTCGGGTTGGGTGACAAGGGCAGCACTTCGAGCGCGGCCATGCCTGAGAAATGGAGCGAGACGATTGCGAGGAGCAGCAGGATGGCGCCGTAGATCGTCGATCGATTGCCCTTTCCGCCGTTTGCGGCAACGAACGCCGATGCCGAAAGCAACACGGCCAGAGCCAGTGATGCCATGACATAAGGCAAGTGCCAGATCACCACGCCGTCAATCAGGAACGCCGCCATGCCGGCATAGTGCATGGCCGAGATGCCGGCGCCGAACACGGCCCCGCCAAAGGTGGCAGCCATCGCGGTCCTCGTCTTGGCGATGTCGAGGGCGATCGCCGAGGCGAGAATCGCAACACCGAGCGAGACGGCCGTGAGCTTCGGGTCGCATGCCGTCGGCACGCCGGGTTCGTAGGCCAGCATGGCAACGAAGTGCGTGCACCAGATGGTCGAGCCGCCGGCCACCGAGCCAAGGAAGTGCCAGCCCATGCGGGAGCCTTGCGGGGCGGAATGCGTGCGTTGCAGCAGTCGGATCGTGACGAACGAGCCGACGAGGCAGATCGTCGCGGCCAGCGCGACAAGGACAAGATCATGCTCGGCTGTGAGACATGTAATGATGCGCATGGCTTGCATCCGTTTCGGAAGGTGGGGCTGGCGGCGAGGGCCGGGTCAGGCGACGAAGCGCACGCCGATATCCCGTTGCCCGCGCCGCATGGTCCGGCATTGCCGGCGAACCGTTTCGCCGGCGATTTCGAGTTCAAAAATTTCGGAGACGATCGTGGCTTCGGGGACCGCCAGTTTGGCGCCGCTACGGATTATTTTGCGCATCACAACCCGCATGGGCTGTCCCGAGCCGCGATGAATGCTGACCGGTTTGGATGTTCGGGTGGTTCTTCGTGATGGGGTTGCAGGTCTTTCTGAGCCAAATCGTTCGGCCATCCCGCTTTCGCCCGTGGAATTTCCTTTCCCGGTGCTCGCCGGCTTCGAGCCTCTCCCAAAAGTCCTCGCCATCGGCGCTATTGGCTTCTGTGCAAGAGACCAAGGCGCGATGGTTCTTCCCGGCAGTTCGTCTTTGCGGTTGCCAACGACGTCATGAAAGCTGTCTGGAGTCGTCCCCTCGAGATCGAAGCGGGCGATGGCGAATGAGCGATTGATGGCCTTCTGAAGTGAGGAGGCTGCATCCGGCCACCAAATATTCCAAGGCACTCATGAACTCCGTATTTCAGTATTGAATTATCAATTTCGTATTGGCCTCAAGTTTATTTCCAGTTAATTTAAGTAATGGTGAGCTGTGTGCCGCACTGTTGAGCAGATCTCAATCCGCGAATGAATTCTGCGGCTCGGGCAGCGCGGCCCGAATGCGGCGGAGCCGGTCCGGCGGCCGTTGAAGGCCGGCCGCATCCTTCGCGGGGAACGGTCACCCGCCCGCTCGTCATGACCGCAAGAGGGCATTCCGGAGATCGGCTTCGGCCGTGTCGCTTTTTTCACGCCGTCCCAGCCGTCGCCGGCCGGGACGCGACACCAGGAGGCGGCACCAAGAGGCGATGTCAGGCGGCGATGTCAGGAGGCGACGCTGACGGTCTCGCCGAAGGCGCCGGCGGTGCCTTGGGCGGCCGCGTCGCGAAAGGCACCGGCCATCCAGGCCGTCACCGCCAGAGCCGTCATCGGCCTGCCGATATGGTAACCCTGCGCCAGGTCGCAGTTCATGTCCTGCAGCAGCGCCAGGCTCGGGGCATCTTCGACGCCCTCGGCCGTGACCCGCAATCCGAGGCTGTGGCCGAGCCCGATCATGGCGCGGACGATCTTCCGGCATTCCTCCGACGCGGCCATCGGACGGACGAAGGAGGTGTCGATCTTGAGCTCGGAGAAGGGCAGGCGCGCCAGCTGGGCCAGCGACGAATAGCCGATGCCGAAATCGTCGATCGACAGCTGGAAGCCCTTGAGCCGCAGGCGCGTCGCGAGATTGAGCGTGGTCAGGGGGTCGACCATCGCGCTGGTCTCGGTCAGCTCGAGAATGATCCTGCCGGGGTCGATGCCCCGCGCGTCCGCCGCCGCCGCGAGGCGATCGGCCAGCCTGATGTCGTCGAGCGATCGGGCCGAGAGATTGATCGCGAGGTGCAAGGGCGCGGCGGCGAAGGACGAGGCGAGCCAGTCCAGCGCCTGATCCAGGACGAGGTCGGTCAGGTCGCCGATCAGATTGTTCGCTTCCGCCAGCGGGATGAAGGTGGCCGGCGGAATCGTCCCCTTGGTCGGATGCTCCCACCGTGCCAGAGCCTCGAAGCCGAACACTTTCCGGTCGGCGCAGCGGATTTTCGGCTGGTAGGCGAGGCTGAACTGGCGTCCGGCAATGGCCTGTTCGAGATCATGGGTCGACACCGCGCCTTCGGCGGTCGACGGCCCGCCGCCCCGCGGCGCGGGTTCGGCCGCGCCGGCTCGTCCGTCCAGCTCCATCAGGGCCTTGAATTTGGCGAAGGTGAACGGCTTGGCGAGCGTGCCGAGCACATTCAGGCCGTTCTCGGTGGAGGCGCGCCGGGCGGCGTCGAGCACGCGCGATCCGGCGCCGCTGGTGATGATGATCGGCGCCTTGCAGCCGCGGCGCGCGAGCTCCAGCAGAACCTCGACGCCGTCGACCCGCGGCATGACCAGGTCGAGCGCGATATGGGTGGGCCTGCGCAGTTCCAGAGCCTCAAAAAAGGCCGATGCGCTGTCCGTCGCCTCGACGGAAAGGGCCATGCGTTCGGCCATGATCCGGATCGTGCTGGCAACCGCCGCATCGTCATCGAGGATGAGAAGGGATTGTTCCATAAGCCCGGACCCGCACTGCCTGGAGGCCGCCGGTCCGGCGCCCGCGAAGCTGCCCGGTCCGGCGGAGATGTCACCGATACGATTGCCGGGCGGACGTTACACCGGGAGATACTAACAATTCTCGTGCGAGAGCTTCACCTTCCGCAGCAACGTCCGCCGGATCGCGCGAATTGATCGCCGGCGCGCCGGGGCTGGACGGGCAGGGCGGGCAGGGCGGCCCAGGCGTCGCGCCCGGCCCAGGCCCCGGTGGCGAGGTCAGCCGGTCGAGCCGAGTGCCAGGCGCAGCATGCGGGCGAGATCCGACTTGCGATAGGGCTTGGCGAGCAGCAGCACGCCCGGATCGAGCCGGCCGTGGTGAATGATCGCATTCTCGGTATAGCCGGAGGTGAACAGCACCTTGCAGCCGGGGCGCCGCCGCAGGACCTCGTCGGCGAGCTGCCGGCCGTTCATCGGGCCCGGCATGATCACATCGGTGAACAAGAGGTCGATCGCGCGGCCGGTTTCGATCACGGCGAGCGCCTCGGTGGCGTTTGCCGAAGCGAGCGTGACATAGCCGAGCCTTTGCAGCTGGGTCACCACATAGTCGCGGACCAGCATGTCGTCCTCGACGACGAGGATCGTTTCGTTGCCGCCGCTGGTGGCCGCCACCTGGACAGGCTCGCTGGTCGCGGGCAGTCCCGCGGCCGGCGGCAGGTAGATCTTGACCGTCGTGCCGTGACCTTCCTCGCTGTAGATCTTGATATGGCCGCTGGATTGCTTGACGAAGCCATAGACCATGCTCAGGCCGAGGCCGGTGCCCTTGCCGGGTCCCTTCGAGGTGAAGAACGGGTCGAACACCTTGTCCAGCAAAGCCGCGGGGATGCCTGTTCCCGTATCGCTGACCGCGATCAGCACATAGGGGCCGGGCCTGACCTCGTTATGCCTGGCGGCATAGGCCTCATCGAGATAGGCGCTTCCCGTCTCGAGCACGAGCTTGCCGCCACCGGGCATGGCGTCGCGTGCGTTGAGCGCCAGGTTGAGCATGGCCGTGGCGAGCTGGCTCGGATCGATCAGGGCAAGGCACTGCCCGTCGTCGAAGGCCAGCTCGATCTCGACGTGCTCGCCGAGCGTCGGCTTCAGCAGCTTCGAGGTTTCGACGATGAGCGCGTTGATGTCGGTCTCGCGCGGCTGCAGCGGCTGCCGGCGCGCGAAGGCGAGCAGATGCTGGGTGAGCTCGGCGCCGCGTCCCGCCGCCTCGTCGATCATCCGGGCAATGGTCGCAAGCTCCGGCTCCTTGGCGACCGCCTCGGCCAGGATCTCGATGGTTCCGGTGATGACCGTCAGGATATTGTTGAAATCATGGGCGATGCCGCCGGTCAGCTGCCCCACCGCGTCCATCTTCTGCGCCTGCCGGAACCGCTCCTCGGCGGCGATCTGCTCGGTGACGTCGCGAATGAAGCCGTTGAAGACGAAGCCGTGGCGGCGCTTGAGAGCCGTCACGCTCAGCTCGACCTTGATCTCCTTGCCGCCGCGCCCGACGGCGTCGAGCTGCAGGCGGCGTCCGAGGATCTGGCCCTTTCCGGTCTGCAGAAACCGCGCGAGCCCACGCTGGTGGCCGGCACGCTGCGCCTGCGGAACGATCAGGTCGCCGAGCGTCCTGCCGAGAACCTCCTGGCGCGGCCAGCCGAAGATCCGCTCGGCCTGGCGGTTCCAGTCGATGATCGTTCCCGCCTCGTCCATCTGAACGAAGGCATCGAGCGCGGTATCGACGATGCCATGGGCCAGCTGCTCGCTCTCGAGCAGGGCCTCCTGCGCCTGGCGGCTGGCGGTCATGTCGCGGCCGACGAGGAAATGGCGCTGCACCGGCGCCGACCATGTCCCCATCCAGGTGAGCGGGACCTGACGCCCGTTGCGGTGGAGCAGGCGTGTCTCGAAGTCGCGCATTTGCCGTCCGTCGATCACCGAGCGCAGTTCCGCGCGGGTGCGATCGAGGTCGTCGGCGTGGATGAACTCCGCCGCGTCGCGGCCGGTCATGTCTTCCGGCGGATAACCGAGAATGGCCTCGCTGCTCGGGCTGACCTGAACCAGAAGGCCCTTCGCATCGGTGACCAGGATCAGGTCCTGCGACGAATCGAAGATGCGCCGGCGTTCCTCGATCTCCTGGCTCAGCGCCCTCTGGGTTCTCCGGGCCTCGGTGATGTCGCGGGCGGTCTTGGACGCCCCGACGATCACGCCCGATGCCGACCGGATGGGCGAAACGCCGAGCGAAATATCGAGCGAGGTTCCATCGCTGCGCAGGCGCTGGGTTTCGTGATGCTCGATCCTTTCGCCGCGGCCGACGCGCTCCAGGATGTCATGCATCTCGTCGCGCCGGTCGGCGGGAACGATGATGTCGATGCGCTTGCCGACGGCGTCCTGCGCGGCATGGCCGAACAGGCGCTCGGCGGCCGGATTCCAGGCGGTGATCGTGCCGTCGAGGGTCTTGGTGACGATGGCGTCGTTCGACGACTCGACCACGGCGCTGAACAGCCGCTCCCGATCCTTGTGGTGGTCGCGCTCGGCGGCGGCATGTTGGCGCACGACCTCGAGCAGCCGGGCGAGCTGTGCCTGCAGGACGCTGGTTTCGACCAGCAGGACGGTCAGCACGAAGCCGGCGGCGAGCAGGCCATAGAGACGGCCGACATAGAAGCCGAGGTCGAAGCGGGCGACGTTGAGGATGGCCGACAGCGCGATGTCGAACAGCCAGGCGCAGAGGACCACCATCAGCCAGATGTCGAGGATCGAATGGGGCCGCCTGAACCAGAGCACGAGCAGGGCGGCCAGGCTGAGGCACCAGACCGAGGAGACGACGCCGAGCATCACTGGCGTGTAATGGCCTTCGCTGAGCAGGGTCGGGAGGGCGTCGTGGGCGCCGGTGGTGATCCAGGTGAGCGCCGCGACCGCGACAAGGACCGCGAGGATGCTCCAGGCGATCGCCGCCCGGACCGAGCCGTGGACGCGGGCGCCGCCATCAAGACCCTTCTGCAGGGCATAGCCGAGGGTCATGAGCGGAAAGCCGGCATGCCAGAACATGTAGAGCCAGACGGTCGTCTGCCGGTCGGCGCCGAGCAGGCCGGTGGGGCTGAACAGGCCGGGGAAGGTCAGGGCGTGAACGAGGGCGATGATCGCGGTGAACAGGTAGCCGCTCGCGAGCAGCAGCAAGGCGCGGGCGCGCAGGATGCTGAACTGGACGAACAGAAGAACGACGGTGATCAGGTCGATGATCGACAGCGAAAACTGGTAACCGGCGACAAAGGCCGGCACTTCCGGCAGTTTCACGCCGGCGAAGGGGACGGCGGCCAGGAAGAAGAACGCCGAGATCGCGACGGCGGCCCAGGCCAGCCTGCGATCGAAATCGGTGGCCGGCAGGGTCGCGAGAAAATAACCCTTGTCGTCGCTGTCCTGCATCATCATCTCCTGCGGCGCGGCCCGATCGCGCTCGGCGCGCCGGAGCCGGTCCGGCGGCTGGTCAAGGCCGGCTGCATTCTTCGCGCGGAACGGTCGCCGGCCCGCTCGTCATTACGGCAAGAGGGCCTTGCGGACATCGGCTTCGGTCGCATCGCCGTCAGTCATCGGCCGCGTCGCCGCGTTCCGGCAGGCATGATTGGACGGCGGCGAGCAGATCGCCCGGCCTGAACGGTTTCCTGACGCTCGCCACCGCTCCCAGCTGGGTCGCGATGCGCAGAAAGTCCGGCGGCGAGGAGGTTGACGACTGGAACTCGTAGCCGGAGATCACGATGATCGGGATGGACGGCCGCGCCTGGTGGATCCGGCTCATGGTTTCGAAGCCGTCCAGGTCGGGCATGAAGATATCGACGATGGTCAGATCGAAGGACCGGTCCTGCAGCAGCTGCAGGCCCTTCTTGCCGGTATTGGCGACCGTGACCTCGTGAGACTGCCGCTCGAGCAGTATTTTGATGGTCGTCAGGACCGCGTCGTCGTCATCTATTACGAGAATGCTCGCCATCGACGGCCCCGGTGAGTCGACGTGCCAAATTGGAAGCCGGCAGAGTTCTCCGATTCCTTATCCGGGACAAGACGCTATCGTCGGCGCGGAGGCGGCTTTGGCCGCTTTGTGGGCGCTGATCTTGAGACAGCGCCGGCCGTTCTGCCCTGCGCGCGCGGCGCCGCGGCGCGACACTGCGGTTCCCCTGCGAAATGCGAGCCTGCGTGAACCAGGACCGCCCGCTTCGAGCTCCGATCGCGTCGTCCGGGGAAGCAGGCGACGGCCGGGCGCGAAATCCGGTGCTCACGCCGCGAGGCGGTCGATCAGCGCCAGCATGGTGCGATAGTCCGGCATCGGCGTGACGGAATCGATGCGTGGCAGGATGCGATCCCGGACCAGCGCATTGCCGGCTTCGCCGGTCGTGCCGAGCGGGCCGCGGAAGCCGTGCCGGGTCCAGGCGATCTGCTGCACCTGCGGGCTCATCAGGGCCTCGATCAGGAGGCCGGCCTTGTCGTCCACCGCGAGCAGGGGATGAGCCGAGAACACGGTCGGCTGCGGATAGAGGATGACGGGCCTCGCGGGCGCCGCCGCCTCCAGCCTGCGCCAGCGCGCCTCGTCCTCGAGAACCCATTCGACCAGCTGGTTCTCGTAACCGACGATCAGCGGCTGGGCGCCCGGGCCGCCGGCCAGATAGTCCTCGAACATCTTGCCGGACGAACTCGGCTTGTAGCCCATGCGCGCGAAAATGGTCTCGACCTTGGCGCCCACGGCCGCCGGCGTCGCGCCGGTCGCGACCTCGCCCGCCAGCAGGTTGGCGGCGAGGCCGGCGAACATGAAACCGGAATTGGACCGGTTGGGGTCGGTCGAAAGCAGGCGCGCGCTGCCATAGAGGCCGGGAACGCCGATATCCGACCAGCGCTTGTTCGCCAGGATCGCGTCGAGCAGCCTGGCCAGGTCGAGACGGTAGCGGACCTCGTTGTCGGCCTGGGCGAAGCCGGCGCCAACCAGTCCCTTGGCGATGCTGTCCCAGGAATAGACGACCAGGGGCGAGTTGAGGATGACCTGGTCGCGCTGGATCCGGACGCCGTTGGCACGGGCGAGATCGACCAGGACCGACGAGGACGGCCAGAGGAATTGCGGGTTCTGATCGAGGATCGGTCGTTCGCGGGCCATCTCGATGCTGCCGGCGCGTCGGGCATCGAGCACCAGGCCGCCGTGGCGGCGCAGCGCCGTGGCGACGTCCGGATTGGCGAGCAGGCGCTCCTTCTCGCCGCCGACGAAACCGAACAGTTTTGTCGTCTCGCCGAGATAGCCGCGCATGAGCGGGTTGGAGCGGCCATAGATGACGGCGCCGGTCGCCGTGGCGCTGAGGCCGAGGATGCCGAGGCCGAGGGTGCGGCGGCTGATCGCCATTCAGGCGGCTCCGTTCTGGCGACGCGGGGCGGGCGTTTCGGCGCCGCCGATATCCTCGGCGAGCGCGCGGCCGAGCAGTTTCAGCTCGACATCGAGCGCGTCGAGCTCGGCTTGGGCGAAACTGTCGGAATAGAAGGTGAAGGCCTGGTCGAGCCTGGCCATCATGTCCCGGATCCCGGCGAGACGGGCGGGGTCGGCGGCGCGCTGGGCCTCGACCACGACCAGTCCCTCGGCGATCTCGACCGAACGCGGCAGGTAATAGGTCAGGAAGCGCCTGATGGCGGCGAGCTTGCCCGGCTCGGCGGCGAGCCGGTCGAGAATGCTCTGGGCGATTTCGGCCATATGCGCGGCCATTTTCGCGGTGTCTTTCGTTTCGATCCGGCGCGCGGCCTCGCGCAGCCGCTCGACGGGTTTTTCACTTGCCTCGATGAGGCCCGCGACGAGCGCGGCCTGGGCGCGGCCGACCCGTTCGGGATCGATGCGGTCGATCGGCCGGGGCCGGGCCAGCAGGAAGGCGAGGCCGAGATAGATGCCGCCGGCGATCGGGACGACCAGCGGGAAAGGCAGGTTCAGGCCGAACACGCCGGCGGGAATGGCGATGGCCGCGGCGACGCCGCCCGCCACATGGTTCCAGCCGCTGGCGCCGCCAAGGTCCATGCCTCAATTATATCCTCTGACGGCGCGGAAGGCTTCGACCAGGCCGGAGCGGCCGTCGAACACCCGTCCGCCGGTCTCGGCGGCGAGATGGTCGAGCTGGCTGCGGTCGGCGTCGCCGAAGGTGATGCCGAAGACCGGGACCTTGTGGCCGTCGCGGCGCCACTCGCCGAGGAAACCGGCGAGATCGCCCTGGCTGCGCCCATCGGTCATGATCACGATGGCGCCGAGGAAGTTGCCTGTGCCGAGATCGGCCGCCATGGCGCGCAACGCCGCCCGCGCGCAGGCATACATGTCGGTGCCGCCATCGGCGCGCAATTGCGCCCCCCAGGCTTTCAGCCGGGCCTGGTCGGGGGCGCCGCCGGAGCCCTGTTGCAGCACGCCCGGCGTGCTTGCGAACGGGATGGCATGGATGCGGTCTTCGGGCGACCATTGCACCAGAAGGCCGCGGGTGGTTTCGGGGGTGAACAGGAAGGCCATGGCCTCGCGCAGCTGGCGAATGCCATCGCCCTCCATGCTGCCCGAGACATCGAGGCAGAGGCCCGACAGCGAGGGCCGGCGCAAAGCCTCCTGATAGAGATTGAGGGCGGCCCAGATCACCTTCGGGTCGGGCGGCCGGACCGTGGTGATCGGCCGGGACGGATCGAAATTCCACTCCACCACCGGCCGGGCGGCATCGGCGCGGCCGAGCGGGATGCGGCGGCCGGTCGCCGCGATCCGCCTCTGGGCATCGCCCGACAGCAGGAATTTCTGCAGGTCGAGCACGAAGCTCTCGACCTCCTGGCCGCGGCCCCGGTCGACGAGGCCGAGCGGCCCGTCCGACACCGCCACGCCGTCCTTGGGATAGATCAGCCAAAGCGGTTCGCCGCCGCGCGCGACCAGGGCCTCGTTGGTCTCCTTCAGGACGGCCTCGTAGTTCCACATGGCGTCGTAGTGGACGCCGCGCTGGTCCTGGTCGAGGAAGAGCTCGCCGAGCCAGCCGCTCGATCCGGAGGTGCGCTCGACCCCGCGCAACAGGGCCCGCGCCTTGCGCCTGACATCGGCGCTGGCGAGCGCCGCTTCCGTCAGCACGTCGCCCCGGCCGACCGCCGTCGTCAGCATGGCGAGATAGGCGCCGGCGCCGGAATTGGACTGGGTCGCCGAGGACATCAGGAATTTGAGCTCGCCGCGTTCCACCGCGGCGATGATATCGGCGGTCGTCACGTCGCGCGTCGTCCAGCCGAGCGCCTGGGCCTTCGCGCGGCGAATGCCGAGCACCACCGGGCTCTGCGAGATCGAGGTGAGGTGCTTGACCCGGCGGCCCTCGTCGAACAGGTCGATCCAGATCGAGGCGGCGGGCCAGACGATGTCGGCGGCAGGCGCGGTCGCCGTCGCGCGCAGGCCGAAACCGATGTCGAGCGAGCCCTGATAGGTGAAGCTGCACCGGGCACCACGTGCGGTACAGAATTCCCGCACCAGCGGCTCCAGCGCCTTGTTCTCCGAACCCGCGAGAATGGCGATCTCGGGTCCCGGCCGGGAGCAGGACGCCAGGCCGAGGCCGAGCGCCAGGGTCGCGGCGGCGACGGCGGAGAAGCGTGCGGTCCACCGTCCGATTGTCGTCGAGCCCGTTCGCGCCGATCCGGTGGTCACGCCGCGGGGCTCGTCAGAGCGGTCTTCAATTCGCTGGTCAGCTCAGCCATGCGGGTCTCGGCCTCGGCACGCTTCTGGCGCCCTTCGCGTTGCACCGCCAGCACGCCGGCGACCGTCTCGATCAGGTCGCGATTGGTCTTTTCCAGGGTGGCGATGTCGATGATGCCGCGCTGAGCCTGCTTTTCGATCTCGATGGCCTGGTGGCGCATCATGTCGGAGGCCTGGCGCATCATCTCGTTGGTGGCGTCGGTCACGGTCTTCTGCAGGTCGAGCGCCGCCGACTGGCGGGTCAGCCCGAGCAGCAGCACCATTTTCTGCTTCCAGACGGGAATGGTCAGCTGGGTGGTCGCCTGCAGGCTCTCGATCAGGGTTTCGTCGCCGGCCTGCACGATACGGATCTGCGGCAATTGCTGAATGCCGATCTGCCGCGCCTGGCGCAAATAGAAGACGCGCTTTTCCAGCCGGTCGAGCGCCTGCAGCGCGTCCTGGTAGTCCTGCGCCGCCATCAGGCCGTCGCCGCCGGCGCGCTGGCCGTCGGCCATGGCCTTCAGCTCGGGCAGGCGGCCATTGCGGAACTCGCGCGCGAAATCGTCACCGGCGGCGATATGGGCCTCGAGCACCTGGATCGAGCGCCGGGTCTCGTCATGCAGGTCATCCAGCAGCGAGATGTCGCGCCTGAGGATGTCCTTGTGCTTGTCGAGTTCGATATTGACGCCCTCGATCTGGCCGGCGACGTCCTCGAACCGGCCGATGAAGCGGCGCAGGCGGCTTTCCGCCGTGGAGAACAGCTTCTCGAAGAACCCGGCCTTCTGGACCTCGGCGGGGTCGAGGCCGCGCGCCTTTTCGATGACGTCGAGCAGCAGCTTGCCGGCGTCGCCCATGTCCTTGTTGCGGGTCTGGCTCAGCACGCGGTCGGCGAAGGCGACGACGTCGCGCTGCGACTTGTCGCCGAAACCCGCCACCAGGGCGCGATCGCCGAGATCGATGGTCCGCTTGATCTGAGCCACCTGATCGGGGTCGGCCACGACGACCGGCAGGTTGTCCACCTTCGTCGCAGTGATCTCGGTCATGCCTGCTCTCCCTCGCCGACGGCTCGACGGCGCGCGAGAGATTTACGACGGCTTCATGACAGTTGCGTGATGGCGCCGTGCCGCGGCGTCTATCGGTGGTTGTGCGCCGGCACGTGGCCGGCGCGGTTCTTGTCGCGCCCTGAGCGAGGCCCGCCTCAGGCCCACTCGCCCTTGCGGAACACCGGCACGCGCCGGCCGTCGGCATGGACGCCGTCGATATCGATCTCGCCCGAGCCAATCATCCAGTCGATATGGATCAGGCTCTTGTTGCCGCCCTGGGCGGCGATCTGCTCGGGGCTCAGGCTGGCGCCGTCGACGAAACATTTCGAATAGCACTGGCCGAGCGCGATGTGGCAGGCGGCGTTCTCGTCGAACAGCGTGTTGAAGAACAGGAGCCCGCTCTTCGAGATCGGCGAGGAATGCGGCACCAGCGCCACCTCGCCGAGGCGGCGGGCGCCTTCGTCGGTGTCCAGCACCTTGTTCAGCACCTCTTCGCCGCGCGCCGCCCTGGCCTCGACGATGCGGCCGGCCTCGAAGCGCACGGTGATCTCGTCAATCAGCGTGCCCTGGTAGGACAGGGGCTTGGTGCTCGAGACATGGCCGTCGACCCGCCGGGCATGCGGCGTGGTGAAAACCTCTTCGGTCGGGATGTTGGGGTTGCAGGTGACGCCGTTCTTGGCGGTCGAGGCGCCGCCCTGCCATGCGTGGCCGTCGGCGAGGCCGACGGTCAGGTCGGTGCCCGGGCCGGTGAAATGCAGGGCATGGAAGCGCTGGTCGTTCAGCCATTGGGTGCGGCGGCGCAGGCCGGCATTGTGGGCGGTCCAGGCCGCCACGGGATCGTCGACGTCGACGCGCGAGGCCGAAAAGATCGCGTCCGCCAGCCTGGCGACGGCAACCTCTTCCGCCTCGCCGGGGAACACCTGGCCGGCCCAGGCGGCGCCCGGATAGGCGACGATGTTCCAGTTGACGTCGAAGCCGACGATCTTTTCCAGCGCCGGCTGATAGGCGAGCGAATTGGCCTTGTTGGCGCGCGCCACCTTGGCCGGGTCCTGGCCGGCCAGCAGCATGGGATTGTCGCCGACAATGGCGAGCCGGGCGGTGTTGCCCGCAAAGGCCTTGGCGGCGCCCTCGTAAAGCCAGCCGGGCGCGCGGTCGAAGCTCGCGTCGGTGCCGGACCGGTAGCGCGCCAGGGTGATCTCCTCGTCGGACAGGATGGGCGTGACCAGGCCGGCGCCGGCCTTGTAGGCATGGTCGGCGATCCGCCTGACCAGCGGCAGGGCCGCGACCGGCGCGGTCAGGAACAGGTCCTGTCCCGGCTGCAATTGCAGGCCGACCTTGACGGCCACCTCGGCCAGCCTGTCGAGCTTCACCGGGTCGATCGATGCGGAAAGGGTGCGCTGCTGCGTGGTCATGGGAATTCGGCCCTGCGGGATGGGGGAACGTCCGCGCCATTTAGCGTCGGCGCCGGCCATTGTGAAAGTCCGGTCGGCGGAGCCGTCCGGCGTGGCGATATCAGCCATGAACCTGGGGATTGGCTCGCGCGGGCGCCAGCGCGCGCCGCCCATTGGTCGCAAACATGGTCCGGGCGGCGGAACCGGTCAGCGCCCCGGCGGCCATTCCGGGTAGGTCGGTACTTCGCCCTCGTCAATCAGCCATCGAACGTCGTGAGAGGCCCAGATATGCACCGCGGGCCGGCGGCCAGGATCGTCGTCCAGCGTCGCCACGCGCAGTATGACGTGCGGTTCGGCGATGCGTTCCGCCACGAGATGCGTTCCGCATATCGAGCAGAAACGGCGCAGCTTGCCAGGCGACGATTCGTAGGCGCGCAGGAGGTCCTCGCCGGCGGTCCAGCGAAAGCGCTCGCGCATCACACGAGCGGTGGACGTGAAGGCACTGGCGTGGGCCTTGCGGCATGTGCCGCAGTGGCAGTGCCCGATCGGTGTGTCGAGGCCGTCGATCTCGTAGCGAACCGCGCTGCACAGGCAGCTTCCCCTGAACGACATCCGAATCTCCTGCGCCACGATCCAGTCTTGCAGGTCGCCGTCCACGCATCAAAAAGGTCGCTCTCCCGTCATCGGCCGACCCGGTTGCGGCCCGGGCCGCAAGTCCGGCGCCGACCGCCGCGCGGCCGCTTACCGCTCGACAAAGGACTTGAGCCTGGACAGGGCGTCGTCCCATTGCCGCGAAACGTCGTCGAGATAGGCCCTGATCTCGGCGATCGGTTCGGAGCGGAAGCCGAACTGGCTTTCCCGGCCGATCCGGATGCTGCTGACCAGGCCGGCATTTTCCAGCACCCGCAGATGCTTGGTGACGGCCTGCCGGGTCAGGTCGGTATCGGCGGACAGGCTGGCGATCGATCGCGTCCGGCCGTCGCTCAAGCGGGTGAAGAGCGACAGGCGGGTCGGGTCGCCGAGCGCCGAGAACAAGGCGGCGGGGCCGGGATGGTGCGCCCTTGCGCCGGGGCCGGAGACCTCAACATTGGCCATGGTCAGCGCCCGACATGGGCCTGGATATTCCTGACCTGCTCGCTCCAGCCGCCGTCGTTCATACGGAAGGCTTCGTCCCTGCGATGGCTCGGCAGTTTGTCGAAACCCGACTCGACGATGGTCAGGTGCGTGCCGCTCGCCGTCGGCTCAAGCCGGAACTCGACCAGTGTCGGCGGCTCCTTGTCGTAATCGACGGCGGGGTCGACGGCATAGGGATGCCAGGTGAAGGAGAACCGCCGGGGCGGGGCCATTTCCTTCACCCGGGCCTGCCATTTGACGTGTTCGAAGCCGGGATAGGTAATCTGGCCGGTGGATATCTCGCCCGGCACGAAAGGCCCGTCGAGCTTGACTCGG
This sequence comes from Phreatobacter sp. GW821-FHT04C01, assembly GCF_059420385.1. NCBI lineage: Bacteria > Pseudomonadati > Pseudomonadota > Alphaproteobacteria > Hyphomicrobiales > Phreatobacteraceae > Phreatobacter > Phreatobacter sp. GW821-FHT04C01. The sequence goes on along the minus strand of NZ_JBWKTP010000009.1, from coordinate 218,354 downwards.
AACCATTGGCCGAATTCGACATGATCGGTCAGCGCGCGCCAGACCCGTTCGATCGGGGCATTCAGCGCAATGGTTTTCTCGATGCGATCGGACATAATGGCAACCTCCTGATTGCCTATTCATGCCTTGTCTCGAAATCTAATGCAACCAAAAAGTTGCTCTTTTTCGCGATGGACCGAGGACAAGGGACGGAGCGTCGGCCGGCCGTGGTGCCGGCCCGGCAAGGCCTCCGGTCTGTCACGCAATCGAAAGCGGGCAGGACCTATGGTCACGGACCGTGCCTACACCTGATCTCGACTTGGCCCGTCGCCGCATCCGGGACGGGCCTTTTCTTGTCAGCGGCGTCAGGCCCGGTGCAGCCGCAAGGGCCGGACCGTTTCGCGCCGGACGATGCCCTTGGCTTCGAGGTCGAGCTGAACGGCCTTGATCCACCAGCCGGCCTTGGCGCCCCCCGGAAACAGGTCCTGAGGCAGGTGCGGCAGCAGCCTGGCCTTGATCTGGGGCACGGTCAGCCCGGGCGCATCGCCGGGAAGGGCTGCCAGGAAAGCCTGTTTCATCGCCTCGTATTTGGCCTTGTCGACGCGCTGGACGCGGCCGGCCGGCTGCTTGACGTTTTCGACTTCGATCTTCTCGGTGCGGGTGGTCGCCATGGTTTGCCCTCCGGCCCTGGCGAACGGCTGCTCCGGAACCGTTCCGGTCCGTCCGCTCGCCCCCAAGGACGAACCAGCCTCGGGCAATCCGACATCGCCGGGCGATTTTCGGATTCCGGGCGGCGACGGGCCGGCCGATTTTTGATTTGCCTCCGCCGACGGCCCGGGTGTAGCGTCCCGCCATCGTCGGGCATGTGGCCCCGCGCACCGGCGACCGCGAGACGTCCTTGCTCGCGCGCTCCACGTCAGGGAGCAGTGTCGTGACCCATATTCGCACCGCATTCGATGTGGGCTCATTTCCGCGTGAACAGGCGCAAATGATGCGGGAGGCCTATCGCGACGCCTGCGCCGAGCTGGCGATCTCCCGGAAACAGTCCGAGCAGCGCCGTATGGTGGCCTTGTGCGTGCGGGAAATGATCGACCTGGGCGAGGACCGCAAGGACCGGATCATCCGGACCGCCGTCGTGCGTTGCCGGAGCCTGGGCAACCTGATCGGCAGCATGGGCGCCAGCGCCGACGGAAGCAGGCCTGGGGCCAGCTTCGGCCGACGCCTGTCGCATCGGTGATCGCGATCGCCCGCCGTCTCATGGTCGCGGCGCGGGCCGTGTGCCGGCGCGAACCCCATTGGTCCAGAATGTCCCGGCGAGCGGCGCGGCGAGGAACCGGCTGTTGATCTCGGCGAGCGTCGCCTCCGGAGCGACGTCGGCGAACAGTTCCGGATGCAGCCACTTGGCCAGGACCTCGATGGCGACGACATGCACTGGCGTGTGTACGAACAGATGCCAGAGGCCGTGGGCACGGCCCCGCGAGACCGCGCCGAGTGCCGCGAGATCCGGTCGTTTCAGCAGGGTGGAAAACTCTTCGGCGGCACGCTCCGCCGTTATGCCGGGGCCGAGGGCGAGGCCCGTGGCCGCCCCGATCGCCGAGGCGACATAGACCTCGGGATCGCGGGTGATGAGATATTCCAGATTGACCTGGCCGATCGGGGCCGACAGCCGCTCGGTGCCGATATTGCGGCCGCCGGCGGCGCGGATCATGCCGTCGACGCTGCCCGGGCCGGCCGTGAAGCAGCAGTCCGGACGCGCGGCGAAGGCGTGAAAGAACAGCGTCGGCGCCGGCGCCTTGGCGTCGGCGAGGCGTCGGGCGATGCGGTCGAGATGGTCGCGATAGAAGGCGATATAGGCTTCGGCCTGGGCCTCGCGGCCGAGCAGCTTGCCGAGGATGCGCAGGCTCGGCTCGGTATTGGTCAAGGGCTGCAGGAAGAAGTCGACGATGACGACGGCGATGCCGGCGGCTTCGATCTGGGCGAGCGCCGGCGGCAGCGCGGCCGGGCCCTGGCCATAGCGTATCGCGTCGAAGGTGCTGAAGACGACGAGCTCGGGCCGGCTGGCGATGACGGCCTCGGCCGACAGGCTGTCGAGCGTGCCGCGGCCGATGACCGGCACCCGGTCGATGGCCGGGAATTTCGCCCTGAGGAGGGCCGGCTGGATGCCGTTGGCGCCGCCCTCGGCCCAGCCCGCGAGCAGGCCGACCGGATCGGGATGCAGCAGCGAGAGCGCGTCCAGGCTGACCCAGGCGCCGAGCACGATCCGCGTCGCCGGACGCGCCAGAACGACCTCGCGGCCGGCGAGATCGGTGACCCGGATCGGCGTTTCCGCCGGCGCCTGCGCCGCCGCACCGACCGGCAGGAGCGCTGCGAGCGCGAGCATGAGGCCGGCGAGGAGGCACGGGACGATCTGCCGGGGACCGGCACGCCGCGCCGAGGAAAGGCCCGTGTTCACAAGACTCACCACCGGTAGCTCAGGGTCGCCAGCACGGTGCGGCGCGAGCCGAGGGTACAGCCCGGCACATTGCCGCATTGCGAGACATAATAGGTGTCGAACAGGTTCTTGGCGTTGACCGACAGCTTGGCGCCGGCCAGGCGTGGCGACACATGCCCCAGGTCATAATGCAGGCTGGCGTCGACCAGCGCATAGGCGGGCGCCTGGACGCTGTTGGTACCGTTGAAGGTGCCGCCGACATAACGCAGGCCGGCGCCGACGGTGAGGCCGGAGAGGCTGCCCGACTGGACGGTATAATCGGCCCAGAGCGAGGCCTGGTGCACCGGCGTCGCCTCCAGGCGCTTGCCGATGTCGGTGACCACCGAGCTGCGGGTCACGTGATGGTCGAGATAGGCATAGGAGGCGATCAGGCCCCAGCCCTGGCCGAGTTGGGCGCGGGCCTCGACGTCGAAGCCGCGCACCGAGACCTCGCCGAGCTGGATCCGGCCGAAGGGATGGGTCGGGTCGGTATCGGCGGTCGGGGTATTCTGCTGGCGGATGTCGAAGACCGCGGCGGTGATGGAAGCGTTGACGCCGGCCGGCTGATATTTGATGCCGGCCTCGTATTGCCTGGAGGTCAACGGCCGGAACACGTTGCCGGTAAAGTCGGTGTCCGCCGTCGGCTGGAAAGAGGTGGAATAGCTGACATAGGGCGCCAGGCCGTTGTCGAAGACATAGCTCAGGCCGGCGCGGCCGGAGAAGGCGCGGTCGTCGGCGCTGGCGGCGACCAGGGCATTGGTCGAAACCGTCGTCGTGCGGGTCTGGACGCTCGACCAGTCGTAGCGGCCGGAGAAGGTCGCGACGAAGCCGCCGAACCTGATCTGGTCCTGGGCATAGACGCCGACCTGGCGCAGATCGGCGGTCTTGCGCTGGAAATTGATGCCGGGATCGGTGACGGGGAGGCCGTAGGTCGGATTGAAGATGTCGATCGACGGTGCCGGGCCACGGCCGACATTGTAGGTGCTCTGCTCGTTGCGGTAGTCGAGGCCGACCAGCAAGGTATGCGCGAGCGGACCGGTCTGGAACCGCGCCACCAGGCGATTGTCCAGGGTCACCGCGCGGGCCGAGGCGTCGATGCGGAAGGCGTTGCGGCTGAGCGTGCGGTTGTCGGCCTGCAACTCGCCGCTGCGGTTCAGCGCGCGCAGATAAACGGTGTTGTCGGTGTAGCGGAGGTTCTGGCTGAAGCTCAGCACCTCGTTGAAGCGATGGTCCAGGGCATAGCCGATCATCGCCTGGTCGCGGTCGAAGCGGTCGAAAGTCGGTTCGCCGGCATAACGGTTGAACGGCAGGCGGCCATTGACCGGATTGGGCGCCAGCGTGCCCGAGGTCGGCAGGTAGTTGAAGCTGGAATGGCCGTTCCGGTCGCGCAGGACCTGGCCGAGAACCGTCAAGGTGGTGTCGTCGTTCGGGCGCCAGGTGAAGGCCGGCGCCAGGAACAGCCGGTCGTCATGCATGAAGTCGACCTGGGTCTGCGACTGCCTGACCACGCCGGTGAGCCGGTAGAGGAACTGGCCGGCGGGGTCGATCGGGCCGCTGAAGTCGAACGAGCCCTGCAGGCGCGAGAAACTGCCGGTCTGGAACTGCACCTCGCGAAGCGGCGTCGCCGTGGGGCGCTTCGAGACCATGTTGACGATGCCGCCCGGGCCGCTCTGGCCATAGAGGCCGGAGGAGGGACCGCGCAGGATCTCGATACGTTCCAGGCCATAGGGCTCGACCACCGAGGTGGTCCAGTCGGCCGTGGCGCTGCCGTCGGGCAGGCGCATGCCGTCGAGAAACATGTCGGCCTTGAAGCCGCGGATCCGCACATAGCTGTCGAATTGCGAGGAGGCGCCGTAGGTCTCAGCCGCGACGCCGGCCGAATAGCGCAGCGCTTCGCCCACAGTCTGCGCGCCCTGGGCGCGGATCTGGTCCGCGGTGATGACGTTGACGGTCTGCGGGATCTCGACGACCGGCGTATCGGTCTTGGCGCCGGCGAGCGTCCGCCGCGCGACATAGCCGCTATCGGGGCCGAGCGGGCCCGTCGCAGTGCCCTGAACCTGGATCTCGTCGAGTTGCACCGCGCGTCCCTCGGACGGCGGAACTTGCTGTGCATATGCCGGTCGTTCCGGCAATGCCGCCAGAACAACTGCAATTGAACTGACGAATACAAGCTTCAGTCCCGCGAGGCGGCCGATATCAAAACGGAAATTCTGGCGGCGCGGTGGTGATGTCGGCATGTGCAGGCTCATATTATTATCAGGCGACAAATATGTCGCATCTCTGTTGTCAATTTCGCTACATTTGATGAATTCTAATCAAGCGTAGCCTCTTGAATATTATACCCTTGCCCCTCTTTGACGCGTGGATCATAGTTCACTGAGATCGGGTCGGAATCCGCACGAAAATGACGAAAATGACAAAAGCACCGCGATCGGATCATCCGGGGCCGCCGATCGTCGACCGGCTGCCGCTGCCCGAGGAGACGCCGCGGCCGGTGACCGTGCTCGACCAGAGCTTTCCGGACGGTGCCCGGACACGCTGGCACAGCCATCGGCGCACCGAGCTGGTTCACGCCTCCGGCGGCCTGCTGGTGCTCAATACCGAGGAGGGCACCTGGACGGCGCCAGCCGGACATGCGTTGCTGGTGGCGGCCAATGTGCCGCACGAACTGGCCGCCTATGGCTGCTCGGCGATGCGCGCGGCCTTCCTGAGCGATGAGGCGCTCGGTCCGGCCTTGCCCGCCACCTGCCGGGTGATCGCGGTGTCGGAGCTGCTCGACGTCGCGCTGAGGGCCCTGGCCGCCGGCCCGCTGCTCTACGACCTCGCGGGGCGGGGCGGTCATCTCGCGGCGCTGGTCGCCGACGAGATCGGCAAGGCGGCGGAAATCCAGATCGCTCTGCCGGTGCCGCAGAACAAGACATTGCGCAAGCTCTGCCGCGAACTGATCCAGACGCCGTCGCTGGCGCTCGATCTCGACGGCTGGTCGCACCGCATCGGCGTCAGCCGCAGCACCTTCACCCGGAAGTTCCGGGCCGAGACGGGCCTGAGCTTCGCCGAATGGCGGCGCCGCCTGCGCATGCTGCACGCGCTGACATTGCGGGCGGACGGCGCGCCGCTGCGGCAGGCGGCCCAGACCGCCGGCTATCGCAGCACCAATGCGCTGCGCGACATGATGCGGCGGACCATGGCCGGCACCGTGACGCCGATGGAGGTGGATGGAGGCTGAGGGGGGCCGATAGCGAGTGGCCGGCGATCGGCCGGCAGCCTCACCCGGCCCGGCGTTCGGCCGGCCCGTCGACCGCGATATGCAGGCGGCCGCGCGTGCAGCGCTCGACCCGCGCGTCGACCCCGTAGACGCTGCGCAGAATGTCCGGCGTGATGGCGGTCTCGGGCGTCCCCTGGGCGGCGCAACGGCCATGGTCGAGCACCACGACATGGTCGGCCCAGGCCGCCGCCAGCGTCAGGTCATGCAGCACCGCGACGACGATGCGGCCTTCGCGGGCGAGTTCGCGCACCACGGTCATCACGTCGAGCTGGTGGCGCAGGTCGAGCGCGCTGGTCGGCTCGTCGAGCAGCAGGAGCTTCGGCGCGCGCACCATGGCCTGGGCCAGGCTCGCCAATTGACGCTGGCCGCCGGACAGCCGGCCAATGCTTTCGAGCGCGAGGTCGACGATGCCCAGCCGATCGAGCACATCGACGGCCCGCTGCCGGGCTTCGCGCAGGCCGCCATCGAACTCGGCGAGCGGGGACGCCTTCAGCGCGCCGATGACGCCTTCCAGGACGGTGAGTTCGGCGCCTTGCGGCAGGCTTTGCGGCATGAAGGCGACGTGGTCGGCGCGCGCCGCGAGACCGAGCTTCAACAGCTCGGTGGCGCCGAGGCGGACCGAGCCGGTGGCCGGCACCAGGCCGGCGAGGCCGCGCAGCAAGGTCGACTTGCCGGCGGCATTGGGGCCGACCAGCGCGGTGACGCTGCCCGCCGGAATCGGCTGCAGCGTGAAGTCGGCGAGCACCGGGCGCTGGCGGTAACCGGCGCTGAAACCGGCGATGGCAAGGGGACCGGTCGTCATCACAGGCGCTCCCGCCGGCGCAGGATCAGCGCGAAGAACACCGGCAGGCCGACCAGCGAGGTGACGATGCCGATCGGCAGCACGATGCCGGGCACGATGGTCTTCGAGGCGATGTCGGCGAGCGCCATGACCAGCGCGCCGGTGAGCGCGCTGGTGGGCAGGAAGAAGCGGTGATCCTCGCCGATCAGCAGGCGGGCGATATGGGGGCCGACCAGGCCGATGAAGCCAATGGTGCCGACGAAGGCGACCGAGGTCGCGGCCAGCAGGCTGATGCGGAAAAGCGAGGCGAAACGCAGCCGGCCGACATCGACGCCGAGGCTGCGGGCGCGGTCCTCGCCGAGCCGGAGCGCGGTGAGTTTCCAGGAGGCGGCGACCGAGAAGGGAAAGGTGACGAGGACGACGACGCCAAGCACGCCGATGGCCTGCCAGGTGACGCGGCTGAGACTGCCCATGCCCCAGAAGACCAGCTGTTGCAGCGCATCGGCGGAGGCCACGAACTGGACCAGCGCGACCAGGGCATTGAAGGCGAAGACGAGCGCGATGCCGAACAGCACGAGGCTGTCGACGCCGGCGCCGCGCAGAGACGCGACGCTCTGCAAGAGCAGGACCGAGGCGAAGGCGAAGAGAAAGGCATTGCCGGTGACGAGCCAGCCGGCCGGAATGCCGGGAAGCCCGATGCCCAGCACGATGGCGAGCGCCGCGCCGAGCGAGGCCGCCGAGGAGACGCCGAGCGTGAACGGACTGGCCAGCGGATTGTTCAGGATGGTCTGCATTTCGGCGCCGGCGAGCGACAGCGCGACGCCGACCAGCAGGGCCATCAGTGCCGAGGGCAGGCGGACGTCCCAGACGATGACGACGATGCCGCGGCCGGCCGCGCCGGGCTGGACCAGCGCGCCGAGCGCGTCGGCTATGCCGATGCCCGATGGTCCGGTGGCGAGATCCATGACGAAGGCGGCGGCGAGCAGGACGCCGAGCGCCACGACGATGCCGGTCCGGCGCCGGAGAAGGCGGCCATAGGCGGCGAGCACCGCATCCTTGCCGGGCGCCTGGCCGGCCGTCTGCTCGCGTTCCCCGGCGAGCCCTGTGCTGCTCATGTTCGCCTGCCTGTCTTCTCGCCTGCCGGTTCCTGTGGCCGAGCCGCAGGGCGGATCGAGACGCATGTTCCGGCGGCCCGGTTCCGTGGCATCGGCGAAGATCCGTCGTCGATCCCGCTCGCCGTCCGAGCGGGGCGCCGCGCGACGCATATGCGAGCTGCCCGCATGGTTCAAGGCCGGCCGTGCAAGAGCCGGGCAGGCCGTCGCCACCTCACCTGCATCTTGCACCGCAGCGACGCGGGCCCTAGTGTCTTTTTCGCCGAACGATCGTTCGGAACAACGACCGAGAGCCTGATTTCGCAACGCCATGGCCGACCGCGACCCGAAAAAAATCGAGCTGGATGCCGGCGCCCATGTCCTGTCGGGCAATCTCGGCCGGACGGTGCAGCGGCTGCGCAAGGCCTATAACCTGTCGCTGTCCGAATTGTCCGAGCAGTCGGGCGTGGCGAAATCGATCATCAGCCAGATCGAGCGCAACGAGACCAATCCGACGCTCGCCACCATCTGGCGGCTGAGCCAGGCGCTCGACGTGTCGATCGAACGGGTGCTGGCGACCGCCACCGAAGAGCCGTTCCTGGAAAAGCTGTCCAAGGGCGACACGCCGCTCCTGGTTTCCGACGACGGCAAGTGCCGGTTGTCGATTACCGGCTGGATCAAGACGGTGGAGTGGCTGCAGTGGTACGACTTCCACTGCGACCCCGGCGGCGTGCTGGAGAGCGAGGGACACCAGCGCGGCTCGGTGGAAAGCCTGTCGGTGCTGGAAGGCGAATTCGTCGTCGAGGTCGGCGACCGCGTCGAGACGGTGAAGGCCGGCGAGAGCGTGCGCTACCGCTGCGACGGCCGGCACGTGATCCGCAATGTCGGAACCGAGACGGCGCATGCGACGATGGTGTGCATCCTCAAGGCGGCGGTGATGGATTGAGAAGGTCGGCAGTTCGATTCTCTCTGCCGCTACCAATATGAACGCGGTTTGTTTCGGCAGCCTGGAAAGAGGGGCGCTGAATTGACCCTCTCCCAGAGGGAGAGGGTGGCAGCGTCAGCTGCCGGGTGAGGGGTCGTTCCTCTCCGGACGAGCCGGCGTGGCGAGGCCCGGACCTTCAAAATCGAGCCTCGCGTCGCCGCTGTTCTCGACGCCTACGCCCCTCACCCAGCGCCTGACGGCGCCACCCTCTCCCTATGGGAGAGGGTTGGTTTCGCGCGCGGCCAACATTGGGAAGGAGGGGCCATTTCAATCATTAATTCAAACTCTTATCCAAAGTTCCACACACCCCGATTCCGATTCAGCCGCTTCATGTGCTGAATCCGCTCGAACCTCTCCGCCCAACAAAGAACCCCGGCTCGCGCCGGGGTTCTTCATGTTTCGATTCAAGCGAACGGGAGCAGATCAGCGCCAGGCGATGACGTTCTGCTTCTGCGCGCCGAGGCCCTCGATGCCGACCGCCATGACGTCGCCGGCCTTGAGGAATTTCGGCGGCTTCATGCCGAGGCCGACGCCGGGCGGGGTGCCGGTGGTGATCACGTCACCGGGTTCCAGCACCATGAATTCCGAGGTGTAGGAGACGATGGTCCTGACGTCGAAGATCATGGTCTTGGTCGAGCCGGTCTGCATGCGCTCGCCGTTGACGTCGAGCCACATGCCGAGTTTCTGCACATCGGCGATCTCGTCGACGGTGACCAGCCAGGGGCCGAGCGGGCCGAAGGTCTCGCAACCCTTGCCCTTCATCCACTGGCCGCCGCGCTCGATCTGGTAGGCGCGCTCGGAGACGTCGTTGCAGATGCAGAAGCCGGCGACCACCGACAGGGCATCCTGCTTGGAGACGTAGCGGGCGCGCTCGCCGATGACGATGGCGAGCTCGACCTCCCAATCGGTCTTCACCGAGCCCTTGGGCAGCATGACGTCGTCGTCGGGGCCGACGATGCAGGACGGTGCCTTGTTGAACAGGATCGGCTCGGTCGGGATCGCCGCGCCGGTCTCGGCGGCATGGTCGGCATAGTTGAGGCCGACCGCGATGAAATTGCCGACGCCGCCGACGCAGGCGCCGATGCGGGCGCCGGCCGGGGCGACCGGCAGTTTCTGCCAATCCGCCTTGGCGATCCTGGCCAGGCCCTTGCTCGACAGCGCCTCGCCGGCAATGTCGGGCACGATCTCCGAGAGATCGCGAATCTTGCCTTCAGGATCGACCAGGCCGGGCTTTTCCTTACCCTTCGGTCCAAAGCGTACCAGTTTCACGACTTTGCCTCCCATACTTTGATGTCGTCGGCGCGGATGATGACGAGCCCGCCGGATTGCGCAAGCGCGGCATCGCATCGGGGCCGTGCGCCAAAGCGCGTTGCGCCGCCGGCTTTGCTCAAGCTTTGGGCAGATCCGCCAGGATCGATGCGACGATATCGTGGGTCGCCCGGTCGCGGCCGAGCGCCCGCGCCTTGGCGGCCATGGCGGCGAGCCGGGCGCGGTCGGTCACCAGCAAGGCGGCGACCACGGCCGCGAGCCTTGCCGGATCCGGTTCGAACAGGCCGGCGCCGGCTTCGACGACATGGTCGACATTGGCGGCTTCCTGGCCGGGAATGAAACCGTAGATCAGCATGGGCAGGCCGCGGACGCTGGCTTCGGCAATGGTGCCGGGGCCAGCCTTGGTGATCAGCAGATCGCAGGCGTGCATCAGGTCGGACATGCGCTCGACGAAGCCGAGCGGCACCACCGGCACCGGCCAGGGCCGGTCGGCCAGACGCGCCTGCAGCCTGGCGTTCTTGCCGGCGATCACCACGACCTGCGCCGGTGGCGCGCCGCCGGAGCCGGCGAGCGTCTCGGCCATGGCGTCGACGATCGCCTCGATCGGGCCGATGCCGCCGCCGCCGCCCATGACCAGCACGGCGGGCAAGGCGGGGTCCAGCCCGAAGGCGCGGCGCGCCTCGGCGCGGTCGGGCGGCGCCGCGGCGAATTCGGCGCGGATCGGCAGGCCATGGGCGTGCAGCCGGTGCTTCGGCAGGCCGCAGGCGATGGCGGTCTCGACCGCCTTGGCGGTGGGCAGGTAGATCGCGGCATTGGCCGGGTGCAGCCAGAGCGGATGAATGCCGCCGAGATCGGTGACGACGGTGACGTAAGGAGTGGCCGGCGCCAGCCGCGCCAGCACCGGAATGACCAGGTCGTTGACCAGCGGGTGGACGGAAACGACCAGGTCCGGGGCGGCCTCGCGGATCAGGCGCTCGATCTTGCCGCGCGACATCCGCCGGACCAGGGCCGAGGAGGAGCCGCCGACCGCGGGCCGCGCGGTGACGCTCCACATGGCGCGCCACAGGCGGGGCGCCCGGTTGACCAGGGTGTCATAAGTGCGCGGCAGGCGGCTGAACGGGAAGCTGATATGGTCGGTCAGGAGATCGACAATGGTGACGCGGGCCTGCGGGTTCTGGCGGACGAATTCGGTCTCCAGGGCGCGCGCGCTGGCGAGATGGCCGCCGCCGGTGCGGCTCATCAGAATCAGGATCTTGAGCGGCGGCGTGGTCATGACAAGGCCTTCACGGGCAGGCGCGGGTGTCGGATCGGTGTGCAGCACGTGGGGCCTCCGAGCCCGCTTCTAACCTGGACCGTGCGCCATGGCGAGGCCGACAGGACCGGTTCTCCGCTGCCGGGCCCTTGCGGCTTCAGGCCAACGGGCCTCATATGGAGGCAACCCAATCCGGAGAGCCGCCATGCCCGCCCTGCCGACCGCAGCCGATGTCGCCGATGCCGCGCGCCTGATCGCGCCGGTTGCCCGCCGCACGCCGCTCCTGACCTTGCCCGAGCTCGACGCCCTGACGGGGGCCCGGGTGTTCCTGAAGGCCGAGCCGCTGCAGCGCACGGGCTCGTTCAAGTTCCGCGGCGCCTATAACCGGCTGGCCCGGCTGACCGATCAGGAACGCAAGGCCGGCGTGGTCGCCATGTCCTCCGGCAATCACGCGCAAGGGGTCGCGACCGCGGCGCAGCTGCTGGGCATGCCGGCGGTCATCGTCATGCCCAAGGACAGCCCGGCGCTGAAGCGCGAGCGAACCGCGGCGGCCGGCGCCGAGATCGTGCTCTATGATCGCGAGCGGGAAGACCGGGTGGCGATCGCCCAGGACCTCGCCGCCCGGCGCGGCGCGACCCTGGTGCCCCCTTACGACGATTTCTACATCATGGCGGGCCAAGGCACGGTCGGGCGCGAGATCATCGAGGAGCTGACCGCGCAAGGCCTCTTGCCGGACACCGTGCTGGTCTGCTGCTCGGGGGGCGGGCTTCTGGCCGGCGTGGCGCTGGCGGTGCATGAGCGGGCGCCCAAGGCGAAGCTCTACAGCGTCGAGCCCGAGGATTTCGACGACCACGCACGCTCCTTCGAGGCCGGCAAGCGGGTCGCCAATGTCAGGCTCGGCGGGTCGCTGTGCGACGGGCTGCTGGCGCAGACGCCGGGCGAACTGACGTTTGCGGTCAACCAGCCGCATGTCGCCGGCGGCGTCACGGTGTCCGAAGACGAGGTCAAGCGGGCGGTCAATTTCGCTTTCCGCGAGCTGAAGCTGGTGGTCGAGCCCTCGGGCGCGGTGCCGCTGGCGGCGCTCCTGTCCGGGCGGCTGGACGTGCGCGGCCAGGTGGTCGCGGCCGTCGTATCCGGCGGCAATGTCGATCCGGCGCTGTTCGCCAAACTGGTGGCGTGAGGCGAGGGCGAGATGCGCCGTTCGCCGGTCTCTTGAAACCTGCCGATGGCAGCCAGACGCATCAACGTGATCGGGGCCGGCCGCATCGGGCGTCCGGTGCTCGCCTATCTCAGGAGCGCTCCGGCATGGCGCCTCGGCCTGTGCCTGGTCCGCGATGCGAACCGGGCGGCGGAGCCCGAGGCGACGGCCGATCCCGAGCGCTTCTTCGCCGAACCCGCCGATCTGATCATCGAAGCGGCCGGTCCTGAGGCCTTGCGCCGCCACGGCGCGCGGGCGCTGGCTTCGGCCGATGTCTGGACGGTCAGCGCCAGCGCGCTCGCCGATCCCGGCCTTTTCGCCGGCCTCGAAGCCGCCGGCCGTGGCCATGGGCACCGGCTGCGGCTCCTGCCGGGGGCGCTCGGCGGCCTCGACGGCGTCGCGGCCGCCTCGGTCGACCCGGACGCGCGGCTACAGGTTTCCGCCTCGCGCCCGGGCATGGCCGGGATCGCGGGCGAGGTCTTCGCCGGCCGGCTGGACGAGGCGGTGCGGCGCTATCCCAACGAGATCAATATCGCGGTCGCCGCGGCGCTGGCCGGCCCGGGCGTCGCGCGCGCGTCGGTCAGGCTCGACGATCCGGGACCAGGCGGCGCCCATGTCCTCGGGCTTTCGATCGACAGCCGCTTCGGCCGGTTCTCGGCGACGGCCGAGATCGAGCCCGATCCGGCCAAGCGCATGCACCCGGTCGCCGCCTGCATCATCGCCGCCCTGGAGCGGGAGACCGCGACGATCTGGGCGGGGTAGTTCTTGGGCTGAAGTGCCCTGCATCCAGGTTGGCCGTCCTCCGTGCAAGGCAGCTCAACCGGGCGCGATCAGACCCTCAACCGATCGACTTCACGCGTCGAGCACCAGGTCGGAGGCCGGCACCGCCTGGCAGGACAGGCACTGGCGCGCGTCGAGCCCGCTGGCCGGCACCAGGTGGGTCACCACGCCGTCGAGCACGGTGAGCGCGCAGCTCTCGCACTGGCCGACCCGGCAGCCCGAAGGCGGCGACAGACCGAGTTCTTCGGAAAACCGGAGGAGGTCGCCGCGCTCGGGCGACCAGATCGCGATGCGCCCTGATCTGGCGAAGGTCACGGCGAAACGGCTGGCCTCGCCGGAGGCCGGGTCGCGGCGCGGTGGCGACACGAAGGCCTCGCTGAAGATCTCGAAGGCCGGCACGCCGCGCCGGATCAGGCCCCGGGTGATGTCGGCGATCATCGCTTCCGGCCCGCAGAGGTAGAAGCGGGCGCGCCCGTCGATCAGGTCCTGGCCGATACTTTCGGCGTCGATCCGGCCGACGGCATCACAGATGTCGTCCGCATCCGGCCGGCTGAAATGGGTGACCAGATCGAGCGAGGGCAGGGCTGCCGCCAGGCTTGCGATCTCCGTGCCGAAGGCATGGCAGGCGGCATTCCGGCTGCCGTAATGGAGTGTCACCCGCGGTGGTGACGGCGCGCGTCGGAGCGCATGGAGATAGCCGAGAAACGGCGTGATGCCGATGCCGGCGGCGATCAGGACGACCGGAAAATCGGCGGCTTCAGGAATGACGAAGTCGCCGGCCGGCATGCGCGTGTCGATCCGGCTTCCTGGGCCGAGCGAGGCGGCCGAGAAGGACGAGAACAGCCCGGCCTGGCCGTCGCCGGCGATCGGCTTGATGGCGATCCGATAGTGCCCGGCGCCCTCGATCCGGCTGTCGCCGCAGAGCGAATAGGACCGCTCGACCGGGCCGCTGCCGGGAATGTCGAGCGACACGGGCAGGTGCTGGCCAGGCCGGAACGGCGGCAGCGGGCCGCCGTCCTCGCCCGACAGCTCCAGTTCGACGATGCCGCCGGCCGCCTGCCGCCGCGCCGCGACGCGCAAGCGGCGCCGGCCGCGCCAGGGCGAGACCCCAGTGGTCGCGACCGGCCGGATGTCGCAGGCAAAGGATTTGAGCGAGGGCGCGCCGCTCACCGGATCGGCATGGTCGGCATCGATCAGCCGGTTGAAATTGCTGCCTTCGTCCGAGAAGGGATCGTAGCCGGGCAGGCCGAGATCGGGCAGCGCGCGCCACCAGCCGAAATCGGCAACCGCGACGTCGCGGGCGAGCGACCGGTCGATCGTCGCCTTGAAACGGGCCTTGCCCGCACGGGTCGAGACCTCGACCCAGGTGCCTTCGGCGATGGTCCTGGCATCGGCAATGCTGCCGGCGAGGGTGACCATGGGCTCACGGGCGCGCCGGCGCAGCGATGCCGCCTGGCGATGCTGGCTATGGCAATAATAGGGGCTCTTGGCGCAGGTCAGGATGAAGGGCCGCTGGTTGCCGGCGGCGAGCGGTGCGTCGGCATGATCCTCGAAAGCCGGAAGCGGCGCCTGGCCATGGCGCAGCATCAGCTCCGAATAGAGTTCGACCCGGCCGGTTTCGGTGGCGAAGCCGCGGATGCCCTGCGGACCGTTTTCGGCATACTTGCGATAGCGGGTTTCGAGCGGCCGGCGGATGCCGGCGGGATGGGCGCGCAGGGCGTCGAGGGTCAGGCCGAGCGGGGCGAGGCGGTGGCGCCAGCCCGCTTCGATATCGCCCCCGAACATCCGATCGGCGAAACCGAGCCTCTGGGCGAGATCGCAGACGATCTCGGCATCGGACCGGGATTGGCCGACGCGCGGGATCATGGCCGGGCGGAGCTGGACGAGTTCCTGCGCCGCCTGGGTCACGTCGAAGCCGAGCTTCAGGCCCTCGCGCTCCCAGGGGCTGCCGACCGGCAGGAGAATGTCGGCCTGCTGCGCGGTCGGATTGTCGAAGAGGTCGCAATGGACGGCGAAGTCGAGCGCCTGCAAGGCCTTGCGGCCCATCATGGCGTCGCCGCGCGACAGCAGCATATTGGTGCCGAAGGTCATCAGCGCACGCACCCGATAGGGCTTGGCGTCGAGGATCGCGGTGTAGAGCTCGCGCGCGGTGACCATGCCGAGCGCCGCCGGCCCGATCGGCCGTTCCCTGGCGCCGAGCGCCTTCAGGCGCTGGCTCTCGGACAGCAGCGCGGGCTGGCTGATCGGATGGGCGGCGAGCGGGGTGGGCACGACATTGCCGCCCTTGGCGTCGAAGCAGCCGGTCAGCGCGTAGAGTGTCGCCATGGCACGCGAGGTCTGGGTCGAGTTGGCGTGCTGGCCGATGCCGGTCCAGGCGAAATGCGAGACGGCCTTCGCCTGGGCGATCGCATCGGCGAGGGCGACGATCGTGCCGGCATCGACCCCGGTGATCGCGGCGACCCGTTCGACCGGATAGTCGGCGCAGCGCGCGGCATAGAGGTCGAAGGCGGGCCGGCCGGTGATGCCGGCCGCTTCGAAGGTGCCGGTCAGCGCCAGGTCCTTGGCCCAGGCCGCTTCCGGATCGCGCCGGCGGTCATAGGCCACGACCCGGCCCTCGGCCTCGTCGAAGGCGGCAAAGTCGTCGCCGTTGCCGGCCTGCGGATCGATGTCGCGCATCCGGAGGAAACGCCCATTGTCGGCGCGCACCAGCAGCGGCCCATTGGTCCAGGCCCGGACGAAATCCCGGTCGAAGCGGCCAGCGGCGATCAGCCGGTGGGCGAGCCCCAGCGCCAGCGCGGCGTCGGTGCCGGGGCGCACCGCCAGCCAATGATCGGCCTGGCCGGCATGGCCGGTCCGGCGCGGATCGATGACCGCCAGCCGGGCGCCGCGGCGTTGCGCCTCGGCGAGCTCGCCGGCCTGCGCCAGCCAGACGCTGGAGGGATTGTGGCCCCAGAGAATGATCAGGTCGGTATGGGCGTAGTCCGGCAGCGGCAGCACGGTGCCGAAGGTGAAGCCGTGGGCGACGTCCTTCTGCCAGTTGCAGATCTCGGTGGCGTTGCAGACATTCGGGCTGCCGAACAGCTGAATGAAGCGCTCGACCCATTCGACGCTGTCGACCATCGGGGTCGCGCTCGGTGAGGTCAGGGCGAAGGCGACCGCCTCGGCGCCGTGGCGCTGCCTGATATCGCCGAGGCGCGCGGCGATCTCATCCAGCGCCTCCTCCCAGGAAATTGGCTGCCAGCCGGGATCGGCCGAGCCCTTCGGCGTGGTGCGCTTCAGCGGCTGGGTGAGGCGGCGCGAGGAATGGGCGAGTTCCGGCGCCGCCCGTCCCTTGGCGCAGACGGCGCGCCCGGTCGGATGGCCGGGCAACGGCGCGACCTTGATCAGCCGGCCGTTTTCGACGGTGTTGAGCGTGCCGCAGCGCGAGCGGCAAAGCGTGCAATAGCCGGGGATCTCGATTGCCATGGGCCGCGGCCGTTCCTGTGACGCATCAGTCTACACCGGATCGAGCGGTACCTTGGTATATTCGCTGTGCCGGTAGGTCTTGGACTCCAGCCGGGTGATGCGGAAGGCTGCGCCGCAATTGGGATCGGTGCAGCCGATATCGGCATCCGTCGACATCCAGTCGCAGCGCTGGGTCGGCCGCTGCTTGGCCATCAGGAAGGGCAACACGGCCAACATGGCGTAGTAACCGAAGGTCGGACGGTCGGGGGGAAACTCCATGACCCCGCCGCGCAGGAAGAAATGGTCGCCCTCCTTGTGGCGGCAGACCATCGGCCGCGCCGGGTCGCGGTGGACGACCTCCACCTTGAGGTCGAAGAGCTCGAAGGCATCGTCGCTCATGGTTGCACGCGGCGCCGTCAGCGGGCACCGACCCCCTTGGTGTTCTGGTTGGTCCACATGATGCTGGTATGGCGTCCGCCCGGCACGCGCTCGAGGCTGTAGCAATCGCCTTCCGGTCCGGCCGCCTTGGCGGTCACCGCCGCGATCGCCGCCTTGTCGGCGGCGTCGAGCTTCAGGGCGGCCACGGCGACGAGATCGGCGAGATGGGCTGCGGTGCGCGCGCCGACGATGGCGGTGGCCACCTGCGGCTTGTCCAGGACATAACGGGTCGCAACCGCCGACAGACTGACGCCATGCTTGGCGCCGATGGCGGCCAGCGTACGCAGCATCTCCTGGAACAGCGACCAGGAGCCGAACTCGTCGATGATCAGCCGGTATTTGACCAGCGACCGGTTGGCCATCGGCGGCTCCGGCTCGGCGGCGCCGAGCCAGCGCTCCGACAGGAAGCCGCCTGATATCACGCCGTAGCATTGCAGTGCCATGCCGTGTTTCTCGGCAAGCGCCGCCATGCCGTGTTCGGGCCGGTGGTCGAGCACGGAATATTGCAGCTGGTTGCTGGCCACCGTCACGCCGCTGGCGACGATTTCCTCCAGCCGCGGGCAGTCGAAATTGGTGGTGCCGACCTGCCAGATCTTGCCCTTGGCCTGCATGTCCTTGAGCCAGCCCATGGCCTCGACATAACCAGGCACGTCGTAATCCCACCAGTGGAACTGGACGAGATCCAGCCGCTCGACGCCGAGGCGGTCGAGCGCCCGGTCGACCAGGAATGCGATATCGGCATATTTCAGCACCGGCAGCAGGTCGCGGTCCGGCACGACCTTGGTCTGGACCGTCAGCACCTTGGCGAGATCGGGATGGCGCCTGCGGAAGGCGCCGATCAGCTCCTCGACGCCGACATAGTGGTCGGCGCAGTCGAAATTGGTGAAACCCGCCTCGACGAAGCGCCGCATGTCGTCAAGGGCCTGGTCCTTCTCGACCGCGTCGCCATGGCGCTCGGCCAATTGCCAATTGCCCTTGGTGATGCGCGAGACCTCATAGCCTGGCGCCAGTTCGATACGTTCCGCGGTCACCGGATCACTCCACTCAAAAACCGATACGCTTGAAGAAGGCGGCCATCTCGTCGAGCGTGATGACCCGCTCGGTGACCAGCTTGCCGCCTTCGATCTTCCAGATCAGCGCCGGGCCGGAGACGTCGCCGTTCTTGTCGAACTGGAACGGCCCGGTGGCGCCGACATAACGGATGCGGGTGCCGGCCTTCAAAAGCTCGAGCGCGTGGCGGATGCCGTCGACGCCGGGCACCACCTCGGTGCCGGCGGGATCGGTGACCTGGCGCATCTGGTCGCGGATGGCGGTGCCGTCGAGGGTGGCCGCCGCCTGCATGGCGAGCGCGGTGACGACGACGGAATCATAGACCGTGTGCAGGCCGGGCCCGACCGGCGGACGGCCGAATTTGGCCTGATAAGCGGCGTTGAAGGCATCGACCGAGGCGCCGGCGACCTGGGCGTTGTCGATGCCGGCGGCGCGGCCGAGGAAGCGTTCGCCGACCGCCTTGATGAAATCGTCCGAGCGCAGCGTGTTGTGCAGGATCATCGTCTGCGGCCCGCCGAGCGAGATCCATTCGCGGGCGATGGTGGCGCCGTCCTGCGACAACGCCAGCAGTACCAGCGCGTCGGGCTTCAGCGCCAGGGCCTGGTTGACCTCGGCGCGATAGGACGGCTGGTTCTCGTTATAGGCGAAGGCGCCGGCGACGGTGCCGCCCATGGCCTCGAACGACCTCTTGAAGTCGTTCTGGAGGGTCAGGCCGAAATCATTGTTCACATAGATGACCGCGACCTTCTTGTAGCCGCGGTCGGTCGCCGCCACCGCATGGGCGACGCCCATGACCCGCGAGGTCGGAATGGTGCGGAAGAAATAGCCATCGGTCTTGCCCTGCTCGGCCATGGTGGTGAGCGTCGGCGTCACCGCGCAGCAGGAGACGAGCGGGATACGCGCCGCGGTCGTCACCGAGGAGACGATCGGCAGCGCGATGCCGCTGCCGACCACGCCGACGATCGCCGGCACCTTCTGGACGTCGACCAGGAAGCGCGCGGCTTCCAGGCCGACGGTCGGCTGGCCGGTATCGTCGCGCAGGATCAGTTCGACCGGGCAGCCCTTGATGCCGCCGGCGGCATTGACGTGCTCGATGGCGAGCTGCGCGGTATCGGCGATCGGCTTGCCGATCGGCCCCTGCGGGCCGGTCAGCGGGATGATCGCGCCGATCCTGACCGGGCAGGCGGCGGCAGAAGCCGGGGCCTGCGCCTGGGCCGGCCCCGCGGCAAGGCCTGCGAAGACCAAGGCGGACAGGGCGAGTGCTAGTCTTGTTGTCATGTCCGTCTCCCGTTTTGTTTCAGGCTGCGAAGTTTCAGGCGGGTGAGCGCGCCGGGGCGCTGGTCCGAGCCGATCAGGCCATTGGGCCGGAGGATCAGGGTGGCGATCAGAAGCGTGCCGATCATGATCGCCTGAATGGCGCCGCCCTGGGTCTGCAGGCGGGTCGGCAGGAACGACACGACCGTGACGCCGGACAGGCTCCACAGCGCCCAGACCAGGAAGGCGCCGACAATGGCGCCGCGATTGCTGCCGCTGCCGCCGACGATCAGCATGGCCCAGACCTGGAAGGTCATGATCGGCAGGAAGTCGAAGGGACTGACATAGCCGATGAAAGAGGCATAGAGCGCGCCGGAGAGCCCCATGAAGGCCGCGCCGATGACGAAGGCGGTCAGCCGGAAACCTTCGACCGACTTGCCGAGCGAGGCGGCCGCGGTCTCGTCGTCGCGAATGGCGCGCAGCACCCGGCCCCACGGCGAGCGCACCAGGCGTTCCAGCGCGACATAGGACAGGATCATGGCGCCGCCGGCGATACCGAGATAGATGGCGGCGAAACCGAGCGGCGGCAGGGAGGCGAAGGGCCGGGGCACGCCCGGCATGCCGCGGCCGCCGCCGGTGACGGGATCGAGGTTCATCAGCAGCAGCTGGATGGTCGCGGCGATGCCGAAGGTCGCCAGCGCCAGGTAGTCGGTGCGCAGCCGGATCGTCGCCAGCCCGATAATGACGGCGATCAGCACGGTCGCCGCCATGCTGGCGAGGAGTGCCAGCGGGAAGGGCAACTGGATGCCGCTGACGAATTCCGGGTTGGCCGGCACGGTCAGGATCGCCTGGGTATAGGCTCCCACCGCGATGAAGCCGACGACACCGGCATTGAACTGGCCGCACTGGCCCCATTGCAGGTTGAGGCCGAGGGTGGCGATGGCGAAGATCGAGGCGACGGTCGCGAAGAAGATGAAATAGGAGAGCAATCCGGTCATCGGCTTTGCCCGAACAGGCCCTGCGGGCGGATGAAGAAACAGGCGAGCATGATCAGGAACGGCACGATGGCCTTGTAGGCGGTGGGCAGCACCAGGGTGGAGAGGTTCTCGGCGATGCCGACGAACAGGCCGCCGACGACCGCGCCGGGAATGCTGCCGACGCCGCCGAGGACGGCGGCGGTGAACAGCGGCAAGAGCAGGTTCGCCCCCATCTCGGGGCGCAATTGCACGGTGAGGCCGAACAGCGTGCCGCCGAGCGCGCCGAGCACGCCGGTGATCAGCCAGGTGACGCGGATCGCCACCTTTGGGCTGATGGCGCAGGTCTGGGCCAAAGCGGGGTTTTCCGCGACCGCCCGCATGGCGAGGCCGTGGCGGGTATGGTTGAGCACCCACCAGAGCGCGCCGAGCGCAAGGACGGCTGCGGCCAGCACCACCACCTGGTCGGGCATCAGCCTGATGTCGCCGGGCAGCAGGATCGCCATCTGCAATTCGCGTGAATAATATTCCGGCTGCGGGCCGAAGATCAGCAGCACCAGGTTGCGCACCACCAGCGCCAGCCCGAAGGAGGCGAAGATCAGCACCAGCGGTCCGGCGCTGCGGCGGCGCAGCGGCGCGAAGACCAGGGCATCGCCGACGAGCGCGGCGAGCCCGGTGACGCCAAGCGAGATCAGCAGCGCGAGGCCGATATAGGCGCCGAAGGAGAAGGGGTCGATCGGCACGCCGGTGCCCCCCATGGCGAGCACGACGGCGAGCGTCGCATAGGCGCCGACCGTCAGCAGTTCGGCATAGGCGAAATTGGCGAAGCGCAGAATGGCGAGGCCGAGCGTGATGCCGATCGCGCCGAGCGACAGGATGGCCCCGGTCATGATGCCGTCGACGACGAGCTGGGCGATCACGCGGCAACCCTCCCACCCATGAAGACCGTGCGCAGGTCGGGATCGTCTGCCAGCGCCTTCGCGGGTCCCTCCATGGCGACCCGGCCTTCGACCAGCACGATGCCGCGGTCGGCGGCGGCAAGGCCGGCCTTGACGTTCTGCTCGACCATCAGCACGGCGACGCCCTCGGCGGCGATGGCGCGCACCGCTGCGAAGATCTCGGTGGTGATTTTCGGCGACAGGCCGGCGCTCGGCTCGTCCAGCAGCAGCACGCGCGGGTGCATGATCAATGCGCGGGCGATCGCCAGCATCTGGCGCTGGCCGCCGGACAATTCGCCGCCATAGGCGCGGCGGCGCTGAACCAGGTCGGGAAAACGGTGATAGGCCTCGCCGATCCGTTCGCGGGCCAGGGCACCGCGCAGCCGGTGGGCGCCGGCGCGTAGGTTCTCGTCGACGGTCAGGCCGGTGAAGACGTTCTGCAATTGCGGCACATAACCGAGCCCGGCCGCGGCGAGGTCCTCCGCCGCGACGCCGGCGACCGAAACGCCCGATAGCGTGACCTGGCCGGAAAAGATGCCGACGAGCCCGGCGATCGCCTTCATCAGCGTCGATTTGCCGGCGCCGTTCGGGCCGAGCAGCGCCACCACGTCGCCTGCCGCCACCGACAGCGCCGCGCCGCGCACGATCGGCAGGTCGCGGTGATAGCCGGCGGACAGGGCTTCGACGCTGAGGGCCGGTGCGGCCTGAGACGCGCTGGTCTCGGATCGGGGGGGCTGCGAAGTCATGGCGCATCGCCGAGATAGGCGTCGATGACGCGTGGATCGGAGCGCACCGTTGCCGCATCGCCCATGGTGAGCACACGGCCCTGGGCCATCACCACGACGGGATCGCAGATGCGGGTCACCAGATCGATATTGTGCTCGATGATGACGAAGCCGATGCCGCGCCGGTGAATGTCCTGGATGCGCTCGACGATCACCTGCAGCAGCGCCGGATTGACACCGGCCGCCGGCTCGTCGAGCAGGATCATCTTCGGGTTGCCCATCAGGACGCGGGCGAGTTCCAGCAGCTTCTGCTGGCCGCCGGAGAGAACGCGGGCCGGCTGATCGGCGAGCGGCGCGAGCGTAACGAAATCGAGCAGTTCGCGGGCACGCTCGCGCAAGGCCTGCTCGCGCCTGCGGACCCGGCCGGGCACGATCCAGTTGTCGTAGAAACGTTCGCCGGGCCGGTCGTCGGGCACCACCATCAGGTTTTCCAGGACGCTCAATTCGCCGAAGGGCCTGGGGATCTGGAAGGTGCGGGCGAGGCCCCGATGGAACATGGCGTGCGCCGGCAGCCCGTCGACCCGTTGGCCGGCCAGCCGGATTTCGCCGGCCTGGGGTTTCAGCGTGCCGGCGAGCAGATTGAACAGCGTGGTCTTGCCGGCGCCGTTCGGCCCGATCAGCGCGGTGATGGCATCGGCGGCGAAATTCAGCGACACGCCGTCGACGGCCTTCAAGGCCCCGAAGGTGACGGCGACGTCACGGACCTCAAGCATGTCGCGCGCCCACCCGGTCGCCGGTCATCCCGAGGCAAGATAGCCTTGCCGGTCTATGGCGCTGCTGCCACCGCACGTCGTCATCCCTGGCTCATGGAAATCTTTGATCAAAGATTGGTCCGGTTCTCGGCGTCACACAAGCTTATTGTTGAACCTTTCCAGTGCAAGTTTCGCGTGGAATATGTGTGGGTCTCGAAGGGGAGGGGCCGACCCGGTGCCGCCATGGCGCGGTGCCAAGGCCGGGGCGCCCAGGATCGAGGCCATCGAGAGATGCCGCACGCGACGCCGCTGCAAATGGCTACGATCTTTATCCCGGGCCACGAGTTCTTGCGGGCCTCGAAGGGCGGCTATTCGCGACGCGGCGCTCCAACACGAAAACCGATCACACCCTAGGCGCGGCGCGGCTTGGCCGTGGATGCCTTGTCGAGCAGCGACCGGACGATGTCGAAGGAGCGGCCGATGTCGCGTTCGATCGCCGCGCGCACGGCGGTGACGTCCCGCTGTTTCAATGCGGCGATGATCGCCCGGTGATGGTCGGTCGCCCGGTCGTCGGCGGTATAGAAGGCGTCCGCGGCCTGCCGCATATGCGGCCCGAATTGCAGCCAAAGGCTCTCGATGATCGGCGGCAGCGTGGCCGACCCCGACATGCGATAGAGCGCGAAATGAAATTCGAGGTTCTGTGCCACCGAAGCCTCGACGCCCGAGGTCGTCAGCTCGCGGACCTCGGCCTCGACGATGGCGTCCAGCCTGGCGATGTCCCCGGCAGTGGCACTGGCAACCGCGAGCTCGGCGGCCAGCCCCTCGATGGCGAAGCGGACGCGCTGCAGATCGTCGAGCCTGGCATGATCGGCGCGCGGCACCCGGGCGCTGCGATTGGGCAGGGCTTCGAGGGCCTTTTCGGAGACCAGCTGGCGCACCGCCTCGCGCACCGGCTGCAGGCTGGTGCCCAGCGCATTGGCCAGGTCGTTCAGTTTCAGGGCCTGGCCGGGCCGGAAGCGACCGAGCATGACCAGCCGGCGCAACTGCGCGTGGACCTGCGCACGCACCGTGCCGCGATCGAAATGGACGATCGGCGTCGGCTCAGGAGTTTCGTGCGCGGGTGACAGGGTTGGTCTCCGGGCGGTGGATGTTCAGGGCTCGACGGATGCCGAGGCGGTTGCGCTGTCTTGGCGGCGGGCGGCCGGCATGAGAATAACGGCGCCGACCATGCCGCTTCTCAGCTCATCACGGCCACCTTTTCGATGAAGCTCAGCTTTTCGATGTCCTCGACCGAAGGCAGGCCTTCGGGTGCGCTGTTGCCGGCGCGCGCAGGGCGGGGGGCGGGGGCGAGCGGGCTGTCGGAGGTCGACAGCGCGGCCGCCGCGGTGGCGCGCGCCGCGACTGGCACGGGCTCGGGTTCCGCCGGAGCCGGGCGCGCGACGGGCGCAGTTGCAACGATCGGGGCGGCCGGCCGGGTGGCCAGGGCCGCCGGTCGCGCGGCCACCGGCGCGTCCGCGACGAACAGGCCCTCGTCCATCATCATGTCGACGTCGTCCTGGGCGAGCCCTTCGCCGGGCAGCGCCGGACCGTTCAGCAGCGACGGTTCGTCGGCCTTGGCCGGCAAGGGGGCGGCCGCGACGCCGGCCTCGCCCCAGATGCCCATCATCGAATCGATGCGGTCTTCCAGGAAGCGCAGGACGCCGATCACCTTGCGGGTGCGCTGTCCGGTAATGTCCTGGAACGAACAGGCCGTGTAGATATCGGTCGTCTTGGTGTCGATCAGGTCGCAGACTTCACCTTCCGCGCCCATTTCGCGCAAGGTCCAGGCGATCTCCTGGATGGTCTCGGCGGCGCCCAGGATGTCGCCCGTGGCGGTGGCGGTCGCCTGAACGATGGCGTCGAGCTCGACGGAGGCCTCCTCGAAACGGCCGCCCTCGACGCCCTCGGGCTTGATCGCCGCGATTTCCGCCTTGGTGCGGGCGATGGCGCTGGCCATTTCCCGGATATCCATGCGTATGCGATCGATCTCGGGCGCCGGGCGGGTCGCGCCCATGACCTTCTCGAGCTTGCCGATGGCGTCCAGGACCTCATGGGTATCGGCCACGCGGTGACGCCGGGCATATTCGGCGAGGAACCAGCGACCGCGGGTGGTTTCCATCACCGCCGCCTCGATCGCATCGTAATCGTCGAGCCGGACGGGCGGTGTCTTGGTCACGTCACTCATGCCGATTTGCGCTCTCGCGGGATGGCCATGGACAGTCTAGAAAGAACGCTGACACGCGAATCTTCTGCGAAAGCTTAATGCGCTCAGAGCCGCAAGCAAAATCCAACGATTCGAAGCTATTTGCGACCCGGCTGGCGCTGTTTTACGCCGCTTTGTTCGTTGGATTCGGCTTGCATCAACCGTTTTTCCCGGTCTGGCTGCGGGCCAAGGGATTGGCCGACGGCGAGATCGGCATCGTGCTGGCCTCGGCGCTGATGATCCGGCTGGTCGCCACGCCGGTGGTGACCTATTTCGCCGATCGCGGCGGCATCCTGTCGATCGCCGTGGTGATTTGCGCCAGCGCGACGACCGTTGCCTATATCGGCGTCGGCCTTGCCGACGGCTTCGCCATGATCCTGGTCAGCGTGCTCATCGCCCATTTCGTCTGGAGCCCGCTGATGCCGCTGTCGGACGCCTATGGGCTGGCCGGCGTCGCCAGGCGCTCGCTCGATTACGGCCGCATCCGGGTCTGGGGCTCGGTCGCGTTCATGGCGGCCAATGTCGCCGGCGGCATGCTGCTGCTGGTGGTGGCGCCGGTGAACATCGTCTGGATGATCTGCCTGAGCTTCATTCTGCTGCTGGCGGCAAGCTTCGGCCTGGTCGCCGACCGGCGCGAACCGACGGTCGGGCCGAAGGGGCCGAGCTATTTCAACGGGCGCTTCGTGCTGGTCATCACCGCGGCCGCTGCCCTGCAGTCGAGCCACGCGGTCTATTACACCTTCTCGTCGATCCACTGGAAAGAGCATCTCGGCTATTCGGCCGCGAC
Organism: Phreatobacter sp. GW821-FHT04C01; assembly: GCF_059420385.1. Taxonomy (NCBI): domain Bacteria; kingdom Pseudomonadati; phylum Pseudomonadota; class Alphaproteobacteria; order Hyphomicrobiales; family Phreatobacteraceae; genus Phreatobacter; species Phreatobacter sp. GW821-FHT04C01. The sequence goes on along the minus strand of NZ_JBWKTP010000009.1, from coordinate 192,680 downwards.
CGTCGGCCTGCTCTGGGCGGTGGCGGTGGGCGCGGAAATCCTGATCTTCTGGCTGGCCAGCCGGTTTACCCGGGGCTGGCGTCCGACCAGCTACCTGATCATCGGCGCGGTCTCGAGCATGGTGCGCTGGTCGGTCATGGCGCTCGATCCGCCGCTGGCCGTCCTGGCGCCGCTGCAGGTGCTGCACGGGGGCGGCTTCGGCCTGGTGCATCTCGGCACCATGGTCTATCTCGCCGACCGCCTGCCGCCCCATGCCCGCGCCAGCGGCCAGGGCACGGTGTCGATCGGCATGGGCGTGACCATGGCCGGCTCGACCCTGCTCGCCGGCTATTTCTATTCACGTATCGGGGCCGGGGCCTATTTCGCCATGGCGGCGCTGTGCCTCGCCGGCCTGGTCATGACGCTGGTGGCGCGGTCGCTGCCGCTGCCACCGCATCGGCCCGTCTTTCAGCCCCAGAGCGACGAGGCCGGGGGATAGACGGTGGCGCCGTCGTAACGCAGGCCCTCGGGCCGGTCCTCGCGCAACAGCAACGGACCGTCGAGATCGACCAGGAAGGCGCGCTGCGCCACCAGCGTCGCCGGCGCCATCGACAGCGAGGTGCCGACCATGCAGCCGGTCATGATCTTGAAGCCGAGCCTGTCGGCGTCGTCGGCCAGCAGGAAGGCTTCGGTCAGGCCGCCGGTCTTGTCGAGCTTGATGTTGATCGCATCATATTTGCCGACCAGGGAAGCCAGCGTCTTGCGGTCGTGGACGCTTTCGTCGGCGCAGATCGGGATCGGCCGCTTGACGCCGAGCAGCGCACCGTCATCGGCCGCCGGCAGCGGCTGCTCGACCAGGGCGATGCGGAAGCGCTCGCAGACGGCGAGGTTGGCGGCCAGATTGGCCGGGGTCCAGGCCTCGTTGGCGTCGATCACCAGGGTCGCCTCCGGCACGGCGGCGCGAATGGCGGCGAGCCGGTCGGCGTCGCCATCGCCGCCGAGCTTGATCTTCAGATGGCTGCGGCCGCAATGCAGCGCCGATTGCGCCATTTCCTCGGGCGAGCCGAGCGAGATCGTATAGACCGTGGTGAGCGGCTTCGGCTGCGCGATGCCGGCGAGCTCCCAGGCGCGCTTGCCGGCGAGTTTGGCCTCCAGGTCCCAGAGCGCGCAATCGATGGCATTGCGCGCGGCTCCCGGCTTCATCGCCGCGAGCAGGCCCTGGCGGTCGAGGCCGTTGTCGACCTGCTCGATCATCGCCTCGATCTCGGCGGCGACGCCGTCGACGGTTTCGCCATAACGCGGATAGGGCACGCATTCGCCGCGCCCGACCGCCGCGCCCTGGCGGATCTCGCAGACCACCACGACGGCCTCGGTGCGCGAGCCGCGGGAGATGGTGAAGGTGCCGGCGATCGGCCAGCGTTCGGTCGAGACGGCGAGATCGCGCGAGGCCATGTCAGCGTGCCCTTCTGGCGGTCGAGCGGGCCTTCGGCTTCGGCTCGGGCTCGCCATAGAGCTCGGCGATGGCGTCGACCAGCGGCTCGACGCCGAAACGCACCGGATCGGTCGCCGGCAGCTCATATTCGCGCGCCAGCCGGTCGAGCACGGTGAAGGCGGCATCCTCGCCGAGATGTTCGGTATTGACCGAAAGGCCGACGCAGGTGATCGCCGGATTGGTCAGCTTGCCGAGCGCGATGGTCATGTCGATGACCTCGCCGATCGACGGGATCGGCGTGTCGACGCCACGCATGGTGCGCCGGGTCGGCTCGTGGCAGACGATGAAGGCGTCCGGCTGGGCACCGTGCAGCAGGCCGAGCGTGACGCCGGCAAAGGAGGGGTGGAACAGCGAGCCCTGGCCCTCGACCACGTCCCAGTGCAGGGGGTCGGCATCCGGCGTCAGCCATTCGGCGGCGCCCGCGATGAAATCGGCGACCACGGCGTCAACCGCGACGCCGCGCCCGGAAATGAAGATGCCGGTCTGGCCGGTGGCGCGGAAATCGGCATCGAAGCCGCGGTCCTGCATGCCCTTTTCCATGGCCAGCGCGGTGTATTTCTTGCCGACCGAGCAGTCGGTGCCGACCATCAGCAGGCGCTTGCCCGCGCGCAGGTTGCCCTTACCAGTGGGGAAGGTCTGGGTCGGATGGCGCACGTCGAACAGCTTGGCGCCGTGCTTCTTGGCGGCGGCGGCGATCTTCGGCGTGTCGCCGAGCCGGGTATGCAGGCCGGTCGCGACATCCATGCCGGCCTCGATGGCCGCGACGATGGAATCGATCCAGTGCGGCGCCAGGACGCCGCCGGCATTGACCACGCCGACCACCAGGGTCTTGGCGCCGGCCTCGGCGGCCTCGGCGATGGTCTTGTCGGGCAGGCCGGTATCGGCCTTGCAGCCTTCCAGGCGCAACTGCCCGACGCACCAGTCGCGGCGCCAGTCGACGATACCCTGCGCGGTCTTCGCGGCGAGCTGGTCGTGAACATCTCCCAGGAACAGGAGATAAGGCTTTGCGATTTCCATGGCGGCGATCCGAAGCGGTTTGGGGACGGGCAGGGCGCCTCGACGGAACCCGGCGGCTCCTTTATGGAGAGGAGTGGCGCGCGTGCCAAGCCGGTCCTGCGCATGCGCCTCAATCGAAATCGACCGTGCGAAATCGAGCAGTGACAATCGCAAGCACCGCACCCGCCGCCAGCCTTACGAGCAGTGTCGAGGCAGACCGGCTCAGGATCGCGCTTGCCGGCTGCTGGGTCGCCGAGACCGCGGGCGCGCTGGAGGTCGAGGCCAAGCAGCTTCTGGCCGGAAATGGCACGCCGTCGGCGGTCACCATCGATTTTTCCGCCGTCGACCGGCTCGATACGCTGGGCGGCACCCTGGCCCATACGATCGAGCAGGCCTATGCCGCCAAGGGCATTCCGGTCGAGCGCGCCGGGCTGTCGGACGCCGCCGCGGTGATCTATGGCGAGGCGGTGGAGGGCCTGTCGACGCCGATCGCCGCTGCGCCGGCGCCGCTGTCGCTGACCACCCAGGCCCTGCGGAAGGTGGGCGAGCAGGCACTGGGTGCGCGCGACGACCTGGTCGCGCTCCTGTCCTTCCTCGGCGAAGTGGTGATGGCGGTCGGCAGCCTGTTCACCGGCACCGGCCGGTTTCGCCTGCCGGCGGTGATCAACCAGCTCGACCATATCGCCTTTCGCGCCGTGCCGATCATCATCCTGATCACCTTCGTGATCGGCGCGATCATCGCCCAGCAGGGCATCTTCTTTTTCCGCCGCTTCGGCGCCGACAGCTATGTCGTCGATCTCGTCTCGATCCTGACGCTGCGCGAAATCGGCGTGTTGATCGTGTCGATCATGGTGGCCGGCCGCACGGGCTCGGCCTTCACCGCCGAGATCGGCTCGATGAAGATGCGCGAGGAGATCGACGCGCTGCGCGTGATGGGGCTCAACCCCATCGAAGTCCTGGTGCTGCCGCGCCTGATCGCGCTGATCATCGGCCTGCCGCTGTTGACCATCATCGGCGACCTCTCCGCGCTGATGGGCGGGGCGATCGTGTCGCAGGTCTATGGTCAATTGCCGATCGAGCTGTTCTTCAGCCGCATGCAGGAGGAGGTCGGCCGCCGGCACGTCTTCATCGGGCTGGCCAAGGCGCCGTTCATGGCGCTGATCATCGGCCTGGTCGCCTGCGTCGAGGGCCTGCGCGTGCAGGGCTCGGCGGAAAGCCTCGGTCGCCAGACGACGGCCTCGGTGGTCAAGGGGATCTTCCTGGTCATCGTGGTCGACGCGGTCTTCGCCATGTTCTTCGCGGCGATCGACCAGTGACATGACCGATGACGTTATCATCAAGGTACGTGATCTGGCGGTCGGCTTCAACGACCGGCTGATCATCGATGGTCTCGACCTCGACGTCCGGCGCGGCGAGGTGCTCGGCGTCGTCGGCGGTTCGGGCACGGGCAAGTCGGTGCTCACCCGCTGCATCATCGGGCTGGTGCCCAAGCAGCGCGGCAAGATCACGGTGTTCGGCGAAGACCTGGATGAAGCGAGCGCGGCCGAGCACAAGGCGATCGAACGGCGCTGGGGCGTGCTGTTCCAGCACGGCGCGCTGTTCTCGTCGCTGACGGTCAAGCAGAACATCCAGGTGCCGCTGCGCGAATATCTGAAGCTCTCCGAGCCGCTGATGGACGAGATCGCCCGGCTGAAGATCGCGCTGGTCGGGCTGCGGCCGGACGCGGCCGACAAATATCCTTCCGAGCTGTCCGGCGGCATGATCAAGCGCGCGGCGCTGGCGCGTGCGCTGGCGCTCGACCCGGAGATCGTGTTCCTGGACGAGCCGACGTCCGGGCTCGATCCGATCGGCGCCGGCGAGTTCGACACGCTGATCAAGACGCTGCGCGACACCCTGGGGCTGACCGTGTATATGGTCACCCATGATTTGGACAGTTTGGCCCGAATCTGCGACCGAATCGCGGCTCTCGCCGACGGCAAGGTCATCGTGACAGGGACGATGGCTGACATGCTTCGTCAGACACATCCCTGGCTCAAGAGCTATTTTGGCGGCGAGCGAGCCCGTGCCGCCAGGATAACAGGCTGACAACGAGGCGCCGCCGCGCATGGAGACCAAGGCCAATACCACGCTGATCGGCGCCTTCACGCTTGTCGTGCTGGCGATTTTCGGCGTGTTTCTCTGGTGGTTCCTGCGTGCCGGCGACAGCGCCAACCGCTGGCAGTACAAGGTCATTTTTTCCGGGCCGGTGGCCGGCCTCAACCGCGGCGCCAACGTCTTCTTCAACGGTATCCGGGTCGGCGAGGTCCGCACCATTCGCGTCGATCCCGATGATCCGCGCCAGGTCATCGGCACCATTGCGGTGGCGGCCGACACGCCGATCCGCAGCAATACCCGCGTCAGCCTGGATGTCGGCATGCTGTCCGGCGTCGCCACCCTGTCGCTGACCGGCGGCTCGGCCGATGCGCCGCCGCTGGCGCCGCCGGCGCCGGGCGATCTGCCGGTGCTGCGCGCCGATCCCTCGGCCATGCAGGACCTGCTGCAGGGCGCGCGCCAGATCATGACCAATGCCGACAATCTGGTGCGCCGGCTCGACGATACGATCGCCGCGGGCCAGGGCGGCTTCGATCGCAGCCTGCGCAATATCGAGCGTTTCACCCAGGCGCTCGGCGACAATGCCGACAGCGTCGGCACCTTGCTGAAGGACGGCGGGGATGCCGCCCGCCAGATCGCCGCCCTGAGCAAGCGGCTCGATGCCGTCACCAGCCAGATCGAGGTGATGCTGCAGGGGGTCGAGCCCGGCCGGGTCGGCGCGATCCTGCGCAATGTCGACGAACTGACCAGGGGGCTCGCCGGCCAGACCGATTCCTTCGCCGAGCTGATCCGTGACGCGCGGACCGCCGCCGGCGCGATGAGCCGGACCTTGACCGCGCTCGATGGCGAGCGGATCAACCGGGCGCTGGCCAATATCGACCGGTTCACCCAGACGCTGGGCGACAATTCGGCCAATGTCGATCAGTTGGTGAAGAACGCCGCCGAGGTCTCGGCCAAGCTCAACGGCATGGCCGACCGGGTCGATGCCATGCTGCGCGGCTTCGAGGGCAATGGAACCACCAACATGTTCGCCGAGTTCACCAATACGGCCAAGGCGGTCCGGACGCTGGCCGAACGGCTCGACAGCCGGACGGCGCAGCTGACGACGTCCATTTCCGGCTTCACGGATCGGACGATCCGGGACGTGCAGGCGCTGTCGGCGGACGGCCGGCGCACGCTGTCGGAACTCGAACGGACCCTGCGCTCGCTCGAGCGCAATCCGCAACGCTTCATCTTCGGCGGCTCCGGCGTGCCGGAGTATAATCGCCGCTAGGATGTCTTTTCGGTTCCCGGAATCGCGCGGACGGCCTAGTTTGTGAGGATGTTTGGCACGTTGCCCGCGCGCTTCCCTTCATGTAACCCGGTGTCCAGGTCGCCTGAAAATGCTCCGGGATAACAAGCAACCGCGCCCAAGCGCGGACAGGGAATGAGGTTGGGATTGGGCAAGCGGCGCGGACTGCTCCGGATCGGGATGGCATTTGCCGTCGCGCTTGCCTTGTCGGGCTGCGCGTCGTCGAATGCGCCGCAAACCTATGACCTGATGGCGCCGACCAGTTTTCCGGCCCGTCCGGGTGCCCAGCGCGGCCAGCTCATCGTGGTCGAGCCGAAGGCGATCGCCAATCTCGACACCGAGCGCATGGCGGTGCGCGGCGCCGGCGGCGCGGTGTCCTATCTCAGTGACGGCGCCTGGGCCGACCGCCTGCCGAAACTGTTGCAGGCGCGCATCATCCGGGCCTTCGAAAATGCCAATCACCTGCGTTCGGTCGGCCGGCCAGGCGACCGCCTGGCCTCCGATTTCCAGCTTCTGAGCGAAATCCGCTCGTTCGAGGTGGTGGCCGGCGCCGGCGCCGAGGCGGTCGTCGAGGTCTCGGTCAAGCTGGTCAACGATCGCTCGGGCCGGATCCTGGCCGGCCAGGTGTTCAGCGGCCGGGCGCCGATCAGCAGCATCGACGCCGCCAATGTCGCCGCCTCGTTCGACCGGGCGCTGCAGAACGTGCTGCGCGACATCGTGGTCTGGGCGTCGGCACGGGTTTGAGGGGCGGGGGTCGAGGTTAGCAAAGCGCCGAGCCAACCGTCTCCCGTAGGGAGAGGGTGGCATCGGCAGAAGCAATTGCTTCTGCCTGACGTTAGCTGCCGGATGAGGGGCGTAACCCCTCGGAACAGACACGACGCGCGCGCCGCATGCGGCCCTCTCCGGACATGGACGACCCCTCACCCGGCGCCTGACGGCGCCACGCTCTCCCTTTGGGAGAGGGGCGGTTTGGCGCTTCCCCCCTATTGCGCCGCGCGCCGGCGCAGCACCATGTCGCCGCGCAGCAGGAAGCGCTGGGCGCGCTTGCCGTTGTCGACCTCGGTGGTGAAGACATTGCCGCGCGAGTCCACCGCGAGATTGTGGATCCAGTGGAACTCGCCGGCATTGCGGCCGCTGCGCCCGAAGGCGCCGACGACATTGCCGCTCGCGCGCTCGAGAATGCGCACTTCGTTATTGGCGCCATCGGCATTGATCAGGAAGGTCTCGTTCTGGTCGGGAAACAGCTCGAGGTCCCAGACCGAACCATTGGCCAGCGTCCGGCGCTCGACGAAGAACTCGCGGACGAAAGTGCCGTCGCGCTGAAACACCTGGACGCGGTTGTTGACCCGGTCGCAGACATAGACGAGGCCGTCCCTGGCCAACCTGACGCAATGGACCGGGTTGCCGAATTGCTGCGACGGCGGCTGATCGGGATTGAAGGCCGGCAGCCCGAGGTCGGTCGGCGGCCGGCCATAGGCGCCCCACATGCGCTTGAAGGCGCCGGTCTCGCTGTCGAACACGATGATGCGATGGTTGTAATAGCCGTCGGCGACGTAGATCTCGTTGTTGGCGACATCGACCGTCATGTTGGCGGGGCGGCCGAGGCGGGCGGTATCGGTGGAATTGGTCTGCGGGCCGCTGCGGCCGATCTGCAGAACGAACTGGCCGTCGCGGGTGAATTTCAGCACCTGGCCGTCATTCTCGCCATTGCCGGCGATCCAGACGAAACCCTTGCCATCGACATGGATGCCGTGCTCGTTCTGCGGCCAGTCGTAGCCTTGGCCGGCCCCGCCCCAGGAGCGCAGCAAGGTGCCGGCCTGGTCGAACTCCAAGACCGGCGGCGCCGGCCTGCAGCATTTGGTGCGCGGCGGATCGAGCGCCGCGGCCCGCTCGTCATCGGTCAGGGTGCGCGGGCGCTGGATGACCCAGACATGGTCCTCGGCATCGACGGCGACGCCGGCCGCCTGGCCCATGATCCAGTTGTTCGGCAGTGACTTCGGCCAGGCCGCGTCGACCTGGTAGCTCGGCACGTCGGCCGCATTGGCCGTGCCGGCAAGCAGCAGCAAAGCGGCGGCGGCGATCAACCTGCGCATCATGACCTCCCTCGGTGGTGTCCCGGCGGGCGTTTCGGCGCCTCTTGATTGCGCGGATTGTCAGGGAGCGGGACGGTTGGCTCAAGCCCGTAAGCTGACTGATGGCACCGACGGCTCGCCCGTCGCGATTGGCCCTTTTTGCGATCGGCGGCCGGCACACTCTCGACGTCACCCCAAGGCAAAGCAATTGCTTTGCCTGAGGCCGAGGCGAAGCCGAGGGGAAGGGGGGCCCAGGAGCCGCTTCACGGCGCCCTCAGTGCATTGTTTGAAGGTGATTTCGCGGCGTTGAGGGCAGGGCTCAGCAACTCCTGGACCCCCTTCCCCTCCTTCGCTTCGCTCAGTCGGCCGGGGGTGACGTGGGGAATGTGCCGGCAGTCGATGAAGCGTTGATCGGTTCTTTCAGATGCCAATCCGGCGGTCCGCCCCCAACAAAAAGGGCGCCTCGCGGCGCCCCCTTCAGTGTCGGTGGACTTGGCCCGGCTCAGTCGAACCGGCCGCTCGAATGCGCGAGCAGGGTGAACACCTTGCCGGTCTCCGAGGTCAGGTAGGTGCGGGCGAGCGAGCCGTCACGGTCGTTGCGGTCGACATCGCCGAGCAGGCGCTGGAACTCGTCGATATAGCGGTCGACGGTGTCGCGGAACTCGCTGTCGCGGCGATAGCGGCGGCGCAGGTCATCGAAGGTCTGCTGGCCCTGGGTGGTGTAGAGCCGGCGCGAGAAGACGTTGCGCTCGCCACGGCGCCAGCGTTCCCAGAGATCGACGACCGCATCGTGATCGACCATGCGGGCGATGTCGGAGGACAGGGCGTCGAGATTGTCGAGGGCGGCCGGCGCCGGCGGCCGGCGCGAGGCCGGTCGCAGCGGCTCGCCGTCGCCTTCGTCGGTCGAGGCACGGGCGAGCAGGTCCGACAGCCAGCCGCGATCGGCGGTCCCACGCACCGGCTCGGTGCGGGCAGGGGCCTCGCGGCGGGTATCGGCGACGCGCGGCCGCGGCGTTTCGGCTTTCGGCGCTTCGGCCCTGGACGGCTCGGCCCGGGGCAGTTCGGCGACGCCGCCGGCGCCGCGCAGCGGCATGACCGGCAGCGGCACGGGCTCGCGCGGCGGCTCCTGCCGGCGGCTCGCGACCGGAGCGATCGGCGAGGGATCGGCGACGTCATAGGCGCGGCCGGACTTGGCGACGATGTCGTTCAGTTCGGCGAGCGCCTTGATCTGTTCGGCGACGACCCGGCGCATCGCGGCCGCGTTCTCCTGCGTCTCGCGCGGGATCTCGACCATGCCACGGGACAGTTCGCTGCGGGTCGCGGCGAGCTCCGCCTGGATTTCCGCCGCCATGCCCTTCAGCCCCGAGGTGAGCGAAGCGAAGCGCTCGGAAGCATCCTGGAACAGCGCGTTCATGTCGCCGGTCGCCTGGTCATAGGCCGAGCGCAGCGCGTGGGTGGTGCGTTCGCGCTCCTTGCCGGTGGCGAGCCTCAGGGCATCCGCCTGCTGGTGGATGGCCTGGGTGGTCTGGCCGGTGGATTCGACCAGGACGCGGCCGATCTCGCGGGCACGGTTCTCGGCGGCACCGAGATTGTCGTCGAGCAGGCCCGAGAAGCTCTTGATCAGGTTGTCCATGTCCTCGGTCTTGCCGGCGAGATGGCCAATCAGATTCTCCAGCGCCTCGCGGCGTTCCTCGAGCGAGTTGTCGAGCCGGGTCTGCATCTTGTCGACCTGCTCGGCGGCATGGGTCAGCACGCTCGCCTGGGCGTCGAGCCGCTCGGCGAGCGCCGAGACGTCCTGCAGCACCGTGCCGGCGACGTTGGAGAGCTGGCTGATCTGGCCGTTGAGCAACTGGGTCGAGCTCTCCGCCGTGGTCGACGCCGTGTCGACGGAGGAGCGGAACTCGTCGATGCGCTTGCCGAGCTGGCGGTTGATCGAGCCGAGATTGGTCTCGGCCTGGCTCGACAGCTCGCGCAGCACGATATTCGACTCGGCGAGCTTGCTGAGCAGACCGCCGATCTCGCCACGCAGCTGGTCGTTGGTCGAGGTCAGGGCCTCGATCGACTCGCGCGCGCCCTCGTCGACGGTGGTGCGGAAGGCGGTCGAGGAATCGGTCAGCGTGCGGGCCGCCTGCTCGCTCGAGTCGGTGATCGAGCGGGTGACCTCGATGCCGGTCTCCGACAGCGCCTGGGTGATCTCGGCACCCTTCTGTCCCAGCACTTCGGCAATGGTCGCGCCACGGTGTTCCAGGGCGCGGACGACGATGTCGCCGACGCGGCTGACCTCCGAGGTGATCGTCCTGCCGTTCTCGCCGATGCGGGCGACGAGATTGCCGCCGCGCTCGTCGAGCAGGGAGGCGAGCTCGGTCGAACGCGCGCCGAGCACCGCGTTGATCTCGTTGACGCGGGTCGACAGGCCGAGCGTGATGTCGCTCGATATGGTCGACAGCGTGCGCTCGACCTCTTCGGCGTTGGAGCGCAGCGTCGAGGACACGGCCTCGACCTTGTCGGCGAGCTTCTCGGCGATCGAGGTGCCGCGCTCGTCGAGCGACTGCGACACGGTTTCCAGGCGCCCGACCACGACCTGTTCGAAGCGGGCGACGCGGGTGTCGAGCGATTCGGCCACCTCCTGGGCGCGGCTGCCGAGCGTCCGGTTGATCTCGTCGGCCTTGTCGCTGAGCGTCGCGGTGATCTGATCGGCCTTGCCGGTGAGGGTGTAGGTGACCTCGTCCGACTTGTCGCTGAGCGTGCGGGTAATCTCGCTCGACTTGGCGGTGAGGTTGTCGGCGATTTCGGCCGACTTGCTCGCCAAGGTCTGGGCGATCTCGTCCGACCGGCTGGTGATGTTGTAGGCGATCTCGTCCGACTTGACCGCCAGATGCTCGACGATCGCATCGGACTTGGTGGTCAGGTTCTGGGCGATCTCGTCCGACTTGATGGCCAGATGCAGGGCGATCGCGTCCGACCGGCTGGTCAGGCTCTGGGCGATCTCGTCGGACTTCGACGACAGGTGGCGGGCGATCTGGTCGGATTTGGTGGTCAGGCTCTGGGCGATCTCGTCCGACTTGGATGTCAGGCTCTGGGCGATCTCGTCCGATTTCGAGGTCAGGTTCTGGGCGATCTCATCCGATTTGGTGGTCAGGTTCTGAGCGATCTGCTCCGACTTTTCGGTGATGCTCTGGGTGATCTCGTCCGACTTGCTGACGAGATTGTAGGTGATCTCGGCCGACTTGTTCTCCAGCGCCTCGGTGACGCTGCGGCCGCCGTCGCCGAGCACCTTGGCAAGCTCGAGCGTGCGGCTGGCGAGCGTCGCGTTGAACGCCTGGGCGCGGTTGTCGAGCGCCTGGTCGATGCGGGCGAGCCGGCCGTCCAGCGCCTCGGTGATCTCGATGCTCTTGCCCGAGACCCGGTCGGCGAACTCGCGGGTGTCGTTGAGGATCCGGTCGGCCAGTTCGCCGCCCTTGCCGGAAATGGTCGCGTCGAGCGCGCCGATATGGTTGGTCAGCTTGTGGTCGAGCAGGGCGACATGGGTCGCGACCGACTCGCCGAGCGTCGTCGCATGGCCGGCGACCCGCATCTCGAACTCGGAGGTGTGGCGACCGATCGCGTCCTCGAGAGTGGTCGCGTGCGAGGTGACCAGTTCGCGCAGGCTGGAGGTGTGGCGGCCGATGGCCTCCTCGAGCGTCGCGGCATGACCGACGACCCGGGATTCGAAGCCCTGGCTCTGGCGGCCGATGGTTTCTTCCAGGTTGGCGGTCTGGTTGGAGACACGTTCCTCGAAACCGGCGCTGTGGCGCACGATCGCGTCCTCGATATTGGCCGCGTGGCTGAGGATGCGTTCTTCGAAACCGGCGGAGTGGCGGACGATGGCGTCCTCGACATTGCCGGTATAGGCGGCGACGCGCTGCTCGAAGCCGGCGCTGTGGCGGCCGATGGCGTCGTCGAGGTTCGCCGCATGGGCGGCGACGCGGGCTTCGAAGCCAGAGCTGTGGCGGTTGATCGCGTCTTCCAGGGTGACGACGTTCTGGGCGATGCGGGTGACGATGGCTTCGCCATGATCGTCGACGGCCGAGGAGACGGCGGTCGCGGCATTCTGCAGCCGCGTGGTGATCTCGTCGGTCTTGGCGGTCAGCGTGCCGGCGACGTCGGCACCGATCGCGCCGAGGCGATAGGTGAGATCGGTGCCCTGGGTGGCGAAGGCCGAGAGCACGTCGGTGCCGGCCAGTTCGATTTCCGACTTCAGTCCGGCGGTGCGCTCGGAAATCGAGGTCGTCACCGTCTCGCCGGCGCGATAGAGCGCCAGCTGCACGTCCTGGGCCTTTTCGGTCAGCGTCTCGACCACCTGGATGCCGACGTCGCCAATGGCGGACCTCGCCTCGGTGGTGCGCTGGGCGATCGCCTGGGCGATGAGCTGGCCGGTCACCGACAGGCGCCGGTCGAGTTCGTCGCCATTGACGGTGACGGTGGCATGCAGCCGGTCGCCAGTCTCGGCAATGCGCTGGACGATGGCGTCGCTGCGCTGGCCGAAGACGTCGCCGGTCTCGGCGATGCGCTGGACGAGGGCGTCGCCGCGTTGGCCGAAGATCGTGCCGGTCTCGGCGATGCGGGCCACGAGCGCGTCGCCGCTCTCGCCGAAAGTATGGGTGATCTGGCCGCTGGTGGCCTCGAGCTTGTCGATGACGCCGGCGACGGTGAGATGCAGCCGGTCGCCGGTGTCGGAAATGCGGGTGACGAGGGCTTCGCCGCGCTGGCCGAAGGTCTCGGCGATATGGCCGCTGGTGGATTCGAGCTTGTCGACGACGTCGGCGACGGTCGTCTGCAGCCGGTCGCCGGTCTCGGCGACGCGGGCGACGAGCACGTCGCCGCGCTGGCCGATGGTCTCGGCGATCTGACCGCTGGTGGTTTCGAGCTTGTCGATAACGTCGGTGACGGCGGTATGCACGCGGGCGCCGGTCTCGGCGATCCGGAAGGCAATCGCCTCGCCGCGCTGGCCGATGGTCTCGGCGACCTGTCCGCTGGTCGCTTCAAGCCGGTCGACGACATCCGTGACGGTGCCATGCAGCCGATCGCCGGTCTCGGCGATGCGGGCGACGAGCGCGTCGCCGCGCTGGCCGAGGGTATCGGCGATGTGGCCGCCGCTCATTTCCAGCTTGTCGACGACGTCGGAAACGGTGAGCTGCAGGCGGTCGCCGGTATCGGCGATGCGGGCGGCGAAGATGTCGCCGCGCTGGCCGATGGCTTCGGCGACGTGGCCGCCGGTCAATTCCAGCTTGTCGACCACCTCGGTGACCGTGGTCTGCAGCCGATCGCCGGTTTCGGCGATGCGGGCGGAGAGCACATCGCCGCGCTGGCTGATGGTGTCGGCGACGAAACCGCCGGTCTGCTCGAGCTTGTCGACGACCTCGCTGCCGCGGGTCGAGAGCTCGGAGACGATGGTCTCGCCGGTTTCCTTCAGGCGCGAGGTGACCTCGTTGCCACGCGTCGACAGTTCGACGACCAGGGTCTCGCCGGCTTCCTTCAGGCGCGACGTGACATCGCTGCCACGGCTGGAGAGTTCGCTGACCAGGTTCTCGCCGGTGGCCTTCAGCAGCGAGGTGACCTCGCCGCTCTGGCTCGACAATTCGGCGACCAGGCTGTGGCCGGTCTCGCGCAGCAGGCTGGTGACCTCGCCGCCACGGGTCGACAATTCGGCGACCAGGGCCTCACCGGTGTCCTTCAGCCGTTCGGAAACCTCGCCGCCGCGGCTGGACAGCTCGGTGACCAGGGTCTCGGCGGATTCCTTCAGGCGCGTCGCCACCTCGTCGGCGCGCGAGGCGATGGCATGGGTGATGTCGGCACTGGTCGCGGCCAGGTGCTCGGTCATCGTCGTGCCGGTCTCGGACAGCTTGGCGGCCATGGTCGAGCCGGTCTCGGCCATGGCGATGGTGACGCTGTTGCCGGTGTCGGTCAGGACATTGGTCACGCGGTCGCCGGTCGTCGACAGCGCACGGGTGACGTCGTCGCTGGTGGCGGCCAGCCGCTCGACGATGTCGGTGCCGCGCACCTGCATCTGGTCGATCATGTGGTCGCCGGCGCGGCCGAGCGCGACGGTGATCGCCTCGGTCTTGTCGGCCAGGGTACCGGCGACGCGCAGGCCGCTCTCGTCGATGCGGCGGGTCAGGGTATCGCCGGCATCGGCCATCTGGGACGCCAGATGCTCATGGGCGCTGGTGATGGCGCCGCGCACGCGCTCGGAATTCGAGACGATCGCCTCGCGCTGGGTGACCAGCTCCTCGATCAGGTTGCGGATGCGCAGTTCATTGTCGTTATAGGCGCGCTCGAGCGAGGCGACCTCGTTGTGGACGAGCGATTCCAGTTCGTTGGCGCGGGCCAGCGCCCGCTCGACGCCGTCGCCCATGGCGGCGACCTCGCGGCGGATGGCCTGGCCGACCGAGACGACGGATTCACGCGCGATGGTTTCCGGCTCGGCGAGGCGAATGGCGACTTCGCTCATGCCGCGCGCGACCATGCGCATTTCCTGGGTGCGGCGGATCAGGCCGCCCATGACGAAAAAGAAGATGACCGGCAGGACCAGGGCGGCGGCGAAGGCGAGCACGGTGGGCGAGGCGAGGTCGATGCTGGCGCCGGCGAGGACGCGCGAGCCGAGGAACAGGCCGAGCCCGATCCAGGCGATCGACATGAACAGGGCGATCCACAGCGGCGTCGCCGAGGCACGCCTGGACAACCGCTCCAGCAGCTGAGCAATGTCGCGCCGGTCGTCATTGGCGGCGGCCTGGGTCGGCGCCACCACGCTGTCGGAGCGCTTGGTGTCGGCGAACAGATCGTCGTCGAGCCTGACCGGCGAGGCCTGCGCCTTGGCGTTTTCGGCCGAGCGGGCCGGCTGGGCCTTGGAAGGCTCCTGCGCGGCCGCATTGCCCGGACCCTTGGCCGTGCTCTTGCTCGCCTCCTCGGTCGCGAGGTTCAGCGCATCCTGGATCGCCGCAAGAGCGGCCTCGGCCGGATCCTGGATCTTCTTGGGAGTGTTCGCCATTGTCGTCGCCCGCGTCCTCAAACTCTCGCAGACAGGCCCCCCGACAGCCCCTGTGTCACGGCCCAAGTGCCTCTCGGACGCAACACAACGAATGACGGGACAACAGTCCGCCGCACCAATAATCTACCGGTGACATCTCCGGAAAGATACCGGGACACCCCGGCGTTTCCCAAACATCGTTAACGCCTTGTTCACCATGTTTTCAGCCAAGTGCTTGAAATGGCTTGGTTGATGGAATCCGACCAGCGGCCCCGCCTGGTTTCTGCTTCGTTAACCTGTGGATCGCGGGTGAGACGGCCGGCCCGGAGGACGCCAGGGGGCTCCAGGGCCGCGGCCGCGCCGCCGGGGCGCCGCTTTCGACGGCCGGAGATGTCGACAGCGGCACCGGGCCTGTGATCACCTGCATCCGTGAGGGGATGATGCCGACCTGTTCAGTGTGCCAGAAGACCAACCAGTTCCTGCGGATCGAAGCCTATGGCGTCTGCTCGGACTGCTATCCCGAGCATGGCCCGGTCATTCGCGAGGCGGTGGCCGGCATCGTGCAGGAGGCCGAATACCGGGTCGGGGTGAAGCGCACCGACCTGCAGCTCGACTCCGTCGCCCGGTCGATCACCCATTGCGAGGCGCTGCGCCGCTACGGCGTGCTGCCCGGCGTCGATGTCGATCCCACCATCTTGGCCGGGGAACTCGAGGCGGCAAGGACCGCCATTATCGAGGACGTCATTCGCGCGCAGTGGTTCGCCGCGCGCGAGCGCGTCAAGGATCTGCGGGGCCAGGGCGACAAGTTGAACGCCTATACATCGGCGATCGAGCGCATCCAGGCCCTGATGGCCCATGTCGACGACGTCGCCCTCATCGAGAAGGCTGTCATGGTGATGCGGGCCGAACGCGACAAGCTGGCCTTCGACCAGCTGTTCGACCGGGCGGAGCTGGCCGAGGCCAAGGGGCAAAGGGCCAAGGCGCGGGACCTCTATATCGAGGCCGCCTTCAGCCTGGCGAAGGATGTCACGCCCGATGAATTCCAGGCGGACCTGCGGGCGAAGGTCGAGGCCAAGATCAGCCAGCTCGGCGGCAGGCCTTAACCGGCGCGCGGGGCTCGCGGCCGCGGCCCGCGGGGCGCTCACTGGAACGGCTGGGCGAGGGGACCATGCCCCGGTGACGGGCGGCATCGGCGGCTGACGACGGCCTGGGCCGGGCATCGCCTGGCCTGGACAGCCGGGAAACCGTGCTCCGGCGAGAAGGTGCGGCCGCCGCCGAAGGCTTGCCTGCGTCCTGTGGTCGCGCCAAGTCCTCATGGCATTTTCATGCCACATTCCCTTGCGAGAGGTGATCGTTGATCCGCGCCGATGAATGGCGGATTTCAGATATGGAGAGACAAATTGAACTATGCGTCGAAGATAATTCCCGTGATGTCAGTAATCGTCGTTGGAATGATTTCCGTGGGGCATGCCTCACTCGCGAACAATCATGCGCGTGATGATGGCGGGCCGGCGGGCCGGTCGCTACGCTTGGCGCAGAGCCCCTTGCCGGCCTGCGTGCTCTATTCGTCATCGCGCCTGACACCGGAGGGCTTGATGCGCTGCTCTTATCAATGCGGCGACCGGATCGTGATCCGCAGTTCCTATAATTCCTGCCCGTCGAGCGTCGCACGGCCGGCGGAGAGATAGCGGCGGTCCGACAGGCGGCCGGGGGCGGTTGAATCCCTCGGCCGCGACGCGCCCGGCCGCTCGATGCCGGCCGGGACGGGATCGGGCGCCGCGGCCCCGATCGCGTCCGGCGCGTCAACGCCGCAGGCTCTTGACGACGCCGTTGATGATGTCGGTCTTCAGTGCCAGCAGGTCGATCGAGACGCTGAGCACGGTATCGCAGTGAGGGCAGATGTAACTGGCGCCCTTCCATTTCATCATCCGGCTCTGGGTGACCTCGACCGTTTCGATGCGAACGGACTCGATGATGTTTTCACATTTCGCGCATTTGCCGGTGTTCGCCAATATGCACCTCCCGCTCGATCTGAATCTTAGACATGGCCAGGGATCGATGAGAGGTTATACGGCGGGGATAAAGCCTTCATTACCTGATGCTTGGCCGACATCTACGAACGATTGCGGTCACCGGCTTCGAGCGACCCACGTTGAATGCAGATGGTGTTGATGTTCACGGGTCGCTGCGATCAGAGGGACGGCGTTGGGATCAAATTCAGTGGCGTTGCAGACCGAATCGTGCCGCAGGCGTCAGTCGTTGGGACCCTCTCTATATGCCGCGTCGGATCAGCGCGAGTCTTGCCGTAGCAAAGCCCGTTCGGTCTCTATCGAGATCCGCCATCCGACAGGAGGTGACGTCCATCCGCGCGGAAATCCACTCGGCAATCCCGACGATAGAATTGGCAGGCGGCCAATCACCGCTCCTTCAAAATTCACGCGCTCGAGCGATGTCTCGGTGAAGTTGCTGTTGGTCAAAATCGATCCGGTAAAGTCAACTTCGGATAACCGAGCCCGAGAAAAGTCTGCGCGATCAAAATTTGAACCATTGAAATTGACTTTGATAATGTTGGAGAGAGAAAGGTTTGCGGTTTCAAATCGAGAGGATATGAGCGTTGAGTGAAATATTGATGATTGTTTGAAATTCGAAAACAAAAATATAGAATTCTTCGCGTCAATTAGTTGCAGTAGTGCTCCTCCAAAATCAACGTCAGTCAGTATGTGTCCGTCGAATTTTGCGGAATTTAAACTGGATGATCTAAGATCTGCATTATTGAGTACCATATCTTTCGGAATTGCGACCCCGATAATTAGGAGTGCTGTTAGAAGTTGGCCGCGTTCGGGACTTCTAGGCTTTGGGTCGATGTCAAGTCGGACCGCCCTTTCTGCGTTCGAAGGGCCGGCTAACAGATAGGGCGTCGATGCTCTGCTCAACGCGACTATGCGGGCGGTCAAGCCGGGAGACGGTTGAATCGAGCCTCGATCCTGCCCGATTACCCACCATGCAGAATTCCCGCTGTCGTTGAGCTCAGACGCGCGTTGAATGATCGAAAAAAGTTCTGTTTGAAGTGGTGCACGCCGTTGGGCATCCGATGTGACATTTTGCAAATCCAACTTGGCGTTTTGTTCAAATAAGAGGCCGATTTGTTCTTGTATTTTCTTGTTTTGTTCAGCAAGTAGTGCAGTCTGGCGAAATAAAAGGGCTGTTCCGACCAGCCCGCCGATGGTCACAATCAAGGTGAATGACGTCTGGACGATCCAACGTCTCGCGGCCTTTGGGGCATACCACGCGGCTGCCTCTAGGGCTGCCTTCTCCGCATGAATGACAGCTAAGGCCGGGTTGTTATGACTTGCGGCGCGCGTTGCCGCCCCGATTTCGGTTATAAGAACCTCTAGCGTGCCCTCGCTGGCTCGGATCAATCGCTTGACCGCCACCCAAGCGAATGGCGCGATCAAGAGCGCGGCTACAAGCACAACTCCAATGGAGGTCAGGCCTATGCCAAGCCAGCCGTCCGCCCAAGGTGCCATACTCTCAAGCGGCCCAACCAAGATTGCCCAGCTCGCCGCTGTCCCGACTACAATGCCGACAATGAGTGTCGTGACCACTTGCACAAAGGCGAAAGGCTTGCGTTCGGATTCTTCTGTCACGATACGGCTCGAAGCTTGACGGTCTTGAGGAAGGAAAACATGAATCGTCTTTGGCAGGAATAGCTTCAACGCCAATATCCATTGTCCATGGTTGGACAACGATGGCGCGACTACCTCCTGACACGCATGGGGGCATCGCCGTGGCGCGCCCGGCCTGAACGTGTCACGATCCGATCACGTGGTTCCGCTAGGTGGCCAGTTCGCCATGGTCGAGAAATCAGCGAAGTCAGCCGTTTCAACCTCGACCGCGCGTCCGAGCGAGGCGCAGCGGCGCTGGCTGTTGCGCGGCGTCGGCCAGCCCGGCGGCAAGCTGCCGCTGTTCGACCGGGAGGGCAAGGAGGTGCCGCACGCCACCATCCGCGCCTGTGTCGAGGCCGGCTGGGCCGAGCCGTGGTTCGCCAATCCGACCAAACCGGATTGGCTGGTGTGCAAGCTGACCGAGGCCGGGGCGCGCCTGATCGGGGCAAAACCCACCAAAACGTGACCGGGATTCACCTCCCGTCAACCCAAAGCCAGGGTTTGGCCGGGTTTAAGCCCAGGTCTTAACCTGGCCTTGCCGGCGCCGGCAGATGATCGGGCGACCGATGGGAGAGGGGCTCGACCTTGTCCCGGACAGGCAGGACCCTAGAGCGATCATGACCGGTGACCATTCCGGGCACAGCAGCCCCGTCGACCTCGCCCATCTCGCCCGGCAGACATTCGGCGACCGCGACCTCGAACTCGAGGTTCTCGCGCTGTTCGAGCGCCAGTCGCGGGCGATGATCGAGCGGCTGCGCCAGGCGACGACCGCCAAGGACTGGGCCTATGCCGCCCACACCCTGATCGGCTCGGCCCGCGGCATCGGCGCCTTCGCGGTCGCGGAAGCGGCCGAAGCGGTGGAGAGCGCCAAGCTCGACTATCTCTCCGGCCGGGCGATCGCCGAGCTGGAGCGCCTGGAGGCGGAAGTGGCCGAGGCCAATGCCTTCATCGCCAGGCTGCGCAGGGTTGCCTGAGCCAACGGCCGGCCTGTCCGCCGGCCAAGAGACATGCACCGGTCCCTCTGGCAAACGGGCAGGCTTTTCGCTATCTGAACGGCTCGCCGGGACCGCCGCCGCAGAATGCGGCGGTTTCGCTTTTGAGAGACCGCTCCATTCGTCAAGGGCCGCGCCACCATGCCTCAGATTACCTTCATCGATCATGCCGGCGAGAAGCGCTCGGTTGCCGGTGATATCGGCGCGACCGTGATGGAAGCGGCGATCAAGAACGGCGTGCCCGGCATCGTCGCGGAATGCGGCGGCGCCTGCGCCTGCGCGACCTGCCACGTCTATGTCGACGAGCAGTGGATGGCCGCGGTCGGCGAGCCCTCCCATATGGAAGAGGATATGCTCGATTTCGCCTTCGACGTCAGGCCGACATCCAGGCTGTCCTGCCAGATCAAGATCACCGGCGAGCTCGACGGCCTGACCGTGACCACGCCGGAGCGGCAGGGCTGACCGGCGTTGTCTCTCGTTCCGGGCCGGACTGCTTCGGGATAGAGACGATGTGACCTGAACCTGCCCGGGATGAGCCATGACCCGCCCCATCGAGACCGATTGTCTGATCATCGGCGCCGGCCCGGTCGGCCTGTTCGCGGTGTTCGAACTCGGCCTCGTCGACGTCAAGGCGCATCTGGTCGACATCCTGCCGAAGGTCGGCGGACAATGTTCCGAGCTCTATCCGGAAAAGCCGATATACGACATTCCGGGCTTCCCGGCGGTGAGCGGCCAGGGGCTGGTCGACAATCTGATGAAGCAGATCGAGCCGTTCGGCGCCCAATATCACCTGGGCCAGCAGGTCGATGCGATCGAGGTGCTGGGCACGGCCGAAAGGCCGCTGTTCCGGGTCGTGACCGATGCCGACGAGGTGTTCGAGGCCAAGACCATCGCGATCGCCGCCGGTGGCGGCTCGTTCCAGCCGAAGCGCCCGCCGGTTCCCGGCATCGAGGCCTATGAGGGGTCGTCGGTGTTCTATTCGGTGCGCCGGATGGAACAGTTCCGCGGCCGCGACGTGCTGATCGTCGGCGGCGGCGATTCCGCGCTCGACTGGACCTTGAGCCTGCAGCCGATCGCGCGCTCGCTGACCTTGATGCACCGGCGCGACGAGTTCCGCGCCGCGCCCCATTCGGTCGACCAGATGCGCGCGCTGGTGGCCGCCGGCAAGATGAACCTGGTGTTCGGCCAGATGACCGGCCTCGAGGGCGACGGCCGAACACTTTCGGCGGTGCAGTGCCGCGGCGCCGACAACCAGCCGTTCCAGGTCGCCTGCGACATGCTGCTGCCGTTCTTCGGCCTGACCATGAAGCTCGGGCCGATCGCCGGCTGGGGTCTCAACCTCCACGAAAATCTCATTGCCGTGGATACCGAGAAATTCGAGACCTCGACGCCGGGCATTTTCGCCATCGGCGACATCAACTGGTATCCCGGCAAGCTGAAGCTGATCCTGTCGGGCTTCCACGAGGCGGCGCTGTTCGCCCAGAAGGTGCACCGCTACGTCTATCCGGACCGGCGCCTGACGTTCCAGTACACCACCTCGTCGTCGAGCCTGCAGAAGAAGCTCGGGGTGAGCTGAGGAGGCTCGCCTCCCGCGGCCGGGATCCATCGCCGGCCTTGAAGCGACCGCCCCGACATGTCAGGTATGGGCTCGGTTTCCGCGCCGGCGCGGGACGTAATCGGGCTTCCCGCGCATGGCTGCGTGCCTGTCGAAGGCGATCGGCCTCATCGAGGCCTTGGAGGGTGCCAGGACGTCGCAGGCGATGGGGCGGGCCCTGCTCGATGCGCTGGCTTCGTTCGGCGCGCGCAGCCTGTTCGCCGGCTCGTTCCCGATCCTGCCGCGCGCTCGCGCCGAGGAGATCGTCGCCGGCCGCCATTTGCTGGCCCAGATCTCGCCGGCTGGTTGGCTGGACAACTATTATCGACGTGGCCTCGACGCCGGCAATCCAGTGATCTTCGGGCCGGCGCGGCGCGCTACGGCCTTCCGCTGGTCGGCTCCGGGCTTTGCCGACCTGGCGAATTGGCGTGGCCTCGCGCTCGCCCGCGACAGCGGTGTGGATGACGGCCTCGCAGTGCCTTGCCATGGGCCGGGCCGGCGGGTCGCCGTGGTCAGTATCGGCTTCGAACGCTTCGAGCTGGGGCCGGATGAGGTGACGGCGATCGCGCTTGCGGCGACGGTGGCGCAGCATCGGATGAGCGAACTCAATCCGAGCGGGTCGGATCTGCCCGACAAGCCCGCTCTGACGGCGCGGGAGCGCGATTGCCTGGCCTTTGTCGCCGAAGGCCTGTCCGACGCCGAGATCGCCGAGCGTCTGGGAATTTCGTCGACCACCGCGCATGGCTATGTCGAGAACGCCAAACGCAAGCTCGGTGCCCGAAGCCGGGCCCAGGCGGTGGCGCGCCTTTTCACCTCCGGACTGCTCTGATCGGGCACGCGACCAGAGGGTGCCGAGTCAACCAAGAGTTGACGCAGGGGCGGCATGCCCGCGCGACCTCTTGGTCCGCGACGGAATTCGCCTAAACCTTGGGCAAGGAGCGAAACAACCGCCATGCCCCCAGCCACGGCCGAGCGCCCGCTCGCCGCGATCTCAGCGCAGCTCGTCTGCTTCACCTTCATTTCGGTCAATGACGTGATCATCAAGCTGATCGTCACGGAATTGCCGAGCTGGCAAATCATCGCGATCAGAAGCGCCTTCGGCCTGATCCTGCTGTCGCCGCTGATGCTCTGGCGACTGGCCGATGGCTCGGGCCGGCTCGCCACCCGCAGGATCGGCACGCACATCTTCCGCGCCGCGCTTTCGGCGGTGTCCATCGTCACCTATTTCGAAGGCCTGCGGACGCTCGATCTGCCGGTCGCCACCACCATCCTGTTCGTCACGCCGTTCTTCGTCGTCGCGCTGTCGGGCCTGGCGCTGCGCGAGCCGGTGCCGGTCAACCGCTGGATCGCGGTGGTGGTCGGCTTTGCCGGCGCCCTGGTCATCGTCAAGCCCGATGCCAGCGGCATCTCGTTCGCCGCGCTGCTGGTGCTGATCTCGGCCGCGACCTGGGCGGCCACCATGGTCGCCATGCGCGACCTGGCGCGCACCGAGAGCAGTCTCGCGGTCATCGTCTATTTCAACCTGTTCCTGGTGCTGATCGCGGGAGCCCTGGCCTTTCCGCACTGGCAGCCGGTGCCCTGGCGGATCATGGCGATCGTCGCGGGCGTGTCGGCGATCCAGCTGATCGCCCAGTCCTTCATGATGATCGCCTTCCGCTTCGCCTCGGCTTCGGTCACCGCACCGATGCAATATGTCCAGCTGATCTGGTCGGTGCTGGCCGGCTGGTTCATCTTCGGCGTGATGCCGGCGCTCAACGTCTTCATCGGCGCGATGATCGTGGTGGCGAGCGGGCTCTATCTGATCCTGAGCGAGCGGAGGTGAGGGGCCGCGAATGGCGAGTCGCGACGAGATCGATCCGCCCCAGGCTGGCCTCGCAAGCATCACACTTCGTCTTGGCCGGGCTTGTCCCGGCCATCCACGAATTCAGCGCGCTATCCTCGAGATCGATCCCATCGGGTCTGCGCGCCGGCCGTTGCGAGACGCCTGCAAGCGGATCGAGCTCAACCATTGCGACAGGCGAGCGGGGAGCGAAGATGAGAATTCGTGGATGGCCGGGACAAGCCCGGCCAAGACGATTGGCGCCGTAAGGTCAAGGTCGGCACCCGGACGGAGGGGGCGTCCATTCCAGGATGTCGTCCGATCTCTTCGCGCCGGCGCGAGGTGAAAACGGTGGTTCACGCGCGTTGTTCCGGAAACCGTGCTGGAGCACGCTGCGGCGTCAAGCTCGCATTCGCCGGTAGAGCCCCCATGCCGACTTGATATCCGCCTCCCTCTCTCCCGCGACACAGCGCCGCTTGTTTCGGCCGGCCCGATCGCGCACATATCGGGCCACTCGCGAGGGCCCCATGCACCGGCTGATCCTGTTGCGTCACGCCAAGTCGGATTGGCCGGAAGGCGTGGCCGACCACGAACGTCCGCTCAACGGCCGCGGCCGCCGCGCCGCGCCGCTGATGGGGGAGGCGATGGCGGAGCGCGGCTATGTGCCCGAGCGCGCGCTGGTCTCCAGCGCCAAGCGCACCCAGGAGACCTGGGCTCTGGCACGGGCGGCGGCTCCGCTGCTGCCGGCGGGCCTGGAGGAGGCGCGGCTCTATCACGCCTCCGTCGGCATGCTGATGGCGGTGATCGGCAAGGCCTCCGAGAAGACGCAAAGCCTGGCGCTGGTCGGCCATAATCCCGGCATGGAGGCGCTCGCCGCCGGCCTGGTCGCCGAAGGGCCGCCGGCCCAGTGGCGCCGGCTCTCGGCGAAATATCCGACCGGCGCGCTGGCGGTGATCGATTGCGACATCGCGCGCTGGCGCGACATCCGGCCGAAATGCGGCCGGCTCGTCGCCTTCCTGACGCCGCGCGATCTTGACGGCGAGGCCGAATGAGATGGTCTGGACCGGCATTCTGAACGAGTCCCGGCTCGCCGCCCGCTCGATCGCCGCCTATGCCACCGACTGGGTCAACCCGACCTTGCGGCTCGGGGTCACCGGCCTGTCGCGCTCGGGCAAGACCGTGTTCATCACCGCCCTGGTCCACGGCCTCCTGACCGCCTCGCGCTGGCCCGTGTTCGACGCGCAGGCGCAGGGTCGCATCGCCCGGGTCAGGCTCGAGCCGCAGCCCGATGACGGCATTCAGCGCTTCGCCTATGAAGACCACCTGGCCAGCCTCACCGGGCCGGAACGGATCTGGCCCGAGGGCACCAGGCGGATCAGCGAGATCCGGCTCGCCATCGACTTCGCCTCGAATTCCGGGCTGATGCGCGGCACCGAGAAGACGTTGACCCTCGACATCGTCGACTATCCCGGGGAGTGGCTGCTCGACCTGCCTTTGCTCGCCCAATCCTATGGCGAATGGTCGCGCCGCAGCCTGGAGGCGGCCGGCAATGCGCCGCGCAAGGATCTGTCCGGGCCCTGGCGCGCGGCGCTGGCGGAGGCAGACCCGTTCGGCCGCGCCGACGAAATGACCGCGCGCCGGCTTGCCGATCTGTTCACCGCCTATCTCAAGGCCTGCCGCGACGAGCGGGTGTCGCTGTCGACCTTGCCGCCCGGGCGTTTCCTGCTGCCCGGCGAAATGGAGGGGTCGCCGGCGCTGACCTTCGCGCCGATGGAGCTGGGCGGCCGCGAACCGCCCGGCGACAGCCTGGCGGCGCTGATGGAGCGGCGCTTCGAGAGCTACAAGCGGCTGGTGGTCATGCCGTTCTACGCCAATCATTTCGCCACTCTCGACCGGCAGATCGTGCTGGTCGACGCGCTCGCCGCGCTCAATGCCGGGCCGCCGGCGCTGGCCGACCTGGAACTGGCGCTCGCCGACGTGCTCACCGCATTCCGTCCGGGCCGCAACTCCTTCGTCTCGGCGATCCTGGCGCGGCGCATCGACAAGATCCTGTTCGCCGCGACCAAGGCCGACCATTTGCACCAGACGAGCCACGACCGGCTGGAGGCGCTGCTCGGCCGGCTCACCGAGCGGGCGATCAAGCGCGCCGAATTCGCCGGCGCCAAGGTCGATGCGATCGCGCTGGCGTCGCTGCGCGCCACCCGCGAGACCACGGTCAACCGGCGCGGCGAGGCGCTCGCCTGTATCGTCGGCACGCCCTTGCCCGGTGAGACCGCGGGCGCGGAGACCTTCGACGGCCAGTCGGAGATCGCGGTGTTTCCCGGCGAATTGCCGGCCGATCCGGCGGTGCTGTTCACCGGCCCGCAAGCCTTCGACGGCGCCGACTACCGGTTCGTGCGGTTCCGGCCGCCGCCGGTCGACCCCACCAGACCCTTGCCGCATATCCGCCTCGACCGTGCGGTCGAGTTCCTGTTTGGAGACCGGCTGACATGAGCATCGCTCCGAAGAAGCCGGCGGCCTTCCGGCTCGACCAGGCCGATGTCGAGATCGCGGCGCCCTCGGATGCGCCGGTGCCGGACCGGTCCGGCCCGGCCGTCGAAGCGATTATCCCGCCACCGGCGGCACCGCCACCGACCAGCCGCTGGGTCAAGCTGTTCTGGACCGGCCTCGGGGCGCTCCTGTCGCTCGCCTTCGGCCTGGCGGTGTCGCGGCTGATCGACGACCTCTATGCCCGGGCCGCCTGGCTCGGCTGGGTCGGGGTCGCCGCGCTCGCGCTGTTCCTGGGGGCGGGCCTCGTCCTGCTCGTCCGCGAACTGGTGTCGCTGCGCCGGCTCGCCCGGTTCGACCGCCTGCGCGAGCGGGCGGAGGAAGCGCTCGCGGCCAAGGACGACCGGGCCTGCGCTCAGGTCGCCGACGACCTGGTGGCGGCCTTGTCGGCCAATCCACGCACCGCACGCGGCCGGACCCTGTTCGGCGAGGCCATTCTCGGCGGCATTATCGACGGGCCGCAGCGCCTGCGGATCGTCGAGCGCGAGATCCTCGAGCCGCTCGACCGCGAGGCGACCCGGATGGTCGCCGAAACCGCCCGCCGCGTCTCGGTCGTCACCGCCGTCAGCCCGCGCGCCGCGGTCGACCTCGCGGTGGTGTTCGGTTCGGCGATCCAATTGGTGCGCCGGCTCGCCGAACTCTATGGCGGCCGTCCCGGCACCTTCGGCATGTTCAAGCTGACCCGCCATGTGATGACCCATATGGCGCTGACCGGCGGCATGGCGGCCGGCGACACCGTGCTCGACCAGATCCTGGGCGCCGGCCTCGCTTCCAAGCTCTCGGCCAAGCTCGGCGAGGGCGTGCTCAACGGCCTCCTGACCGCGCGGCTTGGTGTCACAGCCATCGCGGTGACGCGGCCGCTTCCCTATATACAAGCTCCACGGCCGGATCTGCGCGATCTCGCCGGCGATGCGCTGACCTTCTCGGCGAGCAAGGCGGAGAGGGAACGTTAAGGCGGTTCGGCGGTTTGATCGGCGGTGGCTCCCGTGGGAGCATGGGTACCAGAGGATGTATCGCGGGCAGCGTCCGTGGGCGCAGGGCCCGGCCGTCAGACCGAGGAGGCCTCGATGTTCAAGACCGTGCTCTGTCCTGTCGACGTCAACGAACCCGGGCTCGAAGCGCGCGCCATCGCGACCGCCCTGCCGATGGTCAAGGCCAATGGCGGCACGCTGACTTTGCTCGCGGTGGTGCTGGATTCCCCGGTCATGGCGGCCGAATACCTGCCGCCGGATTTTCGCGAGAACCAGGTGCGCGAGGCCCAGGAGGCGCTGGTGCGCTTGGCACGCGAGACCGGCCTGCCGGAAAGCCAGGTCGACGTGAAGATCCGCCATGGCCGGCCCTATCACGAGATCCTGGAAGAGGCGCGGGCGGCCCATACCGACCTGATCGTCATGGCCTCGCACCGGCCGGGCCTGTCGACCTATCTGCTCGGCTCCAATTCGACCTATGTCGTGCGCCACGCCGCCTGCTCGGTCATGGTCATTCGCGACGAGGCGGCCTGAGCCACGGCGGCCCGGCGGGGGGCGTTCCGGAATGCGCATCGTCGAGATCAGGGAAAGGACCATTCCGGTCTCCCGCTACGCTGATCCGGCCGCGCCGTCCGGCGGCCTCACCACCAGCCTGGTCGCCGCCGTCACCGACGTCGTGCGGGCGGGCAAGCCGGTCGTCGGATATGGCTATGCCTCGGTCGGCCGGTTCGGCCAGGGTGGCCTGATCCGTGAGCGCTTCGCCCCGCGGCTGCTGGCGGCGGGCGATGCGGGGCTGGCCGACGATGTCGGCGCCAATCTCGATCCGTTCAAGGCCTGGGCGGCGATGATGGCCGGCGAGAAGCCGGGCGGCCACGGCGAGCGCTGTGTTGCCGTCGGCACGCTCGACATGGCGATCTGGGATGCGGCCGCGAAGATCGCCGGATCGCCGCTCCACCGCTTCCTGGCGGACCGGGTCGGACGAGGCCCGGAGGCCCCGGCGCGGGTGCGCGTCTATGCCGGCGGCGGCTATTATCATCCGCGGGACGACATGGCCCGCCTGTCCGAGGAGATCCGCCGGTTCGCCGATCTCGGCTACAGCCACGCCAAGATCAAGATCGGCGGCGCCGGGCTCGACCAGGACCGGCGGCGGATCGAGGTCGCGGCGCGGCAATTGGCGGACAGCGGCCATCTGGCGGTCGATGCGATGAATTCCTGTCATGCCGGCAGCGGCCTCACGACGGCGGCCATGCTGGCGCCCTTCGGCCTCTGGTGGTTCGAAGACATCTGCGACCCGCTCGACTTCGTCACGCAGTCGCAGGTCGCGGCCGCCTATCCGGGGCCGGTCGCCGCCGGCGAGGCGCTGTTCTCGCTGGCCGAGGCCAAATTGCTCGACGGGCATGGCGGGCTCCGGCGCGACCGCGACATTCTGGTGTTCGATCCGGTCCATTGCTATGGCCTGCCGGGCTATCTCGGCATCGTCGATCACCTCGCCGCGCGGGGCTGGCCGCGCCAGGCCTTCTGGCCGCATGGCGGCCACCTGTTCGGCCTGCATGTGGTCGCCGCCCTCGGCCTCGGCGGCGCCGAGGTCAATCCCCTGGCCTTCGCGCCGTTTCGCGGCCTGGCCGACAAGGCCGAGGTCGTCGATGGTCATGTGGCCCTGCCCGAAGCCCCCGGCATCGGCTTCGAGCTGCATGCCGAGGCCTGGCGGGAATTTCAGGTCCTGCTTGGAGACGCCCGATGATCGTGCCGGTCAAGAGCCTCTATGAAACCCATCTGACGGTGAGCGACCTCGACCGCTCGATCGCCTTCTATCGCGACGTGCTCGGGCTGCCGCTGGCCTATACGATCGCCCAACGCAATGTCGCCTTCTTCTGGGTGCCGAAACCCGAGACGGCCATGCTGGGGCTCTGGTCGATCGGCTCGGCGCCGCTGTCGATGCGCCTGCACATCGCCTTCTCGGTCGATGTGGGCGATGTCGAAAAATCGGTGGCGGCGCTGCGCGCCCAGGGCCTGACGCCGACCGACGGCGACAACCGGCTGATCAACGAGCCGGTGGTGCTGACCTGGATGCCGGCGGCGAGCGTCTATTTCAGCGATCCCGACGGCCATTCGCTGGAGTTCATCGCCATGCTGCCGGAGACGCCGCGTCCGGATCTCGGCCGGGTCCCGCTGTCGGAATGGCGGGCGCGGCATGGGTGAGATGGAGGGCGACATGATCAGGCGATGGCGCCGGCTGGACGAGCCGGGTCTGGAAGTCTGCCGCCTGCGGCCGGTGCATGACGGGATGCTGGTGACGGCCTCGCTCGTTCACGCCGGGGCGGCGCCCTTCGGCCTCGACTATCGCTGGCAGCTCGACGGCAACTGGCGGACGCGCAGCCTGCATATCGATCTCGCGGCCGAGGCGGTCAGGTCGCTTTCGATCGAGCGGGCCGGCGACACCGCATGGCGGGTCGACGGCGTCGCGCGGCCCGACCTGGACGGCTGCGCCGAGCTCGACCTGTCGGCCACGCCGTTCTGCAACACGCTGGCGATCAGGATGATGGCCGGCCGGAGCGGCGCGTTGACCGTCGCCTATGTCGCCGCTCCCGAACTGACGGTGACGCCGTCGCGGCAGCGCTACGAAGCCATCGGGCCGGATCGCTGGCGTTATGTCGACCTCGGTGTCGCCAAGGGGTTCGAAGCGTTGATCGCGGTCGATGGCGACGGGTTGGTATCGGGCTATGAAGGTCTGTTCGAGGCGCTGCCGGAGAGCTGATCGACGGGGTGGCCGCGGCCGGCCCGTGTGTCACGGCAAGAGGGCTGCCGGCGGATCTTGCGGGTCGATGGCCACAGGCTTGTTGCGGATCAGCCATTGGACCATCTGCCAGGCCATGTAGCCGGCGACCACCAGCACCGCGCCGGCGAGCGCCCAGGTCAGGGTCTTGACCGCCTCGATGCCGACGATCACCGCCGCGCCCGCGAGCACCAGGCTGAACAGGCCGACCAGGCCGTAGCGCCAGGCCGGCTCGCCGCCGAGGAAGCGCGCCTTGGGCGAGGCCCTGGCGATACGGGCGAGCAGTTCGCGGACGAAGGCGGCGAAGGGCTGGTCGTTGGTCTCGACCTCCATCAGGCCGCGATAGCTGAGATTGGCGAACCAGACCGATTTGCCGAGCCGCTGATTGACCTCGACCCGGAAGCGCCGGGTGTAGAGATTGGCCGGACGGTAGACGATGCGGACGTCGCCGATCTGGTGCAGCGGCATGCGGCCCTCGACCTTGCCGTCGCTCCAGGCCAGCGCGTCTGGCTCGAGCGTGAAGGTGATCTCGGCGCCCACCAGCTTCGGCCGATGACGAAAGAACGGCTGCCCCTTGGCATCGCGCCAGAGGGCATCGGCGGGGTGGGCGCTGGCGGGCTCGGTCATGGTCTGGGGTCTAGGGCGCGGGCAGGGGCGAGTCCAGCCCAGGCCGAGGTGGCCGGAGCAGTCTATGCTTTCGGGGAGAGGCTTGCAGATTCGACCTTCGCGAAACGCGCCTGAACCTCCTCCGTCATCCCCGGCCGAGCGAAGCGAGGGGAAGGGGATCCAGGGGCCGCTTCGTCCGCGCTCTCAGCGCATGCGTTCAGATGGTCTCGCGGCGTTGGAGTGGGAGCTCTGCAGCTCCTGGACCCCCTTTCCTCCCTTCGCTCGCCGGGGGTGACGTAGAAGCCTGTGGGACGGCCTGGCCAGAGTGCG
Source organism: Phreatobacter sp. GW821-FHT04C01 (assembly GCF_059420385.1). Classification (NCBI taxonomy): domain Bacteria; kingdom Pseudomonadati; phylum Pseudomonadota; class Alphaproteobacteria; order Hyphomicrobiales; family Phreatobacteraceae; genus Phreatobacter; species Phreatobacter sp. GW821-FHT04C01. Next base: position 162,459 of record NZ_JBWKTP010000009.1, on the reverse strand, counting down.
GACGAAGCAGCCGCCTGGCTGCGCTCGTTTGCCTTCACCCTACCGCACCAGTTCCTTCATCGCCTTGTCGAGCCCGTGCAGGGTGAGCGGGAACATGCGCTGTTCCATGAGGTCGCGGACCATGCCGACCGAATGGGTATATTCCCAATGCTTCTGCTGGACCGGGTTGAGCCAGACCATGGAGGGATAGACCGCCGAGATGCGCTTCAGCCAGGTGACGCCGGCTTCCTCGTTGAAATGCTCGACCGAGCCGCCGGGCTGGGCGATCTCATAGGGGCTCATCGAGGCGTCGCCGACGAAGATCACCTTGTAGTCGTTGCCATATTTGTGCAGCACGTCCCAGGTCGGCACGGTCTCGTCGAAGCGCCTGGAGTTCTTCTTCCAGACTTTCTCGTAAAGGCAGTTGTGGAAATAGAAATATTCCATGTGCTTGAACTCGGCCTTGGCCGCCGAGAACAATTCCTCGCAGAGCTGGATGTGCCAGTCCATCGAGCCGCCGACGTCGAAGAAGATCAACACCTTGATGGAATTGCGCCGCTCGGGGCGCATCTGAACGTCGAGAAAGCCGTGGCGGGCGGTTTCGCGAATGGTGCCGTCCAGGTCGAGCTCGTCGGGCGAGCCGGTGCGGGCGAATTTGCGCAGGCGGCGCAGCGCGATCTTGATGTTGCGCGTGCCGAGTTCGATCGTGTCGTCGTAGTCCTTGAACTCGCGCTTGTCCCAGACCTTCACCGCCCGGAAATTGCGGTTGCCGTCCTGGCCGATGCGAATGCCTTCCGGGTTGTAGCCATAGGCGCCGAAGGGCGAGGTGCCGCCGGTGCCGATCCATTTGTTGCCGCCCTGGTGGCGGCCCTTCTGTTCGGCGAGCCGCTGCTTCAGCGTCTCCATCAGCTTGTCCCAGCCGCCCAGCGCCTCGATCTGCTTCTTTTCCTCCTCGGTCAGAAACTTCTCGGTGAGCTTGCGCAGCCACTCCTCGGGGATTTCGGCCTCGAGCCCTTCGGCAACCGTCTCCAGGCCCTTGAAGGTGGCGCCGAAGACCTTGTCGAACTTGTCGATATTGCGCTCGTCCTTCACCAGGGTGGCGCGCGACAGGTAATAGAAATCCTCGGGCGAACGCTCGATGACGTCGGCGTCCAGCGCCTCCATCAGCGTCAGATATTCCCGCACCGTGACCGGCACGCCGGCCTTTTTCAGATCGTGGAAGAAGGTGATGAACATGCGGCGAGTTTAAGCGGGGAAATGCCGGCCGTCATCCCATGCCGAAAGCCGGAGTATCTGGCGCGCCGCGCTCATTCCTTGCCGGCCAGCGCCGCGCGCGGATCGTCGGGGCCGACATATTCGAGAATGTCGCCGGGCTGGCATTCGAGCGCCATGCAGATCGCGTCGAGCGTCTCGAAACGCATGCCCTTCACCTTGCCCGATTTCAGCAGCGAGATATTGGCCTCGGTTATGCCGACACGCGCGGCGAGTTCCTTCGAGCGCATCTTGCGGCGCGCCAGCATGACATCGAGATTGACCAGGATCGGCATCAGACGAAACTCGCATTTTCCTCGGCGATTCGGGCAGCCTCGCGCAGCGTCCAGCCGATCGCGACCAGCAGGCCGCCGACGATCGCCCAGAGAATGTCGTCGAGCCCGATATTGAGGGCGATGGCCCGCTGGCCGCTGGGATTGGCGAGCGTCAGGATCAGGCTCGCCGCGGCGCGCCAGAACGGCGTCAGCAATCCCTTGATCACCAGGATCCAGCCGATCCGCCTGACCCGGACCGCGACCAGATCGCCAATGGTCACGCCATTGGCGAAGCCGGTGAAGACCGCGCGGGCCTGCAACAGCAGATAGGTCAGCAGCGCGATCGGCGGCACCGACAAGGCGATGCCGGTCAATTGCACCATGGGCGTGACCGTCACCGGCTGGCCGGCCAGGCCGAAATGCGGCGCCAGGATGGTCCGCACCAGGTGCTGGTCGGCCCAGACCCAGACCGTGCCGACCACCGCGATGGCAATGCCGGCAAGCGTCGCTCCCGACATGATGCGGGCCCAGCGCGCCCGGCGGTCGGCGGTCTTCGCGACTTCGGCGAGGTCACGGTGGTCAATGATATGCGTCACGAGATCGCTCCGTTTGACTCAATATTTTATTTCTGTAATACGATAATTAATCCCCGTCAAATCGGAAATGTTCCATGGGTCTCCCTCGCCTGTCCCCCTCCCTCGCCCTGCTGGCCTTTTCGCTGGCGCTGTCGGGCGGCATCGGCATGGCGCTGCCGCGCCTGTCGCGCGCCTTCGTGCTGATGGCGGTGTCGCTGGTCCTGTCGGGCTGCTTCGGCGTTTCGCTGTCGAGCCTGCCGCGGCTGATGCGGCTCGACTTCCTGACCATGGATTTCAGCGAGGTCAGGGCAGGCCTCCGCTTGCCGGCCGTTCTGGCCTTGCGGCCGGGCGACGCGGTGATGACCATCAAGACCAGGGCCGAGGGCCGGCCCGAAACGGCCGACCGTTTCGTGCTGGTGGAAACGACGGCGCCGGCCGAGAGGGCAGGGCTTGCCCGGGAGGCGCGGACGGGCTTCGCGCTCAGCGTCTGGCGGGTCGACCCGAGCGACGTGCCGCGGCTGACCGCGCTGCAGACCCGGATCCGCGAGTCGCGGCGCCAGGGGCCGCGCCTGAGCGGCAGCATCGAGATCCGCGTCTCCGGCGGCTGCGCCCGCTCAGCCATACCCGCCGGTCCCGTCCGGGTGTCGAGTTATCTCAAGCCGGCGCGCGAGGAAGGCTTCATCACCTTGACCGAGGATGCCGATCTGAGGGAGGCCATCCCGGTCGCCGACTGGCAAAGCCAGGTGCCGGGCTGCGCGCCGGGACAAGCCGGCCAATGAAGGGGCCCGGAGCGCCGGGCGCAAGTGTTTGCCGGCCTATACCCGGTGCTGACGTTCAGGTCCCGTGCCGGCTGATGGCTTCAGTCGCCGCCGCCGCCGCCGTCGCCACCACCGCCGCTATCGGAGGAGGACGAGCCGGTATCACTGTCGCTCGACGAGGGCGAGTCGCTGTCCGAACTGTCGCTGCTCGATCGGCCGAACACGACCGCGAGCAGCGCTGCGCCGCCGCCGATGACTGCGATGACAATGCCGAGGGTCGAGTTCATGGGCGTGGTCCTGGTCGGCGATCCCGGCTCGCCTCTGGCCTTGTCTTGAAATCAGCGCCGCCGTCGTCCGTGCCGGCGCGCTGGTCGACATAGGCGAAGAGGCCGATGAGGCAGGCGGTGATCAGGCAGATGCCGAGGGTGATGCTGTCCATGCCCGGCATGCTGGCGGGCATCTGTTTCCGCGTCATGTCGCTGGCATGTCCGGCAAAGTCGCCGCGCCGAAACAAAAGGCCGTGAGCGGCCTGTGAAATCCGGGCTAGCTGCTGCGGAGCCGGTCCCGCTGGTGCAACAGATAGTGGCGGACCGCCGGATCCGGCGTCAGCCCGATGGCCAGCGTCAAGGCCTCGTGGGCGGCGTCGTGCTGTCCGGCCGCCGCGCAGAGCTGGCCGCGGGCGGCCCAATAGGGCTGGTAGTCGGTCATGCGCCGGTCGGCCGAGAGCGGCTCGATCGCGGCCAGCGCGGCGGCCGGGCCGTCGATCTCGGCGCGTGCCATGGCGCGATTGAGCGCCACGACCGGCGAGGGCGCCAGCACGAAGAGCAGGTCGTAGAGGGCGGCGACGGCGTCACGGTTGGCGACACCGGACAGCCGCCTGGCCGCGTGGGCGGACTGGATCGCCGCCTCGATCTGATAGCGCCCGCTCGGGCCGCCGCCATTGGCCTCCGACAGCAGCTGTTCGGCCTGGTCGATCAAGCCGAGGTCCCAGAGCCCGCTATCCTGCGCGTCGAGCGGCACATAGGCGCCCTCGGCATCGCGCCGCGCCGGCCGGCGCGCCTCGGCGTGGAGCATCAGCGCCAGCATGCCCTTGGCCTCGGGTTCGCCGGGCAGCAACTGGACGACGACCCGGCCGAGCCAGATCGCCTCGCCGGCAAGCGCGGGCGTGCCGGCGTCGCCGGCATCGGCCCAGCCCTTGGCATAGGCCGCATAGACCGCCTCCAGCACGGCGTCGAGCCTGCCGGGCCATTCGTCCCTGGCCGGAATTTCGAAGGGAATGCCGGCGTCCTTGATCCGCGCCTTGGCGCGCACCAGGCGCTGGCCCATGGTCGCCGGCGGCACCAGGAAGGCGGCGGCGATGTCGGCGGCGCTCAGTCCGAGGACGGCTTGGAGGATTAGCGGGGTGCGGATCGCCGGTTCGATCGCGGGATGGGTGCAGGCGAACATCAGGGCGACGCGCCGATCCGGGATGCCGTCGGGCGCCGCCGCGGCCGCGTCGATTTCGTCAGCCATTTCCTGGGCCATGAGCTTCAGGTGCTCCATGTGGGCCGGTCCCGGCTGCGCGCGGCGCAAGGTGTCGATCCGCCGGCGCCGCGCCACGGTGAGCAGCCAGGCGGCGGGATTGGCCGGCACGCCATCGGCCGGCCATTGGCCAAGCGCTGCGGCGAAGGCTTCCGCCAGCGCATCCTCGGCACCGGCGACGTCGCCGGTGCGGGCCGCGAGGAAGGCCACCAGGCGGCCATAGCCGTCGCGCGCCGCGCGTTCGACGGCCTGGTGCGCCGCGGCGGCCTTCGCAGCCTCCGTCATGGCCTGGAATGGCTGACGATCTGCCTGATCTCGATGCTGCCCCAGGTGGCGGCCGGACAGCGCGCGGCCCATGTGCGCGCGGCATCCATGTCGGGCGCCTGGATGATGAAATAACCACCGAACTGCTCACGCGTCTCGGCATAGGGGCCGTCATGGACCTTCATTTCACCACTGTCCATGCGCACGGTGCAGGCTTGGCTCGTCGGCGCCAGCGGATGGGTGTCGACAAAGGCGCCGGCCTTTTCGAGCGCGGCCTTGTAGGCGTACATCTGGTCCATGTACTTGCCCATGTCCGCTGGCAGGATCTTGGAGCCGGCGATTTCGTCGGCGTAAAGCATCAGCAGATAGCGCATGTCGCTCGTCCTTTGCTCGATGCCGGCATCATAGTCCGGCGTCGGGATGTCGGGCGAGGCGATGTCATTTCGACAGGGCGGTGAAGAAAGCGGATGCTCGGGGACAGGGCGTTGCAGTCCGCTCGGCCCGCCATGCAGGGGATGGCCAGCCCAACCGGCCCTCGTGTGCGGCCCGGTGATCGTATCTCCCCGGGCGCCATGTTTCATCTTGCCCGGGCTTGTCCCTGATATCCACGACTTCATCCGCGTGCGGCAATCAATCCGTCATGACACACGCGGTGCCGCAGCCCTAGCTGGGCTCCCAGGCGCCGCCGGACGGCGCCCGACAGAGGCGCTGCTCGTCCAGAGTGACCGGCGGCGACGGGCCGACGAGCATATCGGCCGGTCCGCCGAACACGGTCAGGACGGCGGATACGATGCGGCAGCGGCGGTTGCCGCCGGCGGTTTCCGGATAGACCGACAGCGTGATGTCCCGGCGCAGGCCGGTGCGGCTCCGCCAATTGGTGTCGAGGCCGCGCGCGCTGGCGCCGGTGGCCTGGACCAGGGTGCGGATCTCGCCGACATCCTCGTCGGTCAGCGCCAGGATGGCCGGGCAACCCTCGGTTTCCGGCGTTTCGGTGCGGCTTATGGCGGTGACCGAGCCGCCGATGAACAGGCCGCCGCCCCCCGCGACGCTGGACTGCGTGCCGCCCGACTGGGTCAGCCGGCAGCGCGCGACCTGCCGTTCGATCGCCCAGGGCGACGCCGGCGCCTGCGGCCCGGGCGGGGTGGCTTCGGTCGCCAGCTGCGCGCAGCCGGCGAGACCGAGGACCGCGACGGCAACCACCGCCCAGCGCATCCGCCCCTCCATCATCGTCCGCATCAGCCCCGTTTGGCCAGGAAGGCCAGGCGCTCGAACAGATGCACGTCCTGCTCGTTCTTCAACAGGGCACCGTGCAGCGGCGGGATCGACTTGCGCGGATCCTTCTCGCGCAGGGTCTCCGGGCTCATGTCCTCGACCATCAAGAGCTTCAGCCAGTCGAGCAGCTCGGAGGTCGAGGGCTTCTTCTTCAGGCCGGGGACGTCGCGGACCTCGTAGAAGATGCGCAGCGCCTCTGAGACCAGCTTCTGCTTGATGCCGGGGAAATGGACCTCGACGATGCGGCCCATGGTCTCGGCATCGGGGAACTTGATATAGTGGAAGAAGCAGCGGCGCAGAAAGGCGTCCGGCAGCTCCTTCTCGTTGTTGGAGGTGATGATCACCACCGGGCGGCGCAGCGCCTTCACCGTCTCGCCGGTCTCGTAGACGAAGAATTCCATCCGATCGAGCTCCTGCAGGAGGTCGTTGGGGAATTCGATGTCGGCCTTGTCGATCTCGTCGATCAGCAGCACGGGGCGGACGTCGGCGGTGAAGCCTTCCCAGAGCTTGCCGCGCTTGATGTAGTTGGCGATGTCCTTGACCCGTTCGTCGCCGAGCTGGCTGTCGCGCAGCCGCGACACGGCATCATATTCGTAGAGGCCCTGCTGGGCCTTGGTGGTCGACTTGACGTGCCATTCGATCAGCGGCGCGCCGATCGCCTTGGCGATCTCGATGGCGAGCACGGTCTTGCCGGTGCCGGGTTCGCCCTTCACCAGGAGCGGTCGCTCCAGCGTGATCGCGGCATTGACCGCCACTTTCAGGTCGTCGGTCGCGACATAGTCGCTCGTGCCCTCGAAACGCCGGGACGCCATGGATGCTCCTTGAAACCAAAATCAGTGCCGAACGGTACAGGCCGGGCAGGGTAGGGGGCCGCGCCGGGCGCCGCAAGCACCCGGCAGAAATTGCCGGACCGGCAGCCGATCTTGCCGGGCGGCCTCGAAACAACCTTTGGTTAACCACGTAAATCGTTGAAATCGTTCGGCCGTGCCTTGGCATGGCCGCTGCAAAGCCCTGGCCGAGGGCGGTGCCGACGCATCGCGCGATTGTATCGGCCGTTCGGCCCGGGGGAGGAATGTCATGGGTATCTTCGGCGCGCTGACGACGGCGGTCAGCGGTCTCTCGGCGCAGTCCTATGCGCTTGAAAATATCTCCGGCAATATCGCCAATTCGCAGACGACGGGCTTCAAGCGGATCGATACCAGCTTCGTCGACCTGATCCCCGACGGCGCGCCGAAACGCGAGGTTTCCGGTTCGGTCACCGCCCAGTCGCGCTCGACCAACACGATCCAGGGCCAGGTCACGGCGAGCGGCGTCAACACCAACCTGGCGGTCAATGGCAGCGGCTATTTCATCGTCCAGCAGTCGACCGGTTCGCTCGACGGCAAGCCGGTCTTCGCCAATGTCAATTATTACACCCGGCGCGGCGACTTCACCGTCGACAGCAACGGCTACATGGTCAATGGCGCCGGCTACTACCTGCGCGGCCTGAAGCTCGACCCGACCACCGGCAACCCTTCGGGCAGTTCGCCGAGCGCGATCCAGATCACCAATGACGTGATCCCGGCCAAGGCGACGTCGTCGATCATCTATCGCGCCAGCCTGCCGACCGTGCCGGCGACGGCCCGCGCATCCGCCTCGGTCCCCGGCAGCGAGCTGATCGACCCGGGCCTGGCTCCCGGCGCGGCCGCCTATACGTCGGCCAGCGACGCCGCCAAATTCGTCGCCTCCTCGGTCTCCGGCGGATCGATCACCGCCTATGATCCGCTCGGCAATCCGGTCAACGTCCAGGTGCGCTGGGCCAAGACCGCCAATGCCTCGGCCGGCCCGCCGGCGGTGCAGGACACCTGGAGCGCCTATTACCAGTCCAATTCCGGCTCCGGCACGGAGGCCTGGACCCGGATCGGCAGCGATTTCACCTTCAATACCGGGCAGATGACCGCGCCGACCGCCCCGCCGACGATCAACAACCTGACGGTCAACGGCGTCAATGTCGGCAACGTCAAGCTCGATATCGGCACCAACGGCATTTCCCAATATGCCCGCACCGACGGCACCGTTCAGGTCACCACGATCGACCAGAACGGCTATGCCGCGGGCAAGCTCGCCAGCATCTCGATCACCGATACCGGCCGGGTGCGCGGCAACTATACCAACGGCCAGGCGATCGACCTGTTCCAGGTGCCGCTCGCCACGTTCCAGGGTGAGAACAACCTGAAGCGCATGGATGGCGGCGCCTTCGCCGAGACCGCCGAGTCGGGATCGCCGATCCTCGGCGGCGGCGGCAAGATCGTCTCGGGCAGTCTCGAGGGCTCGAATGTCGATATCTCCGAGGAGTTCACCAAGCTGATCGTGACGCAGCAGGCCTATGCCGCGAACACGCGCATCGTGACCACCTCGAACTCCATGCTCCAGGAAACCATCAACATGATCCGCTGAGCGCGGATGGCCTCGGCATCGTGATCCGCCCACGGGCGGATCCTGACATCAGGCGTCAAGGAGTGACGGGACATGGCCCTCACGAGTGCCCTCAGCAACGCGCTGTCCGGATTGCGGTTCACCTCGACCGCGATGAGCCTGACCAGCGCCAACGTCGCCAATGCCGGCAACTCGACCTATACGCGCAAGACGATCGATCCCGTAGCCCTGCTGTCGGGCGATCAGATCGGCGGCGTGCAGGCGGGCAGTGTCCGGCGCGAATTCGACGCCTTCGTGCAGCGCCAGCTGATCACCGAGCGCTCCAACGGCATGTATGCCTCGACCCGGGCGAGCTTCTACGGCCGGCTGGACGAGGCTTTCGGCGCGCCCGGCTCGGCGCGCGCGCTCGACACGGTGATGAACAATTTCTCCACCGCGTTCCAGACCCTGCAGACCTCGCCGGAAAGCGCCACCGCGCGCTCCGGCGTGATCAACTCCGCGACCGTCCTGACCCAGACGCTGCGTTCGCTGACCAACACGGTCCAGGGCATGCGCCAGGATGCCGAACAGGGGCTCGCCGACGCGACCAAGACGCTGAACGGGCTGCTCTCCAACCTGCAGTCGATGAACGAGACGCTGCGCGTCACCGGCCCGTCGGATGCCTCGCGCGCCGGCCTGCTGGACCAGCGCGACGCGCTGGTCGACCAGATCTCGCAATATGTCGACGTGCGCGTCTCCTACGACTCCAATGACGGCGTCCAGCTCTATGGCGGCAACGGCTTCGTGCTGCTCAGCGGCACCACGCCGACCCTGAGCTTCGACAGCCGCGGCCTGATCGGCGCGGCCAACCAGTATGATACCGACCCGGCCAAGCGGACGGTCGGCACCATCACCGCCAATATCGGCGGATCGACCGTCGACCTGATCGCCCAGGGCGTGTTCAAATCCGGCAAGATCGGCGCGCTGGTCGAGCTGCGCGACAAGTCGCTGGTGGCGGCGCAGGACCAGCTCGACCAGATCGCCGCCGGCCTTGCCCAGGCGCTCGGGACATCGTCGAGCTCGACGCCGGCAACGGTTGCCGGGCCCGGCCCGACCACCGGCTTCGACACGCCGCTGGGACCGGGCCTGTCCGATGGCGACAGCGTGACGGTCGAGGCGACCGTCAACGGGGTGAAGCAGAAGTTCACCTTCAAGCGCGTCGACGACACCACGGTGCCGATGACCGATACGATGACCGCGGACCCGAACGACAAGGTCCTGCGGTTGACCGGCAATTCCGCGGCGGGCCACGCCAGCCAGATCCAGTCGGCGATCGACGCCTGGGCGGCCAGCGCCGGGGCGCCGGCCGGTGCCTTCTCGGTGTCGGTCTCGGGCGGCAATCTGCGGGTGCTGGCCGACCCGACGGTGACCGGCGGCGCCTCGGTCAGCCAGGCGACCGCCAATGTCACGGCGCAGACGATCAATGGCGGCACGCCGGCCTTGCCCTTCTTCACCGACAATACCGCGCCGGGCGGCCTCTATACCGACAAGATCACCGCCTCGGGCTCGCAGATCACCGGGCTTGCCGGCCGGCTCGACATCAATGCCGCGCTGAAAGCCGATCCGAGCGGCCTGGTGGTGATGCAGACCAGCCCGCGGACGATGGATTCGGACGCCACCCGGCCGAACTTCCTGAGCAAGGCACTGACCAGCGCGACGCGCTATTTCTCGCCCGAGGCCGGCGTCGGCTCGGCCGGGGCGCCGTACCAGGGCTCGCTCTTGTCCTATACCCGCACCGTCATCTCGAGCCAGAGCGATCAGGCCGATACCGCCAAGCAGCTCAATGACGGCCAGCAGGTGGTGCTGAACCAGCTGCAGGCGCGCTACGACGCCAGTTCCGCCGTCAATATCGACACCGAGATGTCGATGCTCATCCAGCTCCAGACCGCCTATGGCGCCAATGCGCGCGTCATGTCCGCGGTCAAGGAGATGTTCGATATCCTCCGGCAGATGTGAGGACTGATCCATGGCCATCCGTACTTCCGGCATAGTCCCGGGCTTCGCCGGCGCCGATTTCCTGCAGATGAAGAACCAGCTCGTCGACCTGCAGCGCCAGCTCGGGTCCGGCAAGCGATCGGAGACCTATGGCGGGCTCGGCTCGGACCGCTCGCTGGCGCTGAGCGTCCAGGGCTCGCGCGCGCAGATCGCCTCCTATCAGCAGAATATCTCGCTGGTGCAGACCCGTATCAGCATCATGAACACCGCGCTGACCGGCATGCAGAAGTCGGTCGCCAGCACCAAGACGGCGCTGCTGTCGGTCGATTTCACGCTGGCCTCGGGGCAGACCGTCGGCCAGCTGACCGCCAGCAACGGGCTGGACGCCGTCATCGGCATGCTCAACAGCGACGATGGCGGGCGCTACCTGTTCGGCGGCCGCCAGACCGGCACGCCGCCGGTGCTGGAGCGCGACGACATCATGGCCGGGCAGGGCACCAAGGACGGCTTCAAGAAGGCGCTGCTCGAGCGCATGCAGGCCGATCTCGGTTCGTCGTCGTCCTCGCCCGAGCGCGACGCCGGCGCGACCGGCCGGCTGACCTTGTCGGGTGCGGCGGCCAGCCCGATCACGCTGGCCGAGGACGGCACCCATCCGTTCGGCCTGAAGATCGACAATGTCTCGGGTTCGGTCGGCGGCACCGCCGCGACGGTGACCGCCGGGCCGCCGGCCTCGCTGTCGATCGCCGCGTCGGGAACCAGTAACGCCCAGGCCGGCGAGAACATGACCATCGGCTTCAAGCTGCCCGATGGCTCGACCGAGCGGATCACGCTCACCGCGGTGGCGGCGGATGCCACGACGGTGGCGCCCGGCCAGTTCCGTATCGGCGCCAGCCAGACCGAGACGCTCGCCAATATGCGCGGCGCGCTGGGCGACCGGCTGTCCAACCTGGTCTCGACCAGCCTCGCCGCGGCTTCGGCGACCGAAGCCGGCGAGGATTTCTTCAAGGGCGAGACCAATCCGGCGGCGCTGGCCGGCCCGCCGGCGGTCGATCCCGGCGTCGCCAAACGGCTGGTGCCGGGCGCGTCCGGGACCATGGCGGATGCGGTCGCCTTCGACACCCCTGCCAATGCCGAGAACCGGACGGTGCGCTGGTATCAGGGCGACCGGGTGTCGACCGACGCCCGCGCCACCGCCGCGGCCCAGGTCGACAGCGCCGTGTCGATCAGCTACGGCGCGCGCGCCGACGAGGAGGCGCTGCGGGCGACCGTGCAGAACCTGGCGGTGGCGAGCGCGGTCACCTTCCAGAACGGCGATACCCAGGCCAAGGACCGCTACCAGGCCCTGGCCTCGCGCGTGTCGAGCGGATTGTCGGGCGTCGGCGCCGCGCAGACCATCACCTCGATCCAGGTCGAGATCGCCTCGGCCAATTCCAACGCCGACGCGGCCAAGGCGCGGCACAAGGATTCCGACGCCATGCTCACCGACCTGCTGGCGGGCGTGACCGGGGTCACCAACGAGACGGTCGCGGCCCAGATCATGGCCCTGCAGACGATGATGCAGGCGAGCTACCAGACCAGCTCGATGCTGTCGAAGCTGACGCTGGTCAATTACATGTAGGCGAATGGCGAATGGCGAATGGCGAATGGCGAGTAGGGCATGCAGCCCGCCGCGCGCAGCAAACCCTATCCCAAAGGGAGAGGGTGGCGCCGTCAGGCGCCGGGTGAGGGGCGTAGGCGCTGAGAACCGATCCCCACGCTCGTGGCGCATGTCGCCTCATCCGGAAATGGACGACCCCTCTCCCTTTGGGAGAAGGTTGATCGGCGCGCTCGGCGCTTCATCCCTATTCGCTATTCACTATTCGCTATTCGCGCCACTCACCCGCGGCCGGCGAGGCCCGCGGCGATGTTGCGGTTGATCGAGACCAGCACGTTGAGCTTTTCGGGGGCGGGCTCGATTTCCATCTCGAGGCAGCGGTTCAGGATGAACATGCCGAGATTGGCGATATTGTTCTTGATCTCGAGCGGCAGCGGATTTTCCGCGCGCGTCGCCGATGTGGTCAGGAGCGTCCAGAGCTTGCGGTTGAAGTTGAGCGCGTGGCTCATTTCGCCGTGCGCGCCCGGCCATTGGTCCTTCACCGCCTGAATACGGGCCGCGGCCTTCAGAAGCAGGCTTGCTTCCAGCTCGCGCGGGTTGGCCGTTGCGGTGATCCTAGCCGTCGACGCGTACGCCGCTGCTCCGTGATGCATGATTGAGCAGAGTCCCTTCGTACTCGATCAGGCCCTTGGTGGCCTTCAGGGCTTTGTATAGCGAACCGGTTAATATGTGATTGTTGATTTCGCTAATGTATGGATGCGTCGAGGGCGCCGCCTCGAGCACGTCCTTGACCATCTCGAAATACATCTCGTGATGCTTGATCGGGTCGCGCGACAGATACATCAGCTGGACGACCAGATAGATCTTCCTGCACGGCGTGTCGGCCGCCTCCATGGTCATCACGTCTTTTTCGCGCAGGATCGGCGCCTCGCCCTCGATGGTCAGGCGCGTGCGCTGGTCGTCGTTGGTGATGACGCTGTCGCCGAGAATGAATTTCTCGCCGGCTTTCAGTTCCACCTTGAGCGCCATGAGGCCTCTCCGTGTGCGATTCGAAACAAGGCAAGAGCTTATCACAAGCGCAGCGGCGGCGGCGTGCAGCGCAGCCCTGACGGTCGGCGCGGTGAACGAGACCTGAAAACGACCGCGGCGGGGCGAGGCCCCGCCGTCCGGATCGCCTGAAGGCGGCGATGTCTCAGCCGAACAGGCGCAGCACGCCCTGGTCGGCCTGGTTGGCCAGCGACAGCGCCTGGGTCGACAATTGCTGGCGGGTCTGCAGCGCCAGCATGTTGGCGCCTTCCTCGTTCATGTCGGCGAGGGTGAGGTTGTCGGCGCCGGTCTTCAGCGTGTTGGCCAGGTCCTGGGTAAACTTCTGGCGGATCTGCACCAGCGCCAGGTTGGAACCGAAGGCGCTCGACTGGGCCCTCAGCTTGTTCATCGCGAAGGTCAGGTCGTTGAGCGCGTCGTTGATGTCCTTGTCGGTCTGCAGATTGTTCGAGGCCGGCTTGATCGCCAGGTCCTTGGTGGTCGACAGGCGCGCGCCGGTAATGGTCAGCGACGAGGTCTGCTTCTCGTTGAACATGGCCTGCAGCGTGTCGCCGTCGAGCAGGTTGACGCCGTTATAGCCGGCATCCTTGGACAACTGGTCGATCTGGCGGCGCAGCTCGCCGAACTGCACGGAGATGTCGGTGCGGGTCGGGTTGACCGTGCCGGCCGGCAGGCTGGAATTGGTCGCGTCGAAGCCGAGATTGCGCAGCGCCACGGCGGTGTCGTCGGTGGTGATCGACAGCGGCTGGGTTCCCACCGCCTCGATCAGCAGGCGGCCGTCCGGCGTCAGCGACGCCTTGGCGTCGGCGCCGGCGGCGCTGCCGAGCGTCACGCCGGTGCCGACCGCGGCGGCGGTGCTGGCGGTGTTGTTGTTGACCGCATCCATCAGGTCCTGGACCGTGGTGCCGGCGGCGACCGTCAGGGTGGTCGTCCGGTTGGTGCCGGTGGTCAGGGTGAGCACCTTGCCGACGGTGAAGCCGGCATTGGTGAGCGGGGTCGAGCCGGTCAGCGCCGTCGGCGTGCCGGAGGTGTCCTTCGGCGTCAGGCCGTTGAGGCGCGCCAGCGTCGAGGCCGAGCCCTGCGCCTGGCGGGCGATGGCCTGCATGTTGGTGACCACCTTGATGATCGCCGTGATGCCGTTGTCGGCCGCCTGCAGGGTCTGCACCGCGTTGCCGATGCCGTCGAGCAGGTTGGTGATGTCGGCGGCGCGGCCGTTGAGCTGGCTCGCCGAGAAGAAGTTGCCGGGATTGTCGAGCGCCGAATTGACCCGCTTGCCGGTCGACAGGCGGTTCTGCGTCTGATCGCGGAGCCCGGCCGTATCGATCAGCGACAGCAGGTTGCTGCGAATGCCTTTCGACAGAACGATGTCGCTCATCAGATGCCCCCGGTCGAGGCGCGGCGAATCTGTCGCGCGCCATTCGCAGGGCACTCTTACCTGTTAACCTTACCGAATGGTTAATTCCTTGGTCGGGGCGGAAAAAGCGGCGCGAATAGAATGGCTTAAGTGACGAGCCTGTGGCCGTGGCGACACGGCAGGAGTTAACCGGCAGGAATTGCCGGGTGGCAGGAAAGGCCGATGGAAGGGGGCGGGGTTTGGACCGTTCCGTCGGGCGCGGGCGGTGGCACCGGCAGGGAGCCTCGGATCGACCCTCTCCCAAAGGGAGAGGGTGGCGCCGTCAGGCGCCGGGTGAGGGGCGTAGGCGCGCAGAACTGATCGGGATGTGCGTCGCGCATACCGCCCTGTCCTGAAATGGACGACCCCTCACCCGGGTCCTCCGGACCCACCCTCTCCCTTTGGGAGAGGGTTGATTCCGTTGCGCTTTTTCGGTGTGCGAGCGGGCCGGCGCAACGCGCGTCAAATGCATTCCGGCGCGCCTGAGCTTGGCCGCGCGTCGGCCTCAGGCGATCATATTGACCTTGGCGCCGGCCTTGGCCTCGGCTTCCTTGGCCTGGCGGGTCTTGATGATCTGGGCCATCAGGTTTTCCTGGGCGATGGCGTCGTTGGTCTTGCCGCCGGTGACCGCGTTCTGCAGCGCCTCCTCGGGAGAAGCGCCGAGGCCCCCGCCGAACAGCGCGTTGGCGTCGGCGGCGCCCGTGGTGGTCGATGCGCCCCCGAGCATGGACACCAGCGAGCCGTCGCCGCCGGTGGCGCCGGCCAGCACCGAGATGACCGAATTGCTCTCGCCCGACAGCGAGTTGATCAATGCGTTGTTGGTGGTCAGCGAGTCGCCGATCGCCGAGGCGCGCTTGGAGCTCCATACCTGCGATTGCTGGTAGGGCGAGAGGTCGTAGAAGCCGCTCGAGCCGATCACGGACATGATGGGATCTCCTGCGCCGCTGCCGGCCGAAGCCCGCAATCTAATGCGGTCGAGCTTAAGCCTTGGTTATCGGAATAGGTCCCCGCGCGGGCGCGCGTTTTTCCTAAGATGATCATCAAGGCGAGGGCGGCGGCGGCCCGGAAGGCGGTTTTTGCCCCGCATTGGAGCGCAACAATACATCTCCGGTTAACCACGCAGATTAACGCGCCCTTAGAATTCTGCCCGCGATAAAACGGACGCTCTCAAGAACGAGGGCAATTCGGTCCCATGGAGGGAATGACTATGGCTATTACGCTTTCAGCCGGCGTGCGCTCGAACCTGCTCAATCTGCAGAACACCGCCGACGCCAAGAACCTGACCCAGACCCGTCTCTCGACCGGCAAGAAGGTCAACTCCGCTCTCGACAATCCGTCCAACTTCTTCACCGCTGCCTCGCTCTCCTCGCGTGCCAGCGATCTGTCGAACCTGCTCGACGGCATGGCGAACGGCATTCAGACGATCCAGGCGGCCAATAACGGCCTGACCTCGATCACCACCACCCTGCAGTCGATGCAGTCGACGCTGAACCAGGCGCGCCAGGACAAGTCGTTCCAGACCCAGTCCTACGACATCGATGCCGCCACCATCGGCACGACCGCGGTGAAGAACCTCAACCTGTCGGGCGGTTCGATCGGACCGGCTGGCGGCGCGGGTGTCGATATCGCTTTGAATACCACGAGCACTGCGGCGACGTCGGCGACGCTGACGGGTACCGGTGGTTTTACGGCGACCAACACGCTGGGCGGTACTCCGGCCGCGATCACGATTCAGGCCTCTGGCCTCAATGGTGGCACTGCGGTGTCCGTCGGCACGCTTGTGGCTGGTGACTCGGCTGCCCAGGCGGCGACCAAGATCAATGCGGCACTCACCGCAGCGACGGGCGGCAATGCAGGCATCACGGCGGACGGTACGAGCGGTCAGCTGGTGTTTACCAGCACGTCGGGCAACAATGTGACGTTGGGCGGCGACTCGGCTACGTTGACCAGCGCAGGCTTCGGCACGACCAATCGCGCCTCGACCAACGGTGTCCTCGCGACCACGGGCGCCGTGAAGACCGTCGACCAGCTCGTGACCTCGATCAACACCAACACCTCGCTCACCGGCAAGGTCACGGCGTCGAACGACAACGGCAAACTGCGCATCCAGAACCTGTCGACCGCGGACCTGACCACCAAGGGCGCCGGCGGCGGCAAGATCGACGGTGTCGTCGGCTCGACCAGCACGGTTGCCGGCAACAGCGTGCGTACCTCGCTCGCCAAGCAGTTCAACGACCTTCGCGACCAGATCACGAAGTTCGGCGACGACGCTTCTTTCAACGGCGTCAACCTGCTGCGCGGCGACAACCTGAAGCTGACGCTCAACGAAACCGGCACCAGCTTCATCAACGTCCAGACCAAGGACAAGTCGGGCAACGCGACGTCGATCGACAACACGTTCCTGAAGACCGACACGGTGACCGCCGCCGAGTTCGACAGCGACACGACGATCGACACCAAGCTCGACACCATCAAGGACGCGCTGTCCTCGATCCGTTCGGCTTCGTCGTCGCTGGGCAGCCAGCTGTCTTCGGTGCAGGCCCGCAAGGACTTCACCAAGAACATGATCAACACGCTGCAGGTCGGTTCCGACAACCTGACGCTGGCCGACACCAACGAGGAAGGCGCGAACCTTCTGGCGCTCAACACCCGCCAGTCGCTCCAGACCACCTCGCTGTCGTTCGCTTCGCAGGCCGATCAGGCGGTTCTCCAGTTCCTGCGCTGAGTTTCAGCTACGACCTCCAACTTCAGACGGCGGCGCCCCAGGCGCCGCCGTTTCTTTATGAGGCGAGGACCGGCGCCAGGCGCCGCGGCGCGATCCGTCCCAGCTGCGCCTATGTGGTGGAGCGCGCCCCATCCGCGTCGGTGAGGTCTGCTGCCCTGCGACCTGTATTCCGCCTCCCTTGCGCGTTGCTTGAGCCGCGCACTTCACGCGTTGCCTCATCGCTTTCCTTGGCGCAGGACGCCCTGGCCTCGCTGCGAAGGGCAGGGGCATCGCGGCATCGTGACGGGATGGTCCATCGAAACCATGCCGGGCGCAGGCCGTCACAGCCATCGCCAACGCGACATGGCGCCCAGCGATCATGCGGTGTGACACGGGGTTTGCGTGGTGCTCGGCAGTGGCACGCCGGACGGATTTAGAGCGATGCTCGCGAAAGGTGTGATAAATAAGAAAAGCAGCCAATAGTGTATCACAGGCCTTAATGCCGAGGGGGGCTTGTCGCCGAAACCGGAGATGCACCTCGGCAATGCCATGTCCCGCTTGCCTTTTCGCGTGGCGGTCAGGGGCATGGCGCGCACGCGGGGCGGTTGCAGGAATTTCCGAGGGATACCTTTCGCAGAGCATGATTAACGCTACGTTAGAAACTGCCCTGCGATAGGTCGGATGCTCTCAAGAACGAGAGCGTCATCCCACGAAGGGTAGCATTGTGGCCATTACGCTTTCCGCGGGCGTGCGTTCGAACCTGCTCAATCTGCAGAACACCGCCGACGCCAAGAACCTGACCCAGACCCGTCTCTCGACCGGCAAGAAGGTCAATTCCGCTCTCGACAATCCATCCAATTTCTTCACCGCGGCGTCACTGTCGTCGCGCGCCAGCGACCTGTCGAACCTGCTCGACGGCATGGCGAACGGCATTCAGACGATCCAGGCGGCCAATAACGGCCTGACCTCGATCACCACCACCCTGCAGTCCATGCAGTCGACGCTGAACCAGGCGCGCCAGGACAAGTCGTTCCAGACCCAGTCCTACGACATCGATGCGACCGCCATCGGCACGACCACGGCCAAGACGCTGAACCTTTCGGGCGGTTCGATTGGTGCCGCCGGCGGCGCGGGCGTCAACGTCGCGCTGAACACCATCGGCTCCGCCGGCACTTCGGCGACGCAGGCCAAGGCGATCTCGACGGCTGCCTATGTCGCTCCCACCGCGGGGACGTCGCCGACGCTCACCGCCGGCGCGGCTTTCACCACGCTGGACCTCGGCGATGCCGATGAAACCTACAGCTTCGATGTCACGATCGGCGCAGGCGCGCCGATTTCGATCAATCTCAGTTCGGCCAACGATACCAATGGCGGCAACAACCTCGATCTGGGCGAGGTGGTCACCGCGATCAACGCGCAGCTCGACCTGGCCGCCGGTGGGACCAGCGACGTCAGGGCCTCCAACAATGGCGGCAGGCTCGAGTTCGGCTATGCCACCAATCCGCAAACGGGCGTCGCCGCGACGATCGCCGTCGGCAATTTCGCCAATGGCGGTACGTCGCCGGCGCCGACCACCAATTTCGGCTTCGGCGCCTCGGCCTCGGCCTCGGGCACCGCGGGCTCGAGCTACGCATTCTCGATCAATGGTACCGCGATCACGCTCACAGGCGCTGCCAGCACCGGTGCGGCCGCCGCGACCTCGATCCAGTCGCAGCTGACCAGCGCCGGCGTCACCAATGTGACGGCCTCCTGGAACGCCGGCACCAGCCGTCTCGAAATCAGCGGCGCGGCCGATGGAACCAATAACGTGTCGATCACCGGTGCCGATGCCGGCACGGTTTTCGGTTCAGGTGTCAGCTCCACCGGCACTGCCGCTGTCCCCGGCGCGGGCAGCAGCGTCAAGACCGTCGACCAGCTGGTCTCCGACATCAACGGCATGACCAGCCTTCAGGGCAAGGTCACGGCCTCGAACGACAACGGCAAGCTGCGCATCCAGAACCTGTCGACCCAGGACATGGTCACCAAGGGCGCCGGCAACGGCAAGCTCGACGGTGTCGTCGGTTCCACCAGCACGGTCGTCGGCAACAGCGTGCGGACCTCGCTCGCCAAGCAGTTCAACGACCTGCGCGACCAGATCACCAAGTTCGGCGACGACGCTTCCTTCAACGGCGTCAACCTGCTGCGCGGCGACAACCTGAAGCTGACGCTCAACGAAACCGGCACCAGCTTCATCAACGTCCAGACCAAGGACAAGTCGGGCAATGCGACGTCGATCGACAACACGTTCCTGAAGACCGACACGGTGAGCGCCGTCGAGTTCGACAGCGACACGACGATCGACGCCAAGCTCGACACCATCAAGGACGCCCTGTCCTCGATCCGTTCGGCTTCGTCGTCGCTGGGCAGCCAATTGTCCTCGGTGCAGGCCCGCAAGGACTTCACCAAGAACATGATCAACACGCTGCAGGTCGGCTCCGACAACCTGACGCTGGCCGACACCAACGAGGAAGGCGCGAACCTCCTGGCGCTCAACACCCGCCAGTCGCTGCAGACCACCTCGCTGTCCTTCGCCTCGCAAGCCGACCAGGCGGTGCTGCAGTTCCTGCGCTGAGTTTCAGCCGGGACCTCCGACGTCGGACGGCGGCGCCACAAGCGCCGCCGTTTCCTTATGCAAGGTCTGATGAAGCATCGCCTGTCGCGCGATGTCTCCAGCGAAGTGGATGAGGAATTCACCGCTCATTAGGTCATGCATCGTAATGTGACAGCGGGTTCTCGAGAACGAGACGCCCGAATTTCCCAGGAAGGGAAAGCATCGTGGCCCCGGATATTATCCTGTCGGTCGCCTTTGGCTCGGCTCCGCGTAGCCTGCAGAGCACGGCCGACGCCAAGACCCTGGTCCGGACGCGGCAGCCGGCCGGCAAGACGGTCAATTCAGCTTTCGACAATCCCCCGAATTTCCTCGCCGCCGCGCCACTGTCGTCGCGAGCCGGCGACCAGTCGAACCAGCTCGCCGACATGGCCAGCGGCATGCGGGCACTGCAGGTGGCCGATGGCGGCCTGATGCCGATCGCGGCGGCGCCGGATCGGGCATGCCATGCCCCGTCGTTGCCGGTGCGGTCGCGCGACAGGCCGGGTTTCGCCGCAGGCCGGGCAGGGGCTTTCGGGCATCGTCGCTTCAGGACCGGCCGGACGGGGCGATCGACGTCGGCCTCATCCGGGCGGCCGGCGCCGCCGCCATCCCGGCTTCGCGGCGATCGACGACGGTGCGGAGCCATCACGGGCATCCCGTCCTCGATCCGCCCGGCTCGCGCCTTGCCCGATGGCCGGATCGTCGCCGGTGCAGGTCCGCCGGGACTTCGCCGGGACCATGATCGGTGCGCGTCAGGTTGGCGCCGGCAGCCCGGCATTCGCCGATACCAACGAGGAGGGAGCGCACCTGCTGGCGCCCGACACCCGCCAGCCGTCGCAGGCCACGCCGCTGTCGTTCGCCGCGCGGGCGGGCCTGGCGGTGCCACGTTTCTCGCGCTGAGCCCTTGAGGGGCCGGCGCTGAATTTTCCGACGGTGGCAGGCTTTGCCGCCGTCTTTCGGGCCGTTTCCCGGCCGCGCGCGACCCCCTCGGCGCGCGGGGTGCGGAGCATTGAAAAAAATCGGCAGGGTTAACGCGTCGTTAGGAGGCGCCCGCTAGGTTGGCCATGGCTCTCAAGAAAGAGAGCTGCACTGTCCCATGAAGGGAAACATGATGGCCAGCATTACGCTTTCCGCCGGCGTTCGCTCGAACCTGCTCAACCTGCAGGGCACCGCCGAGCTCAAGAACGTTGTCCAGACCCGCCTGTCGACCGGCAAGAAGGTCAATTCGGCGCTCGACAACCCGACCAATTTCTTCACCGCCTCGTCTTTGTCGTCGCGCGCCAGCGACCTGTCGAACCTGCTCGACGGCATGGCCAACGGCATCCAGACCATCCAGGCGGCCAATAACGGCCTCTCCTCGATCACCACGACGCTGCAGTCGATGCAGTCGACGCTCAACCAGGCGCGCCAGGACAAGTCGTTCCAGACCCAGTCCTACGACATCGACACGCTGGCGATCGGCACGGGCACGGCCAAGAACCTGAACCTGTCGGGCGGCCAGATCGGGCCTGCCGGGGGCCCCGGCATCGACGTCAAGCTGCAGAGCCTGACCCAGACCGGCAATGCCAATGCGGCTGTCACGGCCGGCACGGCCGGCGATATCGACGTGACCATCGGCGGCGTGACCAAGACCGTCACGCTCGCCAATGGCGACGACATCACCGCCCAGATCGGCAAGATCAACACGGCTTTCGGCAGCGCGGTGGCGACCAACAACAGCGGCAAGATCGCGTTGACCGATGCGAGCGGCGTCGCCGCCACCGTCGTCGACCACGCCGGCAATGCCAATGGCACCGCCAATGCCGTGTTCGGCGCGACGCCGGTGGCGAGCTACACGCCGAAATCGGTCGACCAGCTGGTCGCCTCGATCAACGGCAATACGTCGCTGGCCGGCAAGGTCGTCGCCTCCAACGACAATGGCAAGCTGCGCATCCAGAACCTGTCGACCCAGGACATGACGGTGAAGGGGGCCGGCAACGGCAAGGTCGACGGCGCCGTCGGCTCGACCAGCACGGTCGTCGGCAACAGCGTGCGCACGTCGCTGTCCAAGCAGTTCAACGACCTGCGCGACCAGATCACCAAGTTCGGCGACGACGCTTCCTTCAACGGCGTCAACCTGCTGCGCGGCGACAACCTGAAACTGACGCTGAACGAGACCGGCTCGAGCTTCATCAATGTCCAGACCAAGGACAAGGCCGGCAACGCCACCGCGATCGACAATGCCTTCTTCAACATCTCCAACACCCTGGCGAGCGATCTCGACAGCGACGCCTCGATCGATGCCCGCCTCGACATCGTCAAGGATGCGCTCGCCTCGATCCGCGCGGTCTCGTCCTCGCTCGGCAGCCAGCTCTCCTCGGTGCAGACCCGCAAGGACTTCACCAAGAGCATGATCAACACGCTGCAGGTCGGTTCCGACAACCTGACGCTGGCCGATACCAACGAGGAAGGTGCCAACCTTCTGGCGCTCAACACCCGCCAGTCGCTGCAGACCACCTCGCTGTCGTTTGCCTCGCAGGCGGACCAGGCAGTGCTGCAGTTCCTGAAGTAAGGCCGGGGGTAGGGGAGTGGGACTTGGGCGGCGGCGTCTCAGGGCGCCGCCGTTTTCAGATGGGGGGCAGCAGGCTCCGCGCGGGCGACCCCGCGGCTCTCACGCGACCTTTTCGACCCTGACGTGCTCGGTCTCGCTCGATGCTTGCTGGTCGCTCTTGCGCTGCATTTCGCGGGCATAGGTGCGCAGCTTGAGGATCATCTCGTCGGGATATTGGTTGATCACCTTGCCGGTGTCGGTATCGACGGTGCGATAGACCAGGGTGCCGGCGTCGTCATCCTTGTCGATGCGGTTCTGCAGGGATTCGCGGATGCTGTCGGCAATGCGCTGCATGCGCGCCCTGCGATCGGCGAGGGTGCGCTCGTCGCGCGCCGCGCCGTCGCCCGAGCGGCGGTCGTCGGTGCTCGAAGCCGTGCCGGTGGAGGCCGGCTGCGCCACGCGCAGGCTCGGCGGCAGTTCGGTGCGCACCGCCTCGCGGTACAGCGCCGTTTCCGGCCGCCCGAGATATCCTGATCCGACGGCCGGCCGTGAGGACGCGATGTCCATGGCCCATGCTCCCTAAGGGAAAGCCGAACAAGCAGGCCTTCCGTAGCGGGACCGTAGCGCAGTGCCTCTGAATCTTGCGTAATGACTTATAGTAAAGATCGGCGATAATTTTCGTTAAAATCGCGCGAAATCGCCGCGACGTCTTTAACCCTACAATTGCCGGGACACGGTCAGGGGCGCGCCGGCGCGCGGGGCCGCGGCCGCTGCCTTGCCGTTCGCGCCGTAACCTGCCGGCGCGCGCTTGGCCTGCACGACATTGGCGACGCTGCGAATGACCCCCTCGGCGACCGCGTGGGCGGTGGCGAGCACGGCGAGATTGACCTCGAGCGCCTTCTGCAGCGTGTCGTTATCGGCCTGCAGGCCGGCAATGTGGCCGTCCGCGGCCTGCCGGACGAAGCCGGCATTGGCCTTCAGGCAGTCGAGCTCGGCCATGTAGCGGCGGGCCAGCTCGCTCTTCGCCTCGGCGACCGGCGCGGCGCGGGCGACCTTGGCGTCGCGCACCAGCGCGGTTTCCTCGGCGAGCAGGCCGTTGAGCTCGGCAATGGTCTGCCGGAGGCGCTCGACCAGCGCCACGGCCTCGGCCGCGGTGGTCAGGACGGGAATGGCTTTCGGGGCGACGGCTGCTGACATGACGGGGCTCTTCTCGCTCGGGCGCCGGCGCGGCGCGCTTGCTCAGTTCGGGCTGGGCTGATCCGGCTGCGCCGGCGCCGGGCGGGGGATCGGGGGCAGGCGGCGGGGGGCCGCTTCCTGCGCGCCGATCAGCTCGCGGTAGATGTTGGAAGCGAGCCCGATGCCGCCCTGGGCGGTGATCGACTTGGAATATTCGTCGAGCAGCATGCCGCGCCAGGCTTCGGTCTGCTTGCCGCCCATCGGCGTTTCCGTGCCGAGGCCGTTGAACATCTGGCCGAGCATGGTGTTGAGGAAGACCTGCTCGAAATTCTGGGCATTGCTCCAGGCCTTGGCCTCGCGCGAGCCGGGAATGCGGGCGGCGGCCGGGGTCGCCGGGCTGACGGCGGTCGGGACAGGGGTCAGGCTGCGCATCAGTGCACCTCGATTTCGGCCTGCAGGGCGCCGGCCGACTTGATCGCCTGGAGAATGGCGATCAGGTCGCGCGGGCCGATGCCGAGCGCGTTCAGCCCGTCGACCAGTTCCTGCAGCGACACGCCCTCCGAGACGAGCGCCAGGCCGCGGCCGTCCTCCTGGGCCTGGATCTGGGTCTGCGGGGTCACCACGGTGCGGCCACGGGCGAGCGGATTGGGCTGGCTCACCTGCGGGCGCTCGGAAATGGTCACGGTCAGGTTGCCCTGGGCCACCGCCACGGTGGAGACGCGCACGTCCTTGCCCATGACGATGATGCCGGAGGCTTCGTCGATCACCACCTTGGCGACCTGGTCGGGCTGCACGCGCAGCTGCTCGACCTCGGTCAAGAGGGCGACGATATTGCCCTCGTAGCGCGGCGGCACCTTCAGGTTGATGGTGCCGGGATCGGTCGGCTCGGCGGTCGGCTGGCCGATGAAGTCGTTGATCGCCGCGGCGATGCGCCGGGCGGTGGTGAGGTCCGGGTTGCGCAGCGCCAGGCGGATCGAGGCCATGCGGTTGATCGCGAAGGTCACCTCGCGCTCGACGATGGCGCCGTTGGAGACGCGGCCGACGGTCGGCACGCCGCGGGTGACGCGGGCGGCGGCGCCCTCGGCCTGGAAGCCCGAAATCGCCACCGCGCCCTGGCCGACGGCATAGACCTCGCCATCGGCGCCGACCAGCGGGGTGACCAGCAACTCGCCGCCCTGCAGCGAGCGGGCGTCGCCCATGGCCGACACCTTGATGTCGATGCGCGTGCCCTGGGTGGAGAAGGGCGGCAGGTTGGCGGTGACCATGACCGCCGCGACATTGGCGGTGCGCAGGTTCATGCCGCGGGTGTTGACGCCGAGCCGTTCCATCATCGACTGGATCGACTGGCGGGTGAAGGGCGAGTTGTTCAGCGTGTCGCCGGTGCCGTTGAGGCCGACCACCAGGCCGTAGCCGATCAGCTGGTTCTCGCGGATGCCCTCGACGTCGACCAGGTCCTTGATGCGCGACGTGTTGGCGCTCGCCGGCAAGGCGGCGGCGGCGATCAGCATCACGGCGAGGGCAAGGCGGCGGAACATCGGATGATCCCAGGGCGACTGGCGCGTTCCTCGCACAGCCCGTGCCAATTTCGATGTCGACCATAAGCGCTTGATAATGCAGGGATGGCTTGGCCGGCCCTGGCGTCGCGCGGGCCGGCGCCGGGCGCCACCCGGCAGCTTTTGCCGGGCATTAACGACCCCTTAACCGCGAACAGGCATTTCTTAACGCCATCGCAAGAGGTGTTGCCCCTTCGTGAAGGGGCCGTCTCGGGGGGAGAACATGCGGATCACGACCACGCCGCCGCTCGGCGCCGTCCAGACGACGCAAACTCCGGCGCGCACCGATCGCCTTCGCCCGACATTCGAACTGCCCGGCGGCACCAAAAGCGAAACGCCGCGCGCGGACGCCGCGCGTCCGGGCCTGGCAGCTGCGGGGCTGGAGACGCTTTTGGCGGTGCAGGGCATGATGCCGGACGACCGTCGCGAAAAGCGCCGGCGGGCGCTGAAGCGCGGCCATGATTCGCTCGGCCTGCTCGACGACCTGAAACTGGCCTTGCTCTCGGGTGAGCCGATGCCGGCCGTCCTGCTGAAACTGCGCGGCCTGACGGCGTCGAGCCTGGAAGCCTCGGGCGACGACGGGCTCGACGGCGTGCTGGCCGAGATCGACCTGAGGGCCCAGGTCGAGATCGCCAAGCGCGAGGCGGCCTGAGCGCTCGCGGAAGCGACCGCGCGACCCGGAAAAAAAGCCGGCATATCGGCCCGCCTCGTGAACCACGCCGGAGCGTGACGGATCCGTGACTGGTTTTGCGGTTGTCTGCCCCCGGGGCCAGTGCTATTAGGCGCCCCGAAACGCGTCTAATAGTCGCGATTCAATGAGGGGTTCGTTGATGACATTGGTGTTGGAAGCGGATTACCGCCCCACGGATTCGGAGCCGTTCATGAACGAACGGCAACGCGAATATTTCCGCAAGAAGCTCCTGGCCTGGAAAGACGACATCCTGCGCGAAGCCAAGGAAACGCTTCAAAACCTGCAGGACGAAAACCAGAATCATCCCGACATCGCCGACCGCGCCTCGTCGGAAACCGATCGTGCCATCGAGCTCAGGGCACGCGACCGGCAGCGCAAGCTGATCGCCAAGATCGACGCGGCGATCTCCCGGATCGACGACAATACCTACGGCTATTGCGAGGAGACCGGCGAGCCGATCTCCCTGAAGCGGCTGGAAGCCCGGCCGATCGCGACCCTGTCGCTGGAAGCGCAGGAACGTCACGAGCGGCGTGAGCGGGTCTATCGCGACGAATGAGCGGCGACGGCGCCCTTTCCACGGCATGAGGGGAGGGCACCGTTGAACTTCTTCCTTGGTGTCATTGCGGGCACGCCGCTCTGGGTCTGGGCGATCCTGGCGCTGATCGTGGTTCTGGGCGGCCGGGCCATGCGCCCGTCCATCGTTGCACCGTTGCGGGTGGCCATCCTGCCGGCGATCTCGACCGTCATCGCCCTGTCGATCCTGGCCTTCTCGGCCCGGCTCGCGGTCGCGGCGTCGGCCTTTGCCTGCGGAGCCGTCGCCGGCGCCGTCATCGGCGCGTTCTGGGCCAACCGCATCGGCATTGAGCCGCGCCCAGACGAGGGCGTCATCGCCATGCCGGGAACTGCGTTCTGGCTGGTCTTCGGCCTCGGCTTCTTCCTCACGCGTTATGTGCTGACGGTCTATCTGGTGCTGCACCGCGAGCTGTCGGGGCAATTCCCCTGGACCGCCTTGCCTTACGGCCTCAACGGCATCGCCATGGGCATGGCGCTCGGCTGGCTCGGGGCGATCCTGTGGCGCTACCGGCGCAGCGTGCGGGTCGCGTAGGGCGGATGAACCAACCCGCTTCCTCCGAGAGAGGGTGGCACGCGCGCGCTGCCCTAGATCCGGATCGGGTCGAAGCTCTCGGCGCTGGCGAGCTTCCAGGACGAGGCATAAAACTCGCCGTCGAGGCCGCCTTCGAGCAGGCTGCCCGGCTCGAGAAAGCGATGCAGCTGCGAGAACAGTTTGATTTCCGTGCTGCTGATCCGCCGCACCAGATGGTGGGGGCCGAGCTCGGACGGGTGCAGGACCCCCGCCGCGGCCAGCAGTTCGGCCAGGGCCTTCAAGGTGTTGCGGTGGAAGTTGTGGACACGCTGGGCCTTGTCGGGGACCACCAGGGCGCGTTGCCTGAGGGCGTCCTGGGTGGCGACGCCGGTCGGGCAGCGGTTGGTGTGGCAGCTCTGCGACTGGATGCAGCCAATGGCGAACATGAAGCCGCGGGCGCAGTTGATCCAGTCGGCGCCAATGGCGAGCAGGCTCGCCATGTCGAAGGCGCTGACCACCTTGCCGCTGGCCCCGATCCGGATCTTGCCGCGCAGGCCGGCGCCGACCAGGGTGTTGTGGACGAACAGCAGGCCCTCGCGCAGCGGCACGCCCAGGTGATCGGTGAATTCGACGGGGGCCGCACCGGTGCCGCCCTCCGAGCCGTCGACGACGATGAAGTCGGGGGTGATGCCGGTGGCGAGCATGGCCTTGACGATGCTCATGAATTCCCAGGGGTGGCCAAGGCAGAGCTTGAACCCGACGGGCTTGCCGCCGGAGAGCTCGCGCAGCCTGGCGATGAACTGCATCATTTCGATCGGCGTGCCGAAGGCGCCGTGCCTCGCCGGTGAAACGCAGGTCTCGCCTTCGGGAACGCCGCGGGTGAGGGCGATTTCCCGGCTGACCTTGTCGGCCGGCAGGATGCCGCCATGGCCCGGCTTGGCGCCCTGGCTGAGCTTGATCTCGACCATCTTGACCTGCGGATCCAGCGCCTGGGCGGCGAAGCGCTCGGGATCGAATTGGCCGCTCTCGGTCCGGCAGCCGAAATAGCCGCTGCCGAGTTCCCAGATGAGATCGCCGCCATTCTCGCGGTGATAGGGACTGATGCTGCCTTCGCCGGTGTCATGGGCGAAATTGCCCGCCTTGGCGCCGCGGTTCAGGGCGCGGATGGCATTGGCGCTGAGCGAGCCGAAGCTCATCGCCGAAATGTTCAGCACCGAGGCCGAATAGGGCTGCTTGCAGAGCGGCCCGCCGATCTCGATCCGGAGGCTCGCGGGGTCGCCGACCGGCGCCGGGCGCATGGAATGGCCGATGAATTCATAACCGTCGGCATAGACGTTCAGCAATGTTCCGAAGGGCCGGTCACCGCCCTCGTTCTTGGCGCGGGCATAAACGAGGGATCGCTCGCTGCGCGAGAACGGCAGTTTGTCGTCGTCGGCCTCGAGCAGATATTGCCGGATCTCCGGGCGGATGCCCTCGACCAGATAGCGAATGTGGCCGATCACCGGATAGTTGCGCAGGATGGCGTGATCAGGCTGCCAGAGGTCGTAGAACCCGACCAGCGACAGAAGGACGGCCGTCAGTGTGATCGGCCAAAGCCAGATCCAGAGCGGCAGGAGCGGGATCGATACGATCGCGACGATGAGGCAGAATGCGAAAGCGGCATAGCGGTTGAAGATGGAAACGGACACAGTTGCCTGCTCTCGCCACATGTCGGGAAATGCCCTGGGGCAGGGCATTTCCGTCAGCGTTGTCGGGTGAAGGGATCGGGCCGGTCGGCGCGCCGCGCCGGCGGCTCAGATCCGGGCGGTCTCGAAGGGGATGGTCCCCTTGTTCGGCCGGCCCGGCCGGGTGTCCCTCAGCTCGCGCTTCTTCCGGCGCAGCTGTTTCGCGGTCTTTTCGAGCGAAGTGTTGAAAGCCTGGTAGCAGTCCGGCGCCAGGCTGGTCGCCGAGATCATCTTGAGCGCGCCCATCTGGACGTTCAAGGTGCAGTTGATGAACGAGCCTTCACGGCTGAAATAGACGGAGGCTGCGGTCAGCTCCCCGAAGTATTTCTGGCTCACCCGGGCAATGGACTCGCGTGCGTGCAGCGGTAGCGCCTCGCCGAGTTCGACATCAGCGCTTTTGACCATGATGACGCGGTCGATATTCTCGAGTTTCATCAAGACCTCCAAATTTTGGCTGCGATCTATATTTCGTTCTGGTGAAAACGGTCTTGGCGCGATGGCCAAGATCTGTCTTCTTCCTGGACATAAGGTCGATCTGGCGGTTTGCATCCCCCCTGCGCCGAAGTGTCTCCGGCGTTTCACATTGCCGTGTGCCACCGAAGCAGCACGAGGCTATCAGGCTCCACGATTGTGTCGAGATCTGAACCTGCAATGGATTGATCTTCCCCGTCCTCGCCACGATTGCGGCCCGGGCGCGGCTGTCGGGGCGGCGATGGGCGAGGCCGGGCGACTTGATGCCGGGTCGTCGCCGATTTATATCATTTATACTACATAAATCATCGGCGTGCGGGCGCCGGGACGTCTGGCCGGCGAGCAGGTTGCCGGGCCCGCTGTTATGGACATGACCGAAATGCAAGACATGCGTCACATCACGACCCGGACCGGCAAGGTCGTCGTTCCGGCGGCACTGCAATCCGATGTCGACCAGTACCACTACGCGCCGGCGCGCCGTGCCGGCGATTTCGTCTTCGTCTCCGGCATCGTCGCCTGCAACAGGCGGGAGGCGGCGATGGATGCGGATGGGTTCCGGCAGGAATTGCGCGACGTGTTCAGGCAAATCGAGGCCCTGCTCGGTGCCAGCGGCGCCGCGCTGTCCGACGTGGTCGAGTTGCAGATGTTCCACGTCTTCGGCAGCGACAGGCTGCTGCTGGACAAGGCGGGGCAGCTGGCCGCGATCGCCGCGGTAAGGGACGAGTTCTTCGCCGCACCTTATCCGGCGGCGGTCGAACTCGGCGTCGCCGCGCTGAATCCGGATGGCGGCCTGGTCGAAATCAAGGCGGTCGCCCATGCGCCCGGAGCGTCGCCTCCATGACCTCGGCATTGGCGGCATGACACGCGGCTGGTCGGCCCCCGGCACGGCGCCCGGCTGACCGGACCTGCGACGCCGGGATCGGTCGAGAAGCGGCGCGCGCCGGCAAAAATTGGGCTTGCGAATCTCATAAGTATGTACTTATGTTTCGTCATGACCCAGGCAGAAGCGCCGCGCACGGCCGAGATCTTCAGAGCACTGGCCGATCCGACCCGCCGGGCGGTGTTCGAGCGGCTGGCCGATGGCGAGCGGAACGCCACCGAGCTGCGTCAGGGGCTGAATATCTCCCAGCCGGCCATGTCGCAGCATCTGGCGGTGCTGCGTTCGGCCGGCCTTGTCGCCGAGCAGCGCAGCGGCCGCAACGTCAATTACCGGGTCGATCCCGGCGGGCTGGCGCAGATCGCCCAGTGGCTCGGCCGCTACCGGGCCTTCTGGCCGGAGCGGGTGGAGGCGCTGAAGCAATTGTTGAAGGAGATGGACCAATGACCGAGGCCCGCGACACGCAGGAGCACCGGGCGGCCCTGAACTTCGAATTCGACCTGGACGCGCCGCCGGCCAAGGTCTGGCGGGCGATGACCGTGCCGGATTTCGTCGCGCGCTGGCTGCCGGTCCGGCCGGCATCGGCCGAGACCGCCGTGCCCGAGGCCGCCGTGCCCAGTACCGCTGTGCCCAGCACCGGCGGGCCGGCAACGACCGCGCCATTACCGGCCTTGCTGCGCGTGCTCGACCAGGAGCCCGGGCGCTGGGTGCGCTATAGTTGGCAGGAGGCGCACCATGACGGGCCCGACAGCGTGGTGACGTTCCGGCTGGATCCGAACGGGGCGGGGGGAACCCGGCTTCGCATCGCGCATGTGCTCGCCGCGGCGGTCGGGCCGCCGGCGCGCCAGACCGCCGCCAACAGCAACACCCCGCTGCTGCTGCTGCGCGCGGCCTGACAGCCTTTCAATTCGGTCGAGGAGTGCTTCGCAAATGCGCGACATGATGCAGCTTGTCCCGATGGTCGTCGAGCAATCCAGCCGCGGCGAGAGGTCATTCGATATTTATTCGCGCCTGCTGCGCGAGCGCATCGTCTTTCTGAACGGCGAGGTCGAAGACGGCATGGCCGCGCTCATCTGCGCGCAGCTCCTGTTCCTGGAATCGGAAAACCCCAAAAAGCCGATCTCGATGTACATCAACTCACCGGGCGGGGTGATCACCAGCGGCCTGGCCATCTACGACACCATGCAGTTCATCACCAGCCCGGTGGCGACCTTGTGCATGGGGACGGCGCGGTCGATGGGCTCGTTCCTGCTGATGGCCGGAGAACCGGGCCATCGCGCGGCCTTGCCCAATGCCAGCATTCATGTGCACCAGCCGCTGGGCGGCTACCAGGGCCAGGCCTCCGACATTCTCATCCATGCCGAAGAGATGCGGCAGACCAAGCATCGCGTCACGACGCTTTACGCCCGGCATTGCGGGCGGTCCTATGAGGAGGTCGAAAGGACGCTCGACCGGGACCATTTCATGACCGCCGGCGAGGCGCGCGACTGGGGCCTCGTCGACGCGGTCATCGCCACCCGGGGCGACGCGGACGACGTCACGCTATCGTGACAACTCTTGCCGGCCGAAAGCCGGCCCGGGCGGGAACATTGGGTGTCTCCGTCCGTTGCGCCAGCGATGCGGAGATCTCCAGGCGAACCGGAACGGAACCAAAGGGCTTACAGGCCGCACGGCATCGTTTCAGCCCTGCGCCGCGGTGAGGCAGTCCATGCCGCCGCGGCCCGGTGCGATACCGATGCCGGCGGCGCGTTCGCGCCCGGTCGGCTTCATCACATTCAAATCCGCGTCACCACGGGCATGCCCGCCGGTCCGGCATGGAATGCGGCTGGCCGGTGGCCGGCCGGCACGACACCGGACCCGTGGGACAACTCACGGACAGCACGCGCGGGATCCTGCACACCGCAGCACCTCCCGGCGCACGCGTCCGCCCACAATGGAGAACGATCATGAATGCGAAAATCAGCCTTCTGGCGCTGTCGCTCCTCGCCATGACGCCCGCTATGTCCCATGTCGCACTGGCGCAGGGCGCGGGCGACGCCGCGCAAGCCTATAACGACGAAGATCGCGCATTCATGAGCGGCTATATCAGCCGCATGAATATGCCGTCGGCGACGATCCCGGGCGAGGTCACCGTCGGCATGCAAATGCCCGAGGGCGTCCAGTATCACGAGATCCAGGGACATGCCCGGTTGCAGGGCCATCGCTATACCCATGTCAACAACAGGCATGTCATCGTCAACCGCGAAGGCCGTGTGGTCGCCATCCATCGCCAATAGGCCCGGGCGGGCAGCCGCCGCCTGGGTGGCGGCTGCCCGCGTCGAATGAGGCCGGTCGGCCGGATCGACCGCGCGATATCGAGGCCGTTTCGGCGATTGACACACCATCCGTTGTACAATATTCGACGACATGGCCTATATCTATGATGAACCGAGCCGCACCTTCGGCGAATATCTGCTCATCCCGAACCTGACCGCCAGGGATTGCCTGCCGGAAAGGGTGGACTTGTCGGCGCCGGTCGTGCGCTTCAAGGCGGATCCCGCGGGCGGCCCGCCCGGAGCCGGCCTCTCGCCCCTGACGATCAATGTTCCGGTGACCAGCGCGCTGATGCAGTCGGTCTCGGGAGAAGAGCTTTCGATCGCGCTGGCGCGCTGCGGCGGCCTGTCCTTCGTTTTCGGCTCGCAGGCCATCGATGACCAGGTGGCGATGGTCGGCCGCGTCAAGAACTACAAGGCGGGTTTCGTCGTCAGCGATTCGAACCTGCCGCCGCGCGCGACCTTCGCCGATGTGGTGGCGCTGACCGAACGGACCGGCCATTCGACCATCGCGGTCACCGAGGACGGCACGGCGACCGGCAAGCTGGTCGGCATCATCACCAGCCGCGACTATCGCCGGGGCAAGACCCCGCCGGCGACGCCGGTCGCCGAGATCATGACGCCGCTGGCGGCCATCCATTGCGCCGAGATCGGCATCGACCTGCCGGCCGCCAACGACCTGATCTGGAAGCACAAGGTCAATTGCCTGCCGGTGGTCGATGCCGACCAGCGGCTGCGCTACCTGATCTTCCGCAAGGACTATGACGCCCACAAGGAACACCCGCTGGAAAATGTCGACCGCGACAAGCGGCTGATCGTCGGCGCGGGCATCAACACGCGCGACTATCGCGAGCGGGTTCCGGCCCTGCTGGCGGCCGGCGCCGACGTGCTCTGCATCGATTCCTCCGACGGCTATTCCGAATGGCAGGCGGATGCGATCGCCTTCATCAAGTCGACCTATCCGGACCGGGGTCATGTCGGCGCTGGCAATGTCGTCGACCGCGAGGGCTTCCGTTACCTGGCCGAGGCCGGGGCGGATTTCGTCAAGGTCGGCATTGGCGGCGGTTCGATCTGCATCACCCGCGAGCAGAAGGGCATCGGCCGCGGCCAGGCCTCGGCGGTGATCGAAGTGGCCAAGGCGCGCGACGAATATTTCCGCGAGACCGGCATCTATGTGCCGGTCTGTTCCGACGGCGGCATCAGCCAGGACTATCACATCACCCTGGCGCTCGCGATGGGGGCCGACTTCGTCATGCTCGGCCGCTACTTCGCGCGCTTCGACGAGGCGCCCGGCCGGAAGGTCCAGATCAACAACCAGTTCATGAAGGAATATTGGGGCGAGGGCAGCAATCGCGCGCGCAACTGGCAGCGTTACGACCATGGCAGCAGCGACGATCTCGCCAAGAAAAAGAAGCTGACCTTCGAGGAGGGCGTCGACAGCTATGTGCCCTATGCCGGCAAGCTGCGCGACAATCTCGAGGCGAGCCTCGCCAAGATCCGCTCGACCCTGTGCAATTGCGGCGCGCTCAGCCTGCCGGAATTCTATCAGCGGGCCCGGCTGACCGTGGCCTCGGCGGTCAGCATTCGCGAGGGCGGTGCCCATGACGTGGTGCTGAAGGACGTCCATGGCGAGCCGGTGGAGAGCTAGGTCGAGATCACTTCAGAGCGGAATACCGCATGGCGGGTGGTCGTCCTTGATGCCGTGCGCTTCAATCCGAACCGATCAGGCCTTGGCCACGACACGAGAAAGCACGCAGTCTTCCGGTGTTTTCCACCCGTGCGCGGCGGGCTAGAGTGCGTTCTGGCTGTGAGGACGACCCGGCATGACGACAGCGTTACCGCCGGACATGGCCGATGCCGGGCACCTGACCGAAGCCCTGCGCCGATCCGGGGCGCTCGGTGACGGCCGTGTCGCCAGCGTCGCGGTCGAGCGTTCCTTCGCCACCATCCTGTCGCATATTTTCCAGCTCCGCCCGACCTATGAGGGGGCCGATGCCGGCGCGCCCGGCTCGCTCATCCTGAAGGCGGGCCTGACCACCCGCCCCGGCGGTCCCTGGCATGGCGGCCGGCACGAGGTGGCGTTTTATCGCGATGTCGCGCCGGCGATGCTCGCGGGACTCGTGCCGCGCTGTTTCGATGCCCAGGTCAATGCGGAGACCGGGGCCTGGCATCTCCTGCTCGAGGACCTCTCGCAAACCCATGTCGTCGCGACCCAATGGCCCTTGCCGCCGAAGCTGGCGCAATGCGAGGCCATCATCCGGACGCGGGCGCGCTTCCAGGCGGCGTGGTGGGACGATCCGCGCCTCGGCGCAAGCATTGGCGGCTTTGACGATATCGCGACGACCGATCGGAACCTGCAGGGCCTGGCGGAGCGGTTCGCGCGTTTCGCCGACGATCTCGGCGACCGGCTTTCCGTCGGGCGGCGGGCGCTCTACGAGCGCCTTCTCGACGCCGGGCCGCGCCTGATGGCGCGTTATCATACGCGCCGCAACATGACGGTCGTGCAGGGCGACGCGCATGTCTGGAACTACTTCCTGATGCGCGGCGACGGCCCAGACGACGGTCGGCTGTTCGACTGGGATTGCTGGCGGGTCGATATCGGGACGGATGACCTCGCCTATATGATGGCCGTCCATTGGTACCCGGATTTCCGGCAAGGCGCCGAGCGGCATCTGCTGGACTGCCATCACGACGAACTGACGGCGCGCGGCGTCCAGGGCTATGACCGCCGCGCCCTGCAGGACGACTACCGCCTGTCGGTGCTCTGGCAGATCGCGACGCCGATCTGGCAGCACGCCAACGGCATCCCGCCGGTGATCTGGTGGAACAATCTCGAGCGCATCCACCTCGCCGTGGACGATCTCGGCTGCCGCGACCTTCTGGCCGGCTGAGGCCGCCGTCAGATCGGCCGCCAGGCGACCGGCACGAAGCGGTAGCCGTCGCCATCGCGCACGACATGGCCGATGCCGGGGAAGGGCAGGTGCATGCCGGCCACCGTGATGCGGTCGGTGGCGGTCATGTCGAACATCCGCTTGCGCGAGGCCGCGGCCATGTCCTGGCTGGTGTCGAAGGCGATCGACCAGTCGGGTTTGGCGAACTGGAACGCGGCAGCGTGGACGATGTCGCCCCAGACCAGCAATTGCTGGTCGCCCGAGGTGATGCGGTAGCCGGTATGGCCGGGCGTGTGGCCGGGCGCGGCGATGGCGGCGATGCCCGGCACGACCTCGCCATCCGCGCTGATCCGGCGCAGCCGCTTGGCGTCCGCATAGGGTTTCACCGCGACCTGCGCCATCTGGAAGAAGGCCTGCACGTCCTTGGGCGCCTGGTTCATGATGCCCTGGTCGTTCCAGAAGTCGTATTCGGTGCCGGCGACCACCACTTCGGCATTGGGGAAGAACGGCTTGCCGTCGGGCGTGATCAGGCCATTGGCGTGGTCGGGATGCAGGTGGGTCATCAGCACGACGTCGACCTGATCGGGCGTCACGCCGGAGGCGGCAAGGTTTCTCGGCATCAGGCCGAGCGTCGGGCCCATGGCGGTGGCCGTGCCGGTGTCGATCATGACCAGGCGGTCACCCGAATTGACCAGGTAGGTGTTGACGGGCGCATTGACCGGGGTCCCGCGGGGCAGGGCCGCCCGCTCGAGCAGGGTGCCGGCCTCGCCATCGGTCGCCTTGGGGAACAGGGCCTGGGGCAGGTCGAGGTGGCCGTCGAGCACGGCGGTGACCTCGATGGTGCCGACCTTCAGGCGATAGACCCCGGCGACCTGCGATCCCGCGAGCGGCGCGCGGGCAAAGGCCGGCCCCGCCGCGAGCAGGGCGAGGCCGGTGCCGGCGGCCTTCAGGAGACCACGGCGATCGAAGCTTGCAGTGCCATTGGTGATGATCAATGTCGCCTCCCTGGATTGCAACGGACGCGGAGCCTAGCCGGTCACCCGTGACAGGCATTTCACAAGACGGTGAGGTCGGGAGCTCCAAAAAAAGCGAGCGCCGCCCGTGTGGGAGCACGGGCGGCGTCGGGGTTGGCCGTATCGCCTGGGGAGCGGGGACGGCTGGGGAGGTGCCGGAACGCCTGGGGAGCGGGACGGCTGGGGAGGTGCCGGAGCGCCTGGGGAGCGGGACGGCGGAGCAGGATGGATCGGGTGAGGGCGTCAGGACCTCACCAGGGCAGGAGCACGTCGAGCGCCTGCTGGCCGTAGCGCGGCTGCTGGACGTCGGTGATCTGGCCGCGGCCGCCATAACCGATGCGGGCATGGGCGATCTTGGCGGAATCGATGGTGTTGTCGCTCTCGATGTCCTCGGGACGGACGATGCCGGCGACGATCAGTTCGCGCACCTCGAAATTGACCCGGATCTCCTGCTTGCCTTCCAGCACCAGGTTGCCGTTGGGCAGGATCTGGGTGACCACCGCCGCGACATTGGTGACCAGCTGTTCGGAGCGGTTGATCGTGCCCTTGCCGTCGCTGCCGCTCTGGCTGTTGAGGGTGAGCAGGTTGGCCGGATCGGCGCCGCCGCGGCGAATGCCGTTTTCCAGGCCGAACATGTTGGCTGCGCCGAAACCCTCGGTATTGGCGCGGGTCCGGTTGGTCTCGTTGGACAGCGTCGCCTGGTCGGTGATCTTGACCTTGATGGTCATGATGTCGCCGACCCGCTGGGCTCGCTGGTCGCGGAAGAAGGCGCGCGAGCCGTTGCGCCAGAGCGAGTTGGGATTGTGCGAGACCGGCACCGGGTCGGGCATCGGCATGGAGACCGGCCGGTAGCCGGCCTGGGTCTGCGGATTGTTGATGGCGGAGAGGGCCGGCTGCTGGCCGATATTGCGGAGCCGGTCCGGCGCGCCGCAGGCGGCTGTCGTGAGCGTCGCGGCGGCGACGAGGGCAAGGCGGGCGGTACGCATGGCGGATCCTGGCGCGAACGCGGTCATTGCGGGATGGGGCTGCTGGGCTGGACGGGTATGGTGGCGGCCGAGATCGTGGTGATCGACGGCCGCTGCACGACGGTGACGCGGTTCTGTCCGGTGACGGTCGCCTGCATGGTCTTGCGGGTCCCCAGGTTCTGCACCTGGATGATGTCGCCTTCGGCGCCGGCCTCCATGGCCTTGCCGCGAATGGTCAGCGACAGGCCGCCGACCTCGTAGATGATCAGGACATTGCCGTTGCGCTCGACGATCTCGGGCTTCATCAGGTCGCCGACGCGGAAGGCGCGCTCAGCCTGCAGCGGCCGGCGGGCCGCCTGGCCGACGGCCTGGGCGAGGGTCGAGATGGCGTCCGGCGGCACGCCGTTCAGTTCGTTGCGCGGCCGCCGCTCGACCACCAGGTCGGTGGTCTTGATCACCTCGCCGCGCCCGATGGTGCGGGCCGGCACGAGGAATTCGACCAGCTCGGCGGCCTGGCCGGTGACGCGGAAGCCGCCGCCGCGTTCGGCCAATGCCGAGCCGTGGACGCCGAGCACCGCCTCGAAGCGGCCGGTGCGCGGGTCGTGGTCGATGCGGCTGACCGTCAGGTCGCCGCGGGCGGTCGGCTCCACCGCGATCGGGCGGGTGCCGCGGTCGAAGGTGACGGCGATGCGGGCGGAATCGTCGACGCCGAGCGAGCGGGCAATGGCCGAGGCGATGCGCTCCTCCATGTCGGCGAGCGGCATGACGCGGGCGGCGCGGGTGACCGAGACGTCGGTCCGGTCGCCGGTCTCGATGCGGGCGAGCCCCATGCGCTTGGCGGCTTCCAGGATGCGCCAGGTGGGCACCGAGCCGGTATGGCCCATGTCGGGCGAGCGGAACACGGCGACGTCGCCGAAACGGCCGGCATTGTCGACGAGATCGCCCAGACGGACGAGCTCGCCCGTGATGGTGACGCTGGCGCGCAGCGTCGGCGGCGCTTCGGCATGCGCCGCCATCGGGGCGATGAGGCCGATGACGAGGGGGATCGACGAACGTGCCAGCCGCATGACGACCTCAGCGCATGATCTGGGCGGTGGACTGCAGCATCTGGTCGGCGGCCGAGATGATGCGGGCGTTCATTTCATAGGCGCGCTGGGCCGCGATCAGGTCGGAGATCTCGGACACCGCCGTGACGTTCGACTGTTCGAGGTTCTTCTGCAGCAGCGAGCCCATGCCGTCGACATTCGGCGCCGTGGTGGTCGGCTGGCCGGACGCGGCGGTCTCCAGGAACAGGTTGTCGCCGATCGATTCCAGGCCGGCCTTGTTGATGAAGCGCGACAGCTGGATGGTGCCCACCGTCTGCGGCGCGACCTGGTTCTGCAACTGCACCTGGACGAGGCCCGACGGATTGATGGTGACCGCGCGGGCGGTCGCGGGAATGGTAATGCCGGGATCGACCAGGTTGCCGTCGACGGTGACCAACTGGCCCTGGTCGTTCAGCTCGAACGAGCCGTCGCGGGTATAGCCGGTGCGGCCGTCGGGCAGCTGGATGCGGAAATAGCCTTCGCCGCGAATGGCGATGTCGTAGTCCTTTTCGGTCGGCAGGATGTTGCCCTGGCTCATCACCCGCGAGGTCGCGGCCGGCTTGACACCCGAGCCGATGGCGATGCCGACCGGCAGGACATTGCCCTGCTGCGAGTTCTGCATGCCGGCGCGGCGCTGCTGGTCGTAGAGCATGTCCTGGAATTCGGCCCGCTGGCGCTTGAAGCCGGTGGTCCGCATGTTCGCGATATTGTTGGAGATCACTTCGACAGTGAGCTCCTGGGCCATCATGCCGGTGGCTGCGGTGTGGAGGGCGCGCATGGATCAGGCTCCTCAGCTTGACGGGTTGCCGAGCGAGCGGATCGCATCGCGGCGGAGTTGGTCGTGGCGTTCGATGCTGGAGGCGAGCGAGGTATAGGCGCGCGTCACCTCGATCATGCGGGACATTTCCAGCACCGGGGTGACGTTGGACTTCTCGATGAAGCCCTGGCGCACATCGATATTGCCGATGGCGACGCTGGCGGCTTGAGCACCGCCGCGCAGGCTGAACAGGTTGTCGCCGGCCTTTTCCATGGCGCGCGGCGTGTTGCCGTCGACGACGCGCAGGCGGCCACGCTGGCCGGCCGGTGCGTTGGCGGTGGCGCCACGGGCGCTGATCGTGCCGTCGCGGGTGATGGTGATGCCGTTGTCGGCCTGGTCGAAGGCGATCGGGCCGTTCTCGCCCAGCACCTGGTAGCCCTGCTTGGTGACGAGCTGGCCCTGGGCGTTGATCTCGAACGAGCCGTTGCGGGTGTAGCGCTCGCCCTCGGGCGTCTGGACCACGAAATAGCCGCGTCCGCCGAGCCCGACATCGAGCGCATTGCCCGTCGGTTCCATCGGTCCCTGGCGCATATTGGTCGCGGTCGCGCGGTCCCAGACGAAGGATGTCCGCCGGTCGGCGCCGCGCTGAAAGGTGTCGTCGCGGGCGGTCGGCGAGATGAATTCCTGGAACACGACCTCGTCGCTCTTGAACCCCGTGGTGTTCAAGTTCGCGAGATTATTGGCAATAACGTCCAGCTCCCGCTGCAGGGCGACCTGCCGCGAGAGGCCGACGAGAGATACGTTCTCCATCGGGCCAGTCCCAGATTTTGGCCGGCTCGCACATCGCCTCTCCCAAGGCTTTGGCGCGCGGGCTGCTCCCCAGATCGGGCGCGTCGGTCGTTCTCCCAAACGACGTGGCGCCCATCCCAGTCATCGCAGGACCTGTGCCAACTCGCTCGTTCAAGCAATATCAACCACTTATCGAGAGATTTGGGTAACCATAAGCCCGGCAGAAAGCGCCGCCGAAGCGCGAACGACCCGGCAATTCTTGCCGCGCGTTAACGAAAATAAACGGGCTGTTAACCATTGCGACGACATCGTCCGGACAGTGAGTCTGGCGGGCGCAAGTCATGGCAATGAAACCGAAAAAAGCCGATGCGGCCGTCGAAGACGGCGAGGAGGGCGAGGTCGCCCCCGCCGGCTCCAAGAAGAAGATGGTGCTGATCGGCGCGGCGCTCGCCCTGGTCGTCGCCGGCGCCGGTGGCTGGTTCTTCGTGCTGAAGCCGCGTGCCGCCGCGCATCAGGCCGAGGCGGCGCAGGCGCCGAGCACGGTGGCCTTCCTCGATCTGCCGGAAATGACGGTCAACCTGTCTGTCGGCCAGGACCGCGCGCAATATCTGCGCGTCAAGGTCGCGCTGGAGGTGGCCGATGCCAAGACCGCCGACCAGATCAAGCCGGTCATGCCGCGCGTGGTCGACGCCTTCCAGCTCTACCTGCGCGAAGTCCGGCCCTCGGATATCGAGGGATCGGCGGGCATTTTTCGCCTGCGCGACGAGCTGACCCGCCGGGTCAATACCGCGGTTCATCCGGCACGGGTCAATGCCGTGCTGTTCCGCGAAATCATCGTGCAGTGACGAGAGCCTAGACCCATGGCCGCCGCCAACGACATCGACCAGGATGCCCTCGCCGCCGAATGGGGCATGGCGCTCGAAGAGCAGGGCGCCACCGGCACCGATGCGGCCGAAGACTGGGCGACGCTCGGCGAGGACGGCGTTGCCCATGCCAGCGCCGCCAAGGGCGGCGCCGAGCGCATCCTCAACCAGGAGGAAATCGACAATCTCCTCGGCTTCTCGGTCGAGGATCTGGCGCTGACCGACAATGGCGGCATTCGCGCCATCATCGACTCGGCCATGGTCGCGTACGAGCGCCTGCCGATGCTCGACATCGTGTTCGACCGCCTCGTGCGGCTGCTCACGACCTCGCTGCGCAACTTCACCTCCGACAATGTCGAAGTCTCGCTCGACCGCATCCACGCGGTGCGTTTCGCCGATTACCTGAACTCGATCCCGCTGCCGGCCATCCTGACCATTTTCAAGGCCGAGGAATGGGACAATTTCGGCATCGCGACGATCGATTCCAGCCTGATCTACTCGATCATCGACGTGCTGCTCGGCGGCCGCCGCGGCGTCACCGCGATCCGCGTCGAAGGCCGGCCCTATACGACCATCGAAATGGGCCTCGTCAAGCGCATGGTCGAGGTGATCCTGGCCGATGCGGAAGTGGCGTTCCGGCCAATCTCGCCAGTCAATTTCCGCATCGACCGGCTCGAGACCAACCCGCGTTTCGCGGCGATCTCCCGGCCGAACAACGCCGCCATCCTGGTGCGCCTGCGCATCGACATGGAAGAGCGCGGCGGCTCGGTCGAGATCCTCCTGCCTTATGCCACCATCGAGCCGATCCGCGACCGGCTGATGCAGACCTTCGTCGGCGAGAAGCTCGGCCGCGACCCGGTCTGGGAAGGCCACCTGTCGACCGAGATCTTCCAGGCGCGCACGGCGGTCGAGGCGGTGCTCTACGAGGCGGACCTGCCGCTGCGCCAATTGATGAACCTGAAGGTCGGCGACACGCTGGTGCTCGACATGAAGCCGGATGCGCTGGTCAAGGTGCGCTGCGGCGACCAGACCCTGACCGAGGGGCGCATGGGCCGGGTCGGCGACAAGGTGGCCGTGCGGGTGCAGCGGCCGCTCAGGCGCGCCAAGACGACATTGACGCAGTTCGAGCAGATTACCTCCGGAGGCCAGGAACTCTAATGTCCAGCTTCATCGTCTCGCTGATCGTCGAGCTCATGGTGTCTGGCCTGCTGGCCGTGACCATCGGCTATTGCGTCGTGCTCAACCGGCGGCTGCTCCGGCTGCGCTCCGACGAACAATCGCTCAAGGCGACGATTGCCGAGCTGATCACCGCCACCGAGATCGCCGAGCGTGCCATCCAGGGGCTCAAGCTGACGGTGCGCGAATGCGACGGCACGCTGGGCGAAAGGCTGCGCACCGCCGAGCGCTTCGTCGCCGAGATCGAGCGCGAGGTGAAGTCCGGCCAGGAAGTGGTCGACCGTGTCGCGCGGATCACCGCGGCGGCGCGCACGGCCGCGGTGGTGCGCGACAATGCTCCGAAGGTCGAACCGGTGGTGCCGGTAACGGTCGCCGCGCGCGAGCCGAGCGGCATCCCTGCCCATGCCAGCGCCGCCTCGACCCTGGCCGCGGCCAATGCCTTCGCGGCACGCGTCAACACCCGGGCGGCCTGAGGAGGCGAGATGAAGGAATTGCGCCTCCTGCCCATCGTCACCGTCGCCGCGGGGAGCCTGCTGTTCCTCAAGGCGGTCGGATTGATCAGCGGCGATGTCGGCCCGCCGGGACCGCGCGTCGTCTACGCCCAGGACAGCGGCGCGGCGAGCGCGATCCCCGGTCCGGACAGCCTGCTGACCACCGGTTCGGTGCCGGCGCCGCCGCAGCCGCCACCGGCGCCCGCCGCCGCGCCGGCCCATCCCGCGCCGCCCAATCTCGCCCTGCCGCAGCCGCCGCAGGTCTCGGCCTCGGAACGCGCCATCCTGGAGCGGCTGCAGGAGCGCCGCCAGGAGCTGGACGGCCGCCAGCGTGAAATGGACATGCGGGAAAACCTGCTGCGCGCCGCCGAGCGCCGGCTGGAGCAGCGCGCCAACGAGCTGAAGGAACTGGAAAGCCGCATCGCCGGGCTCGAGCAGCGGCGCGACGAGGCCGAGCAGCAGCGCTTCCGCGGCTTCGTCAGCATGTATGAGACGATGCGCGCCAAGGATGCCGCCCGCATTTTCGACACGCTCGAACTGACCGTGCTCGTCGAGGTGGCCCGTGCCATGCGGCCGCCCAAGCTCGCCGACATCCTGGCGCAGATGCAGGCTGCCCCGGCGCAGCGCCTGACCATCGAACTCGCCCGGCGCCCCGGCCAGCAGGCTGCCGCCGACCCGCGCCAGGTTCCGGCCAGCGAATTGCCGAAAATCGAAGGCCGGCCAACACGCTGAGGCGCTTCTCTGCGATTGGCGAAACGGCCTGTTAACAGCCCAAAGCGATGATGCGCTCGACCGGTCGCATGAAGTAGCCGGACGCCGGGGTCGTGTGGCTGGCGAAGCGTAGCGAGTAGCGGACCCATGGACGGGAACGCCGAGGGCATCGGGGGGCGGACACGGGGGCGCTTTGCCACCGTCCTGGCGGAGCTCTGCCTGATCGTCCCGCTATGCCTGCTGGCAGCGCCGCCTTCGGCGCAGGCCCAGGCCACGACCCAGCCCGCACCGACGCCGCCGCTGCCGGCCAAGGCCGATATCTCGGCCGCGACCGATAGCGGCTACGCCCGCATCGTCTTCGGCTTCAATCAGCAGGTGCCCTCCGAGGTCAAGGTCAGCGGCGGCGTGCTGATCGTCACCTTCAGCCGTCCGGTCGCGCTGCAGACCGAGGCGCTGTCGACCCGGCTGGCCGGCTATGTCTCGGCGGTCCGCCGCGATCCCGACGGCCGGTCGCTGCGTTTCGCGCTGTCCCAGCGGGTGACCGTCAATTCGATGGAGGCGGGCGAACGATTGTTCGTCGACATGCTGCCCGACAGCTGGCGCGGCGCGCCTCCGGCCTTGCCGGCCGAGGTGGTCGAGGACCTGACGCGCCGGGCGCGCGACGCCGAGCGGCGTGCCCAGCTGGCCGAAACCCAACGGGCGGCCCGGGTCATGCCGCCTGTCGTCGTCCGGGTCGGCAATCACCCGACCTTCACCCGCTTCGTGCTGACCCTGCCGGAGCCCGTCGGCGTCTCGCTCGACCGTGCCGGCGACCGGCTCAGCATCCGGGTCGGCAAGCCGTTCACCGCCGATCTGCGCCAGACCCGCGAAGGCCTGCCGCATTTCGTTTCCGAGATCGAGGCCAATACCGGAACCGACGAGCTGCTGATCCGCCTGACCGTGCAGCCGGAAGCCGACGTCCGGGCGTTTCGCGAGGAGGGCACCTATGTGGTCGACCTCAGCATGCGCGATCCGCGCCCGACCATGCCGATGGCTCAGGCCCCGCGCAGCGACGCGCGCCCGGCGCCGAGCCCGCCGGCGGTCGTCAACCTGCCGGGCAATGGCCTGCCGATCCCGATCTTCGACCCCG
This sequence comes from Phreatobacter sp. GW821-FHT04C01, assembly GCF_059420385.1. NCBI lineage: Bacteria > Pseudomonadati > Pseudomonadota > Alphaproteobacteria > Hyphomicrobiales > Phreatobacteraceae > Phreatobacter > Phreatobacter sp. GW821-FHT04C01. Next base: position 118,523 of record NZ_JBWKTP010000009.1, on the reverse strand, counting down.
CGACGCCTGCGCCGCGGCTGGCGGCCGCGCGCGGCGAGACCCGTCCGCCCGCTGTTTCCGAGGTCATTCCCGCGCCGGCCCCGGCCGGGGTCGAGACCGCCCCGGTCGCGCCGCTGAACGTCGAGGCGGCCGCTCAGCCCGCCGCGCCGGCGGCCCCGCCGCAAGCCGCGCCTTCTCCCGCCCGTGCGCCGGCGCCGGCGCAGGCTAGCGCTGCTGTGCCGCCCATGGTCGCCGCGCCTCGCGCCGGCGGTCCGGTCATGCTGCAGGCCCGGCGTGCCGGCGGCACCGTGCGTATCCTCGTGCCGTTCAATCAGGAGACGCCGGGCGCGGTGTTCCAGCGCGGCGACACGCTGTGGCTGGTGTTCGACGCGCGCGAGCCGATCGACCTCGCGGGATTGCAGTCGGACGCCATCGGTGCCTTCACCTCGGTCGATGCCTCCCGCTCACGCGACGGCACGGCGATCCGCATCGGCCTCGACCGGCAGAGCCTGGCATCGACCGGCCGCGACGGCGCCGCCTGGATCGTGACGCTCGCCGATACCGTCCTGGAACCGCCGCGACCGGTGGCCCTGACGCGCGCCAGCGGCATCGGTGACCGGTTGATCGCGTCCGCCGAATTCGCCGGCGCGGGCTCGGTGCACCGCCTGAGCGATCCGCTGGCCGGTGACGAGCTGATCGTGGTGACCGGCGCCGGACCGGCGCGGTCGTTCCTGCGCAATTACGAGATGGTCGAATTCACCGCGCTGGCCGGCAGCCACGGCCTGGTGTTCCAGCCGCTCGCCGACGATGTCGCCGTGACCATCGAGGGCGACCGGGTCAATGTCGGGCGGCCGCGCGGGCTGATGCTGACGGCGGAGAATGCCCGGCCGCAGCCGCCGATCCGCTCGGTTCGCCGGCCGCGCGCCATCGCTTTCGACCTGGAATTGTGGGCGGTCGACGAGAAGGCGCCGTTCCGCGAGCGCGAGGCCGACCTGATCACCGGCGCGGCCAGCGTTCACGACACGCAGCGCACGCCGCGGCGGCTCGACCTCGTGCGCTTCTACATGGCCCAGCAGCGCTGGCCCGAGGCCCGCGCGGTGATCGAGACGATCCTCCGGCAGGACCGCCGGGTCGCCGAGGACGGCTCGATCCAGGGCCTGCGCGGCGTCGTCTCGGTGATGATGCACCGCCCGGCCGACGCCTTGCGCGATCTGGCTCACCCGGCGATTTCCGCTTCCCCGGACGTGGTGCCGTGGCGGGCCGCCGCGCTCGCCCTCGACGGCCGCTCGCGCGAGGCCCATGAAGCCTTCGAGGCCAGCGAAACGCCGGTCGGCACCTTGCCGCCGCCGTTCGCGCGCAACATCCTGACCGGAGCGGTCGGCGCGGCGCTCGACGCCGGCGCGGTCGAGCGGGCGGCTCGCCGTCTCGACGAATTGCAGGAGCTCGGCGTGCCCCCCGAGGCGGAGCAGCGGTTCGCGCTGCTGCGCGGCCGGCTCGCGGAAGCCCAGGGCCAGGATCGCGAGGCGCTGATGTCCTATGCGCGGGCGTCGCGCGGTCCGGATGCGCCGGTCAGGGCGGATGCCGACGAGCGTCATCTGGCGCTGCGCTACCGGCTCGGCGAGATCGACGGCAAGGCTGCCACCGAAGAGCTCGAGGTGATGAGCTATGCCTGGCGCGGCGATGACGTGGAAGCGCGCACGCTGGCACTGCTCGCCAAGCTCTATGCCGAGCAGGGCCGGTTCCGCGACGCCTTCTCGACCATGCGCAACGCCATGAAGGTGTTCCCGCGCTCGGAGGCCGTGCGCGGCATGCAGGACGATGTGGCGCGCCATTTCGAGGCGCTGTTCCTCGACGGCAATGCCGATGCCATGAAGCCGGTCGACGCGCTGGCGCTCTATTACGATTTTCGCGACATGACGCCCCAGGGCCGGCGCGGCGACGAGATCATCCGGCGGCTGGCCGACCGGCTGGCCAATATGGACCTGCTCGACCAGGCCGCGTCGCTGCTGCAGCACCAGGTCGACCGCCGGCTGACCGGCGCCGCGCGCTCGCAGGTCGCCGCGCGGCTCGCCGTGGTGCATCTGATGAACCGCAAGCCGGCCGCGGCCCTGCAGGCGCTCAGGACCACCCGGCTCGCCGACCTGCCCGAGGAACTCAGGGTCCAGCGCTATCTGCTCGAAGCCCGGGCGCTCGCCGATGCCGGCCGGCCCGATCAGGCGCTGGAACTGCTGGGCGACGTCAAGAGCCAGGAATCGGAAATGCTGCGCGCCGACATCCTGTGGTCGGCGCAGCGCTATCGCGAATCCGCCGAGCAGAGCGAGAAATGGGTCTCGGCGCGGCGCGGCAACGCGGCGCTGAACGATGACGAACGGCGCCATTTGCTGCGGGCGGCCATCGGTTATGCCCTGAGCGACGAGACGCTGGGCCTCGACCGGCTGCGCGGACGCTGGCGCACGGTGATGGCGGCGACGCCGGATGCCCGCGCCTTCGACGTGGTGACCGCGCCGATCGAGGCGCGCGGCGTCGAATATCGCGAGATTGCCCGCTCGATCGCCGACCGCGATACGCTGGACGCCTTCCTGCAGAACTACCGCGAGCGCTACCCCTCCGAAGCCCCCGGCCAGCAGCGCCGGCCGGCGGCGCCCGCGCCAGGCTCGGCCGACGCCGCGCGGACGCCGCGCCAGGGTTGAGCGGAGGCCCGCCCGTGCGCGGGCGGTGAGGGGGCCGCCCGGCATTTCGGGCAAATGGGCGCAGCGATGCGCAATGCCGTACTCGCACCTCTTCACCTCTCCCCGCCGGGGAGAGGTGGGTTGGTGGTTCTGGAGCAAGTTTCGAAGGGTGCCTGCCCGCAAGGGCATTCGTTCGCGGTTTTCGATGCGGTCCGATCCCCGCGCGCCCAAGGCCGAATCCACTCACCTCCGCCTGCGCGCCCAGCCGATCCCCACCGCCACCACGGCGAGCGGCACCAGCCAGGACGCCCAGACGATGACCGCATAGGCGGTCTCGAACGGCCAGTCGGCGTGACGCGCCAGCACCATGGCCGGCCTCAGCCAGATCGCCGCCGATGTGACCGCGGTCACGGCGAGCATCGCCCGGGCGTGGGATTGAACCTGGCGGCGGCGGATCGCGCCGTAGCCGCGAGACAGGAAACCCAGCCAGGCCAGCGCCTGCGCGACGAAACCGGCCATGGCCCAGGGCGAGGCGATGCCGGCGAGCGCCACCGGCACGGCGGTGGTACCGGCGATCAGGATGGCGACGGCGGCGGTTCGGCCGGCGAGCCGATGCAGGCGCGGCCGCCGCCTGAGCAAGAGGGCCGCGGGCACCAGGACGAGGGCGCCGGCGGCGCTCGCCATGTGGACCCGGAACAGGCCGGGCAGGCGGGCATCGACCACCGCCAGCTCGTAGGGCAGCGCGAGCCGGCCGAGAGCGGTCAAGACAGCGACGGCCGCAAGAGGTAGAACCAGGAGAGCGACAATGACCGCGAGGACGATCGTGCTGATTGCGACACGCGCCCGTGCCCGGGCGTCCGGGGTTCTGGCCGGCAGGCTGATGGGCGGAGCCTCCGTCGTGCTGGGCGCGCTCGCCGTCGCGGTCATGCTGCAGCTTACCATTGGCCATGACAGGCCGGCCAGTGCCGCCTCGCGGCCCGCCACGGCCGCGCCCGACGAACTCGCCGGCCGCTGGTCGAGCAGCAAATATGGCGTGGTCCTCGACCTGAGCCGCTGCGGCGCGGCCTGGTGCGGGGTGCGCGTCGAGGGGACGGCCTGCGGCGACCTCGCCATGCGGCTGGAGCCGGACCCGGCGCGCATGCGCGGGCAGTCGCGTTTCACCGGCACGTTCGACCGGCGCGTCGGCGCAGACCGGCATGCGGTGCAGGCCCATCTGTTCCGTCCGGAGACCGGAGGCGGGCTCAGCCTGTCGCTGGTCGGCGAGCCGGGCCAGCGGCTGCAGATCATGCGCCGCACCTTTCCCTATCAGGACGTGTTCAGCCGGATCGGCGACGCGGCGTGCCGGAGCGAGGCCGGCACGTCCTGATCCCCGGGTTCAGGCGGAGCCGACAAGGCATTGGTCCGGCGCGGCTTTCCGGCGCTGTGTTTCAATGTGGGCAGCCCGGAAGGGCGTTGGTGGGTTGCCCTCAACGAGCGCGAGCGAGTGGCAGAGGAAGCGCACGGCAGATCGACCCTCTCCCAAAGGGAGCTAGCGTTCGCACGCATCTCGGAAATCTACGTCTTTTCAGTTCGTTAGGCGACGATTTGCCGTCCTTCGAGGTTCGCGTCGGAACCACCGCCCACACCTCTCCCCGGCGGGGAGAGGTCGACTGCGAGCGTAGCGAGCGGTCGGGAGAGGGGGCGAGGCGCGAGACGAGACGTCACCATGCGAAACGCATAAAGTGTTGTTCTGAAGCCACAATTCCCCCTCTCCCGGCCTTCGGCCGACCTCTCCCCGCCGGGGAGAGGTGAGGATGGTGGTTCCGGCGCGAGATCTCAAAGGGCGACGCATTCAGGCCCATCTGAAAGATGTGTGCGAACGCTAGCCCAAAGGGAGAGGGTGGCAGCGTCAGCTGCCGGGTGAGGGGCGTGAGCGCTCAGGACGAACGCGACGCTCGTCGTACAGAACGCCCCATCCGGAGATGGACGACCCCTCACCCGGCGCCTGACGGCGCCACCCTCTCCCTTTGGGAGAGGGTTGATTCGCGCGTCTGCCGGCTGCCTAAGTCCCGAAACTTCTGACCAGGCTGCCGGCGACCAGGTTCCAGCCGTCGACCAGCACGAAGAAGATCAGCTTGAACGGCAGCGAGACGGTGACCGGCGGCAGCATCATCATGCCCATCGACATCAGCACCGAGGCGACGACGAGGTCGATGACCAGGAAGGGCACGAACAGGAGGAAGGCGATTTCGAAGGCGCGCCGGAGCTCGGAGATCATGAAGGAGGGGACGAGTACGCGGAACGACACTTCCTGCGGCGTCGCCGGCACCGGCTCGTTGGACAGTTCCTGGAACAGCGCCAGGTCCTTTTCGCGGACATGTTTGATCATGAACTCGCGGAACGGCGTCGAGCCGCGGTCGAAGGCCTGGCGAATGTCGATCTGATTGTCCATCAGCGGCTTCAGGCCGGTGTCGTAGCTCTGCTGGAACACCGGCGCCATGACGAAGCCGGTCAGGAACAGCGAGAGGCCGACGATCACGGCATTGGGCGGCGCGGTCTGGGTGCCGATGGCGGTGCGCAGCAGCGACAGCACCACGGAGATGCGCACGAAGCTGGTCACCATGATCAGGATCGAGGGCGCCACCGACAGCACGGTGATCAGCCCGATCAGCTGGATCACCCGCTCGTTGACGCCGGCACCCTGGCCGAGATTGATCGAGACGTCCTGGGCCAGGGCCGTGGACGCGCCGAGGGCGGCAAGGCCCAGCGCCGCGCTGCCGAGAGCGGCGAGCTCCAGGGCAACCTTCGACCCGCCGATGCGGCGTGCCTTGGCCGAGGCCTGTCCTGTCGTTTTCGGCTGCATCGCTTCCCGCGCTCACGCGAATCGTTGGCGTGAGCTTAGCAGGTTGGGGCGGCCGGGCCGCAGTCGGCCCAGGCCCTCGACGCCGGATCCCCGGCTCAGTTCTTCGGCGCCGCAGGACCACGGCCGAGCAGGGCCGCCATTTCTTCTTCCAGGCTGTCGAAGACCGATTTCTCCGAAGCGGTCAGGGCCTTCGGCGGCTCGGCGGATGATGCCGGGGTCGCGGTGGCCGGCGCCGGGGGGGCGGCCGGGGCGGGGGCAGGGGCCGACGGTGCGCGCGCCGGCGGAGGCGCGGCGGTGACCGGCGGCCGCGGTTCGACGGGGCGCGATTCGGGTGGCCGCGATTCGGCGGGCCGCTGGGCCATCACCGAGGTCGGCACGATCGGCTTGCGCAAGGCTGCCTCGAGACGCGCGGCGATGTCGTCGGGCGGCGCGGCCGAAGGGCGGGCCGGCGGAGCGGGCGGCGGGGGAGGCGCCTTGACCTGCGGCGTCACCACCTGCGACGGCGCAGCCGGCGGCGGCGTCTCCGGCCTGGCGACGTTCAGCGGCCGCGGCGGCGGCGAGGGCATGGCCGGGGTCGCGGCGGGCGTCACCGGCCGGGGCGTTTCGAGACGCTGGGGTTCGACGCGCGGCGGCGGCGGTGCCGGGCGAACCGGCTCGGGCCTCACCGGCTCGACCCGCGACGGCTCGATGCGGCTCGTTTCGATGCGATTCGGCTCGACGCGGGCGGGCTGGATCGCCGGCGGGGCGGGCGGAGCAACCGGGGTGGGCGCCACCGGCTGGACCACCGGCGTTTCGGCGCGCGGCTCCGGCCGCGGCTCATAGCGCGGTTCCGGCCTGGGCTCGGGGCGGGGTTCGGGCCTTGGCTCGGGGCGCGGTTCGGGCCTTGCCTCTGCCCTGGGCTCGGGCCTTGGCGGCGTCGGGTTGTCGAGATTGACCGGCCGCGGCGGCGGCGGCGGCAATTCGCCGGCAGCCTGGCGCGCGGCTTCGCGCATGGAGAGCCGCGTCTGGGCTTCACCGGTGGCCGGCAGGGCCGGCGCCGGCTCGGGAAGCGCGGCGGCGGGAATGTCGCGCAGGGCGCTCGCCTGCACGGGCACGCCGCGGACGATATTGTTCTCGATCACCACGTCGGTCGGGCCGCCGAGCAGGATCAGGTGCTCGACATTGTCGCGCCGGATCAGCACCAGCTTTCGGCGGGCATCGACATCGGCATAGTCGAGCACGGCCAGGCGCGGCTGGCGGCCGCGGGCGGAGGCGCCGATGCCCAGGCCCCGGCCGCGCACCAGCCGGAACACCCAGGCGGTCAGCCCGATCAGCACCAGGACCACGGCGAAGGCGACAATGAAGGTCGCCGCGAGCGGCGCATTGGGACCTAGAAGATTGGATATGAAATTCATCAGAACCGATCCCATGCATGCCGGCAGCGGGCGCAATCAGGCCCGTTAAGTCTATGTTGAGGTTAACGAGCCCGGCAAGGCTTGCCGGGCGCGACCTCCCCGGATGGTTAATCCACGGTGACAAAAGTTAATAGCGCCTTTCGTTTAACGTGTCGTTAACCACGTGCCCGGCATTCTTTGCCCATCGAAGGGGGAGGAGAATCCCGTGGCAGCCGCCGATATCCCGATCTTCTCCATGCTGCGCGACCGCATGCGCTGGCACCAGGATCGCCAGAAGCTGCTCGCCGAGAACGTCGCCAATGCCGAAACGCCGGGCTACCGGGCGCGTGACCTGCGCTCGCCGAGCTTCGAAAACCTCGTGCAGGGCAATACGCGCTCCGGCATCGGCACCAGCACCACCGATGCCCGCCACATCACCGGCTCGGTGCAGGGCGGTTCGCAGTTCCAGGTCAGGCGCGACACCGGAATGGTCACCACGCCGGACGGCAACCGGGTCAATCTCGAAGACGAAATGCTCAAGGTCGCCCAGAACCAGATGGACTACCAGGCCGTCACCGGCCTGTACCAGCGTTCGCTCGGATTGATCCGGACGGCGATTGGCAAGCGTTAGGGAGAGCTGACCGATGTCCACGGATTTCCTCAGGTCGATTCGCATCGCCACCGGAGGCATGCGCGCCCAGGCCGGCCGCATGCGGGTCGTGTCGGAAAATATCGCCAACGCCAATTCGACCGCCGATACCGCCGGCGGTGATCCCTACCGGCGCAAGGTGCCGACATTCCGCACCTCGTTCGACCGTGAATTGCAGGCGACCACCGTCCAGCTCGGCCCGGTCCGGCAGGCCCAAGGCGAGTTTCAGAGCCGCTATGAGCCCAATCATCCCGCGGCGGACGCCCGCGGCTACGTCAAGATCCCCAATGTCAATTCGCTGGTCGAGGCGATGGACATGCGCGAGGCCCAGCGCAGCTACGAGGCCAACCTCAACGTGATCACCTCGACGCGCCGCATGCTGCAGCGCACCATCGACCTTCTGAAGGCCTGACGATGTCCACATCCTCGATCGCCGCCAATGCCTATGCCAGCGCCGCGCGGCTGTTTTCGCCCAATGCGGCCCAGCGTCCCGCCGCGGCCGGCGGCCAGGGCGGCTTCGGCGCCATGCTGAATTCGGCCATGCAGCATCTCGACCAGACGACGCGGACGACCGACCAGCGCGCCCAGCAGATGGCCGCCGGCCGGGCCGATCTCATCGACGTGGTCACCGCCGTGTCGGAAACCGAGGTCGCTATCGAGGCCCTGGTCTCGGTGCGCGACAAGGTGGTGCAGGCCTATGACGAAATCATGCGGATGCAGATCTGAGCGTTACGGCTTTTGACGAAAGTGCTGGTCGCCTGCTCAGCGGTCAGCCGTCCTTCGAGGCTCGCAAGGGCTCGCACCTCAGGATGAGGATCGTGGAGAACTGCAGAACTCCTGCTTATGAGGCGCCGAGGATGCGGAGCGTCCGGCACCGACGCTGATGCCACTCTCTCCATTCCTCATCCTGAGGTGCGAGCTCTTGCGAGCCTCGAAGGACGACCAACCGGCCTGCAGCGCAACCCAAGCGCTTCGACCTGAACCCATTCCGCCCGAGAGCACGCATGACCCCCGCTGATATTCTCGACGTCGCGCGCGACGGCATCCTCACCGTCATCCTGGTCTCGGCGCCGCTGATGATCGTCGGCCTGGTGGTCGGCGTCGCCGTCTCGCTGGTCCAGGCGCTGACCCAGATCCAGGAACAGACGCTGGTCTTCGTGCCGAAGATCATCGCCATTTTCGCCACCATGCTGCTGGTCCTGCCGTTCATGGGCGACCTGATGGCCGGCTGCATGACGCGGGTGATGGCCAAGGTGGTCACCGGCGGGTGAATCAGGTCTGATCCCGCGCTTCAAGGGGACCCGACCTGAGAGGAGGCTCACCCGATGACCTTCTCGTTCACCCCGGAATTCGCGGTGATCTTCGTCCTGATGTTCGCGCGCGTCGGCACCATGATGACGCTGATGCCGGGCCTGGGCGAACGCGCCATGCCGATGCGCGTGCGCCTGGGCGTCGCCGTGCTTTTGACCATGATCCTGTTCCCGCTGCACCGGCCGCTCTATGCGGTCGACCTGGCGCGGCCCGCCGGTATCGTGCTCGTGCTGTTCCAGGAGCTCGCCGTCGGCTTCACGCTCGGCATGGCCGGCCGCATCGCGGTCTCGGCGCTGCAGACCGCAGGCGTGGTCATCGCCAATGCCATGGGGCTCGGCTTCGCCATGCAGGTCGACCCGACCCAGGGCCAGCAGGGCGCGGTCATCGGCACTTTCCTCAGCCTGCTCGGTGTGGCGATCGTCTTCGCCACCGATCTGCATCATCTGGTGATCGCCGCGATCTCGAGCAGTTTCAGCGTGCTCAGGCCGGGCGTGCTGCCGGGTTCGGGCGATGCCGCGCTGTTCCTGGTCGGCGTCATGTCCAAGGCCTTCATGGTCGGCATCCAGCTGTCCGCGCCCTTCCTGGTGTTCTCGCTGGTGTTCAATGTCGGCCTCGGCGTGCTGTCCAAGCTGATGCCGCAGATGCAGGTGTTCTTCGTCGGCATGCCGATCTCGATCGGTGTCGGCTTCCTGATCCTGCTGCTGGTCGTCGGCGTCATGATGGTCCACTACACCGGCCATCTGGAGAGCCTGCTCAGCGAACTCGCGGTCAACCGGAGGTGAGCGGTGGCTGAGGGTGACGACGACAAGGACCAGAAAACACAGGACCCGACGCAGAAGAAGCTCGACGACGCCTTGCAGAAGGGCGACGTCGCCAAGAGCCAGGACCTCGTCTCCTGGTTCATGCTGTTCGCCGCGACCTTGATGGTCGCCATCACCTCCATCGGCTCGGCCGGCAGCCTCACCGCGCCCTTGAAGAACCTGATGGCCAATGCCGACCTGGTCTCGGTCGACCGGGCCGGACTGATGGGCCTGTTCGTCACCTTGGGCCTGGCGATCGCCGCGGCCATCGGCCTGCCGCTGCTCGGCCTGTTCCTTACCGGCATCGCCGGCAACATGATCCAGCACCGGCTGGTGCTGTCGGGCGAGAGCCTGAAGCCGAAATTCTCCAAGGTCTCGCCCATGGCGGGCTTCAAGCGCATTTTCGGCAAGGAGGCCTTCGTCAACTTCCTGAAGGGCCTCGCCAAGATCTCCATCGTCGGCACGGTGATGTTCGCCGTGGTCTGGCCGCAGCGCGCGGTGATCGACTCGCTGGTGCGTATGGATGTCGAGGTGCTGCTTCCGCACACGCTGACCATCATCCTCAGCCTGCTCTATGCGGTGGTGGCGATCCTGGCGGTGCTGGCGGCGGCCGACTACGTCTACCAGTATCGCAGCTGGTACCAGCGCCAGCGCATGACCTTTCAGGAGTTGAAGGACGAGTTCAAGCAGTCGGACGGCAACCCGGAAATCAAGGGCAAGATCCGGCAGATCCGTCGCGAGCGCTCGCGCAAGCGCATGATGGCGAATGTGCCGAAAGCGACCGTGGTGATCACCAACCCGACCCACTTCGCGGTGGCGCTGCGCTACGAGACCGGCATGACCGCGCCGGTCTGCGTGGCCAAGGGCGCCGACCTGATCGCCCTGAAGATCCGCGAGCTGGCGACCGCCAACGACGTGCCGATCGTCGAGAACCAGCCGCTGGCGCGCGCCCTGCACGCCACTGTCGAGATCGACCAGCCGATCCCCGAGGATCACTACAAGGCGGTGGCCGAGGTCATCGGTTATGTCATGCGGCTGAAGGGCGGCCTGCGGTAGGCCGAGCGGCTTCCAGGACCGGTCGCGAGATCAGGGTCGGCCGCTGCGCGTCTCGTTCCGACCGGATCAATATTCGGCGTAGATCTCGATGATATTGTCCTCGGGGTCGCGAAAGAACAGGGTGCGGTGGCGCCAGTTCGGCAGATCCGTCGGCGCTCTCAGAATGGGCACGCCCTTGGCGACCAGTTCGGCATGGCAGGCATCGACGGCCGGCGGGGCGACCCGAAAGGCCAGCTGGACCGCCGCCGATCCGGGCACCGCGGCGCCGTCGTCGCAGACGCTCCACCGGCCGCGTGGCCTGAGCGACAGGAGGGCCGCGCCGACGCGAAAACTGACCCAGTTGTCGTGATCGACCTCGATGGGAAACTGCATGATGTCGCGGTAGAAGGCGCGTGTTTCCGCCATCTTGCCACATAAGAGGACAGTGTAGTCGAGATTGCCTATGCCACCCAGGCCCACTGCGCGTTCTCCTGTCTGTCCAGCTGTCGTCATCGCAGTCTAGACGGCGCAAGCCGGATTTGAAGCCGCGCTCCGAGAGAATGAGGCCCGGGACGTGTCAAGTCGTCCTGGCCGGGCTTGTCCCGGCGATCCACGTCTTCAACCCGGTCGGTCACGAGGCACAAGTCGTGGATGCCCGGGACAAGCCAGGGCAAGACGAAGCGGGGACCTCGGGCCCTGCGCGGCGACGAAGGCGCAGGCTTGCGGGCCGTTGGCGTCCTGGTCGGGCCAAGCCTGGGGAAGACGAGCGACCGCGAATTGCCCGGATCGGGCGCGTTGCCATCCGACGCGGCGGCGCGCCATTCTGCTGGCCGACTCGCATTCAGCAACAGCCAGCGGAAAAGGCCTCATCGTGTCGCAGCAGGGCGTCATCGGATTGATCGGCGGCATGAGCTGGGAGAGCTCGGCCGAATATTACCGCATCATCAACCAGCAGGTGCGCGAGCGGCTGGGCGGGCTCAGGTCGGCGCGCTGCCTGATGTGGTCGTTCGATTTCGGCGAGATCGAGGCGCTGCAGCATGCCGGCCGCTGGGACGATGCGACCGCCCTGATGATCGATGCCGCGCGGCGCCTGGAGCGTGGCGGCGCCGACTTCTTCCTGATCTGCACCAACACCATGCATCGCATGGCCGATCAGGTCGCCGCCGCCGTCGGCATCCCGCTGCTGCACATCGCCGACCCGACCGCCGAGCGCGTCCAGGCCCAGGGCATCAAGCGCGTCGGCCTCATCGGCACCGCCTTCACCATGGAGCAGGATTTCTACAAGGGCCGGCTCATCGAGCGCTTCGGCCTGGACGTGCTGGTGCCCGAGGCCGCGGACCGCGCGGTGGTGCATCGGATCATCTATGAGGAACTGGTGCAGGGCCGGGTCGAGCCGGCCTCCCGCGCGGCCTATCAGGCGGTCATCGCCCGGCTGGTCGCGCGCGGCGCCGAGGCGGTCATTCTCGGCTGCACCGAGATCATGCTGCTGGTGAAACCGGAAGACAGCGCCGTGCCGCTGTTCGACACCACGGGCATTCACGCCGAGGCGGCGGTCGAGCGGGCGCTGGCGGGCGCAAGCTAGCGCGCCGCGAACCCGTGCCCAAAGCAAAAGCGCAGACGAAACGACCCTCCCCCGGAGGGAGAGGGCTTCTTGCGCTCACCAGCAGCCGCGCCTGGAGGTCGATCCGGCCATGCGGCGGGCGATCTCGCGTTCGATGCCGTCGGTGAGCCGGCCGCCCGAGCGCATGACCAGGTTTTCGATCGCCCGTTCCCTGTCGCCCTGCCTGGATTCGGTGATCCGCTCGACCAGCCGCGCCAGCAGGTGGCCGAGGTTGGCCAGCAGCCCGCGTGGGTGATCGGCGGTGGCGTCGTCGGTCGGGTCGAAACTGGAATGGGTCACATAGGCCATGATCCTGGCTCCGGATGGTTTCGGGCGCCGGCACCCGCGAATGGCCGCGGGCAGGGTGCGCGATGGGCTCATGATTGACGGCCGAACCGGGTCGTGACAAAGGATGAGATCTCAGCTGATGGTTGAGGTAATCTCATGCATGGACCGATGCCGCCGCTCAACGCGCTGCGCGCTTTCGAGGCCGCGGCCAGGCATCTCAGCCTGACCAGGGCGGCGAAGGAATTGCATGTCACGGCCGGGGCGCTGAGCCATCAGATCCGCGGCCTGGAGGATCTGCTCGGCCTGAAACTGTTCGAGCGGCGGGTTCGGGCGATCGCGCTGACGCGGGCCGGAAAGCAGCTCTATCCGGGCCTGCAGACCGGCTTCAACCAGATCCGCGAGGCGGTGGCGGGCCTGGAGACGCCGGGCGACGAGCGGGTGCTCGTGGTCAGCACACCGACCGGCTTCGCCGCCAAATGGCTGGCGCCCCGGCTGCATCGCTTCGCCGCCGCCCATCCCGATATCGACGTGCGGATTTCCTCAACCATGGCGCTCGCCGATTTCCGCTCCGACGGGGTCGATATCGCCATTCGCATGCTGCGCAACGAGGCGCCGCCGGACGCCGGGCTCGCGGTCGAAAAGCTGGTCGGCCTCAATTTCGTGCCGGTGTGCAGCCCGGCGCTGATGGCCGCCCACGGCCCGTTCGATACGCCGGAGGCGCTGAGCCACCTGCCGCTGGTCCATGACGATTACCGCACGGGACTGCCGGGCTGGTCTGAATGGTTCGAAGCGGCCGGCGTGACCGGCGTCGACGTTGATCGGGGCCTGCGCTTCAGCAGCCCCGACCACGCGCTGGACGTGACCATCGAAGGCGGCGGACTGTTCCTGGCGCATGACGTGCTGGCCTATGACGAGCTGCGCACCGGCCGCCTGGTGATCGCCTACGGCCTCGTGCTGCGCACCGGGCGCGCCTATCATTTCGTCTGTCCCCGGCACAAACAGGACCTGCCCAATGTGCGGGCCTTTCGCGCCTGGATCAGCCGCGAGGTCGCGGCGGTGGACTGGTGCCGAGCGTAGGGGGGTGATGGTTTGGCTTGGCGCGCTGGTCCGTTGCACAACGGTCAGTCGTCCTTCGAGGCTCGCAAGAGCTCGCACCTCAGGATGAGGAATGTGAGAGTATTGCAACAGCCTCGGTCGTGAGTCGCAACGGATGCCGCGTAATTGGCGCCACCATAACTGCAATTCCCTACATTCCTCATCCTGAGGTGCGAGCTCTTGCGAGCCTCGAAGGACGGCTAACCTCTGTGCAATACACCCCGAAATCGTCACCCCTCCCGCGCGATACACTCCTCCAGCATCGCCTTGGTCGCATCCATATCCAGCTTGCCGTTCTCGGCGATGAGCACCAGCCGCACCGCCGCCGCATCGTCGCGGCCCGATGGCGCCGGCCCGAGCGTCGCCCGCTCGCCGACCAGCTGGAACAGCATGGGCCGGCCGGCCTGCTCGCGGAACGCCACGAACCCCTTGGCGCGCACCAGCCGGGGGCTGAGCTTGCCGATCACCGCCTGGAAGCGGGCAAGCGACAGCGGCGCTGACGCCGTCCAGCTCATCGTCTCGAAGCGCGGCGTCGAGAAACCGTGGGCGCGGGGGCCGGTCCCGGCTTCGCGGGGGCCACGCGGCTCGGCGCCGAAGGCGAGCTCCGGCGCGATCCGGCCTTCGGTCACGTCGAAGATCATCCGTTCCGGCCGGATCCGCGCCAGCAAGGCGCGGGCGCGGGCGAGCTCCTCTGGCGTCACCAGGTCGGCCTTGTTGAGCACGACGATATCGGCCGCCGCGATCTGCGCCCGGCACAACGCGTCGTCGAGCATGGCGGGGTCGTCGGTCAGCGCGCGGGCATCGGCGAGCGCGATGACGGCTTCCAGCGCCGCCTCGCGCCAGATCACGGGGTCGAGCAGGTTCTGGACGATCTCGGCGGGGTCCGAGACGCCGCTGGTCTCGATGACGATGCCGTCGGGCGGCGGGTCGCGGCGCAGCAGGCGGCTCAGCGTGCGCAGCAGATCGCCCTGCAGCGAGCAGCAGATGCAGCCATTGGCGAGGCTGACCACGCCGTCGGCGGCACCCGCGATCAGCTCGGCATCGATATTGATCGCGCCGAAATCATTGACCACGGCCGCCAGCCGCCGGCCGTCGGCCGAGGTCAGCAAATGATTGATCAGCGTGGTCTTGCCGGCGCCGAGAAAGCCGGTGACCAGCAGGACCGGGACGGCCATGCGACCTAGCCCTTGGCCTTTTGCGGCCGGCGGATCGGCCGGCCGGGCCGCGCGGTGGTGATCAGCTCGCCGCCGGCGATGATCGGCTCGCCATTGACCAGGACGTGGCGCATGCCTTCGGCGGCCTGGTTCATCTGCTTGAAGGTCGCCTTGTCGGTCAGGCTGTCATAGTCGAACACCACGATATCGGCATCGGCGCCGACCTGCAGGCGACCCTTGGTCCGCAGGGCCGGCGTGCTCTCCTCCAGGATGCGCGCCGGGATGAGCGTGCATTTGGCGAGACCGTCGATCAGCGACAGCGCCTGCCGCTCGCGCACCCATTGGCGCAGGAAGCGGGTGAAGGTGCCGGACGAGCGCGGATGCGACGAGGCATTGGCCGGCAGCGGCCAGGCGTCGCCGTCATAAAACGAGCCGTCGGCGAGCGACCAGGGCATGGCGTCGGAGGCGATCGCGCCGCCGGGATAGAGGATCGAGACGTCGAGCAGGTCGCGGTGGCGCTGGTTGGCCTCGACGTCGAGGAAATGCCAGAGCACCAGCGAGCCGGGATCCTGGGCTTGCGCCGCCAGCATCTCGTCGCGGTTGGTGAAGCTGCGGCCGGTATCGACCATCTCGACCGCGCCGTAACCGCTGCCGGTGCGCTCGGGGAAGGCCGGATCGGCGAAGAAGGCGGCGCCCAGCACGGTCGAGCCGGTACCATAGGGATAGGCTTCCACCGTCACCTTCAGGCCCTGGTCCTGGGCCTTTTTCACGAGCTTGGCGGCGCGTTCCACATCCTGCAGGCTGGTGCTGTTGAAGTGGCAGATATGCATATGCGCGCCGGTGGAACCGGCATAACCGATGAGCCGCGTATAGGCCTCGATCGAGCTCCTCGGATCGACATTCGAGGCATAGGCGACATGGGTATAGGTGGGCACGTCGTAACGGGCGGCGAGGCTCGCCACCTCGGACAGCTCCTTGACGCCGGCGCCGGGCGCATAGGCGTTGAGAATGCCGATGCCGATGCCACCCTCGTCGAGCCCCTCGGCGAGGCGGGCGATGATCTCGTCGATCTCGGCCGGGCTCGCGACATTGTCGACCCAGCGCTTGTCATGCGAGCTCCGCCCCATGAAGCCGAGCTCCGGTTCCGGCTCGGTGCCGATCATCGCGGCGATGCGGGCGAACACCCAGTTGGCGGCGGTGCCGTAATTCAACACCCGGCCCTTGCCGGCCTGGTTGTCGTACCAGGCGCTGACCGGCAGCGTGCCGGCCTCCAGCTCCAGCGAGGTGGTCACCCCGTCAAAGGCCTGCATGCGGTCGGCGGCAACCGACTGACCATGGGCATGCAGGTCGATGAAACCCGGCGCCACCACCAGCCCGCGCGCGTCGATGCTGCGCGCCGCCCCCGGCTCCACCGTGCCGACCGCGACGATGCGCCCACCGCGAATGGCGACATCGCCGAACGCGTCGCGCCCGGTCTCGGGATCGACCAGCCGGCCGCCGCGGATCACCAGGTCATAGGGGCCGGATTGGTTCGGCTGGACGGAAGACATTGTCGTCTCGGTCATCGGAAAATCGCTCCGGAGGGGGAGGGGACGGCGACGCGCGCGCCGACAGCGGGCGCAACCCTAGGGGAAGGCGGCGCGCGATGTCGAGAAGGAGGGTGGGGGGCAGTGTCGCGGAGGGTGCAGGGGTGGGGGGCGAGGCGCGCCGAGAAAAACGACAGAAGCTCCGCTGTCCCGACATTCGTCCACACGGACCTGCGACGCCAGGGATTGACCAAGTGCTGCCATCCGCCAAACGCCCGGACGGGGTGAACCCGGCCGGGCGATGGCGTGACGGTGAGAACGCTCACCGCGCCTGCATCGGTTGCCAGCCGTTCGGCGTGTACATGTAGTACTGTCCCCGATTGTCCATGACGAAGGCATTGCCGGTGTTCGGGTCGCGCTGGATCTGGCCCGGTTGGGTATGGGGCAGGACGTAGCTCTGGCCGTTCGGGCCGATATAGGTCGAGTTGCCGCGCAGGAGATTGCCGACCTCGGCATTGTTGCGCTGATAGCTGTCCTGATAGCCCCGCTGGGCCTGGCCGCGGGCGGCCTCGGCCTCGCGCAGCCCTTGCAGGCGCTGCTGCTCGGCGGCCTGGTTGCGGGCTTCGTTCTCCTGGTAGCGGGCGGTGCCCTCGCGGCTGAAGCGGCCGGTGGCGGCATATTGATAGGCGAATTGCTGCGGCGTCATCTGGCCGCCCTGCATGCGGTGCTGCTGGTAAAGCGCCTGGAACTGCGGATCCTGCATGACCTGGGCAATGATGCCCTGGGTGTTCTGCTGCATGCGCGCGTTCAGCTCCTGCTGCTGGCGCATCGACTGGTTGAGCATGCCCTGATAATCCGGGCCGATATCATAGCCGCGATAATAGGTCTGGGCGGCGGCCGGCGCGGCCTGGGCCGCGAGCGCCGCGGCAAGGGCGAGGCCGGCGAGGGCGGAGTGAAGGCGATTGCAAGCCATGTCTGAACTCCTCGTTGGGGGACCGGCTGCACTGGGCGCCGCTTGAGGAGGACGTTAGGCAGGCCACGCTGCGCGCGGCAGTGTCGCGGCTTGCACGGCGTTGCGGGGGCATGGGCGCCATCGAAAATGCGCCTGCTCGGGCCGCGGCGCTGAACGAGCTGATAGCGGCGATGATCGACCGGAATGGTTGGGGAAGCCGGGCGCGGCGTCAAGACGCCGGCGTTGCAATTGGCCGTGATGGTCGGCATGGCGAGGCGTGGGAAACGCCTTCGCGGGGGCGGAAAACCCGCCTGCGCCCTTGCCAGTTCGTTCGGGAACCTGCACCACTACAATGAGATCAGGGGCTTGCCCGGATTCTCTCTCTTGGCTCCCAGAACGGCACGTTAAGCCATGGCTATCGCCGAAAAAAGTGCTCGCCCGAAGGCGGGTACATCGCAGAAACCCCCGGTGCCGCGCGCGGTCGATCGCGCCGACCGGTCGGGCTCGACGACCATGGTGCTCCTGGTGGCGCTGGTGCTGGTCGGCGCCGCGCTGTTCTTCCTGACCATCGGCCGCGACAACGCCTATCCCTATGTCATCGGGCTTTTGGCGATCCTGTCGGTCGTCGGCGTGTTCTCGCTGTTCGCTTATGCCGCCGGCATCCTGCGTTTCGCGACGGAGGAAAGCCGCAACGATTTCACCAAGGCGATGGTCGACAGCACGCCGGATGCCGCTGTCGTGACCGAACCGGCGGGCCGGGTGCTCTATGCCAATCCGAGCTATCTGGAGCTCACCGGCACCAGCGGCGAACATGACGTGCGCGGCGTCGAGCGGGCCTTTTCCAATGCGCCCGAGGTGTCGGAAGCGATCTACCGCCTGTCGCAGGCGGCGCGCGAAGGCCGCCGCCACCAGGAGGAGGTGCGCCAGCCGGACGGCGAGGGAGCGCGCTGGTTCCGCCTGCGCGTGCGGCCGCTGGTGCGCGACGGGCTGCCGGCGCCGCTCGGCATGAACAAGGCCACCGTGTGGACGGTGGAGGATATCAGCCGCGACCGGCAGAATGCCGAGAGCGCCTTCGAGACCCTGCAAAAGGCCATCGACTTTCTCGACCACGCGCCGGCCGGCTTCTTCTCCATGGAGCCGAATGGCGAGATCGCCTATATGAACGCGACGCTGGCCGGCTGGCTCGACCACGACCTGGCCGAGGTCGGCCCGGGCGGCCTGGCGCTGGCCGATATCCTGGCGGCCGACGGGGCGGCGCTGCTGCGCACGGTGACGCCGGCGCCGGGCGAGGTGCGCACCGCCACCTTCGATCTCGACCTGAAGAAGCGCGGCGGCGAAGCCCTGCCGGTGCGCCTCTTGCACAAAGTCGCCTTCGCCGGCGACGGCACCGCCGGCTCGTCGCGCACGCTGGTCATCCATCGCGGCCGCGGCAGCGATACCGGCGACAGTCTGCGCGCGGCCGAGGTGCGCTTCGCCCGCTTCTTCAACAATTCGCCTTTGGGCATCTCGACCGTCGACAAGGCGGGCCATGTCGGCCGGTCCAATCCGATCTTCGCCCGGCTCTCGGCCGAGCTGCTGCCGGCGGGCGAGATCGGGCCGCGCTCGATCCTGTCGCTGGTCAAGGACAGTTCCAGGCCCGGGCTGTCGCAGGCGATCGGCGAGGCCGCCGAGGGCCGCGGCGACCTGGTGCCGGTCGACGGCGCCCTGCAGGGCGACGCCAACCGCTTCGCCCGCTTCTTCGTCGCCCCCGTGGATGATCCCGACCAGCCGGGCGAGGCGGCGATCGTCTATGCGGTGGAAACTACCGAGCTCCGGCAATTGCAGGAGCAGTTCGCCCAGTCGCAGAAGATGAACGCGGTCGGCCAGCTCGCCGGCGGCGTGGCGCATGACTTCAACAACGTGCTGCAGGCGATCATCGGCCATGCCGACCTGCTGCTGATGAACCACAAGCCGGCCGATCCGTCGTTCAACGACATCACCCAGATCAAGCAGAACGCCAACCGGGCGGCGAGCCTGGTGCGCCAGCTGCTGGCCTTCTCGCGCAAGCAGACGCTGAGGCCGCAGGTGGTCCAACTCGGCGACGTGCTGTCGGATCTGTCCATGCTGCTGCGCCGGTCGCTCGGCGAGCGGGTCGGCCTCGACATGGTGCATGGCCGCGACCTCTGGCCGATCCGCGCCGATGTCACCCAGCTCGAACAGGTGATCCTCAACCTGGCGGTCAATGCCCGCGACGCCATGCCCGACGGCGGCAAGCTGACCATCAAGACGCTGAACGTGGCGGCCGCCGATATCCGGCGCTACGACAGCAAGGACCATCCGGTGGAAGTGCCGGCGAGCGATTGCGTGCTGATCGAGGTGAGCGATACCGGCACCGGCATTCCCGACGAGGTGGTCCAGAAGATCTTCGATCCGTTCTTCTCGACCAAGGAGGTCGGCAAGGGCACCGGGCTCGGCCTGTCCACCGTCTACGGCATCGTCAAGCAGTCCGGCGGCTATATCTTCGTCGATACCGCGGTCGGCAAGGGCACGACGTTCCGGATCTTCCTGCCGCGCCATGTCGAGGAGGCCGAGGAGGCGCGTGCCGCGCCGCCGGCGCCGCCGGCCGCCCTGCTGGTGTCGGGCAAGATCGAGGCTCCGGCCGTCGCGGTCGCCGTCGCGCCGCCGGCCCCCAAGCCGCCTCAGCCCGCGCGCGACGATACCGGCGCCGGCACCATCCTGCTGGTCGAGGACGAGGACGCGGTCAGGGCCTTCGCCTCGCGTGCGCTCGCCTCGCGCGGCTATACGGTGCTGGAGGCGGCCTCCGGCGTTGAAGCGCTCGAGGTGATGGAAGGCGCGGGCGGCGCGGTCGACCTCGTCGTCTCCGACGTGGTC
Organism: Phreatobacter sp. GW821-FHT04C01; assembly: GCF_059420385.1. NCBI lineage: Bacteria > Pseudomonadati > Pseudomonadota > Alphaproteobacteria > Hyphomicrobiales > Phreatobacteraceae > Phreatobacter > Phreatobacter sp. GW821-FHT04C01. Next base: position 98,379 of record NZ_JBWKTP010000009.1, on the reverse strand, counting down.
ATGCCCGAAATGAACGGACCGACCTTGCTGGTCGAGCTGCGCAAGACCAATCCCGACCTCAAGGTGATCTTCGTCTCGGGTTATGCCGAGGATGCCTTCAAGAAGGACCTGCCTGAAGGCTCGCATTTCGCCTTCCTGCCCAAACCCTTCTCGCTCAAGCAGTTGATCGAGGCGGTGAAGGAACAGATCAAGAAGGACTGAGGGACGAGGCTTGTTGGAGGCTTGCGGAACGACACACCTAGTCGTTCGGGCCGGTATCGGAGAAGCGGAAGCCGTCCGCCGTCTTCGTGAACAAGAAATACGCGTGGCCGCAGAACATGTAGAAGCTCTCGGCACCTTCGCCGTTCTTCTCGTAGACGGGACGCGTCGTCTGCAGGCATGTGCGGTTGCGCGGCGTGAAAAGCTGCCGGTAGATTCGGCTCTCGAAATAGGCTCGGTCGCGGTGCGCGTCGTCGTAATAGAACGGCAGGCGGGTGAGCCCCGCAACGGCGCTCGCGTCGTTTGCCCGCAGGGCCTGGCGGAAGCCGACGAGGTACTGGCGGAATTCCGCCGCGAGGGCCGGCGGCCCGGCGAGCTCCCGCTGGGCGAGGGCGTTGCCCGTCGAAAGCGCGGCGAGAAGAAGCCCGAAGGCGGCGGCGAAGGTCGAGCGGCGCTTGAGTCGCATGATGCAGGGGTTCCTTGTCGAGCGTCGCCGGAGGACCCTGATGGTCGTCTCTGTGGAGCTTCTCTCGTCTTCCGTTATGTCAGCGGAATGCTGAGTGCTCATGCCGCGACGGATGTCGACGTGTTTCCGAGCGGACGGACCCCGATCCTGCGGCGGGGCTTCCCCCGGGCAACCGCCAAGCGCGGCTGAACCGCCTCGGGTTTTCCGGAGGCTCCCAACTTCGGGAGATTGGAGCCATGAGCGGACAAAGACCGAGTGAAGCGGTCGCGCGACGGGGCGAGAGCTCAAGACAGCCCGCCCTTTGCTGGCAATTACTGGCAGTTCCTGGCGATGACCTGGCGCCAGTCGGCGATCGAGCCGACCAACTGGCCAACATTCTCCGATCGCGCCCGCCCCGTGCTGCAGCGCTCGAACACCGAGGCCGCCTGGGTCATGGCGCGCAGCTGGTCGCGGAATGCGTTGCAGCGCAGGATCATCGGCAGGTCGCGCGTCTGGTCGAGGCGGCTCTGGGCATGGCGCAGCCTCGTGTCGGTGGCCGAGAGGTCGCGGGCGCAAAAGGCTTCGGAGGGCGATGCGGCAGCGAAGGTCGACACCACCGCCGTCAGGACGAGCGCGACGGCGATGCGGGCAACGGCTTTGGACTGCATGATGCGATGATTTACCGGCAGCTGGACGACACAACGCCGCGCCATTCGGCGGCGGTCTGGCGGATGAAGGTGACCTTGGCCGCGCGGTCCTGGCCCGAGGTGCAGCGATCGGCCGCCGTCGCTGCGCGCGACAGGGCGGCGAGGTGATCACGCAGCGCCGCGCATTGCAGCCCCATATCCGCCTCTTCCAGCGCCTCGAACCTGGCGAGCGTCGCATTGGTCTCGGCCTCGGCGGCCGCGAGTTCGTCGGCGCAGGGACGCACGACCTGCGGCAACGCCTGCAGCGACGCGGTCTGGGGCAAGGAGCGCGGAATCTCGGCCTGACGGGTTTCGGTGGGCGCGGCGACCAGCGGCTGAGGGGCCGACTGCGTCATCGTCTGGTTCTGCAGCAGCGATGGCGGGAGGGCCGCGAGCTGCAGCGTCTGGCCTTGGGCCGCGGCCGGCCAGGCGGTCAGGATCATCGCCAGGAAAGCGACGATCGTCGCGAGCACCAGAGAACTCGCCACCAGCGCCAGGGTCTGCGCGTCGGCGGAAGCGGGTTTGGCTGCTGCAAAGACCTGGTTCGACCTGGGCATCGCGTGTCCCTCCGGCATGGCAGGCACAATCGCCTGCCGCTGTTTCCTGGGGATTGCGGGGCAGCCGAGGCTCTGTTTCCACCTGGTAACAGGCAGGAAACTGGGGCTCGGCTGCCGCCGCTTACGCACTTACCTCATATCAATGGCCTCTCAGCGCAGTCCGAGACGGGCCACGCGGCGGGCCATTGATATCTACGTACTCGGGTCGATAACGGTTCACCGGCCAACAAGTTCCAGGGCCGCGTCGGTGTAGCGCTTGCCGGCAATGGCCTCGGCTGGCATGGCCTCGGCAATGGCACCGAGCGTCGCCGCGTCGAGCGTGACGCTGGCGGCGGCGTTCTGCTCGAGGTGGGCGATGCGCCGGGCGCCCGGGATCGGCACGATGGTATCGCCCTGGTGCAGCACCCAGGCGAGCGCCAGCTGGGCCGCGGTGATGCCGAGCCCGGCGGCGATCACGCCGAGACGGTCGACCAGCGCGACATTGCGTTCGAGATTGCCGTCCTGGAAGCGCGGCAGGCCGCGGCGGAAGTCGTCCTCGCCGAGCGTCGCCCGATCGCGGATCGCACCGGTCAGGAGGCCGCGGCCAAGCGGGCTATAGGGCACGAAGCCGATGCCGAGCTCGCGGCAGACCGGCAGAACGTCGGCCTCGGGCTCGCGGCTCCACAGCGAATATTCGCTCTGGACGGCGGCGATCGGATGCACCGCATGGGCGCGCCGAATGGTGGCGGCGCCGGCCTCCGACAGGCCGAGCGCCCTGACCTTGCCCGCGCGCACCAGCTCGGCCATGGCGCCGACCGTGTCCTCGATCGGCACCAGGGGATCGACGCGATGCTGGTAAAAGAGGTCGATGACCTCGATGCCGAGCCGCTTCAGCGAAGCTTCGGCGACCGCCTTGACGTGTTCGGGCCGGCTGTCGACACCGATCATGCGTGACGGGCCGGCGCCTTCGGTGGCGATCCTGAAGCCGAATTTGGTGGCGATCGCCACCTGGTCGCGCACCGGGCGGAGCGCCTTGCCGACCAGGATCTCGTTGTCGAAGGGGCCATAGACCTCGGCCGTGTCGAACAAGGTGACGCCAAGATCGACGGCGCGGCGCAGCGTGGCGATGGCCTCCGCCTCGTCCTGGCCGCCATAGGCGAAGCTCATGCCCATGCAGCCGAGGCCGACGGAGGAAACGGTGAGTTCGGTTCCGAGCTTGCGTTTGATCATGGTGGTTCGCTCCTCAAGGGGCCGGGATCGGCCAGGTGATGGGCGAAAGCTAGACAGTTGAGCTGTTCGGTATAATTGGCTTTGGAATGAATAGGCTGTTCGATATCGTTCATGAATGGCCCGCACCGATCTGCCCGCACTCACCGTCTTCGCCAGTGTCGCCGCCAATAGCAGTTTCCGCGGCGCGGCGACCCAGCTCGGCGTCTCGCCCTCGGCGGTCAGCCACGCGGTGAGCGGGCTGGAGGCCGAGCTCGGCGTCCGGCTGCTGGCGCGCACCACCCGCAGCGTCGCGCTGACCGAAGCCGGCAGCAGGCTGATCGCCCGGATCGGACCGGCGCTGGAAGAGATCGCGGCGGCGCTTGAGGACACCGCGGCCGCCGGCGGCCGGCCGGCCGGGCGGCTGCGCTTGAGCGTGCCCTTGCAGGCGGCGGAGCTGATGGTCGCGCCGCAGACCGGCCGCTTCGCCGAGGCCTATCCCGACGTCACCCTGGAGCTGGTGGTCCAGGACGGCTTCGTCGACCTGGTGGCCGCGGGTTTCGACGCCGGCATGCGGCTCGGCGAGAGCCTGGAACAGGACATGATCGCGGTCCGGATCGGGCCGGACATGCGCATGGCGGCGGTGGCGACGCCGGACTATTTCCAGCGCTTTCCGCCGCCGGCGCATCCAAGCGACCTCCGCCGGCATGTCTGCATCGGCCGCCGATTCACCGGCGGCGGGCTGTATCGCTGGGAGTTCGAGAAGGACGGCGAGGCGCTGGAGATCGCGGTGGACGGCCGGCTGGTGTTCAACGAGGGCCGGCTGATCACCGCCGCCGCGCTCGCCGGCGCGGGCCTTGCCTATGTCATGGAGGCGATGGTCGCCGACGAGATCGCCTCGGGCAAGCTCACGCGCGTGCTCGGCGACTGGTGCCCGCCGTTTCCGGGCTTTTTTCTGTACTACCCGTCACGGCGACAGATGCGCCCGGCGCTCAGGGCGTTCATCGATTTTTTCACGAGGGCGAATGGGGAGTAGCGAATGGGGAGTGGGGAAGAGGCGCCTCGCGACCAACCCTCTCCCATAGGGAGAGGGTGGCGCCGTCAGGCGCCGGGTGAGGGGCGTAACCTCTCAAGGTGAGCGCCAATGCGCGTCGAGCGTGCCGTCCCATCCGGAGATGGACGACCCCTCACCCGGCAGCTGCCGATGCCACCCTCTCCCTTTGGGAGAGGGTTGATTTTGCGGCGCTTTTCGCTTCTTCCCACTCGCCCATTCACCCCAGATTCAATTCCTTGAAGAAATCATTGCCCTTGTCGTCGACCACGATGAAGGCCGGAAAATCCTCGACCTCGATCTTCCAGATCGCCTCCATGCCGAGCTCGGGATATTCGAGCACTTCGACCTTCTTGATGCAGTCCTGCGCCAGCCGCGCGGCGGGGCCGCCGATCGAGCCGAGATAGAAGCCGCCATGCTTGGCGCAGGCCTCGCGCACGTCGCGCGAGCGGTTGCCCTTGGCGAGCATGACCATGGAGCCGCCGGCTGATTGGAACTGGTCGACGAAACCGTCCATGCGGCCGGCCGTGGTCGGGCCGAACGAGCCCGAGGCGAAACCCTTCGGGGTCTTGGCGGGGCCTGCGTAATAGACCGGGTGGTCCTTGAAATATTGCGGCATGGGTTCGCCGGCATCGAGCCGCTCGCGGATCTTGGCGTGCGCCATGTCGCGGGCGACGATCATCGGGCCGGTCAGCGAGACGCGGGTCTTGATCCGGTGCCTGGACAGGGTTTCCAGGATCTCCGGCATCGGCCGGGTCAGGTCGATGCGCACGACCTCGCCGCCGAGCGCCTCGGTGTCGATCTCGGGCAGATATTTCGCCGGATTGTGCTCGAGTTCCTCGACGAAGACGCCGTCGCGGGTGATCTTGCCCATGGCCTGGCGGTCGGCCGAGCAGGACACCGCGATGGCGATCGGCAGCGAGGCGCCGTGGCGCGGCATGCGGATGACGCGGACGTCGTGGCAGAAATATTTGCCGCCGAACTGCGCGCCGACACCCATGGCCTGGGTCAGCTTGTGGATCTCGGCCTCCATGCCGACATCGCGGAAGGCATGGGCGAATTCCGAGCCCGCCGTCGGCAGGCCGTCGAGATAGCGGGCGGAAGCGAGCTTCGCCGTCTTCATCGTGTGCTCGGCGGAGAGGCCGCCGATGACGATGGCGAGGTGATAGGGCGGACAGGCGGCGGTGCCGAGCGTCAGGATCTTCTCGTGCAGGAACTTGACCATGCGGTCATGGGTCAGGATCGAGGGCGGTGCCTGGAACAGGAAGCTCTTATTGGCCGAGCCGCCGCCCTTGGCCATGAACAGGAATTTGTAGGCGTCGTCGCCCTCGGCATAGATCTCGATCTGCGCCGGCAGGTTGTTGCGCGTGTTCTTCTCCTCGAACATGGAGAGCGGCGCGAGCTGCGAATAACGCAGGTTCTTCTTCTCATAGGCGTCGAGCACGCCCTGGCCGACCGCCGCCTCGTCGTCGCCGCCGGTCCAGATGCGCCGGCCCTTCTTGCCCATGACGATGGCGGTGCCCGTGTCCTGGCACATGGGCAAAACGCCGCCGGCGGCGATATTGGCGTTCTTCAGGAGGTCGAAGGCGACGAACTTGTCGTTGGCGGTCGATTCCGGGTCGTCGATGATCTTGACCAGCTGGGCGAGATGGCTCGGCCTGAGCAGGTGGTTGATGTCGATGAAGGCGGTCTCCGACAGGAGCCGGATCGCCTCGCGGTCGACCACCACGACCTCTTCGCCGAGCACTTTCTCGACCCTGACGCCTTCCGAGGTCAGCTTGCGATAGGTCGTTTCGTCCTTGGCCAGGGGAAACAGCTGATAGGAACCGGCGGTGAGCGGAGCGTTCATGGGGAGATCCTCGATCGATGCGGCGTTCATAAGCCATCGCCGAAGTCTTTTGAAGCGGTTCTAAGGTGCAGGCAGGGGCGCTGCCCGGAGACCCTTCGGGAACGCCATCCGGGTGTTTTGGCGGTATTGGTCATTCTCGGGTTGGGCCCGCCGAGACGAGAATGATCCGCAAGGATGTGCGCGCGATCGAGCGAACCCATCCCCCAGCCAAATGGATGTGACGGTCAACGCATCGTCTTGCCCGGGCTTGGCCCGAGCATCCATGCATGCCTTGGGCCGAAGCAATTCGTGGATATCAGGGACAAGCCCGGCCAAGACGACGCGAGAGTGCGCGAGGACGCGTTCTCTAGCGGTTTCCTAATAACCGCTCGCCCGGTCGACGAGGCCCGGCAATGGCTCGCCGGCACGGTGGCGGGCGATGGTGTCGAGGACGAAATCGACGGCCGTTTCCGGGCGGGTCATGCTGGCGACATGGGGGGTCAGCAGGATCTTCGGATGGTCCCAGAAAGCGTGATCGGGGGCCAGGGGCTCCTGCTCGGTCACGTCGAGCACGGCCGAGGACAGGTGGCCGGAGGCGAGCGCCGCCAGCAGGTCGGCTTCGACCAGATGGCCGCCGCGGCCGCAATTGGCGAGCGCCGCGCCGGCGGGCAGCGCCGCGAACAGCCGGGCGTTCAGAATGTGCCGGGTGGCCTCGGTCAGCGGCAGCAGGCAAACAAGGATGTCGACCTCGCCGAGAAAGGCATCGAGCTCGGCCTCGCCGGTGAAACAGGTGACGCCGTCGATGGCGCGCGCCGAACGGTTCCAGCCGGACAGCGGGAAACCGAAGGCCTTGAGCTTGTCGAGGGCGGCCTGGCCGAGCTGGCCGAGCCCCATGATGCCGACCCGGCGGCTTGAGGCCGCGCGCACCTGGATCTCCCGCCAGATCTGGCGCTTCTGCTGGTCGATGAAGGGCACGAGGTCGCGGTGCAAGGCGAGCACGGCCAGCGTGACATATTCGGCCATGCTTTCGGCAATGCCGGGCTCGAGCATGCGAATGACCGGCAGGGCCGGCGGCAGCATCGAGAAATCGAACTGGTCGACGCCGGCGCCGACCGAGAACAGCAGCTCCAGATTGGGGAAGGTCTCCATGATCCGCTCCGGCGGCTGCCAGGCGGCGAGATAACGGATCTCAGCGGGGTCGCCGATATCGGGCCAGACCCGGAAGGGCATGTCCGGCGCGCGCTCGGCGAAGAGCTTGGCCCAGACCGCGCCACGGGTGGCATTGGCCTTGTAGAGAACGGTCATGAATGTGCTTCCGGTCAGGAGTTCAAAAGGGGGAAATGGAGTGCGCTGCAATTCGGTCAGTCGTCCTTCGAGGCTCGCAAGAGCTCGCACCTCAGGATGAGGGATGTGGTGTGTCGCATCAGGGACAGTGCCAAATGCGCGCGATCCGTGGAGCTTCATCAGCAACGTTGGTGCCGCTCACCCAACCGTCCTCATCCTGAGGTGCGAGCTCTTGCGAGCCTCGAAGGACGGCCAACCTCGCTGCAAGGCACCCGTCACAATCCATCCCTGCCTAAAACAACCCGACGGGTGCCAAATGCCGACCGTCGATCAGGCGCTTGTAGTCATAGGCGCTGGCGTCGACATAGGGCGTGTCGCCGGCGACGATGTCGGCGGCGAGCCGGCCGGCGCCGGGGCCGATGCCGAAACCGTGGCCGGAGAAGCCGGTGGCGAGCGTCAGGCCCGGCAATGTCTCGACGGCCGAGATGACCGGCACGGTGTCGGGGGTGGAATCGATGGTGCCGCCCCAGGCCTCGGCGATCTTGATGCCCGACAGCGCGGGATTGGAGGCGATGAAGCCCGCGAGCGCCGCTTCGACCAGCTGCATGTCGGGGGCCGGGTCGCGCACCCGCTCGGCCTCGAAGGGCGAGGGCTTGTCGAAGCTCCAGTTGGTGTCGCGCATCAGCTGTTCGAAGAAGACCGAGCCGAAGCGAATCTTCAGGCCCTTGCGGCGCTCCAGGAAGGTCGGCCAGAAAGTCTTGGCGTAACGCAGGATGTCGGGTGTCAGATGCACCGTGCCACGGCCGCGCAGCGCCAGGGTGAAGCCGCCGTCGAGCCGGCGGCGGACACAGTAATCCGTGGTGCCGAGCGCGCCCATGGTGATCTCGGGCGCCGGCGTGGTGCGGCAGGCGGTGGCGTCGACCAGGCCGATCGGCAGGGCGATGCCGTGGCGGCGGCAGAACAGCGACGACCAGGCGCCGCCGGCGAGCAGCACCGACTGGGTGCGGATGCGGCCTTTTTCGGTGACCACCGCGCTGACCCGGCCGCCCTCGGTCTCCATGCCGCGCGCGGCGCAGTCCTGGTGCAAGGTGACGCCGTGCTTGCGGGCGGCTGCGGCCAGCGCCGGCACCGCCATGGAGGGCTCGGCGCGGCCGTCGCTCGGCGTATAGAGGCCGGCGATCCAGTTCTCGGTATTGCCTGGCAGCTTCTCGGCGATCTCAGTCGGCGTCAGCACGGTGGAATGAACCTGCTCGTCGCGGGCGATCGCGGCCCAGCGCTCCCAGGCGGCGACCTCGGCCGGGTCCTTGGTCATGAACAGCACGCCGGTGCGGCGGAAGCCGGCATCCTGGCCGCTGTCGGTCTGCATCTCGTCCCAGAGACGCAGCGCCTCGCGCGCCAGCGGAATCTCGGCCCGTGCGCGGCCCTGCTGGCGGCACCAGCCCCAGTTGCGGCTCGACTGCTCGGCGCCGACATGGCCCTTCTCGACGAGCGCCACCGAGTGGCCCTTCCTGGCCAGGTGGTAGGCGGCGGAGACGCCGATGACGCCGCCGCCGATGACCACCACGTCGGCGGCCTCCGGCAGGCGCTCGTCGCTGGCGATGCGGTTAAGCGGGGGGGACATGGGGTGCACTCCTGAATGTGCGGCAAGTCATCTCAGTGGAAAGTCGTGGCGATCGTGAAGGTGGTCATGCCGGCACCTCGTCGGCGGCACCGGACACGGTCGCCTGCAGCACGATGTCGTCACGGATGCAGGCGGAGAAATGGCCCGGGCCGACTTCACGCAAGGCAGGCACGGCGGCCGCGCAGGCGGCCTGGGCATAACGGCAGCGGGTGCGGAAGGAGCAGCCGGACGGCGGCGCGAGCGGGCTCGGGATGTCGCCGGTCAGGATGATCCGGCCACGCCGGACCTCCGGATCGGGGATCGGCGCGGCCGAGAACAGCGCCTCGGTATAGGGGTGGCGCGGCGCCGCGAACAGCGTGCGGGTCGGCGCGATCTCGACCAGCCGGCCGAGATACATCACCGCGATGCGATCGGAGATATGGCCGACCACCGCCAGGTCATGGGCGATGAACAGAATGGTCAGGCCGAACAATTCCTTCAGCTCCAGGAGCAGGTTGACCACCTGGGCCTGGATCGAGACGTCGAGCGCCGAGACCGGCTCGTCGGCGACCAGCAGGCTGGGTCTCAGGATCAGCGCCCGCGCGATGCCGACCCGCTGGCGCTGGCCGCCGGAGAGCTCATGCGGATGGCGCTCGGCGAAATGGCTGGAGAGGCCGACCAGCTGCAGCGTCTCGACGACCTTGGCCGCGCGCTCCTCGCGGTTGCCGACGCCGTGAATGGCAAGGGGCGCGGCGACGATCTCGCCAATGGTCATGCGCGGGTTGAGCGAGGCGAAAGGGTCCTGGAACACCAGCTGCATGCGCCGGCGCAGCGGCCGCAGCTGGCCGCGCGACATATGGGTGATGTCGGTGCCTTCGAAACGGATGGCGCCGCCGGTCGGCTCGGTGAGCCTGAGCACGGTGCGGCCGACTGTGGTCTTGCCCGAGCCGGATTCGCCGACCAGGCTCAGCACTTCGCCGGGCCTCATGGCGAAGGAGACGTCGTCGACGGCCTTGACCTGGCGCGCGCCGCGGCCGAACAGGCCGCCGCCGACCGGGAACCATTTGCGGAGATTGGCGACCTCCAGGATGGGGGCACCGTCGACGCCTTCGCCGGTCGGATCAACGGCGTTCATGCCAGGGCCTCCGGCGCCAGTTCGCGCCAGCGCAGGCAGCGCACCCGGCGGTCGCCGCCGGCCTGTTCCAGGTCGGGCGTCTCTGTATCGCAGCGCCCGGCGACCTGGTCGGCGCAGCGCGGATGGAAGGCGCAGCCGGTGGGTGGAAAGCGCGGGTCGGGGACATTGCCGGGAATGGCGGCGAGCGTGCTCAGGCGCCGGCCGGCGAGGTCGAGCCGCGGCACCGAGCGCAGCAGGCCCGCCGTATAGGGCATCAGGGGGCGCTTGAACAAAGGCCGGACATCGGCCTGTTCGACCACCCGCCCGGAATACATCACCATGACCCGGTCGGCGATCTCGGCGACCACGCCGAGATTGTGGGTGATGAACAGGACCGCCATGCCGGTGGTTTCCTGCAGCCGGCGGATCAGGTCGAGGATCTGGGCCTGGATGGTGACGTCGAGCGCGGTGGTCGGCTCGTCGGCGATCAGGATGGAGGGCTCGCCGGCCAGCGCCATGGCGATCATCACGCGCTGGCGCATGCCCCCCGAGAGCTGGTGCGGATAGGCGGTCAGCCGCTGGCGCGGGGCGGGGATGCCGACGAGATCGAGCAGGCGGCAGGCCTCGTCCTCGGCCGCGCGGCGGTCCATCGGCCGGTGCAGCCGGACGGCCTCGGTGATCTGGCCGCCGATCGACTTGACCGGGTTGAGCGAGGTCATCGGCTCCTGGAACACCATGGCGATGTCCTTGCCGCGGACGCCGCGCATGGCGTCCTCGCCAATGGCCAGGAGGTCGCGGCTCGTCCCATCGACGCCGCCGAGCCTGATCGCGCCGGTGACGCGGCAGCCCGACGACTTCGGCAGGAGCCCCATGACCGCGAGGCTGGTGACACTTTTGCCCGAGCCGGATTCGCCGACGACGGCCAGGGTCTCGCCGCGCGCAAGCGTCAGCGACAGGTCGGAGACGGCGGCGAATTCGCCGCGGTCGGTGCGGAAGCGCACCGTCAGGTTGTCGACCTCGAGCAAGGGTTTGACCTGGAGCAGGGGTTCGGCGCTCATCGGATGTCCATCCGCGGATCGAGCGCGTCGCGCAGGCCGTCGCCGATGAAGTTGAAGCTGGTCACCGCGAGCGTGATGGCGATGCCGGGCAAGAGCGCCAGCCAGGGCGCGCTGGTCAGGTAGATCTGGGCATTGTTGAGCATATTGCCCCAGCTCGCCACCGGCGGCTGGATGCCGTAGCCGAGATAACTGACATAGGATTCGAGCAGGATCGCCTTGGCGACGTTGAGCGTGGCGGCAACCACGATGGGAGCCATGGCATTGGGCACCAGTTCGCGGAACATGGTGCGCAGGTCGGACGAGCCCATGGCCTCGGCGGCCACCGCGAAGTCGCGTTCGCGCAGCGAACGGATCTGGCCCTCGACGATGCGGGCGACATTCATCCAGGCGGTGGCGGCGATCAGCAAGGTGGTCGAGAGCACGCCGGGGTCGATCAGCGCGGCAAGTGCCAGCAGCAGGAAGATCGCCGGGAAACACAGGACGGCATCGACGAAGCGCATCAGCACGGCGCCGATCCAGCCGCCGTAATAACCGGCGACCGTGCCGATGGCGATGCCGATGGCCATGGCGATCGCCATGGCGACGAAGCCGATGGCGAGCGAGATGCGCCCGCCCATCATCAGGCGCGCCAGGATGTCGCGGCCGAGCTCGTCGGTGCCGAGCACATGGGCGCCGGAAAAGGGCGGCGCGAAGCGCTGCATGATGTCGATATAGGTATCGTCGAAGGGCAAGAGCCAGGGCCCGAACACCGAGCCGAGCGCCAGGATGCCAATGGTGACGGCGCCGGCCATGGCGAGCTTGTGCCGGCGGAAGCGGCGCCAGGCGGCGCTGCCCGAGGCCGGCGGGGCGAACTGGACGGCGGTGTCCGTCATGTCGGGGCTCCTGCCATGGTTCAGCCCACCCGGATGCGCGGATCGACCGCGGCATAAAGCATGTCGGCCAGGAACGAGCCGATCAGCACCATGACGGCCGAGAACATCAGGATGCCCATGACCACGGGATAGTCGCGATAGCCGATCGAATCGAGAAACAGCCGGCCCATGCCGGGCCAGGTGAACACCGTCTCGGTGACCAGAGCGCCGCCGAGCAAGGTCGGGAACTGCAGGCCGGCGACCGTGATCATCGGCAGGAGCGCGTTGCGCAGCGCATGGCCCGAGAGCACGCGCCATTCCGGCAGGCCTTTCGCGCGCGCCGTGCGGATATAGTCCTGGCCGATGACGTCGAGCATGGAGGAGCGCATGAAGCGCGCCCAGATCGCGGTCTCGACCAAAGCCAGCACGATCGCCGGCGCGATCAGGTGATGCAGCAGGTCGAGCAAGGAGGCATCGCCCACCGTGTGGCGGTTGCCGGCCGGCAGCCAGCCGAGCTCGACCGAGAAGATGTAGATCGCCACCAGGCCGAACCAGAAGGTCGGGATCGACAGCGCGATCATGGCGCCGACGGTGGCGAGCGTGTCGAACAGCGAATAGCGCTTGATGGCGCCCAGGATGCCGATCCAGCAGCCGAGCAGGATGGCGATCAGGGTGGAGGTCGCCATCAGCTCGATGGTGGCGCCCAGATGCGAGCCGATGACCGACAGCACCCGCTCGCCGTCGCGGAACGACACGCCCCAGTCGCCGCGCAGCATGCGCCAGAGCCAGTCGAGATATTGCACCGGCAATGGCCGGTCGAGGCCGAGCTGGCTGGCGATGCGGTCGAGATCCTCCTGGCTCATCTGCGAGGACAGGGCGAATTGCGACAGCGGGCCGCCCGGCGCCAGATGCAGGATGGCGAAGCCGATCATCGAGACCAGCAGCAGGAGGACGAGGGCCTGTCCCAGGCGCTGGAGGGCGAACCTTGCCATGTCGGGCGTTCCCGCTCAGCCGGCCGTCAGGCCCAGAACCATTCGCGCATGTTCCAGCAATTGGATGAGGCGTTGATATTGGGGGCAAAGCCTTGCAGGCCGTCCTTGATGCCTTCCGAGATCACCGCCTGGAACAGAGGCAGGATGGCGAGATCGTTGCGGATGATCTTCTGCATCTCGCCATAGGTGGCCTTGCGCGCGGCCTGGTCGAACTGGCTGGCGCCCTGCTTCAGGAGGCGGTCCACGTCGGGGTTCTGATATTGATAGGTGTTGAAGCCGCGGCCGCCCTTGGCCGGGATGGCGCCCGAGCCGAAGCGCGGCGTCACGTCGGGATCGCTGCCCAGCATGAAATTGACCGAGACCAGCACCGAATTGAATTTCGACTGCTGCCAGAACTCGCCCCAGATCACCGCCGCCGGCATGTTGTTGATGCGCATGCCGGCGCCGATGGCGCGCCAGTCCTGCATCAGCAATTGCTGGGTCTGCTCGCGCACGGCATTGCCCGAGGTGGTGGAATTGGTGAATTCGAGCTTGACCCCGTCCTTCTCGCGAATGCCGCCGGCGCCGCGCTTCCAGCCCGCGGCGTCGAGCATGGCATTGGCCTTGGCGGGATCGTGGGCGTGGGCGGGAAGGCCGGCCTGGAACGACCAGGCCTGCTGCGGCACGAAGCTCTCGGTCTGCACCGGCAGGCCGTAATTGAGCGCGTCGATCAAGGCCTTCTTGTTGATGGCGAAATAGAGCGCCTCGCGCACCGTGCGGTCGGCCAGCGGTCCGAATTCCAGATTGGGCGCGATATGCTCGACCGAAGCCGTCGGCGACACGATGACCTTGCGGCCGCGCAGCGCTTGCGCCTCCTTGACGAAATTCGGCAGGATGCCCTGGATGCCGGTATAGTCGACCTGGCCGGTGCGGAACTGGGTGTAGAGCACGGTGAGATCGGGGATATATTTGAAGACGACCCGCTCCACGAAGGGCCCGCGGCCGTGATAGCCGGCATGGGCGTTGAGCAGGATGTGGTCGCCGGCGACCCGCGTGCCCCAGCGGAACGGCCCGGTGCCGACCGGCGCATTGTTGAACGGTGCCGTGTTGGGATCGGCAGCCTTTTCCAGGATGTGTTTCGGCACCATGAAGACCAGGGCCAGGATCGACAGATAGGGCGAATAGGCGCTCTCCATCTGCCAGTGGATCTCGTCGGGTGCCACCACCTTGATGTCTTTCACCAGGCTGTGGCCGACGCGGTTGCGCACCCGGAAATTCGGGTTGTTGATGAGATCCAGGCTGTATTTGACGTCGTCTGCCGTGAACGGCGTGCCGTCATGCCACTTGGCGTCGTTGCGAAGCTTGATCTTCCAGGTCAGGCCGTCGGCGGAGAGCCCGCCGTTCTCGACCGACGGCACGTCCTTCGCCAGGTCCGGCACGAAACGGCCCTGCGGATCGATGTACCAGAGCGGCGAGAACAGCTGCCACCAGACGCCCTGGTCGACCTCGATGCCGGGCATCAGCGGATTGAACACCGTCGGTTCCTGCGACAGGGCCGCGACCACCTGGCCGCGCGGCTTGTCGGGCGGATTGGCCGGCCGCCCTTGCGCCAGGACAGTGCCTGGGGCCGCCAGCCCCGCCGCGGCACCCGCGCCGATCGCCAGCAATCCGCGCCGGGTTGGATGACCGAAAGGCCCGAAATCGTCTGCCATGTTCCGCCTCCGTCTGCCGCGCGCACGCCTCCCGCGGCTCACACGGCTCGGTCCGGATGATCCGGGGCCGAGGTCTGGCCGACGCGATGCGTATCTTCAGCAGTTTTGAATTATGTGATAGCAAGTTCAACATGGCTAAACATGGCTGTCAATCATCGTGTTCGGATGGGATTGTGCCGGGGGCCATGATCTCAAAACGCGGCCCGGCCGGAGCAGATACCGGCGCGGCAGGGATCGGGAGGTTGGAATGAGCATTCGAAGCGCCCGCGAGGGCGCGGCGGCCACGGCCAAGGACGAGGCGCCACAGGACGCCGGCGATCAGCGCCTGGGCGAGACCGTGCGGCTGCTGCGCCAGCGCGCCGGCCTGTCGATCCAGGATGTCGCCAGGAGCACGGGCCTGTCCACCGGCATGATCAGCCAGCTGGAGCGCGCATTGGCGACGCCGTCGATCCGCACGCTGCGCCTGTTGTCGATCGCGCTCGCCGTGCCGATTTCCTATTTCTTCGAGCCGCACGAGACCGACCAGACGTCACGCTACATCGTGCGCAAGAACGACCGGCGGCTGCTCCGGCTGACCGCCAGCGGCGTGCTGAAGGAGGCATTGACGCCGGCCGAGAAGGGCGAGCTCGAATTTTACGAGCTCACCCTCAATCCCGGCGGCTCGTCGGGCACCGATTTCTTCCAGCATACCGGGGAGAAGGCCGGCTACGTGCTGTCGGGCCGGCTCCGGCTCTGGCTCAACCACGAGGCCCATGAACTCGATGCCGGCGACAGCTTCCGCTTTCCCAGCATCGTGCCGCATATGTTCGACAATCCGACCCAGGTGGTGGCCCGGATCATCTGGGTGACGACGCTGGGCGCGGCGGCGAAGCCGGATGCGGGCGCATCCTGATCCTTGGCACATCCTGACGCTTGGCGCGGCCTGTCTTAGGCCCCGCCGATGAGAATGCCGACGGCCAGGACGAGGCCGCCGCCGAGAACGATCTGGAACACCGCCCGGCCGAACGGCGTTTCCATGAAGCGGTTCTGGATCCAGGCGATGGTCCAGAGCTCGACGAATACCACCAGCAGCGCGATGGCGGTGGCGGTCCAGAACGACGGAATGAGATAGGGCAGGGCATGGCCGAGACCGCCAATGGCGGTCATCACGCCTGAAGCCAGGCCGCGCTTCCATGGCGAACCGCGCCCCGACAGCTTGCCGTCGTCATGCGCGGCTTCGGTGAAGCCCATGGAAATGCCCGCGCCGACCGACGCCGACAGGCCGACGAGAAAAGTCGTCCAGGGGTTCTGGGTGGCGAAAGCGGTGGCGAAGATGGGTGCGAGGGTGGAGACCGAGCCGTCCATCAGGCCGGCGAGCCCCGGCTGGATCCAGGTGAGGATGAACTGGCGCTTGGCGACGGCATCCTCGGTTTCCCGCTCGCCCTGGCCGAGATGTTCGGCTTCGAGCCTTTCGGCCGTGACCTGGTGGCCGGCCTCGGCGGCCGCGAGATCGCCGAGCAATTTGCGCGTCTCGGCATCGGTGCAGCGCTTGATGGCGTCGACATAGAAGTCCTGGGCCTGCCGCTCCATGTCGGCTGCCTCCTCGCGGATCCGCTGGAGGCCGAGATTCTCGATCAGCCAGACCGGTTTGCGCGTGTAGAAATCGGCCACGTGCTCGCGCCGGATCGGCGGGATGACCTCGCCGAAACGCTTGCGATAGAACTCGATCAGCCGCTGGCGGTGGCCGTCTTCTTCCGCCGCCATGGCGTCGAAGACCGCGGCGGAGGCGGGATATTCAGCCCGCAGTTTCGCGGCATAGGCGGCATAGATGCGCCCGTCCTCTTCTTCGGACGAGATCGCCAGCGCGAGGATCTCGTGCTCGGCAAGGCTGGCGAAACGGCGCTTGGAGGAAAAGCCCGGAAATGAAAAGCGCGGCAGCATGACGGATCTCACATTGGAATGATTCTAAATAAATCTCCGGCCGGTCATGCGCAAGCCGTCGATTTGGCCGGGCACCCACGCTTCGTCCTGGCCGAGGCAATGCGTGGATGACCGGGCCAAGCCCGGTCATGACGATGAGGGCGGTGAGATCGAGGACCACGGGCGTGACGCCGCCGTCGGCGCGCCCTCGTGGCGCGATCATGCTGCGGCCGCGGCTCTCACTGCGTCTTGCCCGGGCTTGTCCCTGATATCCACCTCTTCGTCCCGGCCAAGACCATGCGTGGATGACCGGGCCGGCCACGCCATGACGACGAGGGCGAGGAGGAGGCGAGCGCTGCAGGTCACGCTTGCCAAGTCATATTTCCAAATCTATAACGCAACTGGTTGTAAAAAAAGATCAGTTAGGATGCTGCCGTGGCCCTGCAACTCTTTGCCCATCCCTTCTCGTCCTATTGCCAGAAGGTGCTGATCGCATTTTACGAGAACGACACGCCCTTCGTGTTCCGCATGCTGTCGGCCGAGGAACCGCAGGCCTATATGGAATTCGCCGAACTTTGGCCGATCAAGCGCTTCCCCCTGCTGGTCGACGACGGCCGCTCCGTCATGGAGGCGAGTGTCATCATCGAGCATCTGGCGATCCATCATCCCGGGCCGGTCAGGCTGATCCCGCAGCAGGCGGATGCCGCGCTCGAGGTCAGGATGATGGACCGGTTCTTCGACAATTACGTCATGACGCCGCAGCAGAAGATCGTGTTCAACAGCATCCGGCCGGAGGCCGACCGCGATTCCTATGGCGATGCCGAGGCGCGGACCATGCTCGACACGGCCTATGGCTGGCTGGATCAGCGAATGGCCGGGCGCGAATGGGCGGCGGGCCCGGATTTCAGCCTTGCCGACTGCGCCGCGGCGCCGGCGCTGTTCTACGCCGACTGGACCCATCCGCTGGGCGACCGCTTCCCGCATGTCCAGCGTTACCGGCAAAGACTGCTGGCACGGCCGTCCTTTGCCCGAGCGGTCGACGAAGCGCGGCCCTATCGTCCGCTGTTTCCGCTGGGAGCGCCGGACCGCGACTGAGCGGCCCGCCCGGAGGGGAGGCGGGATGTCCTGAAGGTTGATGCCGCCGGGGGCGGGTGCTACCGCTCCGGCGCGGGCGTCGGCGCACATCCTTCAATCGGGCATGCCATGAAAAAGCTTGGACTTCTCCTTGTCGCATTCGTCATTGGCTTTGGCGGCCTGATCGGGAAGCAATATTACGATTGGGTCGAGACCTCGCAGAGCCCGTTCGACGAGATCGGAATCGAGATCAACCGCTATATGCCGGCACCGATCCAGGCCTGGGGCTGCAACCGGTTGAGGGAGCGGTTCGAGGGCAAGACGCTGCCGCCCTGGGGCTGCCAGGATGCGGCCAATCCGAGGCAGTGGCGGAAAGCCTAGACGTAGCAGCCGGATACACGCCTCCGTTCGCATCCCGCGTGAGCTAGACCGCGCGCAGGAGCAAGGCGGAACCGAGGCCGCCGGCGGCCGCAATCGCCGCCATGCCGATGGCCGCGGGCGGCTCCGCCTGCAGCTCGTGCCAGAGCCGGACGGCGAGAATGGCGCCGGAGGCGCCGATCGGATGGCCGCGGGCGAGCGCGCCGCCGCCCCGGTTGACGATTTGGGGATCGAGGCCGAGCCCCCGGATGCAGGCCATGGCCTGGACGGCGAAGGCTTCCATGATTTCGGCGACGGCAATGGCGCTGGCCGGCAGGCCCGCGCGTTGCAACGCCCGCTGCGCGGCGGCGATCGGGGCAAGTCCCGGACGTTCGGGATCGCCGCCGAGCCTTGCGCCGCCGAGGATCGCGACGGGGCGGCCGGCCGATCGGCAGCGTGCCAGCGCCCGGTCCGACAGGACCAGCACGGCCGCGGCCGCATCGGCCTCGACGGCGACGGTCGCCGCCGTCACGCCATGCTGCGGACTTCCCGCCAGCAAGGGCAGGCGGGCGCAGAGGCGCGGGTCGAGCCGGCGGGTAAAGCTGTCCCGCGCCAAGCCGGCCGACGGCGCCAGCTCGCCGGAAACATGGCCGCGTGCGAGCGCCTTGCGATGGCTGTCGACGGCGAAGGCCTCCTGCGCCGCGCGGCCGATGTCCCATTCCGCCGCCAGCACGGCGGCGGCCGGGATCATGTCGGGATCGCGCTCCGGCCAGGGCGTGAAGGGCGGCCGGTCATAGGCTTGCGCGGTTTCGCCGGCCTGCTTGGGGCGGCGCAGGCGCAGCGGCGACCGGCTGAAGCTCTCGACGCCGCCGGCGATGACGATGTCGGCCTCGCCCGCGCTGATCCGGGTGGCCGCCAGCAGGATGGCGTCGAGGCCGGCGCAGCACTGGCTGTCGATGGTGACGGCCGGCACGGCGACCGGCAGTCCCGCCCGCAAGGCCGCGACCCGGGCCGGATTGCCGCCGCCATAAAGCGCATTGCCGAGGATCACCTCGTCGACATCGCCGGGCGCCAGGCCGCTCTCGGCGAGCACCGCGCCGATCGACACGGCGGCGAGTTCCATGGCCTCGACCACGGCGAAAGCCCCGCCGCGCGGCGCGACGACGCTGCGCCGGGCCGCGACGATATAGGCGGCCGTCACGGCAGCCTCGCGAAGCGGCCGGCGGCCCAGGCCTGGCCGAGCGCCTCGAAATCGGTCTTGCCGGAGCGCGTCAGCGGCCAGTCCGGCACCGCCGCGTAAAGACGCGGCACCTTGTAGAGCGGCAGCGCCTGGCGGGCGTGGGCGATCAGGTCGGTGGCGGTGACGGGCACCTCGGCGCGCAGCCGCACAAGTGCCGTCAGCCGTTCGCCGCGCCTGACATCGGGCACGCCGAGCACGGCCGCGGCTTCGACCGCGGCATGACGCTCGAGCACGCGCTCGATCTCCTCCGGATAGACGTTCTTGGCCGAGGTGACGATCTTGCGGGCGGCCCGGCCGACGAGATGAAGGAAGCCCTGCTGGTCGAGATAGCCGATGTCGCCGACCGATATCGCCTCGCCCTGGTAGAGCAGATCGGCCGCCGCGCCGCAGGCATAGTTCATGAACAGGAACGGGCTTTCGACAAAGACGAAACCGGCGCGGCCAGCCGGCATGCGCCGGCCGGCACGGTCGCGAATGGTGACGACGACGCCGGAAAAGGCGCGGCCGACCGAGGCCTCGGGGACAGCTTCCCCGGCCTTGGCGACGGTGATGAAACTCGTCTCCGAAGCACCGTAGAATTCGGCGAACCGGCTGTCCGGAAAGACGTTTGCGAGCCGTGCCTTGGCCTGTTGCGGCCATTTCGCGCCCGATGACAGGACCCAGCGGACCGATGCGAATGTCCTGTCCCTGGCGAATTCGAGCATCAGCTGCAACTGGGTCGGCACGCCGTAGAGCACGCTCGCCTGTTCGCGTTCGATCAGGCGCAGCGCGAGGTCCGGCCGGAACCGGCGGCACAGGACGACGCGGGCGCCGGCATGGAGTGCGTGGACCAGGGCATAAAGAAACAGCGAATGGGTAAGGGTTCCCGGCGCCAGGACGACGTCGCCGGGGCCGATGCCGAATTCCAGCGCATCGCCGCGAAAGCTCTCGGTCCAGGACCGGTGGTCGCGGCGATAGCCCTTGGGCAGGCCGGTCGAGCCGGAGGTGAAGCCGACATAAAAGGCGAGCGACGCGTCCGGCTCCGCGATTTGTGCGTCGCCGGCCCGATGTCCGAAGCCATGTTCGGCGGCGGCGGCGAAGGCCGGCGCGATGTCGTCGAAGCCGCCGAAGGGATCGGCGAGCACGATGGTGCGCGCGCCGGCAAGTGTCGCGTCGGCGGTGACGGTCATGGCCGGCGCAAGCTCCGCCAGAATGCCGCGGGCCATCGTTTCCGGCCAGTCGGGGTCGAGGACCTGCGCCTCCCGCCCGGCGCGTGCCGTCGCCAGGAAGAGCAGGGCCAGAGCCGGACCGGTCGGCAGATGCAGCGCGACGCCGCCGCCGGCCGGCGTCGCGGCGGCGATCGTCCCGGCCAGCTGGTGAATGGCGCGATCGAGGTCGCGCCAGGACAGGCGCTGATCCTCGAACACCAGGGCATCCTGCCCCGGTGTCGCCGCGGCGTGCCGGCCGAGCGCGGCGGTGACGCTCATCGGCCGCGCCCGAGCGCCACCGGATAGGTCCGCTGGATGGCTTCCGCGAGCAGGGCGGCGGCGATCGCCTTCAGGAGGTCGCCGGGAATGAAGGCGGTGACGGCGAGGATCGCGGGAAGAAGGTTCATGCGCGCCATGATCATCAGGCCGAGGATGCCGCAGGCATAGATGACCAGGATGCCGCCGATGACCGCGGCGGCAAGCGCTGCCGGGAAGATCGGCAGCCGCCCGAGCCGGTCCATCAGGAGGCCGGTGACGAAGGCGCCGGGCACCCAGCCGATGAGGAAGCCGACCGATGGCCCGAAGAACACGCCGAGGCCGCCGCGTCCGCCCGCCAAAAACGGCGCGCCGAGAGCGACGACGAAAATGAGCAGCACGACCGCCAGCGCTCCCTGGCGCGCGCCGAGCACGATGCCGGCCAGCATGACGCCGAGCGTCTGGGCGGTGATCGGCACGCCGCCGGCAAAGGCCAGATGGAAGCTCGGCAGCAGCCCGAGCGCGGCGATGACGGCGGCGAACAGTGAAATTCTGACGAGAGCGCGGGTTTCCATGGGACTTCCTTAAGACTGACGCCTGGCCTGGCCGTAGCCACGGGCATCGAGGGCTTCGGCGACGCGATCGGCGAGGCGCAGCGTCTCGACCAGAAACAGGGCGACGATGCGCAACGGCACCCGGCGCCTGGAGCGGGCGCGCCAGGCCTCCTCGCGCGCCCGCCAATTGGCCAGCAGGACCGGCACGAAGCGCAGCACCAGGGCAACCGCCAGCGCGAGCTTGCGCGGGTCCGCTCCCATGGGGCGCAGCAGGCGCAGCAGCGGCTCGACGGCGGCCATCAGCGCCGTCATGGTGGTGGTCATGGTGACGAGATCGGCGGTCAGCACCATGACGACGAGGCGCAGCACCGCGCTCGCACCCTGCTCCCAGCCATCGGAATAGGCCTGCAGGCCGAAAATGATCGCGAGCAGGGGCAGGAGCGGCCGGAACAGGGTGAGCCTGCGCAGGGCGTCGGCGCCGAGCGTCAGGTAGACGCCGCCGACGAGCATCAGGCAGAGGCTCAGAATACGCCAGTCCTGCACCGGCAGCAGGGCGATGCTGATGCCGGCCAGCAGGACGAGCTTGAGCCAGGCGGGCAGCCTGTGCAGCCAGGTTCGACGCGCGAAATAGCCGCCCATCATGCCGCGCCGCGCTCCAGCATGGCGCTGCCCGATGCGCGCGCATGCTCGCGGTAGAGCGGCAGCACCTGGCCGGGCGCGGCATCGGCACGAACGCGGCCCCGGTCGAGCCAGATCACCCGGTCGAAATCGGCGATGAGATCGAGATCGTGGCTGGCCATGACGATCTGCTGGGGCAGCCGGGCAAGCCTGGTCGACAGGGACAGCCGGGTCGGCAGGTCGAGGCTGGAAAAGGGTTCGTCGAGCAGCAGGATCGACGGTTGGGGGGCGATGACCGCGAGGATGCAGACGAGTTGCTTCTGTCCCTCCGACAATTCGGCGATGGCGCGCTCGGCCCAGCCGGCGCAGCCATTGGCGGCCAGCAGGTCCTCGGCGGTCCGGCGCGCCTCGGCGGCCGTGCCGCCGCGTTCGGCCAGGCCGAAAGCGACCTCCTCGCCCACCGTCGGGAAGATGATCTGGTGGTCGGGGTTCTGGAAGACGAAGCCGATCGCCTCATGCAGGGTCTTGCGGTCGCGCACGGTGTCACGGCCATTGATCGCGACGGTGCCGCCGTCGGGCGCCAGCAGGCCGTTGGCCAGCCGCAGCAAGGTGCTCTTGCCCGAGCCATTGTCGCCGATCAGGCCGATCCGCCGTTCCCGCAGATCGAGCGAGAAACCGTCGAAGATCGGGCGTTCGCCGCGGGCAAGGCTGACGCGGTCGAAGGCGATGCCGGCGTCGGGGCGGGCCGTCGGTCCGGTCGCAGGCCCTGCCTCGGCGACAGGGCGTCGCCGCGGCCTCAGGATGTCCATGAGCCTCAATCGTCACACTCGCTTCGGCGCCCGATGGGCATGGGCCCGGACCCCAGGGCCAGGCGGCGGCAATCTAGGCCAGCGCGGCCGCGACAGGAACATCGGCCGTTCAGCGCAGCAGGGCCTGGGGATAGATCGGCATCATGGCGTGCGGGACGGAGGCGCCTGCGCCCATCGAGCATCGACGGGCCGCCTCAGCGCGCAGCCGGCCCAGCCAGGAGCGCCTTCAAGGCCTCGGCGTTCGGCGGTTCCGGCCAGGGCAGGGCCCCGTTACCCAGCAATGCGTTCAGGCCGGCCGAGATCGGGCTCGTCGATCGTACGAAAACCGGGATCGCCCGCAACGCATCCCACTGCTCGGCCGTTTCGGCCGTCGGGCCGGCGGTTTCGCCGTTCAGCACCAGCACGGCATCGGCCAGGGCATGAATGAGGCTATCGCGTTGCCGGGCGTGGCCGGCATCGGAGCCGGCGTTCGGATCGTGCGCCGAGATCAGCACCAATTGGCCACCGATCAGCCGGTTGCGATGGTCGCGGTTCATGGCCGCCTTTTCCAGGCCGTCGGCGAGCAGGCCGACAGCCCGGCCGCCTTCATCGACGGTGCCGCGCAGCGCCGCCTGATCGATCGCGCCGGCACCGCCGCAAATCAGCGTCGCCCCGGCCTGCGCGGCGAGGCGGCCGACGCGCGCGGCCTCGTCGATCGTGTCCTGGCCCGCCTTGGCGGCGCCCATGACGGCAAGGCCGCCGGTATCGGTCAGGCCGATATCGCCGCAGCCATAGATCAGCGCCGGCGCATCCTGCTTCAGCCGCGCCTTCAGACGCGGCGGATAGTCGGCGTCGGCCCGGCTCCTGACCCAGATCGCGCGGGCCTGCCAGCGCTCGACCACCTGGCTCAACAGGAAGCCGCGGGCCAGCAGGCGTTGCAGCCGGGCCTGGTCGATGACGGTCCGGCAGTCGTCAAGCAGCCCGCCGGCATCCGGCGACAGGAGATCGGCCGGTTGCCGGTTTCCGGCCCGCAGATGACGGGCGAGCCGATTATACTCGGCCGGTGACAGCAGATCGGACGCGGAACCGCCGCGACCCGCGATCAAAGGGGCCGTCAAGAGCAGGATCGCCTGGGTATTGGGTGACAAGGCCCAAGTCATTGATCCTGCCCCGTTTGCGCCAGCACGACCGGCCACACCTTGCCGCTGCCGCTCTTGCGCAACAGCCAGGCGGCGACCGTCAAGGTCCAGCGGGAATCGACGGTGTCGTCGACCAGCAGCACCGGTCCGCGCGGGACCGGCGCGCCGTTCAGCGCCAGCGAGCCGTCGACATTGCGCGCCTGTTGCGGGCTGTTGGCCATAGTCCTTTGCTCCGGCCGGTCCTCGGTCTTGGCCAGGACGGCCTGAAAGGGCAGGCCGAGCGTCGAGGCCAGGCGCTCGGCGAAATCGGCGACCAGGGCCGGATGGCGCAGCGAGGGCACGGCGGTGACCCAGGTCGGGGCCTCCGCAGGGTTCCAGGTCCGGATCATCTCGGCCGTGGCGGTCACCAGCTCGTCGGCGAAATGGCCGTCACGCCGCTTGCCCTGGCGCACGAGGCCGCCCCAGCCGGCATCGCCCCAGATGCACAGGGTCTTGCCCGGCTCGGCCCGCAGGTTTTCCGGAATCTTGCCGGAGAGGCGATAGCGCGGCAGGCCACCGGTCGGCCATTGCAACCGGGGTTCGATCGGCAGGTTGGTTCGGCGCAGGAAGGCGATCGCCGCCTGGACCAGCGCGGGGTCGGGTTCAGCGGGCAAGGGCGGCAGCGCCGGCGGATTGGCGGCGGCCGGGTCGTCGTCCAGCGCCGCGATCAGGAACGCCATGTGCGCGCCGAAGGGCAGGCCGACATAGTCGCGCATCTGCTGCTGCTCGTCGCGCCGGAGCGCGGTGAGCCGCTCGGCGCGCGCCCAGAAAGCCTCGCCGAGCGAGGCGGCGGTCAACTGCCAGCGGGTTCCCTGGCGGGCGATCGGCGAGGGCGATTCCAGCGACAGCAGGGCGATCGTCTTGTCGACCCGCCCCTTGCTCAGATTGACCCGGCCGAGCAGGGCGGGAACCGACAGCCCGTCGGGCGCGGCTTCGAGCGCCTCCAGCACCTGGCCGACCTCGTCGCGGGTCGGAAATGCGCTCCGGATGAACCAATCGTTGATCTCGTCTTCCTCCTCGCCGCTGAGCAGCACGCCATAGGCGGCGTCGAGCGCGCGTCCGGCGCGGCCGACCTGCTGGTAATAAGCGACCACCGAACCCGGCATCTGATAGTGAATGACGAAGGCGAGATCCGGCTTGTCATAGCCCATGCCGAGCGCGGTGGTGGCGACCAGCGCCTTGACCTCGTTGCGTAGCAGCGCTTGTTCCAGGCCTTCCCGGCGATCGCCGGTCTCGCCCGTATAGGCGGCGACGCGGAAGCCACGGCTGTTCAGCCAGTCGGCCACCTGGCCGGCGTCGCGCACCGTCAGCGTGTAGATGATGCCATGGCCGGGCAGGTTGGCGAGCTGTTCGGCGAGCCAGGCCAGGCGCTCGGCCTGGCTGGCGAGGCGGATGGTCTGCAGCGACAGCGAGCCGCGGTTGAGATTGCCGCGCGAGACGCCGAGCTTCGGCCCCAGCACGTCGGCGAGATCCGCCATGACCCTGATATTGGCGGTCGCCGTGGTGGCGAGCAGCCTCAGGTTCGGCGGCAGGCCGCGGACGATGCGCTCGAGCAGCCGGTAATGCGGGCGGAAGTCGTGGCCCCAGTCCGAGATGCAATGGGCTTCGTCGATCACCAGGAGCGAGATCCGGGCGGCGATGCCGGCCAGGACTTCGGTGCGGAAACGCTCATTGGCGAGCCGCTCCGGCGAGATCAGGAGAATGTCGATTTCGCCGCGGGCGAGCCGCGCCTCGATATCGCTCCAGTCGTCGGGATTGTCGGAATTGATGGTGGCGGCGCTGACCCCCATGCGTTCGGCCGCCGCGATCTGGTTGCGCATCAGCGCGAGCAGCGGCGAGATCAGCAAGGCCGGGCCGTGGCCGGCCTCGCGCAACATCTTGGTGGCGATGAAATAGACGAAGCTCTTGCCCCAGCCGGTCTTCTGGACCACCAGCAGGCGCCCCTGGCCGTCGACGACGTGGCGGATGGCCGCCTCCTGGCCGTCACGGAAGACGGCATCGGCGCGGCCCGAGCCGGTGCGCAGGAGATCCAGGGCCCGTGCGGCGTCATAGGTCACGCGTGAAATTTCCCCGCTGCTCGAACTGTTTCGGCGGTCGCCGCGCGCCCGGCGTTAGCATGGTGCCTCGGATGCGGCCACCCGGCCGGCGCTTGATCGGGCTTTCGGTGTCGCGATTGATTTACCATAGGGCGGCAAGCAGCGCCCGCCTTAACCAATGGTCAGAACCAACCGGACGATTGTAACGAGCAAAGGTCGGTTGTGTGCACATCGCGATATGCGCCGGTCCTCACAGGGAACGTGCCGATGCTGTCGCTCCACCCGACGACGTTGCTGCAATCGCTTGTGGCGGTGACGCTCAGCACCGGTATTCTTCTGCTCATCTCGTCGCGGCAGAACCGTTCGGAAACCTCGCTGTTCTACTGGGGGACCGCCAATCTTCTGGGAACCGTCGGCCTGGTCCTGCTCGGACTGCGCGGCGTGGCGCCCGACCGGCTGAGCATCGACCTCGCCAATGCGACCCTGTACCTCGGCTACATGCTGAACTGGGCCGGCATGCGCCGCTTCTGCAATCGCGACATTTCCTGGCCCTGGATGATCGCGCCGTCGGTGCTGTGGCTCGTCTTGTGCCAATGGCCGGCCTTCTACGCCAGCGTCGAATGGCGCGTCGCCGTCAACTCGGCGATCATGGGGCTGATCGCGCTCGCGAGCGCCGCCACGCTGTGGAGCCTCAAGGGCGAGCGCCTGGTCTCGCGTCATCCGGCCGCCGTCTGGCTGGTGATCCACGCTGGCGTATTCCTCGCCCGCATTCCCTTCGCACTGACGACGACGATGCCGGGCGGCCATCAGCTCATGGCCTCGGCGTCGGTCACGCTGCTGCTGTTCGAAGCGCTGTTCCACGTCACCATCATTTCGTTCCTGCAGCTCTCGATGGCCAAGGATCGCGCCGAGAACCGCTATCGCACGGCGGCCGAAACCGATGTCCTGACCGGCCTGCCCAATCGCCGCGCCTTTTTCGAGCGGGCCGAGCGCGGCGTCGCGGAAGCCGTCGCGGGCGGGCGCCAGGCCGCGGTGCTGGTCATCGACATCGACCGGTTCAAGACCATCAACGATACGTTCGGCCATGCCGGCGGCGACCGCGTGCTGATCTCGGTCGCGGAGGCCATTCGTGGTCATCTGAGGCCGGCCGACACGTTCGGTAGGCTCGGCGGCGAGGAGTTCGGCTGCCTGCTCGTCGATACGTCGCAGGCTTCGGCCTTCGTCGTCGCCGAAGGACTGCGCCGCCGCATCGCCAGTCTCGACATCCGCAGCGGCGGGGCGCGGATCCGGATTTCGGCCAGCATCGGCGTGTCGGCGGCGCGCGCCCGCGCCGTGAGCCTGAGCCAGCTTCTCGACGAGGCCGATGCCGGGCTCTACGAGGCCAAGCGTGGCGGCCGCGACCGGGTCATCGCGGTCGAAGCCGGGTTTCGCCGGGCGAGCTGAGACCGCCATCGGGATGTCCGGCCGCGATGTATCGCGGCGCCTGGTACGGCGCTGCCAGATGGCGTGCACATCAGTAGCGGCCGGTAGGGGTCTGGCGCGCGTCATGAGCGTGGATCCCTGCTGAGCCGTGCAATGCCGGGGCAGGTCGTACCCCGGCATTGCACGGCGCGGCTGTCCGTATGGGCGGGTTCGCCGCCTGGGCACGGTGCTCTCCGATCTCGTCGCCACGGCCCGCCATCCGTATTTTCAAGTATACGCCCTGGCGCCCTGGCTTCTCGGATTCGGGCGGGAAGGCTCCATTCTCCTCGTAATCTTACGTATATGCGTGATTCCGGAGGGTCTGTCTTTCGAGTTCATGGGCAAGAATAGGTAGAATCTTGTTGTCCCGTGCTGGAATCGTCACAGTCGCGGTTGTTTTTCTTTGCTACAACGCGCGAGAGGAGTGGGGCCATGCTGACGAGCGTCTTGAAGAAGCTGGTGCTGGCAAGTGTCGCCTGGATCGCCGTGACATCCGGCGGCACGGCCGTCGCGGCCGATTTTCCGGTACGACCGATCGTCGTCGCGGCACCCGCGCCGAACTGGGCGGGGCTCTATCTCGGCGGCAATATCGGCTATGGCTGGGATTCCGGTTCGGTGGTGTTCCCCTTGAGGGCGGTCGATCCGCTGCTCGCCGGCTTCGTGGCCGACGCCACCGCGGCGGGAATGTTTCCCGCGTCGCTGTCACCCTCGGCGCATGGCGTGATCGGCGGTGTCCAGATCGGTTATAACTGGCTGGCCTCGCCGCGCTGGGTCATTGGCCTGGAGGCGGACCTTCAGGCCTCCGGCATCAAGGGATCGGCCAGCCAGACGATGATGCCGCTCTTTTTCGATCCGACCGCAACCGGCGTGACCAAATCGATCGGCTGGTTCGGTACGGTGCGCGGCCGGGTGGGCTTTCTGATCGATCCCCAGTGGCTGATCTATGCCACCGGCGGCTTGGCCTATGGCGAGACAAAGCTCGGTTTCAACACCATCGACGTTCCCTTTGGATGCCTGGTCGGCGGGACGATTTGCGCGAACAGCACGTCCTCGGCCGTGCGGGTCGGCTGGACCGTCGGCGCCGGCGTCGAGGCGATGCTGACGCCGAACTGGAGCTTCAAGCTCGAATATCTCTATGTCGATCTCGGCAGGCGGACAGCGGATGTGTCCGCTACGACCGCGCCGCTGATCTTCGGCACATCGGCCGGTTTCCGCGAGCAGATCGTCCGTATCGGCTTCAATTATCATTTCAATTGAGCCGGGGCGGGCAGCGGCGGATCGCCGGCGTCACGGCGCGAGCTTGCCGAGGAAGGCGCGTACCGCATCGTTGAACTGCCCGGGCCGCTGCAGCGGCGCGAAATGGCCGACGCCGGCCAATCGGATCAGCTCGGCGCCGGGGATGCTGCGCGCCAGATAGTCTGCATGTTCGGGCTTGATGAACTCGTCATGCTCGCTCTGCACGATGGCGACGGGCACGCGGATCCGCGCCAGATCGGCCGCGGAATAATGAGGCTCGGTCTTCATCATCAGTCCGACCGCTTCGGCGAAGGCCTTGAAACCGTCGGGTGTGGCCGAAAGCTGCGCATAGTCTGCGGCATGCCGGCCGAAGCAGCGCTCGAGCAGCGGGTTGGGGTGGACGATCTCCCTGGTGCCGCTCGGATCCATGTTGCAGCCGAAAAAGAATACGCCGGTGATGCGCGCGGGCGCCATCATGGCGAGGATCAAGGCAATGCAGGCACCGTCGCTCCAGCCGACGACCGCCGCCTTGGTCAAGTCCAGGGCATCCATCACGGCAAGGACGTCGGATGCCATCAGCTCATAGGTGAAGGGCCGCCCGTCGCGCGTGCTGCGGCCGTGGCCGCGGCTGTCGACGACCACGACGCGCTGGCCGGAACCGGTGAGCGCGGGGACCTGGTAGCCCCAGTTGCCGCCATGACCGAGCCCGCCATGGAGCAGGATGACCGGCGGGCCGGAGCCGAAGTCCGCGTACCAGATCCGGGCGCCGTCATGGTCGACATGGCCCTGATCGCGGGGCGGGGGCAGGGGGGCTGCGCCTTGCGCCCGGAAGTGGCTGAGATCGTCGTCCCGATGGTCCATGTCGATCGCGCCCATTATGTCGCCACGGCACTCCGCCGCCAGGAGATCTGGGGGCGGGAGGCCGGCGACGGAAGGGGCGGCGGAGAGGTGTCGCTCCCCGCCACCGCGCGTCAGACGAATTGCACGGCGACGCTGCCGAGCGGGCCGAAATCGGCATGCAAGGTGTCGCCCTTGGCGGCCCAGACCGGCCGGGTGAACGAACCCGAGAGCATGAGATGGCCGGGCTCCAGCACCGTGCCGAAGCGGCCGACCTTGTTGGCGAGCCAGGCGATCGCCATGGCGGGGTGGCCGAGCACGCCGGCGGCAATGCCGGTCTCCTCGATCTCCGCATTGCGGTAGAACACCGCGCCGACCCAGCGCAGGTCGACGGCATCGGGCCGCACCGGCCGGCCGCCCAGCACGATACCGGCGGCCGCGCCGTTATCGGCGACGGTATCGGTGATCTTGCGCGGGTTCTGCACGCGGGCGTCGATGATCTCGATCGACGGGATCACCCATTCGGTGGCGCGCAGCACGTCGACCAGGCCGATGCCCGGACCTTTCAGCGGTTCCTTCAGGACGAAGGTCAGCTCCGGCTCGACCCTGGGCACGCAATAGTCCTCGAAGCGCACCTTGGCGCCGTCGTTCAGCAGCATGCTGTCGAGCAGGTGGCCGTAGTCCGGCTCATCGATGCCGGAGGATTGCTGCATGGCCTTCGAGGTCAGGCCGATCTTGTGGCCGATCAGGCGTGCGCCATTGGCGACCTTGTGCGCGGTGACCGCGCTGGAGATCGCGTAGGAATCCTCGATGGCGAGTTCTGGATAGGTCTTCGACAGCTGGACGGCCGGCGTGCGCGTGCGCTCGGCTTCGAGCAGGATTTCCACCGCCTTCCGGCGGTCGGTTTCGGAGAGCATGATCTGATGTCCCGGGTGATCTCAGAGGGAAGGGGCGGTCAGGCCTTGTCGGGGAACAGGCCGTCGAGGATCTCGCCGGCGAGATTGAAGGCGGCGACACCGCGAAACAGCGCGGCGATGCCGGCGGCGGCATGCAGTTCTTCGAGGGTCGCCCCGGCCTTGATGGCGGCGCGGCCATGGTTGGCGGCAGCCTCCGAGGTCTGGGTCAGCAGGATCGCAAAGGACATCAGCTGCACGGTCTTCTGGTCGAGGGCGTCGGGGGTCAGCGCGGCGATGCGCCAATCCTCCAGCGCGGCGACCAGGGGCGGATCGACGCGCAGGCCGAGCTTCAGCCGCTTGGCGATCTTCGGCGGCGTGAAGCCGAGCATGGCCTCGTAGCGGCTCTCGAGCTCCTGGATGGTCGGGGTCTTGCGGGTCATGGGGTTTCCCGTCGTTTTGGGTGTCGCAGGGGACCGGCGTTCGGCGCCGGGATATGGCAATGCTGTCTTCGAATTGTCGGCAAGAGCGTGTTGGCGCGGTCGGGATCGCATCTCGGCTTGTTAGCGGGCGGTTCGCGCGGGGCGAAAAGGGCCCGGAACACCACCTCCACCTCTCCCCGGTGGGGAGAGGTCGACCTTGAGCGCAGCGAAAGGTCGGGAGAGGGGGCGAGGCGCTTGACGACCAAGCATCATGCGAAGCGCGTAAGGTTTTGTTCTGAATTGTCTATTCCCCCTCTCCCGGCGCTGGCGCGCCGACCTCTCCCCGCCGGGGAGAGGTGAAGTGGTGCCTGACGGAAGAGTGGCGCAAATCGGAGCGGTTGCGGCTGGCCAGCTCTGCAGGGATGGCCACGGGCAATTCCGCTGGCCGTTTGCTCAGTCGACCTTGACGCTGGCCGAGCGGACGATGCCCGACCATTTGGTGGTTTCGCTGCGCAGGTAGTCGCCGAAGGCCGGGCCGAACAGCGTGCCCGGCTGGGCGCCGAGCTCGGCGAACTTGGCCGCGGTTTCCGGCTCCTTCAGGATCGCGGTCACGGTGTCGACCAGCACCTTCATCACCTCCGGCGGCGTCCGGGCCGGCGCCGACAGGCCGAACCAGGCCGAGGCGTCGAAGCCGGGGACGCCGGCTTCCGCCATGGTCGGCAGATCGGGAACCAGCGGCGAGCGGGCGGCGCCGGCCACCGCCAGGGCGCGGATCTTGCCGCCGGCGACCTGCGGCCGGACCGCCGGCAGGTTGTCGAACATGAGCGGAATATGCCCGGCGATGAGGTCGCTCATGGCGGGCGCGGCGCCGCGATAGGGCACGTGGCCGATCGCGATGCCGGCGAGCGACTTCAGCAGTTCGCCGGCGAGATGATTGGTCGTGCCGTTGCCCGAGGAGCCGAACAGGAGCTTGCCCGGCTGGGCCTTGGCGAGCGCGATCAGCTCGGCGACCGTGGTGGCGCCGACCTGCGGATTGACCGCCAGGACGATCGGCACATCGGCGACCAGCGCCACCGGGGCGAGATCCTCGAGCGGCTTGAACGACAGGCCCGAATAAAGCGCGGGGTTGATGACCAGCGGTCCCGGCGCGGTGACCAGCAAGGTGTAGCCGTCGGGGTCGGAGCGGACCACCGCCTCGGTGCCGATATTGCCGCCGGCGCCCGGCCGGTTCTCGATGACCACGGGTTGTTTCCAGATCTCGGACAGGCGTTGCCCGATCAGGCGCGCGATGACGTCGTTCGAGCCGCCGGCCGGGAAGGGCACGATGATGCGCACGGCCCGCTCGGGGAAGGCGGCTTCGGCCGGCGCCGCCGCCAGGCCGACACTGACGACGGCCATCAAAGCCAAGAAAACGCGACATAGCAGGACCCGGCGCAGCATATTGCCTCCTTTGATCATCGATTATTTTGTAATCATCGATTTTTCTGTTACACGTTCGAAAGCGCGCGTCAATTCCGTCGTCAATGACGGAGCGGGTGGCCGGCGGGCTGGACCGACCGGCGCGCGGCGCGCGACAACCGTTTCATGAGCATCGACATGACCGCAGAGACAGGCCGCGATCGCCCCAATGACGGCCATGCCGGACCCGACCGGGCGACGCGGCGGCCGGCGTTTGCCATGCCGGCCGGCGCCTGCGATTGCCATGTGCATGTTTTCGGACCGCAGGCGGTATTCCCGTTCAGCCCGGAGCGCAGCTACACGCCGGAGGATTGCACCTTCGAGGATCTCGAAAACCTGCATGCGACGCTCGGCATCGACCGGGCGGTGATCGTGCATGGCGGGGCGCACGGCACCGACAACCGGGTGACGCTGGCGGCCCTCGCCCGCGAGCCGGAGCGCCTGCGCGGCGTCGCGGTGATCCCCTCCGGCCTGCCACGCAGCGCGCTGGAGGACATGCACCGCCTGGGCATGCGCGGCGCGCGCATGTCGACTGTGGTCAGCGGCGGCGCCTCGTTCGAGCACCTGGAGCGGCTGGCCGGCGAGACCTTCGATCTCGGCTGGCACCTGGTGCTGCATTTCCACCGCGCCGACGAATTGCTCGACGTCGCGCCGCGGCTGATGGCGGTGCGAAGCCCCTTCGTGCTCGACCATATGGCGCGCATCAGCGCCGCAGAGGGTGTGGCGTCGCCGGCCTTCGCCGCGCTGATGCGGCTGCTCGATGCCGGCCGCTGCTGGGTCAAGCTCGCCAGTCTCTACCGCCTGTCGGCCGAGCCCTACCCGCATCGCGACATGCTGCCGATGATCGAACGGGTGGTGGCGCATCGGCCGGACCGGCTGCTGTGGGGCAGCAACTGGCCGCATCCGATCTGCCCGGTGCCGATGCCCAATGACGGCGATCTCGTCGATCTCGTGCCGCTGTGGCTGCCGGACGAGGCGACACGCCAGCTGGTTCTGGTGGATAATCCCGCGGCGCTTTATGGATTCGGGGCCAGCCCGCGATGAGGTCATGATCGACGCCCGCCTTGCCGATAGCCGATTGATCGATGCCGGCGAAACCGGCGCCACCACCTTGTCGTCGAGCCTGGTGGCGCGGTTGCGCGCCGCCATCATGCGCGGCGACCTGATGCCGGGCACCAAGCTGGTGCTCG
Organism: Phreatobacter sp. GW821-FHT04C01; assembly: GCF_059420385.1. Lineage (NCBI taxonomy): Bacteria > Pseudomonadati > Pseudomonadota > Alphaproteobacteria > Hyphomicrobiales > Phreatobacteraceae > Phreatobacter > Phreatobacter sp. GW821-FHT04C01. The sequence continues at coordinate 65,156 of NZ_JBWKTP010000009.1, read as the reverse complement.
ACCGCATGCGGGCGGCCTATGGCGTCAGCCTCAGCCCCTTGCGCGAGGCGCTGTGCCGGCTGGAGAGCGAGGGCCTGGTCGCCATCGAGGACCAGCGCGGCTATCGCGTCGCGCCTGTGTCGCTCGACAATCTCGCCGAGGTGATCCGCCTGCGCGTCGAGTTCGAAGGCCTGGCGGCCAGGGAGGCCATCCTGCATGGCGACGCCGCCTGGGAAGGCCGCATCCTGTCGACCCTGCACCAGTTGAACCGCTGCAAGCGTGGCGTGCGTACGGCCGAAGAACAGGAGCAATGGGAGATCGCCCATCGCGCCTTCCATGCCGAACTGATCGGAGCCTCGCGCATGCCGCTGCTCGGTCAGTTCTGCCAGACGCTGCACGACCAGAGCGACCGCTACCGGCGCATCTTCCTGAAAAGCCGCGAGCCGGACCGCGACGTGCCGGCCGAGCATGCGGCGATCGCCGAGGCCATGATCGCGCGCCGAGGCGAGGACGCAACCCGCCTGCTACGCGACCATATCGAGCGCACCGGCCGCAATATTCAGGCGGCGCTGCGCGCGGGATAGCGGGGGCGTTGGGCGGGTCGCTGCAAAGTGAGAGGCGGGTTGAGCCAGGTGCAAGGAAGTCGTGGATGCCCGGGACAAGCCCGGGCAAGACGATGTGTAGACTTGGCGCTCCCTTCCAAGGGCTATCCTCGTCTTGGCCGGGCTTGTCCCGGCCATCCACGACTTCAGCTTGATTGCGCGTGGAGAACGGCCCAAGGCCTGCCGCCGTGCCTCGGCACTCCTAAGGCGCGATCAGGATGGCGCCCGTGGTCGAGCGGCTTTCGGCGGCCCGATGCGCGCTGGCGATGTCGTCGAGCTTGAAGCGCGCGCCGATGTCGATCGTCACCTTGCCGGTCGAAATCGCGGCGAAGAGATCGGCGGCATTGGCGCGGAAGGTTTCGGGGTCGGCATTGTGCGGGAAGACCGAGGGGCGGGTCAGGAACAGGCAGCCCTTCTTGTTGAGCAGATCGGGTGAGATGGCGGGCGCCGGGCCGGAGGCCGCGCCATAGGAAACGACGAGGCCGAAGGGCGCCGCGCAGTCGAGCGATTTCAGCAGCGTATCCTTGCCGACCGCGTCATAGACGACGCGGGCCTTGTGGCCGCCGGTGGCGGCGAGAAAGGCCGCCGGCCAGTCCTCGCGGGAATAGTCGATGGCCATGTCGCAGCCGGCCCGGCGCGCGATTTCGCATTTGGCGGCCGAGCCGGCGGTGCCGACCACGGTCGCGCCCAGCGCCTTGGCCCAGCGGGTGAGGATCTGGCCGACGCCGCCCGCCGCCGAATGCACCAGGATGAGCTCGCCGGCCTGGACCGGATGGGTCTTGCGAATGAGATATTGCGCGGTCATGCCCTTGAACAGCAGGGCCGCGGCGGCCTCGTCGCTGACGTCGGGCGGCAGCACCACCAGCTTGTCGGCCGGCACGTTGCGCCGGTCGGCATAGGCGCCGACGCCGGCATTCATATAGGCGACGCGGTCGCCGACCTTGACCGCGGCCACCTCCGGGCCAATGGCCTCGACGGTGCCGGCCGCCTCGAAGCCGAGCCCGGTCGGCAGCGGCAGCGGATAGATGCCGCTGCGCTGATAGACGTCGATATAGTTGAAGCCGATGGCGGTCTGGCGAAGTTGGGCTTCGCCAGGGCCGGGTGCGGCGAGCTCCGACGTCCTGACCGTCATGACATCAGGTGCGCCGAAGGCGCTGATCTCAACCGCTCTTGCCTTGGTCATGGCCGCTTCCTTCGTGTCACGCGGGCCTCGCCGCCGGCGGCGATCGAGGCCATGGCCCCCGCGGGGAAATCAGGTTAGGTATGTCATCGGTCGTACCTCGATATGAGCCTGGATTGAGGTACGATGCAAGTCGTACCTTTAGCGGACCCGGACATGCCTGACCCGGAGGGGCACCCCTCAGCCGACGAAATGCAGCTCGGCACGATCTTCGCGGCCCTGGCCGACCCGCTCCGGCGGCAGATCGTGCTGCTGCTGGCGGCCGAGCCGCCAGGCGGCGAACGGCTCTGCGGATCCTTCGGCCTGCCGGTGACGAAGGCGACACGCACCCATCATTTTCGCGTGCTGCGCGAGGCGGGCCTGATCTTCCAGACCGATCTCGGCAACCGGCGCACCAACCGCCTGAGGCGGGAGGAGCTGGATGCACGGTTTCCGGGGTTGATCGATCTGGTGGTTGCGAGTGGGTGAGGGGCAAGCCCGCTTCATCAGGATCGAGTCTGCGGCGAAAGACACAACGCGATCAACCCTCTCTCTATGGGAGAGGGTTGATCGCGTTGTGCTTTTCGTTGCGGGTGACGAGTTGCGGTTTTTGTCGTCGTGCGAGGCCGATGCCGCCGCCCTCCTCAGCGGGTCAGCCGGTCGCCGAGCTCGCTCTGGTAGGCCCGGTAGCGCTCGACCTCGCGCTTGAGATAGGCGCCGGTCTCGGCCGGCGTCGCCGCCGGATAGGTTTCGATACCGGCGGCCAGCAGGCGCTGGCGAATGGCGGGATCGTTGATCGCCGCGTTGATTTCGGTGTTCAGGCGGGCGACCACCTCCGGCGGCATGCCGCGCGGCCCGATCATGATCACCCAGGAGGTCATGGTGGTGTCGGGAAGACCGAGGCGCTCGAGCAGCGGCACCTGGGCGACCGCCGGCGTCGCGCTGGGGGCGGCGAGCGCCAGCGCGCGCACGCCGCCGCCTTCGATCTGCGAGATGGCGGAAGCCAGCACGGCGACGCCGAAATCGACCTCGCCCTTGAGCAGCGCCTCCATCATCGGCGCCCCACCCCGGTAGGGAATGTGCAGGGCGGCGAGGTCGCCGGCGCGTTTCAGATAGAGCTCGGCGCCGAACTGGCTGATGCCGGCATTGCCGGAGGAGGCGTAATTGGCCTCGCTCGCCTTGGCGCGCAAATGGGCGTTGAGCGCGTCCAGCGTGGTGAAGGGGCGGCCGGTGGGCACCACCAGGACCAGCGGCGACTGGCCGACCAGCGCGATCGGCGTGAAATCGTTGAGCGAGTCGTAGCGGGCATTCTGCGGGAAGACGACGGGATTGATGGCATAGGCGCCGGGGTCGGAGAGCATGATCGAATAACCGTCGGGCGTCGCCCGCGCCGAAGCGGCGGCGGCGACCGATCCGCCGGCGCCCGGCCGGTTCTCGATGATGACCGGCTTGCCCAGCGTCTGGCTCAGGCGCTCGGCCAGGATGCGCGCGGCGACATCGCTGGTGCCGCCGGCGGCAAAGCCGACCATGATGCTGATCGGCCGCTCCGGATAGGCGGCAAGCGCAGCCGTCGCCGTGACGGCAAGGATCGCCGCGGCGCGGGCACAGACGGATATTACGGCATTGATCATGGTCATGGGTCAGCCCCGGGCCTTGGAAGCGATGGTCAATTCAGCATTTCGGGAATGGTGACGATCCGGCAGCCGGCCTGTTCCAGGCCCTGGCGGACGTGGCGGGCGAGCGCCACCGCGGTCGGCTCGTCGCCATGGACGCAGAGCGTCTCGGCGGCGACCGCGACCTGGCTGCCCTGGCGGGAGACGACGAAACCCTTGGTCACCATGTTCACGCATTGGGTCAGCGCCACCTGGGGATCCTTGTAGACGGAGCCGGCGATGGAACGCGGCGTCAGATTGCCATCGCTTTCGTACTGGCGATCGGCGAAGCCTTCACGGGCAAGCTTCAGGCCAAGCCGGCGTGCCGCCTTCTCCATCTCGGAGCCGGTCAGCGCGACATAGATCATGTCGGCATCGACCGTCTGGATCGCCCGGCCGATGGCCATGGCATAGTCCTCGCGCACCGCCGCCATGTTGTTGAGCGCGCCATGGGGCTTGAGGTGGGTCACCGGCAGTCCGGCATAACGCGCCATCGCCTGCAGGGCGCCGATCTGATAGGCGACCATCAGTTCGAGATCCCGGGGGTTCATGTCGATCTGGCGGCGGCCGAACCCCCAGAGATCGTTGAAACCGGGGTGCACGCCAATGCTGACGCCTTCCGTCTTGGCGATGTTGACCAGCCGATGCATGGTGGTGGCATCGCCGGCGTGAAAGCCGCAGGCGACATTGGCCGACTTGATAACCGTCATCAGGTCGGCGTCGTTGCCGATATCATAGGCACCGAAGCCCTCGGCGATGTCGGCGTTCAGGTTGATTTTCGTGCTCATGGGGCGGGCCTCTCCGGCGTTCGTCGTGTGTCGTTCAGCTATCGCGGGTCTGGACCCAGACGCCGCCGCGCGATCGCGGCGTGGAACCTTGCGCCGTGGATGAGCCCGTCGTCGTTGAAATCGTAGGACGGATTGTGCAGCGGCGCGGAGCCTGCGCCATTGCCGACGAGGACGAAGCAGCCCGGAACATGGTCGAGGAAACGGGCGAAATCCTCCGAGCCGGTCATCGGCTCGCGGGCGGTGGCGACGTGGTCGGGCGCGAAGACGGTCCGGGCCGCGGCGAAGGCCTCGTCGACCAGGGTGGCATCGTTGACCAGCGGCACGAACTCGCGCGTATAGGTCACCTCGGCCGCGACATTGTGAGCAAGCGCCGTGCCTTCCGCGATGATGCGCATCTGCTTTTCGATCTCGGCGCTGACTTCGGGGCGGAAGCTGCGGGCATCGCCCAGGATGCGCGCCAGCCCGGGCAGGGCGTTGCGGGTGCCGTCGGTGATCAGCTCGGTCACCGAGACGACGCCGATATCGGCCGGGCTGAGCCGCCGCGAGACGATGGTCTGCAGGTTGGTGACCAGAGCACAGGCCGCGACCAGCACTTCATTGCCCGCATGCGGGCGGGCGGCATGGCCGCCGACGCCGGTCAGGACGATCTCGAAATTGTCCTCCGCCGACATGATCGGCCCGCTGCGGGTCTCGAACCGGCCGACCGCCAGGCCAGGCATGTTGTGCAGGCCGTAGATCTCGTCGAAGGGAAACCGTTCCATCAGGCCGTCGGCCAGCATGGCGAGCGCGCCCTTGCCCCATTCCTCGGCCGGCTGGAAGACGAAGTGCACGGTGCCGTCGAAACCGCCTTCGGCGGCGAGCAGGCGGGCGGCGCCGAGCAGCATGGCGGTGTGGCCGTCATGGCCGCAGGCGTGCATGAGGCCGGGCGTCCCGGAGCGGTAGGCCAGGGCTCCCTGTTCGGTGATGCGCAGGGCATCCATGTCGGCGCGCAGCGCGATCGCCCGGTTGCCGCTGCCGCGTTTCAGCGTGCCGACGACGCCGGTGCCGCCAATGCCCTCGGCCACGTCGTCGAGGCCGAACTCACGCAGCCTGGCGGCGACGAAGGCGGCGGTGCGCTTCTCCTCGAAGCCGAATTCCGGATGGGCGTGCAGCTCGCGCCGCCAGGCGGTCATGTCGCGGTGAAGCGCCGTCAGGTCGAGCTCAGCCATGGCATCCTCCAAACCGTCCGCGCCGGGGCGCCGGGCAACCCTCAACCGACCTGCGGCGATTGTCGATTCGAGGCCGCGGGAACCAGGGCAGCGTAGCGCTCCGGATCGGTCGCGCCTTCGGTATTGATCAGGAAAACGCGGGAGGTGGCGTCGAGGCCGAGCCGGCTCCTGACTTCGGGATCTCCGGCGGCCTGAATGAGGCCGGCGAGGCCGACACCGCCGCTTTCGCCGGCGACGATCACCGGGTCGCCGCCGGCGGGGTGGGCGAGGCGGTTCATCACGGCCACCGCTTCGTCCTCGTCCACGGTCATGAAGCCGTCGGCGGCACGCGACAGCACCCGCCAGGCGACGAGCGAGGGCTCGTAGCATTCGAGCATCGCCATGACGGTCGGTTCGCCATGCGCCACCTTGACCGGATGGCCGGCTTTGGCCGTTTCGTAGAGGCAGGCGGCGCGCGCCGGATCGACCACCACGAAAGTCGGCCTCTTGTCGCCGAACACGATGGCGAGATGGCCGGCGACGGCCGCCGCGATCCCGCCGACGCCGGCCTGCACGAAAACGTGGGTCGGCGGCTGGTCCAGTTGGCGCAAGGCTTCGCGCACGATCGCGGTATAGCCCTGCATCACCAGGCCGGGGATGCGCTCGTAACCGGGCCAGGAGGTGTCGGAGACCGTCGTCCAGCCGCTTTCGGCCGCGACCCGCGCGGCCTCGGCGACCGACTCGTCGTAATTGCCTTCGACCCGGATCATCTCGGCGCCGAAGCGGGCGATCGCGGCAACCCTGGCATCGCTGACGCCGGAATGCACGAAGATCACCGCCCGGGCGCCGACCAGTTCCGCGCCCTGCGCCACCGAGCGGCCGTGATTGCCGTCGGTCGCGCAGGCGAAGGTCATGCCGGCCGCGATGGCCCGCACCGCCGGAGCGTGCAGCTCGGCGATATCGATCGGCCGCTCCAGCCGCCGGGCCGCCGCTTCCAGCACCAGCCGGATCACCGCATAGGAGCCGCCGAGCGCCTTGAAGCTGCCGAGGCCGAGCCTGAAGCTCTCGTCCTTGACGTGGACGGCGCCGAGACCAAGTGCAGCGGCAAGCGCGCCGAGGTCATGCAAGGGCGTCGCGGCATGGTTGGGGCGATAGGACAGGAAACGTTCGACCTCGACGGCGGCCGCCACGCCGAGGGTTTCGACATCCGCCGGAACGAGCGGCTTGCGGTGGTCGGGATGCGTGTTGAGAAGAAACATGGCCGTCCGAGCTCCCAGGGATCGGAGAAAATATATTGCGCAACGAATGAAATGAGCGCTGCAATTGGGTTGCTCGAATGCAAGTTTGTTTCGTCAGGATCGATTCTTGGCCCCGATATCGTCCCGTCCATCCTCGGTCGCGCTCGACCGTTTCGACCTCGCCATTCTCGCCATCCTGCAGCGCGACAACAGGACGCCGCAGCGGGTGATCGGCGAGGCGGTCAACCTGTCGGCGCCGGCCGTCCAGCGCCGGATCAGGCGCATGGAGGAGGCCGGCGTCATCAGCGCCAATGTCGCCGTCGTTGACCCCCTGCATGTCGGCCAGCCGCTCACCATCTTCGTCGAGGTCGAGGTGATCAGCGAAACCGCCGCGCTGATCGATGCCGCCAAGCGGGAGTTCACCGCCGCGCCCGAAGTGCAGCAGTGTTATTACGTCACCGGCGAAGCCGACTTCATCCTGATCATCGTGGTGCCGACCATGGGCGACTACGAGGCGCTGACGCGCCGGCTGTTCTTCGGCAACAACAACGTCAAGCGGTTCCGCACCTTCGTCGCCATGGACCGCGTCAAGGTCGGGCTCGCCGTGCCGTTGGCGGGGTGAGGGGCGGCGACATCGCGCTGCGTGTTGGCCTGCCCGAATGATGATCGGTTGTTTCGTTCGGGGTTTTGACAGTTCTTGGCGATCTATGCCGTGATGGGCGAGCAAGGAGATTGGCCGTGGCGACCATCACTGTGTCCCTGCCTGATCCCATGAAGGACTGGGTGGAGGCCCAGGTCCGGGACGGCCGGTATTGCAACGCCAGCGACTGCATCCGCGACCTGATCCGCAGGGATCAGGAGCGGAGCCAAAAGATCGCTGCCATGCAGAAGCTGGTCGATGAGGGGATGGTGAGCGGCCCTGGCAACATGTCGATGGATTCCCTGCTCCATGCGGCAAGGGATCAGGCCTCCAACGGGCCGGCTTCCTGAGCTCGCCCTGCCGCTGCGCCGGCCAATGGCCTTCAAGGCGATCGGAGGGCGCGCAGATCCTCGAAGCTTAGGTCGAAGAGGGCGAGATATTTGCGCAGGCGGTCGGCATCATTGCCGCTCGGTGAACAAGCTAAGGCATGACCGGATTGGGGCCGGTAGCAGTCCGGCAGCTTCCGGTGTCCAGAACTCGGTAGCAGACATACCACCCGGTGGAACCGCCGCTTCCTACCGACGCCCTCCTTCCCCCAGAATTAAACCTTCGACCAACCGTCGTGGTCGAAAGGGTGGAATTGAAGCTGATCAGTCAACTGCGAAACGGGATCAATTTACCTCGCCAATTCCCGCCGTCTTCAAAAAAGAAACCGATAAAGTCATTGCGCGCAAATTGCCCGTTTCTCCCGCCACCGTGATTAGTTCCTAACCCTCCGTCTTTTTCGACCCAAACTCTCCAAACGACTTTCAAATTGTGATTCCTTGCAAATTCTTCGATGAGATCCTGCTGAATAACTGTGACGCCCGCCAAGAATGCGGGATTGTCAGAAAACGCAGGATTCCCGTCGGCCGTAATAAAGAACCTGGACCATCCGTCCTTGGGGCTAAGCTTCAATTCTGCAAGCAAGGCGGGGTGTGGCGTGGAGAAGTCGGTCTCGTCTGAAACGCCACTTCGATCAAATTCACTATATTTGGGAGAAAATACTTCGGTTATACGTGCAAATTTGAAATCCGCCACGCGATGCGACAGCGAAAGAGCCGGAACAGAGGCTTGATGCCTAAAGCTCCTTTGGCCGAAGAGGGAGGGCGAGGACCAACCGTTCTCGAACACATCATGGCTATGTTGATTGATCCTCTCGGTGGTCAGGTTTTCCAATTTTCCCAACTCTGACTGATCAACGAGAATGAGTTCAATTCCATACTGAGCGCTTCTGAATGGATCGCTCGACTCGAAACCGTTCATGTAATCCTTGCTTCGGCAAAAGCTGTTCTGCAAACACCATTGTTGCCCATCTCCGTTCGATTGAATGAGAAACTGTACGGGGTCTGGAATATCATCCAACGTTTTTGTCCAGGCCATGTTGCTTTCGGGACTTTCAGGAACAAAGGTCATTTCAGGTAAGCTTATTGCTTCCGGCAAATACGTCTCAGCGGGCTTGCTAAATGAGCCACTCAAATACGTCGTATCGATATCGGCACGTTTGAAATCTTCAAGGCAAGTCAGGACCCGAGGTTCCCTGTCCCAATCCACATACCAATGATAATCAGCAAGATAGCCGACTAGCTCGCCGAACGCGATATGTTGATATTTCTTGCCAATTCTTTCGACTTGGTGGTCATGCCTGCCATGGGAATACCTCAGGCGATTTCCTTCGATCGTCTTGTGCAGCGACTGTTGCCATCCAAGTTCCAACGTCCGATTGAAGACCCAGCACTGACCTTTCAGGAGCGAAAATTTTGAAACTCCGCTTTCGCCAAATCGGTTTAATGGTCGAAGTCGCTCATATTCTTGCTTCAAATCAGGAGGCAACAACGCAAAAAGTGAATCTTCTGCTTCCGTATAAGGCGTCTTGTCAGCATCTACAGTACTGGTTTCCTGTTCTTTTTCGTCGTCTTCCGACAAGCCGTCATCTCTACCTAAGGATTTCAAGAAACCGGAGAGTCTGGCTTTTTCCTGCAACTCAGATAATCGGGTGAGCTCGGCATGGGCATCACAGGCGGCTGGACCGAGTGCAGCAACCTTGTTCCAGAAGTACTCTATCTCTTCCTTGCGAGATGATGGAGGCAGATCTCCTCGAACGACCTCGGAAAAATTGTCATCAATTCCACCCATCGTATAGCGGCCGAAGTCTCCGGCCATCATGGGAGCCTTCCCATCAAAATGTGTGCCGATGAAGCCGACGACCGAATTGAAGATCGAACTAGCGCTCTCACGGAGGGGTGCGACTTGCTCCAAAGTCGGCCAGTCGGATATAGGCTCTGACGAATAAGGTGGGGCAGATCGCGATATCAGTTCGTCATCAATGCCAACTTTGTTAAAGGCGGCGTGATTTACGATGATTTGCGCATAGCGTCTTGTCCAGGCATGGCGCTCCACCGGACGCTTGCCGAAAACCATGCTGTCGGCGGCGAGTGCGGCAGCTTTCAGAACGCCTACGTCATGGCAGTAGAGGACGCCGGCCGCCGCGGCGGCCAAGACGCGCTCGCGGACATAGGAATCATCCCAGTCGGCAAACTCGTCTATCAATATCGAAATCTCGTCGGAGAATTTGACGAGCAGGCTGGCTAAGGCCTTTGTCGCGCAATCCCGCAGTTCCCTATCCATGGTCGAGGTCATCAAAGCAAGCGCTATCGCCACTTGATGAATCTTTTCAGTTTCGATCTCGGATTTTGGCGCAACCCAAGCCCAGTCAATCAATTGTTGTACGACAGACCAATCATCGTCATAAGTCTCAGCTTTCCCAACCAGATAGACTGACCATTTCGCATCCCTTTCTCCGAGCGGTAACGATGCAAGCTCTTTCTTTAAATAAGACGCGTTGAGCAGGCAGTTTGGTAGCGGGGCCAATTCCAGAAGCAAGTCAAACCAACTGGAATCGTCGATCAACGGGCGATTCTTGCCTTTCCTTTGCCGCTGGCGCTCTATTAGGTCTACCGTTTCCTCTGAAATGTTCTGGCTCCGTCGCCACAAAAGGGATGATATGAACTCTTCCACTGAGATGTGAATGCTCTCAGCGAACTTTTCTTCAATTAATGGCAACTCTCGCGCAAATCGGGCGGGCGTCAGGGCAAGAAGCGCGACACGTGGTCCAGCGAACTCATGGAATCGCTTCACAGAAAATAGATAAGCATATTTGCCATCGCGTTTGAGCTCTTTGGCAAGCAATTCGGCGGTCTTGCAATCGCGGATTATTGCGTCGGCAATGAAATAATCACTGAATTTCTGAAATCCAAACGATACCCGTTTTCCAGTATCCGAGTCGTCAGAAGGAAAGTCTAACAACAATCCTTCATCTATCAGACGCGGCAAAAGCCGGTCGCTTTGTTTTGCCGGAGGTGCGAGGTCAACCACTTCTTCGCAGATCTTGTGAGCCACCTCATATGCAACGTACTCGCTCTCCCCCGTCGCCATTTCTGACGCTAGTTTTTTCATTATTTTGGGAATTTTTCCGTCGTTCAGTGAAACGCGATCAAACCCCTTCGTGATCAGGTTTTGTTCAACTGCGCTAAGCCAGAATGATATTAGGGTCGCAACGGAATCCATGCCGCGCGGGAACGACACCTGACCGGTCGCTTTCATGAAATCCACCGCCGTCGAGAGAAACAGCGGATTATAAAGGATCTCGTTCAAACCAAAGATTGGGGCTGACGGGCGCTCGATCCCATTCCTATCGAGATATTCCTTTGCCGCCTCCCCAAGCTGGCCTCTAAAGCCGTGATGTGAAATCCGGGTTATGTCTAGCCCCGTCCGTATGCAAAGTTCTCGGTAGGAAGAGCGAATGGAGACACAAAGTGCAATGCGGTTGAATTTCTTGATCTGTGTAATGAGGCTTGGCAACCCGCCTTCCCATCCCCTGGCGAACAAGCTCTCATTTATACCGTCGATGACAAAGAGAACCGGGCAGCCGCTTGCGAGTGCGGCGGCATGTAGTGCGGCTAAGAAAGTCTCGAATCTGAGATCGCTGATATCCAAATAGCGCAACAAATCCTGTTCGGGTCTGTCACCGTGATCGAGAACTCGCGCGGGAACGAACAACGCGGGATTGCCGTTCCTTATGTGAGTTTCCACCTCGTTGGCGAGGAGGTGGGATTTGCCGACACCTGCGTGTCCATCCACAAGCAGGATGGGATGTTGTAGCAATTCGATTTCTGCCGATGAGAACTCCGACGCTGCCTCTCCGAGCTTCGCGGCGAGATCTCCTATTTTCCTCCTAACCCCCTCAGAGTACGTATACTTGGATTTTTCTTTGCCTGTCTCGGGGTCAATTTCCTTGATTTGCTCGTACTGTGCGTCAATAAGAGCGCGATAGGCCATATTTTCATATCTAGCTGGAGTAAGTTGGCTCAAATGCTTCGACAGCAAGCGTGCGTATAGATCTCCGTGATCGCAATCTGCCAAAGCACCACTAAATTCCTCGAAAAATTTTGATAGGCTGCTGCAATGCTCTTTTAGAGCGCCGGCTTCACCGTCCGTCTTAATGAGAGATTGAAGGATGGCTATCGCGTCAGCCACGTTTCGCGAGACACGCTGCAAGCGATCTTCGAAGCTATCGTCTCGGCGCAGCACACGGATTGTATCAGCTATTCTGACTTTCACGTGATCGTCAGGACGGTATCGTTTTCCAATATAGGAAAACGACTTGGCCAACTGATGTTCAAACCACTGAATCTCCAGAGCTTTTTCATCAAACCAATAAAGTCGCATACCGGCATAGATTGCATCATTACGTTGCAGCCGACTTACGAAATAGCTTTCATCCCAGAGCTCAATTGAAACCGACCGGCCGAGCTTAGCCGCTTCATCGCCACACCACCTCTTGAAGCCGTTCCAGTTTTTCGTTTGAGTATCTTGATCCCCTTCGGCATGCCCCGAAAAATTTCGGGGAACGGCAACATGATAGCGCTCCAGGTGGGGAAAATTCGCCAAGGCTGCGCTGAACGATTTTTTGAGCTGGGCAACCTCGGACGCCCCGAATGAATCGGGAAAATATTTGCTTTGCCAACCCCATATACGCGCATCGGGAAACCTGACCAGTATTTCGACCCCACCATCGGCTCCAGGTCCGCGATTTTCGATTGATGCATAGTTTTCGGGGGGCTCGGCAAGCACCAATTGGCGGGTAAGCTCCTCAAATCCGTCGTTTTGAGAGCTCCGATGCTTGCGGATATTGCGAAAGTTAATGTCGGTGGTGGCCAAGACGAGATGCTTTCAGTTTCGATCAGCGCCATTGATGCCCAAATTTTCACGATTCGTTCCGGAGCGCCAGGGCGTCTAACATTACGGCGTCAACGATGGTCAACTTCATCGCCGCTGTTCAGATCGCTCCAACAGTCGCCTTCTGGTTATGAGGCCTGACTGCAATTTGCTCGCCAGGCCGAACTGCCGGGAGGGTGAAGTCTGCGATGATCCGTGGCGGGCGCTGCCTGCCACGGATTTGTCGGCCGGCTCGTGCTGCGGCGGAAGATAGGGGCGGGGGCTCGCGGGCCGCTGTCGCGTCCGCAGACATCTCGCGACGGCGCCTGAATTCGCCGCCCTGCGGGGACTCTCGAGTAAACCTCCACCCCTTCACCTCTCCCCGGCGGGGAGAGGTCGGCCGCATAGCGAGTGCGAACGCATCTCGCGTTCGCTCGATGCTATGACGCCGGGAGAGGGGGATTTGTGATTTCCGAACAAAGCTTTGCCCGTCTCGCATGGTGACGTTTCGTCAAGCGCCTCGCCCCCTCTCCCGACCTTTTCGCTGCGCTCAAAGGCCGACCTCTCCCCGCTGGGGCGAGGTGCGGGCGGTGGTTCCGGCGCGACCTGTCGAGGAGCGCAAGCCAGAAAGCATCACGCAGAAAACACGGCTTCCCGAGATGCACGCGAGCGCCGGACCTACGCGCGCCTACAGCAACCCATAAGCAAAAAGCTTCGCCACCGCCTGGGCGCGGGTGCGGGCGCCGAGCTTGCGCTTGGCGTTTTCGACATAGTCATGGGCGGTGTTCTGGGAGATGCCCAGCCGCTCGCCGATCTCGGCGTCGGAATGGCCGTCGGCGACAAAGGCGAGGCAGTCGCGTTCGCGCGGCGTCAGCACCGGCACCTTCAAGGCCGCGGCGCGCGCCGGCGTCAGTGCCTTCATCCGCTCATGCGCCAGCATGGCCGTGAGCGAAATGGTCAGCCTGTCGTGCGGCGAAAGATCGAACCGCTCGAAACCGAAGCTGACAACGCCGACCCGGTTGTCGGGGCCGTGGCAGGGCACCGCGAAACCATCGGTGATGCCGAGCTCGCGGGCGAGCGCGAAGCCGGCCCAGTCCTTCAGGTCGTCGAAGCCGGGATCGGTCCAGCGAAAGGCGGTGGCCCGCCGGGTCGGCGCGAAAATGATCGGATTGCGCGAGTGCAGGCCCTGGCGGTGATAGCCGTCGACCCAGCCGCGCGGCGAGATCTGCGCGAACAGGTCGCGGCCGGCGATGAATTCCTTGGCGGTCGCGCCGGGGCGCAGCGGAAACGAGGCCGAGAAGATGCTGCGGGCGCCGAAAGGTTCGATCGCATCGAGCAGGAGCCGCCCGACGGCGCGCGTCGACGTTGCCTTGTCGAAAGCGGCCACCATGTCCAAGGCCCTGGTCGCAGATGACATCATGTCGGGCGGATCCAGCTTCCCGTTGCCGCAAGGTGAGGTCGCGCAAGTCGTGGCACGGCCGCGCGGTCGTTTCAAGCGGCCGGGCCGCGGCCATCGCGGGCTCAGCCGAACCGGAAGGCCGGATCGGCGAAGTCGATGGCGGGAAACTGGTCCTTCTCGGCCCAATAGTCCTGGCTGTGTTGCCAGTCCGGCTTGTCGCCGCGTTTGGGCAGGAGATGCAGGCCGCGCATCAGGTAACCGGGATTGAAGTCTTCCGGATCGGTCCAGGGCAAGAGCGGCATGTCCCGGTCTTCGGCGCGCAGCGCCGGCGCGACCTCGCGCGCGCCGACGTCGCGCATGTGGTTGAGCAGCCGGCAGACGAAGTCGCCGACCAGATCCACCCGCAAGGTCCAGCTGGCGCGGAAATAACCGAAGATCCAAGCGAGGTTGGGCACGCCGGTGAACATCATGCCGCGATAAGTCACCGTTTCCGCCATGGCGAGCGGCTTGCCGTCGATCGACAGGGCGATGGCGTCCGGGCCGCTCAGATGGAAACCCGTGGCGGTGACGATGATGTCGGCGGCCAGCGCCTTGCCGGATTTCAGCAGGATGCCGGTCTCGGTGAAACGCTCGATCTCGTCGGTCACCACCGAGGTCCTGCCGGAGCGGATGGTGGCGAACAGGTCGCCGTTCGGGACGAAGGCGATGCGCTGGCGCCAGGGCCGGTAGCGCGGCGTGAAATGCGGGTCGATCTCGGCCTCCGGCCCGAGATGAGCCCTGATATCGGCCAGCATGTCGGCCTTTACCGCGTCCGGTTCGGCGAGGCAGCGGCGGGTGAAGGCCGCCTGCTCGTAGAGGATCTTCTGGCGGACGATTTCGTGGATCCACTCTTCCTTGATCTGCAATTGCCGGAGCTCGTCGGCGATCGGGATGGCGTTGCGGCCGGTGCGGTAGAAGGTCGGCGAGCGCTGCAGGATGGTGACGTGGCCGCAATCGCCGGCAATGGCCGGCACCAGCGTCGCGGCGGTGGCGCCCGAGCCGATCACCAGCACCCGCTTGCCGGCATAGTCCAGGTCGTCGGGCCAGGTCTGGGGATGCACGATGCGCCCCTTGAAGGCCGCCATGCCGTCCCAGTCCGGCGTATAGCCCTCGGCGTGGCGATAATAGCCCTGGCACATCCAGAGGAAGTTGACGGCAAAGCGGAGCGTCTCTCCGGTATCGGTCCTGACCGCCGTGACGGTCCAGCGCTTGTCTGCGGGCGACCAGTCGGCCGACAGGATCGCGTGCCGGTAGCGGATATGCGGTTCCAGGCCGTTCTCGGCGATGACCTCGGCCATGTAGCGGCGGATCTCGGCGGCGGTGGCGATGGGCGGTCCGGTCCAGGGCTTGAACCGGTAGCCGAGGGTATAGAGGTCGCTGTCGGAACGGATGCCCGGAAAGCGATGGGTGAGCCAGGTGCCGCCGAAGCTGTCCTGCGCCTCCAGGACGACGAAGCTCCTGTCCGGGCATTGGTGGGTCAGGTGCCAGGCGGCCCCGACACCCGATAGCCCGGCGCCGACGATCATCACGTCGAAGGTTTCGGGCGGTGCGGTGTCCTCACGGGCCGGCAGGTCGATCATGCTCATGGCGGCGATCTCTGTCCTCTGCGCGATCGGGCAGTATTGCAGAGGGATCAGGCATAGGCGACCCAGCCGCGGAAGGTGAAGGCGGCGTAGAACAGGCTGACCTGGGAGAAGCCGGCTTCGCGCAGGATCGCCTCGTCCTCATCCGGCGTGAGAATGTGCGTCTGGGCGTCGATCGCCGTGCGCGCGTTCGCCGCCTTGTCCGGGTCGAGGCCGGAGGCGATCAGGCAGGCGGCGTGCCGCGACAGCCAGAGCGCGCGCTCGCCGTCACCCTGGGGCATGCTGAGGTGGGCCACCACGAAGGGCGCCCCGGGCTTCAGGCGGCGGCGAACCTCCAGGACTGTCCGCCGGCGCTCTTCGCGTGGCACGAAATGCAGGGTGAGCAGGCAGGCCGCGGCATCGAACGGCCCGTCCGGGGCGTCGTCGATATAACCCCGGTGCAGGTGCGCCCGCGGCGCGAGCGGCCCGAGCATGCGCCCGGCCAGGTCGAGCATTTCGGCCGACGGGTCGACGCCGTCGAAGCTCCAGCCGGAATGGGCTTCCGCAAAGGCCTTCAACTCCAGGCCGCCGCCGGCGCCGAGAACCAGCACGCGCGCCGCTGCAGGCGCGCGCTCGGCCAGCAGGAGCCGCGTCATGCGCTGCATGGCGTCGTAGCCGGGCACGAAGCGCGGCGGACCTTCGGCATAGCGGGCGACCGCCTGGGGATCGGAGAAGGGAGCCATCCGTTCGCTCACGATGGCAACCCGCCTGGTTGCGCGGCGCGAGCATGACCCGGCGTCTTGGCCGTGCCGCCGATGCCGATCGCGTCATGACGCATGGACGGTCTCCAGGTCATGCGAGCCGCCGCGCGCCATGAAGCGCTGGTGAAAGTCCGCGCTGAGCATGGCCAATGTCACCTCGCCGAGGCGCGCGAGCAGCAGCGTCTCGGCGTCGTGGAAGGCCTGGTTGAGGGCCGAATTCACGGCCTGCTCGACAAGGCAGCCGGGCGATTCCGTGCGGTTGCCGAGGGCGAGAAGCGAGGGGCTGCCGAGGGCCGAGTAGATGTCGCGCAAGGTCACCCGCGACAGGTCGCAGGCCAGCGTCCAGCCGCCGCCATGGCCCTTTTCCGATCGCACATAGCCCTGGTCCCGCAGCCCCGCCATGATCCGCCGGATCACCACCGGATTGGTGCTCATCGCCCTGGCGAGGACTTCGGAGGTCACCGGGCCATCATGTTCCGCCATGTGCAGCAGAACATGGAGCACGCCGGACAGTCGACTGTCGTTTTTCATGCAACTTTATATGTTGCGTGAGACGTCCGGCGCAAGAGGGGATCTCACAGCGCTTCGCCGGATTGTCGCAGCCGCGACTGCTCACGAAACTGACGCGGTGCAACGCCGGAAATTCGGCGGAAGGCGCGGCTGAAATGCGCCGGATCGGCGTAGCCGGAAGACAATGCGACCTCGATGATCTTGGTATTGGTGTCGCGCAAGAGCCGGCTCGCGTGCTCGTACCTGACGGTGTCGAGGATGTCCGAATAGGCCAGGCCAACCAGAGAGAGCTTGCGTTGAAAGGTGCGCGCGCTGACGCCGGCCATCTCCGCGACGTCGGCAAGAGCGGGTGCTCCATCGTCCAGATAGGCCGGCAACATCAGTTTGAGGAGTTCGACAATGTCATAGCCGGAAGGGCCTTCCTCGTAATGGTGCTGCGGCGGACGTGGTCCGGCCGAGCGGTTGGGGAGGCTGAGGTGCGAGATCGGCACGCTGACCCAGGCCGCGCGCTGGCCTGACAGGAACCGTACGTTCGGCCAGGAGGATTGCGTCGCCTGGCTCGGTGCATAATGCGATTCGAAGGCAATTTCCGCCGGCATCCAGTCGGGCGCGGCAAATTGCCGGACGATGTAGATCGAGAAGATATTCTGAATCCATTGCACGTATTTCAGGTGCAGAGCACCGTGCGTTCCGGCGAGCCTGCTGCAGATCCGCACGTGGTCGTGGAGCTGT
This sequence comes from Phreatobacter sp. GW821-FHT04C01, assembly GCF_059420385.1. Classification (NCBI taxonomy): domain Bacteria; kingdom Pseudomonadati; phylum Pseudomonadota; class Alphaproteobacteria; order Hyphomicrobiales; family Phreatobacteraceae; genus Phreatobacter; species Phreatobacter sp. GW821-FHT04C01. The sequence goes on along the minus strand of NZ_JBWKTP010000009.1, from coordinate 47,652 downwards.
TCGATCCACATCGTCAGAATGGTGTCTTCGCGCGATGCCCAATGGCAGGAATGCCTGAGCGCAACGAGCAGTGTCGGGGAATGGGCGATCAGGGCCCGGGTCTTTTCACTGAGATGGGCAAAATGCAGCCGCTGAGCGGCGAGGAAGCCAAAATCCGGGATGCCCTGGCCGCGCTGGGCGGCGTCGACGAAATGCAGGGCCGGCAGGAGCGGTACATAGAGATCGCTCTTTTCCTCCAGGGCGGACGGAAGCCGAAACTTTTCCAGGAGCGAATTCGTCGGCGCGCCCATTTCGTCGAGAATTCCGACGAAGGGAAGAAGGAGCTGGGAGCGCGTCAAAGGAATGCTGGGCATTGGATCTCGCGGCGATCACAGGAGCGATGCTGGTGCTTCCGGGGTTTCGTTATCGAAAGATCGTGAAGAGCCGGTAGCGGTGAACGCGAAATGGCAAGGCCTGCGACCTGCCATGCACGGAAAGATCGGGGCGGAGTGTGTCCCGCCCGGCGATCGGTGGAAAGGAGGCACCGGCCTGCGCGAGCGATCGGCCTCGTCAAGGGCCGATGGTCGAACCGTTCAAGCGAGCCGATGACCGTCCGGCCTGCGTTCGCCACGCACCCGGCGGTTCTCCGGGGAACGGCGCAAGGCGTCGGGGCCACAGCCCACACGGAATCACGGACATGGCCCGAACGAGGTGCCGCCTCCCACCGGGCGGAGCATGCGGCGCGATCGGCGGCGGCTTCGCCAGTTTTCCTCAGTTTCGGGCCGTGGCGGCGAGGAACAGCGCGGCGCGGGCGCGGCATTGGGGGAAACGCGGGGGCCGAATAGCCGTTGGCGCGAAATGGCAAGACTGGGGACCAGTCCTTGCTCGACATGATCCAAACAACGTTCGCCTGCCGATCAGACGGTGATTGGTCAGACGGCATTGGAGCGTTCTTGATCGGCGCCGCATCCCGCGAAATCGGGGATGCGAGCGACCATGGGATGAAAACAGATGCATAATCGGGCGCTTATTTCTGCAGTGGCCGCGTGGAGCCTCGCCGCCGCCTCGTTCGCCCGCGCCGGGGAGACGGGAGGCGGGGATCTCGCGAGGGCTGCGCAAAACCCCCTTTCCACCGTGATCAGCCTGCCGATTCAGAACAACATGAACTTCGGCGTCGGCCCCACTTCCGGCCTTCAGAACGTCATGAATATCCAGCCGGTCATCCCGATCTCGCTGAACGACGACTGGAACCTGATCACGCGCTGGATCGCGCCCATTATCTCGCAGCCGGCGCTCGCGATCGGAGGCGACCGCGAATTTGGCCTGGGCAATGTGAACCCGAGCTTTTTCTTTTCTCCCAAGCAGCCGACGGCCGGCATCATCTGGGGTGTCGGGCCGACATTCCAGCTTCCGACCTCGACCGACAGGGCGCTCGGGCGAGCCGCTTGGGGCGCCGGCGCCGGCGCGGTTGCGTTGACGATGTCGGGCCCCTGGGTGATCGGCGCGCTGGTCAATCACATGTGGTCCTTCGATGACAGCCACACGGTCAACCAGACGACGATCCAGCCCTTCGTGAACTACAACCTTCATGACGGCTGGTATCTGACCTCGTCTCCGGTGATCAGCGTGAACTGGGAGGCGAAGTCGAGCGAGCGCTGGACCTTGCCGGTCGGCGGCGGCTTCGGCCGTGCCTTCAAGATCGGCGAGCAGGCCGTGAACATGCAGCTTGCCGCCTATTACAACGCCGTCTCGCCGACCGGCGGTTCGTCCTGGCAGATCCGGACGCAGGTCCAGTTCCTGTTTCCGAAATAGGCCGTCCTCTGGGCGAATGGCGAAAGGATTGCTTAGGTTCCGTCGGGGCATCGTGGGCGCCGCATGGCAGAAATCCGGCGGTCCGATGGCGATTGGCGCGAAATGGCAAGACGGCTTGCCTGCCCATGCTCGAAATGACCCGAACAAAGCACGTCGGCCGATCGGACGGTGATCGGCTGGACGGCATTCGAGTTGGCCCATGCCGCGCCGGGTGGAATGGCCCTACGGCATTCCCGGGCGCGGCCTTGAACGAAGAGGTGTGTTGATGTTGCGCTTGGTTGGGATCGGTCTTGCGATTGCTTCGGTTGCACTGGCCAGTGGGGCATTCGCCCAGGCGCCCAGCGGCAGAACGCTGGTCACCACGACTAATTTCAACCGGGCGGAGACCGACAACTACCTCGCGATGAATGCCAGGGTCATCGGCGGACTGGGCCGGTTCCAGCACTCCCGTGAACCCGCGTCGATCGACAATCAGACGGTCATTCGCATGAACCGGGACACGCTTTATTCGTTCGCGGTGTTTGATCTCGCCGCCGGTCCGGTGACGCTCACGCTGCCCGACGCGGGCAAGCGCTACATGTCGATGATGGTGGTCGACCAGGACCACTACCTGCCGGTCGTCGCCTACGGGCCGCAGCCGATCACCCTGACGCAGCAATCGGTGGGCACCCGATATGCCTTCGTCGCCATCCGGACGCTGGTCGATCCCAACGATCGCAAGGATCTCGAGGAGGTCCACAGGCTTCAGGACGCGATCAAGGTCAGCCAGAGCGCGGCAGGGCGGCTCGAGCTCCCCAACTGGGACGAAGCCAGCCTCACGGATATCCGCAATGCGCTGCTCGTCCTGGCAAAGCATCAGCCGTCTTTTCAGGGCGCCTTCGGCGCGCGTGGCCAGGTCGATCCGATCCAGCATCTGATCGGCACGGCCTCCGGATGGGGCGGCATTCCCGACCGGGACGCCACCTATGTGAGCTACACGCCCGCCAAGAACGATGGCCGCACCGTCCACACCCTCCACGTGCCGACCAATGTGCCGGTGAAGGAGTTCTGGTCGATCAGCGTCTACAACCCGCGGGGTTTCTTCGAGAAAAACCCCTTCAACGCCTATTCGATCAACAGCATCACCGCCAAGAAGAACACCGACGGCTCGGTGACGATCCAGTTCGGCGGCTGTGACGGCAAGATTCCGAACTGCCTGCCGATCGTCGAGGGCTGGAACTACACCGCGCGGCTTTATCGTCCGGAGCAATCCATTCTCGACGGCAGCTGGAAGCTCCCAGAGGCAAGCCCCCTGAACTGATCCCCAGGCATGCCTCGTCTTGCCCGGGCTTGTCCCGGGCAGCCACGTATTCTGCCGCTCGCGGCAGTCAATTCGCGGGTGGCCGGGACAAGTCCGGCCAGAACGAGAACTGTCCTTGGAGCGGCGAGCGTTGGATCGTCCGGGCGCAGGAGCCGGCCGGGCCTTCTCCGTTCGCGCCAATCAGCCGGTCCCGATCCCTGTGCCGCGGTGCCGGATGCGCCGTGACCCGCAGCTTTCCCCGACCTCCGATTCATAACCCAGAGCAGAGCTGGACAGACCTATTGGCTTATGTGGCGAGCACGATGAAGCAGAATCTCCTCTCCGTGATCCTGACATCCCTCATGATCACCGTGGCGGGGCCGGTTGGTGCGCAGACCAACAATGGCGCCGCCTCGAATGCGCCGACCGATCCCCATTTCAATCTCGTGCCCGGCTATCTGAAGCAGGCCGACTTGCCCGACAGCCTGCTGCTTCTTCCGGCCTCGCCGGCAGAGGGTTCGGCGGCGCTCGCCAGGGATGAGGAGGCGCGAGCCGAAGCCGCGCGCCTGAGAGGATCGGCGCGCTGGCAGCAGGCGGTCCGCGACGCCGGATTGAATTTCCCGCAGCCCGCCGAGAACTTCTCCTGCGCCATGGGCATCGCCATCGACGAGACCAATACGCCGCGTCTGTACAACCTGATGCGGAAGCTGCTGACCGATGTCGGCCTGTCCACCTATGGCGTCAAGAACAAGGTCCAGCGGACGCGTCCTTTCGTCAGGCACGCCGAGGGCACCTGCACGCCCGGCGACGAGGCGGTCCTCCGGACCGACGGCTCCTATCCGTCCGGGCACTCCGCGGTTGGCTGGGGCTGGGCCCTGGCACTGGCCGAGATCAATCCGGAGCGTTCGAACGGGATCCTGGCACGCGGATTGGCCTTCGGACAAAGCCGGGTCATTTGCAATGCGCACTGGCAGAGCGATGTCGAAGCGGGCCGGACCATGGCCGCCGCCACGCTGTCGCGCCTGCATTCCGACCCCGCCTTCGTCGCCGACCTTCAGGCGGCGCGCGAAGAGCTGACGCGTGCGCGCCAGGCGAATCGGACGCCGCGGGTCAATTGCGTCGACGAAGCGGCGGCCCTTGCCGTTCGATGAGGCGATAACGATGCATGCGCATGCCCACCGCCGCGGCGGCCGTCCGACGCGAACCACAGTCCGGGCCCTCGGTTCCGTTTGCATGGTTCTGGCGCTCTGCGCCGGAACCGCCCACGCGCAGCAGGACAAGCCGCCGGATGCGATACCGGCGGCCCCGGCTGCCGATCGCTGGCGGATCCTGGTCAGTCCCTATGTCTGGGCAGCATCGGTCCACGGCAGGTCGGATGTCCTCGCCCGCTCGACCGTCCTGGACGCCTCCTTCGGGGATGTGCTGAAGACGCTCGACCTTAGTGTCATGGGCAGTGCCGGCATCACCAACGGCACGGTCGGTTTGTCGTTCGACGCCCAATATGCCCGCACGAGCCAGGCGGAGAACGTCCTGGGCGAGCGGCTCAGGCTGGTGAACACGTCGGTCCTGTTCTCCGTCGGCGCCTACTACCGCATCTATGAGCGCGAGCTGGGCGGGCGGACGCTCCTCGGCGATCGGCAGGTGTTCGCCATCGAGCCGGTTGTCGGTGTCCGCTGGACCCAGGTCGGGCTGCGGACGAGCCTTGCCGGCCATGACTCGAGCCATGGCCGCTCCTGGGCCGATATCTTCGTCGGCAGCCGCGTCTATTACGACCTCGACGCGCAGTGGAACCTGTTCGCCCAGCTCGATGTCGGGGGATTCGGGCTGGGGACGCGCGCCAGCGTCAGCGGCCAAGCCTATCTGGGCTATAACAGCATGCTACTGAACACCCCGGTCACCTACAGGGTGGGGTATCGCGTCCTCTATCAGAACTACCAGGACCCGAATGCCGGGCCGGTCAAGCTGGAGACGCTGCAACACGGCCCGGTTCTGGGGCTCACATTCGTCTATTGAGAAGGCCGTTCGCGCGCATCGGCGCGCGCACCGGGCCTTGCGCGACGTTGCCGCGTCACCGATCTCTGGTGAGATCAGACGCGGAGGACAGCATGGCCGATCGCGACCAGGACAATCCCGGGCTTCCGGTCTTGCCGCCGGTTCTGCCGGCCGCCGCCCTGGTGGCGGCCATCATCCTCGACTGGCTGCCGCCGCATTTCCTGGCGCCGGCCGTCGGCTTCAACCTGCAGGTGATCGCCGGGGTGGTCATCACGGCGGCCGGGCTGTGGTGCGCGATCAGCGCCGCCCGGCTGTTCGGCAGGGCCGGCACCAATGTCATTCCGACCCAGCCGACGCTGACCATCGTCACTGACGGGCCTTATCGCTTCACCCGCAACCCGATGTATCTCGGCATGGTGCTGGGCCTGCTCGGAATCAGCCTGGTCTTCTCGCTCGAATGGGGCCTGATCCTGACCCCGGTGCTCTGGCTGGCGCTCGACCGGATGATCGTGGTGCGCGAGGAGGCCTATCTGAAGCGCAAATTCGGCGCGACCTACGAGGCGCTGCTCGGCCGCACGCGCCGCTGGCTCTGAGGACGGGGCTCAGGACGCGCCGCCGAGCACATCCGCCAGCGACGGCTGCCAGTGACCATCACGCCCTGATGTCGCCGGCGCCGCCAGCAGCGCGTTGAGCACGGCCTCCTCGGTCGCTTCCGCCGCGGCGCGGAAGGGCAGGTCGATGCGGTTCTCGTTGAGCGTCACCAGCGCGCCGAGATCGGCGCCGTCGTGGTGGTCAATACGGCCGGCGGTGGTGAAGGCGACAGCGATATCGCCGCTGCCATTGCCCCAGAAGGCCCCGAGCCGGGCGAGCCCCGCGCCGCAGCGCCGGGCGATGCGGCGCAACTGGCGTGATTCCAGGGGAATGTCGGTGGCCAGCACCAGGATGACCGAGCCGCGCTCGGGCGTGGTGGTCGCCGTTGTTCGCGGCGGCAGCGGGCGGCGGCCGTCGGGCAGGACGAGGTCGCCGGCATTGCCGAAATTGGCCAGTGCCAGCACGCCCACCATGTAGTCGCCTCCGTCCAGCGCGACGCGGCGCGAGGCGGTGCCGATGCCGCCCTTGAAACCGAAGGCGCTCATGCCGGCGCCGGCGCCGACCGCGCCTTCCTCGACCGGCCCGGCCCGGGCCGCGTCGAGCGCCAGAACGGCATCGGCTTCCGTCAGGGCCCGGGCGCGGATGTCGGACAGCCAGCCGTCATTGCATTCGAGCACGACCGGGTTCACCGTTCCGGTGTCCCGGCCGATATCCGGGTTGGCGGCGAGCGCGCGGGTCACCAGGGCGTTGAAACCGGTGCCCACGGCAAAGGTGTTGCCGAGCAGGATCGGCGTCTCGATCTGGCCGAGCTCGGCGACCTGCATCAGGCCGGCGCTCTTGCCGAAGCCGTTGATGATGTCGACCCCGGCGCGCACCTTGTCGCGGAACGGGTCACCGGGATGCGGCAGGATCGCGGTGAAACCGGTCATGAGATCGCCGGCACGCAAGGTGCGGTGGCCGACCCTGACGCCCTCGACATCGGTGATCGCATTGAGCGGGCCGGGCGGCAGCACGCCGCAGATCAGTCCGAAGTCGCGGGCGCGGGCGGTCATGGCAGGGTCTTCTCGGCGCGGGTTTCGGCCGCGCTTATCGCCGATATCGCGGCGGGCCGCCATGGCCGCGCGGCGCTTGCATCCCGACAATTCCCGTCCGGCATGACGGCAAACGACAAGGCCGGGGCAGGGCTGTAGACTGGCCCTGCTCGTCCAAGGCCTCTTTCGATGGGAACCCCGTGATGCCCCAGTACAAGATCGCCGTCATTGTCGGCAGCCTTCGCCACGATTCCTTGAACCGCAAGCTCGCCACGGCCATTGCCAAACTGGCGCCGCCGACCTTTTCGTTCCAGCATGCCGAGATCGGCGACCTGCCGCTCTACAACCAGGACGACGACGCCAACCAGGCGCCCGCGGTCAAGCGGCTGAAGGCCGAGATCGCAGGCGCGCAGGGCCTGCTGTTCGTCACTCCCGAATATAACCGCTCGATGCCCGGCGTCCTGAAGAACGCCATCGACCATGCCTCGCGGCCCTATGGTCACAATGCCTGGGCCGGCAAGCCAGCCGGCGTGATCGGCATTTCCGTGGGCGCCATCGGCACGGCCATGGCGCAGCAGCACCTGCGCAACGTGCTCGCCTATCTCGACGTGCCGACGCTCGGCCAGCCCGAGGTCTTCGTCCAGGCCAAGCCCGACCTGTTCACCGCATCCGGCGATGCCGGCGAGGGCATCAAGCCCTTCCTGCAAGGCTGGGTGGACAAGTATGTCGCCTGGGTGACGCGGCACCACGGCTGAGGCTGTCGCGGCGGACGGCGGCGGCGCCGTCCTGTCTGCGGCCTGTTGTCACGCGCCTTGCCCGGGCCCGGCGCGACCGCCTATGTGTGGGCGGGGCATGAGCATGAGAGTTCGCTGGCCATCGTGACATCGATCAGCAGCAAGAGGCGCGTCGGTAAGCTGGCCAAGGGGCTCGTCGCCGGTATCGCCGCGATCATCGCCATCGCATCCTGGACCTTCCTCGAGCTGTCGCGGGCGGCTCCGGCGCGCTCGACCGGCTTGCCGTCCGAGCTCGGCGACGATCCCGTGAAGCGCGGCGAATTGCAGTTCGCCCACGGTGATCTCGGCGTGCTCGATCTCGATACGCTGGAGACATCGGCGCTGCCCTGGACGGTGCTAAGCACGGCGCTGGCGCTCGACCTCGCCAAAGGCGACGCGGACCAGGTCTCGGCGGCACTGGTCGAGCAGGCCTTCCGCTCGTTCGGTTTCCTCTATCCCGAAGGGCCGACGGGCGAGGCGGCGGCGAGCCGCCTGCCGCGTGCGCCACTGGGCATGAACCTTGGGTTGGTCGAGCGCTCGATGCCGCCGCTGCGGGTGACCGCGGCCAATCTCGGCTGCGCCTCCTGCCATGCCGGCGTGACCTATGGCGCTGATGGCCGGCCACAGCCGCAGCGCCCGGCGCTGGGCATGCCCAACAGTTCGCTCGATCTGGAGGCCTATGCGCAAACCGTCTATCGGGCGCTGAAGCTGGCTTTCGCCGACGAGGCGGCGCTGTGGCGGGCGATCGACCGGCTGCATCCCGATCTCACCTGGCGCGAGCGGCTGAGCCTGCGCTGGCTGGTGCTGCCGCGCGCCAGGGCCCGCCTGGCGGAGCTCACAAAGGTCGGCGACCAGCCGCTGCCCTTCTCCAACGGGGCGCCGGGCCTGACCAATGGGGTCGCCGCGCTGAAGTTCCGGCTGGGCGAGGTCGAGGGCTATCGCCTGGCCGGCGCCGGCTATGTCTCGATCCCGGATCTCGCCGACCGCAATTTCCGTTCGGCCTTGCTCGCCGACGGTGCCTATGCGCCGGTCGGCAAGCCGCGTTTCTCGGCCCGCTCGGCCGCCGAGGCGGCACAAGTCGATCCGGCCGAACTCGCCCGCATCGGTTCGTTCTTCACCGTGCCGAGCATGGGCATGACGCCGGAGCGGGCGGAAGCCGCCATCCCCGCCTTCACCGACATTGCCCGGTTCCTGGCGCACTATCGGCCGCAGCGCTTTCCCGGCGTCGTCGACCAGGCCCGCCTGCCGCTCGGCCAGGCGACCTATGCACGCGCCTGCGCCGCCTGCCATGGCAGCTATGACGGCGATCTCGAGCGGCCGCGCCTGCTGAGCTTTCCCAACTGGGCCGGCGATGTCGGCACCGACATGAGCCGGGCGCGGGCTTTCGACGGTTCGCTCGCCGCACGGGTCAACGGCACGGTCTACCGGCGCAGCATGACGGCGGAAGCGACCGGCAAGCTCGCGGCGCCGCTGCTGAGCGGGGTCTGGGCGACGGCGCCCTATTTCAGCAATGGATCGGTGCCGACGCTGCAACACCTGCTGGAGCCGGCGACGCGGCCCGAGCGCTTCATGGTCGGCGGTCACCGGCTCGATTTCGCCCGCGTCGGGCTGGCGCTGGCGCCCGACGCGAGCGGTCTGTGGCGCGACCTCGGCGATTACCAGCCGTTCTCCCGCGGGGTCGAGATCGACACGCGCAAGCCCGGCTTCTCCAACCGCGGCCATGACCGGGAGGTCGCCGACCTCAGCGCCGAGGAGCGCCAGGCGCTCATCGCGTATCTGAAGCTGTTATGAGGCGGGCCTGATCAGGGCCTCGAGCGGCAGCCGGGCGTGGCTGATCCGTCGCGGCCCCGCGGGGAGGCCGATGCGGAAGACGTTGACGAGCCGCCGGCCGGCGGGCAGCGGATGGGCGGCGCCAAGCGCGGCATTGGCCTCGGGCCAGTCGACCAGCACCGAGACCGGGCAGCCGGCGAGCCCTTGCGCCTCCATGGCGAGCCAGGCCCGGTAGAAGGCGCGGCCGGTGATCAGCGGATCCTCGGCCGCGGGACGGTGGAACAGCGCCATGGCCGCGGCCGATCCGGCCTTGCGCGCCTCCGCCGTCACCGGCCCGGCGAGGCCGAGGCGATCGAACAGCGGAAACAGCGGTCCGAGAACAAGCCCGGCGGCGAAGGCCTCGGCACGGCCGAGCGCCATGGCCTGGGCATTGAGGCCGTCACGGTCATGGTCGGGATGGCCAGGGGAAAGCCGCATCCAATGCGTGAGTTCGTGGCGATGGGCCACGTCACGCAGAAAGAACAGGCCGGCGCGATCGGCCAGCGCCGCGATCTGCCTGATGGCGGGAGGTTCCGATACAAGCAGCAGGTCGGGCTGGTCGCCGGCGAGCCGCGCCAGCGCGGCATGCGCCGTGTCGTCGGTGGCGGAAAAGCCGCCGCGCCAGCTTGCGCGGGCGGTGACATGACTTGCCAGCGGGTCCTGAGGCCCCGCGGCGACCATGATCCGGGCAATCGGCCCTTCGGCGCCGGATGGAGCCACCGCGATATCGGCGATGGCGAGCCCCGCCTGGCCGAGCGCCAGCGCCAGGCCTTCCAGGAAAGCGCCGTGCGACAGCCTGACATCGTGGCCGTTCGGATCGGCCGCGGGCAGGCGGCGCGCCGGATCGTCATGCAGCAGGATCGCGCCATCGGCGAGCGACACCCGGGTCGGCTGGATGTTGTGCACGCTCGGCGCCAGGCGCGCTTCGGCGACCAGCCGGGCGAGCAGATCGGCAGTGACGGCGATCACGTGGCCTCCGGCGGGCTTGGAGGCAACAGGGATTTGCTGAAGAGATGCAGCCGGTGCAGCGGCTGCGCGCTGAGCTTGTCCATTTGCCTCAGGCTCGCGCCATTGACGTCGGCGATCCAGGTCGTGCCGAGTCGGTCGTAACCGATGGCCTTCAGGGCGCTGACGACCTTGAACAGCATGGCACCGTTGATGCCGCGGCCATGCATGGCGCGCGACACCGACTGGTAGATCAGCACGGCGCGCCGATTGGTGAAACGGTGCCTGAGCAGGTGCCAGGCAAAACCGAGGCCCATGCGACCGCCTGCCGCCTTCACCAGCGGGTTGAGATCGGGAATGACCAGGATCACGCCGACCGGCTCGCCGCGATAATGGGCGACGCAGGAAATGCGCTTGTCGATCACCCACATCATGTCGCCGGCCTGGAACAGGTATTCGGCCGGGCTGGTCGGCACGAACATGGGATTGTCGGAGAAACCGTCGTTCAGAACGGTTCGGGCCTCGGCGAGCCGGGTCCGGAAGCTCTTCCGGTCGATCGGCATCCAGGCGAAATCCGGATCGGCCAGGATCGCCTCCTGGGCCGGGCCCAGCAGCACCGCCGGATCGAGCACGGTGAGGTCGGTCTCGAAGGTGGTCATGGGAAAGACCGGCGCATAGCCGTTGGCGGCAAGCAGCCGCGCGACATGCGGCGGGCTGTGGACCATGTCGGTATAGGGCGGCTCGCCGAAGCCGTCGGTGACGACGCCGACCTGCTGCATGGCGGTCAAATTGAAATTGCCCGCCATCTCGTTCATGCCGGCTGCCCGGCCCCAATCCTCGGCGGCGTCGAGCAGGGCGGTGGCGACTTCCGGATCATCGGCGCAATCGAAGAAGCCGAACTGCGCGCGCTGCGTGCCATGCCTGAGATTGGACGCCTGGTGCAGGCTCGCGCCGATGCGCCCGACGGGTTTGCCGTCGCGCCAGGCGACGAAAAGTTCGAACCGGCCATGGCCCTCGGTGACCAGGGGGTTCTTCGTGGGGTCGAACATGCGGTCGAAGTCCGCCCACATCGGCGGCACATAGGGCGAGCTTGCCGGATAGATCTCCGCGGTCACGGCGAAGGCGGCGGCCCGGTCGCCCCGGGTGAGGGTGATCATCGGGCTGTTTCCGGGGCCGCGGCGATCAGCCGGCCGGCGAGCAGTAGGGCGGTCTCGGTCGCCCGGTCGGCCGTGACCAGCGGCACCTGCAGCGCGACCAGGTCGAGTGGGTCGCGGCCAATCACGATCAGGTGGCTTGCCCCATGCGTGGCCATCAGGGCGGTCAGCCGCTCGGTCGCGGGATCTTCCGCCGGCCGCCCCCAGGGCCGGTCGGCGCGGCGGATGACGACGCGATGGGCGAGCGCCGCGCGCAGGATCGGTGGATCGAAATCGGCGAGCGCGGCCTCCGACAGGCGCCGGGCGCCCTCGAACGGAGCATGCCGGGCGATCTCGGCAATCAACGCGTCGCGGGTCGCCGCCTCGGCATTGGCGATGCGGTCGAGCAGGCCGGGAGCGCCGGCTCTGAGAAAAGCCCCGGCGGTATCGACCACCAGGCCGATCACCAGGGTGCCGGCGAGCGCCACGGCGGCCAGGCGCAGGGTCTCGACGCTGTCGCCACCGGGGACGACGGCCGACAAGGCGAGCCCGAGCAGAAGGCCGGCGGCGATGCGCAGCCCCAGGATGGCGGCATGGCCGCGCCGGGCTTCGTTCGCCGTATCGGCGACCAGGGCGAAGGTGACCAGCAGCAGCGCGCCGAGCGCGCCGGCGCGCACCGGAATGGCCGGAAAGAAGGCGCGGAAATCGGAGAGGATGAAGGGCAGCATGCAGAAGGCGGCGATGCCGAGGCGGCCGACGCTGCGGTTCTCGGCCTCGGAGAGCGACGCGCGGTCGCGGGTGACCAGCAGAACACCGCAGGCACCGAAGGTCGCGAGCTGGAACGCCGCCAGGGTGATCTCGACGCCGTCGGCGAGCGCGGCCGGCGCGAACAGGCCGGCCGGGGCCAGCACGAGCGCGCCGGCGAGCACCGCGAGCTTGAGCGGGCGCGGCGCGTGGCGGCGCAGCATGCCCTCGATTACCACCACCGCGCCCAGCGGGATGAAGGCGGCGCAGGCAACCGCCCATTGTTCCAGCCAGGCGCTGCCGGTGAGCCAGCCGGCGCCGCGCAGCAGAAAGACCAGCGCGACCAGGCCGAGCACCAGGCTGAACCGGCGCGTCAGCGGTCCGTGGCGGTCGCGGGCGCGGAAAATCAGGACGGCGACGGCAAGGCCGATGGCGCCGCAGATATTGACGACCGAGTCGGCGGCCACGACCGGATCCATCAGGCCCCCACCATGCGGCGCAGGGTTCGCCGGACCACCGGCCGGAGCAGGGCCGCGGCCAGCGCTGGCAGCGGCCGCTCGACTTTCGCTCCATGCGGGTTGAAGAACCAGCCGCGGCAATCCGTGGCGCTCGGCTTGCCCAGCGCGAGTGCGATCGCCTCATAGGCCATCAGCATGCCGGTGGTGATGACCATGGGAGCAAAGGACATGCGGCTGCGCCGGCCGGCGGCGACCTCGGCCGCGATGGCTAGGTCGACATGCCGGCGCGACGAGGAATGCAGCATGACATGCTCGATCTCGGCGAGCATGGCGGCCCGCCGGTCGGCCTCGTCGATGTCGCGCCAGGCCTTGCCGAGGGTCGGGTAGCCGAGCCGTTCCTCCGGCCGGGGGTCGGCGGGCCGCACCACCGTCACCGAGGGCAGGGGGGACATATAGGCGTCGATCACGGTCGCCCCGGCTTGCCCGGCGGTGCGGTAGAGGTGAATGCCGGCCGGGATGTCGTCCATGCCGTTGACGATGATCGGAATGCGGGCGGCGATCTCGGGCAGCCGGTCGACCCATTCGGCGCCCAGCACCTCGATGGCGATGTCGGGGTTGATGGCACGCGCCGCGGCCGCCGCGCTCTCGGCCTTGGGCGCGCCGATGGTCGCGGCATTGGCGAAGACCTGGCGGTTGAGGTTGGAGACCTCGAAGACGTCGATATCGGCGATGACGAAGCGGCCGATGCCGGCGCGGACCAGGGCCATGAAGGCGGCGCCGCCCATGCCGCCGACGCCGCAGACGAAGACGGTTGCTTCGCGCAGGCGCTGCTGCTCGGCTTCGGTGACGAAGCCGATATTGCGGGTGGTGAACCGCGTATAGTCGAAATCCGCCATCATGCCTTGCTGTCCTTGCTCGGCCTGAGCGTGCCGAAGCTCTTTCCCGTGTCGAGCCAGTGCAGCACCGGCAGGACGAGGCGCTGGAGCAGGAGAAACAGGCCGGCGCCGGCGACCGCCGGCAGCGAGCCGCGCGGCAATTGGCCGATCAGGTAGCGCCGCGCCGCCGGCAGGTCGATCCGCGCCAGTTGCAGCACGTCGTCGCCGCGGCCGTAGTCGAGCATGCCGGCGCAAAAGGCGTTGTAGCGCTCCTCGCGGTGCTTGGCCGCCTCGTCGAAGGTCTTTTTCAGGTCGTCCGAGCCGCCGGTATAGGCATTGGTGATGACCGAGCGGACCTCGTCGAAACCGGCCTCCGGACCGACGCCGAAGACCGCGCGATGGCGGCGCATGATCTGGCGGGCAAGGCTCAGATGGGTGAAGCTCTGGCGCGTGCCCGGATCGGGCGAGGGGAAGGCGTCGGAAAAGGTCTCGCAGACCATGCCGACCACGGCGGGCACCTGGGTGACATTGGAGATCCAGCGGGCCCTCAGGCCGCCGCGCAGGAACAGGATCAGCACGGTCAGCCCATAGAGCACACCGGACAGGCCTTTGCCGCGCACGTCGGGGTCGACCATGACCAGGCCGAGATGCATCACCTCCTGCCGCTCGCCGTCGACCTCGGTCTCCATCAGGGCGAGCGCGTTGAAGGCGATCGGCTGTCCGGTCGCGCTGTCGGTGATCAGCGTGATGATGGTCGCGGCGAGGCGCTGCCGGTCGCCGGAAAAGACGCCATAGGTGAGCTCGCCGGCGGACAGGGTGCGTCCGGCGACCTGCTTCAGCTTGCCGACGAGGTCGGCCAGCCCGGTATCGTCGAGGATGGCGCCCGGGCGCCCGACGATGCGGGTCGTCAGGCCGCTATGGGTCGAAAGCGTGAGATCGAGCTGCGGCGAGGTCAGGCTTTTCCACCAGGTCCTGAGCATGTTCACGACGTGGAGGTCTCCCGCTGGTGATCGCGACCAGCCCCCAGGGGCTGGCCGGCTATTCCGGGTTGTGCCGAAGCGGGCGCGACATCCGATGTTTTGCGACGCCGGCGCGGCGGGCGTCAAGCAGCGCCGCCCAGGTCAGGTCGCGCGGCCGGTTGTCGCATGGCGTGGCTCTGCAATGCCCACGCCATCTTCCCGGTCCAAGTGGATCGCCTCGCCCGCGCCGGCGCATGGCGCGGCGGATCCCAGGAGAAAGACCGTCATGGCAGCAGCGAGCACCCCGGACGTTCCGGCGCCGTCCCGGTTTCCGGACGATGCCGCTATCCTGGCCATCCTGGCCGACCGGATCGATGTGCAGCGGCAGAGCCTCGGCATCGTCGTCGGCATGACCGGGCCGGCCGGCCGGCGCATCGTCGCGCATGGCCGTTTCGGCGCCGCGGACGCGCGCCCGGTGGAGGCCGGCACGCTGTTCGAGATCGGCTCGGTGACCAAGGTGTTCACGGCGCTGCTGCTGGCCGACATGGTGCGGCGGGGCGAGGCGGCGCTGTCGGACCCGGTGGCCGACTATCTGCCCGAGGGCGCGGCGCCGGGCCGGCGCGCCGGCCAGGCGATCACGCTGATCGACCTGGCGACCCACACTTCGGCGCTGCCCAGCCTGCCGGACGATTTCACGCCCGAGGACCCGGGCAACCCCTATGCGGACTATACGTTCGCGCAGCTCTTCGGTTTCCTCGCCCGTTACGAACTGACCCGCGATATCGGCGCCCGATATGACTATTCCAATCTCGGCTTCGGCCTGCTCGGCGAAGCGCTGGCCCGGCGCGCCGGCACGACCTATGAGGATCTGGTCCGCTCGCGCATCACCGGCCCCCTCGGCATGGCCAGCACCATGGTGACGCTGTCGGATGAGGCCAGCGCGCGGCTTGCCGGCGCCCATGGTGCGACCCTGACGAGCGTGCAGCACTGGGACCTGCCGACATTTGCCGGCGCCGGGGCGCTGCGCTCGACCGCCACCGACATGCTGGCCTTCCTGGAGGCGGCCCTCGGCTATCGCGACACGCCGCTCGCGCCGGCCTTCGCGGCGATGCTGGCGGTGAGGCGGCCGACGGGCATGCCCGAGATAGCGACGGCACTCGGCTGGATGGTCGCCCAAGCCGGCGACGACACGCTGGTCTGGCACAATGGCGGCACCGGCGGCCAGCGCTCCTTCGCCGGCTATCTCGTCAAGGCGCGCACCGGCGTGGTGGCCCTTTCCAACAGCTCGACGGCGGTGGGCGTCGACGATATCGGCCGTCACCTGCTCGATCCCGCCATGCCCCTGGCGCCGCCGGCGAAGCAGCGCGTGGCGGTGCCGGTCGCGCCCGAGGTGCTGGCGCGTCATGTCGGCCGCTATCGCCTGGCGCCGGACCTGATCCTGGCGGTGACGCAGGTCGGCGGCCGCTTGTTCGTCCAGGCCACCGGCCAGCCGGATGTGGAGGTTTTCGCCGAGAGCGATACCGACTTCTTTACCGTCGAGGTCGATGCCCAGCTGTCGTTCGAAACCGACGGCGCGGGCCGCGCCGTCCGGGTGGTGCTGCACCAGGGCGGTCAGGACATGCCGGCGGAGCGGATCGAAAGCTAGAGCCCCGGCGCCACCGCGGCGGCGAGGCTTTCGCCACGCGGCCTGATCACGCAATCGGCCATCAGGTCCAGTTCGTTCAGTTCGGCGGCGTGGCGCTGGCCCCATTGGCAGAGCGCGAGCAGGACCGGTTCGAGGCTCGACCCCAGCGGCGTCGCCGAATAGTCGACGCGGGGCGGCACCTGGCGGAAGACCTCGCGATGCACCAGGCCGTGCTCCTCCATCTCGCGCAATTGCTGGATCAGCACCTTCTGGCTGATGGCGGGCACGAGGCGCTTCAGCTCCGACAGCCGTTTCGGCCGGTCGAACAGGTGATAGAGGATGACCGCCTTCCAGCGTCCGGAAATGACCCGGAGCGCCCGTTCAGCCGGCAAAGCCGGCAGTCTCTTGATGATCTCGGCCATAGGCACCATCCGGTCGGTAGGGAACGAAAGGGTGTGTAGTTGGGGGCGCGGCGATACAGCTAGGTGATGCCTTGCCACCACATTGCAAGGTTCCAAGGCCATGAAAGCCGTCCAGCTCAACCGCTTCGGCGGTCCCGATGTTCTCGACATCGTCGATACGCCAACCCCGGTTGCCGGACCCGGCGAGGTGCTGGTCAGGGTCCGCGCCGCCGGCGTGAATTTCTTCGAGGTGCTGATGCGCGCCGATCGCTACGCGGTGACGCCGGACCTGCCGATGATCATGGGCGTCGAGGCGGCAGGCGTGGTCGAGGCGCTGGGGGACGGCGTGGCGGCGCCGCCGATCGGCACGCGCGTCGCGGTTCCCCTGTTCGCGGCCGGGCGCGGCGGCGGCCATGCCGAATATGCCGCGATCGATGCCGCATCGGCGGTGCCCTTGCCCGACGGCTTGCCGTTCGAGGATGCCTGCGCCTTGATGGTGCAGGGCCTGACGGCGCTTCATCTGGTCCGGCGCGGCCGGCCGGAGGGGCGGACCGTGCTGGTCACCGCGGCGGCCGGCGGCGTCGGCTCCCTGCTGGTGCAGCTGGCGAAGCGGGCCGGCGCGCGCCGGGTGATCGCCGCCGCGAGCTCGCCGGCCAAGCGCGATCTCGCTCTCGCGCTCGGTGCCGATGCCGGCATCGATTCCCATGGTGTCGGCTGGGACGCCGCGCTCCGCGCAGCAACCGAGGGGCAGGGCGTCGATCTTGCCTACGATATCGTCGGCGGCGCGCTGACCAAGGCCTGCCTCGACGGGTTGGCGCCGGGCGGCGAGCTGGTCTTCGGGGCGCTCGGCCGGTTCGACATCGGCACCGCCGCCCTGGAAGGCATGCTCGCCGGCAACCAGTCGCTGCGCGGTTTCGCCCTGCTGCCGCTGTTGACGCCGGCCAACCTGAAGCCGGATCTGGAGGAGCTCTTCGCGCTCGCCGCCTGCGGCACGCTCACCGTCGTCAAGGGCGGCCGCTACCCGCTCGCGGCGGCGGCGGAGGCGCATCGCGCGCTCGAAAGCCGGACAACGACCGGCAAGGTCGTGCTGCTTCCCTGACGGCTGGCCAAGACATCGCGTGTTTTCAGGTTTCCTAGCGGAACCAATGCTCGCGCCTCACGTTATATCGGCGAACTGAAACGCGAACTATTGCCGGGCGCGAAGCAAAGGCAAATCTTGATCGTGTTCCCCGCCGAGAAGCGAGGACACGGTTGTTGTTTGCGAATGCTTCGGGCCTCCGCGCTTGGGAGAACGACCATGTCACTTGGCACCATCCTTCTTATCATTTTGATCGTTGCCTTGCTCGGCGGCTTCAGCGGCCTGGGTGGCGGTCCGTTTTATGGCACCGGCTATTATGGCGGCGGCGGCCTTGGCCTGGTCCTGATCATCGTGCTGGTGCTCGTCCTGCTCGGCAGAATTTGACGTTGGCGACCGGCGGCACTCCGGCGTTTCGGCCGCTGCCGGTCGCGCAACCCACGATCATCCGAGGCGCTCCCGGCCAGTCATCCAGGGCAGCCTAAGGCGAAGGGGCCTTCGATTGGCCGAGAGCGCGCTCATTGCACCGAACCGAAGAGGTCTTCCATGGTTCTGACCACAGCCCATATGACGCCGCTGTTCGCGCTCGTCGCCGGTATTGCCATTCTGCTGGTTCCACGGCTGCTGAACTACATCGTGGCGGCCTACCTGATCGTGATCGGCCTGACCGGCCTGAACGCCATCCATCATTTCATCCAATAGGATGGCGGGCCGCCTGTCCGACCTCCGACCTCCGTCCGCCGAAAGCCAGGGCCGCGCCATGAACGTGATTCCCCTCATCATCTACGCCGCCGAACTGGCGGTGGCGGCGATCATCCTGTTCTATGTCGTCGACATGCTGACCATGCCGGCGAACATGAAACGGGTGTGCCAGGCGCTGATCGTCCTGATCGCGGTCCTCGCGGTGATCGGGGCGATGCTCGGCGCGGCGCCGGTGGCGAGCCCGCGCGCCGGCCCGCTCAACCCGCTGTCACCGAGCAACCCGAGCATCATCCGGTAAGGCGGCGCGCGCCGGGGCGTGTCTCGCGCGCCATCACGATATGGCCGATATGGCCGGCGACCTCGAAGACCGCGCAATTCGGGGGGACATTGACCTCGATATTGCGTTTGTAGGTCGCGAGATCGTTCAACATGCGCTGAACCGCGCCGACGATCTGCTTTTCGAAACTCTTCACGGCAATGCCCACGCTCATGTCCAGGACCCAGTCCACATTGGGACGCTCCTGCGGCATGGTATCGGCGTTGCGTTCGACGATGACGGGGCAGCCCATGTGGACGGCTTCGCTGATGCTGCCGGGGCCGGGCTTGCCGATGACGAAATCGGCGAGCCGCATATAGTCGGCGACATTGGGCACGAAGCCGACGGCGTGGCAGCCGGGGCGGCCGCGCAGGCTCTCCAGGAGCTTCTGGTTGCTGCCGCACATGACGATGGTCTGGATATCGAGGCCCGCCTTGTCGATCCGGTTGAGGATGGCGAGCGAGGCGGAAAGCGCGCCATTGCCGCCGAACATGATGAGCCCGGTGGCGCGGTCCGGCGACAGGCCGAGCGCGGCGTGGCTCAGCCGTGGCTCGTCGGGCTGATCGTAGAACGACTGTTTCAACATCATGCCGGAGACCTCGATCAGGTTGGCCGGCTGGTAGAAGCCCGAAGCCTTGGCCTGTTCGACCGCCTTCTGCGTGCCGCAGATCATCACCTGGTCCTGGTCTTCCATCCAGAAATTCGGCGGGCAGTCGACCATGTCGGTCATGATGGTGACGAAGGGAATGTCGGGATGGACCTGCTTCAACGCGCGAAACATCACGCCGTTGAAATTGGGGATCACCGAGACGACGAGATCGGGCTTTTCGTGACCCGGCTGCTGCCAGTGCCGGCGCAGGATCTCCTCCAGCTCAAGGGCGAAATGCCGGATGAAGGCCTGCAGGATCGGCAGGATGGCGCCGAGGCCGCGGGTCGAGCCGCGTTTCAGCGCGGTGTTGTAGACGTCCTGCGCCTGCACCGGCTCGAGCGCGATGCGCGGAGCGATCTGCCCGAGGATGCGCTGCAGCGGCCGGGTGATCCGGCGGGTGATGCGATGGATCGGATCGATCGGCTCGAGCAGCTTCTGCAGGTCGACCGGCTTGACGTGCCAGCCGGGATAGCGCTCCGCCAGCACGTCCTTCAGCGCGTTCATCGCGCTGCGATGGCCACCGCCCGCGTCCATGTAGAAGATCTCAAGCACTGCACTTGGCTTGGTCATCGCGGTCATGGCCCCGGGGGCGAGAGGCGGGACGCCCTGCGTCTCATATCGGTCGGCGGCTTAGCCGGATCAATATTTCCACCCTCGGGCTGATCAGATGTTCTTGACAGAATGACGACAGCCGGCCGGATCGGCCGTCCGACGGCGCTGACGACAGTGGACGGGCCGCGTCCGGGTCGCCGGCTCGTCCGGGCTGCCCATGCCGGGCGGGCAATGGGGATTGGCCAAGCGTCCGGGAAACGCGTTTCATGCGAACCGATTCGATTGGGGATCATCGAGGCCGGCATGACCGACGTGACGACGCAGAACCCCGCGCTGAAGGAAATCTTCAACCGCGAGCGCCTCCGGCATTTCGCCGCCGAGACGGCCGGCATCGAAGCGCGCTTCGATGCCGCGGCGTTCCTGCGCCTCAGCGCGGACAATCTCGATGCGCTGAGCATCATGCAACGGCTCCGGCGCGTCGCCGAGAGTTTCCATCAGGCCTTGCCGGGCGGGTTCGAAAGCAATCTCCGGGTCTTTCACGCGCTGGCGCCGCGGATCAGGCACGGCTTCGCTTCGATCGTACTGCCCGAATATGTCGCGCTTTACGGCCAGGAGCATTTCGACGCGTCGATGGCGGCGCTGAAATATTTCACCCGCTTCGGCTCGTCGGAATTCGCCATCCGCCATTTCCTGCAGCGGGATTTCGCCCGGACGCTCGCCGTCATGGAGACATGGTCGCAGGACGACGACGAGCATGTCCGCCGGCTGGCGAGCGAGGGCGCGCGGCCGCGGCTGCCCTGGTCGTTCCAGCTGAAGGCTCTGATGGAGGATCCGAGCCCGGTCGCGGCGATCCTGGACAATCTCAAGGCCGACCCGAGCCTCTATGTGCGCAAGTCGGTGGCCAACCACCTCAACGACATCACCAAGGACAATCCGGACTGGGCCCTGGCGACGATCGCCGGCTGGCCGCGGCAGGACGCGCGCACCGCCTGGATCGCCAAGCAGGCGCTCAGGACGCTGATCAAGCGGGGCGACCGGCGGGCGCTCGACCTGGTCGGCGCGGGGCGGGGCGCCGACGTGCGGATCGAGGCTTTCGCGGTGACGCCCGCGAGCCTGGCGCTCGGCGAGACGATGCGGCTGTCGGCGCGCATCGTCTCGACCTCGGCCAAACCGCAGAAACTGATCGTCGACTACGCCGTCCACTACGTCAAAAAGAACGGCAGCGCCTCGGCCAAGGTGTTCAAACTGAAGGAGATCCTGCTCGCGCCGTCAGGCGAATCTCCGGTGTCGATCAGCCAGACCATTCGCGACTTCACCACCCGCAAGCACCACGCCGGACATCACCGGGTCGAATTGCTGGTCAACGGCCAGAGCCTGGCCGAAGGCGGCTTCACGCTGAAGGGGTGATGGCGCAGCCGGGATGGCGGATCTCTACCGGTCCGCCGCCGGCCGCCGCGGCGCCAGCATATAGACGAGCGTGCTGACGAAGAGCACCGCGGCCAATGCCCCGTGCATGCGGGCGAAGGTGGCCGCGGGGTCGAGCCCGCCGTTGCGGCCGAGATCGATCAGCCAGCCGGATCCGGTCTGCACCGCCGCCACGCCGCCGACGAAGACGAAATTGAGCAAGGTCATGCCGCGGCCGACCAGATGATCCGGGAAGAACGGCCGGGCATGGGCCATCAGGATGGTGTAGCTGAAGCCGCAAAAGCCGATGGCGACGAAGAGCGCCGTCGCGACCGCCGGGGTCTGCACCGCCGAGACGGCGAGGCAGGCGAGCGCCGCGGCGACCGCCAGGTTGCCCGCCACGACCAGCGCCTTGGCCTGGCCCCAGCGGTTCTCGATCCAGCCGAACAGAAAGGCGCTGGAAGCCATGGCGAGCGCCATCAGCAGCACGACATTGCCCTGCTGGACGTGGCTCAGCCCGATGACCTCGGCCAGATAGGGCGCGATCCAGAGGCCCCTGAGCGTGACCATGATGGCGTAGCTGACGAAGACGATCGGCACCAGCAGCCAGAACAGCCGGGTCGAGACGATGGCGCCGAGGCCGGAGAACAGGCCGGAATCGGCCTTGCCCGCGATGCGCGGCGGATCCCTCAGGAAGACGGCGACCAGCGCGAAGGCGGCACAATAAAGCGCCGCCAGCATGATCATGGTCTGGCGCCAGCCGAAGCCGTCGGCGACCCAGGCGAGCGGCGTGGTGCCGGCGAGATTGCCGATCGAGCCGACGCCGATCAGGAGCGAGGCGAGAAAGCCGAACTGCGCGGCGGGATGATTGCGGGCGAAGACATAGATGGCGCCCATATAGATCGGCGAACAGCCGATGCCGATCAGCGCCATGGCCAGCGACCCGACGGCGGCGTTGGGCGCGAAGGGGAACAGCCCGACACCGATGCCGCCGACCAGCATCAGCGGCAGGACGGTGCGGCGGGGACCGAAATGATCGAGCGCCCAGCCGACCGGGAATTGCATCAGGGCGAAGGCGACGAACCAGGCCGAGCTCATGGCGGCGAGCTCGGTCGCGCCGATCTGCATGTCGGCCATGATGCGCGTGGCGAGAACGCTCAGGAACGAGCGAAAGAAGATCGAGATGATATAGGCGAGCGACAGGGCGGCGAAGGTCTGCATGGCGGATCGGGCACCCGGCTCGACCGTCAAACCAAGCAAATGGCGAGCTCTGTCTGGATAGCCGATCCAGGGACGAGGACCAGTCGCAAAGGTGGTTGGCTGTCGCCCGGGGACTTTGGCTAGCGGTGCTTGGGCGCGCCGCATGCGCTGGGTGAGGACGGCGGTACGTCCTCTTGCTTGCGCCACTTCGTCTTGCCCGGGCTTGCCCCCGATATCCGCGACGTGTTCGCGCCAAGATCAACCGGTCGCGATCACTGTGCAGCGGTGTTGATCAAACCCGCCTGACGTTCCAGAACACCGGGAAGCCGGTGACGATGCCGGTCAGGGTCTTCAGGTAGGCCACGGGCTGGAAATACTGGCCGAGCGGCACATAGGGCACATCCGACATGGCCTGGACCTGGATCTCATGGGCAAGCTTGACCTGTTCCGCGGCATTGGTGGTGCCGAGCCAGGCGGCGCGCAGCTCCTCCAGCCTCGGCGATGACGGCCAGCCCGCGATATTGGTCGGCCCGTCGCCGCGCAAATATTGATGGACGATCGGATTGATCAGCGAGATGCCGCCCCAGACCGCGAAGAACATGCTCCAGCCGCCCTTTTCGGGCGGATCCTTGCGGTTGATCCGGGCATTGACCGTGCCCCAGTCGGCGATCTGATAGTCGACGTTCATGCCCATCTTGGTGAGCATTTCGGCGGCGACGTCGCCGAACGCCTTGACGGCGGCGCGGTCGGCCGCGCCCAGCACGATGACCTTTTCGCCCTTGTAGCCGGCGGCGATCAGCTCGCGCTTGATGCGGTCGTAGTCGGGCGGACCGGCGTGGCCGGACATGCCGGCGTCGGAGGCAAACCGGGTCTTCGGCGGGAACACCCCGACACCCGTGCGATAGAGCGATGCATCGGTGCCGGCGACGGCCATCACATATTCTTCCTGATGCACCGCCGCCAGGACGAGACGGCGGATCGCCGGATTGTCGAAGGGCGGGTGCAGGCAGTTCATCCGCAGCGCGCCCATGCTGCCACTCGGATCGGTGATGGCCACCTCGATATTGCGCCGGCTCTTGAGCAGCGCCAGATAGTCGGGCGAGGGCTGCTCCAGCCAGTCGACTTCACCGCGCTGAAGCGCCGCGGCGGCGGTCGCCGCGTCGGGAATGATCTGCCACTCGACCCGATCGAAGTGGACGACCTTGCGGCCCGACGTCCATTCCGCCGCACCGTCGTCGCGCGGCTTGTAGTCGTCGTTGCGTGCGAAGACGATCTTGATCCCGGGCACGGTTTCGGAGGGCAGCATGCGCAACGGCCCGCTGCCGATGATCTCGGGGACCTGCTGGAACGGATCGGTCCTGGCCAGGCGCTCGGGCATCATCGCCGGGACATTGGCCGTCGATTTGGCCAGCGCGTCCGGCAGCATCGGAAACGATTGCTTCATCCGGAAGCGCATGGTCCGGTCGTCGACGGCGGACAGCTCGTCGATCGCCTTGATCAGCGGCTGACCGAATGAATCGCGCCGGCCCCAGCGCAGCAGGCTGGCGACGCAGTCGCGCGCCAGCACCGGCTCGCCGTCGTGGAACTTCAGGCCCGGCCGCAGGCTGACGGTCCAGTCCTTGAAGTCACTGTCCGGCCGCGCGCCTTCCGCCATTTGCGGTTTGGCTTCGAAGGCGTTGTTCACGCCATAGAGCGTATCGAAAACCGTATAGGCATAGTTGCGCGTGACCTGGGCCGAACTCCAGACCGGATCATAGCCGGCGACATCGGTCTGCGGCACGAATTTCAAGGTGGTCTGCGCCTGCGCCCGCACGGCGGAGGGCGCACAAAGCGCGGCAACGGCGCCGGCCTTGACCAGGGTCCTGCGAGTGATCATCGAAATTTCCCCCGAAATTCGGTCGCGCGTGACGGTGCCGGCCGGCCCGCTCCCCGCAGGCCGGCCGGCGGCATCTGCTCGAAGCCTGCGGCCTTAGCCGATGCGCTGGCGAGCGGCCTGGGCGAGTGCTGCCAGAACGGCGTTGGCGGCGGTCTTGATGCTGTCGAAGCCGTCGTTCTTCCGGAACGTCTTCACATCCATGAAGCGCTTCTTGTTGATCTCGACCATGATGCTCTCGACGCCGCCGGCCGGATCGCCGTAGCGCCGGTTGATCTCGCCGCCGGGATAGGGATGGTTGATCGTGCAGCTATAGCCCTGGGCGCGAATGGTTTCGGCGACCGCTTCGGTGAATTTGCCGGAGGCGCTGGTCTCGCTGATATTGCCGAGGCAGAAGTCCGGGCGCTCCTCGCCGGCATCCGGATGGGTCGGTGCGCCGATCGCCGACATGCAATGGCAGCTCAGGTGATAGACGAAGCCGTAGGACGACCTGACCCGGTCGATGATCGATTTCAGTTCGCGATGATAGGGCCGGTGATAGCGGTTCAGGCGCTCCTCGACCTCGGCGAAGGTGAATTTGCGCTCCTGAACCGGCTCGCCGTAACGCGACTTGGATTTCAGCAGGCCGAGCCCGCGCTTCGACACGGTCGGCCGCAGCGGCACCGGCCATTCGCCCTCGACCAGGTCGGGGTCGATATCGAGTTCGTCGCGGTTGGCGTCGATATACATATGCGGGAACAGGGCCTGGAGCATGGTCGCGCCATAGCGCGGGGCGTCCCCCCAGATGTCTTCGACATAGACCGAGACATTGTCGTGGATCGCGGTGAACGGCACCGGCGAGCGCATGTCGACCGGATATTCGCGGCCGCTGCGCGAGACATCGACGACGATCGGAACCGGCAGGGTTACCGGGTCATAGCGATAGAACAGGCCGGGCTCGACGAACATGAGGCGTCATCCTTGGGCAAGGGCGAGAAACGACGCGCGGTCGTCACACCCTGAATCGCATTGCCGGTTGAACGGAGCGCCAGCCGGATCCGCGCGATGCTTCGCGATGAGCGAAGGCGCGACGGATCATATAAATTTCATCCAATCAAATAAAATGTCAATCGCTCGATAGCGGGGTTGGACCGCCGCTCGAGGCCAGTGCGGCCAGGGTCGCGGTCGCGCCGTTCTTGATGTGGCGGCGCAGCACCATGCAGGCCATGTCGGTGTCGCGATCGAGCGCGGCATCCAGCAGCTGGTCGTGATCGCGCTTCAGGACATCGGGGCTGAGCGGCGACGGCTTGACGACATTGCGGTAGCGGTCGGCGTGGTCCCAGAACAGGCGCTGGAAATGTTCGAGAAAGACGTGATTGCTGCCGGACAGGATCTCGCGATGGAAGCGGTGATGGGCCTCGCCCCAGGCGGGCGTGACCATGGTCGTCGTTCCGGCTTCGAAGACCGGATGCCGGGACATGGCCCGGTGCGCGCTGATGATGCGGCCTTCCCAGTCGATATCGCCCGACTTGATCGACTCGACGAGGATGAGGGTTTCGAAGCTCTCGCGAGCCGACACGATCTGCTGGTATTTTTGCAGGCTGATGCCGGTCACGCGGAAGCCGCGCTGCTCCTCCGCCTCGATCAGCAGGGACGACGACAGCCGGTACAGGGCTTCCCGGATCGGCGTGACGCCGACGCCGTAGCGATCCCGCAGCATTTCGAGCGGCAGGCGCATGTTCGGCGCCAGCGCGCCGGAGATCACGTCGTCGCGCAGGCGCTCGTAGACGCTGGATGCCTGGGTCGCGGGGGTGTCGTCTTCGACGGTTCTCGATTTGCGAATCATTCGCAGCTTTCTTTGGAAGATTATCGAAACGCGTCACGATATCATAAATTGCGGCCGATCGTCCCGGGCCGACGCCGAGCCGGTGGCCCTGGTGGCGGAGGTCTCCCGGCAAGATCGCAAGCGGCCTGTCGCACAGGGGCCGACGCCGAGGCAGGCGGACCTCGCCGCAATCCGGCTCTCGCCGTCGCGAGCGCGACTGCTATGGTCCAGGCCTGTACTGAGGAGACTGGCATGCCGGCCTATGTGATAGCGACGATGGCGATTCGGGATCCCGAGACCTACCGGAAATATACCGCACTGACGCCGCCGCTGGTGAAGCGGCATGGCGGGCGCTTCCTGACGCGCGGCGACGAGGTGACCACCGCCGAGGGCGAGCCGTTCACCGACCGCATGGTGATCCTGGAATTTCCCAGCCAGCAGCATGTCGAAGCCTGGCTGGCCGATCCCGACTATGTCGCGGCCTCGGTGTTCCGACACGCCGCCTCGACCGGCCGGCTGCTGATCCAGGAAAGCCGGGGCAATACCGAAAATCCCGATCCGAAGGTGTGACGCGCCGCCGGCCGCTTGCCCACCTTCCGACGGCAGGTTTGTTTCGGGCCCTTATGCGAAGTGGATGGCGAGCCAGACGGTCGGTTCGTCCTGGGCGGTTCGGAGCACCCGGTGGCGCTGGTGGGCTGGAATCAGCAGATGATCGCCCGGACGCAGTTCGCGTTCGCCGTCGCCCTCCAGCCAGAGGGAGGCCGAGCCCTTGAGCAGCAGGACCCATTCGTCGTGGGCCTGGTCGTAGGGCTGGTCCGGCGGGGTCGACTGGCCGGTCGAGACGATCCGCTCGATCCGCACGCCCCGCCGCGTGAGCAGTTCGGTGAACAGTTCCGTTTCCGCCTTGGCCGGCAGGCCGTCGAACAGATTGATCACGAATCCCATCCTCGCTGATGACCGGGCCGGTTCGTCTCGCCCGCGGGCCGGTTCGACCTGCCTCTCCACTCTGGCCCCGGACGCGGCCTCATGCCATATCGGTCAACGATATGGCTCGACCGACGCTTTCCGATGTAGCCCGCCTGGCCGGGGTGGATGTCTCGACCGCTTCGCGCGTGCTGCGCGGCGAGGCGGCGCAGCGGATTCGCGAGGAGACCCGCGAGCGCATCGTCCAGGTGGCGCGCGAGCTCGACTACCGGGCCAATGCCTTTGCGCGCGGTCTGCGCACGGCGCGCTCCTCGACGCTGGGCATCGTGGTGCCGCAACTCGACAATCCGGTCTTCGCCGCGGCGATCCAGGGGGCGGAGGCAGCGGCCGCCGAGCACGGCTTCTCGCTTCTGATCGCCCATCGGGCGCCCGGGGCTCATGATGCCGGCGCCTACCGGCGGCTGAGCGAGGGCAACCGGGTCGACGGCCTGCTGGTGGCGAGCCTCGACAATGACGACGTGCTTTTGAGCGAGCTCGAAGCAACCGACACCGACTATGTGCTGCTCAACCGGACGCTCGCCGGCGCGCGCTATTCGGTGGTGCTCGACAGCCGGGCGGCCACCCGCATCGCGCTCGACCATCTGGTCGGCCTCGGCCATCGGCGCATCGCCCATCTCGCCGGCCGGCCCGGCGGCTTCAACGCCGGCGAGCGGCTCGCCGGCTATCGCGAGGGCCTTGCCGCCCACGGCATCGATTTCGATCCTGATCTGGTGGCGGTCGCCGGCTACACCGCGGAGGGCGGCGCCGAGGCGATGCGCCAGCTGATCGACCGGAAACCCACCGCCGTGCTCGCGGCAACCCTCGTCTCCGCCGCCGGCGCCATGGCGGTGCTGCACGAGGCCGGCTGCCGTATTCCGCAGGACGTCTCGGTGATCGGCCTGCATGACGCAGCCGTCGCCACCATGCTCTATCCGGCGCTGACCACCGTGCGCATGCCGACCGAACGCATGGGCCGGCTTGCGACCGAATTGCTGGTGCGATTGGTGCGGGGAGAGCAGCCCGAGGGCATTGCGCCGCTGGCGCCGGAGGGGTTGGTGGCGAGGGCTTCGACCGGGCCGGTGTCGGGCGGGTAGGGTGGCCAGGGGTACCCTGTGTTCTGACCTCCCGGCCGACGCAAAGGCGCAGCGAAACCAACCCTCTCCCAAAGGGAGAGGGTGGCGCCGTCAGGCGCCGGGTGAGGGGCGTAGGCGCTCGGGGCTGATGCCGACGCTCACGCCGCATGCTGCCCCATCCGGGGAGGGACGACCCCTCACCCGGCAGCTGACGCTGCCACCCTCTCCCTTTGGGAGAGGGTCAATTGGCGCCTGATTTCTCCCAAGATCCTCACTTCAAACAATTGCCGCTTGACGGCCTTCCTCCTTTTCGACAGTCTTGAACAAACGATTGTGCAAAATGCACGACAGCATCAAGGGAGGGTGCGGAATGAGACTGTCGCTTCGCGCCTCCATGTGGAGGTGTTCATGACGGATCATTCGATTGCCGCGGCGCGGGCCAGCGATGTGGCGGTGCCGGAGCAGGCGGCGGCTTTTGCCGGCCTTGTCGGCGCGGCCCATGTGCTCACCGGCTTCGACGAGCGCCTCGCTTATGCCCGCGACCGGCTGCCCTTCGCCGTGTTCCGCGAGCGCGTCGGTCTGCTCGCCGGCGCCATGCCGCAGCTGGTGGTGCGGCCGGCGGATGCCGGCGAGGTCGCCAAGGTGGTTCGGCTGGCGAACGCGCAGGGCATTCGGCTGATCCCCTATGGCAATGGCTCGGGCGTGCTCGGCGGCGCCATCCCGCTCGGCGGCGAGGTGATGCTGGACCTGCGCCGGCTCGACGGCATCGTCTCGCTCAACGCCACCGACGCCATGGTGACGGTGCGCGCCGGTATGAACGGCGCGGCCTTCGAACAGGCGTTGAACGCGGCAGGCTTCACGACAGGTCATCTGCCACAATCGATCGAGATTTCCACCGTCGGCGGCTGGGCCGCCTGCCGGGGCGGCGGCCAGGCGAGCAGCCGCTACGGCAAGATCGAGGATATCGTCATCGGCCTGAAGGCGGTGCTGCCCGACGGCACGCCGCTCGAGGTCCGGCCGGTGGCGCGCCGCTCGGTCGGCCCGTCGATCCGCGACCTCCTGGTCGGCAGCGAGGGCGCCTTCGGCGTCATCACCGAGTTGACCCTGCGGATCTGGCGCAAGCCCGCGGTCGAGCGCGGCGTGGTGCTGGCCTTCCCGACGCTGCAGGCCTCTTTCGACGCGGCGCGCGCGATCATGCAGGCCGAGCTCCGGCCGAGCATCGTCCGGCTCTATGACGCGGTGGAAAGCGCCGAGCGCACCGCCGATCTCGCCCCCTTCAAGACGAAGCCGATCCTCGCCGTTCTGGCTTTTTCAGGTGCCGAGCCGCTGGTGACCACCGAGCAGGAGATGGCGCTCGCCATCGCCGCGGAGTTCGGCGGCGAAGAGGCGCCGAGCGGGCCTTATGACCATTGGATCGCCAATCGCTACGTCGCCTATTCGCAGAAATGGCATGCGGCCGGCTATTTCAACGACACGATCGAGGTGACCGGCAACTGGTCGGTGCTGCCGGAGCTCTATGACAGCATCGCCAAGGCCGTGCGCATGATCTATCCGGCCGTGCATTTCGGCGCGCACTGGTCGCATGTCTATCCGGAAGGCGCCTGCCAATACATGACCATTCGCCTGCCGCCGATGCCGGAGGCGGATGCCTTGCCGCTGCATGCGAAGCTCTGGGACACCATCGAGGGCCTGACCCTCGATCACGGCGGCTCGATCGCCCACCATCACGGCGTCGGGCTGTTCCGCAATCCCTGGATCCGCCGCGAACTCGGCGCCGGCCTCGATCTGC
Organism: Phreatobacter sp. GW821-FHT04C01; assembly: GCF_059420385.1. NCBI lineage: Bacteria > Pseudomonadati > Pseudomonadota > Alphaproteobacteria > Hyphomicrobiales > Phreatobacteraceae > Phreatobacter > Phreatobacter sp. GW821-FHT04C01. The sequence goes on along the minus strand of NZ_JBWKTP010000009.1, from coordinate 17,847 downwards.
TGCAGACGATCAAGGACGCACTCGACCCGGGCAATCTGCTCAATCCCGGCAAGCTGGGTCTCAGGCCGGCCAAGGGCGCCGTGGACATTCGCAATGGCTAAGCCCGATCCCATCCTCATCGGCATCGATCTCGGCGCCGGCTCGCTGAAGGTCAGCGCCATCAGGGCCGATGGCAGCCTGGTGGCCGAGGCCTCGGCGCCGGTCGCGACCGCCACGCCGCATGCCGGCTGGAGCGAGCAGGACCCGCAGGACTGGTGGCGGGCGGTCGCCGCCGCCGTGCCGCCGGTGGCGGAGGCCGCACGCAAGGCCGGCACGATCGCCGCGATCTCGTTTTCCGCCGGCGCCCATACCCAGGTGCTGGAGGATGCCGAGGGCCGGGTCATCCGTCCGGCGATCCTGTGGAACGACCAGCGCAGCCGGGCCGAGACCCAGGAACTGCGTGACCTCGCCGACCAGCGTATTCTCGATATCGGCGCAAACCGGGCCAATCCGACCTGGACCTTGCCGCAGATGTTGTGGGTCAAGCGCCACGAACCCGAGGCCTTCGCCCGGGTAAAGCGGCTTTATGTCGCCAAGGACTGGCTGCGCTCGCGTTTCACCGGCACGTTCGAGACCGACACGATCGATGCGCTCGGCACACTCATGCTCGATGCCCACAAGGGCGTCTGGTCGGACGAGCTCTGCGCCATGATCGGCTGGCCGATGGACACGCTGCCGCCGATCGTCCAGCCGCGCACGGTCGTCGGCGGGGTGACGGCTGAGGCCGCCCGTCTCACCGGCATTCCCGAGGGGACGCCGGTCGTCTGCGGCACCTCGGATACGGCGGCCGAGACCTTCGGTGCCGGCATGGTGCGCGAGGGGCTCGGCGTGGTGAAACTCGCCACCGCGGCCACCGTCAATGTTCTCTCGAAGACGGCGCGACCGGATTTCGCGCTGATCAACTATTTCCACGTGGTGCCCGCGCATTGGTATGTCATCGCAGCGACCAATTCCTGCGCCTCGGCGCATAAATGGCTGCGCGATACCTTCTTCAAGCGGCCGGGCGAAGAGGGCGGTCCGGTGTTCGACCACATGGACCGGCTGGCCGCGGCGGTCGCGCCCGGTTCCGAGGGCCTGTTCTTCCACCCCTATCTGAACGGCGAGCGCAGCCCGCATTGGGACCCGCTGCTGCGCGCCGATTTCGTCGGGGCCGGTTTCAACCACGGCCCCGGCCATTTCGTTCGCGCCCTTTACGAGGGCGTCGCCTATTCGCTGCGCGATTGCCTGGAGGTGCTGCGCGCGCGTGATCTCGGCTTCACCACCGCGCGGCTGACCGGCGGCGGGGCGAAGAGCCCGCTCTGGCGCCAGATCGTCGCCGACGTCCTGAACGTGACGGTCGAACTGCCGGCGGTGGCCGATGCCTCTTTCGGCGCGGCCCTGCTGGCGGGTGTCGGCGCCGGCGTCTTCGCCGATGAGCAGGCGGCGGCGCAGGCGGTGAGCATCGTCGCGACCCACGTGCCGGATCCAGCGCGGGCGGCGGTCTATGGCAGGGGCTTCCCGATCTATCGCGACATTCAGCGTGCCTTGGCGCCGCTCAATCATCGCATCCACGATTTCGTCGAGGGGCGCTGAGCATGGCCAAGGTCAGTCTGAACCGCGTGCGCAAGGCCTATGGCGGCGTGGTCGCCGTGCATGGTTTCGATCTCGACATCCAGGATGGCGAATTCGTCGTGTTCCTGGGGCCCTCGGGCTGCGGCAAGTCGACCACGCTGCGGATGATCGCGGGGCTGGAAGAGATCACCGCGGGCACCATCCATATCGGCCAGCGCGACGTCACCGCGCTCGAGCCGAAGGACCGGAACATCGCCATGGTGTTCCAGAATTACGCGCTTTATCCGCACAAGACGATCTACGAGAACCTCGCCTTCGGCCTGCGCATCCGCCGCATGGATCCGGCCGAGATCGACGCCCGTGTGCGCAAGGCCGCGGCCATGCTCGGCCTCGACGAATTCCTGGCACGCAAACCCAAGCAATTGTCCGGCGGGCAGATGCAGCGGGTGGCACTCGGCCGCGCCTTGGTGCGCAACCCGGACGTCTTTCTGCTCGACGAACCCCTGTCCAACCTCGACGCCAAGCTCAGGGTGCGCATGCGCGAGGAGATCGCGCGCCTCCACCAGGAGGTCGGTACCAGCATGGTCTATGTCACCCATGATCAGGTCGAGGCGATGACGCTCGCCAACCGCATCGTCATCATGCGCGACGGCCATGTCCAGCAGGTCGGCCAGCCGCTGCAGGTCTATGACCGGCCGGCCAACCTGTTCGTCGCCGGTTTCATCGGCTCGCCCGAAATGAACCTGATCGAGGGGCGCGTCGCCAATGGCGCTTTCGTTTCCGGCGGGCTGACCGTGCCGCTCGGCGCCGGTGTCGCGGCGGGTGAGGGGACCGAGGTGGTGCTCGGCATCCGCCCGGAACATGTCACCGTCGCCGAGGCGCCGGGCGCGGTCGCCTTCAACATTCACGTGCTCGAACAGCTGGGGGCCCAGACCCTGTCGATCGGCGAGGCCAATGGCGTGCGCCTGCGCGTCTTGACCGAGCGCTCCGACACGCTGAGCCCCCGGCAGAGCCTTGCCATCGGCTTCCAGCCGCATCGGCTGCACCTGTTTGCCAAGTCCACCGGCGAGCGGCTCGACGCCGGCCGCTGATAACGGACGTAAAAAAGGGAGGATCATCATGACCAGCAGGACAGAAGCCGGCGGGCTCGATCGACGCAAGCTGATCAAGGGGGCCGGCGCGACCGCCGCGGCGGTGACGCTGGGGGCGCCGATCGTGCGCGCCCAGGGCAAGAAGACGCTCAGGTTTCTCAACACCGAGACCTCGATCGACAGCATTCGCGCGCTGCGCGTCGCCTGCGCCGAATATGAGCGCCAGTTCGGCACCCGCATCATCGTCGACAGCGTGCCGCTCGACGATGCCTTCACCAAGGTGACGACCTCGCTGCGCGGCGGCCAGCCCTATGACATCGCCACCTTCGCCTTTGTCGGCCATGTGCTGATCCTGGCGTCCGAAGGCCAGCTGATGCCGCTGACCGAGCTGACGGCGAAGCGGCAATGGGGCCCGAAGATCCTGTTTCCGATCAAGAACGAGGTCTATTGGTACCCCTACGACTATAATCTCGCCTGGATCTATTATCGGAAAGACCTCTACGAGGCGAAGGGCCTCAGCGTCCCCAAGACCTGGGCCGACATGCTGAAGAATTCGCAGGCCCTGACCGCCGACGGCCGGTCGGGCTCGCTGTTCCCGATCGGCTCGAACGGCGCCACCAACTGGCTGTCTCCCGGCTTCATGTGGGCCGAGGGCGTCAAGCTGTTCGACGACAAGTGGAACGTCATCATCGACAATGCCGAGATGGCGCCCAAGGTGACGGGCTATCTGGATTTCTTCGCCGAGCTCTACAAGACCATGCCGAGCGGCACGAGCCAGGCGAGCTTCGGCGAGGTCCTGAGCAATTTCTCTTCCGACAAGCTCGGCCATACCGCCTATGCCGGCCGCATCATCGAGGCGCTGGAGCGCAACTCGCCGGCGCTCGCCAGCAAATATGGCATCATGCCCTATATGGACAGCAAGGGCGCGGCCAAGGCGGTCAACCACGGCTATGACGGCTGGGTGGTGCTGAAAACCGGCAATTCCGACGAGTCGATGAAGTTCATGTCCTGGTTCACCGAGAACCACTACATCAACTTCCTGCACACCGCGCCACTGCACTTCCAGCCGCCCAGGCTCGACGTCTACGAGGACGAGCGCTGGCGTGCCCATCCCTTGATCGAGAAGCACAAGGACGCGGTCGAGACGATGCGCGGCTTCATCACCGACAAGTCGATGATCCTGACCTCGATCGACACGGAGGGGCCGGAGCCGGACCTCAGGCCCGGCAAGGTGTTCGAAGCCTTCGTCGTGCCGGAAATGCTGCAGAACCGCGTGTTGAAGAACATGTCCTCGGCCGATGCCCTGAAGGCGGCGGCGGAGAAGATGCGCAAAGTCGTCGCGTGATCGTTGACGAGACCCGGCCGGCCTTGTCCGGCCGGGTCCCTTGCGAGGGCAGGCCGTGAATTCCAAAGCAACGATCTATTCCTTCCTGGGCATCGGCCTGGTGGTGACGCTGGCGCTGATCGTGGCGCCGGTCGTCTATGCCATCAGCCTGTCGTTCTACCGGATGGATTCCTTCATCGGCACGCCGCAATGGGTCGGGTTCGACAACTATCTCGCGGTCATCAGGCTGCCTGAGTTCTGGAACGCGCTGGTCAACGGGCTGATCTATTCGGCCGGTTCCATCGTGCTGCAGCTGGTGCTCGGCATTGGTTTCGCGCTGGTGCTGAACGAGGTGTTTCCCGGCCGCAATTTCGTCCGCGGTCTGTCGATCCTGCCCTATCTCCTGCCGACCGTAGTGGTGGTGCTGACCTTCAAATGGATGGTCGACGGCTCGATCGGCATCGTCACCGCGGGCATCGCCTGGCTCGGCCTGCCGCCGGTCAACTGGTTCGAGAGCCCGGGCGCCGCCATGGCCTCGGTGATCTTCGTCAGCGTCTGGATGTGGACGCCCTTCGTCACGACCTGTTTCCTGGCGGCGCTGCAAACCGTGCCGGCTTCCCTCTACGAGGCCGCGCGCGTCGACGGCACCACCGCGATCCAGCGCTTCTTCCACATCACCGTGCCGATGCTGAAACCCATCCTGACGGTGATCGTGCTCCTGCGCGCCATCTGGATGTTCAACAAGTTCGACGTGATCTGGCTGCTGACCCGCGGCGGGCCGGTCAGCTCCACCGAGCACCTGGCGATCCTGTCCTATCGCCACGCCTTCTCGCTGTTCGACATCGGCGGAGGGGCCGCCATCGCCACCATCTCCTTCCTGATCCTGTCGGCGGTGGTCTTCGTCTATTTCCGCCTGTTCCCGCTCGAAACGGATTGACCGCCATGACCAGGTCCATGCCCGCCCGCCTGGGGCTCTATGCCGCGGCCGTCGTCATCTCCGTCTATTCGGCTTTTCCGATCTACTGGATGGTGGTGTCGAGCCTGCGCGAGCCGACGAGCCTCCTGCACAAGATCTCGCTGATGCCGGGGCCGTTCACGCTCGAATATTACCGGAACCTGCTGGAGCTGACCGACTATCCGCAGCATTTCGTCAACAGCGTCATCGTCGCGGTGGTCACCGTCGCCATCACCATGATCTTCTCGGTGATGATCGCCTATGCGGTGACCCGCCAGAGGATCCGCGGCAAGAAGCTGATCGTCGGCGCCATGCTCTACGCCTATATGTTCCCGCCGCTGCTGATCGCCATTCCGATGTTCACGATCTTCGCCAGGCTGGGCCTCAGCGACAGCCTCGCCGGGCTGATCGCCGCGCATCTGACGCTGACCTTGCCGCTCGGCGTCTGGTTTCTCTGGGGCTTCTTCAAGAACATGCCGTTCGAGCTGGAAGAGGCGGCCATGGTCGACGGCTGCACCCGGCTCGGCGCCTTCCTGCGGGTCGTGCTGCCTCTGTCGCTGCCGGGCCTCATTACGGTGGCGATCTTCTCGTTCCTGCTGTCCTGGACCGACTACACCTTCGCGCTGATCATGATCGGCTCGGATGCCAACAAGACACTGCCGGTGGGGCTCTCCTCGATGGTCGGTTCGTTCGACCTGCGCTGGGGCGAGATCATGGCCGGCTCGACGCTGATCGCGCTGCCGCTGTTCGGCGCCTTCGCGCTGCTCAGCCAGTATTTCATTCAAGGGCTGGGTGCCGGCGCGGTGAAAGGGTAGGGGACCATGGATTTCGGACTGAAGGACAAGGTGGCCCTGGTCACCGGCGCGGCACGCGGCATAGGCAAGGCCGAAGCCCTGGCGCTGGCGGCCGAAGGCTGCGCCATCGCCATCAACGATATCGACGCGGCGGCGGCCGAGCGGACCGTGCAGGAATTGCGCGAGCGGGGCACGCGGGCGGTCGCCTGTATCGGCGACGTCTCCGAACCCGCGGGCGCCGAAAAGGTGGTGCGCCAGGCGGCCGCCGAGCTCGGTGGTCTCGCCATCCTGATCAACAATGCCGGCGCCGGCGGCCGTCATCTCGGCGCGCTGGCCGAGGACATGGCGATCGACGATTTCGACATCATCCTGCGCACCCACCTGCGCTCGACCTTTCTCTGCAGCAAATATGCCGTACCGCTGATGCGCGCGGGCGGTTTCGGCCGGGTGGTCAACACCTCCTCGATGAATGTCACCGGCGGCGGCCGCCCGGGCGTCACCAATTATTCCGCCGCGAAGGCGGGCGTGATCGGCTTTACCCGGACGCTCGCCAAGGAAGTTGGCTCAGGCGGCATCACCGCCAATGCCATCGCGCCGGGTTATGTCGAGACCGAGCTGATCGCCGGCTTCTCGGCCGAGAAGCGCCAGGTGATCACCGGCCAGAACCCGCTCGGCCGGTTCTGCCAGCCGGAAGAGGTCGGCGCGCTCATCGCCTTCTTGTGTTCCGAACAAGCCGCCTTCATCAACGGTGCGCTGATCTGCATGGATGGCGGCAAGCGCGATTTCCATTGGGGGGAAGCATGACGATCCGGGCCTTCGGTGCGCCGCACCGCTATATTCAGGGACCGGGCGCGCTCGACCAGCTCGGCCCCATGCTGGCGATCCATGGCCGGCATGCCTTCGTGGTCGCCGACCGGGTCGTCGCCGGCCTTTTGAAGGACCGGCTGACGGCAGCGACCGCAGGCCATCTCGACAGCATCGCCTTCGGTGATTTCGGCGGCGAATGCACGGCGGCCGAGATCGACCGGATGACGGCCGCGGCGGCTGCCGCCGGTGCCGAGGTGATCATCGGGCTCGGCGGCGGCAAGGCGATCGATACCGCCAAGGGGGTGAGGATCGCGCGGGGCGGCGGCCTCGTCATCGTGCCGACGATCGCCTCCAACGATTCCCCGACCAGCCGGCTGGCCATCGTCTACACCGCCGAGCATGTGCTGAGCGAAGTCCGGCTGATGACGACCAATCCGGACGCCGTCATTGTCGATACCGACATCATCGTGCAGGCGCCGGTGCGGTTTTTCGTGGCCGGCATCGGCGACGCCCTGTCGAAGAAATTCGAGGCGGAACAGTGCTACCGCACCGGCGGCCTCAATTTCTACAAGGCGCGACCGCCGGAACTGGCGCTGGCGATCGCCGATCGCTGCTATGCCATCATCCGCGAGCATGGCGAGAAGGCGACCTCCGACGTGCGCGCCAGGACCGCGACCGGGGCGGTGGAAAGCGTGGTCGAGGCCACCATTCTGATGAGCGGGCTCGGTTTCGAAAGCGGTGGGCTGTCGCTTGCCCATTCGCTGACCCGCGGCTTTTCGGCGATCCCCGCGCTATCGGCGGCGCTGCATGGCGAGCAGGTGGCCTATGGCCTGCTGGTGCAGCTGGTGGTGGAGGGGCGGCCGGCTGAGTTCCTGAGCGATTTCAGGAGTTTCTATCAGCGTCTTGGATTGCCGTTGAAGCTCGCCGATATGGGTCTTTCCGGCGATGTGGCGGCCGCGCTCCAGACCATCGCCGAACGGACTATCGCGGAAGCGCCCTATATCCGACAGATCGAGGCGGAGCTGGATGGGGCGAAACTGAAGGCGGCGCTGGAGCGGGTGGAAGCGGGGATTTGAGCGGGCAGGGCGTCGGTCCTCGATCGTCGCCTTGACGGTCTTGCAGCCATTGCGTTTATTCGGGAATGGACCGCGAGGCTGTCGTCGAAGCGCGGTCACCAGCGCGGTCGGACGACCTGGGTCGCAAACCGATGAAAGTTGTGTTTGTCGCGGGTCTCGCGCTCACCTTGACGGGCTCGCCAAGTCTCGCACAAGCGCCAAGGCCTGCGGCTGGAGATGCGCCTCGGCAGACATTCTATATTTGCTCACGGGCCGGCTGCACTGTGACGGTGACGAGTGTTCGCGGCCGGGACGGCAATGCCGCTTCCGCGACGGCCCGGATGAGGGAAGCCGACGCGATTACCTTCTGCATCGAATATGTGCGTCCAAGCTGGGCGGAAGAAGGCGGCCTGCGTTGGCTGCAATCCTGCGTCCGTGACACGATGAACGAGGATGGCGGGCGCGAACATCGCCTTTCGGCCGATTGCGGGGCGGGCATCCTGACCAATCCGCGGGGCGATCGCTGGCGGCTGACAGCGGCGGCCAAGGCTGGCTCCACCGATCCGAACGGGCACTGGGAGTTGGTCAGCCGGGCGCGCCAGGCGAATGAACGCAGCCCGTTCGAGACCAATACCAGCCAGTTCGCGTTTCTCTGCCCGGCCGAGGCGGCCCGCTACAAGCTTGAGTGAAGCGTTTTGAGGTTGCGAGGCCGGTTTTGGCGATGCGCAAGACAGTGCCGCGCGCAGGCGGGGATTTGAAGCCAAGTGGTTGGGAGAAGCGCTGTCGAACCAACCCTCTCCCAAAGGGAGAGGGTGGCAGCGTCAGCTGCCGGGTGAGGGGACGTCCATATCCGGATGGGACGGTGCGCCTCACGCTTGGCACCTCAATGCGCGTCGTCCGCCGCCCCCTCATTCTGAAACCTTACGCCCCTCACCCGGCGCCTGACGGCGCCACCCTCTCCCTTTGGGAGAGGGTTGATTCTGCGGTGTTTTCTGCTCTCAGGGCGTATCAAAGGCAGGCGCTCCCCGTCCGTCGTCCACGACCCATTTGATTGTTCTCTCGCCCTATGCCTTGTTCTGCGCTTCATCACCGCGCGGCGGGAGCGCCTTTGACCGACACTGTGAACAGGGACGCATCGAGCGAGCCGAACCAGGCCAGGCGGTCGGCCTGGCGCTGGCTGGCCGGCTGGGCCGTCGCATCGCTGATCGCGGCGGCGGGCGTGACCGCCTTGCATGTCCGCGCGCTCGACGGCGCCATGCAGGCGGAAGGCCAGACCCTTCACCGGGTGATCTCGCAACGCGCCGACCAGCATGATGCGCTGCTGACCAGTCTCGGCGCCATCGTGCGGGTGCCCGGGCCGCTGCGCAGCGATCTCGTCGCGGTGCTCGCCGACAGCGTCCAGCGCTTCTATCCCAGGGTCCGCACCATCGCGGTGGTCGAGATCGGCGCGGAACCCAAGGTCTTGTTCTCGACCCATCCCGACGAGGCGAGCAATCCGGCGCCGGCCGCGGTCGCTTCACGGCTCGCGGCCGAGCCGCCGGGGCGCAGCGTCGTCTTGCCGGGCGCGGCCGGCTCCGGCGTCTACCACCTGGTCAAGCGCGCGGGCGCCGAACCGCTGGCGCTGGTCATGACGGTCGATGCCGCCAGGCTGATCGAGGCCGAGCCCGGCATGGCGACCACCGCGATCGGGCTGAGAGCCGAGGACGGCATGGCGATCATCGCGCCGGTAGCCGAGCCGGCAGCTTCGTTGTGGAGCGGGCCCGCGCTTCGGTTCGACAAGACGCTGGGCAGCCAGAGCCAGCCGCTGCTCCTGTCCCTGACGCGCCAGCTGAGCCTGGCGCAAACCGTGCCATCAGGCACCGTCGCGGCGCTTGCCGCGGCGCTCGGCCTCATCGCCTGGCTCGGCCACCGGGTCGTCGCCGAACGGCGCAAGGCGGAGGCCGCTCGCCGGCGCGCCAGCCTGAGCGCCGACGAGGCGCGGCTCGCCCAGGCAACCCGGGTCAATGCCATGGGCGAGCTCGCCTCCGGCATCGCGCATGAGCTGGCGCAGCCGATCGCCGCCATTCTCAGCCAGTCGCAGGCCGGCGCCCGGCTGATCAGGAGCGAGCCGCTCGACCGCCAGGCGGTGATCCAGGCGCTGGAGGCCAATGCCCGGCTCGCCAAGCGCGCCGGCGCCATTCTCGACCGGCTGCGCGACTATGTCAGGCCGGGCGCACCCGAGCGTCGGTCGACGGATATCGGCGCGCTCATCGGCCATGTGGTGGCGCTGATCCGCGCCGATATCGCCGGCCGGGGCGTGCAGCTGGTCGTCGGCCCGGTGGCCGCCGATGCGGTGGTGCTGGTCGAGCCGATCGCCGTCGAGCAGGCCCTGCACAACCTGATCCGCAACGCCGCCGAGGCGGTCGAAGCGCTGTCGCCCGAGCGCCGGCGTGTCGTGGTTTCCGCGGGGGTTGCCGGCGAACTGGTCGAAATCGCCGTGGAGGATCTTGGACCGGGACTGGCGCCCGAACTGGCCCAGCGCCTGTTCGAGCCGTTCCGCAGCACCAAGCCGAACGGCATGGGTCTCGGCCTGGCGCTGTCGCAGCGGCTGGTGGAAGCCAATGGCGGGCGCATCGCCGGTGTGAACCGGGCCGAGGGCGGCGCCCGCTTCACCATCGCGCTGCCGCTGCACCGGGCGGCGCCGGAGCGGCGGGAGGCCGCGGAATGACCGCGTCCTTCACCGTTTTCCTGGTCGACGACGATGTCGACGTGCGCGAGGCGCTGAGCTTCCTGCTGCGCACGGCCGGCTACAAGGTCGAGACCTTCCCGGACGCCGCCTCCTTCCTGCGCCAGGGGCCGGCCCGGCATGCCGGCTGCATCATCATGGATGTCAGGATGCCCGGCATGTCCGGCCTGCAATTGCTGGAACAGCTCGCCCGCGACGGCGACCCGCGGCCGGTGGTGGTGATGACCGGCCATGCCGACGTCAATGCCTGCCGGCGCGCCTTCAAGGGCGGGGCGATCGACTTCCTGACCAAGCCGGTCGACGAGAACGCCCTGATCGAGGCGATCGAGGGCATGCGTGCCAGGGCCGAGGCCGCCAGCGCCAAGGCGGCGGAGGCGGCGGAGGCACGCGCGCTGCTGGCGCGCCTGACGCCCAGGGAGCGCGAGGTGCTGGACATGGTATCGCGCGGTTTCGCCACCAAGGACATCGCCGAGACGCTGGCGCTGTCGCCACGCACCGTCGACACCCATCGGGCGCATCTGGCTGAAAAGCTCGGCACCACCTCGGTCGCCGAAATGGTCCGGCTGATGCTCGAGGAGGCCGCCTCTCGGTAGCGCTACGGATGGCGCTCGGTCGTGGCCCCGATCCACGGCGCCCGCCGGGCATGGCATTCCCGGTTCTCGAAGGCGGCCAGCGGGCTTCGCCTCGGAACCGGAGAACCCTGATGTCGATTTCGCGCCTGTCGATGACCTCCTGCCTCGCCGCCGCCGGCCTGTCGCTGGCAACCGCCGCCGGTGCCCAGGTGCTGAGCGAGCGCAACATGCCGCTCGGCCTCGCCCAGGAAATCGCCCAGGCGACGGTCGCCGCCTGCGCCGCCAAGAATTTCAACGTCACCGCCACCGTGGTCGACCGCGCCGGCGTCGTCCGCGCCGTGCTGCGCGCCGACCGGGCCGGGCCGCACACCGTCGATGCGAGCCGCGCCAAGGCCTATACGGCCGCTTCCGCCCGCACCGCCACGGGTGCGATCGCCGAGAATGCCGAGCGCAATCCGGCGGCCCGCCATCTCGCCTCGATCCAGGGGTTCCTTTTGCTCGGCGGTGGCGTGCCGGTGAAGGTCGGCGACGAGGTGATCGGCGCGGTCGGTGTCGGCGGCGCCCCGGGCGGCCAGCTCGACGAGGAATGCGCCAATGCCGGCATCGAGGCGGTGAAGGCCAAGCTGCGCTGACCGGTTGAAAACCAAGGGGAGGGCGGCATGCGCCTGACAGCAATGACTGCCCTCCTGGCCGGCCTGGCGCTCGGCGCCATGGCCGGAACCGTGTCCGCGCAGACGCCGCCGACGGCGCGCGAAATCGCGGCCTATCAAGGCCTGCACGCGGCCGCCGCGAGCGGCGACGCGGCGACCATTCGCCGGCTCGCCCGGACCGGGGCGAACGTCAATGGGCGCGATGCGGCCGGCCGCACGCCGCTACATGTCGCCGCCTTCCTCGCCCGCCACGACGCCATGCGGGCGCTGGTGGAAGCCGGTGCCGATCCGCGCGCGCTGGAGCACCGGCACTATGACGCGATCACCATCGCGGCGGTCAATGACGACCTGGCCACGCTGCAACTGGCCTTGGCGCTCGGCGGCGACCCGCGCGCCGTCACCAGCCCCTATGAGGGGACCGCGCTGATCGCAGCGGCCCATCTCGGCCATGACGGCGTGGTGCGCGAACTGATCCGCGCCGGCGCGCCGCTCGACCACGTCAACAATCTCGGCTGGACCGCGCTGATCGAGGCGGTGATCCTCGGCCGCGGCGGCCCGCGCCATATCGCCACCGTCCGGGCGCTGGTCGAAGCCGGCGCCAGGCGCGATCTCGCCGACCGGCAGGGCCACACGCCGCTCGAATTGGCGAGGGCGCGCGGTTATCAGGCCATGGCGGAGATTTTGGAGCGGCGGTAGCGGCGGGTGGATAGACCGACCGCCGCACCGCCTCTGGCTGCCAGCGGTGACGGCCTCACCTCCTGACCTCGCTCCGGCGGGGAGAGGTGGAGGTGGTGGTTCATGTGCATCCTGTTCGGTGTGCTGGGCAGTGGCGTTTCGATTGTGAATCCGCCGGCCGTTCCTGGCTGGTGTCGATCACCGCCTCGCCTCCTGACCTCGCCCCTGCGGGGAGAGGTCGGCGCGTAGCGCCGGGAGAGGGGGCAACGCGCGCGCCGAGGAATCTCCAGCGAAGCGCGGTGAGCCTTGTTCGGAAGCCTCGTTTCCCCCTCTCCCGGCCTTCGGCCGACCTCTCCCCGCCGGGGAGAGGTGGAAGTGGTGGTTCACGCGCATTCTGTTCGGTGGTGGCGTTTCGAAACTGAATCCGCCAGCCGCTCCAAGCCCTTGGGCGCGCATCCGGATTGGCGTGTCGATGGGCCTGATGTCGGAGATCGCGGAGACAAGGCCGCGCTCTGCACCGACGCTGCGGCAGCCCCTTTGCGTCGGCACGCTAGCCCCGCAGCCCGCCAAACCTCCCGAACAGTTGATAGATTGTGTCCAATCCGTAATCTCCGAGCCAGGATCCAGACAGCCCCCAGCGCGCTTAATCGTGATGCAGCGCAGCATCCGCGTCGGCCTCGGGCGATCTTTTTTCGCGCCGGCCGCGCCACCGCAAGGGGCATTGCGACCATGGCATTTTCAAGCGACCGGCCGGCCAGCGCCCTGCTGTCGGCCCCCGACACCGATCTGGACCAGAGCGAGCCCGGACCCGCCGAGGACCGGCCGACCGCGCATCAGGCCCGTCCGCTTCCCACCGAGGCCAAGGCGACGCCGAGCCGGCGCGACGAACCGGCAGCGCGTCCGAGCCCTCCGGCGCGCCGAAGCAAAGCCGGCCGGGCGCTGACCGGGGCGATCATCCTGCTGGTGGCCGGCGGCGGTTATGCCGGCTGGTCCTGGTGGTCGAAGGCCAAGGCTCCGCCGCCGGTAGCGGCGGTCGCGGCAAGCATTCCGGTGGAGGCGGCGACGGCGGCGAAGACCGATGTTCCCGTCTATTTTCGTGGTCTCGGCACGGTCCAGGCGTTCAATACCGTGACCATCAAGGCACGCGTCGACGGCCAGTTGCAGACGGTCGCCTTCACCGAGGGCCAGCAGGTCAAGCGTGGCGATCTTCTCGCTCAGATCGATCCCAGGCCCTATCAGGCGGCCTTCGATCAGGCGGTGGCCAAGAAGGTGCAGGACGAAGCCCAGCTCGGCAATGCCAGGCTCGACCTGCAGCGCTATACCGATCTCGCCAAGAACAATTTCGGCACGCGCCAGCAGCTCGATACCCAGCGTGCCCTGGTGGCGCAGCTGGAGGCGACCATTCGCGTCGACCAGGGCGCCATCGACGCGGCCAAGGTTCAGCTCGACTACACCACCATCGCCTCGCCGATCGACGGCGTCGCCGGCATTCGCCTGGTCGATGCCGGCAATATCGTCCATGCGAGCGATACCGGCGGCATCGTGGTGGTGACCCAGATGCAGCCGATCTCGATCGTCTTCACGCTGCCGGAAGAGGATCGCCCGGAGGTCGCCGCCGCCATGGCGGCCGGGCCGGTCGAGGTCGCCGCCCTGGCGCGCGACGGCACCGGCGTGCTCGACCGCGGCACCGTCCTGCTGATCGACAACGAGATCGACCAGGCGACCGGCACGATGCGGCTGAAGGCGACCTTTCCGAACCCGCAGAACAAGCTGTGGCCGGGCCAGTTCGTCAATACCAGGCTGCTGTTGCGCACCGAGCGCGGCGTCTTGACCATACCCTCGGCGGCGGTCGAGCGCGGCCCGGCCGGCTTCTATGCCTATGTGGTCAAGCCGGATCAGACCGTCGACATGCGCGCGCTCGAGATCGGCCAGGACCAGGACGGCGTCGCCGTCGTCAGGCAGGGGCTCGAGGCCGGCGAAAAGGTCGTCACCGGCGGCCAGTACCGGTTGCAGCCGGGGGCGCTGGTGACGGTGGCGGCCAGCAATGCCGCCGCCGCGGCCGGCGCGCCGGCCGAGGCCGCGACGGTCAGCCAGAGGGCACAGCCATGAACATCTCGGCCCCCTTCATCCGCCGGCCGGTGGCGACCTCGCTGATCATGATCGGCATTTTCCTGGTCGGTCTCGTGGCCTATCCCATTCTGCCGGTGGCGCCGCTGCCGCAGATCGATTTCCCGACCATCCAGGTGTCGGCGTCGCTGCCGGGCGCCAGTCCCGAGACCATGGCCTCGTCGGTCGCATCCCCCCTGGAGCGCCAGTTCGCCCAGATCGCAGGCGTCACCCAGATGACCTCGTCGAGCAGCCTCGGCAGCACGGCGATCACCATCCAGTTCGACCTCAACCGCAATATCGACGGCGCGGCGCAGGATATTCAGACCGCGATCTCGGCGGCGGGTGGCCAATTGCCGAAAAACCTGCCGAACAACCCGACCATCCGCAAGGTCAATCCGGCGGACTCGCCGATCCTGGTGCTGGCGGCCAATTCCGACGCCCTGCCGCTGACGACCGTCGACGACTTCGCGGAGAACGTGCTGTCGCAGCAGCTGTCGCAGATCCCCGGCGTCGGCCTGGTGACCATTGGCGGCCAGCAGAAGCCGGCGGTGCGCGTCCAGGTCGATCCGGCCAAGCTCGCCGCGCTCGGCATCGGCATGGAGGATGTCGCCGGCGTCATCGGCAATGCCACGGTCAATGCGCCCAAGGGCTCGCTCAACGGCACGACCCGCAATTTCACCATCTACGACAACGACCAGCTGACGAGCGCCGCGCCCTGGAACGACATCATCGTCGGCTATCACAACGGCGCGCCGGTGCGGGTGCGCGATGTCGGGCGGGCCATCGACGGGCCGGAAGATACCACGCTGTCGGCCTGGCAGAACGGCAAGCCCGGCATCCTCCTGATCATCTACAAGCAGCCGAGCGCCAATGTCGTCGAGACGGTGCAGGCGATCCAGGCGGCGCTGCCGCAGATCCAGGCGGCGATCCCGCCGACCATCAAGATCCAGACCATTGTCGATCGCACCCAGACCATCCAGGCTTCGGTGCATGATGTGCAGTTCACCCTGATCCTGACCATCGCACTGGTGGTGATGGTGATCTTCCTGTTCCTCAGGAGCCTGTGGGCGACCATCATCCCGGCGGTCACCGTGCCTCTGGCGCTGCTCGGCACGGCGGCGCTGATGTATGTCATGGGCTACAGTCTCGACAACCTGTCGCTGATGGGCCTGTCGATCGCGGTCGGCTTCGTCGTCGACGACGCCATCGTCATGCTGGAAAACATTCACCGCCACATCGAGGAGGGGCTCTCCCCGATGGAGGCGGCCTATAAGGGCGCCGGCGAGATCGGCTTCACCATCCTGTCGATCAGCATTTCGCTGGTGGCGGTGTTCATTCCGCTGCTGCTGATGGGCGGCATCGTCGGCCGGCTGTTCCGCGAATTCGCCATCGTGGTGACCATGACCATCCTGGTCTCGGGCGTCGTCTCGCTGACGCTGACGCCGATGATGTGCTCGCGTTTCATGCGCAGCGAGAAGGATACCCGCCACGGCCGCTTCTACCGGGTGACCGAACGCGGCTTCGACTGGATGCTGGGGCGCTACGCGGCCGGCCTCGACATCGTGCTGCGTCATCGCGGCCTGACGCTCGCCGTGTTCGGCGCCACCATCGCCGCCACCATCGGGCTCTATGTGATGGTGCCGAAAGGCTTCTTCCCGCAGCAGGACACCGGCGTCATCGTCGGCTTCGCCGAGGCCGGCCAGGATGTCTCGGCGACCGAGATGGCGCGGCTGACCCATGCGCTGACCGATGTGGTCGCCCGCGACCCCGACATCGCCAGCTGGGCGGCCTCCGTCGGCGGCACGCGCAGCACCAATACCGGCATCGTCTTCATCAGCCTGAAGCCGCGCGACGAGCGCCAGGCGACCGCCGACGAGATCATCGTCCGGCTCAGGCCGCAGCTTGCCAAGGTGCAGGGCGCCGCGCTGTTCCTGCAGGCGGCCCAGGACCTGAATATCGGCGGCCGGCTGTCGCGCACCCAGTATCAATATACCCTGCGCGACGCCGATCTCGCCGAGCTCAACCAATGGGCGCCGCGGCTGCTCGCCAAGATGCAGGCGCTGCCGCAATTGCGCGGGGTCGCCTCCGACCAGCAGGCCAGCGGCACCATGCTGAGCCTGAAGATCGACCGCGACCAGGCGGCGCGCTTCGGCATTCAGCCGGCGCTGATCGACCAGACGCTCTATGACGCCTTCGGCCAGCGCCAGGTGACCCAATATTTCACCCAGCTCAACGCCTATCACGTGGTGCTCGAGGTCGATCCGTCGTTGGTGGGCGACCCCGACACGCTGAACAAGCTCTATGTGAAATCGCCGATCACCGGCCAGCAGGTGCCCTTGTCGACCTTCGCCAAGTTCGACACCGGCGGCGTGACCTATCTGTCGATCAACCACCAGGGCCAGTTCCCGGCGGTGACGCTGTCGTTCAACCTGGCGCCCGGAGCAGCGCTCGGCCAGGCGGTCGAGGCGGTCGACAAGGCGGCCGCCGAGATCGGCATGCCGGCCTCGATCTCGGGGAGTTTCCAGGGCACCGCCCAGGCGTTCCAGGCCTCGCTCGCCAGCGAGCCCTATCTGGTGCTGGCGGCGCTGATCGCCGTCTACATCATTCTGGGCGTGCTCTACGAGAGCTACATCCACCCGCTGACCATCCTGTCGACCTTGCCGTCGGCGGGCGTCGGCGCGCTCCTGATGCTGATGGCCTTCCATTTCGACCTGTCGGTGATCGCCATGATCGGCGTCATCCTGCTGATCGGCATCGTCAAGAAGAACGGCATCATGATGGTCGATTTCGCCATCCATGCCGAACGCGAGCAGGGCCTGTCGCCGACCGAGTCGATCCGCCAGGCCTGCCTGATGCGGTTCCGGCCGATCATGATGACCACCATGGCGGCGCTGCTCGGCGCCTTGCCCCTGATGCTCGGCCATGGCACCGGCTCGGAGCTGCGGCAGCCGCTCGGCTATACGATGGTCGGCGGGCTGCTGCTGAGCCAACTCCTGACGCTGTTCACGACGCCGGTGGTCTATCTCTATCTCGACCGGTTCAATGATTGGCTGAACGGCGTGCGGGGCCATGAGCCGGCCGTGGCGCCGGGCGCCCAGGTGCATCCGGCGGAGTAGGCGAGTGGCCCACAGCGAATGGCGAATAGCGAGTGGCGAAGTGGGCATGATGCGAATGGCGTTGCGCAAACCCTCTCCCAAAGGGAGAGGGTGGCGCCGTCAGGCGCCGGGTGAGGGGCGTAACCTCTCGGGACCGCAGCTGACGCTCGCGCCGCATGCCGCCCCATCCGGACATGGACGACCCCTCACCCGGCAGCTGACGTCGGGCAGAAGCAATTGCTTCTGCCGATGCCACCCTCTCCCTTTGGGAGTGTATGGACGGGAGACATCGTGGACATTCGTTCGGAGACATCGTGGACACTGTTGGGATCTCGAAAGGAGATCTGCGATGCCGTTCACGGGGGTCTCGGTGATGGATCTGAAGCGCGAGTTCATTCGCCTGGC
>NZ_JBWKTP010000008.1:0-379048 GCF_059420385.1 Phreatobacter sp. GW821-FHT04C01 | reverse complement strand
CCTCGCGTCACGGCCTCGAATATTTCCGCGCCATCGCAAAGGGCTGGACACTTAGAGACGTGTGCATGCCGTAGACGAAGACGTGGGCGAGGGTTCCATGCACGCCTTCACTCCGGCTTGGCCGGCGCCGCCTTGTCGCCTACGCCGTTGAGCAGAGCGGTCACCGCGTCCGGCCCCTCGAATCCGGCCTCGCGCAGCACCCGGTCGAGGATCGGCTTGTTGGCCTGGTAGGCCAGCAATTGGCCGGCGATGCCGTCGCCGAGGCCGACGCCGCTACCGCCGGCGGCGCCATTGCCGCCACGGCCGAGCATGCCGCCTGTGTCGAAGATCTTGATGTCGGAGATCTTCTCGATCGGCTTCACCGCCTCGGCCAATGCCTGCGGGATGACGCGCAGCCGCTCGCGGGCGACCTCGAAGGCGATGACCTCGGCGCTCAGCTTGTTGCGGGCCTGGTTGAGCGTGGATTCGTTCTCGGCCGCGGCCCGGCCGATGTCCAGCATGCCGCTCGCCTTCACCTTGGCGGCCTGGGCCTCGGCCTCGGCGAGCGTGGTGATGGCCGCGGCCTGGTCGAGGGCCGCCTGCTTCTCGGCCTCGGCCTTGACGGTCACGGCGGTCGCCTCGGTCTCGGCCTTCATGCGGGCGTCGATGACCGCGATCTGCTTCTCGCGTTCGGCGATTTCCACCGCCTTGGCGGTGCCGACCTTTTCCTCAGCGGCGATGGCGAGCGCGCGGGCGATTTCGGCGGCCGCCTTGGCATCCGATTCCTCGCGGCTCTTGTTGGACACCGCGATGGCGCTTTCCTGCGAAACGATCTGCAGGTCGCGCTTGGCTTCGGTGTCCTTCTGCTGGACGTCGCGGGCCGCCTCGATATTGGCGGTCTCGCGGGCGCGCCGGGCCGCGGCCTCGCGTTCGGCGATGGCCTGTTCGGATTCGATGCGCGCCTCTTCCTCGGCCCTCTTGGCCGCTTGCTCCTTCTGCGCGGTCTCGGCGCGGGTCGCCGCCGTCTTATTGGCGATGTCGCGCTCCTGGGTCAGCTCGGCCTCGCGCTTGGTCCGCTCGATAGACAGCGTCTGCTGGCGCGCCTCGAGGTCCTTCTGGGCGATCGCCACTTCGGTGTCGCGGACGATGGAATTGCGCTCCTTGCGGCGTTCCTCGGTGATCCGGGTCAGCGCCGCCAGGCCCTGGGCGTCGAAGAAGTTGTTGGCGTTGAAATGCTTGATGTCGGTCTGGTCGAGCCTGGTCAGCGACACGGATTCCAGCTCCAGGCCGTTCGATTGCAGGTCGGCGCCAACGGCCTCCTGCACCGCCTTGACGAAGTCCATGCGCTGCTCCTGCAGCGCGTCGAGGTTCATCGTGGCGGCGACCGAGCGCAGGCCGTCGACGAATTTGGCTTCGATCAACAGGCGCAATTCGTCGACATTGTTGGTGCGCTGGCCGAGCGTCTGGGCGGCGAGCGCGATGGAAGAGGCGTCCGGCTTGACCCGCACATAGAACTCCGCGCCGATATCGACGCGCATGCGGTCCTTGGTGATCAAGGCCTCGCCTTCGCCGCGACGGACCTCCAGGCGCAGGGTCTTCAGGTTGACCCGGGCGATCGACTGGAAGATCGGTAGCACCACGGAGCCGCCGTCGAGCACCACTTTCTGGCCGCCGAGGCCGGTGCGCACATAGGCTTCGTCGCGCGACGAGCGATTGTAGAGCGAGGCCAGCACGAAGCCGATGCCGCAAATGGCGATAATGCCGATGATCGCCGGGATGATGAGCTCGAACATGGATCAGCGCTCCAGAGTTCCGTCGGATGGGGGAGGTCCGGCCGCAAGGTCGGCGGGCGCGGGAATGGCGAGGAAAATGCCCTTGGCCTGATCGACCAGCAGCACGGTTGCGCCGACCGGGATGCGGTCTTGCGCCTGTGCCGCGCGGGCATTGGCGACGTGCCAGTTGCCGTGAATATCCTTCAGGCGGACGCGGCCGGGCTTGCCCTGATCGAGCGGGCCGACGGTCACCTCGGCGGTGCGCCCGATGAAATCGGCGAGCTCCACGGCATAGGTCTCGTCACGCGGCACCACCCGTGCCACCTGCCGGCTCGACCAGCGGACGGCGGGCACGGCGGCGGCCACCGCGCCGGCTGCGGCGATCAGCACGGGCAGCGGCCGGATCAGCGCCGCCGCCAGGGCCTGGATGAGGAAGCCGGCGGCGGCGAAACAGGCGAGCGCCAGCAGGATCAGCACCATCAGCGGCACGCCGCCGACATTGAGCCAGGACAAGGAATGCGACAGGCCGTGCTCGCCGAAGGACTTGTCGACGAGCTCGCTCAGCGAGATGCCGACGACCAGCATCAGCACCTCGATCGCGGTCAGGCCGAACAGCATCACGGCGGCAATGGCGAAGGGGCGCACATCCGCGGCGAGGAACAGCTCCATATCAGCCGCCGCCGGACTTGAAGCGGGCAAGCCGCGCCTCGATGGCGCGCTCGCGATGCAGCCGGTCGAGCTCGTCGAGCTCGGCGGCGCCCGAAGCCTCCGTCCGGGGCACGCCGGTGACCCGCGAGACGGCGGCGGCGGCCCGCGCCGCACCCAGTTCGGCCGAGGGCCGTGTCGTGCGGCCGGAGGCCTCCTCGGGTGCGTGACGCGCGATGCTGCGCTTCAATTCGGCGAGCCGCGCCTCGGCCTCGCGCCGGGTGGCGAGCACCGCCTGCATGGCCTTCTGGCCGTCGTCGATGCGCGCGGCGGCATCGGCCAGCGCCTTGTCGAGCGCGGCGATCTGCGATTCCAGGTCGATCTGGCGGGCAACCGCGGCCTTGGCCAGGTCGTCGCGACCTTCACTCACCGCCAGCCGGATCTTGTCGTCGAGTGCGGTCAGGTCGGCGCTGATTTCGCCGCGCCGGCTCTGGATCCGGAATTCCTCGGCGCGCGCCTTGCCGAGATCGACACGGGCTTCATCGGCGGCGGTGTCGATCTCGCGGATCGCCTGTTCGACCACGGCGACCTTGCTGGTGCCTTCGGCCTTGTCGATGGCGGCATTGGCGACGCCGGCGATGAGCCGTCCCATGCGGGACAGAATACCTTCCTGAACCATCATCTTCTGCTCCATTGGCAAGATTTTCGGCACGACGCCGATCTCGATCTCGTAACGGCCGCCGCTGGCGATCAGCCGGGCCGGGAAGACGCTGTTCCAGCCCGGCGCATAACCCCTAATGTCGAAGGGCACGACGATGCGCCCATAGACCGTGGCGATGGTGAGGGCCGAAGGACCCTTGATGGCGAACAGCTTCTCGTCGAGCGGCAGGCCGCCGAGGCCGGCCGTCGTGCGGTTGCTGGCGAAGTCGCGAAGGCCCAGCGTCACCAGGCGCGAGGGCAGGCGAGTGCGCTGGCGGATCGTCTCATAAGCGAGGTCGTGCAGCGCCACGAGATTGGCGCCGCCGTCAGGCGAGAGCTCGGCCAGGATCGCCAGCATGAGGCCGTAATCGGCGAAGGTTTCCTCGATCGCCAGCACCGCGGCGGCGTCCGGAGCGAGCGCGTATCGAAGGGTCGACTGGTCGGTTCGCAGCGTGTCCATCATGGCTCCACACATAAAGCACTTCATTGGTGCTTTCAAGGGTGCCGTTAGGGAATGTTACCACGCGGGGGCCTGGATCGAAAAGAAGGTCGATCCCCGGTGGGAGCAATGCGGGGGATTCGAGGGGCGCGATTGGCCCGTTTCATGGGCGATGCCAGTTTAGCGCGACGCCACCGCATCGTTTTGACCGCGCTCGCCCCGGGCACCCACGACCTGTGCCCTCCGGGGGCGGGGCCTCCCATCGCCCTTTCACCTGCGGCCGCGCGACGTCTCGCCGCGGCCGAATCGTCTTTTCGCTTTCTTGACAACAAATCCTGTCAATCTAACCTGCGCCGCATGTTCGCTATCGACGTCGTCATCGATCCCACGGCCGTCGGTGTGCCGATCCTGGTCGGGGCCGCCTGGATCGGTGAAGGCGTTGCCGTGCCCAACGGGGAGGTTTCGTGATGCCGGTCGACAAACATGGGCCTGAGCGCCGCTCGGTCACGCTCGAATTCGAATTGCCGGGGACGCCGGAAGAGGTCTGGGCGGCGATTGCCACCGGCCCCGGTATCTCCTGCTGGTTCGTGCCCGCCGAGGTCGAAGAACGGCAAGGCGGCAAGGTTGCCTTCCATCTCGGGCCGGACATGGCCTCCACGGGCGAGGTAACGGCCTTCGAGCCGCCGCGCCGTTTTGCCTATGTCGAGCCCGACTGGAGCGACGGCGCGCCACCGCTCGGGACCGAATTCGTCATCCAGGCGCGCGCCGGCGGCACCTGCGTGGTTCGGCTGGTCCACAGCCTGTTCACCAGCTCGGCCGAATGGGACGACGAACTCGGCAGCATGGAAACCGGCTGGGGCGCCTTCTTCGTGGTGCTCAGGCTCTATCTCGGTCATTTCGCCGGGCTGCCGGGCACGTCGATCCGCCCGACCGGCCAATATCCCGGCTCCGAGGACGGTGCCTGGGCCCTGCTGACCGAAAAGCTCAACCTTTCCGGCGCGGCTCCGGGCGAGCGGCGCGCGGCGCCCGCCGGCACGGCGCCGGTGCTCGCCGGCAAGGTCGAGCGGGTCGGCCAGCAGCTGAATCACCGCGAGGTGACGATGATTCTCGACCAGCCGGCGCCCGGCCTGGCGCTGATCGGCACCTATAGCTGGGGTGGCGTCGTGCGCGCTGCGGTCAGCCTCTATTTTTATGGCGAGGGCGCCGCGCAGGTGGCCGCACGCCAGCAAAAGGCCTGGGACACATGGATGGCGGAGCATTTCAAGGCTCCGGGCGGAGATGCCGCGTCTGGTTGAGTGTGTGCTTTTCCTCGCCTTGTCATTGTCTCCGGATATCGACGTGCTAGCTTCGCCTTGGGGCAACGTGAAACTGGAGAACCCGCATGAGCATTTTCAGCTCGATCCTGAACAAGATTCTGCCCGGCCGCGCCAATGCGGCCGAGGCTCCGGCAGCGCCGGCGGCTGGCCAGCCCGCGGGTGGCTCCGCCAGTCCGGCTCCGGCCGCGGCAGGTGGTGCCGCTCCGGGCGCTGCTGCGGCTCCGGCGGCGACCGTCGACGTCGCAGCCCTGCTCAACGACCTCGCGTCGAAAGCCTCGCAGCCGTTGAACTGGAAGACCTCGATCGTCGACCTGATGAAACTGCTCGATCTCGACAGCAGCCTCGCGGCGCGCAAGGAGCTCGCCAAGGAGCTCAATTACACCGGCGACACCGGCGACTCCGCCACGATGAACGTCTGGCTGCACAAGCAGGTGATGGTCAAACTCGCCGCCAATGGCGGCAAGGTGCCTGACGATCTGAAGAACTGAGCTTCGGCCTGAGCTGACGGCGCCCCTTCGGACATCGATCCGGAGGGGCGCTCTCGTTTCGGCGATCGCGCGGCTTTCGACCTCAAAAAGCGCAGACGAACCAACCCTCTCCCAATGGGAGAGGGTTGGTTCGGTGGTGTCTTATCTCCTGCCGATGCGTCCGAGTGCCGCTGGCGCTTCACTATCGCGCCGGTGGATCCCGCTTCCGTCGGCCAGGACATCGCATGACCGCCTCGCCCTTCGCGCCCTTCGCCGACCTTGCCGACGCGCTGCTGCCGCACGCCACCGATCAGGCCGGCGACGGCTCGCATGATGTCTCGCATCTCGAGCGGGTCTGGAAGAACGCCGCGAAAATCCGGGCCGGCGAGGGTGGCGACACCGAGGTGCTGCTGGCGGCCACGCTGCTTCACGATAGCGTCGCGGTCGAGAAGAATTCGCCGCTGCGCGCCAAGGCCTCGCACCTGGCGGCGATGAAGGCGTCGGCCGTGCTGGGCGCTCTCGGATGGCAGGAGGCGAGGATCGCCGCGGTGGCGCATGCGATCGAAGCCCATAGCTTCTCGGCCGGCATCACCCCGGCGACCCTGGAAGCCAGGATCCTGCAGGATGCCGATCGCCTGGATGCGATCGGCATGGTCGGGGTGGCGCGCTGCTTCTATATCGCCGGCCGGATGGGCAGCGCGCTCTATGAGCCCGCCGATCCGCATGCCCGCGAGCGCGCCTATGACGACAAGCGCTTCGCCATCGACCACTTCCACACCAAGCTGTTCACACTCGCCTCCGGCTTTCAAACCCAGACCGGCGCCCGCCTTGCCGGGATCCGGCATGAGCGGCTGAAGCGGTTCCTGGAGGAATTTCTCGACGAGATCTGAGGCCCGATCGGATCGGCTCGAAGCCAGGGCATGGCGGGCGATAGAGCGCAAAGCAGGCTGCTTCAGCCTGAAACGATCGCGCCCTACAGCGGCAGCCGCGTCGCCTTGCTGATCAGCACCGGGCGGGCGATGCGCTCGACCGGCTCGGCGCGCGTCGCGTGGATGCGGCGGACCACATCCATGCCCTCCACCACCTTGCCGAAGGCGGCGAAGCCTTGGCCGTCCGGATGCCTTCCGCCGCCGAAATCGAGCGAGGGCTGGTCGCCGATGCAAATGAAGAAGGCGGCGCTCGCCGTGCCGGTGGCGAGCCGGGCCATCGACAGCGTACCGTCCAGGTGCTTCAGGCCGATGACATCGGTGGTTTCATGCGCGATGCGCGGCAATGGCGGCTCCTGTCCCTCCGCACCGCGCCAGCCGAACTGGATCACCTCGATCTTGTGCTTCGTGTCGGCCGGCTGATTGGCCATGGTCACGATGCGATAGACCGACTGGCCGTCGAGCAGCCCCTTGTCGACATAGGCGAGGAAGTTGTTGGCCGAGACCGGCGCGCGATCCGGATAGACCTCGACGACGAAATCGCCGAGCTCGGTCGCGATCTTCACCCGCGGCGGCCGGGCCTGGGCGCCCACCCGTCCAGCCAGCGAAACGGCACCGGCTGCGAGCACCGCCGGCAGGATGGCGTTGAGCAGGCGGCGGCGCATGATGGAAATGCCTCGTATGGGATGCCGTTCGGTCATGAACCCCTCGTCCTTGCCCGTGCGTGGCCGTGCCCGGTCGGGCATGGCCCGCGCGATCATCGGGGAACCGCCGGCGCCGGGCAATGGCTGGGCTGTCGTATCAGGGCCGCAACGAGGCTGCGATGAACGTGGTGCCGGTTTTCACCGGTGGCCGCGCCGTGACGCCTCAGGCCTGCGCCTCGAGGCGGGCATAGCTCGCCTCCATGCCGTGCTCCATGCCACTCGCCAGCATGGCGGCGCGCGTCTCGGCGTCCGGCAAGGTCATGCGCATGGTCATCAGCGTGCCCGCGCCGTCCTTGTCGAAGCGGGTTTCCACATGGTTGTCCGGGGTCGTGTCGGGCAGATGCATGCGCTCGACATGGACGATCCGGCTGAACGGGACCAGTTCGACATATTCACCGGTCAGGCTGAAGCCGGCGCCTTTGCCGTCGCTCCATTCGTAGCGGATCTTGCCGCCCGGACGGGCTTCGTTGACGCAGACCGGCATGGTCCAGCCATCGGGGCCGAGCAGCCATTTCTGGACCAGCTTCGGTTCGGTATGGGCGCGATAGACCGCTTCGGGCGAGGCTGCAAAGCGCCTGGTGACGACGATATGGCGATCGCCTTCGGTCTTGAGCACGAGCTTGGTCATGGGGCTTCCTTTCAGGGGCTGGGTTGTCCGGGGGCGGGGTCGCTCAGTCGTCGGGGTTCATGCCGGCCAGCACCTGGTCCAGCCGGTCGTAATTGGTCGCCAGCGCGGCCCGCAGCATGGCGAGCCACTGGTCGATCTCGGTGATGCCGCCCGCCGCCAGCCGGCAGGGCCGCTTGGTGCCTTCGATGCGCCGTTCGATGAGCCCGGCACCCTCGAGCACCTTCAGATGCCGGGAAATGGCCGGCTGCGTCATCTCGAAGGGCTCGGCCAGCTCCATGACGGTGGCTTCCCCTAGCGCCAGCCGGGCGAGGAGGGCCCGCCGCGTCGGGTCGGCAAGGGCGGAAAAGGCAGCATCGAGACGGGGCATTTGCGTCACTCGTTATATAACAAGCCTTTTATATAACGAGATCGCTATCGTCAAGCGAATGCCGAATTTTTCCGAGCCGGGGCCGGCAGGTCGGCCGCGCGCCTTGGACTGCGATCTCGCGGCGCCGGCCAAATCCTTGTCCCGCCGTGCAAAAGGAGCCCGCCGGCACTGCGGCTCCAGGGCTGCCGGCGAGCCGCCGGACATGGCATGCTCTCCGGAAACCAGCCTGGGAGCCCCGCCATTCGCCGCATGGAGACCTGGACCTATTGGCGCGACGGCGGCGCGGGAGCGATCGAACTGGCCTGCTGGGCCGGCGATCGCGCGCCCGACCTCAAGCCCCATTTTCACGAGGCGACGCAACTCACCTTGGTGCTGGCGGGTGCCCGGACCTTCGAGGCTGGCGGCGCGAGGCTGGATGTCGCGGCCGGGCAATGCGCGGTCGTTCCGGCGGGCTTGCCGCATCGCAGCCTGCCGGAGCTTCATGCCGGCACACGCTGCCTCAATCTCTACCCGCCGGCACCGGCGATCGCTGGGCCGGCCGTGGTGATCGATCTGCCGGATATGGTGGACCTTGCGGCCACGCTCGCGCCGGCCGACCTCACGGCCCGCATCTCGGCGCGCCTTCTGGAACGGATGGGCGCGGCCGTAATCACGCCAGGCCCGGCGGCCGGACGCGCCGGGCTGGTTGCGGGAAGCGCCAGCATCGGCCGGCTCGCCGCGCGCGCCGGCATGGCCCGCGAAACGTTCAGCCGGCGCTTCGCCCGCACGACCGGCCTGCCGCCGCATGCCTGGCGCATCGTCGCGCGGCTGAACGCGGCGCGCGACCGGTTGCGCGCCGGCGCGCCGATCGCCGACACGGCAGCCGAACTCGGCTTTTCCGACCAGAGCCATTTCGGCCGGCAGTTCCGGCGCGTCTTCGGCGTCACGCCTGCGGCCTATCGGGAGGGGATCGCCCCGTCACAAATGTTCCAGACGTCACCGCCCGCGTGATCTAGCCCTGGGCCGATCCGGAGAGGGCCTGGCATGGACTTGGGCGTCGCGATTCTTCTGTTCCTGGCGGGCTTGGCCGGTGGCATCATCAATGCGGTCGCCGGCGGCGCGACGCTCGTCACCTTTCCGGTCATGCTGGCGGCCGGCCTGCCGCCGGTCATCGCCAATGCCTCCAACGCGGTGGCGATCTCGCCCGGCCACCTGATCGCGGCTTTCGCCGACCGGGCCAAGCTGCCGCCTCTCGATCGCCGGCTCGCCGCCGCGCTCGGCGTCGCGCTGGCCGGCGGGGTCATCGGCGCGCTGCTCCTGCGGGCGCTGCCCGACCGGCTGTTCGTCCTGCCGGTGCCGGCCTTGATCGGTTTCGCCACGCTGCTCTTCGCCTTCGCACCCGACATCCAGGCCTGGGCGGAGAGGCGGCGTGGCGGGGCGGCGCCGTCGCGGACGGCCGGTCTCGGCGTGCTCGCCGGCGCCTCCGTCTATGGCGGCTTCTTCGGCGCCGGCCTCGGCGTCATCCTGACCGCGGTCCTGTCGATCGCCGAACCGAACGACATCCGCAAGGTCAAGGTCTTGAAGAACCTGCTTGCCACCGCCGTCAGCCTTGCCGCCATCGTCATTTTCATCAGCCAGGGCATGGTGCGCTGGCCGGAGACCCTGGTCATGCTCGCCGGCGCGCTGGTCGGCGGTTATGCCGGCGGCGTGCTCGTCCGTATCCTGCCGGGACGCTTGGTCCAGCGGTCCGTCATCCTGGCCGGTGCGGTGATGACGGTCGTCTACGCTTGGCGCTACTGGTTCTGAGCGCCGGTCACGCCGGGTGGCTGAAGCGGGCCCGCTGCGCATCCCGCGTGAGGCTGCGGAAGGCGTCGCCGGTGACATGCACCAGCGACTTGTGGTCGCCGCCCGCTGAGCTGTGACGGCTCGCTTCTGGCCAGCGCGCCGAGGCGGCAAGACGCCTTTGGCTCACGCCGCAAACGAGAGTAGAATAGCGCAAGGCTCGCTGGCGATGGCCGGCGAATGGCGGAACCGCGCCGGATGCGGGATGCCGAAGCAATGGCGGCCGATCCTGACACGCGGGGCGACAGGTCGTTGACGACGAGCCCCTTGGACCGCCAGCACTTTGGACCACGGCGCTATCGCATCTCGATCGACCTCCTGGGGCCTGCCCAATCGAAGGGTCCGACGAAGCGAAGATCGACGAGTCGAAAAAGCCGCGATAGGAGCAGGGAGGAAACAATGCCGGCAAAAACCCGTGACCGGACGCCATCTTACCCGGCGCCCGAAGGCATACGCCAGGCGGACCCCTGGCTTAAGGAAGGCCCGCTGTCGCCTTGGGTCATGTGGCCGATCCTGACGGTCCTGCTGGTCCTGCTGCTGATGGCGGTCTGGCGGGGTTGACGCGTTCCGATCGGGGTGTGTCGAGCTCGATACATCCGGGTTGACTTGGCGGCCGGCCTCATGAGATGACACCGGCATCATGACCCTGTGCCTTGGCGCCACCCTTCGACTTGTCTGCCCGTCCTCCTGAGGGAGGCGGGGGAACGTCGTTTGGGGTTGTCGACCGCACGGGTGCCGTCATGCCGATGGAAGAACCATCGAAGTCTTTCCTGATTGATCGTGGTGTATCGCGTCGTGCGGGCCTCAGCCCGGCGGCCTCGCGACTTATCGGCAGCCGTCGGGACTGACGGCCGCCCGACGGCTGGAGCACGGCCCGCGTCCTTCACGCCGGCCACGCCGTATTCGACCCTTTCATTCGAATACCGAAAAGCTCAAGCGAGACAACATCATGCTGACCAATCCTGACTCGAAATATCGTCCCTTCGCGGCCCCCGTGGCGCTGGCCGACCGACAATGGCCGTCGCGCCGCATCGAGGCCGCGCCGCGCTGGGTCTCGACCGACCTGCGCGACGGCAACCAGTCGCTGGCCGACCCCATGGGCGTGGACAAGAAGCTGCGCTTCTACGACATGCTCCTGAAGATCGGCTTCAAGGAGATCGAGATCGGCTTTCCCTCGGCCTCCGATACCGAGTTCGATTTCGTCCGCAACCTGATCGACGGCGGCAAGATCCCCGACGACGTCACCGTGCAGGTGCTGACCCAGGCGCGCGAAGACCTGATCGTCAGAACCTTCGAGTCCCTGAAGGGGGTACGCCAGGCGATCGTTCACATGTATGTCGCGACCGCACCTCTGTTCCGGCGCGTGGTGTTCGGCATGGACAAGGCCGAGATCATCGCGCTGTCGGTCGCCGGTGCGCGCACCATGCTGGCCGAAAGCCGCAAGCAGCCGGAGACGCGCTGGACCTTCGAATATTCGCCGGAGACCTTTTCCTTCACCGAGCCCGAATTCGCGCTGGAGGTCTGCGAGCGGGTGCTGGACGTGTTCCAGCCGACGCCGGAGAACCCGGTCATCCTCAACCTGCCGGCGACCGTCGAGGTCGCCATGCCCAATATCTATGCCGACCAGATCGAGTGGTTCTGCCGCAACATCTCGCGCCGCGACGCGGTCGTCATCAGCCTGCATCCGCATAACGACCGGGGCACCGGCGTGGCCGCCACCGAACTGGGCCTGCTGGCCGGCGCCGACCGGGTCGAGGGCTGCCTGTTCGGCAATGGCGAGCGCACCGGCAATGTCGACCTGGTGACTCTGGCCTTGAATCTCTACACGCAAGGCATTGATCCCAAACTGGATTTCTCCGGCATGCGCGAGGTGGTCGGCACGGTGGAGCATTGCAACGGCCTGCCGGTGCATCCGCGCCACCCCTATGCCGGCGAACTGGTGTTCACCGCCTTTTCCGGCTCGCACCAGGACGCCATCAAGAAGGGCTTCGCCGCGCACGAGACGCGCAATGACGGCGTCTGGGAAATGCCCTATTTGCCGATCGATCCGGCCGACCTCGGCGAGACCTACGAGGCGGTGATCCGGGTCAACAGCCAGTCCGGCAAGGGCGGTGTCGCCTGGGTGCTGGAACAGGACCGGGGGCTCAAGCTGCCGCGCCGTTTCCAGGTCGATTTCAGCCGCGCCGTCCAGGAAATCGCCGACCGGACCGGCAAGGAAATGACCTCCGAGAGCATCTGGGAGGCCTTCCAGGCGGCCTATCACCTCGACGGTACCAAGCGCTTCGCCCTGGTCGACTACGAGGAGGCGGGCCTGCGCCGGCCCGGTGAGAAGCGGCGTTTCGCCGGCCATATCAGCATGGATGGCGAAGTGCGGGCGATTTCGGGCATCGGCAACGGTCTCATTTCCGGTGTGGTGGCGGCGCTGAACGACGGCTGCGGCATCGACCTGGAAGTGGTCGACTATCACGAACATGCGCTACGCCGCGGGTCGGATGCCCAGGCCGCGGCTTATGTCGAATGCCGCCTGGCCGATGGCCGTACCGTCTTCGGCATTGGCATCGACGGCGATGTCGCCACCGCCTCGGTGAAGGCCGTGCTCGGCGCGGCCAACGCGGTGTGAGCGGGTGAGGGCAGGGCGTCGGCCATTCGGGCCGGCGCCCGGTTCGGCCGGGCCAATGTCAAGAACGCGTGAGCCTGCGGGCAAGGGTGGCGCACAAAGCGGCATGCGGGCTAATCTGAACGTTCTCGCGAGGTTCCGAGGGATGGCGCCATGACTGCGAAGCCGATCAAGATCCCCGGCCCGGATCATCCCATCACCATCACGCCGAACCCGGCGCGCCTCGTCGTGACGGTCGCCGGCAAGGTCGTCGCCGACAGCCGGAACGCTCTCACGTTGCGCGAGGCGAGCCTGCCGCCGGTCCAGTATATCCCGCGCGGCGATGTCGATATGGCGCTGCTGCAACGGACCGATCATTCAACCTATTGCCCCTATAAGGGCGACTGCGCCTATTTCAGCATCCCCGCCGGCGGCGAGAGATCGGTCAACGCGGTATGGAGCTACGAGGCGCCTTACGCGGCGGTCGCCGCGATCAAGGACCACGTCGCTTTCTACCCCGACAGGGTCGACGCGATCGAGGAACGGCCGGCGGCTTGACGCGTCGGGCGAGGGCTTGAAGCGCTCCGCCTGTCGCTATGGTGCCGACGGCACGAGCTTGCCGGGGTTCATGACGCCGTGCGGATCGAGCGCGGCCTTGATCGCGCGCATGGCGGCGAGCGCCGGCTCGCCATGCTCGGCGGCGAGGTATTTCATTTTGGCCTGGCCGACGCCGTGCTCACCGGTGCAGGTGCCGCCGCCGGCGAGGGCGCGTGCGACGAGCCGGCCGAGAAAGGCCTCCGCCGTGGCGATCTCGCCAGCGCTTTCCATGTCGACCAGGACCAGCACGTGGAAATTGCCGTCGCCGACATGGCCGACGATCGGCGCGATCAGCCTGGTCTCGGCGATGTCGCGCTGGGTTGCCACGACGCATTCGGCCAGCTGCGAAATCGGCACGCAGACATCGGTCGAAATCACCTTGGCGCCCGGCTTCAGCGCCGAGGCGGCCCAATGGGCGTCGTGGCGCGCGGTCCACAGCCGGTTGCGCTCTTCCGCCTCAGCAGCCCACTGGAACGGTCCGCCGCCGTGCTCTTCGGCGATCGCGCCGAAGCCCGCCGCCTGTTCCGCCACCCCCGAATGGCTGCCGTGGAACTCGACGAACAGGGTCGGTGTCTCGGCCA
Organism: Phreatobacter sp. GW821-FHT04C01; assembly: GCF_059420385.1. Taxonomy (NCBI): domain Bacteria; kingdom Pseudomonadati; phylum Pseudomonadota; class Alphaproteobacteria; order Hyphomicrobiales; family Phreatobacteraceae; genus Phreatobacter; species Phreatobacter sp. GW821-FHT04C01. The sequence continues at coordinate 365,511 of NZ_JBWKTP010000008.1, read as the reverse complement.
GCGTCAGCCTGGAATAGGCATTGGCCGCGCGTACCTGCAAGGTATCGAGAAGCTCGATGCGGGCGACCGGAATGCCCGACTGGATCGTCGCGATGACCGCCTCGCAGGCGGCCGCGACGGTCGGGAACGGGCAGATGCCGCCCGAGATGGCCTCCGGAATGCCGTGCAGCTTCAAGGTCAGCTCGGTGATGATGCCGAGCGTGCCCTCGGCGCCGATCATCAGGCGGGTCAGGTCGTAGCCCGCCGAGGATTTGCGCGCCCGGCCGCCGGTCCGGGCGACCTCGCCGTTCGGCAGTACCACGGTGAGCCCCAGCACATTGTCTTTCATCGTGCCGTAGCGCAACGCATTGGTGCCGGAGGCGCGGGTCGAGGCCATGCCGCCGAGCGAGGCGTCGGCGCCCGGATCGATCGGGAAGAACAGCCCGGTCGCCCTGAGGTGCTCGTTCAGGCTCTTGCGCGTCACGCCGGCCTCGACCCGACAATCGAGGTCATCGGAATGGACGGCGAGGATGCCGGTCATGTCGCGCAGCGAGACGGTGATGCCGCCATGCGGCGCGTTGACATGCCCCTCGACCGAGGTGCCGGTGCCGAAGGGGATCACCGGCACCTGGTACGCGGCGCAGAGCGCCACGATGGCGGCGACGTCCTCGGTCGTGCGGGGAAACACCACGGCATCGGCGGGCTCGTTGGCGACCCAGGTAATGGTGTGGGCGTGCTGGCGGCGAACGATCTCGGCGGTCGAAAGGCGCTCGCCGAAACGCTCGGCGAGCCGGCGGACCACGTCCGCCAGCGCCTGAGGTGGGGGCCGGGACCGGCCCAGGGAGGTTTCCGTCGTCATGGCCGGCCCCGCTCGTCTCGTCAGCGCCTCAGCGTCCTCAGCACGATGCTGTCATAGGAATATTCGGATGCTTGGTACCAGATGCTCGAGTCGTTCTGGAACTTGCGCATGCTGTCATAGAAGGTCTTGAACTGGGCATTGGAGGCCGAAAGCTCGTCATAGAGCGCCATCGCGGCCTTGTGAGCGGCATCGATGATCTCCGGCGAGAACGGCCTGAGCTTGGCGCCGCCGGCGACCACCCGGCGCAGCGCCGGCGGGTTGACCACGTCGTAGCGCGCCACGCAGTCGACATTGGCCAGCGCCGCGGCCGAGGTCAAAGCCGCCTGGTAGGATTTCGGCAGCTTGTCCCACTGGCCGATATTGATGAAGAAGTGCTCCATCGAACTGCCGTCCCACCAGCCCGGATAGTAATAATAGGGCGCAACCTTGTAGAGCCCCAGCCGCTCGTCGTCATAGGGACCGTTGAACTCGGCCCCGTCGATGGTGCCGCGCTCCAGCGCCGGATAGATGTCGCCGCCGCCGACCTGCTGGGGCACCGCGCCGAGCTTGGCCAGGATATTGCCGCCCAGGCCGGAAATGCGGAACTTCAGGCCCTTGATGTCGTCGACGCCGTTGATCTCCTTGCGGAACCAGCCGCCCATCTGGCAGCCGGTATTGCCGCCGGGAAGCGCCACGACGTTGAACTTGCTGAAGAAATCGGCAAGCAGGGCCTTGCCCTCGCCGTGATAGGCCCAGGCATTCTGCTGGCGCGTGTTGAGCCCGAAGGACACATGCGTGCCGAAGGCGAAGGCCGGGTCCTTGCCGACGTAATAATAGGCGGCCGAGTGACAGATCTCGACCGTGTTGTTGCTGACCGCGTCGAGCGCCTGCAGGGCGGGCACCACCTCGCCGGCGGCGAAGACCTGGATCTGGAACCGGTTGTCGGTGGCCTCGGCGACATTCCTGGCCAGCACCTCGGCGCAGCCATAGAGCACGTCGAGGTTTTTCGGAAAGCTCGAAACGAGCCGCCAGCGAATGGCCGGCTCGGTCTGCGCGACCGCCGGCGCCGCCAGGGCGAGGGCGCCTACCGCGCCCGATGTCGCTGATGTCAGGAACGCACGTCTCTTCATCGCTTCCTCCAGTGATCTCCCGTAGGTTCGGGAGATTTATTCATTCTATGAATTATCAATTCAAATCTAGCATGACGTCGCGGATGGTGCTAGTCGAACAGCGACATGGACGGGTGGCGTGCGGCGCACGTCGCCCGCCAGCCGCCCAACGAAGCCGGATGAGCCTGGAGGATTGCGATGCTGCTTGAGAAGAATCTGATCGGCGGAAGCTGGACCGGCGGATCCGAGGCGCTCGAGATCCGCAATCCCTCCGACCTGAGCGACGGCATCGGCAGCTATGGGCTGGCGACCGTCGCCGATGTCGGGGCGGCCTTCGGTGCGGCGCGCAAGGCACAGCCGGCCTGGGGCGCGGCGACGCTCGAACAGCGCTCGCTGGTGCTCGACGCCATCGCCCGCGGCATTTTCGACAACAAGGAGCGGCTCGCCGGCATCCTCGCCCGCGAGGGCGGCAAGACCGTTCCCGACGCGCTGGGCGAGGTCGTCCGCGCCGGCCATATCGCGCGCTTCTTCGCCGGCGAGGCGCTGCGCATGCCGGGCGAAAAGCTCGGCTCCGTGCGGCCGAATGTCGATGTCGAGGTGACCCGCGATCCGGTCGGCGTGGTCGGCCTGATCACGCCGTGGAACTTCCCGGTGGCGACGCCGATGTGGAAGATCGCGCCGGCGCTCGCCTTCGGCAATGGCGTGGTCTGGAAGCCCTCGGAGAAGACCCCGACCATTTCGGTCGCGATCGCCGAGATCGTCGCCGCCTCGGGCATTCCGGCAGGTGTCTTCAACATGGTGATCGGGCGCGGCCAGGATGTCGGTGCCGCCGTCATCGCCCAGGCCGATGCGGTGTCTTTCACCGGCTCGTCGAGCACCGGCCGACGCATCGCGGTGGCCTGCGCCGAGCGGCTCATCCGTTGCCAGATGGAGATGGGCGGCAAGAACCCGCTCGTCGTGCTCGACGACGCCAATCTCGACGTCGCCGCCGACATCGCGGTCAACGGCGCTTTCTTCCAGCAGGGCCAGAGGTGCACCGCGTCCAGCCGGCTGATCGTCACCTCCGGTATCCACGACGCCTTCGTCAAGGCCTGCGCCGAGCGGCTCGCCAGGCTGCGCGTCGGCCATGCCCTGAGGCCGGAAACACAGATCGGGCCGGTCATCGACGAGGTCCAGTTCGCCAAGAACCTCGGCTATATCGACATCGCCAAGACCGAGAATGCCCGGCTTGCCGCCGGCGGCCAGGCGCTGGAACTCGACACCCGCGGCTATTACCTCGCGCCCACCCTGTTCGCGGATACGACCAATGCCATGCGGATCAACCGCGAGGAGGTCTTCGGGCCGGTGGCGACGGTCATTCGCGTCGCCGACTACGACGAGGCGCTGGCGGTTGCCAACGACACCGATTACGGCCTGTCGGCCGGCATCGCCACGACGTCGATGAAACACGCCCGCCATTTCCAGCGCAACGTCCAGGCCGGCATGACCATGCTCAACCTGCCGACCGCCGGTGTCGACTATCACACGCCTTTCGGCGGGCGGAAGGCGTCGAGCTATGGCCCACGCGAGCAGGGCCGTTACGCGGTCGAGTTCTATACCCAGATCAAGACCAGCTACCTGTCGGTCTGAGGCCGGCCAATCCTTCGTGACGAAACAATCGTGACAAAGCCCGAGGAAACTCCCATGTCGGCATCCGCTACCTCCACCAGGATCGGCTTCATCGGCCTCGGCCGCATGGGCCGGCCCATGGCCTCCAACCTGCAGAAGAAGGGCTTTCAGGCGCTCTCCTTCGACGTCAACCCGCAGGCGATCGCAGCGCTCACCGCGATCGGCGGCCGGGGCGCCGCCTCGATCGCCGAGGTGGCGGCGGGCAGCGACGTCATCTTCACCATGCTGCCGGCCTCCGCGGAGGTGCGCAGCGTCGTGCTCGACGGCATCGTGCCGGCGGCCCGGCCCGGCGCCGTCGTCGTGGATATGAGCACCATCGATCCGCTCGATACCGACGCGGTGGCGGCTCGGGCCCAGGCCGCCGGCCTCGGCTTCGTCGATGCGCCGGTCGGCCGGCTCGCCACCCATGCCGATCGCGGCGAATGCCTGTTCATGGTCGGCGCGGAGCCGGCGCATTTCGAGCAGGTCAAACCCATGCTCGAGGCGATGGGCTCGACCATCCATCACTGCGGCGCGGTCGGCACCGGCATCCGCATGAAGGTGGTGAACAACTATCTCGCCATCGCCGCCTGCCAGCTCAATGCCGAGACGCTGACGCTCGCCACCCGTTTTGGCCTCGATCCCGAGCGCACCATCGACATTCTCAACGGCACGACCGCCAATAACGGCCACCTGAAGACCAATTTCCCGGTCAAGGTGCTGGCCGGCGATATCGAGCCGGGGTTCCAGATTGATCTCGCCCACAAGGACCTGGGGCTGGCGCTCGCCTCGGCCTCGGCCATGAAGGTGCCGCTGGCCATGGGAGCCGCGGCGCGCGAATGCCTGCAGCTCGCCCGCTCGCGCGGCTTCGGCGGCAAGGACTTCTCGGCGCTGCTCGATGCCTGGTGCGATCTTGCCGGTGTCATCCCGCCGCGCCTGCCGGCCAGATCCTGACGCGCGGTCTCATGGTTGCCGGGAGCCTCTTGCCATGACGTTGCCGCTTGGCACCGACAGCGCCTATTTCCTCGACCTCTATGCCCGCTACCGGCGCGACCCGTTGTCGGTGCCGGCCGACTGGCGGGTGCATTTCGAGGAGGAGGGCAGGGACGAGGCTCCCGCCACGACCGGCGATGCGCTGGCGCGCCGGCTGGTCGAGGCCTATCGTCTCCATGGCCACCTGGAGGCCGGGCTCGACCCGCTCGGCCTCGATATCAGGCAGCCGGTGCCGGCGCTCGAAATGCTCCGCCGCGAGGTCGAGGCGGCGCCGGGTCGGCAAACCAGCGTCGCGATCGGCGGCGGGCACCGGGCGACGACGGTCGGCGCGCTGGCGAGCGACCTGCGCGGCCTCTATGCCGGCTCGGTCGGCCTGGAGGCGGCCCAGGTGACCGACGACGCCGCCCGCGACTGGCTTCACGAGGCCTTCGAGGAGGCCTTTGCCGCCTCTGCCGAGCCGGATCTCCAGGCGCGCGCGCTGGAGGCCATCGTGCTCGCCGATACCTTCGAGAATTTCGTCAAGGTCAAGTTCCCGTCCAAGAAGCGCTTCGGCATCGAGGGGGCGGAAACCGCCATGGTGTTCCTGCGCGAGCTGCTCAGGGACGCCTGTCTCGCCGGCTTCGAGGAGACGGCGATCGGCGGCATGCATCGCGGCCGGCTGGCGACGCTCGCCACCGTGCTCGGCAAGCCGGTCGGCGTGCTGCTCGCCGAGATCAAGGGCCGCGACCTGACCGAGGGCGGTCCCGACTTTACCGGCGATGTACCCTATCACCTCGGCTATGCCGGCGAGCTCGTCCATGGCGCGCATCGCATGAAGCTTTCGATCTCGCCGCATCCCTCGCATCTCATGACGGTGGCGCCCGTCGCCACCGGGCTTGCCCGGGCGAGGCGGACGCCCGGTGCCGACGAGGTGCTGTGCCTGCTGCTCCATACCGATGCGGCTTTCGCCGGCCAGGGCCTGGTCAGCGAGGTGCTGCAGCTCGGTGGCCTTGTCGGTTACGATGTCGGCGGCACCGTCCATCTCGTGGTCAACAACCAGATCGGCTTCACCACCACGGCCTCCGAAGGCCGGTCCTCGCGCTATTGCACCGATGTCGGCAAGGCGGTGGGCGCACCGGTGCTGCACGTCAACGGCGACGATCCCGTGGCGGTGGCGCGCGTCGCGCGGCTCGCCCTGGCCTGGCGCCGACGCTTCCGCCGCGACATCCTGATCGACCTCGTCTGTTATCGCCGCAACGGCCATAACGAGCTGGACGAGCCGCGCTTCACCCAGCCGAAAATCTGGGCTGCGGTCGACGGCCGGCCGGCGCTGCGCAAGAGCTTCGGCGAGGCGGTCGCCCTGGCCGATCCGGCCGCGGCAGCACAGATCGATGCCGTCGCCGGCGAATTTCACGCGCTGCTGCAGCGTGGTTATGAGGGCATAGACAGCCTGCGGCCGAATGACGGGCCGGCCGGCCCGCCCAACTGGGCCGCGATCCGGCGTGCCGGCGCTGAGCAGATCCTGCTGCCGGTCGCGTCGGGCGTGCCGCTGGAGGTGCTGCGCCGCATCGGGCTGACGGCCTCGACCATCCCGCCCGACATCAACGTCCATCCCAAGGTGGCGCAGTTCTACCGGGCACGGCTCGACAGCCTTGAGGCGGGGGCCGGCATCAATTTCGCCACCGCCGAAGCGCTCGCCTTGGCCTCGCTGCTCGCCGAGGGCAGGGCGGTGCGCCTCTCCGGCCAGGACAGCGTGCGTGGCACCTTCACCCAGCGCCACCTCGCGGTCCATGACGTCGAGACGGGCCGGGCGGCGGTGCCGCTCGCGGCCGCTTCGCTTGGTGGCACCCGGTTCGAGGCGGTCAACAGCCCGCTGTCGGAATATGCCGTGCTCGGCTTCGAATATGGCCACAGTCTTGCCGATCCCGATCGGCTGACGCTCTGGGAGGCACAGTTCGGTGACTTCCTGAACGGCGCGCAGATCATGGTCGACCAGTTCATCGTCTCGGCCGAGGCCAAGTGGGAGATGATGTCCGGCCTCGTGGTCCTGCTGCCTCACGGGCTCGAGGGCCAGGGGCCGGATCATTCCTCGGCCCGCATCGAACGGCTGCTGCAACTTTGCGCCGGCGGCAATATGATCGTCGCCAATCCCACGACGCCGGCCAATCTGTTCCATCTGTTGCGCCGCCAGGTCGTCGCGCCCTGGCGCAAGCCGCTTTTCGTGGTCGCGCCGAAATCGCTGCTGCGGCACAAGGCCTGCGTCTCGGATCTCGCCGACATGGCCGCCGGCACGTCGTTCCGCGAGGTCATTGGCGAAGACGATGTGCCCGGCGCAAGGCGCGTCGTGCTGTGCTCCGGCAAGATCGCTTATGACCTGGCGCGAGCCCGTGCGGTGCTGGGGCTCGACCGCGAGGTCGCGCTCATCCGGCTCGAACAGCTCTATCCCTTTCCGGCCGCAAGGCTCGCCGCGGCGCTCGAATCGCACGGCGCGGCCGAATGGATCTGGTGCCAGGAGGAGCCGGAGAACCAGGGAGCGCTGGCTCATGTCCTGGAGCTCATGCGGCGCACCGGGCTTGCCGCCGGCCGTCCCCTCGGCGCGGTTGCCCGGCCGCGCTTGCCGGTCGCCGCCGGCGGCTCGATCGAGCGACACGAAAGCGAACAGGAGCAGATCGTCAGGCGCGCGCTTGACCTCGACCACCTGCCGATGATTGATGCGGCCGGAGCGACGCGCCCGTTTTGACCGCCTCCCGGTTCGCTCGACGGAGGCCTTTCGGGATCGGCCGCAGTCCGACATCATCCAGCGATGCCGTCCTTTGAACCTGTTCGCGCCATTACCCGCGGGTTGACCGTGCTTCGCCTCGTCAGCGAGGAGGGGCCGATCACCGCGACCGATCTCGCGCGCGCCGCCAAGCTGCCGCAGCCCACCGTGGTGCGCATTCTGGAGACGCTGATCGAGGCCGGTTACGTCTATCGCCGTTCCGACGGGGCGACCTTCGGCGTCACCGCCCGGACCAAGACGCTGAGCAGCGGCTTCGACGCCGCCTCGCGGCTGGTGCAATTGGCCGAGCCGCTGATCGAGGAGCTTCGGGCCGAGATCGGCTGGCCGTCCAACCTGGCGACGCTCGAAGACAATGCGATGGTGATCGCCTACACCAACCGCAACGCCAAGGGCCTGTCGATCCCCGGCCGGCTCGGCGCCCGCATCCCATTGCTCGCCACCGCTACCGGTATCGTGCAACTCGCCGGGCTTGCCCCCGAAGCGCTGGAGGCCCAGCTCGCGAGGCTCAGGCAATCCCAGGAGATCTGGGACACGGCACCGGAACTCTGGGCCAGTCTCGACGAGCGGCTGGCCGCCGCCCGCCGCGACGGCCACGCCTTTGCCCATGAGCGCTATCTCGATGCCGTCTATCAGTCGCAGATCTGGGCGGTCGCCGTGCCGGTCGTCGTCAACGGCCAGACCGAGGCCGCGCTGAGCAGCCTCGTGCTGCGCGGCGCCGGACAGCGGGCGCGCCTGCTCGCCGGCATTCTTCCGGCGTTGCGGCGCACGGCGGCGACCATTGGCGAGACGCTGGCGCAGGAATCCGACGTCCGCGCCGGCGCCGGGCGGCGGTGAACGCTTAGGCTCCGGCCTTCTCCAGGCCGTCCACGACTGTCGCCAGAGCCTTCAGGAACACCTCGCGCTCGGCCTCGTCCAGCCCCCTCAACGCCTCGGCATTGACCGCCGCGATCGCCGCGCGCACCGCCGGCATCTTCGCCATGGCTTCCGGTGTCAGCGAAATCAGGCTGCTGCGGCCGTCCTGGGGATCGGGCCGGCGCGCGATGAGGCCGTCGCGCTCCATGCGGGCCAGCGTCGCCGCCATGGTCGGCTGCTCGATGGCGGCGGCTTCGGTGAGCGCCTTCTGCGACAGGGCCGCGCCGTCGCCCAGTGCGAAGAACACCGGAAGATGGCCGGAGGAGACGCCGATCTCCTTCAGCCGGCGATCGATGGCGCGGGCAAACAGCCGCGCGGCCCAATTGGTCATATAGCCGGCGGAACGGGTGCGTCGAAAGGTCATTGCATAGCTTGCTATTTAAATGTATCGTATGCTATATAACAATGCGATCGGATCATCCGCAAGCGCGGGCCGCCGGTGCCTCGGGCCCTGGCAGGGAACCACTGCCCGCCATGACATTTCCGACCCGATCCATGGATCACCGGCCGCTCGCAAGAGGAGCATTTCGCCATGACCGCACGCCTCGTCTTCAACATCATGGCCATTTGCGGCGCCGCCACCTTCGCCGGCGCCATGCTGAATATCGGCCTGTCCTTCGGTGCCTATTGGAAGAGCCTGGCACCGGCCGACTTCCTCGACTGGTTCGGTGCCAATGGCCAGCTGATCGGCCGCACCATCCCGCTATTCGTGGTCCCGACGCTGATCGGGCTCGGCGGATCGCTTTGGTTCGACTGGCACGCGCCGGCCGCGCGCTGGCTGTGGCTTGCATCCCTGGGCGCGATCCTCGGCATCACCGTCATCACATTCGCCTGGCACCTGCCGGCCAATGCCACCTTCGCGGCAAAGTCGGTTCCGCTTGCCGAGGTCCCGGCGACGCTTGACCTCTGGCTTCGGCTGCATGCGGCCAGGATCGCGCTCGGCCTGATTTCCGCGGTCCTGGGCGTGATCGCGATCAGCCGGTGAGGCGAGGTCCACGCCGGGGATCACGGCCGCTGCGGGCGGCGCGCCAGCGGGATCACCAGGTGAACCATGCCGAGCACCATGGGCGGCACGGCGAGGGCGGTGACGGCGCAGGTCGGCCAGCCCTGAGTGAACGGAGCAAGGACGAACAGCACGACATTGATCAGCACATAGGCGCCGAACATCAATGCGGCCAGGAAGCGGACATGCGCGAGCGCGGCGGTGCGGGCGAAGGTCATGGCGAGGATTTCCATATTGAAACGATACGGATCGTTCTTATGTGGCGCTTGATATAGACGGCTCGTTTCGTTACGACAAGGGGGCGTTTATGAAAAAGCTGTTCCCGGGAGATCGCCATGGCGGTTGGACGAAATCCGAAGCCAAAGCTGAAACCGAAACCGAAACCGGCCGTGCGTCGCGCGTCGGTGGGCGCGCGGCGCAATCCGGACAGCGAGACCGCGGTGCTCGCCGCGGCGCGCGCCTTGCTCGTCGAACGCGGTTATGCCGGCTTCTCGATCGACGAGGTCGCCCGCCGGGCAGGCGCCGGCAAGCCGACCATCTATCGCTGGTGGCCGACCAAGGCGGACCTGTTCATCGCCGTTTATGCCGAGGACAAGACGGCCTCGATCGCCGGCGCCGATACCGGCTCATTGGCGGGCGACCTCACGGCGTTCACCCGCGCGCTCTGGGCTTTCTGGCGCGAGAGCCCTTCGGGCCGCGCCTTTCGTGCCCTGGTGGCGGAGGCGCAGGCGAGCGAGGCGGCACTTGACGCGTTGCGCAACAAATTCCTGCCCGAACGGCTCGACCATCCCAGGCATATTTTCGCGCGCGCCGCCGAGCGGGGCGAGATCGCCGAGACCGATGTCGAGATGCTGCTGACGCTTTATGTCGGCTTCAACTGGTTCCAGCTGTTGACCAGCCGCATCGACGACGATGCCGCCGCGATCGAGCGGATGGCCGGTGCCATCGTCCGGGCAGGCGGGGCGCCGCCACGCGCGCCGGAGGCCGCCCCGCCGGCCAAGCCGCGCGCCCGCACCAGCCAGATGGCGCTGCAACTGACGCTGCTGCCCGAGGACTGATCGTGTCGCCGCCTGGCGTCGCGGCGCCAGGCGGCGACACCTTAGAATTCGTTTAAACTATTGAGTTTGCGGCTTTTTCGGGAAACCTATAGAGATCGGCGCGGTGTGATGACCAGGGCCGGGAGGCGAGGTGACCAACGCGCTCGCGCCGCTGCTCGACGGGCCTCTGGCATTTCTCAAGCCGAAGATTGCCTATGCCGATGATCGGCGCGAGGCCGTGCGCGGCGTCGATCTCGTCGACGCGGAGATCCTGCGCGAGCTCCTGGTGCGTTTCGGCGCGGCCTATCCGGGCCAGGACCAGCGCGCGATTGCGTCGCTCTGGTCGAAATGGCTGTTTGCGGTGGTGCTGGAACCTGTGCTCGCCACCAGCATGCTGGCCGACTGGGCGCTGCCGGTCGGGCTGGGCGATATCGGCTTGGTCCTGGCTGCCGACGGGCGGGTCGAGGCGCTGAAACTCGGCCCGGTCGGAGCCGGGTTCAAGCCGGCATCGGCGGAGCTGCGTTTCGGGGCGCTGATCGACGATCATCTTGCCTTGGTCATCGGCGCCCTGGCGCGTGAAACCGGCATCACGCCACGGGTGCTCTGGAGCAATGCCGGCAACTATTTCGAACATGCCGTGGCGACCGCCGGGCGAACGGGCTCGGCCGCCTGCCCGGGGGTGGTCCACGGCCAGGAATTGCTCGCCAGCCGGGCGAGGCCCGACGGGCGGTCCAATCCGCTGTTTGCGCCGGTCTATTACCGCGACCCGCAAGGCCGGACCGGCAGGCGCCGGCGGATTTGCTGTATCCGCTACCTCATTCCCGGACAGGGCTATTGCGGCACCTGTCCGATCGTCAGGCAGGAGCGGGCGGAGCCCGGGGCGGCCGAGCGGCGGGCATCCGGCGTTCGGGCCTGACGATCGCGTCCGGCGCGCCGCTTCGGCGCTGTCCGCCGCTCAGCCGCGCCGGCTCAACTGCCACACCAGATAGGGCATGCCGATCAGCGCCGCCACGAGGCCGGCCGACAGCTCATAGGGAAAGATGACGGTGCGGCCGATCCAGTCGGCGCCGACCATGACGATGGCGCCGATCAGGGCGGCGCCGAGGAGCTGGGCGCGGGCGCGCGCCAGGCCGAGCATGCGGGCGAGATGCGGCGCGATCAGGCCGACGAAGCTGAGCGGTCCGACGGCCAGCATGGCCGCGGCGACCAGCACGGCCACCGCGATCATGATCGACAGGCGGGCCCGGCGGAGATCGACGCCCAGCGCCTGGGACGACGTCGCGCCGAGCGGCAGGATGTCGAGCCAGCGCGCCATGGCGAGCGCCATCGGAATGACCGAGCCGGCGACCAGGGCGCTGGCCAGCACGGCCGCGCCATCGGCGAAATAAGTGGCGCCGGAGATCCACATCAGGAGCTTGGCGGCCCGGAAGTCGCCCATGGCGAGGAACAGGACGACAAAGGCGTCGAGCAGCGCGCTGAGCGCCAGCCCGGTAATCAGCAGCGGCTCGGGTGCGAAATGCGAGCGCCAGCCCGTCCACAGCAGGATGGCGGTGACGCCGAGCGCGCCGGCCGCCGAAAGCCCCAGCACCAGCGCCGGGGCAGGGTTGGTGGCGATCAGCATGGCGGTGATCACGCCGGCGCCGACGCCCGCGCCGATGCCGAGGATTTCCGGACCGGCCATCGGATTGCCGGTCAGGCGCTGCAACAGCACGCCGGCGACCGCCAGCATGGCGCCGGCGGCGAGCGCCACTCCGATCCGCGGCAGGCGCCAGGGCAGGGCGGCCGCGAGCGTGTCGGTCTGTATCAGGTGCAACCCCTGGGGGTCGCGCCCGGCCAGGATGGCGAGGCTGACGGCGAGGCCGAGCAGGATGACGAGGGCAAGCCAGGTCGTGGGCCGCGCCGGGCCGCCCGCGAGGGCCGTGGGCGCTGATGGCGGTGGCAGGCCGGCGGTTCTGAGCCGCGGTAGCAGCCAGAGCAGGATGGGGGCGCCGAGCAGCGCCGTCGCAGCTCCCGTCGGCAACAGTTCGGCAAGGCTCCGGCTGGCGAACTGCACGATCTGGTCGACCAGCACCAGCAGCGAACCGCCGACCAGCGGCGTGATGACGAGGCGGCTGGCGAGCCGGCGCGCGCCCATCAGCCGGGCGATCTGCGGCGCGGCGAGCTCGAGGAAGCCGATGATCCCGACCGCCGCGACGATCGTCGAGGTCAGCATCACGGCCAGCGCCAGCGCCAGGACGCGCAGGGCGGCGACCGGCACGCCTAGCGCCCGCGGCGCGTCCTCGTCGAGCGCGAGCAGTTCCAGCGGCCGCCGCAGCAGCACGATCAGGCCGGCGAGCACGGCCAGCCGCGGCAGCAGCGTGGCGGTCACCGACCAGTCCTGCTGGGCGAGCGATCCCGCGCCCCAGATGAACAGCGCGGCGATGTATTCCTGGTTGACGATCTTCAGCGCGGTCGACAGCGCCCAGCAGGCGAGGCCGATGACCAGGCCCGCCAGGATGAGCGTCAGCGAGGAGAAGCCGCGCGCCCAGGTGATCGCGAACACCGCCGCGGTCACCGCGGCGGCGCCGGCCAGCGCGATGATCTCCTGCCCGGACAGCAGCAGGGCCGGCGCCCAGATCGTGGCCGCCACCAGCGCCAGCTGCGCCCCGGCGGAGACACCGAGCGTGGTCGGCGAGGCCAAGGGATTGCGCAGCACCTGCTGGAACACCAGGCCGGCGAGCGACAGGCCCGCGCCGCACAGGAAGGCGGTGACGAGCCGCGGCAGGCTGCTGAAGTGGAACACCAGTTGGGCGACGCTGTCGCGTTGCGGGTCGATCGCCGCGGCGAACCACTGGCCGGGCGGCAGGCTGAGCGTAAAGCCGAGGCAAGCGACAACGAGCGCGACGCCGCAAAGCGCCAGCGCCGCCGGCCAGGCGCCGGGGCCGCTCCGCTCAGCCGGCATGGCGGTTCGCGGTCCCCGCCAGGGCCCTTGCCACCAGGCCGGCGAAGCGACCGGCGGCGGTCACGTCGCCAAAGGCCCAGACCGGATCGATATGCGTCACCTGGCCGGCCCGGACGAAGGGCAGCGCCCGCCACAGGCCGGGCCGTTCGAGGCTCGCCGAGACCATGGGCGGCGTCGGCTCGATCACCAGGATCCGGGCATCGGCATAGGCGGCGAGCTCGGCGATGTCGGCCAGCGAGAAGCCCCAGACATTGGTCGGGCCGCGCCAGGCGCTGGCGAGGCCGATCCGGTCGAACACATCGGCGAACAGGCTGCCGCGGCCGTAGACGCGGACGTGGCGGGCGTCCATGAAGCCGATGGCGAGCACCGGGCGGCCGAAGCTGCCGATCCGCTGGCGGGCATCGGCCATTGCCCGTTCGAAGCGATCGAGCAGGCCGGCCGCGGCATCCTGCCGGCCGAAGGCGGTGCCGAGTTCCCGCACCGCGGCCAGCGCGCGGTCGAGCGGCCGCCGGTCGTCGGAAAACAGATCGATGGTCAGGATCGGCGCGATGCGCCGCAGCAGCGGCCGGGCATTCTCGCTCTGCCGGGTCATGACGATCAGGTCCGGCTTCAGTGTGGCCAGCAGTTCCAGGTTCGGTGCCGTACGCAGGCCAATATCGCGCACTTCGGGCGGCAGGGCGGGCTCGGCGACCCAGGTCCGGTAGAGTCGGGTCTCGGCGACGCCGAGCGGGGTGACGCCGAGGCTCAGCAGCGTCGCCGCCAGGCCCCAGTCGATGGCGACCACGCGTTCCGGCGCGGCTGCCCGGGCCGGCCGCGACAGTGCCGCGCCGAGACCGAGCGTGAGCGCCGCGAACCGGCGTCGTGTCGTCAGCGCGCAAGCAAGACCTGGCCGCGGCGCAGCGCTTACCACCGGTAGGTTGCCGCCAGCGTTGCCCGGCGCCGGTCGCCGTAGAAGCAGGCACTGGCCGACGAACACGAGGCGACGTGCACGGTGTCGAACAGATTGGTGACGTTCAGCCGGAAATCCCAGTTGCGATAGCGGTATTGCAGGCCGGCATCGACCAGCGTGTAGGCCGGCACCGGCAGGCTGTTGGCGGCATCGGCGAAGGAGGTGCCGACATAGCGCAGGCCGGCGGAAGCGCCGAGCCCTTCCAGCGGTCCGCTCTGCAGCACGTAATTGACCCAGATCGAGCCGGACTGACGCGGAATGCCCGCCGGGGTATGGCCGATGGCCGTGAGGTCGAGGTCGTTGGTGACGCGCGGATCGGCCAGCGAATAGGACGCGATGAGCTTCAGCCCCTGGGCGAGGTCGACGGCGGCCTCCAGCTCGAAGCCGCGCGAACGGATCGCGCCGATCTGGGCGGTCTGGAAGGCGGGGGTGTAGATCGTCGTCGAGACGTTCTGGCGGTTGATTTCGAAAAGCGCGGCGGCGAAGGTGACGTTCCAGCCGGTTGGCCGGTATTTCACGCCGACCTCGACGCCCCGGCCGGTTTCGGGAGCGAGCATGCCGCCGGTGGCCGCGTTGATGCCGACCTGCGGGTTGAACGAGGTGGCGTAGGAGACATAGGGCGCCAAGCCGAAATCGGTCGTGTACATCAGCGCCGCGCGGCCGGTGAAGCGGCCGACATCGCTGGAGGCGCTGCCGCTGGGCGTCAGATGGTTGTCGAGGCCGGTATTGACCGTGTCGTAGCGGCCGCCGAGCGTCAGGCTGAGCCGGCCGAACTTGATCTGGTCCTGGGCGTAGAAGCCCACCTGGGTCTGGGTGATGGTCGCCAGCGTGTAGCGCGAGGTCACCGGCGCGACTGGCGTATAGACGGGATTGAGCAGATTCAGCGACGGGCCGGCCGCATAGCCTTGCTCGTCGTCGATCCGGTAGCGCTTGAAGTCGACGCCGAGGAGGAGCGTATGGCCGAGCGCGCCGGTGGTGAAGCGCGCCTCGGCCTGGCTGTCGAGGTTGAACTGATAGGCCGTCGGCGTGGTGACGAAATTGCCGCGGGCCAGCAGGCCATTGGCCGGCGGGCCGTCATAGCCGACGCCGTAAAGCGTCTGGAAATCCACCGAGAGATAGCTGAACCGGGCGTTCTGCCTGACGGTCCAGACATCGTTGACGCGGTGCTGCAACTGGTAGCCGACCATTGCCTGCTCGCGGCGGAAATGGTCGCTGTCGGGGTTGCTGGTGAACAGCTTCGTGGAGATGCGGCCATAGGGCGCGTTCACCACCGTGCCGACATAGGGCAGGAAGTTCTGTCCGCGCGTCCAGTCGCGGGTATAGGAGGCCAGCACCGTGATGCTGGTGTCTTCGTTCGGCCGCCAGGTCAGCGCCGGCGCGATGTGGATGCGCTCGTTATTGGTATAGTCGGTCTGCGTGCCGCCGGCCCGGCCGAGCGCTGTCAGCCGGTAGAACCATTGGCCGCTCTGGCCGATCGGCCCGCCGACATCGATGGCGCCGTAGCCGTTGCCGTGGCTGTCTATGCCGGTTTCGGCGGTGCCGCCGGCCACCGTCGGCGGCTTCTTGCTCACCGCATTGATCAGGCCGCCGGGATCGCCGCCGCCATAGAGGGTGGAGGCCGGGCCGCGCAGCACCTCGATACGCTCGAGGCTCCAGGGTTCCAGCTTCCAGGTGGCGAAGGCGGTGGAGAAGAGCTGCGTGCCGTCGAGGAAATAGCCGGTCGTCTGCTGCGGGAAGCCGCGAATGATGAACCAGTCGTTGCGCGCGTCGGCGCCAAAGCTCTCCGAGCGGATGCCCGGGGCGTAGCGCGTCGCCTGCACCACCGATGTCGGCCTCTGCAGGTCCATCTGCTCGGCGCCGATCACCGTGATGGCCTGCGGCGTCTCGATCAGCGGCGTGTCGGTCTTCGCGCCGGTGGCGCTGCGCGTGGCGATAATGCCGCGCACCGGTCCCGTCGCCGTTTCGGCCTGGCCCTCGACGACGACTGGATCGAGGCTGATCGTGTTGCCGGCCGGCGAGGCGGGCGCCTGCGCAAGCGCCGCGACTGGGCCGCCGAGCAGGGCAGGACAGAGGCAGGTCGACAGCAGCAACAGCCGTTTCCGGGCTCGGCCCATCGTTTTGCGTGAACCATGTTGCGCGCTGCCGAGCTCGATCGGGCAAAGGCGCCTCTGCGCAGGTCGGGCCATGGTCATGTTCCAGCAGTGCGAGGTTGTTGCGTCGCAATGACATGGAAAAAATTCAATATCAATAGTTGATGCTAACTATTGAATTGTTCAAAACAAGAAGTATTTCATTGTAATAATTCAAATATAGGCGGTAATTATTGGGGAAGTTTCGTAGGTTGTTACCCTGATCTCCCCCTGTGGGCAACGGGATGAGGCCGGGCGGGACTGCCGGGCGCAGAGTGGAAGCCCCGTCTTCGGTGCGAGACGGGGGTTCTCGTTCGAGACCTCAGCCTTTGCGCGGCTTGCCGGCTTGCATGGCCTCGAAGCCTTTGAGCTCGGCCTGCACATCGGCCGGGAAATCTCCGAACTCCTGCACCTGGCGCACCTCGACGGTGGCATTCTCGTCGCCCGGGCAGCGCAGGGCCCAGGCCACCGCCTCGGCCTTCGACGTCACGTCGATCATCCAATAGCCGCCGAGCACTTCCTTGGTTTCGGAGAAGGGGCCGTCGGTCACCTGGGGCTTGCCGTCCGGAAAGGTGACCCGGACGCCCATGGAGGGGGGATGCAGGCCGTCGAGCGTGACCAGCACGCCGGCATCCTTCAGCTCCTGATTATATTTCATCATGGCCGCCACTGCCTTGGCGTCCGGCAGCGTGCCGGGGGCGGCGGTCTCATAGCCCTTGGGGATCATCAGCATCATAAAGCGCATGGTCATCGTCCTTCGCGATCGGGTCGGAGGCGGGGTGGGCCCCGCGCTCTGTCCTGACGACGAATGAGGATCCGTCCGATCGACACGATCACGCGCTTTTTTCGGACGCGAGCCGGGAGACCCGTCTCAGCTCCCGGTCCATTCCGCCGGGCGCTTGGCCACGAAGGCCGCGACGCCCTCGTGGAAATCGTTGCTGCCATAACATTCGCGCACGAGATCGTCGCCGTCGACCTCGATCGCCTGAAGGATGCGCCGGATCGCCTCCTTGGTGACCCGCATGGTGACCGGCGCATGGCTGGCGAGCCGCGCCGCGATTTCGGCGACGCGCGCGTCGAGGGCCTCGGCTTCCACCATGTCGACGAGGAAGCCGGCGTCGCGCGCCTCGATGGCCGGGATCATCTCGGCCATCAGCAGGATGCGCTTGGTGCGGGCAACGCCCAGTTCGGCGACCAGGCGGGCGTAATTGGCGGTCGACAGGCAATTGCCCAGCGTCCGCGCGATCGGGATGCCGAACTGCGCGGTCGGCGTGCCGATGCGCAGGTCGCAGCAGGCGGCGATCGCCAGGCCGCCGCCGACGCACCAGCCGTCGACCACCGCCAGCGTCGGGATCGGCAGCGTCTCGAGTGCGGTCAGGATCGCTTCGATGCGCGCCTCATAGGCTATGCCGTCCTCGCCGGTGGTGAAGGCCTGGAACTGGTGGATGTCGGTGCCGGCGATGAAGGCCTTGCCGCCGGCGCCCCGGAACGTCGCCGCCCGCAGGCTCCGGTCGGCGCGCATGGTCGCGCAGATCTCGGCCAGTTGCTCGTACATCGTCCAGGTCATGGCGTTGCGCGCCTGCGGCCGGTCGAAGACGACATGGGCGATCGCGCCCTCGCGGGTGAAACGGACGGTTCCCTGGTCCATGCGAACTGACTTTCTCTTGCGGCCTGCGATTGTGATTCAGAGACGGAAACCTAAGGCACGATCGCCCCGGACAGAACCGTCATGTGTGTTGCATATCGGTTGGCCGTCCTTCGAGGCTCGCGCAAGGGCGCGAGCACCCCACGCAAAAGCGGAGCTTTTGCTAGGGATGAGGTGTGTAGAGTATGGCATCCAGGGCGGTGTAAAATGCGCGGCGCCACCCGAGCTTCGTGAGCAACATCAGTGCCATACGCTGCTTGCCTCATCCTGAGGCGTGAGCGCTCTTGCGTGAGCCTCGAAGGACGGCTGACCGTCGTGCAATACTAGGCGATGGCCCTAATCCCGGTTCGCCAGATCCCAAAGCACATCGGCGAGAACCTGGGTTCCGGCGGTGAGGTGCTCAGGTTCCGCCCATTCCGCCGGATTGTGCGAAATGCCGCCACGGCAGGGCACGAAGATCATGCCGGCCGGGCAGACATAGTGCAGCTGGCGGGCGTCATGGCCGGCGGCCGAATAGACGTCCATGGCCGGAATGTCCAGCGCCTGGGCGGCCTTGCCGATGGCCGCGCGGATCTCTTGGGCGAAATTCAGCGAGGGCGAATGCTGGATCTGCTTCAGCTCGACCGCGCAGGGCCCGCGCTCGGCCTCGACGATGCGCCGGATCTCGCCGTCGACCCGGTCGACAATCCGGTTGTCGGGATGGCGCAGGTCGATCGAGAAGAACGCCTCCGCCGGCACCACCGAAGGCGCGTTCGGCGTCACCTGCATGAGCCCGACAGTCAGCAGCGTATCGGCCGGCTCCATGGCCGCCTGGTCCATGGCGGCGATCATACGGACCGCCGCCATCAGCGCGTCGCGCCGGTCGGCCCGCAGCGCCGTGCCGGCATGGGCGGCTTCGCCCGTCACCTTGACCCGATAGCGGCGGGTACCCTGGATACCGGTGACGATCCCTAAGGGAATGCCGGCCGCCTCCAGCACCGAGGCCTGCTCGATATGCGGTTCGACATAGGCCGCGATCGAAAGGCCGAAGGGCCGGAGCGGCACGTCCTGGTCGCCGGCCAGGATCGCGGCCACGGCATCGGCGATCGAGACGCCCTGAGCGTCGCGGATCGGCAGCACCTGGTCGAGCGTCTTGGTGCCGGTGAACACATCCGAGCCGGTCATACCCGGCGCGAAGCGCGACCCCTCTTCATTGGTCCAGGCGACGATCTCGATCGGACGCAGCGGCCGCTCGCCGCGCGCCACCATGGCCTCGACCGCTTCGAGCGCCGCCAGCACGCCGAACACGCCATCGAACTTGCCGCCGGTCGGCTGGGAATCGATATGCGAGCCGGCGACGACGGGTGTCAGCGTCGGATCGCGGCCTTCGTAACGCAGAAATAGATTGGCGATGCCGTCGGTAAAGGGCGTCAGGCCGATCCGGCGGCCCCAGGCGATCACCTGGGCGCGCGCTTCGCCCTCGATCGCCGAGAGCGTGGGCCGGTCGACGCCGCCGTCGTCACGGGCGCCGAACCGGGCGAGCTCCATGTGGCGGTCCCACAGGCGCTGCCCGTCGACCGCATCGGAGGTTCTGGAAACGGTCATGCCATGCCTCAATTGGTCCGCATGATCTGGGCCGGGTTGGCGCGCGGGTCGCGCGGCCCCCATTGGCCGGCCTCGACCTGGCCGATGAACTCGGCCACCAGGCGATTGAACAGCTCCGGCTCCTCGAGGTTCAGCGTGTGGCCGGTCTTCGGCAGCACGGCGAGGCCCGAGCGCGGAATGGCGCGCTTCAGGAACAGGCCGGGCTGGATGCAATGGTCGTCCTCGTCGCCGGTCATGACCAGCACGGGCACGTCGAGCCTGGCGAACTGGGCTTCGAGGTCATAAAGCGAAGGCCGGCGCATCTGCACGCCGCGCATGGTATTGGCGGCGCCCAGCGCATCGTGCTGGCCGAGCCGGTCGGCGAACAACTGCCAGCCGCGCGGATCCTTGATCTGGAACTGCACGCGCGAGGCGCCCTCGGCATAGACTGGGGCGAAGTCTTTCGCGCCGCGCTCCTGGAAATTGCGCGCGACCTGTTCGGAAATGCCCTTGAAATAGTCCTCATGGGCCTTTTCAGCGCCATAACCGGCGCCGGCCGCAACCACCGACAGCACGCGGCCGGGATGGCGCAGCGCCGCATGCAGCGAGGCGAAGCCGCCCATCGACAGGCCCACGACATGGGCCTTGTCGATGCCTTCGGCTGTCAGCACGTCGATAATGTCGTCGGCGGCGCGCGCCTGCGAATAGCTCTCGACATCGGCGGGCACGTCCGAGGGCCGGTAGCCGCGCGCGGCAAAGGTGATGCAGCGGTGGCGCCGGGCGAAGGCGTTCATTTGCGGCTCCCAGCTCCAATGGCTGCCGCCGAATTCGTGGACGAAGATGATCGGCGTGCCCTGGCCGGCCGTTTCGTAGAACAGGCGGATGCCGTCGCTGGTGGTCGCAAAAGCCATGGGAGAGCCCTCAGATCACGGAACGCCGCGAGGCGATGCCGCCGTCGACGGTGAAGATGGCGCCGGAGGTATAGCCGGAGCGGTAGGAGGCCAGGAACACGATGAGGTCGGTCACCTCATGGATATGGGCCGGCCGCTTCAGCGGATAGCGCTGCTGCAGCTCTTCGTAGCGATCGGCGTCGCCGAGCCAGTCCTTCGCCCGCTTCTTCAGCATGTTGTAGATGCGGTCGGTGTCGACCGGACCGGGATTGACCCCGACCACGCGGATATTGTCGTCGAGCGAATGGCCGCCCATGGCGCGGGTGAAGGCCATCAGGCTGGCATTGCCGGTGGTGCCGGCGACATAGGCCGGGTCGAAGACCTCGCCGCCATTGCCGATATTGTTGATGATGACACCACCGCCCTGCGCCTTCATGCGCGGATAGACCGCGCGGGTCAGGTTGATATAGCCGAGCACTTTCAGCTCCCAGCCGGAGCGCCACTTGGCCTCGTCGACATCCCAGAGCGAGCCGCTCGGGATGACGCCGGCATTGTTGACGAGCACGTCGATGTCGCCGACGGCCGCTACCAGCGTCTCGACCGCGCCGGGCACCGTCATGTCCATGGCATGGGTGGTGACGGCGACGCCGTGCCCGGCCTCCAACTCACGCTTCAAGGCGTCCAGCCGGTCGCCCGAACGCGCTACGACATGCAGGTTGCAGCCTTCTTCCGCGAAGGAGCGGGCGAGCCCCTCGCCGATCCCCTGCGAGGCGCCCGTGATCAGCACCGTCTTGCCTTTGAGCCCGAGGTCCATTTTTCGAAATCTCCGTATTGAGAGTGGTGTCTGCGCGGCGAGGGCGCCGCTTAGTGGTGTCGGCCTTCGTTCCGCAGGGCGAATTTGGCTTGATGCGCGGACCTTGAAGTTTCACCCGAGAACCACCGCCTCAACCTCTCCCCGGTGGGGAGAGGTCGGCCGAAGGCCGGGAGAGGGGGCGAGGCGCTCTCCGAGCAGGCACCATGCGAAACCGGCGAAGCGTTTTCGGTGGGATCTATTCCCCCTCTCCCGGCGCTCACGCGCCGACCTCTCCCCGCCGGGGAGAGGTGAAGAGGTGCCTTCGGGAGACGCAGAGCGGACCCGGGGTGGTTGTTGGCTGCAGGCTCTGCAAAGGCGGCCATACGCGAAGACCTCGGGGCAATCCGGTCAGAACAGCTTGACGGCTTCGTTGCGACCGCGGGCCTCTTCGACCAGGCGCGGCAGCAGCGCGACGAATTCCTCGACCCAGGCGGTCGGCACGCTGGTGCTGACCTTGACGAAGCGATCGCCGAAGGTCGGCGTGTGATAGGCGCCCTGGCGGATCATGATGTCGTGCTGCTGATAGGCCGCGACCAGCGCCTCGGGTTTCACGCCGGCGCGCTCGCATTCCAGGACGATGAAATTGCCGTTGGACGGATAGACCGGCATGGCGAGGCCGGGGATCCGGTCCGAGGCCTCCTTGATCAGCTTCTGGTTCGCCCGCTGCTGCGCCAGCACGCCCGGGAACCATTCGTCCTTGATCTTGAGACCGGCGAGCGCCGCGCGCTGCGACAGGATGTTGGAGCCGAGATTGTTCGGCGGCGCGGCGGAGAGTTTTTCGATGATGTCGGGATGGGCGACCACGGCGCCGACCCTGAGCCCTGCGAAACCCAGCCATTTCGAGAAGCTGTAGATGGTGATGGTGCGCTCAGGGTATCGGGCCGCGGCGAGTGTGTGGTCATAGGCGAAATGCCGATAGGTGCAGTCGTGGATCAGATAGGCACCGGCGGCTTTGGTCGCGGCCACGATGCCGTCGATCTCGGCCGGCGTGCAGGCCGAGCCGAGCGGATTGTTCGGATCGACCAGGTAGACCACCTTGGTCTTCGGCGTGATGGCGGCGGCCAGCCGTTCCGGCGCCAGCCGATAGCCGTGCTCCGCGCCATAGATCGGGATTTGCGTCACCGTCGCGCCGACCGAGCGGGCAAAGGCCATCGGCCAGTTCCAGGTCGGGTCGGTGGTGATGAACTCGTCGCCGGGTCCGAGCAGGGTGTGGCAGACATGGTAGAGCGAGGCGACCGCGCCGTCCGACAAGAGCGCCGCCTGACCCGATAGCCCTAGATCGGCGACGATGCCGTGGCGCAGCTCTTCGAGGCCGGCCGGTGGTGCGTAGATGTGGAACTCCTCGTCGCGGATGCATTTCTCCATCGCCGCGGTGACGGCGGGATGCGGCGTCGCGTGATTGGTGTTCTGGCCCATCCAGCGCAGGCCCGGCGTGTTCACCAGCCGGTCGAAATGGGCGTTCCTGACCTCGAACGGTTTCATCGTGTCTCCGTACATGGTGGACGATCTGGCATAATGAGGTGCCATCTCGCTCTTTGTTCGAGCCAAATATGCACTATTCTGGCATGCCGGATAGCTCAAAAAACGCGCAGTCAGCAAAAATATTATGCCAAGATTGATTTCTGGCATAATGAGGCTTGCGTGGCGGGGCAAAGGCAGTGATGGTTGCGTCTTGGGTGTAGAGGGGATCTCACCGCATGACCGACGGGTTTGGGAGAAGTCGTATGCTGTCACGCCGAAATGCTCTGAAAGGTCTGGGTGCCGCCGCGGTCGCCGCCGGCGGCCTGAAGCTCGCCGCGCCCGCCATCGCCCAGGGCGCGAGCAAGGTATCGTTCACCACCTCGTGGATCCCGGAGGGGCCGAACCTCTTCGCCTATGTCGCCCGCGACAAGGGGTTCTGGAAAAATGCCGGCCTCGACGTCAGCGTCGCCCGCGGCTCGGGTTCGGGTTCCGCGGCCCAGGCGGTCAGTGCCGGCACCTTCGATTTCGGCATGGCGGCGACGCCGACCGTGATCATCCAGGCGGCCAAGAAACTGCCGATCACCTGTATCGGCCAGATCAATTACGATGCGCTGATGGGGGTTGGCGTGCTCGCCGCCTCGCCGATCCGCACGCCGAAAGACCTGGAAGGCAAGAAGCTCGGCGCCAGCGTCTCGTCGGGCGAATATCCCTTCATGCCGCTTTATGCCGAAAAGGCCGGCTTCGACCTCGCCAAGGTGCAGATCGTCCAGGTCGACGGCAAGGTGCGCGAGCGCACTCTGGTCGAGAAGCAGGTCGATGCGGTCTCCGCCTTCGCCACCAGCACGGTGCCCTCGCTCGCGCCGCTCGGCACCGACGTGCGCTTCATGCTGTTTTCCAGCGTCGGCATCGAATTCTATGGCCAGTCGCTGACCACCCAGCCAGCGCGCATCGAGAAGGACCGCGCGCTGTGCGAAGCCTTCGTCCAGGGCGCGATGGAAGCGATCCGCTTCACCCTGACCAATTTCGACGAATCCATCGACATCTTCCTGAAGGCCAATAGCGAGGTCGCGATCTCGTCCACCGGCAAGGACTATTCCCGCATCGGCCTCGGCCTCACCAACCTGACCAACCTGGTGCCCGAGGTGAAGGACAAGGGGCTGGGTTACGCCGACCCGCAAAAGGTCGCCACCATGGCCGACCTCGTGCTGAAATATGCCGCCGGCGAGGGCGCCACCCGGCCCGATCTGGGGGCGCTGTTCACCAATGCCTTCGCCGGCAAGATCAAGCTGACCGCGGCCGAGCTGGCAACCGCCGAACGCACCGCAGCGGCCTACCGCAAATATGTCGGCTGATCACGCGCAAGACGTGCCAGAAGGGAAGAACGCGATGTTGGCCTTGGCAACGAAAGCGGAGCTCATGCCGCCACGGGAGTCGCTGGTTTCCGTCAGCGGGGTACAGAAAACCTATTTCACCCGCCAGTCGCCGATCCAGGCCGTGGCCTCGGCCTCGGTCGATGTCGCCAGGGGCGAATTCGTTTCGCTCCTGGGGCCCTCGGGCTGCGGCAAGAGCACGCTTCTGATGATGATCGCCGGCCTGGAACGGCCGACGGCGGGCACGATCCACCTGCACGGCTCGCCGGTGGTCAATCCGCGCCGCGACATCGGCATCATCTTCCAGGACGCCACCTTGCTGCCCTGGAAGAGCACGCTGGAAAACGTGCTGTTTCCCATCCAGATCCTGAAGCTGCCGATGGAGAAATACCGCGATCGGGCCCGCGAGCTGATCGCCATGGTCGGGCTGACCGGCTTCGAGCACAAGAAGCCGGCGGAATTGTCCGGTGGCATGCGCCAGCGCGTCGCCATTTGCCGGGCGCTGATCCATGACCCCGACATTCTCCTGATGGACGAGCCGTTCAGCGCTCTCGACGCCATCACCCGTGATCAGATGAACGTCGCGCTCTCGGAGATCCTGGAGACCTACAAGAAGACCGTCATTTTCGTCACCCATTCGATCCGCGAGGCGGCCTTCCTGTCCGATCGGGTGGTGGTCATGGGCGGCCGCCCCTCGACCATCATCCTCGACATGAAGATGCCGTTCCCGCGCCCGCGCCGCTTCGAGATCGAGGAGACCCAGGAGTTCAGCCAGGTCTGCCGGACGCTGCGCCTGACCATCGAGGCCGCCCACGGCCATCCGCCAGCCGCCAAGCCGTCATCCGGCTCGGCCGTCATCGAGTGAGGTCCACCATGGCCACCGCCACCATCGGCACGGAGACCGGCGCCGTTATCCCCAGCGTCAATGCCGGCCAGACCGCCGCGGGCCTGCGCAGCATTCTGCTGCCGCTCGGCCTCGCCTTCATCGTGCTGGCCGCCTGGCAGCTCTACGTTACCCTCGGCAATATCCCCTCGGTGATCCTGCCCTCGCCGATCTCGATCGCCCGCTATATCGTCGCCCGCTACGACATCCTGCTCATGCATGCGATCCCGACCACGCTGGAATCGGCGGCCGGCTTCGTGCTCGCTTTGGTGCTGGGCATCGTGCTCGCCATCATCATCACCTATTCGCGGGTGGCCCATGAGGCGCTCTATCCGAACCTGATCTTCTTCCAGCTGATCCCGAAGATCGCGCTGGCGCCCCTGTTCATCATCTGGCTCGGCATCGGCTCGCAGTCGCGCATCGCCTTTTCCGTGTTCATCGCCTTCTTTCCGGTGGTGATCGCCACCACGGCGGGCTTTCTCAGCGTCGACAAGGGCATGCTCCGGCTCTGCCGCTCGCTCACCGCCACCGAATGGCAGGTGTTCACCTCCGTGCGCTTCCCCTCGGCCCTGCCGCATATCTTCTCGGGCGCCAAGATCGCCGTGACGCTCGCCATCATCGGCGTGATCATCGGCGAGTTCATCACCGCCCAGGCCGGCCTTGGCTATCTCATCATCTTCGCCACGGCGCGGGCCGATACCGAGGTTTCGATGGCGGCGATCGTGGTGCTTTGCATTTGCGGACTGCTGTTGTACGGCCTTGTCGCACTCGCGGAATCGATCGCGAACAGGTTTTACTCTTCGGATAGCCGATGAAGCCCCGTCTCGGCGCCCAGCGGAAGATCGGAACGGTGATGGCGTCCGAGGAACCGGAATCGCTTTCGGCCGAGGTCGTCCACCGGCTCGAGGAGGAAATCCTCAAGGGCCTCAGGCGTCCCGGCGACAAGCTCGACGAGCGCCAGCTCGCCGAGCAGTTCGGCATGTCGCGCACGCCGGTCCGCGAGGCGCTGCAGCGGCTGGCCGCCAGCGGGCTGGTCATTTCGCGCGGCCGGCAGGGCCTGCAGGTGGCCCAGCTGTCGCTTGCCGACCTGCTCGACGCCTTCTCGATCGTCGCCGAGCTCGAGGGCCTTGCTTCGGCCCAGGCCGCCCGGCGCATCCAGCCGGAGCAGCGCCAGCGCCTGCAGGCGGCGCACGCGGCCTGCGCGGAAGCGGCGCAAGCCGAAAATGTCGAGGCCTTCTACGAGGCCAATCTGGTGTTCCACGAGACCATCGCGGCCGCGAGCCACAACCGCATCCTGCAAGAGGAGCTGCGCCGGCTCACCCTGAAAATCTCGCCCTATCGCCGCACCATCACCTATCAGCCCGGCCGCATGCAGTCGTCGATCCCCGAGCATGGCCAGGTCATGGAGGCGATCCTGCGCGGCGACGGCGCCCAGGCGAGCCAACTCATGCGCGCCCATGTGACGCTGCTCGGAGAAGGTCTGTCCGACCTCCTGCATTTCCTGCGTTTTTCGGGTGATCACCACCTGCTGGGCGAATTGGCCTGAGGGGTGAGGGGGCAACAAACCCTCTCCCAAAGGGAGAGGGTGGCAGCGTCAGCTGCCGGGTGAGGGGCGTAGACGCGGAGAACTGACGCCGACGCCCACGCCGCAAAGAGCCTCATCCGGAGATGGACGACCCCTCACCCGGCGCCTGACGGCGCCACCCTCTCCTCTGGGAGAGGGTTGGTTCAGAAGCGCTTTTCGCTTCGCGGCGCGTCGCCGCGCCCCCCGCCATCACCCCTGGCGCGCGTCCTTTTCCACATTCGCCGCCAGGCGCCCCAGCAGCCCGCGCAGCATGTCGAGTTCGTCCTGCGCGAGGCCTTGGCGCAGCCGCGCATCATAGGCCATGGCCGCCTGGCGCAGCTGGTGGAACTTGGCCTGGCCGGCTTGCGTCAGCGCCACCTGGTGCACCCGCCGGTTGTCGGGCAGGCGGGTGCGGGTGACCAGCCCGGCCTTTTCCAGTCCGTTGAGATGGTGCGTCAGCGTCGGTCCCTGGACGCCGACGGTGGCAGCGAGGTCGGATTGGCTGTCATGGCCGCCGCGCATCAGGCCGAGCAGGATCAGCCATTCCGGCAGCGAGCCGCCGGCCGCGGTCAGGGTCTCGTCGAAGGCCCGGCCGACGGTCTTGGCAGTCTGGGCGAGCAGCAGTCCGATCGGAGCTTGGGTCGGTTTCATGGAACGATAGATAGACATCAAATGATTCGATGTCTATCATTTTCCGAAAGCGGTGTCCCGACCGACGGGGACGGGCGCCCGCCAGGCATGAAAGGATCGCCCCATGCAGATGCAATTGATCGCCTTGTTGACATTCCACGTGCTGGCCTCGGTGTTCTGGGCCGGCTCCACCTTTACCCTGGCGAGGCTCGGCGGCGTCGGTGCCGAGGCGCTGTTCCGGCCGCAAATGGGCGCAGCCGTGGTCGTGTTCCTTACCGGCATCGGCCTGTGGATGCTGGTCCATTCCGGCAGTCACGGGCCGTCAGAGCAGCTTCTCACGGCGGGGGCGGTAGCCGCGCTCGCGGCGGCCGGTGTCCAGGGCGCCCTTCGCCGCAAGCCAGCGCTTGCCCACCGGATCGCGGCCGGACTGCTGCTGGTGACCGCGGCGACCATGGCCGCGGCGCGTTATGCCGGCTGAGCCGGGCGTCCGGCGCGGCACGGCCGCCGCGCGGGCGTGACTGATCTTTGCTCGACAGGCTCCCCGGCGATTCAGAACCGGGGCGCCATCGTGCCGAGATGGCCGGGAGGCTCGCCCTGGTTTGCCGGCCTGATCGACCGGCATGGGCTGGGCGCCTGCTATCCCCAAAGGCGAGGTGCGACGGCCTGTTCGGCGGAGGCCGTCCGGGCCGCGTGGTACCCCGAAATCTCCCGGGCTCGCAGGAACTTTGACGGCCGTCTTAGAGTTGTTCCCGCGGGATTCTCATTGCTCCCGCGGGATTCTCTCGGGAATGCCGGATTGGCGTCCACACCTCACACAGAACGGATATTGGCCATGAACCGTCGAGCTCTGATCTTAGGCGCTCTCGCGACGATCCCCCTGGCGGCCTGCGCGGGTACCACCACCACCGAGCAGCGCATTGGCGGCGCCGCCGTCGGCGCCGGCACCGGCGCCGTGGTGGCGGGCCCGGTGGGGGCTGTCGTCGGCGGTGTCGGCGGCGCGGTTGTCGGACCGAGCGTGGTGCGGGGAACGCGGCGGGCGACCCGGCGTCGGCGCTATTATCGCCGCCGCCGCACCTGACGCCTGATCCGACCATCGGGCGGGGCGTCATCTGCAAGGAGAAGTCCGCTCCCTCGCGGGAGCGGGCTCGTCGACAGGTTGTGCGCGAGCGGACGACGTTCAGCGCACGCCGATCGAGCCGTTCGGGCTGACGATCAATGCCGTCGCCTCGCAGAGATTGACGCCCCAGCGGGTGAGCTCGCGGCCGTTCTCGTAGCGGACGCGGACGTCGAAGATGCAATAACCACGATGGATGTCGGGCGCCACGCGCATGCTGCCGCCGGGCGCAACCATGCTGTTGCCCAGGAGGTCGCGGCCGAACGAGCGATCGTCGCGATTGGTGGCGAAGACGCTGTAGATCGGCGTGGTGCGCGAGGTGTTGACCACGTCGAACCAGCGCTGATAGCCGTCCCGGGCCTGCGCAGCACCGGAAAGGCCGCCGGCCAGGGCGAGCGCTGCGACGGCAAATGTAACGGTCTTCGAGAAGGACATGCGGATCTCCCTGAGGTTTTGCGAGACGCCGACCACCGGCTTCTTCTGGCCATGGTTGTGACCGCTGTTGCCCGGCCTCGGTATTGCGGCGGGTTGGGGCGGCTTGCCGAAGGTTTCGGCTGATGGTGGCGAAGAGGTCGGAGAGCCTCGCGTCTGCCTTGCTGGCGCCGCGGACATCGTCATGCTCTGTTGCGCGCCTCCCCCATCGCGCAGGACGTTTCGACCCATGCCGCAGAACCGACCGCATTTCGACAGTGGCCAGACCGTCGCCGTGGCCGTGGCGGTGGCCTTCCGCCAGTTCGCCGAGGCGGTCGCCACCGCCGACCGTGCATTGGCGGTGGCAGCGCTGGAAGTGACCGAACGTCTGACCTTCGAGACGTTGGCCGGCCGCTATGTCAGCGAGGCTGACCGCAAGGCGGTGGCGAAGCTGATCGCGCAAACGGTCGCGGAGATCAGGGCGAAGGCCGGGGCGCTCTGAAAGACGGGCTTTGCCGCGCCGGCCCATTGTGACGCCGCCAATGTCATGCATTCTGCCGGGTGGATGGCTCCGGGTCGGGGCCGCGTCGGTCCGAGGAGGTGCGCGCGTGGTGGAAACAATCGTGATCGGCGGGCTGCGGCTGGAGTTCCTGCAGAGCAAGGACGATACCGGCGGCAGCCTCGACATGTTCAGGATGACGGTTGAGCCGAACGCCCGGATGCCGGTTCCGCATTTTCATGAGAGCTGGGACGAAACCGTCTGCGGGATCAGCGGAGTCTTGAATTTCCACATTGATGGCCAGGACATCGCCGTTGGGCCCGGCCAGTCCGTCTTCATCCGGCGCGGTGTCGTCCATGGTTTCGGCAATCGGACCCAGGCGCCCGCGACCTGCTTGTGCATGCTCACGCCAGGCGTGCTCGGGCCCGGCTATTTTCGCGAAGTGGCGGCACTGATCGCCGCTGGCGCGCCGGACCCGGCGCGCATGAGGGAGATCATGCTGCGCCACGGGCTTGTGCCGGTCACGGCCGGGGCATGAGCCCTGGGGCGTCGGCCCGCGCGATCGCAGCGGCCGAGCGACAGGCGCAACGGCCGGCGCGGCGCTGATGCGTGCCGGGCCTCGGCCGTCGTCGGCCGCCACCCGAAAGACAGAGGCGTGAACGGCCGGTCGGCATTGATAATGCCGGCCGCCGCATCTATTGACCTTGCTTCGCGTTACGGCGAGACGGCGACAGACAGCCCTCGGCCCGACGAAGCAGTCCCGCTCGAGCGAGCGGGCGCGGGGCTTCGCGTCCCTTCAAAGCAAACAGCCACCCAAAGGTTCTTCGTGTCCACCCTTGATGAAAAGCTTGAGCCGATCTTCGCAGAAGTGCTTCGCCGCAATCCGGGCGAGGTCGAGTTTCACCAGGCTGTGCGCGAGGTCCTCGACAGCCTCGGCGCGGTCATCGCGAAACATCCGGACTATGCCGATGCGGCGCTGATCGAGCGGATCTGCGAACCGGAGCGGCAGATCATTTTCCGCGTGCCGTGGGTGGACGACAAGGGACAGGTGCAGATCAATCGCGGCTTCCGGGTCGAGTGCAACTCGGCTCTCGGCCCCTACAAAGGCGGCCTGCGGTTCCATCCCAGCGTCTATCTCGGCATCATCAAGTTTCTCGGCTTCGAGCAGGTGTTCAAGAACGCGCTGACCGGCATGCCGATCGGTGGCGGCAAGGGCGGCTCCGATTTCGACCCGAAGGGCCGGTCGGAAGGCGAGGTCATGCGGTTCTGCCAATCGTTCATGACCGAGCTCTACCGCCACATCGGCGAATATACCGACGTGCCGGCCGGTGACATCGGCGTCGGCGGGCGCGAGATCGGCTTCATGTTCGGCCAGTACAAGCGCATCACCAACCGCTACGAATCCGGCGTGCTCACCGGCAAGGGCCTGATGTGGGGCGGCAGCCAGGTGCGTAAGGAAGCCACCGGCTATGGCGCGGTCTATTTCGTCGAGGAAATGCTGCGCTCGCGCGGGCACGGCTTCGACGGCCGCAAGGTGGTCGTCTCCGGCTCCGGCAACGTCGCGATCTATACGATCGAAAAGGCCCACCAGCTCGGCGGCCGGGTCATCGCCTGTTCGGATTCCGGCGGTTATGTCGTCGAGGAGGCGGGGCTCGACCTGGCTCTGCTCAAGGAGATCAAGGAAAAGCGGCGCGGCCGCATAGCCGACTATGCCGCCGCGCGCGGCAAGGGCGCGATCTATATGCCGGGCGGCCGGATATGGGACGTGCCTTGCGACATCGCCATGCCGTCGGCGACCCAGAACGAGCTGACCGGGCAGGATGCGCGCAAGCTGGTGAAGAACGGTGTGCTGGCGGTGGGTGAGGGCGCCAACATGCCCTGCACGCCGGAAGCGGTGCGTCTCTTCCTGGAGGCCAATGTCCTCTTCGGTCCCGGCAAGGCGGCCAATGCCGGCGGCGTCGCGACCAGCGCGCTGGAAATGCAGCAGAACGCGTCGCGCGACTCGTGGAGCTTCGAGACCACCGAAACCCGGCTTGCGGCGATCATGCGCGGCATCCACGACCGTTGTGCCGCGACCGCCGAGGAATATGGCTCGCCGGGCAATTACGTCGTCGGTGCCAATATCGTCGGCTTCATCCGCGTCGCCGAATCCATGCGCGCCTTCGGTATCATCTGATCATAGGCCGGCGCGTTCAGACCGGCGTATGACGAGGGCGTTCGGCGCGCCAGCGCCCACCGTCCGGCCGGATATGCCGCCGCAGGCTCCTGCGGCGGCCGGCGAGCACCGATCGGCTCGTGCGGTCTCCCCGTCGACCGCCAGGACGGCGCATCCCGCGGCATGCGCATTATTTCCTTGAGCCGTCCTGCTTCGCCACGTTCTGTTTCATCGGCATCGTCGTCCAGCGCGAAGTGACGCTCTGGCTCGCGGTCGGCAGCGGCCAGAGCCCGCTACTCGTGCAACTGCTCCAGCCAGACCGGAAAGGCCAGCCGCTCCGGGCTTGTCCCATAGCGGACGTCGGCCGTCCGGCCGCCCGCCGGCATCGCGAGACCGACGCCGCGGATCTCCCGGGGCGGGTAGCCGAAGCGCTTGCGGAAGGCCCGGCTGAAATGGGCTTCGCTGGTCATGCCGTGGTCGTGGGCGATCTCGGCGATCAGGCGCTGCTCGGCCGGGTCGGCCAGTATGGCGTGGATGCGCTCGAGCCGGCGGCCCTGGATATAACGCGCGACGCCGTTGAACGGGGCGAACAGCTGGTAGAGCGCCGATCGCGACAGGCCGAGCGCGGTGGCGAGCCGCGTCGACGAAAGGCCCGGGTCCGTGAGATTGGCGTCGATATAGCGTCGGGCCCGCAGCATCAGTGTCGCCTCGATCCGCGGTCGAGCGTCGTTCAGGCCCTCGCGCGTCGGGCGAAGACAGGCGGCGATCATCTGCTGGGTCGCGCGGGCAAAGAGGGGCGCCTGGCGTGCCGGTAGCGTCGGGGCGGCACGAATGAGCGACCAGGTGTGGTCGGCCAGGAGCTGGGCCATCGTCCCGCAAACCCGGACGCCGTGCAGCGCCTCGGCGCCTGGAACGAGCCGGGTCATGACGTCCCGCGGCAGGATGATGCAGGCGCCGTTCAGCGGCGCCATCGGCAAGGCCAGCGGCTGGCCGAGATCCTGGATGAGCACGGTGGGCGCGCCATGGGGTGCCGCGGCAGGGTCGTTCAGGCCTAGGACGAAGTGATCGAGGCCGTCGGCGTGGATCTTGGCCGGCGAGCGATGATAGGCCAGCGCATCGACGCGCATCACGCCGAGGACCAGCGGGCCGAGATGGATGCCCATGGCCATGCCCGAGAAATCGGCCGGTCCGCTCGACGGCGATGGCTCGACCTCGTAGAGGCCGGCGACAGCCTCGCGCCACGCCGCGAAGCCCTCGCCTGCGGGCAAGGTCTCGGTGGCGAAGCGGGCAATGGGCAAAGGCGAGGCTGTCATGTGGGACCTGAATGCTGCTGGCCGCAGTCCGGGCCCGGCGCCCGACGGAGCTGGCGCCCGGGCCCGGAGCTCATGCCGGGGAGCTCCACGCTTGGCAAGGCGGAACTGAACGGGGCTTTGCCCGGATCAGCCCGGCACCCAATTGCCATGAAAGCCGAACGGCACGCGCCGCGGCATGGCCGCGCTGGCGATCGGGCCGCGGGCCACGTCCAGGGCGTCGAACACCAGCAGGTCGCTGCGGTTCTCGGCCGCCCGCCAGACCACGGCGGTCAGCCAGCCTTCGCCTTCCGCCGCTTCGGGCGTGCGTGGCGCGAACACCGCTTCCGAGGTCAGGTCACCCACCGGCAGCTCATGGAGCTGGCGCCGGCCGGTCGCCTTGTCGAGATGGGCAATGGCGTTCAGCCGCAACGGCTCGCTGGCGTTCAACCCCCTGGTATCGGCGGCGTACCAGCCATGGCGATAGGGGAGCCCCGTCCGCCGTTCGTCGAAACGGGGAAATTCGCCGTCGAGATCGTCGAGCGGCTCCTGGCGGATCGCGTCGGAATCATCCGAGAGATCGAGAGTCCAGCGCCAGAGACGCGCCATGCCATGCTCGCCGGGCGAGCCGTCGGCGAGCGGGAACAAGGGGGCCGCATCGTAGCGGAACAGGTCGGCGACGATCTTGCCGTCCTCTTCCCAGGCATTCATCGGGTGGAAAACGTGGCAGGCCTGGGTGTTGAACCAGCGGATGGTCGAGACCTCGGCATCCCGGCGCATCACACCGACATGGGCCGGGCGCGCCGGCTCCCAGGCGATCGGCGGCAGGCCGCGCATCGCCCGCTCCAGGCTGCCGGTCAGCGGCAGCACCGGGAACAGCACATGGTTCTCGGTGACCATGAAATCGTGCATCATCGATGAATAGGGCGCTTCGAAATCGTCGCGCCGGATCACCTTGCCGGTCCGGTCGGTGACGCCGTAGCTGACGCGATTGCTCAGCGGCCGGTCGCCGACGCCATAAGCGAACCAGACCATCTCGCCGGTTTTCGGGTCGATCTTGGGATGAGCCGTCACCTGGCCGCGATAGTCGGGCGCATAGCCGCGCGATGCCAGGCTATCATGCGTCATCTCGAACGGCGGATAGGCCTCGTTCAGCGCCAGCAGCCGGCCGCCATGGCTGACGATATTGGTATTGGCGGTGCCGGCGTCCCGGCCCTGCGCCAGGGGATCGTTGAGCCGGGGATTGAAGCCGGCAAACAGCGCCCGCCCGGCCTCATGTTCCAATTGCCATTTCGGCGTCCGGACATAGCGGTTGCGGCAGGTCACCCGGCCGTCTTCGATGCGGAACGCATGGACCATGCCGTCGCCGGTGAACCAGTGATAGGCAGGATCGATCGGCGCGAATTGCGGATTCGGGCCGACGCGATAGAGCGTGCCGCGCAGTTCCCTCGGGATCTCGCCGGTGACCGACAGGACGAAATCGTCCTCGGAGCGGATCGGCGCGAAATTGCCGTCGAGATAGGGATTGGTGGGAAGCTTGGCATTCATTGGCAGGTCTCCAGGACGCTGGTGCTCGGCCTCATGCCGAACCCTGCAGCGCTGGTAGCCGTGCGCCGCCGGCCGGCGTTATCGCCGGCGTCCCGAGCGTTTGACCGGGCGTCCGGGCGGGCTATTGCCGAAGGTTGCCGCGCGTCGCCACCCGCTCCCACAGGGCCAGGTCGTCCCGGATCAGCGCGCCGAAGTCCTCCGGCCTGGCGCTTGCCGCGATGTCGAGTCCGATTTCGCCGATACGCCGGCGCACCATGGGATCGTCGAGCGTTTCGTTCAGCGCGTGGTGCAGCCTGGCGATGATACCGGGCGGCGTGCCGGCCTTGACGACCACCCCGAACCAGCCGGTGGCAATGACCTCGGGAAAGCCCTGCTCGGGTCCGGTCGCAAGCTCCGGCATGACGTGGCTGCGTTCGTCGGCGGCGATCGCCAGAGCCCGCAGCGCGCCCGCCTGGACATAAGAGAGGATGCCGGGAAGGGCGATGGTATAGGCATCGATCCGGGCCGCCAGCAGGTCGTTCAGCACCGCCGAGGTGCCGCGATAGCGCACCTCCTCGATTGATATGCCGAGGCCTTGCGCGAACAGCTGGCCGGACAGGCCGACTCCGGGCGAACCGAAGCGCAGCGGATGCGGCTGCTGGCGCGCATGGGCGAGGAACTCCTTCAGGTTCTGCGCGGGAACGGAGGGATGCACCACCAGGACCAGCGAACTCTTCGCCGCGAGCCCGACGGGCGCGAAGGCCTTGACCGGGTCGAAGGACATGATCGTGCCGATGGCGGCAGCCTGGTTCAGCCCGTCGGTATGGAGCATGAGGGTATAGCCGTCGGCCGGCTGCTGCACGACCAGCTGGGCCGCCAGCACGCCACCGGCGCCGCCGCGGTTTTCAACCACGACGGGCTGACCGAGGCGGGTGCTCAGGCCATCGGCCACGAGGCGCGCGATGATATCGGTCGAGCCGCCCGGCGCGAAGCCGACGACGATGCGCAGCGCCCGGTCCGGAAACTCCGCGTGGACCGGCGCGCTGGCGAGCAGTGAAAGCAGCATCAGGCCGAGCGCGGCGGCGCCCGTCGTTGGCCTGTATCGGCGTGTCGGCATGGCGATGTCTCCCTGTCGCGGCGCTCTCGTGGAGCCGCCGTCCTTGTCTTTGTCTTTCGGCGATGGCCTGGCCGCCGGTCAGGCGGGGGTCGGGCGTGGCGCGGTGGCGATCGCGCCCTTGGCCTCCAGCATGGCGATGTCCTGATCGCTCACTCCGGCCTCCGCCAGCACGGCGCGGTTGTCGGCGCCGAGCGGACGGCAGGCGCCCGTGACGGCCAGGGCGTGGTTGGCGAGGCGAAACGGAATGCCCTTGACCGGGCGTCCGTCCGGGTCGTGCAGCATGGCTGTGCCGCGCCGGAAGGCTTCGGACGCCACCAGCGCCGCGCCGTCCCGCACCGGGGCGCTGCCACCGGGCCATTCGGCCCGCCAGCCGCCGGCCTCGCGCACCAGCCTTTCCTTGGGTTCGGCCGGATCGCCGTCGCCGTGCCGGGGCGAGGCGGCGCCGGCCGCCGCCGCGACCAGTTCCTCGCCGATGAGGAAGGTCGTCAGCTCGCGCTGCGACAGGTCGAGATGGGCGCCCTGGCCGGTCCGGTCGCGCGCCGTCAGCGCCGCGATGATGGCGCCGGAGGCGAACAGGGAGACGACCTGGTCGGGATAGTTCAGATCCCGTCCGGTAATGACGGGCGTATCGCCGGGCCCGGTCAGGGCGGCGAGACCGGCGGTTGCCTCCAGGGTCGAGCCGAACGAGACCAGGTCGCGATCCGGCCCGTCCTCGCCCTGGCTGGAAATGCTGGCGATCACCAGCCGGGGAAAACGCCGGCGGAGGTCGGCGGCGTCGAGTCCGAGCTGGGCCAGCACGCCGCGCCGGAAGTTCTCGACCAGCACGTCGGCCCGGGCGAGCAGTCGAAACAGCGCGCACCGCCCGTCGGGATCCTTCAGGTCGAGGCAGAGCGAACGCTTGCCGCGGTTGGTGAAGGCGAAGAAGGGCGACCGGTTCCACCAGTCGCCGTCCGGCCGCGGCTCGTCCCAGATGCGGAACGGGTCGGTCGCGCCCGGACCTTCCACCTTCGTCACCTCGGCCCCGAGATCGAGCAGCAGGGCGGAGGTGGCCGCCCCCGCCGTGATCCAGCCGAGGTCGACCACGCGGATGCCGGCAAGGGGCAGGTGAGCATCAGGCGGCATGGTCGAGCTCCCGCACGGGTCGTTGGCCGTCCGAGCGGAGCGGCATCAGCGGCGTGCCGTCGGCGGCGAGGAAGCCGCGCGCACGGTTCTGCCGGTCGGCCAGCAGTTCCAGCGGCGTGCGGACCGGGCCGATCGGCAGGCGCCGGGCCTCGGCCATGGCGGCGATCTCGGCCCGGCTTCGCGCGGCGAACCAGGGACCGAGGATCGTGACGAGCCGGGCGCGATGGGCACGCCGGCCGCCGGCGGTCGCGAAGTCGGTGCCGGTCAGCCGGGGATCGCCGACCATGGCGCAGAGCGCCGGCCAGTCCTTGTCCTGGTAGACCAGCGCGACATGGCCATCCCTGGCCGGGATCGTGAACCAGTCGCTCGGGCCGGCCGCGCCGGTCTCGCCGAGCAGGGTGACGCGCGCCGCGACCTTCCAGTTGAGCCATGCCGCGACGTCGAACAATGAAACCTCGACCGTCTCTGTGCCGCCGGCCCGGAGCGCGGCCATGAGGCCCGTGCAGGCGGCAAGGCCCGCCGCATAGGCTGTCTGGTGGCCGGGCAGGCGGGTCGGCACGCCGGAGCCCTGGCCGACGAGGTCCAGCAGGCCGGACAGCGCCATCAGGCCGAGTTCGCTCATGGGGGGATCCTCGCCCGGCCCGAACACCGAGACACGCGCGCCGATGGCGATGCCGGCGGCGTGTGCGGCAAGTGCCGGCCCATCGCCAATGGCGGCGGTGAAAGGCCCCGCCATGCCGCCGGCCTGCTTTTCGGCATTGAGGAACCGGTCGAGCGCCGATCCGCCGGCCGGCAGGAGCGGCGGCATGGCGGCGAAGGGCTCGCCGGTTTCGGGGACCGGCCTGACCACGGTCGCGCCGAAACCCGCACAGAGCTTGGCCGCCATGGACACAGCAAGGGCATGTGGACGCTGCGCGCAGAAGGCGCCGAGATCCAGGATTATGACGCCGGCGAGGGGACTCGTCATGATCCGATGCCCTGGCCGGGGTTTTTCAGGCCGGCGGCGAAGCGTGCACCGCCTTCGTCCTGCGCCGTGGTCCGGGCACGGATCGCGGCATTGACCGCCTGGCCATGGTCCATGGCCTCGCGCCAGCCAGTGATCCCGGCCGGGATGCGGTCCAGTGCCGTCTTGCTTTCGGCGAGCGCCACGGCATCGAAACCGGCGATCTGGGCCGCCAGCGCATGGGCGCGCGGCAGCAACTGCTCCGGCTCGACGCAGGCATTGACCATGCCCCAGCGTTCGGCTGTGGCCCCGTCGATGCGGTTGGTGGTCAGCACCAGCCATGCCGCTTGCTTGCGGGTGACGCCGGAGAGCTGGATGGCCGGCCCGGCCATGCCGGGATAGGTCGCGAAGCCCATTTCCGGGCAGCCGATCGAGGCGCTGGTGCTGGCGATGGCGAGGTCGCAGACATTGATCAGCGTGGCGCCGCCGCCGAGCGCCAGGCCGTTCACGGCGGCGATGAAAATGGCGGGATGGGCGCGGATCGCCAGGTTCACCGCGATCCATTCCTCGCCGGCGCCCTCGATGCCTTGTTCGCGGTCGCGCTCGCGCTCCTTCAGGTCCATACCGGCGCAGAAGCTCGTGCCGGTGCCGGTCAGCACGATCGCCCTGGCCTCGCCGCGCAGGGCCTCGAAAGCCCGCAACAGGGCCTGGCGGCTCTCCCGGTCGACGGCATTGCGCCGGGCTTCGCGATCGAGCCGCAATTCGGCCCAGCCGGCGTGACAGGTGACGACGAGGGGCACGGTCATGACGCTTGCTCCACCGGGCCGAACTGCGGCAGCACGAAGCCGTCCGGCCCGCCGGGGAAGCGCACGGCGAGCCGCATGCCGATGGCCGCCTCGGCGGCATCGATGCCGACGAGATTGGTCATGAGGTAGGGGCCCTCGTCGAGCTTCACCATGGCCACGGGATAGGGCATCTCGTCCTTCATTCCGTCGAAATAGCTTTGGTGGAACACCACGAAGGACCAGAGTTCACCGCCGCCGGAGGCGGTGACCCAGTCCCAGGCGGGCTTGCCCGTGAAGGGCGAGACCGGGGCCGGCGGGAAGAAGCATTTGCCGGTGGCGCGGCAGCGCTGGAGGATCAGCCGGTGCTCCCGGCAGGCCTCCCAGAACGGCCGGTTCCAGACGTCGATGACGGGTTTCGGACGGGTGGCGAGGCTCATGCGGCCCTCCGCAGGATCAGGCTCTGGGCGATATTGGTGGCGCAGATATATTGCAGGGCCTGGGCGTCGGGGATTTGCCGGGCGCCGCATTCGTGGCGCAGCTGCCGGACGCATTCGGCGATGATGCCCCAGCCCTGCATGTAGCTGTCGGAGAGATGGCCGCCCGACGTATTGGTCGGCCAGCGGCCGGTGCCGAGCTGAAGCGTGCCGTCCCTGACGAAGTCGCCGCCTTCGCCCTGCGCGCAGAAGCCCAGGCCCTCCAGGCTGAACAGGACCGTCGGCGAGAAATTGTCGTAGATGCCGAGACCGGACAGCTCGTCGCGGCCGATACCGGCGCGGTCGTAGACGGCGCGGCAGGCGCTGAGATTGCCGTACCAGAAGTCATCCGCCGGGCCGCTGCCATAATGGAAGGCGTCCTGGCGGGCATAACCCGAGAGCAGCACCGGCGGGCGCCGGAGGTCACGGGCGCGCTCGGCGCTGGTGACGATCCAGGCGACCGCGCCGTCATTGATCAGGCAATAGTCGAGCAGGTGCAGCGGCGCGCAGATCGGCCGCGCGCCGGCATGATCGCTCGCCGTCATTGGCCGGCCATGCATGACCGCGTCGGGATTGAGGCAGGCATGATGGCGAAAGGCGAGCGAGACCGGTGCGAGATCGGCATGGGTGGTGCCGAACTGATGCATGTGGCGCCGCCACATCATGGCATGCAGCGCGCCCGGGCTGGTCATGCCCCAGGGCGCCCACTGGCTGTCGCCGCCGCCATACTGCATGCGGACCGAGCGGCCATTATTGCCGTAGACCAGTGCAACGCAGTTCGCCGCGCCGCTGGCGATCGCCTGCGCGGCGAGCGCCAGCGATACCGAGGCGAAACGCCCGGGGGCTTCGGTCATCAGGCAATATTGCGGATCGATCCCCATGATCTCGGCGAAGCGCTCATAGGAGGGAATGCGGTTGACGATCAGTCCGTCGA
The DNA here is from genome assembly GCF_059420385.1 of Phreatobacter sp. GW821-FHT04C01. Taxonomy (NCBI): domain Bacteria; kingdom Pseudomonadati; phylum Pseudomonadota; class Alphaproteobacteria; order Hyphomicrobiales; family Phreatobacteraceae; genus Phreatobacter; species Phreatobacter sp. GW821-FHT04C01. Next base: position 325,988 of record NZ_JBWKTP010000008.1, on the reverse strand, counting down.
TCTCGGAGGGCTTCAGCCCGGCATCGTCGAGCGCGGCGTTCAGCGCCTCGCAGCCGAGGCCATAGCTGTCGGTCTCGGGAAAATTGCCATAGGCGGTGGTTCCGATCCCGGCGAAGGCGACCTTGTCGCGCAGCGGCCAGGCTGTGCCGAGGTGAGGCGTGGCAATGGGTGTATGGACCGGCATGGCGTCTGGCGTTTCCCCCTGTCGCGGACCGGTCTGCGCCGCCCCGTCTGAGTGGAATTGTCCACGTCCGCCGGGCGCTGTCAGGCGAGGAATTTGCGGGGTAGCCCAACTCCAGGTTAGGCTGGCATGTGTCCGCGTCGCCGCCGCCCCTGGTCAGCCTCTATGCCTTCGCCCTGGTCGCCGAAACCGGCAGCCTGGCCGCAGCGGCGGCGCGCCTGAACGTCACCCAGCCGGCGATCAGCAAGCGCATCCGCAGCCTCGAGGACCAGCTCGGCGTGGCGCTCATCGCGCGCGGCGCCAATGCGGTACGGCTGACCGAGACGGGGCGTGACTACGCCGCGTCGCTGGGCGCCGCCTTCCGGGCCATCGATCAGGCGACCGCCGGGCTCGACGCCCGCGCGGCGCGACCGCTGCGGGTGCGCGCCTATACGACCTGGGGCATGCGCTGGCTGATCCCTCGGCTGCCGCATTTTCGCGATCGCCACCCCGGCCAGGAGGTGGAGCTGACCACCTCGGCCGAGCCGGTCGACTTCGCCCGCGACGAGGTCGACGTGGCGATCCGCGCGGCGGCGATCCGGCCGACGCCGACCGCGGTGCGGCTGCAAACGGCAATGGCCGCCGCCTTCGGCGCACCGGGCCCGGCGCGGATCGCCCGCAAGCAGGGCTTCGGCGGACTGACCTTGCTCGGCAGCCGGGCACGGCCGGACGACTGGGCGATCTGGAGCGCCGCCACCGGCATTGCCCTGGCCGGTGCGCCGCTGATGTTCGAAAGCACGTCGCTCGCCATTCAGGCGGCGATCGAAGGCCTCGGCGTGGTCATCGTCTCGCCGATCTATGTCGCCGACGAGGTGCGCCGCCGCCGTCTGGTGCAGATCGTGCCGGGCGCCGTGGCCACGGGGCACGATTTCTGGCTGCTGCTGCCGCCCGGACCTGTGCGGCCGGCCTCGGGCGCCTTTCGCGACTGGCTGTTCGAGGAAATCGCCGCCGATGCCGCGCGTGGCGCGTGAGGCCTGCGGCTTCCGGCAAGTCCCGCTGTTCTTGCCGCGGCGCAGCAGATCACGGCATGATGAATTCGCAGACGCGAACAGGAGCGCCACGCTTTCGCCCACGTATTCCACCAGTATTCGAAGTGGAACCTGGCGCTGCGCGGCAAGTCGCCGCTAAGACAACGGAATCGATTGACAATTCGCCCGCACGGGCATCATCATCGCCGATCTTGGGCTGCGCTTGATGACGCTGGCGATATCAGGGCCTTTTTTGCGTCAAATCGAAGTCACTGCCGGCGAGGCAGGCGAGCCAGGGGCACGACGACGGCCGGTGCGAAGACCGCCATCGCTGCAGATGTGCATGACGTCCTTTTCTTTCAGTCCGCAGCCTCTCTGGGCAAGGATGAATGGGCGATGCCTACTGCGATCATCTTGCTGCTCGTGGCCATTGGCTCGGTGCTGTTCCACATCTTGAGCCCGTGGTGGTGGACGCCGATCGCGTCCAACTGGAGCTATATCGACCACACCCTGACGGCGACCTTCTGGATCACCGGCTTCGTCTTCGTCGCGGTCATCGGTTTCATGGCCTATTGCGTCTTCCGCTTCCGCCACAAGGAGGGACGTGTCGCGCATTACGAGCCGGAGAACCGCAAGCTCGAAGGCTGGCTGACGGTCGCCACCGCGCTCGGCGTGGCGGCCATGCTGGTGCCCGGCCTGTTCGTCTGGCACCAGTTCGTCACGGTGCCGGCCGGCGCCACCCAGGTCGAGGTGATGGGCCAGCAATGGCGCTGGAGCTATCGCCTGGCCGGTCCCGATGGCCGTATGGGCACCACCGACGTCGCCAATATCGGCCCGGACAATCCGCTCGGGCTCAACCCGAACGACCCGAACGGCAAGGACGACGTCATCATCGACGGCGGTGACCTGCATCTGCAGCTCGGCCGCCCGGTCAAGGTGCTGCTGCGCTCGATCGACGTGCTGCACGATTTCTACGTGCCCGAGTTCCGCGCCAAGATGGACATGGTGCCGGGCTCGGTGACCTATTTCTGGTTCACCCCGACCCGCACCGGCCAGTTCGAGGTCCTCTGTGCCGAGCTCTGCGGCATCGCCCACGCGCAGATGCGCGGCCTGGTGATCGTCGAGGAGGCCCAGGCCTATAACGCCTGGCTCGCCAGGCAGCAGAGCTTCGCCGAAATGACCCGGCGGTCGCGCACCCTGGCGGCACAGGAACAGGCGCAGCCGCTGGACCGGTAACGCCGGTGACGGCCGACCGGACAGTGCAGGCGATACAGTGCAGGGCTGGCAGTGCAGGGGGAGATTCAGCCCCGGCAACCAAAACCCCATCGATCCAAGACCGCATCGATCGGCCGGAGCCGGGCGCGCATCAAGGATGGAGCGCATTGCGATGACCGACATCCCCATGGGCGACGGCCCGGCTGGCGCCATCTCGGCGGCCGAAGTTCCCGACGTCGAACTCTATCATCCGCACAGCTGGCTGACGAAATACGTCTTCTCCCAGGACGCCAAGGTCATCGCCATCCAATATTCGCTGACCGCCATGGCAATCGGCCTGGTCGCCCTGGTGCTGTCCTGGCTGATGCGGCTGCAGCTCGGCTTCCCCGGCCTGTTCTCCTTCATCGACGCCAACCAATATCTCCAGCTGATCACCATGCACGGCATGATCATGGTGGTCTATCTGCTCACCGCGCTGTTCCTCGGCGGCTTCGGCAACTACCTGATCCCGCTGATGGTGGGCGCCCGGGACATGGTGTTCCCCTATGCCAACATGCTGAGCTACTGGATCTATCTGCTCGCCGTGCTGGTGCTGGTGGCAAGCTTCTTCGCCCCCGGCGGCCCGACCGGCGCCGGCTGGACGCTCTACCCGCCGCAGGCCATCACCGCCGGCACGCCCGGCCAGGAATGGGGCATCGTGCTGATGCTCGTTTCGCTGATCCTGTTCATCATCGGCTTCACCATGGGCGGACTGAACTATGTCGTCACCGTGCTGCAGGCGCGCGCCCGCGGCATGACGCTGATGCGCATGCCGCTCACCGTCTGGGGCATTTTCACCGCCACCGTCATGGCGCTGCTGGCCTTTCCAGCGCTGTTCGTCGCTTCGGTGATGATGCTGTTCGACAAGCTGCTCGGCACCAGCTTCTTCGTGCCGGCGGTCATCTCGATGGGCGAGCAGCTGAATCACCGCGGCGGCAGCCCGCTGTTGTTCCAGCACCTGTTCTGGTTCTTCGGCCACCCGGAGGTCTATATCGTCGCGCTGCCGGCCTTCGGCATGGTGTCGGACCTGATCAGCACCCACGCGCGCAAGAACATCTTCGGCTACCGCATGATGGTCTGGGCCATTGTCGGTATCGGCGCGCTCAGCTTCGTCGTCTGGGCGCACCATATGTATGTCAGCGGCATGCATCCCTATTTCGGCTTCTTCTTCGCCACCACCACGCTGATCATCGCGGTGCCGACCGCCATCAAGGTCTATAACTGGGTGCTGACGCTGTGGCGCGGCGACATCCATCTGACCGTGCCGATGCTGTTCGCGCTCGGCTTCATCGTCACCTTTGTCAATGGCGGGCTGACCGGCCTGTTCCTCGGCAATGTCGTGGTCGACGTGCCCTTGTCCGACACCATGTTCGTGGTCGCCCATTTTCACATGGTGATGGGCGTGGCGCCGATCATGGTGGTGTTCGGCGCGATCTATCACTGGTACCCGAAGATCACCGGCCGGATGTTCAACGACGTCCTCGGCAAGATCCACTTCTGGGTGACCTTTCTCGGCGCCTACCTGATCTTCTTCCCGATGCATTATCTCGGCCTGCTCGGCATGCCCCGGCGCTATCACGACATCGGCCAGACCTCGTTCATTCCGGAGTCGGCGCATACGCTCAACGCCTTCATCTCGATCATGGCGCTGACCGTCGGCGCAGCCCAGCTGGTCTTCCTGTTCAACATGGCCTGGAGCCTGTTCAGGGGCAAAGCCGCCGGCGGCAATCCCTGGCGGGCGACCACGCTGGAATGGCAGACGCCGGAGACGCCGCCCGCCCACGGCAATTGGGGCAAGGAGCTGCCGATCGTCTATCGCTGGGCCTATGACTACAGCGTGCCGGGCGCGCCGGAGGATTTCATCCCGCAGAACCAGCCGCCCAGCAACCACGTGCCTTCGGGCCTGGCAGCCGAAGGGAGCCATGCGTGAGTGTCATCCTGGTCTTCCTCGGCGTCCTGGCGGCCATCATCGGCTGGTGGCTGTCGCATCAGCGGCTGATGGCGAAGCCCTGGCTGGAGGAGGGCGCGCTCGCCGATGTCCCGGGAACGGAGGCATCCCACGTGCCGGCCGCCAAGCTCGGGCTCGGGGTCTTTCTCGCGGTGGCCGGCGCGCTGTTCGCGCTCACCATCAGCGCCTATGTGATGCGCCGCGATTATGCCACCGACTGGCGGGTGTTGCCGGTGCCGCCGGTGCTCTGGGTCAATACCGCGTTGCTGCTGCTGTCGAGCCTCGCGCTCTACTGGGCGCAGGTCGCCGCGCGCCGGGGCGATATGGGGGAGTTGCGCCGGGCCCTGCTCACCGGCGGTGTTTCGGCGCTCGGCTTCCTGGCCGGCCAGCTGCTGGCCTGGCGGCAATTGTCGGCGGCCGGCTATTGGCTGGCGGCGAACCCGGCCAATACTTTCTTCTACCTGCTCACCGCCCTCCACGGACTGCATGTGGCCGGTGGGCTCGCGGCGCTGGGGCGTGTCACCGCCAAGGCCTGGCGCGGCAGCGATGCTGCCCGGCTGATGCTGAGCGTCGAGCTGTGCGCCACCTATTGGCATTTCCTGCTTGTCATCTGGCTCATCCTGCTCGCCGTGCTGATGCGCTGGGTCGACGAGATCATCGCCATGTGCCGGCCATTGCTGAGCTGACGTCGGACCTGAAGAGGATCTGGTCGCATGAACGACATCACGCCGACCACCATGGACCTGGCCGCGCCCGGCAGCGCCATCGCGCGGCCCGAAGGCTGGAAGGGCATCACCGCCGACTGGTCGTCGGACCAGCGGGCATTCAAGAGCGCATCATGGGGCAAGGCCATGATGTGGATCTTCCTGCTCAGCGACACCTTCATCTTCGGCTGCTTCCTTCTGTCCTACATGACCGCGCGCATGTCGACGACGGTGCCCTGGCCCAATCCGAGCCAGGTCTTCGCGCTCAATATCGGTGGCCACGAGATTCCGCTGATCCTCATCGCCATCATGACCTTCGTGCTGATCTCGTCGAGCGGCACCATGGCCATGGCGGTCAATTACGGCTACCGCCGCGATCGGGTGAAAACCGCGATCCTGATGCTGGTGACCGCTGCCTTCGGCGCGACCTTCGTCGGCATGCAGGCCTTCGAATGGACCAAGCTGATCTCGGAAGGTGTCAGGCCCTGGGAGAACCCGTGGGGTGCCGCGCAATTCGGCTCCAGCTTCTTCATGATCACCGGTTTCCACGGCACCCACGTGACCATTGGCGTGATCTTCCTGCTGATCATCGCGCGCAAGGTCTGGCGCGGCGACTTCGATCATGAGGCGCGTGGCTTCTTCACCAGCCGCAAGGGTCGCTACGAGATCGTCGAGATCACCGGCCTGTACTGGCATTTCGTCGACCTCGTCTGGGTCTTCATCTTCGCCTTCTTCTATTTGTGGTGAGAGCACGCCATGACGACAGCGCACGCGACGCCCGCCGACGTATCATCGAGCCATCAGGCATCGGGCCATGCCGAGGGCCAGCAGCATCCGATCAAGCTCTATCTGGTCGTCTGGGGCTGGCTCTTCGTCCTGTCGGCCTGTTCCTACGCGGTCGACTATTTCAACCTTCACGGCTACCTGCGCTGGACGCTGATCCTCGTCTTCATGGTCCTGAAGGCCGGCCTCATCGTCGCGATCTTCATGCACATGGCCTGGGAGCGGCTGGCGCTCGCCTATGCCATCCTGCTGCCACCGATCTTCGTGCTGATCTTCGTGGCGCTGATGGTCATCGAGTCCGACTACACGCATCTCGTCCGCACCCTCTTTTTCGGGGGTGGCAGTTAGGCGCGGGGGACGGCATCGCCCGCGTCATCAACAAACAATGGGCGAGAGCCGATCCATTGATGGCTCCTCAGCCCACGACGATGTCGAAGGTCGCCGCCAGCGCACCCGTCTCGAGGCGATCGGCGGGTTCCAGCCGGACGATGACGCTGTCGCGCTGGCGCGGATCACGGATGCCGTTCAGCACCCCGTCGCGTGCGTTGAGCGGCTCGCCGAAGACATACATCTGGGTGATCAGGCCGCGCCCGGCCGGCAGCGCGACCTTGAAATGGATATGCGGCGTGCGCGTGCCATAGGCGACCGGGCGGATGGTGCGGAACCGGTAACGCCCGCCGCCATCGGCCAGCATGCGCCCGCGGCCCTGAAAGCCGCTGTCGTGTCGCCGGCCGGGGCCTTCGTCGCGTGGATGGCGATAGACGCCTTTGGCGTCGCATTGCCAGATCTCGACCGCCGCGCCGGCGATCGGCTGGCCGGAGAGGTCGAGCACGCGGCCCTGCACATGGACGACCTGGCCGATGGCCTTCGCCGTTTCGCCTTGCACCACCACGAGATCGTTGTCAGCGTCGCCCTGCCAGTCGCGCGGATAGTAGGGGCCCTCGGTCTGCCGGGGTGTCGGCGACAGCGCGCCCTGGGCGTGACCCGGCAGGGGCGGCAGGATCAGCGAGGTGGCGGCGGCCGAAAGCGCGGTCACCACGTCCCGCCGGCCCATCCAGGGTGTCGTTACGATGGCCATTCGCCGTCTCCCTCGTGAGGCTTCGCGGGATGCCCGCCGGCCCACATGTCCATGAGGCAGGCTACCGGCTGCCGATCGAACACGAAACCGGCCGTCGCGCGCGGCGGAATAACAATTCCGGCATGGCGCCGGCGGCGCGTCGCCGAGGCCCGGCGGGCCGGCGTGGAACCACCAGCCTGGCGAAGTCTATGGTTCGGCCAATGCGATGCTGGTCATAATATGTCTTCAGCTTCATTGTTTTTTAGAAATATTCCATACTACCCAGAGGAAGCGCAAGTTTTGTGATACAACTCATCCAGTCGAATCGAAGGCAGCGATGATGAAACGGGGGGTACTTTGAAAAACGGCCGGTTCTGGCTGCGCTTTGGCTGCGCAACGTTGTCGATGGTCGCCCTTGGCGGGTCGGTTTCGCGTTTGGCCGCCGCCGAGCTGCCGCCCTACATGAATATCGTGGTGGGTGGCGAGCGCCCCGGGCCGGCCGATACCGCCCGGCAGAATGTTCTGGCCCTCAACCAGGCGATGTTCGGTCTCTACGATGGTGCCTCCCGGGTGTTCCGCCGGAACATCCTCGCCCAGCACCCGGTCATCCTGGCCCTGTTCTCGGGCGCCGGCGGCCGCCTCATTCTGTACCGGCCCGGCCAGCCGCCGCTCGAAGCCCCATCCGTTCCCGTCGTCTATCAATTGCTGAAGTCGGTCGGCCACGCCACGATGGTCCTGCCCGTCACCGCCGGGCCGCATATCGACAAGCCGGCCGATCAGTCCTGGCGCGGGCCGATGGCGGCGTTTCGCGCTCAGCTCCAGTCGGCCCTCGACGGGCTCGACCAGACCGGCATGCCGGACGATTGGCGCGGCACCAATCGCGAGATCCTGACCAACAACATCGCCTTCATCGACGACTGCTTCGCCAAGGGCGTGATCACCTTCGCGGCGGTCAACGAGTTCACCCGCAAGCAGGGCCCGAACCTCAAGAAGATCATCGCCTGGGCGGCGGAGACCCAGGTCGCCCACTGGATGGGCGTGGTGGCCGAGTGGAAGACGCTGCTCGGCGCCGATTGGGACAAGGCCTATGGTGCCAGCAATACGATTTATGTGGCGCGCCAGAACAACATCCTGTTCAGCGTGCTCGCGCAGTTCTTCGGTCCCCAGGCGATCAACTCCCGGCTCATCCTGATCGAGACGGTGTCCTTCACCACGACGCCCGAGGACATGCTGCAATCGCTGACCCGGATCATCGGCGACCGCACCGTCGGCGCGCTGTTCTTCGGCAACAGCGCGGTCATGGACTACGAACTGATGGGCGGCAATGCCCGCGACGCCATCGTCGCCGAGGCCGGCAAGCGCGGCATGGCGCCGTTCCTGCCGCCGCTGGTGCCGTTCGGCTCGAACCAATGGCCGGCTCTGATCACACCCGGTCCCGGCGCCGGTTCGCTCAGCCAGTTGCCGTGAGCGCCGCGGCTCCCGGCCCGCGTGCCGGCCGGGAGCGTCAAGCCCCTTCGTTGCATCCATGCCTGGCCGCCTCAGGCTGACAGGTCGCCTGGACCGGCGCCACCGCGCCTCACTCGAAAGGGTCGTCATGGATCTGAACACGATCAAAGAGGTCAAGCGTCCCCGTGCGATCGAGGACGTCACCGGCTGGCGCCAGGGGCATGCCTGGCTCGGCGGCGGCACCTGGCTGTTTTCCGAACCGCAGGTGGCGGTCGATACGCTGGTCGATCTCGAGGCGCTGGGCTGGCGGTCGCTCGAAGCCTCGGCCGCCGGCCTCGACATCGCCGCGACCTGTCGCATTCGCGAACTCGAACGCTTCGCCGCCCCGGCGGAATGGACTGCCGCGCCGCTGTTCGTCGAATGCAGCCACGCCTTGCTGATGTCGTTCAAGATCGCCAACGAGGCGACCGTCGGCGGCAATATCTGCATGTCGCTGCCGGCCGGCGCGATGATCTCGCTGACCGTGGCGCTGGAAGGCGTCTATACGCTCTGGCCGCGCGACGGCGCGCCGCGCCAGGTGCCGGCGATCGACTTCGTCACCGCCGACAACGTCAACGTGCTGGCGCCCGGCGAGCTGCTGCGCGCCATTCATCTTCCCACTTCGGCCCTGACGAAGCGCTTTGCATTCCGCCGTGCCTCGCTCACCCGCCTGGGGCGTTCGGCGGCGCTCGTCATCGGCACCCGCGACGACAAGGCCGGAGACCTGCTGCTGACCATCACCGGCGCCGTGCCACGGCCGGTGCAACTGCGCTTCGACCAGGCACCGACTGCGGCGGCGCTGCGCCAGGCGATCGACGACCACATCCCGAAGGACGGTTATTTCGACGATGTCCATGGCACGCCCGCCTACAAGCGGCACCTGACCTATCATTTCGCCGATCAGATCCGCGCTGAGCTGGCCGAACCGGTCAAGCCGGCGATGTCGGGAGGACACGCATGAACTTCACGGTTGATGCGAGGGAATTCGCGGCAGAACCTCGGCCGGGCCAATGCCTGCGGACCTTCCTGCGCGAGAGCGGCGTATTCGGCGTCAAGAAGGGCTGCGACGCCGGCGATTGCGGCGCCTGCACGGTTTGGCTCGACGGCACGCCGGTCCATTCCTGCCTGATGCCGGCCTTCCGTGCGGCGGGCCGGCAAGTGACCACCATCCAGGGACTGGCGCCGGCGGGCGGACTGCACCCGATGCAGCAGGCCTTCCTGGATGCCCAGGCCTTCCAGTGCGGCTTCTGCGCCGCCGGCATGATCATGACGGCGGCGGCGCTCGACGAGGAGCAGCTCGACGACCTGCCGCGGGCCCTGAAGGGCAACCTCTGTCGATGTACCGGCTATCGCAGCATCGGCGAGGCGATCCATGGGGTCGCTTCCGCCGAGCCGGACGCGGCGGGCAAAGCCTGCGGCGCCAGCCTCGCCAATCCCTTCAGCGAGGGCATCGTCACCGGTCATGCGCGCTATACCATGGATGTGGCGGTCGACCGCCTGCTGCACCTGAAGGTGCTGCGCTCGCCCCATGCCCATGCCCGCATCCTCGACATCCGGCGCGATCAGGCATTGGCCGTGCCCGGCGTCGTCGAGGTCTTTACCTGGGAGGATGTGCCGCGCCGGCTCTACAGCACGGCGACCCATGAAGATCATCTGGTCGACCCCGACGATACCTATATTCTCGACAATGTCGTGCGGTTCGTCGGCCAGCGCGTCGCGGCGGTCGTCGCCGAGACCGAAGCCGCGGCGGAAGCCGGCTGCAGGGCCCTGCAGGTCCGGTATGAACCGCTGCCCGCGGTGTTCGATCCGGTCGCGGCCATGGCCCCGGACGCGCCGCTCCTGCATCAGAAGGGCGGTGAGGCGAAGGGCAATATCTTCTGCGAGATCAAAGGCGAGGTCGGCAGCGTCGCCGATGGTTTCGCCGCGGCCGACCTCGTCCACGAGATGACCTATTCGACCTCTCGTGTGCAGCACGTCCATCTGGAGACCCACGGCTCGATCGCCTGGCGTGACGACGAGGGCCGCGTGCATGTCCGCACCAGCTCGCAGGCGCCGTTCATCGTGCAGCAGAAGATCAGCTACCTGTTCGGCCTGCCGTCACGCAGCGTCCACATCTTCACCGAGCGTGTCGGCGGTGGCTTCGGCGGCAAGCAGGAGATGGTGTCGGAGGATCTCTGCGTGCTCGCCACGCTGAAGACCGGCCGGCCGGTCAAATGGGAGCTCACCCGCGAGGAACAGTTCATCGGCGCGACGACGCGCCATCAGATGACCACGCGGGTCAAGCTCGGCGCCACGAAGGACGGCGGCCTGACCGCCATCGAGGTCGAGGTCGTCTCCAATACCGGCGCCTATGGCGGCCATGGCAGCGAGACGCTGGCGGCCTCGCTCGCCAGTCCGATCTCCGCCTATCGCTGCGCCAACAAGAAGGCCAACGGCTACGCCGTCTATACCAATGTCGTGCCGGGCGGCGGCTTTCGCGGCTATGGCTCGTCGCAGAGCACCTTCGCGATCGAATGTGCCATCGACGATCTCGCGCGCAAGATCGACGTGGATCCCTTCGTCATCCGCCGCAAGAACATGCTCGGCCCCGACGACTGGATCGAGTCGGTCTGGAGCGATCCGACCGATGTGTCTTTCGGCAGCTACGGCCTCGACCAATGCCTCGACCATGTCGAGAAGGCTCTGGCCGCCGGCGGCGGCTTGCCGGCGCCCGCCGGTGACGAGTGGGCGGAAGGCTCTGGCGTGGCGCTGGCAGTGCTGGAATCCGGTCCACCGACCGAACACCGGGGCGGCGGCGTGATGAGCCTGCTGCCGACCGGCGGCTACCATCTCGCCGTCGGCTCGACCGAGATGGGCAACGGCTCGGTGACCTCGCACCGCCAGATCGCCGCCGGGGTTCTCGGCTCGCGCGCCGACCAGATCGCCATCATCAACGCCGATACCGATCTCACACCCTATGACAGCGGGACGTTCGCCAGCACCGGGACGGTGGTGGCGGGCAAGGCCGTGGAGCTCACCGCCCTGGCCTTGCGCGACAATATCCTGGCCTTCGCGGCGCGCCACACGGCCACCGAGGCCGCGGCCTGGCGGCTGGAGGGCGACAGCGTCGTCAATGGCACGCAGCGCATCCCGCTGGTCGATCTGCACGCCGCCGGCAGTGCCGCCGGCCATCGCTTCGAGGCCAAGCGCAAGGCCTATCTCTCGCCACGCACCATTGCCTTCAACGTCCAGGGCATCCGGCTCGCGGTTCACCGCATCACCGGCGAGATCCGCATCCTGCACAGCGTGCATGCCGCCGATATCGGGCGGCTGATCAATCCCATGCAGTGCCGGGGCCAGATCGACGGGGCGGTCGGCATGGGCTTCGGCTGGGCGCTGACCGAGAACATGATGCATGACGCCAACGGCAAGATCCGCAATCCGGCCTTGCGCAATTACCGCATCCCGGCCTTCGCCGACCTGCCGCGCAATGAGATCTTCTTCGCCGATACCTACGACACGATCGGTCCGCTGGGCGCCAAGGCGCAAGGCGAATGCGCCATCAATCCCGTGGCGCCCGCCATCTCCAATGCCCTGTTCGACGCGACCGGCGTGCGCTTCGCCCATCTGCCGCTCACGCCGGACCGCATCTTCTCCAAACTGTCGCCGCAGTCATGACCGCGGCGGCACCGGAGCGCCCTGCGCCGTCGGCGCACCGCGGCGTCACCATCGTGACCCAGACGCGGGTCCGCGCCGGCGATGAGACGGCCTTTGCCCAGTGGCAGAGGGACACGAGCGGAACGATCGCCGGCTTCCCCGGGTTCATTCAGCAGACCGTGCTGCCGCCGAGCCCGCCGGCGCAGCTCGACTGGGTCATCCAGCAGCGCTTCACCGATACGGCGGCGGCGACAGCCTGGCTCAACTCGAAGGAAAGGCTGGAGCGGGTCGCGGGTGCTCAGGCCATGCTGATCGGCCGGGACGACGTCCATATCGTGCCGGACGGCGGGTCGGGCGTGCTGCCGGCGCCGGTTTCCGCCGTCATCGCGACGCGCATCAAGCCGGGCTCCGAGATGGCCTACCGGGCCTGGGAGCAGCGCATCGCCGGCGCCCAGGCGAAAGCCCCGGGCTTCCAGGGCTATCGTTTCGAGCCGCCGCTGCCGGGCGTGCAGGACGACTGGCTGGCCATCGTGCGCTTCGACAGCGAGGCCAACCTGCAAGCCTGGCTGGATTCACCGGAGCGCCACAAACTCCTCGAGGATGCGACCCCCTTTACCGAGGAGTTCCACACCCGCATCGCCCGCACCGGCTTCGACCAGTGGTTCGCCGCGCCGGCCGGCAAGCCACCGGCCCCGTGGAAGCAGAACATGCTGGTTCTGCTGATGCTCTATCCGGTGGTGTTCCTGTTCGGCACCTTCATCCAGACGCCGCTTCTGTCGCAACGCCTGGGCTGGCCCTTTGCTGCTGCGCTGTTTGCCGGCAACGTGGTGAGCATCCTCCTGCTCAACTCGCTGGTGCCATGGGTTAGCGGACGGTTCGCGTGGTGGCTCCAGCCATCGGGCGGCCGCACGCGCAATGGCGACATGGCCGGAACAGCGCTGGTGGTCGCCTTCTATGCCGCGCTGGTCGTATTGTTCTCGCGGTTTTTCTGAGCCGAGCGCGAGGCCGGCGCCCAGCGCGGCGCTCCGGACATTCCGGCCGGCCAGGGCCTGTGTCCCGGGCGCTGGCGTCCGACCCGCTACTCCACTAACACTGCCGCTGGAACGGTCAGGAGGATGTTTGGATCCCTCGGCCCACGACAGCACATGACAATGAGCGGATGTCACTGAGATGCCGGACAGCAAGGTTTCGATCGGGATCATTGGCGCGGGCATCATGGGGGAGCGGCTGTTGCGCGCCATTCTCGAGCAGGCGCCCGACACGCTCCGTGTCAGTGGCATCTGGGATCCGGCGCCCGCGGCCATGGCGCATATCGCGGCGGTGCTGCCGGCGGTTGCGCGCTTGGCCGACGCGGCTTCCGTCATTGCCGCCAGCGACTGTGTCTATATCGCCTCGCCGCCGGCATCCCATCTCGGCCATGCCCGTGCCGCTCTTGCCGCCGGCAAGACCGTGTTCGGCGAGAAGCCCTTGGCGGTCGACGTCGCCGATGCCCGGGCCTTCGTCGCCGAGGCTGGCGCTAAGGGCGCGGTCAATTTCCCCTTCGCCTCGTCACCGGCGGTGGCCACGCTCAAATCCTGGATCGGCGCGGGCGAGATCGGCACGGTGTCGCGGGTCGCGATCGAGGTGGCTTTCGCCACCTGGCCGCGCTCCTGGCAGGCCGATGCCGCAGGCTGGCTGGACAAACCGGCCCAGGGTGGCTTCACCCGCGAGGTGGTGTCACATTTCCTGTTCCTGTCGCGCCGCCTGGTCGGGCCCTTGCACGGGCTGGAGGCTTCCGTCGCATTTCCCGAGCCGGGCAAATCGGAACGCCGCATCGGCGCGCGCCTGTTCGCCGGCGACGTGCCGGTCGAGCTTGCCGGCTCGGTCGGCACGACCACCAAGGACGATCACAATATCTGGATGCTGGAGGGCGACAAAGGCGCGGTCCGGCTGTGCGACTGGTCGATCGCCGAGCGGCGCCGGCCCGACGGCACCTGGCAACGCGCCGCCGATGCGCTTCCGAATGCCCAGGCCCGGCCGCTCGCGCTGAAACGCCAGCTCGAAGGTGTCGTGCAGCTGGCCCAGGGTAAGCCCCATCACCTCGCGACCCTCGCCGAGGCGCTCGATGTCCAGGAGATCGTCGAGGCTATTCTCGCAAGCTAGGGCGCCGGCTCAGTCGCGCCCTGGTGTCGCCCGTTGCCGCTTCGCCGCGACCCGGTGTGCCGCCGCCAGTGCGGCGCGCGCCCAGGCAATGAATTCGTCGGGGTCGTCGAACAGCCGTTCCGGCACGCGCCAGAAGGCGAGGTCTATCGTCGAGCCCTGCTTCGCATAGTTGAGCGGCGGAAAGGCTTCCGCCTCCTTGAACGTCGCCCGGTTCTGGTCGTCGACCCGGAAATAGAGCGTGTTCTCCGTCACCATGCCGAGCATGACCCCGTCGCAGAAGACGCCGGTCTTGCCGAACATGCGCCGCAGGCCGACGCGGCCGAGCGGCGCGAGTGTGTCGCGCAGGAATTCGGCGAAGCTGTCGCTGGCCACCATGGTCACGCCGCCTTGCGATGTTCCGCCGCGTGCATGGCAATGTAGGCGTCGAGCTCGTCGTTGCCGAGGCCGATGGCGCGCATCACCTCGGCCATGAAGGTCACCGGCGCGGTGCCGGGCGCGGTAACGAGCCTGTCGTCGCAGACGGCGAAGGGCACGTCGCGATAGCGGGCCTTGCCGGCATAACCCGTGGCATCGAGATAGCCGGCGCCGTTGCTGGTATGGGCGACGTCGTCCAGCAGTCCCGCCTTGGCGAGTTGCACGGTGCCGTCGCAAATGCCGGCGACCAGCTTGCCCTTGGCACGCGCCAGCCGGAGCAGGGACGAGATGTCGGGGGCATGCTCGGTCTGCCAGAGCATGCCGCCGCAGACCACCAGGGCGTCGAGCTCATCGCAGTCGAGTGTTTCGACCGCCGCGTCGGGCTGGACGGTCAGGCCGGCCATCGAGACGACGGCCTTGCCATCAGGCGAGGCGAAGACCGTGCGCGCGCCGTAAAAGCTGCGGGCCGCGGCGTTGAGCGGCGCGGTTTCCCAGTCGGCGAAGCTATCGGTCAGGATGGTGACGATGGTTGTCATGGCCGGCGTCTCTTGTCAGAAGATGAGCTGCCCGCAGGCTATGGACGGCCTGTGTCAAAAAATGTCAGGAGCCCTGGGCTGCCCATGTCCAAGCGCTCGGAACGTCTTCTCATGCTCATGCAGGCTCTGCGTCGCCGTCGCCGGCCGGTGACCGGCCAGGTGCTGGCCGACGAAATGGGCATTGCCCTGCGCTCGCTCTATCGGGACATCGAGACGCTGAAATCACTCGGTGCCGCGATCGACGGCGAGGCCGGGGTCGGTTTCCAGCTGCGGGCCGACTATTTCATGCCGCCGCTGATGTTTTCCGAGAGCGAGATCGAGGCCTTGGTGCTTGGGCTGCGCATGCTGATCCATGGGCCGGATGCCGAGATGGCGCTGGCCGCCCGCGACGCCAGCGCCAAGATCGGCGCCGTCCTGCCGCCGGAGCGGCGCGGCGACATGGAGGCGGTCGGCCTGTTCGCGGTGCCGAACAATGCCTTTGACGTCACCGACACCAGGCTCGCGGCCCTGCGCCGGGCTGTGCGCGACGAGCTGCAGGTGGCGCTCGTCTATCGCGACTATGTCGGCAATCTGACCGAGCGGACGGTCCATCCCGTGGCGCTCGGCTATCGCGACGACGACCAGACGCTGGTCGCCTGGTGCACGCTGCGCCAGGACTATCGCCTGTTCAGGATCACGCGGATGGAAAAGGTCGCCGTCACCGACCTGCGCATGCCGCGGCCGCGACGCCAACTGCTCCACGAATGGCGCACGGCCCATCGCTTGCCGGACCTGACCTGAACGGCCGGGTGGACCACCACGGCGATGCGGGCTTTGATGCGGAAAAGCCAAGCCTGGAGGGGCACCCATGGATGCGACGGTCATGCTGAAGGAGTTTTGCGACGCGGTCGAGGCGAGCGACGGCAAGCGCTTCGCCCGGCTGTTCGCCGAGGATGCCGTCTATCACGACCTGTTCTACGGCGCCTTCGAGGGCAGGGCCCGGATCGCCGAACTGATCGACGACTGGTTTCACCGCACCGCGCGCGATTTTCGCTGGGACCTGCATGATCCGGTTTCGGACGGCCGGCTGCTCTACGCCTATTACACCTTCAGCTATGTCTCGACGCTGCCAGAAGCCGTGGGCAAGCGGGTCGGTTTCGAGGGTGTCGCCCGCATGAAGCTGCGCGATGGCCTGATCACTGAATACCGGGAGGTCGCCAATGTCGGCCCGACCTTCGTGGCGCTCGGCTTTCCGCCCGAACGGGTCAGCAAGATCCTGGCCCGCGAAGGCGCGGAGCTCGCGAAGACGCCGGCCATGCAGCGGCATCTCGGCTGAGGGGGAGGCTAGGGCAGCAATTCCCTCAGCATCATGTGCTTCAGCGCCTCGACCAGCGCGTCGCCCTCGGCGCGTTGCATGCCGATGGCGAGCCTGACGGTGGAGCCGGCCAGATGCATGGCCAGGAAGGCCGAGATATCGAGCCCGGCGCGATCGGCTCCAGGGGCGAGGCGGGCGAGCGCCTCGGCGAGCATCGCGCCGAGGATGCGGGTCTGGGCGAGATCCATGTCCCGCAGCGTCTTGTCGGCCTGGGTGCCCGACCAGATGTCGCGCATGACCGGTTCGGCCAGGAACAGCCCGTAATAGGTGTCGATGAGGCAGATCAGCGCCGCGCTGAGGCCGGCGGCATCCTCGACCTTGTCGAGCTCGGCCTTGATGCAGGCCTGTTCCTGCACGTTGAAACGTTCGGCCAGTGTCCGGATGATCGCGGCCTTGTCCGGAAAATACTGGTAGAGCGAGCCGATCGATACGCCGGCCTTTTCAGCCACTTCGCCCATGCGCATGGCGTCGCTGCCATGGGCGGCGATCAGCTCGGTCGCAACCGCCAGCATGCGCTCGACCCGCTCCCGGCTCCGGCTCTGGCTCGGCCGGCGGCGCAATGACGAGGCCTCGGTCGAGGCAGGTGGCGTGGCATCGGCCATGGCTGTCTCCCTCCTGCCGTTTCGCTCCGCTCATGAATATGAGGGGGCATCACGTCCGTAAAGGGAAACTCTCTCCGCCATGCTCAGAGCCCGGGCAACCTCGCGGACCGATCTCAGAACCGCGCCGCCGCCTGCACGAAGCCGCCATAGCGTTCCGTCATGGAATCGAGCGGCTGGGATAGGCCGGGATCGGAAGCGGGCGTGCTCCGCTCGAAGCGCAGTTGGCCCGTCGTGGCCATGCGCCAATAGCGGGCGCCGATACCGAGGCTGAAGGCCGGCGTCACCTGATAGCTGAGGACGGCCTCGAGCTGGATGCCGGAATGGCCGGTGCCGTCCTGCGGGGTCGGGCCGGTGAAGTCCATCTGATTGATGCGCAGCCAATGGCTGTCAGTGGCGCTGAGGGTGGTCCGGGCGAGCCAGGCGGCCTCGGCGGTCAGCTTCAGGCGATCGGAAAGCATGATGTCACCGGTCAGGCCGAGCCTGAGCGAATGCCATTGGCTGCGCTGCGATATCATCTGCACGGTGCGGCCGAGATCATTGGGCGGCGTACACCAGTCGAGCGCGATGGAGACGCAGCCCATGCCGTTGGTCCGCTCGGTGTAATAGTGATAGCCGACGAAGCCGCCGAGCCGATAATGGGCGCCGCGCAGGAAGACATAGCCGATATCGGCGCTGAAATAGCCGAGATGGCCGTTGCGCTGATCGCTCAGCGTCGCCGAATAGGGGTTCTGGAACGGCGGGAAATCCTCGTCCTTGAGCTGACCGCTGCCGAGCTTGCCGGTGCCGGCAAAGCCCTTGACGAACCAGCCGCTGGGCGTGTGGTCGACGCGGAAAAAGGTCTCCGCCGCAAGCCCGGCCAGTCCGCCATAGGCGAGCCGCGAGCCGAGGTCGGAGCGGTCATATATGTGCCAGTCGCTGCGCGAGCTGCCGGTGCTGTACCAGGTGCGCAGGCCGGTCTCGACGGTGAAATCCGATGACGACCCGGCCGCACCGGCGGCCGCCGCCGGGCCTCCGAAGCGATAATTGAGGCCGGCCCGCACGATATGGCCGGCGAGGCCGAGCTGTGTCTGGCTCTGGAACCACGCCGGGTCGGGCCGGAAGCCGACCACCGTGGTCGCGCCGAGATTGTAATGGAGATATTCGAGCCGGGCCGAGAGCGACTGGGTAAGCGCATATTCGATGCCGGCGCCGGCCGCCCAGCCGACCCGCAGACTCTCGTCGGACCCCACATAGGCGACCGTCGGAAGCGCCAGGCTGGACGAAGCCGCGACCTGGCCATAGGCGACGCCGCCGGTCAGATAGACCATGAGGCGGTCGGTTGGCGTGATGCCGAGCCGCGCCCTCATCGTGCCGAACCAGTCGAGCTTCTGGCGATAGGCGGATCGATAGGGCTGGCCGTTCAGGATTCTGCCGCTGGCGCCGACGCCGTTGTCCAATGTCGTGAAGGAGAAGTCGGTTTCCAAGCCGAAGACCAGCGAACCGAATTGGACATTGGCGCCGACCTGGCCGCCGCCGATGAAGCCTTCGGCGCGCGCGTGGTAGCCGGCCGGAAGCGCCGGCCCCCAAACGCTCCAGGCACCGGCCGGGAAGCCGTCGACGGCGCTCCTGCTCTGGCTGACCGTGCCACCGAGATGCAGGCCGCCATAGGGGCCGGTCCAGTTGGCCGGCCCGGCGAACCGGACCTCCGGCGAGCCCGTCTCCGCGGCCTGCGTACCGCGCGGAACGAATGCCGCCCCGATGGCCGCCAGCGACAGGGCTGCGAGCAGAGATCGTTTCACGCGAGGCACTCCAGGGGGGATCACAGGCCTGGGTAGCAAGGCGGGTGCGCATCGTCAGCGGCGATCCGCGCAATCCAGGATTGATCCCAGGCGCGGTCGTTCTACGCCATCGGGCGCATTGCCTGGCGCTCTCGACGGCCCTTGACAGCAGTAATATGAGGATTTATCACATTACGAATGTGAGCTATCGTCATGTTAGGGGATCGACCATGAACAGCCCGAGCGCAGACCCGCAGGCCATGCCCATCCTGGTTCTGGGCGGCACAGGCAAGACCGGGCGACGGGTCGCCGCCGGGCTCGAAGCCCGCGGTCGGCCGGTGCGCATCGGCGCGCGCTCGGCGGTGCCGGCCTTCGACTGGACCGACCAGACGACCTGGACGGCGGCGCTCGACGGCGTGTCGGCGGCTTACATCGCCTACTATCCCGATCTCGCCGTACCCGGTGCGGTAGCGACGATCGAAGCCTTTATCGGTCGCGCGGTGGCAAGCGGCGTTCGCCGGCTGGTGCTGCTCTCCGGACGGGGCGAGGAGGAGGCGCAACTCTGTGAAGCCGCGCTGCAAGCCTCGGGCGCCGACTGGACCATCCTGCGCGCGAGCTGGTTCAATCAGAATTTCAGCGAGGGCGCCTTCATCGACGGCGTGCTGGCCGGGGAGATGGTGTTGCCGGCGAGCAATGTCGCGGAACCCTTTGTCGATGCCGACGACATCGCCGATGTCGCCGTGGCGGCATTCACCGAAGCCGGGCATGTCGGGCGGCTCTACGAATTGACCGGCCCGGACCTGCTGACCTTCGCCAAGGCCACCGCCATCATTGCCGGGGCGGCCGGCCGGGAGATCCGCCATGTCCAGGTGCCCCTCGAAGACTATGTCGCCGCGGTCGCCGCCCAGAACCTGCCGGCCGACATCGTCTGGCTCGTCGGCTATCTGTTTTCGACGGTCTTCGACGGCCGCAATGCCCATATCGCCGACGGGGTCCGGCAGGCGCTCGGCCGGCCGCCGCGCAGCTTCGCCGCTTATGCCCGCACGGCAGCCACCGACGGTGTCTGGACGAGCGGGGCATCGTGATCGCGCCGGCGCCCGCAGGGCACGTGGCAACCAGGGAGCAAGCTCATGATCGATCGTGTCGTCTTCGCGCTGACCTTGGCCGCCGCGCTCGGCAGCGGCCTGATCGCCGGCACCTTTTTCGGTTTTTCGTCCTTCATCATGCAGGCGCTCGGCCGTATCCCGCCGCAGGCGGGTCTGGCCGCCATGCGGTCGATCAATATCGTGGTGATCAACCCGGTCTTTCTCGGCGTCTTCGTGGGAACGGCAGTCGTCACGGCGCTGCTGGCGGTCATCGCGCTGCTGCGCTGGTCCGAGCCGGGGGCGGCCTGGCTCATTCTCGGCTGCCTGTTCTATGGCCTCGGCACCTTCGTGGCGACCATGGTCTTCAACGTGCCGATGAACAACGCCCTGGAGGCCTTGCCGCCTGATGGCGCCGAGGCGGCGGCCTACTGGACCCGCTACCTGACCGACTGGACATTCTGGAACCACGTGCGGACGCTCGCGGGCCTCGCCGGCGCGGCGGCACTCACGGTCGCGCTCTGCCTGCAGTTCCGCGTCATGGCCGCGGCCTGAGCCGGCGAGAGCGCTGATGACGTCCGCGGGCGGCGGCGGCGCCGATCCGAAATAGCTGCGGGGGGAACGCATTTTCTTTGCGTTGTCCGGTACCCAAGCCGCCAGAAAATGCTCTACCGTCCGGCTCCCTGACGCCAAGATTTCCGAGGATGCCGTGGCCGAGGTCGAATTATCGGGTGTGACCAAGGCCTTCAGCGGCCAGATGGCGGTGAACGACGTGTCGTTTTCGGTGGCCGCGGGCCATCTCGTCGCCTTGCTCGGGCCGTCGGGCTGCGGCAAGTCGACGACGCTTCGGCTGATCGCCGGCCTCGAGCAATCCACCGCCGGGACGATCACCATTTCGGCGCGCGACGTGACCCATGCGGCCCCCGCCGAGCGGGGCGTCTCCATGGTGTTCCAGAATTATGCGCTGTTTCCGCATCTGAGCGTCGAGCAGAACATTCTGTTCGGCTTGGAGGTGCGCAAGGTGCCCAAGGCCGAACGCGTGGCGCGGCTGAAGCGTGCGGTCGGCATTCTCGGCCTCGACCAGTTGCTCGACCGCAAACCCTCGCAATTGTCCGGCGGCCAGCAGCAGCGCGTCGCGCTCGGCCGCGCCATCGTCGCCGAGACGCCGGTCTGCCTGATGGACGAGCCCTTGTCGAACCTCGACGCGCAACTGCGTCTCGACATGCGCCGCGAGATCCGCGCGCTGCAGCGCCGGCTCGGCGTCACCATGATCTACGTCACGCACGACCAGGTCGAGGCCATGACCATGGCCGACCGCATCGTGCTGATGCGCGCGGGCCATGTCGAACAGCACGGCACGCCGGAGGATCTCTATAACCGGCCGGCGACCGTATTCACCGCGCGTTTCGTCGGCACGCCGCCGATGAATGTGCTGCCGCTGGCGGCGCTCGGCGCGGCAGCCACCCGCTTCGCCCCGGCGGGACGGGATGCCGCCACCGTCTCGCTTGGCGTCAGGCCCGAACATGTCCGCTTGAGCGACCAGGGCATTCACGCAACCGTCACGGCGGTCGAATATCTCGGCGCCGACAGCCTCATCGACGCGCGCGTCGGGGAGGCGGCTTTCGTCATTCGCGTGCCCGGCAAGGTCGCGGCCGGCGAGGGCGCCACGATCGGTCTCGATTGGGACCTGGCCGACACCCACCATTTCGACACCGCGAGCGGGCGGCGCATTGCCTAGCCTCGGGCGAAAAACCCGATAAGCTCGCCGGCAAAATAAAGCACGGGAGGACACAGCATGACCCGATCCATCGACCGCCGCACCGTATTGAAGGGCAGTGCCGCGCTGGCCGCCGCAAGCGTCGCCGCCCCCGCCCTGGCGCAGGCGCGCACCGAAGTGTCGTTTTTCTATCCCGTCGCCGTCGGCGGCCCGATCACCAAGCTGATCGACAGCTACGCCGCCGATTTCGAGAAGGAAAACCCGTCCATCGCGCTGAAGCCGATCTATTCCGGCACCTATCAGGAGACCATCGTCAAGGCGCTGACCGCGCATAAGAGCGGCACGCCGCCGGTGACCTCGGTGCTGCTCTCCACCGACATGTTCACGCTGATCGACGAGGAGGCCATCGTGCCCTTCGACGATTTCATCCGCACCGATGCCGACAAGGCCTGGCTGAAGAGCTTCTTTCCCGGCTTCATGGAAAACAGCCAGACCGAGGGCAAGACCTGGGGCATTCCGTTCCAGCGCTCCACCGTGGTGCTCTACTGGAACAAGGAGGCCTTCAAGGAGGCCGGGCTTGATCCGGAAAAGCCGCCGGCGACCTGGGCCGAGCAGGTCGCCTTTGCCGAGAAGCTGACCAAGCGCGACGGCGCCAACACCACCCAGTGGGGCCTGCAGATCCCCGCCTCGGGCTTTCCCTATTGGCTGTTCCAGGGGTTGACCACCCAGGCCGGCGGGATCCTGATGAACAGCGCCGGCAATCGCACGGCCTATGACGCGCCAGCGGTCGTCGAGGCGCTGCAATATTGGGTCGACCTGTCGCGCAAGCACAAGGTGCACCCGCCCGGCGTGGTCGAATGGGGCACGACGCCGCGCGACTTCTTCGAGCGCAAATGCGCGATGATGTGGACCACCACGGGCAACCTCACCAGCGTGCGCGCCAATGCCAAGTTCCCGTTCGGCGTCGGCATGCTGCCGGCTGGCAAGCGGCGCGGCAGCCCGACCGGCGGCGGCAATTTCTATCTGTCCAAGAAGGTCTCGAAGGCCGAGCAGGAAGCCGCCTTCAAGTTCATCCAGTGGATCACCACGCCCGAGCGCGCCGCCAAATGGGGCATCGACACCGGTTATGTCGCCACCCGCAAGGACAGCTGGGAAACACCCGAGATGAAAGCCTATGTCGCCGGCTTCCCGGCCGCCGCGGTGGCGCGCGACCAGCTGGAATTCGCGGTGGCCGAGCTCTCCACCCACGAGAACCAGCGCGTCACCAAGGCGCTGAACGACGGCCTGCAGGCGGCCCTCACCGGCACCAAGGCGCCGGAGGCGGCGATGAAGGATGCGCAGGCCGAGGCCGAACGCATCCTCAGGGCCTATCGGTGAGGGGCAAGGCAGGAGTAGGGGCGGGGGTGAATCAACCCTCTCCCAAAGGGAGAGGGTGGCGCCGTCAGGCGCCGGGTGAGGGGCGTAGGCGTAGAGACCTAATGCCGACGCTCACGTTGCATGCAGTTCTATCCGGAGATGGACGACCCCTCACCCGGCAGCTGACGCTGCCACCCTCTCCCTCTGGGAGAGGGTTGATTTGTCAGTGTTTTCTATGCGGTGACCTGCGCGAGAAGTCGGTCGATTTTACCCCACGCAGTCACCCCATGCCTCCCGCCCCATGACCTCCTCCGCCAACCGCACCTGGATCCATGCCTGGCTGATGCTGGCGCCCTCGCTCGCGTTGCTGGCGCTGTTCACCCATTGGCCGGCGGTCGCCACGATCGTCGAGAGCTTCTATTCGACGCCCCGGCCGCGGCGGCCCTCGCGCTTCGCGGGCCTCGACAATTTCGAGCAGATGCTGTCCGACCCGGTGTTCTGGCAGGCCATGTGGAACAATCTCTGGTTCGCGCTCGGCACCATCCCGGTGTCGATCGCGCTGGCGCTGCTGATGGCGATCTGGGTCAACGACAAGATCGCCGGGCGGACCCTGGCGCGCATGGCCTTCTTCACGCCCACCGTGCTGCCGATGATCGCGGTGGCCAATATCTGGCTGTTCTTCTACACGCCGCAATATGGGCTGCTGGCCCAGGTGCTTGGCGTCTTCGGCATCGTCTCGCCGAACTGGCTCGGCTCCAAGGATACCGCATTGTTCGCGGTCACCGTGGTGGCGGTCTGGAAGGAGGCGGGCTTCTTCATGATCTTCTATCTCGCCGCCCTGCAGACGGTGTCGCCGAGCCTCGCCGAGGCGGCGGCGCTGGAGGGCGCGTCGCGCTGGACTTACTTTCGGCGCATCCAGTTCCCACTCTTGATGCCGACCACGCTATTCGTGCTGGTCAATGCGGTCATCGGCGCCTTCCGCACCATCGACCACATCTTCGTCATGACCCGCGGCGGGCCCGACAACGCCACCGCGCTCTTGCTCTATTACATCTACCAGGTCGGTTTCAGTTTCTGGGACACCGGCTATGCCGCGGCGCTCACCGTCGTGCTGTTGGCGCTGCTCGGGCTCATCGCGCTTATCCAATATGGCCTGCTCGAACGGCGGATCCACTACAGATGAGCGACGTCTACGCCCCGCGCGGCACCGCCCGCGTCCTGGAAACGGCAGGTGCCTGGCTGCTCGCCACGCTGTGGATCGCACCGCTCGCCTATGCGGTGTGGACCGCCTTTCACCCGCCGGAATTCTCAACCCGGTTCGAGTTGTTCGCGCCGCTCACTTTGCAGAATTTCGCCCGCGCCTGGGAGGCGGCGCCCTTCGCCCGCTATTTCCTCAATACCTTCGTGCTGGTGACGGTGATCCTGGCCTGCCAGCTGGTGCTCTGCACGCTCGCCGCCTTTGCCTTCGCCCGCTACGAGTTCCCCGGCCAGACGGTTGTCTTCGCCCTGGTCCTGGCCCAGCTGATGATCATGCCTGACGTGCTGATCGTCGAGAACTACCGGACCATGAGCCGCATCGGCATCCTGGACTCGATCCCCGCCATCGGCTTGCCCTACATGGCCTCGGCCTTTGGCATCTTCCTGCTGCGCCAGACCTTCAAGACCGTGCCGAAGGAGCTCGACGACGCGGCGCGGGTGGAGGGGGCAACGCCGCTGCAGGTGCTCTGGCGCGTCTATGTGCCACTCGGCCGGCCGGTCTATGTCGCCTATGGCCTGGTCTCGGTCAGCTATCACTGGAACAATTTCCTCTGGCCGCTGATCGTCACCAATTCGGTCGAGGCCCGCCCGCTGACCGTCGGCCTGCAGGTATTCTCCTCCACCGACCAGGGCGTCGACTGGTCGATCATCTGCGCGGCCACCTTGCTGACCGCGGCGCCGCTGCTGATCGGCTTCCTCCTGTTCCAGCGCCAGTTCGTGCAGAGCTTCATGCGGGCCGGCATCAAATGAAGGCCGCGCCATGAAACTGATCACCTGGAACATTCAGTGGGGCCTTGGCATCGACGGCGTCTTCAGCTTGCAGCGCATCGTCGACCACGCCCGCGAGCTCGCCGATTTCGATGTGCTCTGTCTGCAGGAAGTGGCTGACAACTTCCCGCAGCTCGAAGGCAGTTCCGGCGAGAACCAGTTCGCCGTGCTGGCGGGGCTCCTGCCGGGCTTCACCCTGATCGAAGGTCCGGCGGTGGATGTGCCCGACGGCCGGGGGGGCCGCAGCCGCTTCGGCAATGCGCTGTTCTCACGCCTGCCGGTCGGTCAGGTGTTCCGCCACACGCTCGCCTGGGAGGCGGCGGAGGCCCGGTCCATGCCGCGCCTGGCGATCGACGCGATGATCGAAGCGCCGTTCGGCCCGGTGCGGGTGATGACCACCCATCTCGAATATTCTCACACCGTGCTGCGCGCGGCCCAGGTAGAAAGCGTGCGCGCCGCCCATCGGCAGGCCGCCGCGCGGGTCAAGCGCCCGCCGCTCGAAGGCGGTATCACGCCTTTCGCGCCGCAGCCGGTGACGGCCTCGGCCATTCTCTGCGGCGATTTCAACATGAAGCCGTCGGATCCCTCCAAGGCGCGGCTGGAAGCCCCCTTCGAGGACGGCACGCCGACTCTGGTCGATCTCTGGGCGGCGAAACATGCAGGCGAACCGCATCCGCCGTCCTTCTGCCTCTACGACCAGACCTATGGCGCCGCCCATTGCTGCGACTTCGTTTTCGCTACCGGCGACGTCGCCGCGCGGCTGACCTCGATCGACTACGATCTCGTCACCAAGGCGTCTGACCATCAGCCGGTCGTGGTGGTGTTCTGAGGCGCCAAAGGGGCGGGGGCCGCCAGGAGCGGCCACCCGGTGAGCCGCCCCACTATTCGGCCAGTTCGCGCATGACCTTGATCAGGTCGGACTTGCCCTCGAAGCCGATGCCGGGCAGATCCGGCATGACGATATGGCCGTCCTCGACACGCACCGAGTCGGGGAAGCCGCCATAGGGCTGGAACAGGTCGGGGTAGCTTTCATTGCCGCCGAGGCCGAGGCCCGCCGCGATGTTCAGCGACATCTGGTGGCCGCCATGGGGAATGCAGCGCGCCGGCGACCAGCCGTGCTGGGCGAGCACGTCCAGCGTCCTGAGATATTCGACCAGCCCGTAGGACAGGGCGCAATCGAACTGCAGCCAGTCGCGGTCCGGCCGCAGGCCACCATAGCGGATGAGGTTGCGCGCGTCCTGGTGCGAGAACAGGTTCTCGCCCGTCGCCATCGGGCCCGGATAGAATTCCGAAAGCGCCGCCTGCAGCGCGTAGTCGAGCGGATCGCCGGCTTCCTCGTACCAGAACAGCGGATAGTCGCGCAGCATCTTGGCATAGGCGATGGCCGTCTCCAGGTCGAAGCGTCCGTTGGCGTCGACGGCGAGCCGCGCCTGCGATCCGATCTCCTTCAGCACGGCCTCGATCCGCCCGCGATCCTCGTCGATCGAGGCGCCGCCGATCTTCATCTTGACCACGGTGTAGCCGCGACCGAGATAGCCGCGCATCTCGGCCTGCAGCGCCGAATTGTCCTTGCCCGGATAATAATAGCCGCCGGCGGCATAAACGAAGACGCGGGGATCGGCCTCGCGGCCCTTGTTTTCGGCGAGCAGCCGGAACAGCGGCTTGCCTGCGATCTTGGCGACCGCGTCCCAGACCGCCATGTCGAGCGTGCCGACCGCCACGGAACGTTCGCCGTGGCCGCCGGGCTTCTCGTTCGCCATCATCGCCGCCCAGACGCGCTGCGGATCGAGATTGCCGCCGTCGTCATCGAGCAGGCTCTGCGGGGCGGCCTCGAGGATACGGTTGCGGAAGCGCTCGCGGATCAGGCCGCCCTGGCCGTAGCGGCCGTTCGAATTGAAACCGTAGCCGACGACACGGCGGCCGTCGCGGACCACATCGGTCACCACGGCGACCAGGCTCGCCGTCATCTTCGAAAAGTCGATATAGGCGTTGCGGATCGGCGATGCGATCGGCTTGGTGATCTCGACGACGTCGACGATACGCATGGCATTGTCCTTCCCGGTGGTTCGTTCAAGCTTGGCCCGGTTATGCCGAGCGCGATGGCCCGGCGATGATCCGCGGCGAGGCGCGACTGGTCGGCCGATGCCGCCATTGGCGTCGATCGGTGGCGTTCCGATCCGCCCGGGAACGAGCGGTAAGACTGGAACCGGCCATGCGCCAATGCTATTTGAGGAATTGCTTATGTCGGTTCGGCATTACCGATGGAATTGATCTGGCTCGAGGATTATCTGGCTCTCGCCGAGACCCTGAATTTTTCCAGGGCGGCGGAGGCCCGTCACGTGACCCAGCCGGCCTTCAGCCGCAGGATCCGCGCGCTCGAGGAGTGGGCCGGTGCGGCTCTGTTCACCCGCACCACCCACAGCGTCGCGCTGACCCCGGCAGGTGAGCATTTTCACAGCCAGGCGGAGGTCCTGACGCGCGCCCTGCATCAGTTGCGGCGCGACACGCTCGAAGTGTCCGGCCGGGGCGCGGGTCCTCTGTCGATCGCCGCGACCCACGCGCTTTCCTTCACGTTTTTCCCGAAATGGGTTCGCGGCAATGACAGGGTCCTGGCGCTCGGCAATCTCAACCTGATCTCAGACAGCATGCAGGCTTGCGAGCAGATGATGCTGCGCGGCGACGCGCCGTTTCTGCTCTGCCACCATCACCCGAACATGGGCGGCCGGCTCCAGGCGGGCCGGTTCAGGAGCATCGTGGTCGGCACCGACAGGCTGGTTCCGTTCAGCGCGCCGGCACCGGACGGAGCCGCACGCTGGCGGCTCAATGGCGGCGCGCCGGTCAAATATCTTGGCTATAGCGCGCAATCCGGCCTGGGCCGCATCGTCGCGGCGTGGCTGGCGGCGACCGATCGATCCTTTGTGCTGGAGACCATCTTCACCTCGCACCTCGCGGCGACGCTGCTCTCGATGGCACGCGCCGGAGACGGCGTGGCCTGGTTGCCGCGGACCCTGGCCGAAGACGACATCGCCGCCGGGCTCCTGGTGGGAGCCGGCGAACCGGACCTGGCGATCCCCATCGAAATCCGCCTGTTTCGTCCCGTCGCGCGGTTGGGCCATGCGGCCGAGGCGCTTTGGGCAGCCCTGGAGCGGGGTTGATACCAGTCGGGAAAGAGGGATGAGTGTAAAGCACTGTGCCTGGAGTCAAAAGCGCTGTCGGATTAACCCTCTCCCATCGGGAGAGGGTGGCGCCGTCAGGCGCCGGGTGAGGGGTCGCCCATTTCCGGATAGGGCAGGATGCGCGGCGAGTGTCCCATCAGTTCTGAGGGGTTACGCCCCTCACCCGGCAGCTGACGTCAGGCAGAAGCAATTGCTTCTGCCGATGCCACCCTCTCCCTATGGGAGAGGGTTGATTCAACTGCGCTTTTCCGGCGTGCCGTGGCGCGATCAAGTGCCGTGCCGGATGCCCGATCACGCCGGCTGTGTCGGCCTGTTGCGCGCGACCACGGCGAGATAGGCCGCCTGCATCGTTTCCCGCACCGGAACCGGCGCCGGCTGCGCGAGGGCAATGCCGAGATGCTCGTGGCGCAGCTCGGCCATGAACCGCTCCCAGAGCGCGGGGCCGCCTTCCTCCAGCAACTGCGCGCGGATGCTGAGCTCCTCGCTCACCGGCAGCCAGCGACGGCCCCAGGCCGCGAGATGAGCCAGGATCGGCAGGACGCTGATCGCCATTTCGGTAAGGCTGTAGACCGCCTTCTGCTTGTGGGTGGGGTCGTCGGCCTTGGTCAGCATGCCCATCTCGACCAGCATCTTGAGCCGATCGGCCAGGATATTGGAGGAAATGCCTTCTTCCGAGCGCATCAATTCACGGAAATGCCGGCGATTGCCGAAGATCACGTCGCGAATGATCAGCAGGCTCCATTTGTCGCCGAAGATCTCCAGGGACAGGTTGATCGGGCATCCCGACCGGTGTGCATCGTCCATCGTTCTCACGGCAGTGCCTTTTCAAACCGCTTGCAATATCGCACTGGTGTGCGGGAGAGGCAACCGGTCGTCCGCTGCGGGGATCGCGGTGGCTTGCCGGGCCGGGCGATATGGCTGCCGGACAGTGGGCGGGCTAAGACATGCGCCGATCGACGGCAAGGATGAAGCGACATGACCGAGACGCCATCGGACCGGGCGCATTGGGCGCGGGTCGCCGCGCAATGGACCGCCTGGGCGCGCAAGCCCGGCCATGACGCGTTCTGGGCCTATCGTGAGGCGCTGCTGGCCTTTATTGGCCGGGGCGACAAGCGAGCCCTGGAGGTCGGCTGCGGCGAGGGGCGGGTGTCACGCCTGCTGAAGGAGCTCGGCCACCACGTCACCGCAACCGATCCGGTCGCCGATCTGGTCGACGCCGCGGCCGCGGCCCAGTCGGCCGACCGCTATGCCGTCGCGCCTGCGGCCGCGCTGCCATTCGAGGATGACAGTTTCGATCTGGTCGTCGCCTATAACGTCCTGATGGACGTCGAGGATGTGCCGGCCGCCTGCGCCGAGATCGCGCGGGTGCTGGCGCCCAGCGGCGAAGTGATGATCTCACTGGTCCATCCGTTTCGTGATCGCGGCCGTTTCGCCGGGCCGGGGCCGGATGCGCCCTTCGTGGTCGCGGGGTCCTATTTCGGCCGGGAGCGCTTCGAGGGGACCGAGGAGCGTGACGGCCTGCACATGGATTTCGCCGGCTGGTCACAGCCGCTCGAAGCCTATGCCGAAGCCCTGGAAGGGGCGGGGCTGGCCATCACGAGCTTGCGGGAACCGCGGCCAAAGGTCGTCGTGGGTGATGATTCGATGGCGCGCTCGATGCGTCTGCCGCTCTTCCTCTGGTTGAAAGCCAGGCGCCTGGCCTAACCGGCGGCAAGTATTGGCCGAGGATGTCCACAGCTTCGGCACGGATATTGCCTTGAAATCATCACCCGTAGCGTGCGCATGCTGTAGAACAATGGCAGGCGCGATGATGGAAGGCGTGGCAATGGCAACAGGGCAGGTCTTTTTGTTCATGTTTCTGATGTTCGCCGATGGGCAATATGTCCATACGGTCGATCCCATGGCCTCGGTCCAGGCCTGCGAAGCCGAGGAAAAGAATCGCCTCGAAAAATACAAGGTCGATGACAACCTGCGTTCGATCACGGCCTCCTGTTTCCGGGTCGTGACGGCGCAGACCCCGACCTGAGCGGCCGTCGCTCGGCGCAAACCTTCGGTCATGTCCCATTGGGGCGCGCGCGGCCTTGCATTCGCCCGGACGCAGGGCATGCTTTGCCTGTCTCGCGGCCCCTGTCGCTGGGAGCCCGAGATCGAAGCGCGGCCTGTCCTTGAGGCCGCCGAGCCGATCGGACGAGCGGACCGGGAGGATACCCTTGCACAAGCTGTCCATGGTCCTGACCCTTGCCGTTCCCCTCGGGTTTCTGCCGGTTCCGGTCCGGGCGACCGGCCTCAGCATGAACGAGGTGCCGTTGCGGCCGGGCGCGACGCTCGACGAATGCCGGGCCACCGGCCGCACGGCGATCAGCCAGGCCGGGCTGCGGGCGATGCCGGACGCGCCGGCCTCGGTGTTCGGCCTGACCAGCGGCAACGAACTGGCGGCGATCTACTGCCTGCCGCAGCGGGGCATCGCCATCATCGCGGTCGCGGGTGCCGACAACCAGCTGACGCGCCCGATCCTCGCCCGGCTGATCGGACTCTGGAGCAATCATTGACCTCGGCGGCCAGGGCCGCTCCCTCCGCCTCGGCATCTGGCGACGTCGTTCCGTGGCCGGGCGGCGCACGGAACGACGAGCTCTCGGTTACGGCGTGAACACGAAGCCGGGCGTGATCGCCACATCGGCGGGAATGGCCGGCAGGTCGTTGAACAGGGCCGGCTGCTCGGCCATGACCTTCAGCATGTGGCGCGGCTCGATGTGTTTGTTCACGTCGAAGGTGCCGCGCACGAAGCCGAGCCGGTGCAGGCGGTCGACCGCGCTCCACAGCGCCCGGTAATTATTGGCCGACAGCCGGCGGTCGGCCTGCTGGATGTTGAATTCCATTGCCGCTTCCGCGACATCCGCTTTCAGGCCGGGGATCCAGCGGGTGGCGACCTGCGCCGCGGCCTTGGAATTCTTGCGCATCCACTGGTCGGCCTCGGATACGGCGGCCAGGAATTTCTCGATCGCCGGGCCGTTCCGCTCGATCCACGGCCTGAGGGCGACATTGAAGCCGACATAAGAAATGACGTTGCCGCCGCGCACCACCTCATAGGCGCCGGGCACGTCCTTCAAGGCGACGATCGGCCAGGGATCCCAGCCGGAGAAAGCATCGATGCCGCGGGCGAGCAGTGCCACCGTCATGTCGGGCGGCGGGGTGTTGACCAGGGTGACATCGGCCGGCGTGAGCCCTGCTTTTTCCAGCAGTGCCAGGATGTAGAGGTGGTTGATCGTGCCGAAGGAGGCGGCGATCTTCTTGCCCTTGAGGCTCGCGAGATTGGCCTTGTCGATGCCGCTCTCGGCGCGCGCGATCAGCGCCATGGTGGCGTCCGAACCGCGCCGCGTGGCATTGCCGCTGTAATTGCCGAGCGCCACCAGGTCCATGCCGCGCAGCACGGCGCCGATCATCGGGACGCCGACCTGGACGATCTCGCTTTCGCCCGCCTGCAGCGCGTTCAAAGCGTCGACACCGGTCGCGTAGGGTCGGGCGATGGTGACATCCAGGCCGGCCTTTTCGAAGAAGCCGCGTTCGAGCGCGATCGGCAGGCCGATCTGGTCGATGCCGGTGACCATGCCGGCCTTGAGCTTGGTCATGGTCTGCGCCTGCGCCCAATGCGGCATCAGGCCCGGCGCGGCTATCAGCGTGCCGGCGACGATGGTTCTGCGCGTGATCATGATGCTCCCTCCCTCAGTGGCTCTATCCGCCTGACCCAGTAGAGCCGGGCGATGGCGGTGAGATCGCTTCTTGCGATGCCTCTTAGTTCGACGGTATTGCCCTCCGTGCCGGATACGCGGCCATGGCGCTGGAACGCCAGGATATGGAAGCGCTCGGGTGGAAACGGCAAGGTGATCAAGGCGTTGACCCGAAGTCTTTCGGGAAAGCCTTCGGCGATCTTGGCTGGCGCCGCGACTACGAGCCAGGCTTGCCACGCGAGCCAGAGGACCAGGAGCCCGGCAAGGATCCGGATCTTGGTCGAGGCCAGTGCTGATCGCACCAGGGTCACGCCGACCTCACCAGGCTGAGCACGCGGGCCGACAGGTCCTTGAACTGGTCGTCCTGCACGAGTTCGTCCCAGACACGTGGGCGCGGCAGAGTGACCGCGACCTCTTCTTTCACCCGGCCCTTGGACAGCACGATCACCCGGTTGGCGAGGAACACCGCCTCCGCGACATCGTGGGTGATGAACAGCACGGTCGGCCGCCGCTCCTGCCAGATGCGGGTCAGCTCTTCCTGCAGGGTCATGCGCGTCTGCGCGTCGACGCTGGCGAAAGGCTCGTCCATCAGCAGCACGTCCGGCCGGTTGGCGAGCGCGCGGACCACGCCGACACGTTGCTGCATGCCGCCGGAGAGCTCGTTCGGATAGCGGCCGGCGGCCTCGTTCAGGCCGGCCAGCCCCAGATATTCGCGCGCGATGGCGTCGCGTTCGGGTTTCGGAACACCGCGCATTTTCGGCCCGAAGCCGACATTGTCGAGCACGGTCTTCCAGGGAAACAGCGCAAACGACTGGAACACCACGCCGCGATCCGGACCCGGTCCGTTGATCGGCCGGCCGCCGACCAGGATCTCGCCGCCGGAAGCCGGGATGAAGCCGGCGATCATGTTGAGAATGGTCGACTTGCCGCAGCCGGACGGCCCGACGATGGCGACGAATTCGCCCTCGGCGATGTCGAAGCTGACATCGTGCACGGCGGTGACGTGGACGCCGGCATAGGCGTCGAAATAGGTCTTCGACAGGGATTTCAGGCTGAGCGTCTTCATCGGCTGCGCGTCATCGCGTCACGAGCCCCCATCTTTGTCCCGTGGCCCGTTCGATGGGGGCCAGCACCCAGGCATCGACAATGTACCAGAGGATGCCGAGCACGATCATGCCGAGCACGATCTCGACCACCGAGCCGGCGCGCCGGGCGTCGAACATGAGAAAGCCGATGCCGCTGGTGCCGACGATCATTTCCGCGGCGATCAGCGCGCGCCAGCCGTAGCCGAGGCCGTTGCGAAGCCCCGTGACGATGTTCGGCAATGCGCCGGGCAGCACGACCTCCCACAGGATGCGCAGCGGCGAGGCGCCCAGGCATTGCGCGGCGCGGATCAGATCCTGCTTGACCGAGCGCACGCCGAGCACGGTGCTGAGCACCACCGGAAACAGCACCGTATAGACGATGACGAAGGTCATGGTGGTGAAGCCGAAGCCGAACCAGATGATCAGGATCGGCAGCCAGGCAATGTCGCCGATCGCCTGGAAGAACAGGAGGATCGGCGAGAGCAGGGTGTTGGCGCGGGCGTTGAGCCCGACCAGCAGGCCCAAGGGAATGCCGATGGCCATGCCGACCGCGGCGCCGACCAGCAGCCGGCCGACGCTGTCGGCGAGATAGTCGGGCAGGATGCCCTTGTAGATGAGATCGCCGAACGAGCGGATGACGTCGACCGGGCCGGGAAAGAAGGCGCGCGGAAACAGGCCGGCCTCGGCGACCACGGCCCAGAGCGCGACCAGCGGCACGAAGGGGATGATGCTCTGCAGCGCGGGAAAGCGCGTGGTCGTGCGGACATAGGCGCCATAGGCTTTGAGCAAGGGGGTCATGCCGCGCGCACCATGCCCCAGCGCTCGATGGTGGCGCGTTCGAGCGGCGCCAGCACCAGCCGGTCGATGGCGAGCCAGATCAGGCCGATGACGATCATGCCGAAGACGATGACTTCGGTCCGGTAGAAGTCGCGGGCGACGAACAGCATGTAGCCGAGGCCGACATTGGTCGCGATCATTTCCGCGGCGATCAGGCCGCGCCAGGCAAAGCCGAGGCCGGTGCGAATGCCGGTGACGATATTGGGCAGCGCGCCGGGCAGAAGGACATCGGTGAGCATGGCCAGCGGCCGCGCGCCGAGCGAGGCGGCGGCATGGCGCAGCGGCATCGGAATGGTCGAGACACCGAGCAAGGTGTTGTAGGCGACGACGAAGAACACCGCGTTGAAGATGACGAAGATGATGGCGCCGAAACCGTAGCCGAACCAGAGCGTCGCGATCGGGATCCAGGCAATGCCGGCCAGCACCGAAAAGAACCGGAGCAGGGGTGTCAGGAAGTTCGACACGCCCTGGCTCACCCCCATGGCGATGCCGAGCGGCACGCCGACCAGGATAGCGAGCACCGTGCCGAGCACGACGCGCAGGAGGCTGGCGCCGACATGCTGGAGCAGCGAACCGTCGCGGACGCCGTCGAGCCCGGCCTGGGCGACCGAAACGATATCGGGAAACACTTGCGGCGATATGCCGAACAGCGGCACGACCACCGCCCAGGCCAGCAGCAGGAACAGGAGGGGCGCGGCGAAGGTCAGCGCCTTCAGCGCGCGGTTGGTCTGCCCCATTGCCCAGCTTCTCCCCGCAAACGAGACAATCGAACGCAGTCACAGCAGCAAACGTTTGTGCAGCGATTAGGCACCAGCTTGCCGGCTCCGTCCACGCGTGAATGGCAGGCCGGGTGCATGGCATGATTGCGCGACCGCGCCTTTACTTGGCAGCGCGCGGCCCTAGGCGGGCTTGGCGCCCGCCACCATCCTGCGCCCTGTCACCCGTGCAGGGCGGTGGCGTGGTCCTGGCCGAAATAGGCGCGCTCCAGCCGGCGCGGCAGGTCGGCTTCGGAGGTCGCGGCGGCGAGCACGATCCGGCCCTGGGCCAGGGCATAGACGCGGTCGGAAGCGGCGAGCGCCTTTTCGATGAGCTGTTCGACCAGCAGCACGGCCGTGCCGGCGGCGCGCAACCTGGCGACGACGGCCAGCACCCGGTCGACCAGCACCGGCGACAGGCCGGCCGAGGGTTCGTCGAGCATCAGGAGACGCGGCCGGCGCACCAGCCCTTGCGCCACCGCCAGCATCTGCTGCTGGCCGCCGCTCAGCGCGCCGCCACGCTCGTGGCGCTTCTCGGCGATCTCGGGGAAGAAGCCCAGCGCTTCCTCGACCCGGGCGTTGCGCTCGCCGCGCGGCAGGTCATAGGCCGCCAGCAAGAGGTTGTCGGTCACCGATTGCTGCGTGAACACGCGATGACCCTCGACCACATGGACGAGGCCGGCGCGGGCGGTCTCGCGCGGGCCCCAGCCTTGCAGGTCCTGGCCGGCGAAGTGGACCACGCCCGCAGTCCAGGGCAGCAGGCCGGACACGGCGCGCAGCAGCGTCGTCTTGCCGGCGCCGTTGGGACCGAGCAGGGCGACGACCTCGCCCGCGCCGACCGCCAGGTCGACGCCGTGCAGCACGCCGATCTTGCCGTAGCCAGCTTCCAGCCGGCGGATGTCGATCAGCGGTTCAGGCACCGAGATAGGCACTGACGACCTCCTTGTGCACGCGGATTTCCGCCGGCGTTCCGCTCGCCAGCACCCGGCCGAGATTGAGCACGGTGACCTCGTCGCAAATATCGAAGATCAGGTCGGCATGGTGCTCCACCAGCAGCACGCCGGTACCCCGGCGGCTGATCTCCTTGATCAGCTGGCCGAGCCGCTCGATCTCGATGGTGGCGAGGCCGGCGGCTGGCTCGTCGAGCAGCAGGTAGGCGGGTTTGAGCATCAGCGCGCGGGCGATCTCGACGAAGCGCAATTCGCTGTGCTGCAGCCGGTCGGCGCGGACGTCGGCCAGCGCCTCCAGCCCGACGGTGCGCAGGGTCAGGCGCGCCGCCTCCTCCAGTCCCTGTTCGCTGTGGCGATGGCGCGGCAGCGACAGCAAGGTTTC
This sequence comes from Phreatobacter sp. GW821-FHT04C01, assembly GCF_059420385.1. NCBI lineage: Bacteria > Pseudomonadati > Pseudomonadota > Alphaproteobacteria > Hyphomicrobiales > Phreatobacteraceae > Phreatobacter > Phreatobacter sp. GW821-FHT04C01. The sequence continues at coordinate 290,038 of NZ_JBWKTP010000008.1, read as the reverse complement.
GACGAAGCTCGACCGCCCCTCAATCCAGCCGCCGATCATAACATTGTCGATGACCGAGGCTTCGCCGACGATCCGCGGCGTCTGGAAGGTGCGCGCGATGCCGCGCCCGGCGCGGGTCTCCGGCGCGCCTCTCTCGAGCGGCGTGCCGAGGCTGACCTCGCCCACGAGGGGGGCGTAATAGCCGGAGATGACATTGAGCGTGGTGGTCTTGCCGCTGCCGTTCGGACCGATCAGCCCATGCACCTTGCCGGGTGCGATGGTCAGGTCGATGCCGTCTATGGCCCGCACGCCGCCAAAGGCGAGCACGATGTCTTTCAGCACGAGGTGCGTCGTCGGCGCATCGGCCCGCAGGATCTCGCCGAGCAGGACCGGGCGCGGCTTGATCGCCCGGTCGTTCGCCAGCGGCTTGCGGTTCCTGGTGTCGAGCAGCGCCGCGATGCCGCCGGGCATGGCCAGCACGATGACCAGCAGCAGCACGGCGTAGAGGAAGGTCGACCAGGCCGCGAGCGGGGCGGCGATCTCCGGCAGCAGGGTCAGCACCACCGTGCCGATCAGCGGCCCGAGGATCGAGCCGCGGCCACCGATCAGCACGGCGATGAAGAACAGGAGCGACAGCTCGAAGGTGAAGGCGTCGGGCGTGATATAGGTCTGCAGGCTGGCGAACAGGCCGCCGGCCACCGCCGCCACCGCGCCGCTGAACAGGAAGATGGTGACGAACAGCTTCGGTTTGGAAATGCCGTTGGCTTCGGCCGCGACATCGGCGTCGCGCACCGCGATCAGCGCCCGGCCGAACCGGCTCTTGGCGACATTCGAGGTCGCCCAGGTGAGCAGCGCCGCGAGCGCGAGGCAGAAATAGAGGAAACCCCAGGCGGTGTTGAACGGCGCCGGCATCTCCGGGCCGCTGATGCCAATGCCACCGCCGGTGACGCCCTGCCAGGCCAGCGCCACCTGGGTGACGATGGTGGCGAAGCCGAGCGTGGTCATGGCGAAATAGAAGGTGCGCAGCCGAAGCGCCGGCAGGCCGACAATGACGCCGAACAGGGCGCCGGCGACGGCCGCGATCGCCAGCGCCAGCAAGGTCGGTACGGGCGGCAGCACATTGCCCGCTGCCAGCACGCTGGTGGTATAGGCGCCGAGCGTCAAAAGCGCGACATAGCCGATGGCGAGCTGCCCGGCGAAGCCGACGACCAGGTTGAGGCCGGAGACCAGCACCCAGTAGATCGCCGCACGGGTGGCGATCAGCGCCCAATATTCATTGCCGGTGAGCGGCAGCAGCAGGCCGAGCCCGAACAAGGCGGCGAAGGGCAGGGCGGTCGGCAGCATGGCGCGCCAGCCGGCGGCCCGGGAACTGACGGCATGGGTGGATCGGTTCATCGGCTCGCTCGCATCCGTCATCACACCCGCCTTGCCTGGTGCGCGCCGAACAGGCCCTGGGGGGCGGCGAGCAGGACGATGATGAACAGCACGAAGACGGCGACGGACGAAAAGATGCCGCCGACCAGGAAATTGGCGGCCTGCTGGAAGATGCCGAGCGCCAGTCCGCCGATGACCGCGCCGCGATTATTGCCGAGGCCGCCCAGCGCCACCGGTACGAAACCGTAGAAGTTCAGGAGCGGGCCATTGGCGAAGAAGGCGAGCAGCAATTGGCCGCCGGAAAAGCCGGCGAGGCCGCCAATGGCGCCGGCGAGCGCATAGCTGGCGATCCTGAGATTGCGCTCGGGCAGGCCAAGGGCGCGGGCGGCGAAATTGTCCTCGGCGATGGCCAGGAAGGCGCGACCGACCAGGGTCTTCCGGTAGAGCAGCTCGAGCCCTATGATCGTCAGTGCGCAGGCTGCCAGTGGCAGCCAGAATTTCTCGTCGAAAATCCCCGAGCCTACGCCGAACAGCTTGGGAAACGGCTGTGGCTCGGTGCTCCATTCGATCGCGGTGACTTGCTGGATCATCAGCGCCAGCGCCAGGGTGGACAACACATAGAGGTGCTGCTCCAGGCTCTTCAGCACCGGCCGCACCGCGACGATCTCGGTGACGACGCCGATCAGCGCGCAGGCGCAAAGCGTCGCGACGAGCCCGATGACCGGCGGCCAGCCGAGCCGCAGCATGAACAGCGAGCCGAACACGCCGCCGAGCATGCCGAGCTGGCCGGCGGTAAAGCTCATCACCCTGGAGGTCGCGAACATCGTGTTGTAGGTGATGCCGATCAGGGCATAGATGGCCCCGACCGCCAAGCCGGACGCCAGGATCGAAGCAAGCATCGTTACCTCACGGTTCGATCGGTTTCTGATTGAAAGGGCGGCCTTGCACGTCGCTTGGCCGTCCTTCGAGGCTCGCAAGAGCTCGCACTTCAGGACGAGGACTGGAGGGAATGGCATCCGGCACGGTGCCGAATGCGCGAAGAGCGCTGTGTTTGGCCTGCCACCTTCATGCAAGGCACATCCGAACCTCATCCTGAGGTGCGAGCTCTTGCGAGTCTCGAAGGACGACCACCCTCTCCGCAAGTCCCAGGATGTTTCGGTCCGGAGCCATCACGCTCAGCCCGAATATCCGGGTGCCAGCGCGAAGGTGCCGTTCTTGGCGGAGCTCGCCTGGGACATCACGACATCGGCGGTCGGATAGCCGTTATGCTGGGTTGGGCTGTAGCTGTAATCGCCGAAATAGCCGTTATATTTGGACAGGCCGTTCCAGTGGGCGATGATCGCCTCGCTCGACGACGAGCCGCGCGCCTCCACCGCCTTGGCCACCATCTCGATGGCGTCGATGCCGCAAGCGACCCACCAGAGCAGCGTGTCGGCGAGGTTCACCTTGCCGGCGAGCCGTTCGACCAGCTCCTGGTTGCGGCCGGGCAGCTTGCCGTCGGCGCCGTAGCTGCAGCTGCGATAGCCGATGGCATAGACCTTGTCCCAATTGGCGGGCTTGTCGACCAGGCCGCCGATCTCGCCCGAGGACAACGAGGGGTGGCCGACGAAGGGCACATCCCAGCCCATGGCGGCGCGGGTGTTCATCATGCGCGCCTCCATGCCGGTGGAGACGCTCCAGACGACGATGGCCTGGGCGCCGGCGTTGCGGGCGCGCAGGAGGTCGGGCGTCATGTCCGGCTGGGTGGCGTCGATATTGGCCTGATAGACCACCTCGGCGCCGTCCTTCTTGAAGCCGGCGACCGAGGCATTGACCGCCGAGACGCCATAACCCGTGGTATCGCCGATGACGGCGACCTTTTTCAGCTTGAGGATGGCGAGGCAATAGCCGCGCACCGCGTCGTCCCACTGGGTGTTGGACGGCGAGATGCGGAAGGCATTGGGGAATTTCTGCACGTCGATCAGCGTGTCGACCACGCAGGGGTGGATGTTCGGCATCTTGGCGCGCGCCATGATCGGCGTCACCGCCAGCGACTCGCCGGAATTGGTCGGCCCCCAGATGGCGTGGACGCGCGCCTGACTGATCAGCTCCTGGGTGGCGTTGACCGCCTTGGTCGGGTCGCCCTGGGTGTCGCGGGTGATCACCTCGACCTTGCGGCCCTTGATGCCGCCGGCGGCGTTGATGGTCTCGGCGGCATAGATGACGCCGCGGTTGAAGCCGACGCCCGGCGCCGAGCTTGGCCCCGTCAGCGCCGCCAGCCAGCCGATCTTGATCGGCTCGTTCTGGGCGATCGCCGGATGCGCCAGGCCGAGCGTGGCGGCGCCGACGGCGGCGGTCGACGTGAATTGACGACGCGTGATGATCATTCCGTCCTCCCTCTTGTTTGCGTTTGGCCGCCCGTCTGCGCGGGTTTCGGCCGGGCCGTCTCAACCCTTCAGGTGCGCGATCATGTCCCGGTTGAAGGTGAAGCCCCAGCCGGGCCGTTCCGGCACGACGGCGAAGCCGTCGGCGAAGCTCAGCTGCTCGCTGTAGAGCTTGGAAAACCAAGGCATGTATTCGAGGAAGACGGCATTGGAGAGCGCGCCCAGCGCCTGGATGCTCGTTTCCGGGAAGAGATGGCTCGACACCGGCACGTCATGGCTTTCGGCCATGTGTCCGACCCGCATGAATTCGCTCAGGCCGCCGACGCGCTGCAGGTCCGGCATCAGGATGTCGGCCGAGCGCAGTTCCAGCATGCGGCGGAAGCCGTAGCGCGTATATTCGGTTTCGCCCGAGGCGATCGGCGTGTCCAGGGCCGCCGAGACGCGCGCCAGGCCTTCGAGATCCCAGGCCGGCAGCGGCTCCTCGAACCAGGTCAGGTCGAACTCTTCCAGCATCCGGCCGAGCCGGATCGCCTGCGCCTCGTTCAGCCCCTGATTGGCATCGGCCATCAGCTTGATCTTCGGCCCGATCGCCTGGCGCACGGCGCGGACACGGGCGATGTCGTCCCTGGGGTCGGAATGGCCGAGCCGCATCTTGATCGCGCCAAAGCCTTCGGCGACGAAGCGGGCGGCCTCTTCGACCAGTTCGTCGATGGAGAGCGACAGCCACAGCCCGCCGCTGTGATAAGCCGGCACCCGGTTCTGCGCGCCGCCCAGCATGCGGTAGAGCGGCAGGCCGGCGGCCTTGCCGGCCAGATCCCACAAGGCGCCGTCGAGCGCCGAGATGCCCATGACGGTGACGCCCTTGTGGCCGAGGAAATTGATGTCCTTCCAGGCACGTGCCGCGAAGCCGGCAATATGGCCGGCATCCTGGCCGATGATCAGGTCGGCGAGTTCCTCGACCATCTGGCGCAGCACCGCGGTGCGCCGGTTGTTCAGCGTGAACACCAGGTTCTCGCCGGTCACGCCCTGGTCGGTATGAATGGTGACCAGGATGCAGCCGCAGTCTTTGAGCGTGCCCAGCGCGCTGCCGATCGGCGCAGGCAGGGGCACGACCACGACCTCGGTCTCGACCTTGACGACCTTCATCATTTGCCCCGCCATTCGCAACGTGTCGTCTCGCCCGTCTGGTAGCGCCGGAGCACGTCCATATCCGGGTCACATCCCAGCCCCGGGCCCTGCGGCAAGCTGAGCTTGCCGTCCCTGGCGCGCACCCAGGGGTCGAAGGGGTTGGCTTCCATGTCGAGCCAGAGCACCTCGACCAGCGGCTTTTCCATGCGTGCCGCGATGATGTGCAAGGTGGCGATGAAGCCAGGGCCGAAATAGGGGCTGTGGGGGGCCACCGCGACGCCATTGGCTTCGCAGAGGTCGAAGACTTTCAGCATCTCGCCGATGCCGCCGACCTTGGTCACACTCGGTTGCGCGATGTCGATCGCGCCGGCCTCGATCAGCGATTTGAAGCCGAAGAGGCCGGCGACATTTTCGCCCGCCGAGATCGGGATGCCATAGGCGCGCACGCTGGCGAGCCCGTCGACATCCTCCGGCGGCCAGACCGGTTCCTCCAGCCAGTAGAGGCCGTCGCCGGCGAGCGAGGCGGCCATGTCGCGGGCGACCGGCGGCGACCAGACGCAATTGACGTCGAGCATGATGGCGGCATCGTCCGCCGCCTGGCGGGCGGCGAGCACGGCCGGTCGGGTCACCTCGTGCAGCTTGATGAAACGATAGCCGGCGGCGCGGGCGGCCGCGGTGTTCTTGGCCACCAGCGTGTCGTCGCCATACATGAGCAGGCTGGCATAGCCGTCCATCGGGCCCGGGTCGCGCCCCCCGAGCAGGCGATAGAGCGGTTCGCCCGCGCGCTTGCCCTTCAGGTCCCACAGCGCGATCTCGATGCCGGACCAGCCATAGACGAAGGAGCCGTTGCGGCCGAGCAGATGCAGGCTGTGCGGGATCTGGCGCGACAGGCCGGCGAGGTCGCCGGCATCGCGGCCGAGCACCAGGGGGCCGACGATCGTGTCGATCGCCGCCTTGGTGGCGGGAATGGCCGCGTGGCCGAAGGCCTCGCCCCAGCCGGTGAGGCCGTCCTCGGTCTCGACCTTGACGACCAGCACGTCGAGCGTCGTCCAGGGCTTGCCGGCAAAGGCCGGTTTGGGGCCGCCCATGTCGAAGGGCAGCGACACGACGCAGGTTTCAACCGCGGTGATCTTCATGGGCCAGGGCATGTCCTCGAAGGCGCCCGGCTCTTGATCGGCCCGGCTGCCATGACGGTCACGCTAGGCAGGCCCGGAAATAAGCTCAATTGCCCTAGCCTTAATTCGCCATAAGATGAACTGATGTCGCTCAGCCTGCGCCAGCTTCAGGTCGTCCATGCGGTCAGCCGCGCCGGCTCGGTGACGGCAGCGGCCGACGGTCTCGGCATCTCGCAGCCGGCGGTCAGCATGATGCTGCGCGACTGCGCCAGGCTCGCCGGCTTCCCGCTGTTCCTGCGCAAACAGGGGCGGCTGCAGCCGACCGCCGAGACGCGGGTGCTGCTGACCGATCTGGAGCGCGTGTTCGACGGCGTCGACCGCATCGGCCGGCTGATCGAGGACATGGGCGACGCTCATGTCGGCACGATCCAGGTCGCCGCCACCGCGACGCTCGCCAACAATATCCTGCCCATGGCGATCGCCAGTTTCCAGCGGGCCCGGCCGCGCATCCAGATCGGCGTGCGCACCACCGACATCCCCAGCGTCATCACCAGCGTGGTGCGCGAGGAGGTGGATCTCGGCCTCGCCTTGTCGCCCTTGACCCATCACGACGCGCGTGCGGCCGACCTCTGCGTCGCCGACCTGGTCGCCATCGTCCATCCCGGCCACGCACTTGCCGGCCGTGAAGCGCTGGAGCCGCGGGATATCCAGCCGTTTCCGCTGATCTCGTTCAGCCGCAGCCAGCCGCTCGGCACCCTGGTCGAGCAGGCCTTCCGCGATGCCGGCCTGCCCAGGCGCATCGCCATCGAGGTCAACCAGACCTCGGTCGCCTGCGCGCTGGCCCGCGCCGGCGCCGGTGTCGCGGTGATCGACCCGTTCTGGCTGATCGAGGCGCGCGAGCACGGTGTGGTCTGCCTGAAATTCCGGCCGAAGACGCCGGTCAGCGCCCAGATCCTGACGCCCAAGAGCACGCCGCTGTCACGGCCCGCGCGGCTGTTCGTGGCGACGCTCCGCCGCACCGTTCAGCGGCTGCAGCGGCAGGGCGCGCTGGCGGTGTGAGGGGGCTCCTGTCCGGCATCGACGCCAAGAGACAAAAGCGCTGATGAATCAACCCTCTCCCAAAGGGAGAGGGTGGCAGCGTCAGCTGCCGGGCGAGGGGTGTTCCATCTCCGGATAAGGCGGCACGCAGCGTGAGGGTTGGTGTCCATTCTCAACGCTTACGCCCCTCACCCGGCGCCTGACGGGGCCACCCTCTCCCTTTGGGAGAGGGTTGGTTCATCAGCGCTTTTCGTCCTCCGCCCAGCCCCGCTAAGAGGCCGATCGCTCGGCCTCTCGTTCTCCGCCGGCCTTGCCCCATCGCGCCCACGGCCTATAGTTCACCAACCTGAACCAGGCGCTGATCCCTTCGATGTCCGACCGGCAGCAACAGTTCATCCAGGAAACGCTGCGGCTCGTTGGGCAGTCGGTCGGCTCCAGCCGGCTCGCCTTCTATTCGGTCGATGACGACTGCAACCTCTACAACTTCGTCTGCCGGCAGGTGCCGACCGAGTTTCATCGTCTCTATCTGCGCGGGATGCATGCGAAGGACCCCTTGCACATGCGCCACCTGTCGGTCCGGCCCGAGCCGGTGCTCTGGCTGGACGAGGCGGCCGACGGGGTGACGGTCGACGATTTCGACGACTATCGCGATTTCATCGCGCGCTTCGATGCAGTCGACACCGCCGAGATGATCTTCCGCGACGAGGGCCGCATCACCGCCGGCATCAGCATCATGTGGACCTCGTCGGATGCCGGGCCGCCGCCGGAATATGATCGCCTGGCCCATGACCTGCAGCGCTACATCGCGTTCAACCTTCCGTTGGTCTTCGCGCCCGCCAAGGTCGTGCCCGGCCGCGCGGCGCGCAGCCTGTTTCATTTCACGCCGCGCGAAGCCGAGGTGGCGCATCTCCTGTGCTGCGGCCGGACCAATTCCGACATCGCCATGTGCCTCGGCATCGGCGTCGCCACGGTGAAGACCCACCTGATCCATATTTTCGAGAAGACCGGCGTGGAGACGCGCTCCGGCCTGGTGGCGCGGCTTTCCGCCATCGACTGAGGGCAGCCCGAACGCCTCCACCGATCGGTTGATTGCCGTGCCAAGGTAACCGGCGATCATTGCGGACAGGACAGACCCTGGCCGGAACCCTCATGACTGCATCGATCTTGCAACCTTTGTCCGCTTCGGACGCGCTCCACGCCGGGCACCCGCTCGATCCCCTGACCGGCGACGAGCTCGCCGCGGCCTGCGCCATCGCCAGGGAGCGCATGACGCTCGATCGTCACGAGCGTTTCGCCATCTCTCGACTTGAGGAACCGGCAAAACCGGAGGTCCTGGCTTTCGACCTTGCGCCTGAGAGCGCGCCGCGGCCGGCGCGCCAGGCTTTCCTCGTGCTGGTCAACACCGCCACCGGCACGTCGCGGGAGGCCATTGTCGACCTCGATCGCCGCGCGGTCGTCTCGGAGCGGACAATCCCGACGGGCGAAGAGCCCTATGGCCAGCCGCCGGTCATGGTCGAGGAGTTTTCCCTCTGCGAGCAGATCGTCAAGGCGGATGCCGGCTGGCGGGCGGCGATGCGTCGGCGCGGGCTGAGCGATGCCGACATGGCGCTCGCCCAGATCGATCCGTTCTCGTCGGGCTATTTCGGCCGCGACTTCGAGCGTGGCCGGCGCCTCGTGCGCGCCGTGAGCTATTATCGCTCGGAGCTCAAGGACAATGGCTACGCCCATCCGATCGAAGGGGTCGTGGCGGTGGTCGACCTGATCGCCAAGCGGGTCATCGACCTCGTCGACGAGGCCGAGGTCGTGCCGGTGCCCAAGACCCGGCACAATTACGATCGCGACAGCTGGAGCCAGACCCGCACCGACGTCAAGCCGCTGCATATCGCGCAACCGGAAGGGCCGAGCTTCAAGGTCGACGGCTGGAAGGTCGACTGGCAGAACTGGAGCTTGCGCATCGGCTTCACGCCGCGCGAGGGCCTGGTGCTGCACCGGATCGGCTATCGGGACGGCGACCGCGAGCGGCCGATCGTCTATCGCGCCAGCGTCACCGAAATGGTCGTGCCCTATGCCGACCCGACCGCCAACCACTATTGGAAGAGCGCCTTCGACGCCGGCGAATATGGTCTTGGCAAGCTTGCCAATGCGCTGGAACTCGGCTGCGACTGCCTCGGCCATATCCACTATTTCGACATTCCCGCGGCCGACGACCTCGGGCAGCCCTTCGTCATGAAAAATGCCGTGTGCATGCATGAGGAAGACTATGGAATCATCTGGAAACACTACGAATTCCGCAACGGCCTGTTCGAGGTCAGGCGCTCGCGCCGGCTCGTCATCTCGTTCTTCGCCACCGTCGGCAATTACGATTACGGCTTCTACTGGTACCTCTACCAGGATGGCACGATCCAGCTGGAGGCCAAGCTGACCGGCATCATCCAGACTGCGGCCGTCGCGCCCGGCAAGAGCTATCCCTGGGGCGGCATGGTGAGCGACGGGCTCGGCGGCCCGACCCACCAGCACTTCTTCAATGTTCGCCTGCACATGATGGTCGATGGCGACGGCAATTCCGTCACCGAGCACGACTTCGTGCCGCGCCCCTGGGGTACCGACAACCCGCACGGCAATGTCTTCGACACGACGAGCAGGCTTCTCGCCCGCGAACGCGATGCCGCCCGCGAGGCCGACGGCCGGACCGGCCGCTACTGGAAGATCAGCAATCCCAATGCCAGGAACAGCGTCGGCAATGCAACGGGCTACAAGCTGGTGGTCATGCCGAGCCCTTTGATGCTGGCGCAGGAGGGCAGTTTCGTCCGCGCGCGCGGCGGTTTCGCCACCAAGCATGTCTGGGTGACGCGCTACGACCCCTCGGAGAAATATGCCAGCGGCGACTATCCCAACAATCATGCCGGCGGCGACGGCCTGCCGTGCTATATCCAGCAGAACCGCGCCATCGCCAACGAGGACATCGTCCTGTGGCATTCCTTCGGCCACACCCATGTCTGCAAGCCCGAGGATTTCCCGATCATGCCGGTCGAATATGCCGGCTTCACGCTGAAACCGAACGGCTTCTTCGCCGGCAACCCGGCCATGGACCTGCCGGGCGAGCGGAACGATGGGAGCGTCGACAGCCGCGACCAGCCAGGCGCCGGGGCGACGTCCTGCTGTGGCGGGTCGCGCTGACCTCGGTATTGACGCCGGGCCGCGCAAGGAGGTCTGTCCGCCTGCGTCCCGACGGCAGGGCGCGGATGGCAGGGCGCGGATGGCAGGGCGCGATTTGGACCTTCGTCCCTCCTAGTTTGTTCGCGCTTCGCCGCCCAGCAGTTCGGCGAACCAGCGGCTTGCCGGGTGCAGCTCGCACAGGGTCAGGATGGCGATGACGATGGGCACGCCGATGAAGGCGCCGGCAATGCCCCATAGAAAACTCCAGAAGAAGACCGCGAACAGGATGATGAAGGGCGAGATGGCCAGCGTGCTGCCGGCGACGCGCGGTTCGAAAACGCTGCCGACGACGAATTGCACAAGGTTCAGTGCGATGAACACGACGACCGCTGTTTCCCAGGAGCCGAACTGCGCCACCGCATGCAGTGTCGGCGCGAAGGTCGCGATGAACGGGCCGATGACCGGGATGTAGTTGAGCAGGAAGGCGATGACGCCCCATTCGGCGGCAAGTTCGAGACCGGCAAGCGATGTCACCGCGAAGACCAGCGCGCCGGTGGCGATGCTCATCAGGCTGCGCACCAGCATATAGCGCCGCAGCTTGGCGGCCGTCCGTGCGCCGCCTTCGAGCAGGACCGTGCCGAGCGCGCGGCCCTCGCGTACGAGCTTGCCGAGCTTCCGGGTGGTTACGCCAACCTCGAGCAGGCCGAGCACCACGTAGATGAAGACGATCAGCGAAAAGGACAGGGTGCCGTTGACCCAGGAGGTGATCTGCTGGATGAGGCGGACCAGCCGACCGGCGTTCAGATGCTCCGACCAGAGCCCGCTGACGGCGACGCCATGGCCCTCGAGCCATTCGACCGCCTGGGTATAGACGAGTTGCAGGCGCGGTGCGTCGCCGATGAGGCTGCGGCCGACCCGGCCGACACCCCAGGTCATCAGCCAGACGAAGGTGGCGATGATCGCGATCGTTGCCACCATGCTGACGACCAGCGCCGGGAGGGCCGGCATGCGCTTCTGCAGCGCCCGCTGGAGCGGCCAGACGAGCGCCAGGATGAACAGCGCGAAAGCCAGCGGCGCGAAGACCGAACTGGCGAGATTGAGCGCTGTGACGGTGGCGATGACCGTCAGGACGCCGATCATGGCTTTGATGCCGGTCAGGCCGCCCGTGGACAACGCCTCGGGGGCGCCGGGCACCGACGGCCGGCGATCGGCGTCTTCCAGCGGGAGATCGGATCGGTTCATGGCTGTTCCGCGGAGGCAATGTCTTGCAGGCCTGCTTCGCGGTAGCCTGGAGCGGGGCGACCAGCCGTTCAACCGGGTTTGTCCTGATGTCGCCCCACGAATGTCCGCTAAGGCGACCGCTGTTTGAGCCTGCCGTTTCGGCATGATCGATATCGGCACTTGTCCAGAGCCGACCCGAGGAAACACCTGATAGCTCCGGCCGCGGGCGGCGGCCAAAGATCGGTTGGTCCGGCGTCCTGCCGGCACATCGCTGGCAGCATGGTCTCGCGCCGGGACAAAGGGCTCGGGGGATCGTGATCGCGACCGCACAGGGGGCCGTCGTCATGAGTACAGCTACGCAAGAATCCGCCGCTTCGGCCGTGGCTACACCCGATGTCCGCACCAAATGGGGCTGGTTCGTGGTGCTCGGCATCGCCCTGCTGCTGATCGGCGCGTTTGCCTCGGCCAATCTCTACATGGCGACGGTGGCCTCCATCCTCTATGTCAGCGCGATGATGCTGGTCGGCGGGGCGATGGAGCTCGGCCATGCCTTCACGGTGAAGACCTGGGGCCGTTTCCTGTTCTGGCTGGCGAGCGGCCTGCTCTATGCGGCGGCCGGCTTGATCGCCTTCCTCAATCCGACATTGGCCAAGGCCGTCATGACATTGATGTTGGCCATCCTGCTGGTGGCCTCGGGCATTTCCCGCATCGTGGCCGGCTTCGGCGGCCGGTCTTTCGGCGGCGGCGGCTGGCTGGTGCTCAGCGGTGTGGTCACCTTGCTCACCGGCATCGTCATCTGGGCCGGCTGGCCGACGAACAGCCTCTGGGTGCTCGGCCTGCTGCTCTCCATCGATCTTATGTTCCAAGGCCTTTCCAACATCGCCTTCGGCCTGGCGTTGCGGAACACCACGCGTCCGCGTCTGTGACATCAGCGGCGGTTGGACAACCGACGACAGCAGCAATCGAAGGGGAGGGCAGTGTCTTGAGCTCCGATATCAGGTCAACCGACCCGGCCGTGGCCGGAAAACCCGCCACCACCGGCAAGACCATTCGGGAGGTCGACGGCATCTTCGTCGAGCGGGATGCGCTCTATCGTGCGGTCGCCGCCTTGAAGGCCGCCGGGTTCGACCACGCGGATATGACCGTGGTGCATGAACGCCGCAACCCGGGGGGCGTCAGCGAACCGGTCGTTGAATCTCCCGGCGCCGGTTTTTCGGCGACCGACCAGCGGCAGTTGCGCACGCTCGGCACCAGCCTCGGCGGAGCGGTCGCGGCGCTGGCGGCGATCGGCATCGTTGCGGCGAGTGGCGGAACCGCCGCGGCCATCGTCGGCGCCGCGGCGCTGGTCGGCGGCAAGGTGGCGATCGGTGTCCACGTGTTCAAGACCGGCATGGGTTTCGACGGCTCCGGACCGGCAGCCGGTCAACCGAGCGAGGACATCATCCTGACCGTGAGGGTCGACGATGCCGCGGCCGAGACAAAGGCGAGCGGCATCCTCGCGGCCGAAGGCGCCAGCCAGGTCTGGTCGCAGAACCGGCCTTATTGAGAACCCCCACTGTCGTGGCGGTCTCGACGATAAATGGAAGACGCCTCATCATGCTTGGTCGGGCCGTCGCTCGATGATGGCAGCTGGATCGTCCGGCGCGTGTAGCGCCGGTTGCGTCGCAGGATTGTGCAGCATGGTCATTGCGGTTTCGACCGGATCAGGCGGTTAAGCCAAGACTGACGGACGACCGCACGGAGAAGGGCCGCGCTTCGGCGGCCCTTGAGAGGTGTTCGGCCGAGACGTGAAGGTGGCCCGCCGCCGGGCCGCCGCCCGATCAGTTCCGCCGGCGTCCAGGGATCGTTCCGCCGTTGCGAACGCAAGCCTGATAGAGGGCCGTGCGGTTGCGTTCGGTCTCCCGGTTGCTGTGGCTGCCGGGGAGGGCGCGCTGAACCGCGGCGATACAACGGGCCTGCACGACCGGATCGTTCCGGTAGCGCGATCGCGATTGGGCATCGGCCTCGCCGGCGGAGATCGCCATGGCGCCGATCGACAGAGCCGAGATCGTCAGCAGGGATCTGAAGGTGAGGCGTGTCATCTGGAGTCTCTCCTTGAGGTGGCGTCCCGATCGGGGCGGATCGAGCGTGGTTTCGATCCGTCACCCTCCTGGATCTGTCGGCGATGATCGCCGAGACGATCTCAGGGATTGTTGTGGGGCTGTCGGCCGAAGACCAACTCAGGCCGCCAGCTGCCTTTGCGGGAGAAATCCGTTCATGGGATCTGCGCATCGGCCGCATAACGTCGCGCCCCGCGGCCAGATGGCGTTCCCGCTAACCCGTGGCCGCCTAGACCCGCCTTTCCCTGGCGGGGTCGGTCGTGTCGGGCGGGTTGCTTGGCAGTTCACCGGGCCTGTAGTCGGGCAGGCGGCCCGCCGGGATCAGCGCGAGCAGGGCGAGCCCGGCCATGACCAGGAGGCCGATCTTCAGCGCGCGCAGCCGCGCCTCGGTATTGATGCGCATCGCCTCGGCGATCTGTTCCTGGGTCGCCGTCGTGCGCTTGAGCACGTCGAGCAGCCGGTCGTTGCTGACGAAGGTAATGTTGTCGAGATCGACCTCCGCGGCCAGCGCCTGGGGGATGACGGGGTTGTCATCGACGCTGCGCATGATGCCGGCCGACAGCAGCCCGACGACCAGCGCGCCGGCGACCGCCGTGCCGACCGCCGCCGCGAGGTTGTTGGTCGTGCCTCTGAGCGAACCGACATCGCCGGCCAGTTCTTTCGGCGAAGCCGTGACCAGCACGTTGAACAGCAGGGTGACGAGCGAACCCTGGGCGATGCCGAACATCACCAGGCCGAGCAGCACCGGGAATGTGCTCCAGTCGTTGCGGACGACAAATGCCAGCCAGAGCAGCGCCACCGCCGAAAGCGCGAAGGCCAGGCGGCCGATCCGCTTCGGCGTCATCTTGTCGTAGACGCGTACGATCAGCATCGCCGCGAAGAAGACCGAGAGGTTGAACGGCATCATGGCGATCGCCGTATCGAGCGGCGTGCGGCCCTGGACGATCTGGATATAGAGCGGCACGGTGAAGTTGAGCGCCGCTTCCAGGGCGACGATGGTGAACATCGCGTAGACCGCGGACCGCTCCTTGGGCGAGTCGATCACTTCCAGGGCCAGCAACGGTGTATTGCCCGCTTCCTGCCGCCGGTGCGTCCAGGACAGGAAGGCCTGGCCCAGCACGATGCCGATGACGATCATGATCGGGGCGGGCGAGAGGCCGAGCAGATCGAAGGGCGCGCCCGGGCGCGCCAGTCCAAGGCCCCAGCGGTTCAGGTTGTTGAAGCCGAAGCTGATCAGGATGATCGCCGCTGCCGCCAGGACGACGCCGACCAGGTCGATCTGGACGTCGGCACGCCCTTCGTCCTTCTGCAGCCGGAAGCTGAGAAGGAAGACGATCGCCGAAAGCGCGATCAGGATGCCGAAGGCGGGGCGCCAGCCGATGAAGGTGCCGAGGAAACCGCCGATCAGGAAGGCCGCCACGCCGGCGCCGGCGCGGGCCGAACCGAGGGCGCCCAGGGCCGTCGCCTGCTGCTTGCCGCGATAGTTGTTGGCGATCAGCGCCACCAGCGCGGGAACGAGGGCTGCTCCCGCCATGCCGGCCAGGCCCTGCGAGATGATCATGATGGTGGCGTTCGGGCTGAACGTCATCAGCACCATGGCGACGCCGAAGACCAGCACCACCGAGCGGAACATGGCCAGCGCGCCGAAGCGCTGGCACAGCTTGGCGCCGAGCATGACGAGGCCGGCGACCGACAGCGAATACATCACGATGGCGGTGGCTACCGTCGTCGGCGCGACGTTGAAGCTCGAGACCATGCCTCCGATAGCGACCGGCAGGGAGGCGACATTGAAGGACATGAGCACCTGGCCGAGCGCGATGACGATCATCGGCAGCCAGGACTCCTGGACCTCCGCATCCGGCCGAATGGTGGAAACCGATGCTGTTGTCATGATCTTGCTTCTCCAGAACGGCCGGATCCCGGGCTTTCCCGGCCCGGCGATCCGGTTCAATCCGCGGGTTGGGAGACGAACAGATCCATCCCCAAGCGCTGGGACAGGAATTTGGCGACGAGCTGGCCTTTGACGCTGTTGCCCGCGGCATCCAGCGGCGGCGCGAAAGTGCCCAGCCCGCCCTTGCCCGGGGAAACCGTGACGATGCCGCCGCCGATGCCGCTCTTGCCCGGCAAGCCGATGTCGTAAAGCCAGTCGCCCGAGGTCTCGTACAGCCCGGCCGTCGTCATGACGGCGAGCGCGTAGTGGCAGACGGCGGCGTCGACGACCCGCTCCCTGGTGATAGGGTTGACGCCGCCATCGGCCAGGGTAGCGCCCATGACGGCCAGGTCCCGGGCGCTGACGTTCAGCGAGCATTGCCGGGTATAGAGATCGGTCGCCTGAGCCGGGTCGAAATAGATCCGGTCGAAGCTCTGCAGCAGCCGTGCGATGCTCTGGTTCCGGTAATTGGTCTCGGATGCCGAGGCATAGACCTCGTCGTTGAGCGGCAGCTTGCGGCCGGCGAACCGGGACAGGCCGTCGTGAATGAACCGCCATTTGTCGTCCGCCGTCGCGCCGGGCACGAAGCTGGTGGTTGCGATCGCGCCGGCATTGACCATCGGATTGGTCAGCCCATCCGGGCTGCGCTCGATGGCGGCGAGCGAGTTGAACGGCAGGCCGGTGCTGTTGGCGCCGAGTTTCCGGCGCGCAATCTCGGGACCGAAAGCCTGGCAGACGAGCGCGAAGACGAATGGCTTGGACACGCTCATGATCGAGAATGGGTAGTCGGTATCGCCGACGGCGTAGACCGCGCCATTGGTTCCAACGACACAGATGCCGAACAGGTTGGCCTCCACCTCCGCGAGCGCGGGATAGACCTGCGAGTTCTGGCCTTGGGAATCGGACTTGTAGCGCGCGAAGGCTTCGTCCACCCATTTCCGCGCCAGCTCGGGCGGCGGCAGGCTACCCGTCGATACATAGTAGTCGTCTGAGGTGTGGGGGCTGTCTGTCCGCGTATTCATCCTGACCTCATCGAGCTTTTCTTGAATTCGTCGATATCGGTGCGCCAACAGGGAGCGGTCGGCGGGTTTCAGCAAGGTTCGCCGATCAGCAGCGTGTCCGCGGGCTCGCCTGCGGGGCAGTGTTCGGCCGCGTCGGTCGGTTTGCTTTCGCCGCGATGGCAACGGGCGCCTTGCCCAAGCGAGGGGCGAGAAAAACAGCCCGCGCCAGTTCATGCCCGGCTTGCGCGAGCCACCGGAGACCGCTGCCGCCGACGGATTGGGCTGAAAATGACCTGAACAATGCGGAGATAGCGCGAACCATCTGGTCTTCTCTCGAGATTGGGGGACCAATAGAGCGCCTGCGTGGGCCGATATCTCTCCGGCCCTATCCGAAAAGGAGCGGTATGATGCCCGGATCAATTTCGGGGAATTCCCCGAGGCGCCACCAAGGCAAGCCCGGGTATTGACCTTCGGGGTTACCGACCTGTCCACGCTGCTCAGGTGAAGGCGACGATCGCCGGTCCCAGAACCGTCAGAACGATATTGGCGATCGCATAGGGCACCGTGAAACCGAGGGCCGGTGCCGGGCTTTCGGCGAGATCGCTGGCCGCCAGCATGGCAGCGTCCTGGGTCTGGGCACCAGCGAGCGCGCCGACCAGCAGGACCGGGTGAATCCGCAGGAGATAATAGCCTACATAGAGGCCGGCGAACTGAGGCAGCAGCGTGATGATGATGCCGGCGAGCAGGATGGTCGGGCCGGCGGCACCCAGCGCTGCGGCGGCCTGAGGCCCGGCCGTCAGGCCAACCAGGGCGCAGAACGAGGCGAGGCCGAAATCCCACATGATCTGGGTCGCTGCCGGTGGCACATGGGCATCGGCCGGCCGGCGCGCATGCCACCAGCCGAACACCAGGCCGGCGACGAGCGCACCGCCGCCGGCGGAGAGCGTGATCGGGATGCCCTTGACGGTGAGGCTGACGAGCCCGATCAGCACGCCCGCGAGGAGACCGGCGGCGAGAAAGGCGATATCGGCCCGATTGCCCGGATTGACCGGCGTGCCGACCAGCGGCAGCGCTTCGGCGAGCCGTTCCGCCGGTCCGGCCAGCGTCAGCACGTCGCCGGGCATCAGCACGGTCGCGGCGGTTGCCGGAATGTCGCGGGCCTGGCGCCGGATCCGGCGCAGGAACAGGCCGTGGCCGGCGGCTCCGAGTTCGGCGACGGCGTCATGGAGGGTCATGCCGGAGAACCGCTGCGCTATCGCGACGTCGGTACCGGGACCCAGGAGATCGGCGACCAGTTCGTCGGCCGCGACCTCGCTGCCGATCCTGTTCGCAGCGGCCACCATGGCCGGTCGATAGCCCTCGATGGCGACGATATCGCCGCGCTTGAGCACGAACTCCGGTGACGGCCCGAGATCCGCGCCGTTGCGGCGGATGCGGACGATGGCGGCGAGCGGCCCGAGCTCTTCATCCAGGTCTTTCACCGTCTTGCCGGCGGCGGTGCCGACGCGAAAGACCCGCGCGACCAACGTCCGGAAGTCGAGCAATTGTCCTTGGGCGCCAGCGGTCTCGGCGTTGCCGGCATCAAGCTCCCGTGCCGCGGCCTTGAGGTCGACACCGATCAGGCGCGGGCCGATCTGCGTGCAGAACAGGATGACACCAATGGTGCCGAAGACATAACTGAGCGCGAAGACCACCGCTGCCTGGCCCTGGATCCTGGCAAGCGCCGCCGCCGAGAGACCGAGCCCGTCCAGCGCGCCATAAGCCGTGCCCAGCATCGCCGTCTGGGTCAGCGCACCGGCGGCCAGCCCGATGGCGGTTCCCTGGTCGAGCCCGAACAGGCGGACCACCAGGATGGTGCTGGCGAGGCCGGTCGCGGCCACCACCAGGGTGACGACGGCGAGCGGCAGGGTCTTCCGACCGAGCGAGGCGAAGAATTGCGGCCCGCTCTGGAAGCCGACCGCGAAGACGAAGAATAGGAAGGCGACGGATTTGAGCGTTGGCGACAGGTCGGGCACGGCCGCGCCGAACAAGGCACCGAGCAGCGTTCCGACCAGCAAGGTGCCGGCGGCACTGCCGAAGGCGAAGCCACCGAGCTTCTGTCGCCCGAACAGAACGCCGAGCACGATGGTCAGGAACAGCATCGCCTCGGGCGAAGTGATCACCGGCCGCAATGGCTCGATCATGACGCTTCCTTGATGCAAGAGGCGAGGCGCTGCCGCTCAGTGCGCCAGCACCATCGCGACATAACCGAACACGGTGAGCAGCACGCCGGAGACCGCATAGCCGACGGGAAAAGCGATCCACGGCACGTTGCTGTCGATTTCCTTGGCGGCTTCGCGTGCCGGTCCGGAATGACTGCGGGCGCCGGCGACGCCGCCCATCAGCAGCGCCGGGTTCATCCGGAAGACGTGGAAGCCGATGGCCCAGACCGCGAAAGGCGGCACCGAGCAGGCGAGGAAGCCGACGATGAAGATCTTCAGCGCGATGGCGCCGGTCAGTTGCGACAGGAGGTCGGCGCCGGCATTGACCCCGACGATCGCGACGAAGATGATGAGGCCCATGTCCTCCAGGATATTGCGTGCGGCATTCGGCGTATTGCCGAAGAAGCGCAGGCGCGAAACGATCGACGACACGATGATGCCGGAGACCAGCAGGCCACCGGCATTGCCGAGCCCGACGGCGGCGCCGAAAGCGGGGACCTCGATCAAGCCGATGAGGAAGCCCAGGATCATGCCGAAGGAGAGCGTCAGGAGATCGGTCGAGGTGCTGTGACGGGCAACCCGGCCGAGCATCTCGCCGGCCTTGTCGACGGCCGACTTCAGGCCGCTGAGGAACAGCACGTCGAACCGCTGCAACTCGGTGTCCAGGCCGATCGGGATCGGCACGCCGCCGCGCTCGATACGGGTCAGCTGGACCTGGCCGGCGATCGGGGTCTGACGGTATTCGCTGAGCTTGCGGCCGATCGCCTGCTTGCTGGTGACGACGATCTCGGCCTGGTCCAGCGGGATGTTGAGCACATGGGCATGCGCCACTTCCGGCCCGATAATGCCCATATTGTCGGTGAGCGGCCCAAGACCGCCGCCGAGCGCCACGACGTCGCCCCTTTGCAGCACCAGCGACGGGTCGCCGCCGATCAGGTCGTCGCCGCGCGCCACATTGTCGATCTGGTATTGCGGATAGGCCTTGCGGAACTCGGAGATGGTCTTGCCGATCGTCGCGTCGTTTTCGACCCGATAGGAGCGCCAGCCGAACGGCTGGTAGCCGCTGAGACCCGCGTCGTCGACATTGGGCACGCCGTGATCGGCTTCATAACGCTTGGCCGCGGCCTTGGCATCGACACCCCACCAGCGCGGCAGGTATTTGCAGATCAGAATGATGCCGACGGTGCCCCAGATATAGGTGATGCCATAGGACAGCGCGATCATGCCGGAGACCTGTTCGGCTGTGGTGCCGGCAGGAAGCGCGATGGCGCCCGAGGTCACCGCCTGCTCGGCCGACCCGATGGCCGCCGACATGGTCATGGCGCCGGCCAGGATGCCGCCGGCCGAACCGACGGGCAGGCCGAGCAGGCGCACGCCGATGACCGTGATGGCAAGGCCGAGGCAGGAGCAGAGCACCGCGAGGCCAGCGAATTTCAGCCCGTCGCCCTTCAGGCCGTTGACGAAGGAGGGGCCGACGCGCAAGCCGACGCCATACATGAAGAGGTAGTAGAACAGGCTCTTGGTGAAGTCGTTGAGATGGAAGCGGACGCCATAGACCGAGCCGAGAATGGCGATGCCGCAGCCGGCTATGATCGCTGCCGCGACGGTTCCAAGGCCGTAACCCTTGATCGTCCAGCCGCCCATCCAGACGGCGAGGCCGACCACCAAAAACAGCAGGATATAGGGACTGTCCCCGAGAAACTGCATCAGCCAGGTCATGCCGGGCCTCTCCGTGCCAGAGCGCGTCGCGCGCCACGGGCATCGGCCGCCTGTCAGGCCGCCGCGTCCGTGACACCTCTGTCCTGTCTCAGCATTTGCTGGTGGCGGAGCTGTGCGACGGATGCAGGGTGGGGGCAGAGGCCGTGCCGCCGTGCTCTTCCAGCCATTGGCAGGCTTTGACGATGTCGTCCGCGAGCCAGTGGATGACATTGCGATTGAGGTGCGGGCGGACGACCACGCGCAGGCTGACGACCGTTTCAGCGTCGGGTGGCATGGAATAGGCCGACAAGACCCAGCCGCGCTCGCGCACCTTGGCCGAGACGTCGAATTCGTTGAACCTGTGTTTGCCCTTCAGCGTGACGGCGACCACCGGGATGCGCTGGGTCTTGTTCATGATCTCGAAATAGCCGCTGTCGACCAGACGCTGCCGCAGGATCTCGGAATTCTCCACGGTCTGCTTCATGATCTCGCGATAGCCTTCGAAGCCGAGCCGCAGGAAAGCGTAATATTGATAGGCGATCTGCGCGGCGTTGCGGCTGAAATTCAGCGTCGCTGTCGGCATCTCGCCGCCGAGATAATTCACGTAGAAGACCAGGTCTTCGTTGAAGATCTTGCGCTCACGGAAGATGACCCAGCCGAGCCCAGGGGGGACCAGGCCGAATTTGTGGCCGGAGGCATTGATCGACTGTACGCGCGGCAGCCTGAAGTCCCAGACATAGTCGGGATAGAGGAACGGATTGACGAAGCCGCCAGATGCCGCATCGATATGCATGGGGATGCTGCGGCCGGTCTTCTTTTCGTAGGCGTCGAGCCAGTCGTGGATCTCCTGGATGTCGTCATCCTCGCCGGTGAAGGTCTGGCCGGCGATCGCCACGATGGCGATGGTGTTCTCGTCGACCAAGCGGTCCAAGTGCTCTGTGGTGAGGCGGTAATTGCCCGGCTTCAGCGGGGCGATGCGCGGCTCGACGTCGAAATAGCGCAAGAATTTCTTCCAGACGATCTGGACATTGCCGCCGGTGACCATGTTCGGCTTGCTGGCATCCTTGCCGGCGGCCTGGCGCGCCTGTCGCCAGTTCCACTTATGCGCCAGGCCTGCCAGCATGCAGGCCTCCGACGAGCCGACTGTCGCGGTGCCATAGGGCTCGACGCCCTCGGGACCGTTCCACAGTTGGTGCAGCCATTTGACCATGCGTCCTTCCATGGCGAAGAGCTGCGGATACATGTCATGGTCGATATAGTTCTTCAGAAAATGCTCGCGGCCGATCTCCAGGGCTTCCGGTTCGGTGAAGGTCGTCACGAAGGACGACAGGTTCATCTCGGGACGGGCGTCCATCCAGGCTTCGCTGTTGACGATGGCTTTTGCTGCGAAGGCGGACATGCCGTTTGGCGGAAATTGACCCTCGGGCACTTCCCGGTTGAACTGATCGTAGAGCTGAACGACCGATGACACATGTTTCATGGAAGTGCTCCTGCCGTGAGGGGTCTGGATCGGCTGGCGACGGCCACGGCGACCGTCCGCGACGGGGCGGGCGCGATGTGTCCGGTGTGCTGTTCCATTTGGACTAGAGCTGGAGGCGGCCGATCGGTATCAGGCGATCCCCGGGACCGGCTTCGGGTAATCCCGCAATTGACGGTTGCGGCGGGCGCGAGCGTCGCTTCGTCGCAGCGACGTCGATGCCCCGCCCGCTACAGTTCGAGCTGCATCTGGACGTCGGCCTCGGGGCCATCTTCGTCCAGCGAGGACAATGTGACGCCGAGCAGGCGGACGCCCTTGCTCATGGGAAAAAGTGCGTCGAGCAGCTCGAAACTGACGCGTTCCAGCTCGTCCTGGCTGCCGACCGGATGGGACAGCGACCGGCTGCGGGTGAGCTGCTCGAAATCCTGGTAGCGCAGCTTCAAGGTGACGGTCCGGCCGCGGACATTGGCCTTGTCGCAATGGCGCCAGACCTTGTCGATGATGGTCGCGAGCGCCTCGTGCATGGCCGGCTTGTCGTGCAGGTTCTCGAAGAAGGTGTTTTCGCCGCCGACCGATTTGCGCACCCGGTCGGGGCGCACCGGGCGCTCGTCGATGCCGCGCGAGATCGAATAGTAATAGGGGCCGGACTTGCCGAAATGCTGCTGCAGGAAGGCCAGCGTCTGAGCCTTCAGGTCGAAGCCCGTGTGAATGCCCAGGCCATTCATCTTGGCCGAGGTTGCCGGGCCGATGCCGTGGAACTTGCCGACCGGCAGCGTCTCGACGAAGGCCGGGCCCATTTTCGGTGTGATGACGAAAATGCCGTCGGGCTTGCGCTGGTCGGAGGCGAGCTTGGCGAGGAACTTGTTGTAGGACACGCCGGCCGACGCGGTCAGCCGGGTTTCAGCCCGGATCCGGGCGCGGATGTCCTCGGCCACCGCGGTTGCCGTCGGCAGGCCCTGGAGATTGTCGGTGACGTCGAGATAGGCCTCGTCGAGCGACAGGGGCTCGATCAGCGGCGTGTAATCGGCGAAGATCGCGCGGATCTGCTGGGATATCTCGCGATAGACCTCGAAGCGCGGCTTGACGAAGATCAGTTCGGCGCATTTGCGCCGGGCGGTGACCGAGGGCATGGCCGAGTGGATGCCGAATTTGCGGGCCTCGTAGCTGGCGGCGGCCACCACGCCGCGCTCGCGTGCGCCGCCGACCGCCACCGGCTTGCCCCTGAGTTCCGGATTGTCGCGCTGCTCCACGGAGGCATAAAAGGCATCCATGTCGATATGGATGACCTTGCGCTGTTTTTCCGTGCTGGGTTCAGGCGACTCCATGGCGCCATTCTACCAGGACGCCGCGTTCGGGTCGCGTCGCTGCGCTCCGGCAGGCCGTCCGCGGCGGCGACGTGCGGTCAGGACCGCGGCTCGGCGGCGAGGGCAGCGTTGGCCCGCTCCTCGAGTTCCTTTTCATGACGGCGCAGGAAAACGATGCCGGCCACGACCAGGCCGATGGCGCAGGCCAGGATCAGCAGGCCGACCGGACCCGCGACCAGTTTGACCTTTTCACCGAACAGGTAGGCGGCGCCGCCGAACAGCGCGGCCCAGCATATGCCGCCGAGCGCGTTCATCAGCAGAAAGTGCGGCCAGGGCATGCGGTTTGCCCCAGCGAGGACAGCCGCGAAAGCGCGCAGAAAGGCGACGAACCGCCCGAAAAAGACGATCTTGCCGCCATGGCGCAAAAACAGGTACTGCCCGACCTTGAGCCTGGCCTCGTCGAGGCGAACATATCGGCCGTAGCGCACGAGCAATCGAAGTCCGATCGAGCGGCCGATGAAATAGCCGAAATTGTCGCCGACGATGGCGGCAGCCGCGGCCACCATGATCACCGGGAGAATGCCAATGTGATGCGTCGTGCCGGCATAGAGCGCGGCCGTTACCAGGGCGGTTTCTCCCGGCATCGGCACGCCCATGCTTTCAAGCATCACCACCGCGAAGAGCACCCAGAGGCCGTAGGCCTGGAACAGATCCTGTATCGACCCGAGCGATAGGATATCCAGCATGAGAGCCTGCAAGGTGTCGGTGATGAAGCGGCCGGCCCACTCCGCCTCTCACGAGGCCGACCCGGCCGGGCCGGCGGCGCCGATCCGCGTCGGCGCCCCACCCGGAGCATCGCTTGCATCGTCGGTTTCAACAAGTCCGCGGCACGCCCATCGGCAGGGCCGCGGCCGGAAGACGCGCCGGCGCCGATGCACGGCCGTCGCCCGCCTCGCAGGCGTCGGTCTCAGGCGTTCACGACGCCAGGAAGCCGGTGCGCAGCAGCTGCGTCATGGCCTCGAGCGGCATTGCCTCCAGCCCGAGCTCCGGCAGCAGGTCGTTGTCCGCGTTCAGGTCGCGTCCATAGGCCGCCGAAAACATGGCGATGCCGGCCTCGTGCAGGATTGCCGGCCGGCCGCTCAGGCGGCCGAGCAGGGCGGTCGGCACCAGCCCGAAGGGCACGTCCTCCAGCACGTAGCGCGTGTCGAGCGTCGCCGGTCCGAGGCCGCCACGGCCCTGCCGGTGCATTTCCTGGTTCATTTCCGACACCGTGCCCATCGGCACGTGGAACGACAGCGAGAAATGCTCCTTCACCGTCCGGACCGGGAGGCCGAAGGTGGCGGCGATGGCCAGGCGCTCGTCGTCGAGGGCCTCGATCAGCCGGCCGACCGCCGGTGTGATGTTTTCGCCCTGGCCCCATTGCTCGCCGCGCTCCATGCGGGTGAGGTTGCACAGCGCGATGCCCAGGTGGTTCTGCGGATTGAGGTTGCTCAGGGCGATGGCGAGAAGCCCGTCGCGCCTGACGAAGCGGTCGCCGAACAACGCGGTGCAGAGCGCATGTCCCGCGTCGCTGGCGGTTTCTGGCAAGGTTGCGACATCGAGCTTCTGGCGCACCGTGGCGACGGCGACTTCCGTCGGGCTGCGCAGCCGGCCGGTCGTCAGCGTCGTGCCCCAGACGACGATCGGTACGCTGACGCCGCGCGCCGCCAGCAGCTTCGACAGATAGAGCGCGCCGAAGGAGGCATGCGAGCTGACAATGACCGTCTGGCCGTCGCGCAGGTGCGGCGCCGCCTGGTCGAGCGCCAGCTTGTGGCCGTAGCCGGGCAGGGCGATCATCACCACGTCGGCATGGGTCACGGCATCGGCGCAATCGCGCGCGACCCGCACCGGGAAAGTGCCCTCGATCGCGTTGACGGCGACCAGCGGCGCTCCGGCCGCGAGTTGGGCGGTGCTCTTGCCCGACGGCGACCATAGCATGGGGTCGTGTCCGGCCTGTGCCAGAGAAGCCGCCGCGCCATAGGCGATCGCGCCCGCGCCCAGAATGCTCACCCGCATCATTGTCTCCTCACGCCTCTGGTGTTCTAGCCGTGCCGGCGCCGGCGCGTCGAGCGCTGGAGCGCAAATTCCCCAGCTCCCCGGGCGGCGAGGTCCGGCGTGACGCGCGCGACGAGAGCGTGATCATGCTGCGGGATTGACCGGGCGGTCTCGGCGGGGCCCGGTGCGCGCGATTTAAGCCGCCGCCTCGGCGCGGGCCGGGAACGGTTCGCGCCAGGCGTCCAGCTGGTTCAGCCGGTCGTGCCAGCGGCTGATGGCGGGAAAATCGCCAAGTGGGATCTGTGCCTTGTCGGCATAAGGCAACGTGATCGCCGTGGCGAAATCCGCCACCGTCAGGCTGCTGCCGACCAGCCAGTCGCGGCCCGAAAGGTGATCGTTCAGCACGGCGGCGAACCGGCGCAGATGGCCGGTCGCCTCGTCGATTGCCGGACGGCTCGGCTCGCCCAGGCCGAAGCGCGCCTTGATGACATGCTCGAAATAGAGCGCCCCGGCATGACGGGTGAAATGCTGGGCGTTCCAGCTCAGCCAGCGCACCACGTCGATCTGCCTGTCGTCACGGGGCCAGATGTCGGAGCCGGCCTTCTCGGCGAGATAACACATGATGGCGTCGGCCTCCCACAGGCTCCGGTCGCCATCGGTCAGGGCCGGCACTTTGCCGTTGGGGTTGATCGCCAGAAACTCCGGCTTGCGGTTCTCGCCCTTGCTCAGATCGACATGGACGAAGCTGGCCGGCGATTTGAGATAGCGCGCCGCCACGCAAGCCTTTCGCGGGTTCAACGTGTCGAAATAGTAGAGTTTCATGGCGGGTTTCCTTGGCTAGAGGTAGCGGGTCTCGGCCGGCGGAACGTTCCACTTGTCCTCGCGGCCATTCTCATAGGTGATCGGCGCTTCCGCCAGGTCCTTGAAGCTCACATCGTCGAGGCAGCCGATATTGATGGCATAGAACGCGCCGCCCAGCAGTTCCATCGAGGAACCGGCGAAAGGATGGACGCCGCAGCGGCTGCAGAAGTGGTGGTGGATCTCCCGCCCGCCGAACAGGTAGTCCGACAACACGTCGGCGCCGGCGACCAGCCGGAAGTCGGCCGCGCGTACGAAGGCCTTCCAGTAGCGGGTCTTCAGGCAGAAGGTGCAGTCGCAGCGAAAGGTGGAGATCCACCAGACACCGGGCAAATCCGGTTCCGAGCGCTGGCCTGCCGGAGCGAGATCGACCGAACATTCGAAACGCACCGCGCCGCAGTGACAGCTGCCGTGGCGAAGCTTCTTCATGCAATTGCCCTTCTGCGGTAGCGGGGAGCCAGCGGCTCTCCACGGAGAAAACTTAACCTATGAGTTAAGTTTATCTCGCGCAATTCGAGCCTGTCAATCCAAGTGCCGGCGATCATCCGGCAGCGCCGATCCGCCGAGGATGGGGTCGCATGGGCCGACGGAGTGTACTGATGGATATCGCTCCTAGATCAGCCCATGCTCCTGCATCGCCTTCTCCTCGTCCGGCGTGATGAAGGCGAAGATCTTTGGATTGCCGTCGGCGAAGTTGACGAGATAGAGGTTCTGGAAGCGGATCGTTCCCTCGACGCCGTCCTTCGGCCGCCGATAGTCAAACTCCCAGTCGGTGCGTGCCATGGCGTTGAAGCCATCGAGTTCAGTTACCGCGATACGAGTGATCTCGAGGCGCTTGCCGCCGACATCCCGGTAATGCCGGAAGCCCTGCGGAATGGCCTTGCGGAATGTGGCATCGGTCGCGCCGCCGAATACGCCCTTCGGGCTTGCTCCGACAAAGAACGGTGCGAAGGCCGCGAGGGTGGCGTCCACATCCTGTTTGAGCGGACTCTGCAGCGCGTCATTGCTGCGCTGGCTATAGGATTTGAAGAAGGCGATGGTCCGGGCTTCGAGCGTGGCCATGGGTTCCTCCTGAGACGACCGCGGAGCCGAGGAACGGTCACCTTGCGAACGCCGGGCCTCCAGGGCTGGTTCCGGCGAAGAGCTCTACGCGGGGCTGTGCCCTGCTCGCCATGGCAACGGGATGATGCGGCGGGAGCCGCACCACCCGGTCTGTTCCCTTGCCGAGGCGGATCGGCTCGGGAATGCACGCAGCCGCTCCTCTCAGCCGAGGCGGTTGCGGAACATCCAGGCCGAGATCGGCATGGTGACGCAGGCGATGACGCCGAGCGCCAGCATTTCCGGCGCGAGTTGGCGCAGTCCCGCGCCCTCCAGATAGATCTGGTGGGTGATGCTGATCACGTAGCGCAGCGGGTTGATCAGGGTGAAATATTGCAGCACTTCCGGCATGTTGCCGACCGGCGCGGTCAAGCCGGACAGCAGCACGAAGGGCATGATCAGCACGAAGGACATGATCATCGCCTGCTGCATGGTGGCGGCCAGCGACGAGACGAACAGGCCGATACCCACGGCGGCCGCAAGGAACAGCACGAGGCCGGCATAAAGCATGAGATAGGAGCCGGCGAAGGGAATCCTGAACCACAGCTGGGCGACCAGCAGGATGGTGGTCGACTGAGTCAGCCCGACAAGCATGGCCGGCACCGCCTTGCCGATCATGATCTCGCTGGGCCGGAACGGGGTCACCAGCAGTTGATCGAAGGTTCCCGCTTCCCTTTCGCGCGCCACCGACATGGCGGTGAGCGTCATGGTCATCATCATGGTGATCATGCCGATCATCGATGGGATCATGTTCCAGCGCGTCTCGAGGTCCGGATTGTACCAGGCCCGCGTGGACACCTTGATCGGCGGGCCGGGCAGGCCGCGGGCGGCGGTCCAGTCCTCGGCAAAGCCCGCGACGATGGTGCCGACATAGCCCTGGGCGATGCCGGCCGTGTTGGAATTGCGCCCGTCGACGATGATCTGCAGCGGCCCGGCGAGCCCGGCGGAGAGCCGCTTCTCGAAATCCTGGCCGATGGTTACGACCACCAGGGCGCGCCTGGCGTTGATGAGCCCGGCGGCGTCGTTCGGCCGTTGCAGCGTCGCCACCCGGGTGAACACGCGGGAGCCGTCGAGCCTGGCGGCCAGCGCCTGCGACGCGCCGCTGCGGTCGAGGTCGACCAGCGCATAGGGCACGTTGTTCAGGTCATAGGTCGCGGCATAGCCGAAAATCAGGCATTGCATGATCGGCGGCACGACCAGCACGAAGCGGCTGCGCGGGTCCTTGAACATGGCGAGCAGTTCCTTGCGGAACAGGGCGAGAATGCGGAACAGCATGTCGATCATGGCGGCTCACCCCAGCTCTTTGCGCGTGGCGCGCACCGACAGCGTCATCAGCACACCGGCCATGACGGCGAGCACGGCGGCATTCGGCCAGATGACGCTCCAGATATTGCCGGCGAGGAACAGGGTCTGCAGCAGGCTGACGAAATAGCGGGCCGGGAAAACATAGGTGATCAGTTGGATCGCCCAGGGCATGCTGGTGATGTCGAACATGAAGCCGGACAGCATCATGGCCGGCAGGAAGGTCGCCAGCAGGGTGATCTGGCTTGCCACGAACTGGCTCTTGGTCACCGACGAGATCAGCAGGCCGATGCCCAGCGCCACCAGCAGGTAAAGCGTCGAGACCGTCACCAGGATGGCCAGCGACCCGCGCAGCGGCACGCCGAACAGCAATTGGCTGCCGGCCACGCACAAGGCAAAGCCGAGCATGCCGAGCACGAAATAGGGCACGGTCTTGCCGATCAGGATCTCGACCGGGCGGGTGGGCGTCACGAACAGTGCCTCGAAGGTGCCGCGCTCCCATTCGCGCGCCATGACCAGCGCGGTCATCAGCGCGCCGATCAATGTCATGACCAGGACGATCAGCCCGGGCACCAGGAAATAGCTGCTGTTATTGGCCTCGTTGAACCACATGCGGCTGTCGATCGCGATCGACGCAGCGGCGGGCGAATTGCCGCGCGCGGCCTCGCGCGCCTGCCAGCTGGCGATCGCCCCTTGGGCATAGGCGAGCGCGATGCGCGCGGTATTGGCGTCGGTGCCATGCACCAGGATCTGGATCTCGGCGCGCCCGAGCGCGGCATTGCGGGCGAAATCCGGGGGGATCCGCACGATGGCGCTCACCGTTCGTGCCAGCATCAGCCGCTCGGCTTCGGCCATGGTCTTGACCGGCACGGCGTTGAAATAGTCGGATAGGCGGAAGCCCGAGGCCGCCCCGCTGGCCTCGGCCGAGCTTTCCTCGGTGACGATCGCCACCGGCAGGTTCTTGATGTCGTAGGACAGGCCGTAGCCGAACAGCACCAGCAGGATGATCGGCATGACGATGCCGATGGCGATGCTGCTGGGGTCGCGGAACACCTGGTAGGTCTCCTTGCGGACCAGCGCCAGGATGCGGCGGAGCGCGGCCATCCATCCGGGACCGGTCATGCCGCCCTCCTGTCGGCCGCCCCGTTGCCTTCGCGCGCCGCCTCGACGATGGCGATGAAGGCGTCCTCCATGCTCGGTTCGCGCGATGCCTGGTGCCGGGCGCCCGACCGGATCTCGGCCGGCGTGCCCTCGGCCAGCGCCACGCCCGCGTCCATGATGATGACGCGGTCGCAATATTCGGCCTCTTCCATGAAATGGGTGGTGATGATGATGGTCACGCCCTGTTCGGACAGGGCGGTGATCCGGCCCCAGAACTCGCGCCGGGCAAGCGGATCGGCGCCGCTGGTGGCCTCGTCGAGAAACAGGATTTCCGGTTCGTGCAAAAGGGCGGCCGCCATGGCCAGGCGCTGCTTGAAGCCGCCCGGCAGCTGGCCGCTCGGCAGGCGGGAGAACGCGGCCAGTTCGAATTGTTCCTTGGCCCAGGCGATCCGGCCGGCCTTGCGGCTGCCGCGCAGGCCATAGGCGCTGGCGAAGAAGTCGAGATTTTCGTCGACGCTGAGATCGCCGTAGAGCGAGAATTTCTGCGCCACGTAGCCGAGCTTGCGGCGCGCCTCGGCGCGCGCGCCGCGCAAGTCCTGGCCGGCGACGCGCAAGGTGCCTCCGGATGCCGGCAGCAGGCCGCACAACATGCGGAACGTAGTGCTCTTGCCCGCGCCGTTCGGCCCGAGCAGCCCGTAGATTTCGCCCTTGGCCACGCTGAAGCTGACCTTGTTGACGGCGATGAAATCGCCGAAACGGCGGGTGAGGTCACGGACCTCCACGGCCAACCCGTCGCCGGCCGGCCGCTGACGGTCCAGCGACATGGCATGGCGGGATGCGCCGGCTTCCGCGACCGCGCGGAACAGCCGCATGAAGCCGTCCTCGAAGCGCGCCGGAACCGGTTCGAGCGTCAGCGCGACACCGTCGACCGCAAGGGGCGCGGGATCATCCGCGGCGGCGCGCACGACGCGCACCCGGCCGGCCTCCGGCACGGCATCGACGATACCCGGCTGGACGAACAGCCGGGCCTGCAGCGAGCGCGCCGTCATGCCGTCCGGGGCGGTCGCCAGGAAGGTCGAACCGGCGGCTTCGGCGGTGATCTCGGCGGGTTTGCCTTGGGCCAGTACCTGGCCGGCGTGCATGACCACGGCGTGGTCGCAGAACTCGGCTTCGTCGAGATAGGAGGTGCTGACGACGACCGTGAGGCCGTCCTCGCGCACCAGCCTGGTGACGATTTCCCAGAGCTCGCGGCGCGACAGCGGGTCGACACCGACCGTCGGCTCGTCGAGCAGCAGGAGCTCCGGTGCGCGCACCAGCGTGCAGGCGAGGCCGAGCTTCTGTTTCATGCCGCCGGACAATTTGCCCGCCGGCCGCGTGGTGAATCGGCCGAGCGCCGTCATCTCCATCAACCGGGGATAGATCGCCTTGCGTTCGGTCGCCGGCACGCCGTGCAGGTCGGCATAGAGGTCGAGGTTTTCCTGCACCGTCAGGTCTTCGTAGAGGCCGAATTTCTGCGGCATGTAGCCGATGCGGTCCTGCACGGCCTGGGGATCGGCGGCGACCTCGATGCCGAGCACCATGAGAGTGCCGGCCTCGGCTTGCATCAGCCCGGCAATGAGGCGGAGCAGCGTCGTCTTGCCGGCGCCGTCGGGACCGACCAGCGCGGTCAGGCTTCCGGCCTTGGCCTCGAAGGAGATGCCGTCCAGGGCGTTGACGATTTCGCCGGTGTCGCGCCGGAATGTTTTGGCGACGCCGCGCGCGGCCACCGGAAAGGGCAGGGCGCTGGCGGCCGGCGTCGTCATGGCTGGCGCGCCGGTGCCGCCGTGGCGCTGTCGGCGGCCGCGCTGGCCGGCGCCAGCCGGACCGTGGCCGGCATGCCCAGCCGGAGCTGGTCGTCGGGATCTTCGACAAAGGCCCGGACCTCATAGACCAGGCTGGTGCGCAGGTCTTCGGTCTGGACGGTTTTCGGGGTGAATTCGGCAACCGGCGAGATGAAGCCGATCCAGCCGCCGAAGGACCGGTCGGGGAAGCTGTCGGAGACGACCCTGACACGCATGCCCGGGCGGATCTGGCCGAGCCGGGTTTCCGAGACATAGGTCCTGATCCATTTCGGCCGGATCTGGGCCAGCGAAAACACCGGCCGGGTGGGCGAGGCCATTTCGCCCGGCTCCATCAGCCTGGACCGCACGATACCGTCGATCGGCGAGGCCAGTTCGGTATCGGCGAACTGGCGCTGGATCAGGGCGAGCTGGGCGATATTGCCGTTCAACTGGGCCTCGGCCTGGGCGATGTCTTCACGCCGGGGGCCGGCGACCGCCAGTTCGAGGGCGCGGTTGTTGACCTCCACCTTGGCGTCGGCGACTGCGGCGGTCGCCTCGGCGGTGTCGAGATCCTGCTGGCTGGCCGCGGCGCGATCGGCCAGCGTTCGCCGGCGCAGGAGCTGCGCGCGGGCATTGACCGCGTCCGCTTTCGCCGAAGCAAGGTTCGCCCTGGCCTGGGCGACTTCTTCGGGGCGACTGCCATTGTGCAGCCGCTCGACCACGGCGCGCTGGGCGGCGACCATGGCCTGGGCCTGGTCGACCTGCGCCTTCAGGCGGTCCTGGTCGAGCCGGGCCAGCACCTGGCCGCGAGTGACGGTAGCGCCTTCCTCGACCAGGATCTCCTTGATCCGGTCATTGCCGTTGAAGGGCAGGGACACCTGGCGGAAGTCGACATTGCCGGTCAGGCGAAGCTCTTCCGTGGCGGCCGGGCGCTTGACATACCACCAGGCACCACCTGCGGCGGCGGCAGCGAGAGCGAGCAGAATGACGATGCGGGCTGGTGTGATCATGCTCATGCCGGAAGCTTGAGCCTCTGCGTGATTTTTGTCAAATTCAAATTTCAATTATAGATTTGATTTATCCGACGGGCATCCCTATTCTGCGGCCATGACGGATGACAGCAGAGTTCAACCGCGGCCGCGCGGCCGCCGTGACGACGGCGCCGCGACGCGCCAGCAAATCCTGGAAGTGGCGGGCGAGGTCTTCGCGGAGAAGGGCTTCGACCGGGCGACCGGCAAGGAAATCACCGAGCGCGCCAAAGCCAATTCGGCCGCGGTGAATTATTATTACGGCGGCATCGACCGGCTCTATGGCGAGGTGCTCGTGGAGGCGCATCGGCGCCTGGTCGCCTATGATGTGCTGGCCGCGATCGCCAAGGGCGAGGGCCGGCCGGAAGACAAGCTGCGCCGGCTCCTGGGCGTGGTGGTCAAGGCGATCATGGGCCCCGGGGGATCGTCCTGGGCCTTGCGCGTGCTGAGCCGCGAGATCCTGGCACCCTCCGCCATGTTCCATGTGCTGCGCGAGCGCGAGCTTCTGCCGAAAAAGCAACTTTTGGCCGGGCTGGTCGCCGAGATGCTCGGCCTGCCGCTCGACCATCCGTCGGTCTCGCGCTCCTGCATCAGCGTCGCCGCGCCGTTCGTCGTGCTGCTGATCGGCGACCGGCAGGTGGTGACGCAAATGTTTCCGGGCCTTGATCGCGACGAGAGGGCAGTGGACGACATGGTCGAGCACCTGATCCGCTTCTCGCTGGGCGGAATCGCGGCGATTGCCGTGGCCCGGCCGAAGCCATGAGGCCGGGGGCCGTGGTCGCCGTCGCAAATATTTGAACCGCCGGGACCTCAGCCCATGGCCGCCTCGCATATCCTGATCGTCATCATCGCCGCCATAGCGCTGACCATTTTCGCTGAAAAGCGCGGCATCCAGGCGCCCTTGCTGCTGGCGGCGGTCGGGCTCGCGGCATCCTTCATCCCGGGGCTGCCACGCACCCAGCTCGAGCCGGAGGTTATTCTCGGCCTTGTCCTGCCGCCGCTGCTCTATTCGGCGGCGGTCGATTTCTCGTTCTTCAGCTTCATCAAGCGGATTGGCTCGATCCTCAACCTCGGCGTCGGGCTGGTGGTGGTCACCACCGTGGCGGCCGGCCTTGTGCTCGGCTGGGCGCTGCCGGCCCTGTCGCTGCCGGCGGCTTTCATTCTCGGCGCGGTGGTCGCGCCGCCCGATGCGGTCAGCGCCGTTTCGATCGGCCGCAAGCTCGGCCTGCCGAACCGGCTGATGACCATTCTCAAGGGCGAGAGCCTGATCAATGACGCGGCCGCGCTGACACTGTTCAGCGTGGCCGTCGCGGCCGCGACCGGCCGGCACAATTTCATCGACAATGTCACGCTGTACTTCCTCTATGCCGCAGGCGTCGGCACGCTTGTCGGCATGGCGCTCGGCCTGATCGTGCATGCCATCCGGCGGCGGCTCGCCAACCCGACCCTGATCACGGCGCTGGCGATCGTGGTGCCCTTCACCGCCTATGCGCTGGCCGAGGAACTGCATGCATCCGGTGTCATGGCCGTGGTCTTCGCCGGCTTTTCGCTCGGCCATAACGCGACCGACCTGACCTTCGCCGGCCGTATCCAGGAGCGCGAGGTCTGGCGTGTCGTCGACCAACTGCTGGAGGCGTTCGTCTTCGCCTATATGGGATTGCAGCTGCCTTTCGTGCTCGAGGACGCGCGTGCCAGCGGTTTCGACCTGACCAGGCTCGCCATTGCCGCCGGTCTCGTGCTGGCGGTGGTCATGCTGGTGCGCATCGCCTGGGTCATGCTGACGGCGGTGCTGGCCCGCGCGCGCTACCGCCGCCGCTCGGCGCGTCGCGCCAGATCGACGAAGGCCGGCGGCGCGAAGCGATCCTTGGCCGAGCCCTTGAGCTGGCGCGAGAACCTCGTCCTGTCCTGGACCGGCATGCGCGGCGTCGTGACGATCGGCGCCGCGGCTGGCACGCCCTTGCTCACCGTGGCGGGCGAGCCATTGGCCGGCCGCGAGGCGATCCTGCCGATCGCCTTCACGGTTGCCATCGCCACCTTGCTGCTGCAGGGGTTGACGCTGCCCTGGCTGATCAGGCGGCTTGATATCGGCGACGAGCGCGAGGCCGATTATGCGCGCGAGCAGATGGCGCATGCCCGCAGGACCATCGATCAGGCGACCGTCGAGGTGCTGGCCGAATTGCGCGAGCAGGACAATCCGGAGGTCGATATCCGGGTCGCCACGCAATTGCTGCGGCGGGCGCGGCGGGTGGCCGAGGCTCATGACGACGACCTGCCCGACGGCAATATGGCCAGGATGGTCAAGCGGCACGACAAGGTTCTGATCCTCGCCGGCGCGGTGCTGGCAGGCCAGCGACAGGCGCTCATCGCCGAACGCGACGCCGAGCGGCTGGATGACGAGATCCTGCGCCAGGTGCTCGAAGATATCGATCTCGAACAGGCGGTCATCGCCCGGCGCACCGAGCGCGCGGCAGGCGGCTGACGTCAGTTGGCTTGCGGCCCGGCCGCTTCGAGGAAGGGCTGGGTGATGCCGGCGACCAGGTCGGCCCGGGTCAGCATGCTGAAATGGGTCGTGGCCGGCAGCACCGCGAGCCGGGCATCCGGCAGGTCCGCAAGCCCGCCGCCCGCACCGCCGCCAAGCAGGCGGAACATCTCGACGGCGTGCTCGGTGCGGACCAGATCGGAATCGCCCGTCAGGATCAGCGTCGGCGCCCGGACCGCGGCGACAGCGTCGGTCCAGTCGTAGTCCCGGGCGAGCAGGTCGCCGAGCTTGCCGACCAGCACGGGCCAATCCGCAGGCCGCGGCGCGACCTCGGCATAGAACTGGTGCATCAGGCTGCCGGTCATGGCCGCCGCATTGTCGGTCGTCAGCTCGGCCATGCCCGCCAGTGCTTCGGGAAACCAGCCGTCGCGCCGGAACGGGGTCGAAGCGACCACCAGTCTGCGCACCAGTGCCGGGTGGCGGATCGCTGCCTGCAGGGCGACGCCGCCGCCAAGCGAAAAGCCGAAGAGATCGGTGGCCTCCAGCCCGAGCTGCTGGACCAGGGCCGCGATGTCGTCGGCCATCGTCTCATAGCGCATCGGCCGGTCGATATCGGCGGTGTGGCCGTGGGCCTGCAGCTCGACGGCAATCACCTGTCGTTTCCGGGCCAGGACCGGCAGAAGCTGGCCGAACAGCATGCCGATGGTACCGAGCCCGCCATGCAGCAGAACCATGGGTTCTCCCGAGCCGTGGACCTCGTAATAGAGCTGCAGGCCATTGATCGCGGCATAACCGATCCTGACGGCCGGTCGCGGGCATTCGGCGAGCGGGCGCGGCCCGCTCGTTTCGGCGCGGCCGAGGCGTGGCGCGCCAAGCGACAATCCGGCGGCCGCGGCATTGGCGATGAAGGTTCGTCTCAGCATGGGGATGGTCCTGAACCCGTCGAAGGAAGCCGGGGAGAGAGGCAGCACAGGGCGCGACGTGAGCCCGGCAGCACGGTTCGCGCCGGGCGGCGACGGCTGACGAGGCGGAAGCCAGCCGATCATCGCGCCGCCGGCTGCATCGGGCGGGCCGCTCTGCCCCGGACGATGTCCTGCGGCGGGCCGGCTACGGCCGGAGCATCGCAGGCGACGGTCATGATCTGCGTGACGGTGGTGAGCCGGGTTCTGCCGTCGATATCCTCGAAGCAGTGCGTCTCGACCAGGCTCATGTCGTGGCCGGCGATGCCGAAGGTGTTGACGATGCGTTCGGGCGTGACAACCTCGAGATAGGTGCCGGCGAAGCGACGGACCGAACCGTCAGCGCCTTGCTGCTCGATCCGCCAGGAGCCACCGGGCCGAACATCGAGGGTGCGGACAACGGTCTTGAAACCATGCGGTCCCCACCAGCGCGCGACATAGCGCGGATCGGTCCACGCCCTGAAGACCCGCTCGCGCGGCGCGTTGAAGGTGCGGGTGAGGGTAACGGCCGCCTCTTGCGGGTGACCGGCTTGAACGACGGGCGTCATGGCAATCTTGCCTCCGGACCGGGCGCATCGCGGTGGCGATCGCGCTCTGTCCCAAGGACGAATGGAAGCCCGGGTTTTCGACAGCGCCCACGTCTTTTTTCGAGCGAAAATGGTCGGCGCGGGTAAGCCGCGTGGCGGGCGCCCACCATGTTGCGGTTCGAGCGACCGCGACGCGCCGGGGCGTCGCGGTCGCGATCACCGGGCCGAGAGAGTGCATTCGGCCCCGGCCGGTCACACTCGCGGCAATCTCGGGGCGATCAGGCCTCGGCCGCGGCCTTCATGCTGGCGAGACCGGCCTCGAAATCCTTGCCGACCATCCTGTCCATGTTGAGGAACAGGCCCATCAGCTTGAACATGAACGGGCTCGGCCCCTGCATGACCCAGCGGACCTCGGTCGCCTCGCCCTTGGGCACCAGCGTGAACTCCGCGCTGTTATGGGCTTCGAACGGCTTGAAGAAGTCGAGCTTGATCCGGATCCGCGACGGCGGCGCGGTATCGATGATTTCCATGCGGCCCTGGCCGACCTCCTTGTTGCCTTCCCAGGCATAGACGGCGCCCTGGCCGGTGGGCGGGCCGGAGCGGCTGCGCTTCATCGCCGGGTCCTTCTTTTCCCAGGGCGACCATCGGGCCCAGCTGTCGAAATCATTGATCAGCGGAAAGATCTTGGCCGCCGGCGCGTTGATCTGTGTGCTGCGCTCGACGCTGAACGTATCGGGCCGGGTCGCGGCGTAGATCAGGATGGCCGCGATGAGCACGACCAGGATGATGAGAATGACTGACAGGGTGGACATGGATCTCTCCGATCGGATGTTCGAGATTAGCGTCGCAGCGGCAGCAGCGCGCGCAGCCGCGCGTCGCGCAGGAAAAGTCCACCCCAGGCGAGGATGCCGAGATAGATGCCGAAGAAGGTATGGCTGAACAGCGGGCTGTCGATGCGGACATGGCTGGCGATGGCGCCGCCGAGCAGGCCCGTCAACAGCACCGCGCCGAGGATCGAGGTCTTCGGTATGGCATAGAGAATGGCGCAGGCCAGGACGATGAGCCCGATCGGACGGGCGACGCTGTCGGAATAGCCGAGTTCGGCGAGGGCCGTCACCACCGGTTCGATCTTGATCAATTTGATTGTCGTGTCGAACAGCAGGAACAGGATGACCAGGCCGCTCAAGGTCCACCCGATGCGGTCCATCGTCTTCGAGGTCGGTGCCGTGTCGCTCGCCGATTGCATGATGTCGTCTCCGGAATTCGTCAAACGGAAGCCCGGATCCGCGCCGGCCCGGCGAACCGGGCCCCTCGCTCCGGGACCATGCCCCAAGGACGAACGGGAC
Source organism: Phreatobacter sp. GW821-FHT04C01 (assembly GCF_059420385.1). Lineage (NCBI taxonomy): Bacteria > Pseudomonadati > Pseudomonadota > Alphaproteobacteria > Hyphomicrobiales > Phreatobacteraceae > Phreatobacter > Phreatobacter sp. GW821-FHT04C01. The sequence goes on along the minus strand of NZ_JBWKTP010000008.1, from coordinate 252,402 downwards.
GGCGCCGATCCGACAGGTAGCCGGCTTTTTTTTGAAGTTTTTTTATCCAGGGATGTTTCGCCCGGGAATCGCTTGCCCGGGCATCCCGGCACCGGCCAGGCCGTCCTTCAGGAGACGGTCGAGATGCATCCGGATATGAGCGGCTTCGGTCGCCGAATTGGCCAGCGCGATGGCCCGGTTGAACGCGGTTCGTGCATCCGCGGTGCGGCCGAGTTCGCTCAGGAACGCGCCCTTCACGCCGAAGAAGTGAAAATAGCCGGAAAGCCTGTGTTCCAGCGGCTCGATCATGGCGAGCGCCGCCGCGGGACCGTGCAGCTTGGCGGTGGCGACGGCCCGGTTGAGCGTGACCACCGGCGAGGGCTGCAGCCGCTCGAGGCCGGCATAAAGCAGGTCGATGCCGGCCCAGTCGGTCTCTTCCGGCCGCGCGGCGCGGGCATGCAGCGCGGCGATCGCCGCCTGCAACTGATAGGGACCCGGGCGCCGGTGACGCATGGCCTTGTCGATCAGGGCCAGGCCTTCGGCGATCATCTTGGTGTTCCAGAGGCCGCGGTCCTGCGCGTCCAGCAGCACGATGTCGCCGGCCTGGTCGAAGCGGGCCGGGCTGCGCGCATGCTGGAGCAGCATGAGCGCCGCGAGGCCCATCATCTCCGGTTCGGTCGGGAACAGGCGGATCAGCAGGCGGGCGAGCCGGATCGCCTCGTCGCACAGCGAGCGCCTGACGTCGCCGGCGCCGTCATTGGCCGAGTAGCCCTCGTTGAAGATCAGGTAGATCATCGCGGCGACCGCCGCGAAGCGCTCGGTGCGCTCGACCGCGCCAGGGGTCTCGAACGGCACCTTGGCCGTTGCGATCCGGGCCTTGGCGCGGGTGATCCGCTGCTCCATGGCGGCTTCCGAGACCAGGAAGGCGCGGGCGATCTGCCTGACGGTCAGGCCGCAGACGACGCGCAGCGCGACCGCGATCTGTTGGGTCGCCGGCAGGTCGGGATGGCAGCAGATGAACAGCAGCCGCAGAATGTCGTCGCGGTAGTGGGCACCGTCCAGCCTGTCGGCCAAGGCCTCCTCGGCGTCGTCGAGATCCGAGATGGCGGCTTCCTCGGGCAGCGGTGCCTGCTTCCTGGCGCGCCGGGTCGCGTCCAGCGCGACGTTGCGGCCGACCAGGATGAGCCAGGCGGCGGGGTTGCGCGGCGGACCGTTCTGCGGCCAGGTGCGCAGCGCCCTGAGGCAGGCCTCCTGAAAGGCCTCCTCGGCGGTGTCGAGATTGCGAAAATAGCGCAGCAACGCGCCCATCGCCTGCGGGCGGCTCGATGTCAGCGCGGCATCGATCCAGGAGATATCCGTCACGTCGCGCCGCTCCCGGGAATGAAGACCGCGGTGGGGCGGATCTCGTAGGAACCGGTGCCGGGATTGGCCTTGGCGAGATCCTTGGCGACGTCGAGCGCCTCGTCGAGCGAAGCGCACTCGACCAGATAGAAGCCCAACAGCTGTTCCTTGGTCTCGGCGAAGGGGCCGTCGATGACGAGCGGCGGTTCCTTCCGGAAAGTGGTCGCCGCCGTCGTCGGCAGCAACCGGGCGGTCGGCCCGAGCCGGCCCTGTTTGGCGAGCTTGTCGTGGACCACGTGGAGCTTGGCCATGACCGCGTCGTCCTCTTCCTTGGTCCAGGAGCCGACGACGTCTTCATCATTGTAGCAGAGGATGGCGTAGAGCATGGGATTCCTCGTTCTCTCGGGAAGACGAACGAGTACCCCGCTGGCCGACAAGCGGTCGACAAAAAAGTCGAGAGAGTCAGGTGGCGGAGGAAGGTCGGCATTTGGCTTGCGCCGGGCAGCGAGCGAAAAGTGCCGACAAATCAACCCTCTCCCAGAGGGAGAGGGTGACCGCGGAGCGGGCGGGTGAGGGGACGTCCGTCCCAGGATTGGGACCAAGGCTCACGCCGCATGCCACCCCATCCGGAGATGGACGACCCCTCACCCGGCGCCTGACGGCGCCATCCTCTGCCTCTGGGAGAGGGTCGATTCAGCACCTGAATCAGCGGTCTCCCTCCGGCACGAAACCGAAGCTCTCGTCGTGGATTGGGGCACCGGAGAACCCGACGACGCTCCTTCGATTCTTCGTGCGTGTTCCGTGAACCCCGCCCTCAATCGTAAGTCAGCAGCGTGTCCACGACCCGGTCGATCAGTGCCCGGCTGCGGGCGTTCACCGCCACCAGTGCATTGGGCGTGGTGGCGTTGCGCATATTGGTCGCCGCCACGCTCTTCAGGTTGCGCAGGTCGCAGACCGTCATGCCGCGGGTATAGGTGCCGTTGAGCTCGATGCGCGCGGAGGTGTGGAGATAGTCGATCAGGCTGTCGTCGACATAAGGCACGATGGCGCAGACGTCGTGCATGGGCGCGACCGTCAGGCCATAGCCCTGCCGCTGCTTCTCCAGATAGAAGGCCATGAGGTCGGCGAGCACGCCGGCGACCTTTTTGCCGGAGCCGCGCATGCGGTCGATATCGCCCTGGTCGAAACCGGTCTGGCGGGTGACGTTGTAGCCGACCATGCGCAGCGGGATGCCGCTCTCATAGACCGCCCAGGCGGCCTCGACATCGGCGAAGATGTTGAATTCGGCGACCGGCGTGATGTTGCCCAGCGTCGTCGAGCCGCCCATCACGGTGATCTCGCGGATCCAGGTCTTCAGCCGCGGCTCGCGGCGCAGCGCCATGGCGATATTGGTTTCCGGCCCGATGGTGGCGAGGATCAGCTCCTCCTTGTGCTGCTCGGCCATGGCGATGATGAAGTCGACGGCGTGGGTCTCGATCACCCGCCGCGTGGGTTCCGGGATCTCGGCGCCGTCGAGCCCGCTCTTGCCGTGCATGGCGGCGATGCCGACCGGCTCCTGGGCCAGCGGCTCGGCGCAGCCCTTGGCGACGGGAATGTCGAGCTTGCCCATCTCGACTACGGCCAGCGCGTTGCGCGTGGTGTTCTCCAGCGAGTTGTTGCCATGCACGCTGGTGACCCCGACCAGGTCCATGTGGCGGGCGGCGAACAGGATAGCGACCGCATCGTCGTGGCCGGGATCGCAGTCGATCAGGATTTTCTGTCTGGCGGCCATGGCATCCTCCCGGCGCGAAATTTCGACTCGGAACCTTGGCCCCGGCATGATCCCGCGCCAACCGCCATTTGCTCAAACCGGCCCCGCGCCGATGAGCGGCCCGATCGGGCGCTCCGCTATGGACATGGTCGCACTGTGCTTTAGGCTTTCGGGCTCGTCATGCCCGACTGTGCCGGTTCGAGTTCCGCCATGCCCGCCGCTTCCGCCCTGGTCATCAATCCCGCCGACGGCGCCCTGCATCGCCGCGGCGCGCGTTTCGACGCCTGGGCCTTGGCCTGGACCAAAGCCGCGGCGACGGTCGACGGGGTGACGGTGAGCCCGGTCGCGGCGGTCAGCCATCTCTTTGCGCGCGCCGGCACCCGCCGCATCCCCGTTGGCGTCATCGGGCCGCGCGACGCCACCGCCACGGAATATGAGCGCGCCCACAGCCTGGGCCTTGCGCTCGCCCAGATCGGCTTCACGGTCATTTGCGGCGGCCGGGCAGGGGCCATGGAAGCGGTGTCGAAAGGCGTGGCCGCCGGTGGCGGCCAGCCGATCGGCATCCTGCCCGATCATGACTGGCGCGAGGCCAATGATCACGTCGCCATTCCGCTGGCCACCGGAATCGGGGAGGCGCGCAACGCCATCATCGCCACCGCCTCCTTCGCCCTGGTGGCGGTCGGCGGCGGCTACGGCACGCTGTCGGAAATGGCCCTGGGGCTCAGGCTCGGCCGGCTGGTGATCGCCATGCCCGAGGCCCACAACGTCGAGGGCGCGGTGGCGCTGTCGGCCATTCCCGATGTGCTCGATTGCCTCTGCCGCCGCTATCTCGACCTGGACGGGGCATGACCGCCTTACAAGAAAATACGTGAGAACAAGAAGTTGAAGCGGCCTTCGGAATCAGGACACGAAGCAACGCCGCCGGAGTTTCAAAAGCCCTGGGAGGATCGTCACATGCGTCACCAAGGACCAAGCCGCCGCCTGACATTGATGGGCGCCGCCTCGGCCGCCGTACTCGCGGCGCCCGGCATCGTCCGGGCCCAGCCCACCACGCTGCGCGCCGTCTGGATGGGCTGGCCGGAAAACCAGGTGACGCCGCTGTTCGACGAGGTGCAGAAGCGCCATGCCGACATCCGCCTGCAGGTCGAGCGCATTCCCTTCACCCAGGTGTTCCAGACCATCGAGGTGAAGCTGAACGGCCGTACGCCGGATCCGGACATCTATATCTGCGACAGCCCGCTGACCGCTTCCTATGCCTCGCGTGGCCACCTGATGGCGCTCGACGGCATGATCGACAAGAGCCGCTTCACCCAGTCCGGGCTCGCCGCGGCGAGCTATGACGGCAAGATCTATTCGGCGCCCTTCGGCTCTTCCATGCAGGTGCTGTTCTACAACAAGGCCATGCTGAAGGCGGCCGGTATCGAGGAGCCCTCGGCCGATCCCGCCAAGCGCTGGACCTGGGAACAACTGGTCGAGGCGGCGAAGAAGATCGCCAAGCCCGCCGACAATGTCTGGGGCTTCGCCTTCGAACAGTCGGAACGGCCCTACCAGCTCCTGCCGCTCGGCCAGTCGCTCGGCGGCAAGGCCCTGTCGGATGACGGCTTCAAGGCCTCGGGCAATCTCGACGGCCCGGCCTTCGTCGAGGCCTATGGCTTCATGCAGAAGCTCTATTCCGAGTTCAAGGTGTCGCCGCCCGGCCAGTTCGATCCGGCGACCACGCCGGAACTGTTCGGTACTGGAAAAGTCGCCTTCTTCTTGGCCGGCACCTTCAACTACGACACGTTCAAGACGCGTTTCCCCGGCATCGATTTCGGCGTGGCGCCGCACCCCTATTTCGCCAAGGGCAAGCCGGTGACACCGACAGGCGCCTGGCATTTCGGCGTCAATCCGCGCACCGCCCACAAGGCGGCGGTCGAGACGGTGGTCAAGGAATTGCTGTCCGACGATCTCCAGGCGCTCTGGTTCAAGCTCCGGCCCTATCCGCCGGTGGTCAAGGCGATCTGGCAGCGCGAGGCGGCGACCTTCAACACCGACATGTGGAAGATCACCCAACACGAACTCGACGCCACCGCCGTGCCGCGGCCGGCGACGCCGGGTTTTCGCGAGTACGAGGACGTGCTCCGGGTGGCGCTGCGCGACATTCAGACCGGCGCCAATGTCCAGCAGGCCCTGACCCAGGCCGCCACCCGCATCGACCGCGAGATCGCGAAGTACAAGGGGTGAGGCGGGGATTGCGGGTGGCTGAGGTCCAACGGGAACCGCGAATGGCGCCTCCTGATCAAACATCTCCCAAAGGGAGAGGGTGGCAGCGTCAGCTGCCGGGTGAGGGGACGTCCACCTCCGGATGGGGCGGCATGCACGACGAGCGTTGCGCGTGGAAGATGGCGGCAGTTCGGAAGCCTCACGCCCCGCACCCGGCGCCTGACGGCGCCCACCTCTCCCTTTGGGAGAGGGTTGATTTGGCTGCGCCTTTCGCTTCCGTGCAGCCCGAATGCCGATCCGAAACCCCACGCCTCGCCAGGCCCGGCCCATGAACAATCGCTGGTGGGTGCCCTATGCCTTTCTCGGCCCGGCGCTCGCCGGCCTCATCCTGTTCCGCTTCACGCCCATCGGCATCGCCATGGTCGGCAGCATTTTCGGCGAGACCATTCGTGGCGACACGGTTTTCCAGGGCCTGAAGAACTACCGTGAGCTGATCGACGATCCGACCTTCTGGGCCTCGCTGACCACGACGCTGATCTTCAACCTGATCGTCAATCCGCTGCAGGTCTTCCTGGCCCTGGTGCTGGCCATGCTGGTGCGCCGCCCGGGCCGGTTCATCGACGTCTTCCGGGCTTCCTTCCTGCTGCCGATGACGGTGTCGATCGCCATCACCTCGGTGCTCTGGAACCTTCTGCTCGATCCGACCCTCGGGCCGGTCAACGGTTTCCTGCGCTGGCTCGGCCTGCCGGCCCAGGCCTTTTTCCGCTCGCCCGACCAGGCCCTGCCGACGCTGATCGCGGTGGTCAGCTGGAAGGGCGTCGGCTACTGGATGGTGTTCCTGCTCGCCGGCCTGCTCGCCATTCCGAAAGAGCTGGACGAGGCCGCGGGCCTCGACGGCGCCACCGCCTGGCAGCGCCTGCGTTATGTCACGCTGCCGATGATGCGCCGGCCGCTCGCCTTCGTGCTGGTGGCCGATACCGCGGCGAATTTCCTTCTGTTCGCGCCGGTCTATGTCATCACCCATGGCGGCCCGAACGGCGCGACCCATCTGCTCATGTTCGAGTCCTACCAGTCGGCCTTCGCCTTCCTCAATCACGGCCGGTCGCTCGCCATTTCCACCGTCATCCTGGTCATCATCCTGGTGACGGCGCTGTTCGAGATGCGGCTGTTCCGTCACAAGGAGGGCGAGGCATGAGGCCCGACGGCACGACCTCGCCCTGGCTCACGGGCCTGCGTTATCTCGCGCTGATCACGGTTGCCGTGGTGCTGCTGCTGCCGATCTACTGGCTGATCATGTCGTCGTTCCGGCCGGCCGAGCAGATCTTCGCCAATGCCGGGCGCTTCGGCCTCGGCACGCTCATTCCCTCCGAGCTGACGCTGGACAATTACCGCCAGATCCTCACCGGCGGCTTCCCGCGCGCCCTGTTCAATTCGATCTTCGTGTCCTTCACGACAGTGGCGCTCGGCATCCTGTTCAACTCGATGGCGGGTTTTGCCTTCGCGGTGTTCGACTTCCGGTTCAAGCGCACGCTGTTCGTCGCCGTGCTGCTGTCCTTCATGATGCCGTTCGAGGCGATCGTCATTCCGCTCTATGTGCTGATGCGCGCGCTCGGCTGGGTCGACACCTATGCCGCGCTGATCGCGCCCGACGTGGCGAGCGGCATCGTCATCTTCCTGTTCCGCCAGTTCTTCGCCCAGATCCCCAAGGAGATCTACGAGGCGGCGCGCATCGACGGCGCGAGCTGGTGGCAGATCTACCGGCGCATGACCATGCCGCTGTCCTGGCCAACCGCCGCGACCGCCTCGCTGATGATGTTCATCCACCAGTGGGACGCCTTCTTCTGGCCGCTGGTGGCGGCGAGCACGCCCGATCTCACCGTGGTTCAGGTGGCAATCGCCCGCAACATGACGCTCGAACAGTCGAACTGGGGCGCGCTCTTCGCCTCGGCCTCGACCGCCATCATGGTGGCGCTGATCCCGTTCCTGGTGCTGCAGCGCTATTACATCCGGACCGTGGCGCTCCAGAGCGACAGGTGAGGGGTGAATAACGAATGGCGATCGGCGAATGGAGCCGTGCGGCCGTCTCAACCACAGCGGGTACTTTGCATGTTGCCGTCAGGATTGCGCATGACGTAAGTTCGACGTCTGGCGGCTTTCCGACCGAAGTCCGCAGCGGCATCCGGCAGTCCCGCAGTTGAAGACATTCGCGATTTTCTATGGTGCCACCGTCGGGCTCGCGCTGCTCTATATCGCCTGGCCGGAGGCTGTACTGTTCCTGGCATTACCGACCCTCGGGCTGGCCTTGCCGCCAATTTTGCTGTCACCCGCGCTCGCTCTCTATTTGACCGGCCTTTGGCCAGCAGTTATCGCGGGGCATGCCGGCCTGTCCCGTCGCGGCGCAATCGGCCTCGGTTTCCTCAGCATCCTCGCTGTGGCCATTGGTCCGGGTCTACTGGCACGGCAAATAGTCCGACGCGATGCGGGGCCGATCATCGCTCAGGATCGCGTGGGCCACTTGGACAGTCCACCTCGCAGGATCGAGTTCGAGTATCCGGCGACGGATGATGGATGGCCTCTCGATCCGCTCAGGACCGCTCCCTGCGACGCACTCTGCCAGACGTTGCTGCTCGACCGCGAGGTCGATGCGGTCCGCATCAATGCCGTCAGTTCGGGTACAATCCGGGCCGCAAGGGTGGTCTATGCCTATCAGGAGCTTGCAACTTGCCCTCGCGCCTATGCCGAGGCGCGCGCCATATTGCCGGCCACCCGTGAGGCGGCCTCTCGCGGGCGCTGTATCGTCGCCACCGTCGACGGGAATTGGACACCTCATGTCAAACTCGTCGTTGCGCGGTTGCCGAAGGGGTGGATCTCGTCTCATCCCTTCCTGCACGACACCGGCAAACTGACGCTTTACGATGTCGTGGTCCTCGAGGCGGGGCAATGGCGGCTGGTGTCCCGGGCGACTGAACTCAGGACTGCGGTGATCCTGATGCCGCTCCTGGTCGGTCTTTGGGTTCCGCCCGAGTTCGACTATCGGGGCTCGTCCGCATTGAAGCTGATCTTGCAATGGGCGCGGGTGCCCTTCGTTATCAATCCGATGGATGTGACGGCCGTCGCACGTGCATCACTCGGTTACCGCGCCGAGATGACGGGGGAACCCGCGCTCCATCGCTGACGGGCCGATACGCGCGCATCCTTGCGCGGTCCGGTCGGCGCGCCCCAGGGACAGGTCTTGCCACACCAGAACGCGTGCCGACCGGGAGGACCTCGTCGAGGCCCTCCCTCACCAGGCGGCGCCGCTCGAGCCGGTACGCGCGAACAACCCGCGTCAGTGCAACGGCTTGATGTTCTGGTTGACGTGAAACAGGTTTCGCGGGTCGTATTTCGACTTCACCGCGACCAGCCGATCGTAATTGGCGCCATAGGTCGCCCTCAGCCTGACATCGTCCCCGTCGTCCATCATGAAGTTCACATAACCGCCACCGGCCGAATAGGGATGCACGGCCTCCCAGGAGCCCTTGGTCCAGCGGGTGATCTCGCCGGCCTTTTGCGGGTTGGCGTCGATGCCGGCGATGACCATCGACCAGGTTGCCTCGCGCGCGTTCCAGGCGGTGTCGCCCTTGCCGACGCGATGAACGGCACCGTCGATCGGGTAGAGATGCATGAGCGACAACGCGCTCGGCAGTTTCCGCGCCTGGGCGATATAGGCGTCGACTGCCTCGTCGGACAGCTCCTTGACGAAGTCGCCGCGCCAGTACCATTGCAGCCCCTTGGGGAAGAACGGATCGAACATCGACTGGAGCGCCGGGAAAGGCATCTCGCCCATCCAGTTGAACAGCGGCGGCGGCAATTCGCCGAGCAGGCGGGCCATCAGCGCCTGACCTTCCTCGGCGGGGCCGTCATAGCAGGAGATGATGGCGCAGGCCTGCTTGCCCTGATGCTCCCGCGGGAACGGATCGACCGGCGGCACGGTCTTCAGGCCGACGAAGGTTCCGAGATCTTCCGGAGCGCCCGGCAGGAATTCCCGGTATTTCCGCATGACGATGCGGGCCTGTTCGATGTCCCAGAACACCGGGCCGGCATAGACCATGCTCACCGGATGAGCCCGGAACAGGAAGCTGGTGACGACGCCGAAATTGCCGCCGCCGCCGCGCAGCGCCCAGTAGAGATCGAAGTTTTCCGAGGCGTTGGCGGTGACGATGCGGCCGTCGGCGAGCACGACGTCGGCTTCCAGCAGATTGTCGATGGTCAGGCCATATTTGCGGGTGAGATAGCCGGTGCCGCCGCCGAGCGTCAGGCCGGCAATGCCGGTGGACGAGACGATACCGGCGGGCACGGCCAGTCCGTAGAGATGGGTGGCATGGTCGACATCGCCCTGCGTGCAGCCGGCGCCGGCGCGCACCGTGCGGGTGGCGGGGTCGACGCGCACGCCCTTCATCATCGACAGGTCGATCACGAGGCCGTCGTCGACGCTGCCGAGACCGGGACCGCTGTGGCCGCCGCCGCGAATGGCGATCGCGAGATCGTTGTCGCGGCCGAAATTGACCGCCGTCACGACGTCGGCCGCATCGGTGCAGCGGGCGATCAGCAGCGGGGTCTTGTCGATCATGCCGTTATAGAGGCTGCGCACCGCGTCGTAGTCGGCATCGGTCCGCTTGACGACCGGACCGCGCATACTCGCGGTGAAGGTTTCGGTGGCCATGGCTTGCATGATGTCCTCCCACTTCCACACGATGATCGGCCTGTTAGACTGGAGACTGCGCCGCTTCCCGGGACACGGCAAGGCACCGACGCGTCCTCGAATCGACGCCCTGGACGGGATGTGACCGGGCCTAGGCGGCCGGCGGCCGTGATGTCACGCGCACATCGACCGCCATATCGAGAAACGCGCCGTTCGCCCCGAAGAAGCCGCCGACGACCGGCATGGCCTGGCCGATGTCGCGGGCGACCGCCACGGGGATCAGGTTGAAGCCGCCAACGCCGCGATTGGTTGGGTCGAAAGTGATCCAGCCGGCGCCAGGCACGAAGACCTCCGCCCAGGCATGGGTCGAGCCGGCGCCGGACGTGCCCAAGAGGTCCTGATCGGGATTGTAGAGATAGCCTGAGACGATCCTGGCGCCGAAACCGAGCACGCGCACCGCCTCGACGAACAGCACTGCGAAGTCCCGGCAGGAGCCCCAGCCGCGATCGAGCGTCTGGATCGGCGACTGGGTGCCTTCGTCTTCCCGGCTCTGATAGGAAATCCAGCCGGCGATACCGGCGCTGAGATCCTTGAGCAGGGCCAGCGTGTCGGTGGGATGGGCGGCGACGAAGGCCTGCGCCCAGTTGCGCAGGCGCGCGTCCGGATCGGCATATTGCGGCACCGCCAGCGCGCCGAGGTCGGTCCACTCGTCGTCGGAATAGCGGAATGGAAAGAAGATCGCCGATGCGGCGATGTCGAATACCGGCCAGGCGGTCGCGCCGAGCGCGACAGCGGCCCGGCTGTCGATCGTCAGGTGGTCGGTCATCGCCTGGAAACTCGCGGTCGCCACCGCATTGCCCTGGATATCCTGAGCCCAGGTCATGGTCGCGGCCGGAGTTACCGTCACCTCACTGGCGATCAGCCTGAGATCGCGGCTTTCGCGCGGCCGCAACATCAGGCGATGCGGCCCGAGGCCGACCGGTTCGCGGTAGCGGAAATGCGTTCTGTGATGGATGGCGAGCGTGATCAACCGATGCTCCGACAGGTCGGAATGGGTGACAGGCGCGGGCGGCCGTTCATTCGCGGGCGGACGGCGGCGCGCCCTTCGTCATAATGGCATCGAATTGTCCAAAAAAGACGATTAAAAAATCGGCATTTGCACTAATATTACCAAGACATGGATGCGGTGAATCAAAGAAATAAATCAAGACATCTTGTTTTCCTGTTCGGCATCGTCCATATTGGGTAGGTCGATAGACGGCCAGATAACTTGGCCTTGCGCCGAAGCAATTTCGCGCCGAGCTGATAATTTCTCACCCGAAAATGCGATTTCGACGGCCTGCGGCACCGTGGGCAAGCAAAACCTATAGATGTGAAAGGGTTTCCCATGGCTACGGGGACCGTCAAGTGGTTCAATGCCCAAAAGGGCTTCGGCTTCATCCAGCCCGATGACGGCGGCAGCGATGCCTTTGTCCATATCAGTGCCGTCGAGCGTGCCGGCATGGGCGATTTGCGCGAAGGTCAGAAATTGGGCTTCGAGCTCGTTTCCGACCGCAAGACCGGCAAGATGTCGGCCGACAATTTGAAGGATCTGGCCTGATTGCACTGCCGGCGACCGACGGATTTCCGTCGAACCGCCCGGCATTCGGCAACGCCAAATGAAGTTGACCGCGGATGTACCGGCAATTTCTCTGATGGCGATGCGACAGCATGATGCCCGACAAGGCGCCTGGCGCCTTGATTGGCCCCGCACCTCGTGAAGGTCGCGGGGCCTTTTATTTCACGGACCCCGGAGGGCTCGGCTGAGCCGTGCGCGTGGCGTCCCGCAACCCGAAAGGCCAGCTCGATCGTGCGATATCTCGGCGGCATCTCGGGAAGCGGCGTGGTGAAGTGCGCCGGCAAGGGGGAGGTGCGTGCCTCCTATGATTTCGATGGTTTCTTCAAGGAGCCGGGCGGCGTGACGGGGTGCGGCGAGATCCGGCTCGATCCCGCGGCCCTGAAGGATGTATTCGGCCGCGACGACGTCCAGCTTCTCACCGATGACGGACGCTTGCTCGATCTAAGGTTCTCCGAAAAGGAACTGCGAGCGGCCAGCGACGTTGCCCATGTGGACGTTACGGGGCAATTGCCCGACGCTTCGCACTATTGGCGTCATTGAGCGCCAATCTGCCTGCAGTACCGCGAAGCATTTCTCCGCAAACGACATGACCTCTCTGGTGACGGCTGCCGCCCGCTCGGAACGGCGCCTTCCGACATCAGGTCGACCCCATCCGCGCGGTACGAACCAGGAGACGTCGATGACGATCGAACATGCCTCGATACGGGTGGTGCAAAAACCCTGGGGCAGCACCGATCTTCTGCCCTGGAGCGAGGTCCGGCACGACGGCGCCACCGTCGGCGAACTCTGGTTCCAGCGCGCCAACATGAACGCCCCGGATCCGGCCCTGCTGTTGAAACTGCTGTTCACCACGCAACCGCTATCGATCCAGGTGCATCCCGACGACGCTTTCGCCCGGTCGATCGGGCTTGCCAATGGCAAGACCGAGGCCTGGTACATCCTGTCGGCCGCGCCCGGGGCCAAGGTCGCGCTCGGCCTCAAGCAGCCGTTGAGTGCTGATGAATTGCGGCTCGCCATCGCGGACGGCTCGATAGCCGACCTCGTGCATTGGCAGGAGGCCCGCAAGGACGACATATTTTATGTCCCGGCTGGCACCATCCACGCCATCGGCGCAGGACTGGTGGTCGCCGAGATCCAGCAGAGCAGTGACGCCACCTTCCGCCTGTTCGACCATGGCCGGGAGCGCGAACTGCATGTCGACAACGCGGCCAGGGTCGCGGTTGGCGGCCCGGCCGGACCACGAACCGTTCGGACACGGCTGACGGATGCAAGAACCCTGCTGGTGGCCAGCCCCTATTTCGTTTTCGAACGGCTCGATCTCGCGCCGCAATCGAGCTGGGACGTCGATAGCGACACCGAGACCTGGCTCATGGTCCTCGAGGGCCATGCCAAGATCGGGTCGATGAACGCCTTCGTCGGCGAGGCGATCTTCCTGGATGCGGAGGCGACCACTCTCGCGGTTGGCGCCGCGGGCTTGAGGGCGCTCTTGGCCTATGCCGGCCCTCGGCCCGCGCCGGGGCTCCTGCGCAATCGTGACGGTCAGAATGTCGGTTTCCCGCTGCCGCTGGAGGCGGGGCCGGGCCCGCATCATCAGGCCCCGCCCGGTTCGCCGGTCGCCAAATCGGAGGTGCGTCCGTGACCCAGTTGAGCCGTGTGGCTTTCATCGGTAATTCGCTCCCGCGTCGCTGCGGGATCGCCACTTTCACCAGCGACCTGCAGCAGGCCGTCGCCCATGCGCGTGCCGATCTCGGCACGGCCATCGTCGCGATGACCGATCGCGGCCAAGTCTATGACTATCCGCCGGTTGTCAGCCTGCAGATTCGCGACGACCGGATCGACGAATACGAACAAGCCGCCGTTACCTTGAATGCGGGCCAGTTCGACATCGTCTGCCTGCAGCACGAGTTCGGAATTTTCGGCGGCGACAGCGGAAACCACATCATGACATTGTTGTCGCGGCTGACAATGCCGGTGGTCACGACGCTGCATACGGTCCTGGCCGAGCCGACGCCGGCGCAGCGCGGTGTCATGGATCGGATCGTCGACGCCTCGTCGAAAGTCGTGGTCATGGCCGAGAAGGCACGCGATCTGTTGCGCGCGAAGTACGGGGTGGCAGCCGAGAAGATCGAGGTCATTCCCCACGGCATTCCCGACTTCGCCTTTGTCGAACCCGACACGGCGAAGGCCAAGCTGGGCTACCAGGACAGGGCAGTCATCCTGACCTTCGGCCTGCTGTCGCCCAACAAGGGTATCGAGGTCATGATCGACGCGATGCCGGCGATCCTGAAGCGCCGGCCCGACGCCCTCTATGTGGTGCTCGGCGCGACCCATCCCAATCTGGTCCGGGACCAGGGCGAGGCCTATCGCGACGGCCTAGTGGCACGGGCCCGCGCGATCGGGGTGGAGAACCATGTGGTGTTTCTCGACCAGTTCGTCGACCAGGCGACGCTGCTCGACTTCATCGCGATGTGCGACGTCTACGTGACGCCTTATCTCAACGAGGCGCAGATGACATCGGGCACGCTCGCCTACAGTTTCGGCCTCGGCAAGCCGGTGGTCTCCACACCCTATTGGCACGCCCGGGAGCTCCTGGCGGAAGGCCGTGGAATCCTGGTTCCGTTCGGCGACGCGGCCGCCATCGGCGAGGAGATCGCGGGGCTGCTGACCGACGACGTCAGGCGCGAGGCCATGCGCAAGCGTGCCTATGCGGCGAGCCGGTCGATGACCTGGGAACGCACCGCCGAGCGCTATCTCGGCGTGTTCGAGAGTGCCCGTCGCGGCCACAAGCTTCGCGTCGTCGCCCGGCCCGGCCCGGCTGCGGCAGCGCCGGCAAATCTGTCCGTGCATTCGGCCGTGCCATTGCGCGAGGGCCAGGCGACACCGGAGATGCGCATCGGCCATCTCCTGTCCATGTGCGACGACACCGGGCTGTTCCAGCATGCGGTCCATTCGGTGCCGGATCGCCACCACGGCTATTGCGTCGACGACAATGCCCGTGCCTTGCTGGTCGCCTGCGCCCTCAACAAGCCGGGCGAACAAAGCCTGCCGGACGTTCTCACCACCCGGTTCGCCGCCTTTGTCCAGCACGCTTGGAATCCCGACGCGCGGCGGTTTCGCAATTTCATGAGCTTCGATCGGCGCTGGCTCGAGGATGTCGGCTCCGAGGACAGCCATGGCCGGACGCTCTGGGCGCTGGGCGAATGCGCCCGCAGCGACGCCAGTCCGTCGCGGCGGCGCTGGGCGGCGGCGCTCTTCGCCGAAGCCCTGCCTGTCGTCGAAAGCTTCGGCTCGCCGCGCGCCTGGGCTTTCACGTTGCTCGGGCTCGACGCCTATTGTGCCGTGGTCGCCGCGGATACGGTCGCGATCGGCCTTCGACGGCTGCTCGCCGATCGGCTGATGTCGATCATGGCCGAAGTCGAAACCGCCGACTGGGTCTGGTTCGAGCAAGGGCTTGCCTATGACAATGCCCGGCTGTCGCAGGCGCTGCTCGCGACCGGCCGCTCGATCGGTTCCCCGGCGATGGTCGACGCTGGCCTTCGATCGCTGCATTGGCTGATGGCATTGCAGACCGCGCCGAGCGGCCGTTTCAGGCCGGTCGGCTCGCAGAGCTTCGGCGACATCAGGCAACCACCGAAGGCCTTCGATCAACAGCCCCTCGAGGCCACTGCCGCGATCTCCGCCTGTCTCGACGCCTGGCGGGTGAATGGCGGGGCCGAATGGCGGGCAGGCGCAACCCGCGCCTTCGCCTGGTTCCTCGGCGGCAACGACCTGGGCCTGCCGCTGGTCGACCTCGATACCGGCAGCTGTCGCGACGGGCTGCATCCGGATCGCCGCAACGAGAACCGGGGCGGCGAGTCGGTCGTGTCATACCTGCTCAGCCTCGCCGAAATCCGCCAGTTGGCGCGCATGACCGGCGACCGCGCGGCGCTCGCCCCGCTGCGTGCGGTCGGCGCTTGAAGTTCCCGAAATCCCGAACAGAAAAGTCGAGCACGCATTGTCGTCAGCTACATTTCTCAACCGGCAGGCCCTCTATCTGCGCCCCGACACGGCCAGGGTGATCGTTCGCCCGTTCAAGCCGGCCACCGAACCGCGGGACCTCAATCCGACCGACAAGACCCGGGCGAACCATATTGTCGACCGGGTGCTCGGGCTCGGCGCCGAGGCGGCAGCCAGCCAGTTGGCCGATGTGCTGGAGAATTTCCAGGGCCGCCACCGCAACCTGCTCGCGACATTCGAGGCGCGCGCCGACGAGATGGAAGAGGCGCTGGCCGCCCATGCCGATTTCACCTTGACCCAGCGCCAGTTGCTCGGGGCCTATTTCCTGAATGAATATTCCTTCGAAGCTTCGGCCCTGTTCAATCCGAGCGTCGTCTCCCATCCCGATCAATCCGGAGCGCCGGAAGGCGGGCGCCGCTTCATCCTCAGCCTGCGCGCGGTGGGCGAAGGCCATGTCTCGTCGCTGACCTTCCGCTCCGGTTCGATCGCTGCCGACGGCAGCGTGAGCGTCGATCCGACGGCGCGCCTTGCCGCGATGCCCCGGGTGGTCAACCGCGTGTCGAGCCCGGATGGCGACCATGTCGAGGTTGCCTTCAAGCCCGAGGAGGATATCAGCGAGCGGGTGATCTTCCCGGTCACCGAGACCCAGTCGAACGGGATCGAGGATGCCCGTTTCGTCGAATTCGACGATGGCGGCAGGAAGATCTTCTACGCCACCTATACCGCCTATAGCGGCAAGGCGATCCGCTCCGAGCTGATCGAAACTTCCGACTTTCTCAGCTTCAGGATGGCGCCTTTGCGCGGCACGGCCGCCCGAAACAAGGGCATGGCCCTGTTCCCGCGCAGGATCGACGGGCGCTATGCCATGATTGCGCGGCAGGACAACGAGAACCTCTATCTGATCACCTCGGACGACCTATACACCTGGGACGGCGGCAAGCTCCTGCTCAAGCCCCAATTCCCGTGGGAATTCGTGCAGATCGGCAATTGCGGCTCGCCGATCGAGCTGGACGAAGGTTGGCTCCTGCTGACCCACGGTGTCGGTCCGGTACGCAAATACTCGATCGGCGCGGCCCTTCTCGACAAGAACGATCCGTCCAAGGTCCTGGCGCGCTCGCGCGAGCCGCTGCTTCGGCCCGAGCCGTCCGAGCGCGAGGGCTATGTGCCCAACGTCGTCTATACCTGCGGAGCCATGCGGCATCGCGACCAGATCATCCTGCCCTATGCCGTCTCCGACACCTTCTCCAATTTCGCGACGGTCAAGATCGCCGCGCTGCTGAAGACGATGACGGAGTGAGCCTTGCCGGCCAGCCCGCCGCGCGGACGATGCAGCCGGCCATCGTCAGGGCGGCGAGCCGGCTCTGCGAAGATTTTTGCCGCCACGTCTTGCGTTCCCGGGAGACCGTTCCCATATCCAGTCAGTCGATGGACGGTCAGGGAATAAACTTCGGGTTTGTTTCGGGCCGCAGGACTGGCGATGTGCCGGTCGTTTCTTCGAGAGATCTGGCCTGATTGCACTGCCGGCGGCTGACGGATTTCCGCGTCGCCCGGCATTTCGCATCGCCAAATGAAGTTGACCGCGGATGTACCGGCGGCTTCCTTGGTGGCGATGCGGCAGCATGATGCCCGACAAGGCGCTTGGCGCCTTGATTGGCCCCGCACCTGGTGAAGGTCGCGGGGCCTTTTTGTTTCATCAATGGGTACGGGGTGCTCAGGCGTGGTCCGGCCCCCCTCGATGTCGCGGGCTTTGCGGGGCAGGGCGAAGCTCGCCCCGCCGATTGGCCTGGCACGGCGGGAGCGTGCCCAGGCCGCGCCTCTCGCCTCGGGTGTCATCCCGCCTTGGCCATGCCAGCGGCACTCGCGGCGGCGCGGCCGAGCAGCACGTCGCGTTCGCGGGCGTTGCGGGTGAGCGATGCCGCCCGTTCGAAAGCCGCGTGGGCCTCGGCGAAACGGCCGAGCTTGAACAGGAAGTCGCCGCGCACGCCCGGTAGCAGGTGATAGGCTTTCAGCGTCGGTTCGTCCGCCAGCGCATCGGTGAGCGCCAGGCCGGCGGCCGGACCGAAGGCCATGGCATGGGCCACCGCGCGATTGAGCTCGACAACCGGCGATCCAGCGGCCTGGGCGAGCGCGTCATAAAGCGTAGCGATGCGGGTCCAGTCGGTCGCCTCGGCGGTCCGGGCGCGGGCATGGCAAGCGGCGATCGCGGCTTGCAAGGCGTAAAGACCATTGGTTCCGCCGAGCGCTTCGACCCGCGCAAGTCCGGCGAGGCCCCGGCCGATCAGCAAATGATCCCAGCGCCCGCGGTCCTGGTCGAGCAGCAGGATGGGCTCGCCCGAAGGGCCGGTCCTGGCGCCGAAGCGCGAGGCCTGGATCTCCATCAACGCCACGAGGCCATGCACTTCGGGCTCGCGCGGCACCAGTCCGGCCAGGACCCGGCCGAGACGCAGCGCCTCCTCGCAGAGCTGCGGCCGCATCCAGTCGTCGCCGGCGGTCGCCGTATAGCCCTCGTTGAAGATGAGATAGATGACCTGCAGCACCGAGGACAGGCGCGCGGCGCGATCGATACCGCGTGGCACCTCGAAGGGCACGCGGGCTTCCGCCAGTGTCCGCTTGGCCCGGACGATCCGCTGGCTGATCGTCGGTTCCGGCACCAGGAAGGCCCGGGCGATCTCGTTGGTGGTCAGCCCGCCGAGCAGGCGCAGGGTCAAGGCGAGCCGGGCCTCGGTCGAAAGCACCGGATGGCAGGCGGTGAAGATCAGGCTCAGCAGGTTGTCGCCGACATCGTCGTCGAGGGCGGCGTCGACATCCGGTACGGCCATTTCCAGCTGGCCTTCGATCTCCAGCGTAATCTCGTCCTGCTTCTGGGCGAACAGCTTGTTGCGGCGGATGCGGTCGATGGCGCGGTTCCGGGCCGTGGCCATCAGCCAGGCGCCGGGCTTGTCCGGCACGCCGGTCTCCGGCCAGCGCTGGAGCGCGATGACCAGGGCGTCCTGGGCGAGTTCCTCCGCCAGGCCGACGTCGCGCACCACCCGCGCGAGGCCCGCGATGAGCCGCGCGGCTTCGATCCGCCAGACCGCTTCGATGGCGCTATGCGTATCAGGTGCCGTCACGGCGCGGATAAAATCAGCTCCGCCATGGCGCCGCAAGCGCGAGTCCGCCAGGACGCGGGCAATTCCGGCCTGGCGGCGATTTGACGCGCTATGCCGGGCCGGTCAGGCCGGGGTCGCGAGCTCGAGCGGCTGGCCGGAGCAAGGGGCCTCGCCGACATCGTACATCTGGCGAATCTCACTCTCGCCGTCCTCACTGACGATCTCGAAGAACCTTTTGCCCCATTCGATCACCTCGTCCTTCGACTTCACCTGGACCATGCAGAAGCCGGCGATGATTTCCTTGGCCTCGGTGAAGGGGCCGTCCGTGACGGTGATCTGGCCGCCCGACGATCTCATCTTCATGCCGGCCGAGGTCGGCATCAGCCCCTCGGTCGCGATCAGCACGCCGGCTTCGGCCATGTCGCCGATCAGCTTGCCCATGGCAACCATCTCGTCGGGGTTGGGCGGCAAGCCGGCCTCCGCGGCTTTGCTGTCGGCAGGCCTGAACATCATCATGAAACGCATGGTCGTCTCCCTCGGTATTGGCTGGTCGCCGGCCGATCAGGCCTTCTTGGTCTGCCGGGCGGCCTCGGCCCGCAAGCGGTCTTCTTGCTCACGCAGCTCCGGGGTGAATTCGGCGCCGAAATCCTCGGCCTCGAAGACCTGGCGGATCTCAAGCTCGGATTCGCCGTCGAACGGGCTCGGGCAGCGCTTCATCCATTCGATGACCTCCTCCTTCGATTTGACCTGCAGCAGCCAGAAGCCGGCGATCAGCTCCTTGGTCTCGGCGAAAGGACCGTCGATGACCGTGCGGGTCTTGCCGGAGAAGCGGATGCGCGCGCCCTTGGAGCTGGGGTGGAGGCCTTCACCCGCCAGCAGCACGCCGGCCTTGACCAGTTCCTCGTTGAAATTGCCCATTTCGGTCAGGAGCTGTTCGCTCGGCATGATGCCGGCCTCGGAATCCTTGGTGGCTTTGACGATCACCATGAAACGCATTGGTCTGTTCCTTGTTTGCGGGAAAGCTTCGGTCTGCGAGCCACCCTGGCCGGGCCTGGACCAGGGCTCTGATGGGACGACGAAGGTGGTTTCACGGATTCGACAGACTGCGCGATTTATTTTTTGGAGGTCAGGTGCCCCGGGGCGTCCGGCTCGCGCGAGCGACGAGCATGACGGGGGCGGGCCGAGGCTGGCTCGGGCACGCCACGGGTGCAGTTGCCCGGCAGCCGGGTGGGGCGCGATGGCCGGATCAGTTCGCCCGGCATTCGGCGGGGCGGGCGGCTGCGGCGGTCCGAGCCGCGCGATCGGCAAGTGCGCAACCGCCGGTCTTGTCGGCGAACTGGCTGTTGGCCGATAGCTTGAGGGCGATCAAGGCGGCGAGCGCCCCGGGCTCGCCGAGCTCGGCAGCTTCGCTGGCATCGTAGAGGAAGCCGCCGGGGCTATTGAGGTGGACCTCCGGGTGGGCGACCAGCAATCCCATGACTTGCAGGCGGGCATCCTGGTTCCACTGAGCCTGGATGGCGATCAGCCTTGCGGCTTGCGCGATGTCGCGCGGCACCAGGCGGCCTTCGAGAAGCAATTGGCCATAGGCAGCCTTCACCGCCGGGACATCCGCCGCCGATCGTCCGCGGAGCAGCGCCAGCGCGCGCGGTATGTCCTGGGCGCCGCCTTCGCCCTTGATCAGCATGTCGGCGAGAATCGGGATCGCATGGCCGGGATGGGTCGCGAGCGCCTCTTCGAGCAGGTCCCGGGCGCGCGCCGGGTCGATCGGCCGTAGCGCCGCGGCCAGGACGGCTTTGGCGTCGCCGCGCCCGGAGCGGGCGAGGCCTTCCAGCATGCCCAGGCCCCGGCCGTGCTCGTCAGGCCGGTCGGAATCGGCCAGCAATCGGCCGAGCAGCACCAGGCTGTCGGCGGAACTCGTACCGGTGGGCGGCGCGGCGAGCGATCGTTCCGCCCAGAGCCTGGCTCCTGCGGGATCGCGTTTGACCACGCCGCCCCGGTCGAGCAGCACGGCCAGCATGCGCATGGCGTCCCGGTGGCCGATCTCGGCGGCACGCCGCAGCGCGGTCTCGGCTTCGGCGCGCGATACCAGTTGAACCCGGCTGACGTCGCCACGGTCGAAGGACCTGTGGGTTTCGTAGAGCTGGTAATAGGCCTCGGCATTGCCCTCATGCGCCGCCGCCGCGCGCCATACACTGACCGCTTCGGCCCTTTGTCCATCGGCCGACAGGGCACGAGCGAGTGCGAGCATGATGTTCGGGTCGGCGCCCTCGGTCGCCACGGCCTGCCGGCAGGCCTCGACCCAGTTCTTGACGCCGCTCTCGAAAGCCTGCCGGCCGAGGCCGATATCCGGCGGATCGTCCATCAGTTGCAGGCAGGCCGCCCTGGCGCCTTGCGACAAGGCAGCCGGTGCCGCCGCGGCGCCGAGGGTGAGGCTCACTGTCCACGACAAGGCGAGGAGGACGTCGAGGCGCCGGGGCATGTCATGGCTCCGCATGGGCGAGATCGGGCAGCGTAGAGGGGCGTCCGCGCCCTCCTGCCGGTTCTCGCCGCGGGCTGTTTCCGCCTGATGTCCCGGACGGGGGGCGTCGATTGCCATCGGGCGTTCGGGACGAGGCCCCAGCGACGCCATGCCGCTTGCTTGCGTCGGCAGGCCTCGTTCATTCTGCGGACAAGGCCGCGCCGACAAGCGGTCGCGCAACCAGCCATTCACCGAGGAAACCCGCATGCCCAGCCGTCGTTCTCTGCTCGCCGCCCTTGGCGGCGCGCTCGCCATGCCCGCCCTTCGCCCCGCCGCCGCCCAGGACGGCTATCCGAACCGGCCGCTGCGCATGATCGTGCCGTTTCCGCCGGGCGGTTCGACCGATGTGCTGGCCCGCGTCATCGGCGAGCGCCTGGCCGCCGGCCTCGGCCAGCCCGTCGTGATTGAAAACCGCCCGGGCGCCGCCGGCAATGTCGGGGTCGACGCCATCGCCCGGGCCGATGCCGACGGCTATACGTTCGGGGTTTCCACCATCGGGCCGCTGTCGGCGCATGTGACGCTCTACGCCCGGCTGCCGTTCAATCCCCTGACCGATTTCACCTATCTGGCCGATATCTACGAGATCCCCAACGTCTTCGTGGTCAATGCCCAGAACCCGACGCGCAACATCCAGGAGTTTCTCGCCTGGGCCAGGCAGCGTGGCGCCGGCAAGGTCAGCTACGGCACGCCGGGCGTCGGCACGACCGGCCATCTCGGCACCGAATTTTTCGCCCGCCGCACCGGCCTCGAACTGCTGCACGTGCCCTACAGGACAGGTGCGGTCGCCGTGCAGGATCTGATTGCCGGGCGCATCGACATGATGTTCGACAACCTGCCGACCATTATCGGCCAGATCCAGGGCGGCCAGATCCGGCCGCTCGCGGTCTCCACCGCCCGCCGCTGGCCGGGCCTGCCCGAGGTGCCGACCATGATGGAGAGCGGCATCGCCGATTTCGACGTCACCTCATGGTCCGGCATGATCGCGCCGAAGGGCTTGCCCGAGCCGGTCGCGAGGCGCCTGACTGCCGAACTGATCAAGATCGGCCAGGACGCCGCCTTCCGGGCGCGCTTCGAGCAGATGGGCGCGGTCTCGACCATGAAGGGGCCGGAGGTGCTGCGCGCCCGGGTCGACGCCGAAATCCCGCGCTGGGCCGAGGTGGTGAAGGCCTCGGGGGCAAGGGTCGATTAGCCAGGGCGCAGGCGAGCAGCCGGCACCAGGCCATGCCGCTCGAAAGCCTGGCGTTGGCGATCTCCGCCGGTCACCAGCGGTCGTCCTCGTCGCGCCAGTCGCGGCGAGGGCCGTTCCGCGGCGCGTCACAGCGGCCGGGATCTTCGCGGCGGCCGTCCGGCGGAGGCGCATTGGACGGCACGTCGCGCTCCGGGAGCGGGGCATGGGACGATTGGTGTGGAATGGGGGCCGCCATGCGCCCCCTGATCGGGGCGAAGTGGAAGAAGTAGGATTTCGCCATTTCTGCCTCCCTCGGTGATCTCATGCCATCCTCGCGCGGGCCGCCTTTGGCCCTGATCGCGATCGTCGTGACCAGCCTGGCGCGCCGTGACGCCGGCGGTGGGGCCGTTGGGGTCGCCGCTGGAAGCGCGTTCAGGCGGCCCGGGCCACGAGGTCTCGACGGTTCGGTGAAAGCTCTGCGCTGAATGTCGCAATCCATGACATCCGCGCCGCAGCGCAGCGTGATATTAACGTGAATTGCATGTGGAATTAGATGCGGATCCACCCGGAGCGGCCGCGCAGGTCCGGCCGGGGCCCGGATCGAGATCGAGGTGCGCCGATTGTCTCGGGGGCTTCCGTCAGCCGACCTCAGCCCTGGCTTCGCTGCTGCGCCGGGCGGAAACCCGGCAGCATGCGAACGAGCGTCCGGTCCCGGAAGATCCAGTGGTGGCAAAGCGCGGCGGTGGCATGAAGGCCGGCGAGGATCAGCAGGGCATGGGCGACGACTTCATGCACCTGCCGGACATTGCGCGCGAAGGCCCGGTCGGCGACCCAGGGCGACGGAATGTCCATCAGTCCGAACAGGGGGACCGGCCGTCCGCGGGCGAATTGCAGGACGATGCCGATGATCGGTACGGCAATCAGCAGCAGATAGAGCGCGTAATGGGCGAGCCGCGCCAAGCGTTCTGCCCACAGGCCGAGCCTGGTCGGCACCGGTGGCGGCGGTGGATCGACCATCCGCCATGGCAGGCGCGCCGCCAGGACGGCAAGGATCGCCAATCCGGCGAGCATATGGACGAACTGTCCGGTGGCACGCGCGGGCCCCCTGGGAAGGGCATCGCCGAAAGTGCCGAGCGCCCAAGCCAGCAACAGCAGGATGACGGTGAGCCAGTGCAGCGACTGGGCAATCGCGCCATAGCGATCGGATGAGTTCTTGATCTGCATGTCGGATATCGGAGCCGTTCCTGCGTCTGGTGCGAACCTGGATCGTCAATCTTCGCTGGCGAGATGCGGATATGGCGTCCAGCGGCGCTCAACAAGATCGGCGTTGCAGGAAAGCTGCCGATTCTAACGGAATGTTGATCGATCGACCCTGGTTTCACAGGCCACCGCAAGGCACCGGCCGGTTCGGTCGAGATGGGTTGCAGACCGGGCGCACGATCCGTACCGGCCTTGGCCGCGCCGCCGGGTAGATGGCCCGCCGCTGGATACTGCCGGCGCCGGCGTTGCCGGGCGCATCGATCGCGCGCCGTCGCCGGCCTCGGCGTGCCGCCCTATTGTTCCGGGCCTTGCTGGCCCGGCCGCCAGCCCCGTTTCTCCTGACGCTGCCCCGCAGGCAGCGCGACTCCGACGCGCTTGCGGGCGAGATCGCCTCCGGTCGCCAGATGGGTCATGACGATCTCGGCGACATCTTCATAGGCAACGGTGATCTCGGCCAGATGGGCCTTCATCGACAGCGCCAGCGCGATGCGCGGCGCAAGGCGCGCCCAGTTGCCGAGCGGGTAGGGCAGGACATCGGTGGACATCCTGAGGTCGGCGCGCGGTCGTCCGTCCGGCGCCGGCACCATGGGACCCGGGCACATCAGCGACCAATCGGTCGCCGACCGTTTCAGCATGTCCCAGTTGCGCTTGTGCACCTGGTAGATGGCGGGGACGCCCGGCAGGTCGACGCCGAGATAGGGCGTATGCGGGATATCGAGCACAGCGGCGCCGCCGAACAGCCAGGCCCGTGGCGGCGGCGCCATGACGCGCTCGGCCTGCCGGACAATGATGGCGCAGATGCGTTCGAGCATTTCGGGATCGGTGGCATGACCGGCGGCATTGACCACCGCGTCTTGGCCCTCGATCGCCTGGCCGACGGCGCTTTCGTCCAGAACGTCGCCTTCGACGACACGCAGTCGCTCCGGCAGTCCGGCGTTCCACTGCTGGACGAGTTTCTGGCCGCTCCTGACGAAGGCGGTGACGTCGTGGCCATGGGCAAGGCCGCGGGCAACGAGACGCCGGCCGACATTGCCGGTAGCGCCGAAGACGATGACCTTGGTCGGATGGGCTGCCACGATGTTCTCCCGCTCGTCGATCATGCACCGCTTCCGGCGCGGGTGCAGCAGCCTGGCCGCGGCTCGCGGTCGGCGGGGCAGGAGCCGCCGGCCGGATGCCTGTCAGGCCGACAGTCTCGCCGCGGTGATCCGGCGCGCTGCCACCTCCACCGTAATCTCGTAATGATCGGCCTGCGCGACGTCGGTCACGTTGCGCGGGCGCAGCGCCGCGATATTGACGCCGCCGGCGTGGCGCACGCTGTCATAGATCACGCCTGCTCCGCCGGCAGCGCGCAGGCCTTCGCCGAGGATCTGGGAAGCGGAGTAGCTGTCCGGGGCATAGATGTCCGGGCGCAAGGCCTGCTCGCCCCGGATATCCAGATAAGAGCCGGCGAGGCTGCAGGCATAGGCGCGGTAGCGCCGGCTGGTCCGGGCCAGGCCGCGCGCGGAGGCCTCCCGGCGCAAATGATGGCCGACCTCGGCAACCGCGGTCGCAAGTTCGGCCGCGGCGTACCAGGCGCCGAGATCCGGGCCGTTGAAGCGCATGCCGCCGGGCGCCACATGCAGGAAGGCGGCCATCACCACGCTGGCGTTGGCACGACCATGGACCCATTCCGTCTGGGGGAGGCGGCCCAGCCTCTCGGCCACCAGCCGGTCGTTGGTCCAGCCGGCAAGCTCCATGACGGCGGCGAGGTCGGCTGGCGTCGTCACCGTGTCGAACAGGCCGATCGGCGGGAATTGCGACGGGATCAGCCGATGGCAGGGCTTCGGCGCGGCGGCATGCTGGTCGGTCACGAGATCTCGATGTCCGCGTCGCCATAGGGCCGGAAACCCTCGTCGACGCTGTTCGGCGCCATGTAGAGGCCGCCGCGGGCGGCGTCGAGAAAGCGGCGGACAGTGAGAAGTCCGTCCTGGGTGCCGCTGGTGACGAGGTCGAGTGGCGGCCGGCCGCCGAAGACCAGTGCCTGGTGCGGCTGGCGCAGCCAGGCGATCTGTTCGGGCTCGCTGGCAAACAGCACGCCCAGCGCCTGGTGCACGCCGAGCACGGCCGAAATGCGCAGGAGCACATCGACGTCGAGCGTGATGTCGCGATGTTCCCGCGCTGCCTTGGCCCAGTGGTGATAGGTCGACCGCGAGGGCAGGCCCAGCGCCAGCCGCCGTTGTTCTTCGCTCAAGCCCCAGAGGTCGCTGATCGCCAGAAAGGTCCTCAGGCCCGGTGCGCTCAGGCGGCGGCGGCTCGGCGGGTCGAAGCGTCGCGGGTCGAGCCGCGGGGTACCTCCCGCTATCGACCTTGCCGAGGGCATCGCGCTTGCCGGCATGACGATCTCCATGTCCAGATCCAGAGATAGTCCAAATCGGGACTTTTTTCAAGGGCGGCCGCCGCTGCTGCCGGTTTCCGTTTGCCGCTGCGTCTCGGCGGCGGTGCGGCCTCAAGTTTGCCCATCTGCAAGGCTATTCTGGCCAGGGAGGCGATGGTTACGCCTGTCCGATGCCAGAGGGAGGGAGCTTCAATGTGTGACTACAGTCTTGAACACGTCGCCTCTCGGCCTGCCAAAGTGGGTGACGAACTTGTTTCGACCCGCTTTCCCATGTCGCTGACGAAAGGCTTCGTGGCCTGTGACGCGCCCGACGTGGCGGTTTGCCTGCTGCCCGGAACGGAACTGGTCTTCGCCGCTGATGTCGTCAGAGACAACATTCTGGACTTCATGTTCCCGTTCAAGGCCGGCTCGCGGACGGCGCGCTTCCGGCATATCAACGAGGACATGCCGGCCATGCATCACGACGCCCTGGAGTTCGCCGACGGCAAGATCGTGCTGCTGACCAGGCTTCGCCCGGGCCAGCGCGCGACAGTGCTGCAATTGCCGGCGGAACCGCGCGCCGAGAAACCACTGCCCGCCGAAACCCACACGCCCCATTCCGCCTGGTTCCTGCCGGGAGGGTGGTGATCGTTCAGGCGGCGACGGACATCGTCCGTGCCCGCTGCTCGCGCGGCGGGCACGGCGCCGAGGCGTGGCTTAGTTGCGCATGCCGGTGATCGCGAACATGGCGCCCTGCGGGTCGATGGCCTGAACGATCCAGGCGCCGCCCGGCACCTCCATCGGTCCGTTGATCACCTTGCCGCCATGGCTTTTCAAGCGCTCGGTGGCGGCATCGAAGTCGGCCACGGTGAAATAATAGAGCCAGGCCGGCATCGGCATCTCGGCCGGCTTGTTGAACATGCCGCCGATCGGCGCGCCGCCGGCGGAGAACAGCTGGTAGATGCCCATCGCGCCCATATCGAGCGCCTCGGCCTTCTGCCACCCGAACATCTCGGCATAGAAGGCGAAGGCCTTTTCCCAGTCGACGGCATAAAGTTCATGCCAGCCGATATGGCCGGGGGAGCCAGGCACCGCCGGCGGGCTGTCCGGGAGGTTGGCCGGCTTGAACAGGGTGAAGGCGGCCTTCTGCGGGTCGGTCACGATCGAAAAGCGACCGACCTCGGGGATATCCTGCGGCTCGACATACACACTGCCGCCCAGGCGCCGCGCCTTTTCGGTCGCGGCATCGACGTCGTCGACGCCGACATAGCCGATCCAATGCGGCGGCGCGCCCATCTTGCGGGCTTCCTCCGGCAGCTCCATCAAACCGCCGACCGGGGCCTCGCCAGCCTTCAGGATCGTATAGGGCATGCCCGGAAAGGGCTCGGTGCCCCAGCCGACGACCTTGGCGTAGAAGGTCTTCGCGGCCTCGGGGTCGGTGGTCATCAGTTCGTACCAGGCGAATTGGCTCGGAGACTGAGTCATGTCTGCTCCTCCTGTCAGGATGGGGCGATCTTACACGCGAGGGTCAGCCTAACGACGCCGCGTGACTGCGGCATAACGCCGGGTGCGGCATAGCGCCGAGTCGTTCGCTCTCCCTGGAACCGCTATCGCCGGCTGAAGGTTCCGATCGCCACCCCGGTCAGGATCATGGCGGTGGCCACGATCAGCGTCAGGTCGATGGTCTCGCCGAGCACCAGCGCCGAGCCGACGATGCCGACCACCGGCGTGCCGAGAATCCCGAGCGAAGTGGTGGTCGCGGGAACGCTGCGATTGACCACCGCCATCGCCCAGAAGCCGAGCACCGTGCCGATCAGGACATTATAGGTGAAGGCGAGCACGATGGGCGTGGTCCAGCGGATGTTTGGCCAGGGCTCGAAGACCAGCGCCAGCACGGTCAGCACGACGGTCGCCAGCAGGGTTTGCCAGAGGCCGAGCTGAAACGGCGTCGAGATCCACTTATGCGCCCGGACATAGAGAATGCTGACCGACCAGGACAGCGCCGACAGGAGCAGCAGGCCGTTGCCGATCAGCGCTCGGCGGTCGCTCCAGTCGAAGCCGAGGGGATTGAACATGAAGATCAGGCCGCACAGACCGAGCGCAATGCCGATCAGCCGCCGGGGCGGCATGTCCTCCCGAAGGAACAGCCAGGCGCCAGGTGTCACCCAGAGAGGCGTGGTGTAGCCGAGCACGACCGAGCGGCCGGCCGGGACATATTTGAGGCCTGCCGCCATCAGGGCGGAGAAGGCGACCATGTGGAAGAGGCCGATGGCCACGATGACCGGGATATCGCCGCGCTGCGGCAGAACCAGCTGCCCCGAGAACCACAGCAGGACGAGCAGCACGGCACAGGCGAGGCCGGTGCGGATCGCCACGGTCCACAAAGGCGTGACCTCGGCGACGATGACCTTGGTCACCGGCCAGTTGAGCCCCCAGGCAAAGATCACCACGGCGAACAGGACCAGCGCCGTTGTCCTCGAGATCTGCTGGTTCAGCACGGCGGAACCGGCCCGTTGGCGTCGCGCGGTGAGACAGGGGCGTGGCGGCGGGCCCCGATCCCGCGCGAACCGGTCGGTGGTCTCTGATCTTCGATGACGGGCATGCGGCTGCTCAGCTCCGGGCTGACGCCAGTGTGGCTGAGAAAGTGGGCGCCGAAAAGGACTGCTTTGGCTATTGTGGCAAGTCCAATTCGCTTGTCGCACACCAGGGCCGCAGCGGCGTACCACCCGCTCCTCGCGGGCTTGCGCTAATCTGCTCGTCGAGGCTCAGGCCGCCATCAGGCAGAACGGTTCAAGCATGAAGTTTCCCCCGCGTCCCGACCGCATGGATGCTACCCCTGTCGACGAAATCCGCGCCAATCTGGCGGCTGTCAGGGCGCGCGTCGACGCGGCTTGCGCGGCGGCCGGCAGGCATCCCGGCGATGTTCGCCTGCTGCCGGTCAGCAAGACAGTGGCCATTCCGGCACTTCGCTCCGCCGTCGAGGCAGGCATTACGAGCTTCGGCGAGAACAAGGTGCAGGAGGCGCGCCTCAAGGCCGAGGCGCTGGCGGATCTGCCGGTGTCCTGGAGCGTCATCGGCCACCTGCAGACCAACAAGGCGAAATATGTCGCGCGCTTCGCCTCCGAGTTCCAGGCGCTGGACAGCCTGAAGGTCGCGGCCGCGCTCGACGAGCGCCTGCAGGCCGAGGGCCGCGCCCTGGACGTCTTCGTGCAGGTCAACACCTCGAACGAGGAGAGCAAGTATGGCCTGCCGCCGGAAGAGGTCGAGCGCTTCGTTGCCGAATTGCCGGCTTTCTCGACCCTGAAGGTGAGAGGCCTGATGACGCTTGCCGTCTTCACGCAGGACGAGGCGCAGGTGCGCACTTGCTTCCAGCTGCTGCGCGGCTTGCGCGACCGGCTGCGCGACACGGCGCCGGCGGGCATCGCGCTCGACGAGCTCTCGATGGGCATGTCGGGCGATTTCGAATGGGCGATCGCCGAAGGCGCGACCGTCGTGCGCGTCGGCCAGGCCATTTTCGGCCGGCGTCCGACCGCCGACGGGACCTATTGGCCGGGGCTCTTTCCGGCCTCCGCGCCGGCGGGGTGAGCCGCGAGCGGCTATTGCCGCTCAGCCGTCGAGCGCCCTGGCAAGTGCGGTGAACACGCGCGGGTCCGCGCATTGTGCGACATTGAAGCGGAGATAGCCGCTGGCGCTCCGGCTCGGGCTGAAGGCATTGCCGGGCGCCAGCACGAGCTTTTCGGCCAGTGCGCGGCGGGCGACGTCGGCGGCATCGATGCCTGGAGCGAGGCTCACCCACAGCAACATGCCGGCGCGCGGCTCGACCCAGGGTGTCAGGCCGAACGCCTGGAGCCGGACCGCCACCTGGCCGCGCGCCCGCGCCAGCCTGTCGCGCATGGCCTCGACATGCTTGCGGTAGGATCCGTCCTTCAACAGCGCGAGCACCAGTTCCGCCGATACGGGATTGGAGCCGAAAGCGGTCGCGACCTTGAGATCGATCAGTCCCTCGATCCAGTCCGGCCGCGCGGCGATGAAACCGCAGCGGACGGCGGCCGACAGGGTCTTGGAAAAGCTGCCGATATGGACGACCCGTTCCAATCCGTCGAACGCGGCGAGCCTTGGCGCGGGTTCGTGCTCGAAATCGGCGAAGATATCGTCCTCGACAATGGTCAGGTCATGGGCCTCGGCGAGCTTCAGCAGGCGATGCGCGGTGACCGCGGAAAGGCTCGCTCCGGTCGGGTTCTGCGGCCCGGAATTGGTGATGTAGAGGCGCGGCCGATGCGCTTTCAGGGCTTGTTCGAACATCTGAATGTCGGGTCCGGCGGGTGTATAGGGTACGCCGACGACCTTGGCGCGATGGGCGCGCAACATGGCGTGGAAGTTGAAATAGCAGGGGTCGTCGACCAGCACCGTATCCCCGGGTTCGATCAGCAGGCGGCAGACGAGGTCGATCGCCTGCGTGCCGGAATCGGTCAGCATGATCTGGCCCGGATTGGCTTCGATGCCGTGCTCGGCCATCCGCCTGGCGAGCAATTGGCGCAAGGCCGCAAGGCCGAGCGGCGGCCCGTAGTCGCTCAGGTTGACGGGGTCGCGCCGCGACAGCGCGCGCATCGCCCGCCTGAGGCCGGCCTCCGGCATCCAGGAGGCCGGAAGCCAGCCGCAGCCGGGCATCATCACGCCTTCGCCCGCTTCCAGGGCCTGCCGCGACACCCACATGGGGTCGACCGCGCGATCGGGCCGTGGCCCGGCATCGGCGAGCGAGAAGGGCGCGGCAGGACTGGTCACATAAAAACCGGAACCCCGTCGCGGTTCGATCAAGCCCTCGGCCGCGAGGCGGTCATAGGCGTCGACCACCGTCGACTTCGACACGCCCAGGGCCTCGGCGCTGGCGCGGATCGACGGCAGCTTCGCGCCCGGGCCCAGTGATCGCTCGGAAATGCGCTTGGCGATGGTCCGCATGACCTGCGAGACCAGGGTGCTCCCATCGGATGGGGCAGGGGTCGAGTGTCGCATCCGTACTGTTCCAATCGGCAATACAGTTTGAGAAAATTGTACTGCACTGTCTCTGGAGGGAAAAGCCTGGCCGGAGCACAAGCGCCGCACATCTGGGAGATGTCGGGCATGGACGTGGTGGCGAACGACAGGATGAATGGGGCATTGAGCGGGTGGCTCAACGGCTTTGTCGGCGTGCTGATCTTCAGCGGTTCGCTGCCGGCGACCCGGGTCGCGGTCGGTGGCTTCGATCCGCTGTTTCTCACCGGCGCACGCGCCATCATCGCCGCCGCCTTGGCCGCGCTGCTCCTGATCTGCACGGGGACGAGGCTGCCCGAGCGGCGGGATCTCGCAGCCCTCGTCGTGGTGGCGCTGGGCGTGGTGGTCGGCTTTCCCTTGCTGACCGCGCTCGCGCTCACCCATGTCACCTCGGCCCATTCCATCGTGTTCATCGGGCTGCTGCCGCTGGCCACCGCCTTGTTCGGCGTGCTGCGCGGCGGCGAAAGGCCGAGCCTGGCGTTCTGGGCCTTTTCGGGCCTCGGCAGCCTGGCGGTCGCGGGTTTCGCCGTGACCCAGGGTTTCGCCATGGCGCCGGCCGGCGACCTCATGATGCTGGCCGCCGTCATCGTCTGCGGGCTTGGTTATGCCGAGGGCGCCGTGCTGTCGCGCCGGCTCGGCGGTTGGCAGGTCATCTGCTGGGCGCTGATCCTGTCGATCCCGGTCATGGCCCCGGTGATGCTCCATGCCTGGCCTTCGACATGGACGGGCATTGCGCCCAGCGCCTGGGTCGGCCTCGGTTATGTCTCGCTGTTCTCGATGCTGATCGGTTTCGTCTTCTGGTATCGCGGCCTCGCCCAGGGCGGCATCGCGGCCGTCGGCCAGTTGCAACTGGTGCAGCCTTTCTTCGGGCTCGCCATTGCCGCCGTCCTGCTCGGCGAGCCGGTCAGCTGGGCGATGGTCGCGGTCACCGTTGCCGTGGTGTTCTGCGTCGCCGGCGCCAAGCGGTACGCGGCGTAGGGCCGGCGGGCCGCCTCAACGCACCATGCGCAGAAAACTGCGCTCT
Organism: Phreatobacter sp. GW821-FHT04C01; assembly: GCF_059420385.1. Classification (NCBI taxonomy): domain Bacteria; kingdom Pseudomonadati; phylum Pseudomonadota; class Alphaproteobacteria; order Hyphomicrobiales; family Phreatobacteraceae; genus Phreatobacter; species Phreatobacter sp. GW821-FHT04C01. Next base: position 220,395 of record NZ_JBWKTP010000008.1, on the reverse strand, counting down.
TCGCTCAGGATGAAGCGTTCTTCTTCGGCCATCCGGAAATTGGCACGGCCCTCGTCGTCGGCCCGGATACGTGCCCGATAGGCCTCGTAGGCCGCCAGGCTCTCGAACGAGATCAGGCCGAAGGCGATATTGTTGGTGCCTTCATGCGGCATCCAGTAGCCCAGGAGATTGCCGCCGCATTTCGGAATGATGGTCAGCCAGTTGCGCGCATAAGCCTCGAAAGCGTCGCGCTTGAATGGGTCGATCTGGTAGCGGATGAAAACGGTGACGGTCATGATCTGCCCCGGTTGATGGCGTTGACCACGACGTTTTCGCATGCCGAGGCGGCGGGATGTTTCGGCGCCGGACGAAGCTTTGCCGGGGCAGGTTCAGCCCGGATCGAGCAGTCGCGGTCCGGGTCCTGCCTCTGAGAGCTCATCGAGCGGATTGCGCAAAGGGCAGGTCCTGATCGACAGGCAGCCACAGCCGATGCAGTCGTCGAGCCGGTCGCGCAGACGGGTGAGCCGTTCGATCCGGCGGTCGAGATCGGCCCTCCAGCGGGCCGACAGCTCGCTCCAGTCTTCGATGGTCGGCGTGCGCCCCTCGGGCAGGGCTGCCAGCGCCTCTTTGATCTCGGCGAGCGGGATGCCGGTGCGCTGCGCCACCTTGATGACCGCCACCCGGCGCAGCACCTCGCGCGGGAAGCGGCGTTGGTTGCCGCCGTTGCGCCAGCTCCGGATCAAGCCTTTGGCCTCGTAGAAATGGATGGTCGACACCGCCACGCCGCTGCGCAGGGCGAGCTCGCCGACCGTCAGTCCCTTGCCGACATCGGCCGGATCGATCTTGCTCATCGCCCTTGACCTCAACTTTGGTTGAGGTTTTAGCGTCCCTTCCCTCGGGCTTCAACAGCGACCGCGGGGCACTCGATCAGCATGACACCTGTAGCCTTCACCCTGCGCATTTCCGACCGGGCGATCGAGGACCTCAAGGCGCGGCTGGGGCGCCTGCCATGGCCGGACGTCCGGCCGGAGCGCACCACTGGCGGGGAAAGCGCCTTTCGGGAGCAACTCCTCGCCTATTGGCGCGACGGGTTCGACTGGCGCGCGGCGGAGGCGCGCCTCAACGCCTTTCCGCAATTCAAGGTGCGGCTCGGGGGTGTCGACCTGCACTATCTGCACGTCCCGGGCAAGGGCCCCGATCCGACGCCGCTGATCCTCTGTCACGGCTGGCCGGGCTCGGTCTTTGAATGGCTCGGGCTGATTCCGCGGTTGACCGATCCCGCGCGCTTCGGCGGCGATCCGGCCGATGCCTTCACGGTGATCGCACCGTCGCTTCCCGGCTATGGCCTGTCCTATGCGCCGGGCCAGCCGTGTTTCTCGGCCGGCGAAACCGCCGGCCTGTTGATGAGCTTGATGAGTGACGTCCTGGGTTACCGACGTTTCGCCGTTCATGGCGGCGACTGGGGAGCCGCGATCACCGCGCAAATGGGCCAGGTCCGGTCGGATCCCCTGGTCGGCATGCGCCTGGATCTTCTGTCGGTTCTGGCGGGTGCGCGTCAGCCCGACACGCGGCCGGCGGAGCAGAGGGCCTGCCCGACCGAGAGTGGCGAATGGCGGAGCCGGGGCCAGGCCTATGCCTTCATCCAGTTGCCATCGGCGATGGCCGAGGCGGAACAGGCCGCCCTTGTCGGCGAGGGGGGCCAGCCCGGAGCGGACGGCGAGGCTGCCTTGGAACGTGATGCGCTCCTGGCGAATATCTCGCTCTACTGGTTCACCGGCGCGATCAAGGCATCGTCCTGGCCGCGTTACCGCAGCCATGGCGGCACGTCGGCACGGCCTGCCGGTGGGGCGGCCCCCGACGGTGCACGCAGGGGCGGGGTATCCAGGCCGAATGCACCTGCCGCGCCGGCCATGGCGCGCGTCGTGACCGATGCGGGCCATTGGACCGTGGGGCCGGGCGAGGGGCATTCCGCCGCGATGAAGCGGCCGGATTTGCTCGCCGGCGACATCAGGGCATTCTTCCGGCCCCTGCGCGGCTAGGCCATTCAGATGATGCGCCGCAAGCACGCGCGCCGCTGCTGGCCGAGACGCGAGGCCGGTCGGACCGGTCGGGCTGCGAGCCCTTTGACGGGGGGCCGAAAAGGCCCTTCGAACATGACTAGACGACCGGTCTAATTTTACGTTAAGCAGGCGCATGGCCGCACGCTTCGAAGATGCACGCAACCACATTCTCGACTGTGGGCAATCGATCATCCTGCGGAAGGGCTTCGCGGGAACCGGATTGAACGAGATCCTGGGCGCGGCGAACGTGCCCAAGGGGTCATTTTATCACTACTTCCAGTCCAAGGAGCAGTTCGGCTGCGCGCTGTTCGAGCGTTATGTCGAGGCGACCGAGCGCGGCATCACGCTGGTCTTCGCGCCCGACGGACGCACCGGCCGCGACCGGGCGCTCGCCTATCTCGACGCCTGGCTCGGCGAAGTGGATGGCCGCTGCTGGGCCGACCGTTGCCTGATGGTGAAGCTCGCCGCTGAAATCGCCGATGTCTCCGAAGCCATGCGCGGCATCCTGCGAGCCGCCATCGATCGCCGTGTCGGCTGGCTCGCCGATGTGCTGGACCAGGGCCTTGCCGACGGCTCGCTGCCGGCCGGCTTGCCGCCGCGCGAGACGGCGCAGATGCTGCACCATATGGGTCTCGGCGCGGCGATGCTGAACCGGCTGCGCGACGACCGCGAGGAGCTCGACGAGGCTCTGGCGTCCATGCGGCGCCTGCTGGGTGGAACCCCGGCCCTGGCCGGGCCCCTGGTTGGCACCATGTCTTCCGGCCCTTCGCCGTGACGGGCCGCGGCCGCCTGAGGGCGTGCCGAAACATTCCTTGCATTCGGCCCCGCGCGGAGGGGTTCGTCACCGCGGTTCGAACACGTGATCCCTAAGGAGGAAACCACCATGCGCAGCGTCGTTCACGCCACCTTCGGCGACCCGACCGAAGTCCTCACGCTGGCCGATCGGCCGGTCCCGCAGCCAGGGGCAGGCCAGGTCAGGGTCAAGATGACGCTGGCCTCGATCCATAATCACGACCTTTGGACCGTGCTCGGCAGCTATGGCTACAAGCCGCAACTGCCGGCTATTGGCGGCACGGAAGCGGCTGGCGTGGTCGACGCGCTGGGCGAGGGGGTCGACACAGTGAAGCTCGGCCAGCGGGTGGTGGTGGCCGGGGTCAACGGCACCTGGGCCGAATATTTCCTCGCCCCGGCCAAAGTCGTCGTGCCGCTACCGGACGCCATTGACGATCAGACCGCCGCCCAGTTGATCGCCATGCCGATGAGCGCGGTCATGCTGCTGGATTTTCTGCAGATGGAGCCGGGCCAGTGGCTCATCCAGAACACCGCCAACGGCGCCGTCGGCAAGACCCTGGCCATGCTGGCCAAGGCCCGCGGCATCAACACGATCAACCTGGTCCGCCGTGACGCCGGCATCGCCGAAATGGCGGAGCTCGGCATCGCCAATACGGTGTCTACCGCGCAGGCGGACTGGCAGGATCAGGTGCGCGCCATTGTCGGTGGCGCCTCGATCGGTCGGGCGGTCGATTCCATCGGCGGCAAGGCCAGCGGCGACCTGATGGCGCTGCTCGGCGAGGGCGGTGTCCTCGTCTCCTTCGGCTCGATGACCGGCGAGCCCATGCTGATCGGCTCCGGCGACGTCATCTTCAAGCAGGCGACGGTGAAGGGCTTCTGGGCGAGCAAGATCGGCGCCGCCCTGTCGCCGGCCGACAAGATGCGGATGATGGGCGAACTGCTGCGCCTTGCCGCGACCGGCGCTTTGAAGCTGCCGGTCGAGGCGGTGTTCGACTTGGCCGATGCGGCCAAGGCGGCGGCTGCCAATGCCAAGCCCGGCCGCAAGGGCAAGGTGCTGCTCGGCGCTTGAGGCGCGGAGAGGGGCGGGCCGTCGGCTCAGCGGCCGAGCGGCTCGCCAGCGCCCGTGCGTTCGGTGATCAGGCCGTAATGCTCGACCCGGCGATGCCTGGCGAAGTCGAAGATCGTCGCCTTGCCGAACTTGGTGTCGTCGAGGTCGCAGGCGACCACCAGCACGCCGTCCTGCTCGTGGTCGAGTTCACCGAGGATCTTGCCGTTCGGATCGACCACCAGCGTGCCCCCGGTCAGGTGGTGGCCGTCCTCGGTGCCGGCCTTGGCCACGGCCACGACGAAGGTGGAGTTCTGATAGGCGCCGGCCTGCACCGACAGGCGGTGGTGGAACAGCCGGTCGGCGAGGCCTTCGCCGCTGCGCTGCGAGTTCACCGAAGGGGTGTTGAAGCCGAGCACCACCATCTCGACGCCCTGCAGCCCCATCACGCGATAGGTTTCCGGCCAGCGACGGTCGTTGCAGATGGCCATGCCGACCAGGCCGCCTTCGAAGCTCCACACCGGAAAGCCGAGGTCGCCGGGTTCGAAATAGCGCTTCTCCAGGTGCTGGTGCGAGCGTGTGTCGTCATAATCGACATGGCCCGGCAGGTGCACCTTGCGGTATTTGGCGGCGATCTTGCCCGAGCGGTCGACCAGGATCGAGGTGTTGAAATGCCGGCCTTCCGGCGTCAGCTCGGCATAACCGAAGCTCATTGCCATGCCTAAGGCCTTGGCCCGGTCGAACAGCGGCTGGGTCGCGCTGTCGGGCATGGCACGCTCGAACCAGTGATCCATCGCGGCCCGGTCTTCTTCATACCAGCGCGGGAAGAATGTGGTCAGCGCCAGTTCCGGATAGACGATGAAGGTCGCGCCCTTGCCATGGGCCTCGTTCATCAGCGCGATCATCCGGCCGACGACATCGGCGCGGCTCTCGGCCTTCTGAATGGGGCCGAGCTGGGCGGCGGCGACGGTGACGATGCGAGGCATACGAAGCATTCCTAGTCAAAGGGCGGGTCAGATGGTTCCGGGAGCGGCGAGCCTCTGGTCGAGCAGGCGAACGGTCTCCGCCAGCACTCGCGTGCCGGCTTCGGCCTGCGCCGGTTCTGTCCATTCTTCCGGGGTATGGCTGCGGCCGTCGCGGCAGGGGATGAAGATCATGCCGATCGGCCCGGTGGCGGCGACGAAGACGCCGTCATGGCCGGCACCGCTGGCGATCGGCCGGCTCGAATAGCCGGTGAGCCGGGCAGCCTCCGTCACTGCATCCTGGATCGGGCGGGCGCAGGCGGTCGGCACGACGTGGGAGATGAGTTCGCTGCGCGCGGTCAGGCCGAGTGCTGCGATCGCCGGGCGGGTGGCGTCCAATAGCTCTTCGCCGAAACGGATGATGGCGGCCTCATCGGCCGAGCGGACCTCCAGCGACAAGGTCACTTCTCCGGGCACCGCATTGGCCGCGTTGGGAACCACGACCATATGGCCGATGGTGGCGACCAGCGGCTGCGTCGGCGTCTGCAGGGCCAGTGCCCTGGCGTGCACCGCTTGGATGATCCCGGCCGCGCCGACCAGGGCATCGGCCCGATAAGCCATGGGCGTGGTGCCGGAATGATCGGCCCGGCCGGTGACGGTGATCCGTTCGCGGCGGATGCCGACAATATCGCTGACGATGCCGATATCACAGCCGGCCGTTTCGAGAATGCGGCCTTGCTCGATGTGAAGTTCGACATAGGCGGCGGTGCGCGTCGCCGCACTGCGGCCGAGCTCGGCCGGCCGGCCGCCGACGCTTGTGATGGCGTCGCGCAGGCTCAGCCCGTCGGCGCGCTTCAGCGCCAGCATGTCCGGCGTCAGCTTGCCGGCAAAGGCACGGCTGCCGATGCAGGAGAGGCCGAACTCGCTCGGCTCCTCCGCGAGGAAATCATAGACCTTGAGCGTATGGCGCAGCCGCTCGCCACGTTCGGCGAGGCTCTGGGCGACTTCGAGTGCGGCGACCACGCCGAGGATGCCGTCGAAGCGTCCGCCCGCCGGGACCGTGTCGGAATGCGAGCCGACGATGATCGGGGCGAGCGCCGGATCCGTGCCGGTCCATTCACCGACCAGATTGCCGCCGGCATCGATCGAGGTTGCGAGGCCGATCGCCTTGAATTCGGCCTCGAGCCAGGCGCGTCCCTCCAGGAAGCGCGGGCTGAACGAGCGCCGCGTCCAGGGCTTGTCCGGGTCGGTGATGCCGGCGAGCGTCTCGATCCGCCGCCACAGCCTGTTGCCGTCAATGGGCATGGCGGCTCGATCCGGCGGAGGCGGGCGGCACGAAACGGCCGGCGCCGGCCTGGTTGCGGATCTGGGAACCGTCCCAGGCGAGCGCGCCGCGCAGATAGGTGGCGGCGACCCGCACCGAGAAGACCCGGCCTTCGAACGAGCTCCACTGCACCGCCGACAGGCTCTTCGACGGATCGAACGGGAAGGCTCCCGGCTCGAGCACGACGATATCGGCGTCGGCGCCGGGGGCCAGCCGCCCCTTGTCGGCGAGCTGGAAGGTCCGCGCCGGCCCTTCGCACAGGAGCTTTACCGCCGTGGTCGGCGCGATGCCGCGCTCGGCGCAGCCCGTCCACAAGGCCGGCACCAGGGTCTCCAGCCCCGGCCCGCCCGAAACATTGGCGAAGACGTTGGGATTGCCCTTCTTTTCCAGGCCCCAGGAGACGTGGTCCGAGGAGACGAAATCGCATTCGCCGCGCGCGATATGGGTCCACAACAGGTCCATCTCGGCCTTCGGCCGGATCGGCGGATAATGTTTGGCCCGCGCGCCGAAGCGGCGGACATGCTCTTCCTCGTTGAGCATCAGATATTGCACGCAGGTTTCGATCGTCACCTGGTGGCCGGCCTGCCGGTACATGTTGCAGATCTCGAAACCGCGCGAGGTCGAGACATGCACCGCATGCGCCCGCGCCCCGGTTTCCGCGCCGAGCTCATAGATGCGGGCCGTCGCCAGGTTCTCGATCAGCGGTGTGTGGGCACGTCCGAAGGCGTCCCAGCCGGTATCGCCCGCCGCGATGGCGCGGGCGATATTGGCCTGGGTCATTGCCTGGTCCTGGTTGTGCACGCCGCACAACAGGCCGCTCGGCGCGATCAGGCGGAACGCCTCGAACAGGGTATCGTCGGCGATGCGCGGAAAGCGCGTCGGATTGGCTTCGAACATCGAGAACTTGAACGCGCAGGCGCCCGCCGAGATCAGGCCCGGGATGGCGCCGAGGCCGTTCTCGATGGCAATGGTGGCGTAGAGCGCGACGTCGACCTGGGCCTCGCTCTCGACCAGCGCCCGCTTGGCCTCGAACAGGCCGCGGCTGGTCACCGGTTCGGGTTCGTCATAGGGCATGTCGACCATGACGGTGATGCCACCGGCGGCAGCCGCCCGAGAGGCCATGCCGATGCCTTCCTGGCCGGCCTGGCTGCCGGAATGAACCTGGCCGTCGATGGCGCCCGGGATGATCCACTGGCCGCGAAAATCCTCGGTCTGGCGCGCCTCGGGCGGCGCGCCGGCGCCGACGAGCGCCACCTTGCCGTCACGCACAGCCACATGGCCGTTTTCGATGACGCGATCCGAAAGCACGATATTGCCCCGGAGAACGAGGTCGAAATCACTCATGGTCGTCTGCTCGCTGCCGTCCGGACCGGTCGACGGTTCGGTTCCGGCCGGGACCATAGCGGCTCGGTATCAAGATCATGACATGCTATTTTTCCGGCCATCTATAATCCGAGGTTATGCGACGCCGATGAGGCCACGGTCGATCTCCGACTGGGTCAGGTTCGTTCGGCTTCGACTCCTGCATGGCCGTCAGTCGTCCTTCGAGGCTCGCGCAAGGGCGCGAGCACCTCAGGATGAGGGGCGTAGAGGCCCGCATCAGGGGGGCACGATGCGCTCGTCCAGTTCGGTTTCAGGCGCAACATCAATGCCATACACCACCTACCTCATCCTGAGGTGCGAGCGTAGCGAGCCTCGAAGGACGGCCGACCGCAATGCAAGACGCGTCGCGTGTTTCGGCTCCACTGTCCCACCATCCCATAACAATCAATTATGGATGAGCGACATTAAATTCATCGTTCGTCGCTTCCGCTGCTGATAGGAGACGCTCCGTGCTGGGCCCATCGCGCGACCAAAGCCGCCGCTGAACCAATGATCGGGAGAATTATCATGTCACGCATTCTGAAGGCGGCAGTGGGAGTCGGGCTGGCCGTCTCGCTGACATTCGCGGCCCTGGCGCAGAATGCCGATCATCCCCAGAACGCGCCGCTCCGGGTCGCGGCCGATGTCGGTTTTGCCCCCTTCGCCTTCAAGAAGCCCAATGGCGAGACAACCGGCTTCTCCTATGAATTCGCCCAGGAGATCGCCCGGCGCATGGGCCGTCCGGGCGTCGAGATGGTCGATGCCAATTTCTCGGCGATCTTCGCGGGGCTGTTCTCCAAGCGTTTCGAACTGATCGTGGCGCCGACCAATGTCACGACCGAGCGCGCCGCCCAGATGCTGTTCACCGAGCCCTATATGCCGACCGGCCTCGGCTTCCTGACGAAGAAGGGCGTGACGATCGGTTCGCTCGAAGAGTTGAGGGGCAAGTCGCTGTCGGTCAATAGCGGCTCGGTTGCCGACAAATGGGCGACCGAGAACGAACAGCGCTACGGCTTCACCCTGCAGCGCTACAACAAGAACGCCGACGCCGTGCAGGCGGTGATGATCGGCCGCGCCTTCGCCAATGTTGCCGACGCGCCGGTGTCCCGTTACATCGCGACGCAGACGCCGATGGCCGAAGTGCCCTTCACGCTGGAACTCGGGCGGAACTTCGCGCTTGCGGCGCGCAAGGACGACGTGGCGTTCCGCAACGAGGTCGAAATGGCGATCGAATGCATGAAGCAGGACGGCACGCTGTCGCGGCTTCATGCCAAGTGGTTCGGCGTCGCGCCGGCCGCGGATTCGAGCACCGCCACTGTTTTCCCCGGTTTCGGCGCCCCCGGCTTCGAGGGCCATGATGCCACCGAGCATCAGCCGGCTTGCCGTTGATGCCAGGCCTGCCCGCATCAGACAGTGCGGGCAGGGCCGTCCTTTGATGCTTCAGGGAACCGCTCAGCCATGACCGACGCCGTCAGGATCGAAGGCCTCCACAAGAGCTTTGGAGCGGTTGATGTGCTCAGCGGGATCGATCTCAGCATCGGCCGGGGCGAAGCCGTCGTGCTCGTCGGTTCGTCGGGCTCGGGCAAGAGCACCTGCCTGCGCTGCATCAACCGGCTGGAGGAGCCGTCGGCCGGCCGGATCTTCGTCGGCTCCCAGGAAGTGACGGGCAAGAAAGTCGACCTGAATGCCGTCAGGCGCAGGATCGGCATGGTCTTCCAGGGGATCCATCTCTACCCCCACAAGTCGGCGGTGGAGAACGTTGCGCTGGCCCTGCGCAAGGTCCTGAAGATGAGCCGCGCCGCTGCCCGCGAGAAGGCCCTGCACCACCTCGCCGCGGTCGGGCTGGCGGAACGGGCGACCTTCTATCCCGCGCAGCTGTCCGGCGGCCAGCAGCAGCGTGTCGGCATCGCCCGCGCCCTTGCGCTGGAACCCGAGGTCATGCTGTTCGACGAGCCGACCTCGGCGCTCGACCCCGAACTCGTCAGCGAGGTCCTCAATGTCATGGCCGGCACCAAGGCCGCCGGCATGACCATGGTCGTCGTCACCCACGAGATGCAGTTCGCGCGCGACGTCGCCGACCGGGTGTTGTTTCTCGACAAGGGGCGGATCCTCGACCAGGGCCCGCCGGGGGATGTCCTGGTCAATCCACGGCATCCCCGCATTCGCGATTTCCTCGGCCGCATGTCGAAGCACTGAACGGAAGGCCGCGGCGCGATGGATCAGATCGCCTATTATTTCTTCAATTTTTCCCTGATGAGCGGCCATTGGCCGGCGATCGGTGCGAGTTTCCTCATTACCGTCGAGATGGCGGCGCTGACCATTCTGATCGGCATTCCCCTCGGCCTGTTCCTGGCGGTGCTGCGCCTTTACGGCATCCGGCCGCTCAACTGGCTGATCATCTTTTATATCGATTTCTTCCGGTCGATCCCGCAGCTCGTCATCATCGTTCTCGTCTTCTTCGCGCTGCCCTATCTCGATCTCGTCGTCTCGGCCTTCTGGGCAACCGTGCTCGCGCTCTCCTTCGTCCTTTCGGCCTTCGCCGAGGAGGTCTTCTGGGCTTCCATCACGGCGGTTCCCGCCGGCCAGTGGGAGGCCGGACGCTCGTCCGGGCTCGGGTTCAACCAGACGCTCGGGCACATCATTCTGCCGCAGGCCGTGCGGATGAGCATTCCTCCGCTCACCAACCGCGCCATCGGCATCACCAAGGGCACGGCGCTGGGCTCGGTCATCGCAGTCCCGGAGCTCCTGAACGTCACCCAGAGCATTCAGTCGAATGTCGCCAATCCCACGGCTCTGACCGTCGCGACCATCCTGTTCCTGGTGCTGTTCCTGCCGCTGGTTCTGTTCACGCGCTGGATCGAATTCCGTTACCGGCACGCGGGTCGTTGAACGATGACCTTTACCGAGACCTTCTTCAACCTGGACATTCTGATCAGCATCTGGCCGCTCCTGCTCGAGGGGTTGTGGATGACCGTCAAGCTGTCGCTGTTCATCGTGCCGCTGTCGGTCGGCATCGGCCTCGGCCTCGCCGTGCTTCAGGACCTGCCCAGCCGGGTCTTGCGGGTGGTGCTCGCAGCCTATGTCGACGTGATGCGGGCGACGCCGCCGGTGATGCTGCTCATCTTCATTTTTTACGGCCTGCCCTTCATCGGGTTGCCGCTCGGCGAATTCTCGGCCGCGGTGCTGGCGCTGACCCTCAACGGCTCCAGCTATTTTTCCGAGATCTTCCGGGCCGGGCTGGAATCCGTGCCGCCGGGCCAGCGTGAGGCCGGCCGATCGACGGGCCTCAGCTGGTTCCAGACCATGATGTCGGTGGTCGTCCCGCAAGGTTCGCGGAACGTCATGCCGGATCTCGTCAGCAACACAATCGAACTGGTCAAACAGACCTCGATCGCATCCGTCGTGGCGCTGCAGGAGCTGCTGCGCTCGGCCCAGATCGCCCAGGGGCTCAACTACAATCCGACCCCGCTGGTGGCCGCCGCGATCATCTATTTCCTGCTGTTCTGGCCGTTCGTGCGCCTGGTGTCGACCATGCAGGCGAAGCCGCAGCCGGGCGCGCGCTGATCGGCGGGAGTTCGGTGAGGCGATCGGATTCACAGAAATCCGCGTTTCCGGGCACTTTACGTCACCCCCAAGGCAAAGCAATTGCTTTGCCGGGGCGAGCGAAGCGAGGAAAGGGGGCCGCTTGGCGGCGCCCTGGGTGTATACGTTCGGGTGATTTCGCTGTGTCGAACAAGGTGTTCTGCAACCCCTGGACCTCTCCCCCTCGCTGCGCTCGGCCGGGGGTGACGTAGGAGGTTCCGGGGCAAACTGACGCTCCAGCCCATCGCAGCGCGGGTTGATGGTTCGGCTCCGACCGGAAGCACCGAAGGCTGTCATCAAGACCCGGTCGTGCTATTTTTCGATCGGCCCATAATCCGAGGTTATGCCGATGACGATGAATCTGCGGCAGATCGAGATGTTCCGCGCGGTCATGGTGACCGGCTCGGTCAGCGGCGCGGCGCGGCTTCTGTCGGTGTCGCAGCCGGCGATCAGCCGGCTGCTCGCCTATACCGAGGACCGCCTCGGCCTGACACTGTTCGAGCGGGTCAAGGGCCGGGTCCAGCCGACGCCGGAAGCGCGCCGGCTGTTCGCGGAGGTCGACCAGGTCCATCAGGGCGTGGCGCGGGTCAACGAACTTGCCGACGAATTGCGTCGCGGCGGCACCGGTTCGGTGCGCATGGTGGCGAGCCCGAGCGTCGGGCACGTCCTGGTGCCGAAGGCCATCGCCCGTTTCCGCGCCCGCTTTCCCGACGTTCGCATCGAATTGGAAATCCTGACGCTGTCCGAACTGATCGCCAAGGTGGCGAGCAACCGCGTCGACCTTGCGGTGACCTCCATTGCCGTCGACGAGCCGACGGTGACCTCGGTTTCGATCGGCGAGGGCAGGCTGCAGGTGATCTTTCCGACCGACCATCCGCTCGGCGAAAAACGCGTGATCAAGCCGGCGGATCTCGCGCCCTATCCGATCATCAGCTACGGGCCGCAGACGCCCTATGGCATGATCGTCAATCGGGTGCTGACCACGACCAACAAGCCGATCCGCATCAACACGCAGGTGCGCTTCACGCCCAATGCCTGCAGCCTGGTGCAGGCCGGTGCCGGCATCGCCATTGTCGACGACTTCGTGCTGATGGATGGCGCCTGGCCGAACATCCAGTCGCGGCCGCTGGTGCCGAAGACGACCACCCGGGTGCATCTCCTGACCGCCCGGGTCGAGCCGCTGTCGCGCATCGCACGGACCTTTGTCAGCCATCTCGAGGAGGTGCTGGCCGAGCCGCCGGGCAGGGGATGAGCCCGGGCATGGCCGCCGTTTGGCCGACCGCCACGCGCCGGCTTTGCGGCTCAGGGTCATGCACCTCATAACGGGCCGTTATAGAAACGACCGATCTTGGTATTTGATTTTACATGTCTCCTTGCCCCAGCGTCCGGACAGAAAACGCAAAGGGAGAGAAGCATGCTTGGCATCAAGACATCCATCCTGGCCGTCGCCGGACTGGCGCTGGCGGCACTCGCGCCTGCCAAGGCGGCCGAGCGCGTGACGCTGATGCTCGACTGGATCCCGACAGGTGACTACGCGCCTTATTACGCCGGCATCGCCTCGGGAATTTATCAGCGCAACGGCATCGAATTGCGGATCGTCAAGGGCAATGGCTCGGGCGATACCTTGAGCAAGCTCGCCGGCGGTGCCGCCGATATCGGCATGGCCGACATTTCGGCGCTGTTCACCGCGCGCCAGCGCGGCAACATGCCGGTCAAGATGATCGCCTCGGTCTATGCTCATTCCCCGCATTCGCTGTTCGTGCGCAAGGATTCGGGCATCACCAGTTTCGCCGGGCTCGAAGGACGTCGCATCGGCATCACGCCCGGCAACAGCCACCGGCTCTACTTTCCGGCGGTCGCCGCGGCCGCCCATACCGATCCGAACAAGATCGAATGGGTGACGGTGGACGGTTCCTCCATGGCGGCGCTGCTGATCAGCGGCCGCATCGACGCAGCGCCGTTCTACTCGACCAATTTCTACTATCAGAACAAGCAGGCCATGCGCGCCGGCCGGGAACTGGCCTTCCTGCCCTTCGTCGAGGCCGGCTTCTCGATCTACTCGCTGTCGTTCCACGCGACCGAAGCCACCATCCAGAACCGCGCGGACATGCTGCGCAACTTCCTGAAAGCCACGCGCGAGGCCTGGGTGGCGGCTCGCGCCAATCCGCAGGCGACCTGCGAGGCCCATGTCAGGCTGGTGCCGGAAGTTGCGCTCGACGATTGCCTCGGCAGTCTCAACGCCACGCTCGGCTTCATCTTCACCGATCACTCGGCCGCGGTCGGTCTCGGCGGCATCAATGACGAGCGCCTGAACAAGACCTATGAGGTCGTCGCGGCATCACAGAGCCTCGATGCGCGTCTCAACCCGCGCACCGCCGTCGACATGAGCCTCCTGCCGACCACTCCCTGAACCAGCAGCCGATGCCCCGGCAAGTCGCCGAGGCCCAGGCAAGGATACTCCATGATCGAAATCAGCAATGCGGGCCAGGTTTTCGGGCCCGCCGGCGAGGGCGGCGTGCGCGCGCTCGACGGCATCAACCTGACCATCCGCGACCGCGAGATCGTTACCCTCGTTGGCCCGTCGGGCTGCGGCAAGTCCACGCTCCTGCGGCTGGTATCGGGATTGATCCCGCCGTCGGAAGGGAGCATCCGGATCAATGGCGACAAGGTCACCGCGCCGCGCCAGGACACCGGCATCGTGTTCCAGGCGCCGACCCTGCTGCCCTGGGCGACGATCTTCGAGAACGTCATGTTCCCGTCAAGCATCATGAAGCGCGACGACGAGGCGGCGCGCCAGCGTGCCCGCGACCTGCTGCGGGTTGCCGGCATCGCCGATTTCGCCGACCGGCGGCCAAAGCAGCTGTCGGGCGGCATGCAGCAGCGCGCGGCGATCTGCCGGGCTTTGGTGCACAATCCCTCGATCCTGCTGATGGACGAGCCTTTCGGCGCGCTCGACGCGCTGACCCGCGAGGTGATGACCATCGAGCTGCTGCGGATCTGGACGGCGACGCCCAAGACCATCCTGTTCGTCACCCACTCGATCCCGGAGGCGGTGATCCTGGCCGACCGGGTGGTGGTCATGTCGCCGCGGCCGGGCCGCATCGCCGAGATCATCGACGTCGACCTGCCGCGGCCGCGCAATTTCGCCCTGGCCGGGCATCCGGAATTCCAGCGCTGCGCCGAGCGCATCCGCAATCTCATTTTCGGCGACCAGGGGGCCCAGTTCGATGTCCAGCACTGAATTGCGCCGCCTGTTCAATTCCAGCCGGGAATTCGTCGTTCCCCTGATCGCGCTGGTCATCCTGATGATCATCTGGGAGGCGAGCGTGCGTTTCTTCGCCGTCCCGGAATATCTGCTGCCGGCGCCGAGCCGCATCTTCGAAGACACCTATGCGATGGGCTGGGTGGTCGGCGACCACACCATGGCGACGCTCAGGACCATCCTGTTCGGCTTTTTCCTGTCGATCGCGGTCAGCCTGCCGCTGGCGGTGCTGATCTCCTCCTCGCGGCTGTTCGCCGACGCGATCTATCCGCTGCTGGTGCTGACCCAGTCCGTGCCGAAAGTGGCGATCGCGCCGATCCTGGTGGTCATGCTCGGCCCCAACGAATTGCCGCGCGTCATCGTGACCTTCCTGGTCGCCTTCTTCCCGCTGGTCATTTCGATCACCGCCGGCCTGATGGCGGTGCCCTCGGAACTGGTCGAGCTGTCGCGCTCGTGCCGGGCGACCAAGCTGCAGGAACTGTTGCGCATCCGCCTGCCTTATTCCATCCCGTTCCTCTTCTCCGGCCTCAAGGTCGCCATCGCGCTTTCGGTGGTCGGCGCGGTGGTCGGCGAATTCGTCGCCGCCGAGAAGGGGCTCGGCTATCTCATCACCTCGGCGACAGCCTTCTTCAAGGTGCCGGTGGCCTTCGGCGCCATGCTGATCCTGGCCATTCTGGGCATCGTGCTGTTCCAGGCCATCGTGGTGGTGGAACGGGTGCTCTTTCCCTGGGCCGCGGCCGAGGAACCGCGGACCTGACCGGCCCGCGCAACAGCAATCGTCGGGGATATAAGCCATGACCCAAGATCGACGTTACCAGGTGATCCGCAACGCGCTCGTGCTGCGGCCGGGCCAGCTTCAGGCCGAACCGCTCGACATCCTGATCGAGGGCGACACCATCCGTGAGATCGGCCCGCGCGGCCTCGCCGCACCCGACGAAGCCCTCAGCATCGACGGCGCGCGCCGCCTGATTCATCCCGGCCTGATCAATGCCCATACCCATGGCCACGGCGCGCTCGCCAAGGCCATGGGTGATCGCTGGTCGCTGGAGCTGCTGCTCGCCGCGGGGCCCTGGATCAGCGGCAATCGCAGCCTCGAGGACAAGTATCTCAGCGCCTCGCTGAATGCCGCCGAGATGGTGCTGAAGGGCAGCACCGCCTGCTACGACCTGTTCTTCGAAGTGCCGGCGCCGAGCCTCGACGGCATGGCGGCGGTGGCCCGCGCCTATGGCGATGTCGGCATGCGCGCGACCATCGCGCCGATGGTGGCGGACATGTCGCTCTACCAGGCGATCCCGGGGCTCTACGACGCCTTGCCCGAGGCGCTCAAGGGCGAAGTCGACAAGATGCGCATGCAGCCCTACGAGGCGACGCTGCGCGACGTCGAGGCCTTCATGAAGGGCGAGCGTTTCGACGGCGACCGGTTGAAGCTGGCGCTTGCGCCGACCATTCCGCTGCACTGTTCCGACGCTTTTCTCGGGGCATGCCGCGATTGCGCGCGCCGGTTCGGCCTCGGCCTGCACAGCCACGTGGCGGAATCGAAGATCCAGGCGCTGTCCGGCCTGAAGCGCTACAAGCGCACCCTGACCGCCCATCTCGACCAGCTCGGCCTGCTCGGGCCGCAGTTCACCGTGGCGCATGGCATCTGGCTCGACGACGACGACATGAAGCGGCTTGCCGGCCATGGCGCCTCGGTGGCGCATAATCCGGGCAGCAACATGCGGCTCGGCAATGGCATCGCCGACATGCGCGCCATGCTCAAGGCGGGCGTCAATGTCGCCGTCGGCACCGACGGCTCCAACAGCGCCGACAACCAGAACATGTACGAGGCGGTGAGGCTTGCCTCCTTCGCCTCGAAGGTGCGCGGCCCCGACTACACCGAATGGGTGACGACGCCCGAGGCGCTGCACGCGGCGACCGAGGGCGGTGCCCGGGCGCTCGGCTTCGAGGGCAAGATCGGCCGGATCGAGGCCGGCTACAAAGCCGACCTGGTTTTCGTCGATCTCGACCATATCAACTGGCTGCCGCACAACCGGACGGTCAACCAGATCGTTCATGTCGAGGACGGCACGGCCGTCCACAGTGTCATGATCGGCGGTCGTTTCGTGGTCGAGGACCGCAAGCTCACGACGGTCGATATCCGCGTCTTGGCGCAAAAGGCCGAAGCGGCGCGCGAGCGCCTGGCCGCCGCCAACGAGCCGATGCGGCTCCTGGCTGAGAAGCTGCAGGATGCGGTCGGCACGTTCTGCGTGGGGCTGGCGCGCCAGCCTTATCATGTCGACCGATATGCCAGCCGGGTCGGCGAGGGGGGCTGAGGCCCCCCGTCGCCAGATCAGTCGATGTCGAACTTGACGCCCTGGGCGAGCGGCATGGCGCGGCCATAGTTCACCGCGCTGGTCATGCGCCGCATATAGGCCTTCCAGGCGTCGGAACCGGATTCGCGGCCGCCGCCGGTTTCCTTCTCGCCACCGAAGGCGCCGCCGATCTCGGCGCCCGACGAGCCCATATTGATATTGGCGATGCCGCAATCCGAGCCGGTCGCCGACAGGAACCGGTCGGCCTCGCGCATGTCGGTGGTGAAGATCGACGAGGACAGGCCCTGCGGCACGCCGTTCTGCAGGGCGATGGCCTCTTCGAACTCGGAATATTTCAGCACATAGAGGATCGGTGCGAAGGTCTCCTCGACCACCGGTCCTTCTTGCGCGGGGGCTTCGACCAAGGCCGGGCGCACGTAATAGGCGGCCGGGTACTGGCTGGCCGCATGGCGCTCGCCGCCATGGATGGTGGCGCCGATGCCGCGGGCGGCTTCGAGGGCCCGGGCCATGCCTTTGAAGGCGGCCTCGTCGATCAGCGGCCCGACCAGGGCATCGCTCTCGACGGGGTTGCCGACGGAGACATTGGCATAGACCTGGCGCAGGCGCGGCACGAGCTTGTCATAGACGCTTTCGTGCACGATGAGGCGGCGCAACGTCGTGCAGCGCTGGCCGGCCGTGCCCATGGCGCCGAAGGCGATGGCGCGCAGGGCGAGATCGAGATCGGCCGAGGGACAGACGATGGAGGCATTGTTGCCGCCGAGCTCGAGGATCGCCCGGCCGAAGCGCCTGGCGACGCGTTCGCCGACGATGCGGCCCATGGCGGTCGATCCAGTGGCCGAGACGACGGGCACGCGCGGATCGTCGACCAAGATCTCGCCGACATCGCGGCCGCCGATCAGAAGCGTGGCGAGGCCTTTCGGCGCGCCTTCGAATTTGGCCGCGACGCGCTCGAACAGGGCGGTGACGGCGATGGCCGTGAGCGGCGTCTTTTCCGAGGGCTTCCAGATGACGCTGTCACCGCAGACCAGCGCCAGCGCCGCGTTCCACGACCAGACCGCGACCGGGAAATTGAAGGCCGAGATGACGCCGACCGGGCCGATCGGATGCCACTGCTCCATCAGCCGGTGGTCGGGCCGCTCGCTGCCCATGGTCAGGCCGTAGAGCTGGCGCGACAGGCCGACGGCGAAATCGCAAATGTCGATCATCTCCTGGACCTCGCCGAGGCCCTCGGAGACGATCTTGCCGACCTCGATGGTGACGAGGCGGCCGAGCGCTTCCTTCTCCTGGCGCAACGCGTCGCCGAGCAGGCGTACCAATTCGCCACGGCGCGGCGCCGGCACGGCCCGCCAGGCCAGGAACGCCTCGTGGGCCTGGCCGATGGCCGCGCGGGCCTCGGCCGCGGTCGCGTCCTTGACCCGGCCGATGGTTTCACCCGTCAGCGGCGAACGAATGACGCGCTCGCCCGACGCATAGACCGCCGGCGCGACACCGAGCGATGAAAGGATCTGGGCGACCTCCTGCGCGAGGCCGTTGCCGGCCAGCCTGGGTGCTGCTTGCTGGGTCATGAGACGTTCCTGCTTCGCCTGAGTTTCGCCGTTCCGCTCGCCTCGACGGGAGCGGAGCCAGGATGTGATCCTAGCGCTTATTGGGGCGCTGCGACCACGGGAAGCGATGTTCCGTCATACGGCCATGCCAAATCGGAATGGCGCGGGGCCGGCGGGCAGTGGGCCCGCCGGCTGTCTCGGTGCGGCGAACAATTCGCCGTCGACCGGCCGTCAGGCGACCAGGAAGCCCGCGCCGACCGGGTCGTTGCGGTCGATCACCCAGCGGGCGGTGCCGAGCAGGCCGGCCGTGCCCTTGACGGTCGGGCGAACGGCGCGGGTGCCGTTGAGGCTGGTTTCACCGATCAGGCAGCCTTCGAACGTGCCGCTGCCGAGCAGCCCTTCCGAACGGATCGGCTGGTGCAGCGTCATCAGGCCGCGCGCCTCATACATCGCCATCATGGCGCTTGTGCCGGTGCCACCCGGCGAACGGTCGAGCTGGCCGGCCGAGAACACGTGGACGTTCTTGTAGAAGGCGCCCTCAATGGTCGGCTCGTGCCAGAACGTCACGAAGTTGAAGTTGTTGATATGGGCCGAGGCCGGGTGCTGGATCGCCACCTTCTGGCGCAGTTGCTCGCGGGCCATGATGCCGAGGCGCGACAGTTCCGAACCGTTTTCCGGGGCGATGCGCAGCGACGTGCCGCACAGGTCGATAATGCCGAAATAATTGCCGCCCCAGACGATGTCGGCCTTGAGCGCGCCGACGCCGGGCAGTTCGAGCGGCACGTCCTGCGCCGCGACATAGGCCGGCACGTTCTCGAAGCGCGTCCACTGCACCTGCGGCCCGTCACTGGCGACCTCGGCGGTGACCGGGCCGGCGGTGGTCTCGAAACGGATGGTGGTCAGGCCGTTGTCGCCGCGGCGCACCAGGCCGAGCGCCACCATGGCCATGCCGACGGCGATCGTGCCGTGGCCGCACATGTGGGAATATTGCGTGCCGTCGATATAGATCAGGCCGGCATCGAATTCGGGGCTGGACGGCGGCGTCAGGAACACGCCGAACATGTCCTTGTGGCCGCGCGGCTCACGCATCAGCGCCTGGCGCAGCCAGTCGTAGTTCTCTTCCAGGAACCGGCGCTTCTCCAGGATGCTGGATCCCGCGGGGTAGGGGATGCCGCTATGGATGATGCAGAGCGGCTCGCCCTCGGTATGGGTGTAGACGACGTCGAAGACATCCTGCTGGCGCATGACATTTGGCTCCTTGGTTCGGCAGGTCTCAGCGGCGCTCGGACAGAACGTCGAGGCCGAGGGTGAGATCGAGGATGATGATAGTGACGGCCGCGACGAGGATCGTGATCGACGACACCGCGGCAATGGTCGGGTCGATCGTGTACTGCACGTAATTGAACAGCTTGACCGGGATCGTGGTGAGCTCGGCGGTGGTGTTGAAGATGCTCAGCTCGACATTGATCCAGGACGAGATGAACGCGAAGATCGCGCCGCTGGCGATGCCGCTGCGGATCTGCGGCAGCGTCACCAGGAAGAAGGTGGTCAGTGGTCCCGCGCCGAGATCGGCCGAGGCCTCTTCGAGGCTCCGCTGATCATCGGTGAGCTGCGGCAGCACGGCGCGCAGCACGAAGGGCATGATGATGACGATGTGGCCGACCAGCAGCGCGTTGAAGCTGCGGGTCAGGCCGATCGCCGTGCCGTATTGCAGCAGGGCCGCGCCGAGCACGACATGCGGCAGGATCAGGGGCGACATCAGCGTGGCGGAGAGCAGGCGCCGGCCGGGAAAGGCGTGGCGTGCGATCGCGAGCGCCGCGGGCACCGCCAGCAGGACCGCGATGAGGGTGGCTGCCGTCGCGAGCGCGGTGCTGGTCGCGAAGGCCGCGACATAGCTGGGATCGCCGATCATCTTCCCGTACCAGGCCAGCGTCACGCCCTGCGGCGGGAAGGCCAGGAAGCTCGATGTGGTGAGCGACGAGCCGACGATGACGGCGAGCGGCAGGACCAGGTAGACGAGCGCGGCATAGGAGACGAGACGGATCGCGGCGGTGATCATGGCGTGCCCCCTGTCGAGCGCCGTGTCGTGCGTCGTCCGGGCTCGCCGATGCGGCCGGCGATCGCCACGAGGATCAGCGTCATCGCCAGCATGGTGATGCTGAGCGCGCCGCCGTAGTTGAAGTCGAACACCGAGCTGTATTGCTGGAAGATCAGCATGGAGAAGACGGTGATGCGCCCGCCGCTGAGCAGGGCCGGCGTGACATAGGCGCTGACCGCCAGCATGAAGACCATGATCGCGCCAGCCGTCAGTCCGGGCAGGCTGAGCGGGAAGGTGATGGTCCAGAAGGTAGCGGCGGGCGTCGCGCCGAGATCGGCCGAGGCCTGTTCGAGCGACGGGTCGACCTTGGCGAGGGCGTTGCCGACCGCGAGCACGACAAAGGGCAGGAGAATGTAGACGAGCCCGATGAGAATGCCCGTTTCCGTGCCGATGAAGCGCATCGGCCGCTCGATCAGCCCGCTGGCGACCAGTCCGTCATTGACCAGGCCGTTGCGCCCGAGCAGCACCATCCAGCCGAAGGAGCGGACGATATTGCTGGTGAACAGCGGCACGATCAGCAGGATGACGCAGGCGCGGCGCCAGAGCGGCCATTTGACGATGCGCACGAGATACCAGGCCAGAGGATAGCCGATCAGCACGCAGGCAAGCGTGGTCAGGGCGCCGATCCGGAAGGTCACCCACAGCACGTCCCAATGATAGCGGTCGAGCAGAATGCGGGCATAATTGGCCGTCGTGGGGTCGCCGGCGGCGTTGGTCAGGCTGGCAATGGCGACAACCGTCATCGGCGCCAGGAAGAAGGCGGCGAAGAACAGCGCCGGCAGGCCGGTCAGCAGGGCGATGGTACGCAAGGGAGCGGTCATCGCCGTCACCCCGCGATCAGGTGCAGGTCGTCGGGACGGAAGCCGACGAAGACATTGGCGCCCTCCACCACATGTGAGGGCACGGTGCCGCTCAGGCGGCAGGCGAGCGGGACATCGCCGCTCCGCAGCGTGACCAGGACGTGGCTGCCGATATGGATGACGTCCTCGACCACCGCCGGAACGGTCGAGAGGCCGTCCGCCTGCGCGTCCTTCAGGAGGACGATCGCCTCGGGTCGCAATACCGCGACGGGTTCGCCGCCGGTCGGGGCGCTTCGGCCGGTGAGCCTGACGGCCCCGAGCGCGAGTTCCACCTGTCCGTCGGCAAGCGCCGTGCAGGGCAGCAGGTTGGCATCGCCGATGAAGTCGGCGACGAAGCGGGTCCGGGGCGCCTGGTAGATGTCCTGCCCGCGGCCGATCTGCTCGATCCGGCCGCGATTCATGACGACGACGCGGTCGGCCATGGTCAGGGCCTCCTCCTGGTCGTGCGTCACGAAGACGAAGGCGATGCCGAGCTTTTCCTGGAGATGCTTGAGCTCGATCTGCACGCGTTTGCGCAGCTTCAGGTCGAGCGCGCTCAACGGCTCGTCCAGCAGCAGGAGCTTGGGCTTGTTGACGATGGCGCGGGCGAGCGCGACACGCTGCTGCTGGCCACCGGAGAGTTCCGCGGGATAGCGCTCGCCGAAACCCGCGAGCCCGACCAGCGCCAAAGCCTCCGTGGCCATGTCGCGCGCCTCGGCCCGGGCCGTGCCCCCGCGTCGGGGCCCATAGGCGACATTGTCGGTCACGCTCATATGCGGGAACAGCGCATAGTTCTGGAACACGGTGTTGAGCGGGCGCCGATAGGGCGGCAGACCGGTGACGTCCTCGCCGGCGATGCGGATCGCGCCGGCTTCGGGTGCCAGGAAGCCGGCAATGCAGCGCAGCAGCGTGGTCTTGCCGCAACCCGACGGGCCGAGCAGGGCGATAAACTCGCCCTGTGCGACGTCGAGCGCGATGTCGGTCAGCGCCGGCTGCGCGCCGAACCGCTTGGACAGGCCGCTGATCTGGAGCAAGGGCGCGTTCATGGCAGTCCAATCAGGAGAGGAGGGCGCTTGAAAAAGGCCGCGCTTATCGGCGTGCGATTTCGCGGTTCCACAGGTCGACGATCCTGGCGCGCTCGGCATTGATCATCGTCCAGTCGAACAGCTGGAGGTCCTTCACCGAACCTCGCTCGCCCCAGGGCAGCTTGCGCGCGGTCTCCGGCTTGACCGAGACCCCCCCGACCGAGGGGCCGAGATAGAGCTTGTCGGCAAGGCCGGCGGCGGCCTGGACCGTCAGCGCGTAATCGATGAATTTTTGTGCCGCATCCTTTTTCTGGGTGCCCTTGACCAGGTGCAGCCGGGCGTCGGTCGCCCAGACGCCTTCCTTCGGCACGACGAAGCCGATCGGCAGGCCCTTGTCCGCGAGATCCCAGGCGCCGACATTAAAATGCGCGCCGATGATCGCCTCGCCGCTCTGATAGGCATTGGTCGCCGCACCCGAGGAATCGAAGAACAGGGCCGCCTTGAGCTCCCGGATCTTCTTGAAGGTCGCCGTCAGGTCGCCGGCCGGCGCACCCCAGATCTTCGACAGGAACATCAGGAAGGGCACGCCCGACGAATTCGACGGCGATGGGATCGTCACCGCGTCTTCGAACTCCTTCTTCCAGAGGTCGTTCCAGGAGGTCGGCACCTCCCGTACCTTCTGGGTGTTGTAGGTGAGGCCAAGTGAATAATAGCCGGTGCCGACGGCATAGGCATTGGCGCCGGACCGGTAGATCGCCTCCGGCGCGACATTGGCGAGGTTGCGGATCGCAGCGGGGTCGAGGCCGTCGGTGACATCGGCGGCCAGCGCCAGCTCGCTGATGCCGCCATCCATCCAGGCGACGTCGATGGTCGGGGCCGCCTTCTGCTGCTGCAGCTTGGCGAGCGTCACCGTCGATGTGCCGATTTCGGCATTGACGGCGATACCGGTCGCCTTGGTGAAGGGCTCGGCGACGCAGGTGCGGAAGGCATCGCCCCAATTGCCGCCATACCAGGCAACGGTGATCGCGGCCGGCTGCTGGGCCAGGGCCGGCGCCGCCAGGGTGCTGGCGGCCAGGCCCTGCAAGACCAGGCGTCTGGATAGGGTCATGGTGGTTCTCCTCTGTCGGCCCTTTGGCCTTGTTCCCGTCACCATCACCCCCGGCGTCGATTTCCACTAGAATGAACGAGCCCGAAAGTAGAATAATCCCGACATGACGGAGATGATGGATACGGTGCTCAAAGGGACTGGCGACGCCGAGACGGCACCGGCCGGCACCGCGCGGCCGCTGCTGCGCATTGGCTTCATCGTGCTCGATCAGTTCACGCTGGCTGCCTTCTCAGGGCTCATCGACGCGCTCAGACTGGCGGCCGATCATGGTGGCCGAAGCCGGCAGGTCCATGTCGCCTGGAGCGTCATGAGCGTCGGCGGCGGCCCGCGGAATTCCAGCTGCGGCGTCTCGCTCACGCCCAATGCCGATCTCACCAACCCTGGCGAATTCGATTATCTCGCGGTCTGCGGCGGCAACGACTATCTCAACGATCGCCCATCGGCGACCTTGCTCGACTATCTCAGGGCGGCGGCGCGCCGGGGCGTCCGCCTGCTCGGTATCTGCACGGGCACTTTCGTGATCGCCAAGGCGGGGCTCGTCGGCGACCGGCGGGTCTGCATCCACTGGAACGTGCTGGACGCTTTCAACGAGCGCTTTCCGCGCCTCAACGCCGCCGTCGACCGGCTGTTCATCGACGAGGGGGACCTGATCACCTGCGCCGGCTCGACGGCCGCCATCGACCTCGGGCTCTATCTGATCGCCCGGCACTGCGGGCGCGACAAGGCGCAGCAGGCGATGCGTCACATGATGTTGCAGGACATCCGTCCTGGCGGCGTGCCGCAACCGCATTTCTACGCCCAGCTGGACGGCATTTCCGACGTTCGGATCCGCCAGGCCGCCCAGTTCATCGAGCAGCGGCTGGACAATCCGCCACCGGTCGCGGCGATCGCCCGGTATGTCGGCGTCAGCGCGCGCCAGCTCGAGCGCCTGTTCCACACCTGGCTGGGCGTTGGACCCGCGGCCTTCCAGCGTCGGCTGCGCCTGGAATATGGCCGCTGGCTGCTGGCCAACAGCAAGCGCAAGATCACCGACATCGCGATCGACGCCGGCTTTGCCGACAGCGCCCATTTCGCCCGCGATTTCAAACAGGCCTTCGGCTGTTCGCCGAGCCGGTTTCGCCAGGCGGCATAACCGGCTGGTTCATCCCCTCGGCCGGCCGGAGCGCCGCGGGGGTGAGCGGCTGGAGCGTCATGGCGAGCGCCGGTTTCGGCACCGCGCGCCGGCAATCACTTGTCGTTGATCACGATCCGCCGGGCGCTGGCGGCGGCCCGCTCGCTCCGCGGCAGGATCACGGTGAGCACGCCGTTCCTGAAACGGGCCTTGACCTTGTCTTCGTCGACCTCGCCGACCGGAATGCGCCGCTCGAAGCGGCCATAGAGGCGCTCGGTGAATTGGCGCTCTCCGTCCTCGGTCTCCGCGCGCTTCTCGCCGCGCAGCGTCAGCATGCCATCCTGCAGCAGGACCTCGACATCGCCGGTATCGAGACCTGGCACCTCGGCCGTGACGCGAACCTCCTTCGCCGTTTCCGAAACCTGGACGCTCGGCCAGCCGCCGGCCCAATGGGCGGTGTGTGCCACCGGTATCGGCAGGTCGAGGCCGTGGAAGAGATCGTCGAAGAGCCGGTTGATGTCGCGGTGCAGCGCCAGAAACGGGGCCTGATCGGCTTCGCGGAAGCTGGCCTGGGCCGGATTGTGGGGGCGGCCCCAAGGCATGACGTCTCGAACACCCATGGACTTCTCCTCTTGTCTTCACCTCCTGGATCGGCCGTCGCCAGGGGGCGTTCGGCGGCCACAGGTCTCGCTGTTTCGACCGGATGGAGCATCGGACGCCGGGCGGGCCGTATCCATCGACTTCGGGGCAGGTTCCAGCCGTTTCAAGGGCCCGCGAGCCATCAGCCGCGCTTTTTTTCGGGATTCGGCGCGTCAATCTCGGGCCACGATCTTGAACGGCAAATTTCGGCTCCCCACGTCGATGCGCAAGCCTGGGCGCCGCGCCGGCGCGCAGGCCTCTCGTGACACCAATCGTCGCGCCAGGTCCGCATTGCCGCAACCATCGCTGTTCCGCATCGGGCCCGGCGCCGCCGGGCGCCTGGACATGCCCGGACAGGCGGACTGATCCCGCCGGCAAAGCCGGGCGTCATCGCTAGGGAGTGAGAAGCCATGGCCGCCAAGGAATTGAAGTTCGCCCAGGATGCGCGTGCGAGAATGCTGCGCGGCGTCTACGTCCTTGCCGAGGCGGTCAAGATCACGCTCGGCCCCAAGGGCCGCAACGTGGTGATCGAGAAGTCTTTCGGCGCGCCGCGCATCACCAAGGACGGCGTCACCGTGGCCAAGGAGATCGAGCTCGTCGACAGGTTCGAGAACATGGGCGCGCAAATGGTTCGCGAGGTCGCCTCGAAGACCAGCGACACGGCCGGCGACGGCACCACGACGGCCACCGTGCTCGCCCAGGCGATCGTCAAGGAGGGGGCCAAGTCGGTGGCCGCCGGCATGAACCCGATGGACCTGAAGCGCGGCATCGACCTGGCGGTCGAGGCGGTCGTCGCCGACCTGAAGCGCCATGCCCGCAAGATCAAGTCGAATGACGAGATCGCCCAGGTCGGTACGATCTCGGCCAATGGCGATCTGGAAATCGGGCGCTTCCTGGCCGATGCCATGCAGAAGGTCGGCAACGAGGGGGTGATCACCGTCGAGGAGGCCAAGAGCCTGACCTCGGAACTCGAAGTGGTCGAGGGCATGGCCTTCGACCGGGGTTACGTCTCGCCCTATTTCGTCACCAATGCCGAGAAGATGCGGGCCGAGCTGGAGGACGCCTATGTCCTGATCCACGAAAAGAAGCTTATAGGCCTGCAGGCCATGCTGCCGCTGCTCGAAGCCGTCGTTCAGTCCGGCAAGCCGCTGCTGATCATTGCCGAAGACGTCGAGGGCGAGGTGCTGGCGACCCTCGTGGTCAACAAGCTGCGGGCAGGCTTGCGCGTCGTCGCGGTCAAGGCCCCGGGCTTCGGCGATCGCCGCAGGGCGATGATGGAAGATATCGCCGCGCTCACCGGCGGCGCACTGGTCAGCGAGGATGTTGGCATCAAGCTCGACAACGTCACCCTGGCCATGCTGGGCCGTGCCAAGAAGGTGGTCGTGGAAAAGGACGCGACCACCCTTGTCGGCGGCGCGGGCGCGCGAAAGGATATCGATGGCCGGATCGCGCAGATCCGCCTGCAGATCGACGAGGCGACGTCGAGTTACGACAAGGAGAAGCTGCAGGAGCGGCTGGCCAAGCTCGCCGGCGGCGTCGCGGTCATCCGGGTCGGCGGTTCCACCGAAGTCGAGGTCAAGGAGCGCAAGGACCGGGTCGACGACGCCTTGCATGCGACGCGCGCGGCGGTCGAGGAAGGCATTCTTCCCGGCGGCGGGGTCGCGCTGCTGCGCTCGCTCAGGGCGCTCGATGCTGTCAGTCCGGGCAATGACGATCAGAAAACCGGAATCGATATCGTGCGTCGGGCGCTGCAGGCGCCGGCCCGGCAGATCGCCGAGAATGCCGGTGAGGACGGATCCGTCGTCCTGGGCAAGCTGATGGCGAGGAAGGATTATAACTGGGGCTTCAACGCCGCGACCGGCGTGTATCAGGACCTGATCGCGGCCGGCGTGATCGATCCGGCCAAGGTGGTGCGCACCGCGCTGCAGGATGCGGCCTCCATCGCCAGCCTGATGATCACGACCGAGGCGCTCATCGCCGACCTGCCGAAGTCGCCTAACGCGGGCGCCGGCGGCGCACAGGGCATGGGCGGCGGCATGGGCGACATGGGTTTCTGACGGCCTTCAATCGGATGGGCCGGCCAGGCCGGCCTGCACGGGCTTGCACGGCATGCATGCGGCGCGGCCCTCCCAGCCGGGCCGTCGGGCTGCCTGCCTTGCTGGCGCCCAGATCCGGCTGTTAGAAGCCGGCCGTCGCAACGTAAGGAATCGTTCAGCATGAAGGCATGCGTGCTTGGGGTCATCGGGACCGGTCTGGCGCTGTCGAGCGCCATGGGCGCGGATGCGCGGCTCGAGGCCTCGCTTCGCCGCCTGGAGCCGGAGACACGGCTGGAGCAGGTTTGCGACATCGCCGTCATGCAGCGGATCAAGGACGACACGAGTCCCTACCGGCCGGACAAGGTGCTGGCGGGGGCGATCTCCGAGCCGCGCCGCTCGGGCGATTCGCTGGACACCGAGGGCGCCGCGTTCCGTAGCGGCGGCCACTGGTATCGCCTGACGTTCGAATGCCAGGCGACACCGGACCGCATGCGCGTCCTGTCGCTGAACTACGCGATCGGCGATCAGATTCCGGAACGCGACTGGGAGGACTACGGCCTCTATCCCTGACAGCGGCCGGCCCCGGCGATCCTATTCGACCTTGGTCAGGCTCTGCAGGATGGCGTTGAGCTGGGTGGCATAGGTCTTTTCGCCTTCCTTCGAGCCCCAGTAGCTCAGGATCAGCACGGTCGAGGGATTGACGATGAGAATGCCGACGCTGATTTCGGCCTGCTCGCCGTCCGAGTCCTTGCCGCTGAAGCCGAGAAAGATGGTCGGCATGCCATTGACGGTCATCGTCTGCTGGCGCTGCGTCGCCGGGTCGATCTCGACGCCTTGCGAGACCAGATAGGCGAGTGCCTGTTTGGTCGAGTCCTCGACATTGGTGACGCTGGCAATGGTCACGGCGACATAGATTTCATCGTCGTCGGTGGTCGCTTCGACACCGCGTTCGGTGACGTTGGGCGACCAGGCATCGGGAAGTTCGACCGTGGCGACGACAGGCGCGCCGAGCTGGTAGCTTTTGGCTTCGGCGGCTGCCGGCAACAGCAGGGCAAGAGCCGCGGCGAGGATCAAGCGATACATGAAAAGGCCCTCCGATCATGGATCGCAGGGCCTTGCCACGAGTTGTCGGGACTGTCGTCGCATTCTGCGCAAGAACGGCCGATTTCGGCGCGCGCGGCAAACTATTTTCCGCGGCGCGCCGGAGGGCCGGCCGGCATCATTGCAGCGACACGAGATTGGCGATCAGGCCACCCTTGACCTCGATCACCGGCCGGGACCGGCA
Organism: Phreatobacter sp. GW821-FHT04C01; assembly: GCF_059420385.1. Lineage (NCBI taxonomy): Bacteria > Pseudomonadati > Pseudomonadota > Alphaproteobacteria > Hyphomicrobiales > Phreatobacteraceae > Phreatobacter > Phreatobacter sp. GW821-FHT04C01. The sequence goes on along the minus strand of NZ_JBWKTP010000008.1, from coordinate 192,030 downwards.
GACGGCCGCGCGGTCGATGCCGGCATCGGCCAATTGGCGAGCCGACAATTCGGCGACGGCCCGCCGGGTCCTGACACGTTCGATGGACCATTCGCCAATGGCGAAGAAATGCACCATGCGGTCGACAAGGGCCTGGAACGGTGAGGCGTCGGTCGTGGCGAAGCGGGGCTGGGCGGGCAGGCAAGCGGAGCTGGACATGGCGGAGCAACTTTCGACGATGGGGCGCGGTGACGCGGACTGGTCGATCAGAACGAGGCTATGGGGTTCACCGCCCCGACCTTGGCATTGACGGCTTCGACATCGGCACGCGACAAGCCGAGATCGGCAAGCGCGCGGTCATCCAGGCCGTAGAGCGAACGCGCGCTGGCGCGGGCGGAAAACCAGGCCTCCACGCGCAGTACCAGCGCCAGCAGGCGGCTCTCGCCGGCGGGAGCGGCGACATGTCGGTGGAGAAGGTCGTCTGTGGCACATCCGATGGTCATGATCGTCATCCCTGATGTCATATTTCCTATATGGACGTTGCTCCTGGCCTGGGTTCGAAGCAAATGACATGTTCTACGCCTCCGCCCAAGAAAAGCTTGGCCATCCGATGACCCGACGCCACTTGCCACCCCTCACCGCGCTGCGCGTTTTCGAGGCCGCCGCCCGTCATCTCAATTTCGAAAGGGCCGGCGACGAACTCGCCGTCACAGCCAGCGCCGTCGGCCAGCAGGTGCGGACCCTCGAAGCCTGGCTGAAGCGTCCGCTCTTCGTGCGGCTGCCGAGCAAGGGCGTTGCCTTGACCGCGATGGGCGAGCGCTACGCCGCCTCGGTCTCGCAACTGCTCGATCAGTTGAACGAGGCCACCATCAGGGCCTTGCGGCCGGATGCCTCGAATGTGCTGACGGTCAGCACCTTGCCGAGCCTCGCCACCAGCTGGCTGATCCCTCGGCTCGGCGGCTTCAAGGCGCGCCATCCCGAATTCGAGGTTCGCATCTCCGTGTCCCATGGCTTGGCCGATTTCATCAGCGACGACGTCGATGTCGGCATACGCTCAGGCCGCGGGGTCTATCCGGGCTTGAGAAGCGATCTGCTGATGGAGGAGAATTTCTTTCCGGTCTGCAGCGCGGCGCTGCTCAACGATCCCGCCCGGCCGCTGCGCGAGCCGGCCGATCTGCGCCATCATACGCTGTTGCAGGAAATCCCCGAAGGGGAGCCTGATCGTGTCACCTGGCCACGCTGGCTCGAACTCCTTGGTGTCGAAGGCGTCGACGGCAGCCGCGGACCGCAATTCTCCCATACCTTCCTGTCCCTGCAGGCCGCAGCCTCGGGGCAGGGGGTGGCCATGGCGACCAGCGTGCTGATCGGCGACTATCTCGACGCCGGACGGCTGGTGCGGCCGTTTCCGCAGCAGGTGCGTGGGCCTTACCAATATTATGTGGTCTGCCTGGAAGCCTCGGCCATGCGGCCGGCCATCCGTGCCTTCCGCGAATGGCTGCTGGACGAGGCGGCGGCGCATCTGGCGCAGGTGGGGACCTGACGCAGGCGCAGGCATGAACTGTTTCGGTTTGATGTGACGAGGCCTGGTCCGCACGGCGACCGGCGGAAATGACCGGTTGCGATCAAGGCGCCGGAGCGGGCGATCGGCTTTGCCGGCTCCGCGCCCTCGAACGCTGAAACAGGCCCGCATCAGAATGCCGTCATCGACTATCGGATCGGGGCGCCTCGCCGGCGCCTGCCTCGCCATTCTCCTGACACTCCAGCCCGCGCTTGCGTCCGACGGCCTTGACCGGCTCGCCGGCGTTCTGGCCGACGCGCCGGCGCCGGCCAGCCAGCCGACGGCCTTCGACTTCGTCGATCCGCGCCTGGTCGCGGTGCCACAGCAGGGCATCTCGGGCTCGATCGCCCTCAATCGTCTTCTCAGCGGCTTCGTCCGTCCGGACGAAGCGCGTGCGCTGACCGGCGTCGACTTCAAGGCCCTGACGGGTGTTCTCGTCATCGACGGCGCGACGACCGAGGTCATCGCCGTCACCGGTCCGGACGGCTTCGCCAGCGGCTTGCCGGCGGCGCTCGCCGCGCGCGGTTTTCAGCGTCATGACCGTCCGGCGGGCCAGGCCTTCGCCTTTGGCGCCGACGGCACCATCGATCCGGGCCCGACGCCGGATCCGTTCCGGCTGCGACCCTGGGCCGCTCAGCGCCTGGCGCTTTCCGGAAGCGTGCTCGTCTGGGCGGCGAACTGGGCGGGGTTCGACGCGGCGGCGGGCAATCTCGCCCAGCCGGTCAGGCCCCGCATCGCGGCATTCAGGTCCCTGAACCAGGTGGCTGCCACGGCGGGCGGCGGCCGGAGCGATCTCATGGCCGGCTTCGGCCTCGATGTCGAGCGCTTCGCTTTGCCGGCCCGCCCACTGCCGGACGCGGCATCGGCGCTATCGGGCGCCCTGGAGCTGCACCCGCCGCTGCGGATGGTCATGCCGCCATGGACCTATGCCCTGGTCGGTGTGGTCAGGCGCGGTGGGCAGGAACGGATCGTCGTGGCGCTCCACTATGAGGGCCCGCCGGGGGAGGCCAGGCTGGGCCTTGCCACGGTCGCCACGCGGCTGGTCGCCTGGAAGCCCGAAATGACCGTGCCGATCGAGGGATTGCCCTTGAGCGCGGTGGAGCGGCACGTCGTTCCAGCCGGCAGGGCAACGGTCGGCCTGTGGAGCGCCGTGGTGAATGACGGCGCACCCGGCGCCGCGTTGAAACTCCTGGCGCGCTGGCGGCAATCGATCTGGCTGTCCGATTTCGCGGCGCTCAACCTGATGGAATGACCCGGTAGCGATGGCGCTCCGCCGGAATCAAGATCGCAGGGACATCGCGCAAGCCCCTGATAGGACGAGACGATCCGATTGCAGGGCGAGCCCGTCGCCGGTGTCGGCCGGCCGTGGCCAAGCCTTCGCCCGGCTGCGAGGCTAGCCGCGTGAACGCCGCTTCGGCTTCGCCCGATCCTGCGTTACGGTGGCGTGATCGGCGACCGTCTGGTGGGCATAGCTCAGCGCGAATGAGGCAAGGGCGTCGTCGAGGGCGCCGGATTTGCCAATATAGCCGCTGATCGCGGCAGGGTCGCCCGAGCGGGCATGGGCGCGCGCAAGCGTCCGGCCGCAGAGCGAGGCATATTCGACGAGCGCATTGCCTTCCATGACCTCGCCGATCGAGCCGAGCCGGCGGTTCTTCAATTGCCGGACATAGTAATATCTGTTGGCCTTGCGGTCCTCGACCCAGCCGAGAAAGGCGTCGCTCGCGGCCTGCATGACCCGTTGGCCCTCGACGACCCGGCTGCCCTGATGGGCGACACGCTTGCCGCCGGGACGCAGCCGCTCCAGGACCGAGGTCTGAGCTTCCTTGATCTGCAGGAACATGGGCTCGTCGTCGCCGGTCAGATAGAGACCGATGGCGCAGAACGTGCCGACGCTGCCGACGCCGACGACCTTGAAGGCGACGTCCTCCAGGTGGAAGCGGTCCAGCAGCACCCGCCGTTCGGGCGGCAGGGCGGCCTGATAGGCCACCAGCGTGGCACGCGCATTGACCGCATCATGGCCGTTGCCGGCCTCATCGAGATGGTAGATCAGCGGCGGCCGGTCCTCGATCCTGCAGACGCCGTTCTTGGTCTTGGCCAGATGCGGGAAATTGTCGTCGAGCGACAGCGTCTTCTTGGCTTTGACGAGGGTGGCGAGGATCTGTTCCCGCAGCTTGGCATCGGCGATCCGCTCGGCTTCGCGGGCGAGATCCATGCGGATGTGCCAGATGGCGAGCGGCGGGAGACCGGCCAGCTCGCGCATGAATTCGCGATAGGCGCGCGCGGTGGTGGCCGCGAAGGTCCTGGCCTTCTTTTCGGAATGGCCGGCATCGAGCGCCGCGACGGCGATGCTCGCGACGAGACGCTTCAGGTCGACGATGAAGTCGACACCCGGCAGGGTCTCGTCGAAGTCATTGATGTCGAAAAGGATGCGGCCCTCGGGCGTGCCGAACGCGCCGAAATTCATGAGATGGCAATCGCCGCAGGCCTGCACGGGAAGGCCGATGGCCGGCATGGCCGCGAGGTCGGTCGCCATGATCGCCGCAGCGCCGCGCAGGAAGGTGAAGGGCGAGGCCAGCATGCGCTCGTAGCGGATCGGAACCAGGCTGGCGATCCGGCTCGAATCGGATTCCGCCAGGATGGCCGTGGGATTGCGACCCGGCGCGGGCGCGAAATCGGCATGGCTTTCGCGCGGAACCGCCGCGCGCAGCGTCTTGCCGGCCTCCGCGCGTTCGGTGCGTGACGGCAGGCGGGCGGTCTTGTGCGACGTCGAAGCTGGCATGGTGGGTACATCCGAAAGTAGAGCCAAAGGTAACGACAACATGCTTGCAGATGAGTGACGCGCGCACCTGTGCTGCCTGTCAAGCCAGGGACTTGCCAGCGGTGCCGGCTGCTGGTTGGCTGGCATGGTCAATTGAAGGGGAGTGGCCCTTGGTCTCGTTTTCGCCGCGCAGCCGGTTGTCCCAGCGCTCGATGGACGCGGTGGATACGGCGCTTGCCCATGAGATCATCGCCGAGCAGGCTTCCTCGCTCGGTCGCGCCGGGCGTGCGGTCGCCGCGAGCCTGGAAGCGCTCGCGGCTTTCGGCGGTGATGGCCCCGACCGCGCCGGGCGGGTTCAGGCGGCGGCCGACGCCGTGTTCTGCTATTTCGTCCAGCGCGAGCTCTGCGGTTTTCGCCGGCATGACGATGCCATCAGGGATTACGGCATTCCGCGCGAGGTGCTGGTGCGGGTCGGCGCCTCGGCGCCGCCGCCCTGAGCCTGGATCCTAGCGCGCGCCCGTACGCCACAGCGTGATCCAGTCCTCCGGGGCCACACCCTTGCAGGCGGGCATGGTGGCATAGCTGCTCAGGCGGAACGCGCGCCCGGTCCAGACCCAGCTCGCGGCCGTGCCGCAATCGCCGGCGCCCCGGTCCTTGTGCAGGGAAGAAAGGGTGGCGGCGGACATTTCCTCCAGGCCGCTGGCGCTGGTCAGGGCCTGGATCGGCCGGCCCATGCGCCCGGTTTCGGCGTCGAGGGTCTCGAAATCGACCCGGCTCGCATTGGCGGGCTGGGTATCGGAGCCGAGATAGAACATCGATCCCGATTGGGACGCGGCGCGCCAGCAACCGATTTCGTAGAGCAGCGTGCTGTTCGACAGGCGGATGACGCGGGTCGACGGCGCCCGGGTGCCCAGGTCGCAGTCCTCGTCCCTGGTTTCGCGGATATGCCGCTGGATCAGCGCGCGGGGCACGGCGGCAGGCGCCGCCCGGGTCGGGTTCGGCACCACCACGGCCAGTACCGGCACGGCCGGCGCGGCCGGCACGGCGGAAGCCGACTTGGTGCCTCTGACCAGCAATGCCGTGACGGTGTCCTGGCGGCCCTGCGCCTCGTCGATGAAGCGTAACGCCGCTGCCAGCCCTGCGAGCGAGACCGCAGGCGCATCGGCGGCGGGCGCCTGTTTGCCGAAACGCAGCGCGCGGCCTTGGCCCATGGCGTCGAGGGCGCGCGTCACGGCCGTCGGTTCGACGAGTTCCGAGGCTTCCGGCTTGTCGTCGGATTCCTGCTCGATGGCCCTGAACGCGGGGCCGGCGAGGGTCAGCGCCGCACCGGCATCGACACGCAGCACCAGCCCCTGGGCGTCCCCGACAGGCGCATTTTCGCGCACGAAACGCAGCGTGGCGGTCGCGCCGGGGCCAGCCGCCCGGTCGAGCACGACATAGGATCCGGCATCGGCCTCGTCGGCCATGGTGCCGATCGCCCGGCAGGCCAGCGTGTTGTCGCAGCCGACGACCCAGTTGTCGAAGGTGCGGATCCCGGTGGTGGCAAAGGCGGAATTGGCGGTGAAGCCCGCGAGCGCAAGCGTGAGGGCCGCGCGAAAAGATCTGTTGAACGGCATGGAATTCCCCGGAGCCGCCGCTTGCGCGGTCGCCCTTCATTTCGAACCTGTCCCACGTCGCCCACCCCGATCTTGCATTGACATGACGTAAGGTCAACTGCGGCACGATGTCCGCTCCGCCACGACAGCGGAGTGGCGGGGCGGGCCGCGGGACGGGCCAGCCGCGCGCCGTTCAGGGTGCCTGCACCGCCTGTTTCAGGCTCTGGCCGAGACCATAGCGGCGGCTGCCTGCGATGGTCTCGCCGGTCTCGAGCCTCAGCTCCGCATCGCCTGACGGGCGCATGTCGATGCGGGTAATGCGGGCGGGATTGACCAGCCGGGTCCGGTGCACCCGAACGATGCCGTGGGGACGCAGGCGTTCCTCCTCGGCGCGCAGCGTTCCACGGACCAGATGGCGCCGGCCGTCGGCCAGCAGATATTCGACATAGTTTCCGGCCGACTGAACCCAGATGATGGCGGCAGGGTCGATCTTGATGCTCGTTGTCCCGTCGCGCAGCCAGAAGGTCTGTGGCACCGCCGTTTGCGGCGGGGACGCTTCGGGGGGAGCCACCAGGGGCGCCGGGACCGGGTCGGTTCCGGCGGCTGTGCTTTCGGCCTTCGGCCCCCGATGGCTCCAGCTCTCGTTGAGCCAGAAGGTCGTGCCGATCAGCAGATAGGTCAGTGCGTCCTTGCGCAGCTCGTAGACGAGATTGGCGAGCGACAGGTCGAAGAGGTAGGGTCCATAACCGGCGATGCCATGGGCGATCTTGCGCAGCACGACCATGCCGGTGATGTGCAATGCGGTGAAGACCAGGATCGTGCCGGCATTGATCAGGAGGGCCCGCGCGACCGCCGTGCCGCCGCCTCTGACATGCAGGGCACCCCAGCCGATCAGTGGCGCCAGCGCGAAAACGACGACCACACTCGAAAGTTCCCAGAGCAGGATGCGTGGCAAGGAGAGGGCGCGCCCGGCGAAGCGCGCCGCGTCGTCGACCGTGGTGACGGCATTGACCACGGCCACGGCCAGCAGGACCGCCGCCAGCACGGCAAGGATCTTCCAGCGCGCGAGGCGCGCCGCCGGTTCCGGTTTCAGGGGATATCCGCTGCCGCTCGTCACGCTGTCACCACCGCCTGTCCCTGGCTGGCTCCGCTCGTCCCATCCGTCCAGCCTTTGCTCCCGCGCCCCCTGGACGGCGGCCGGCGGGGCGGGCTCGATAGGGTTGCGAAGGGATGGACATGCCGATGACCACGAGCGCACCCGATATCATGACGGAACCGACGCCAGGGCCGGACACGCGCCGGATCGATCTCGACTGGATCCGCATCGCGGCGTTCGGCCTGCTCATTCTCTACCACGTCGGCATGCTCTACGTGACCTGGGCCTTTCATGTGAAGAGTGGCCATCGGCTCGCAGCGCTCGAACCGTTCATGCTGGCGCTCAATCCCTGGCGGCTGGTGCTGCTGTTTCTCGTCTCCGGCGCGGCTACCGCCTTCATGGCCGGCCGGCTGCGGCCGGGGCGGCTCGCCGGACAGCGCTCGGCGCGCCTGCTGCCGCCGCTGATCTTCGGCATGCTCGTCGTCGTGCCGCCCCAGTCCTACCTGCAGGTGGTCGAGAATTTCGGTTATGCCGGCAGTTTCGCGGAGTTCTACCGCCAGCATTACCTGGCTTTCGCGGGACAGTTCTGTTCGGGAGCGGACGGACGGTCGTCCTGCATCGTGATGCCGACCTGGAACCACCTGTGGTTCGTGGTCTATCTCTGGGTCTATTCGATGCTGCTGTTCGGCCTGCTGGCGCTGCTGCCCGGCTTCGCCAGGCGCGCCGAGGCCGTATTGACCAGGCTGCTCGCCGGGCCTGGCCTGCTGCTCTGGCCCTGCATCGTGCTGGCGGCCTACCGGATCGTGCTGTTCCCGCGATTTCCCGAAACCCACGCCCTGTTCGGCGACTGGTATGCCCACGCGCTCTACGCCTCGGCCTTCCTGCTCGGTTTCCTGGTCGCCCGTTCGGAGGCGGTCTGGCGCGAGGTGGAGCAATGGCGCTGGCCGGCCTTGGGCGGCGCGCTGGTCGCCTACGCGCTTTATCTCGCTGCCTATCTGGCCCGCCAGCACGGCTTGTCGTCGGAGGTCCTGTCGTTCGGCCAACGGCTGGTCTATGGCGTCGACCAATGGTGCTGGATCGTCGCCGTCCTCGGCTTCGGCCGGCGCTGGCTGCCGACGCGCGACACGCGGGCGCGGCGCTATCTGACGGAAGCCGTCTTTCCCTATTACATCGTCCACCAGACCGCGATCATCATGGCCGCCCATGCGCTTCGCCACCTGGATCTGCCGGTCTGGCTCGAAGCTTCGATCATCATCCTGGCGACCGCCGCGACCTGCGCGCTGACCTATGAGATCGTCAGACGGGTTGGCTGGCTCCGGCCGCTGTTCGGCCTGAAATCGCGGCCGGCGCCGAGCGCGGACCTCGCGCCGGCGATACGATAGCCGTGGGTCGTTTCGGGCGCATGGCGGCGCCGGCATCGCCGCCTTGACGCCCGGCAGCCGGCTGGCAATGGTTCGGCCCCGACCGCAATAGCCGGGCACCACGGCCCGCAGCGAGCATGACAATGACCCAGAACATCTACGATCAGCCGGCCTTTTTCGAGGGTTACAGCCAGCTGCCGCGCTCGGTCGAGGGCCTCGCCGCCGCGCCGGAATGGCCGGCGCTGAAAGCCCTGCTGCCGGACCTCGCCGGGCGCAAGGTCCTGGATCTCGGCTGCGGCTTCGGCTGGTTTTGTCGGGCGGCCCGCGCCATCGGTGCGGCCGAGGTTCACGGCGTCGACGTGTCCGAGAACATGCTGGCCAAGGCCAGGCAAGCCACCACCGACGGCGCGATCAGCTATGCCCGGGAGGATCTGGAGCAGATCACGCTGCCGACGGCTGCCTTCGACCTGGTCTACAGCTCGCTGACGCTCCATTATCTCGAAAAGCTGGAACGGCTGATGGCCGAGGTGAGCCGGGCGCTGGTTCCCGGCGGCCGGCTGGTCTTCTCGGCGGAGCACCCGATCTATACCGCGCCCTCGGCACCGGGATGGACCGTTGATGCCGCCGGCCGCAAGGTCTGGCCGGTCGACGGCTATCTCGCCGAGGGCCCGCGCATCACCGACTGGCTCGCCAAGGGCGTGATCAAACAGCACCGGACCATCGGGACCTATCTCAACCTGCTCATTGGCCTCGGCTTTACCTTGACCCATGTCGAGGAGTGGGGGCCGACGTCGGCGCAGATCGCCGCGCAGCCGGCGCTGGCCATCGAGCGCGAACGTCCGGCTTTCCTGGTGGTGGCGGCGCAGAAAGGCGCCGGATAGAGGTGGCATCCGCCCAAAAGGGTGCCCTGAGGCGCGCGCCCGTTTCGATCAAGGCGCCCAGCCGGCGGTGGCCGAGATGGCACGGGCCTGGGCGCGCAGGGCTTCCGCGGTCGGACCCTTCAGGTCGTCGTCGAGCGTGCCGATCGGTCCCATCAGCGTGATGGCGGCGATCATGAACCCGCCTTGGTCGAAGATCGGCGCCGAGAGCGAGGTGAAATTGGCGAGCAGCGCATCGCGGCAGCGACTGATGCCGTTCTGCCGGATCGTCGTCACCATGTCCTCCACCTCGGCTCTGGCGGAGGGCGTGTCATCGGCCCTGGGGACGGCGGCATGCGACCGCTCTTCCAGCAACTCCTGGTCGAGCATCGCACTGGTGATGTCGCCGGGCAGGTGCGCCAGGAAATTGCGGCCCAGCGCCGAGCGCAGCAGGGTCAGCACGCTGCCGACGCGCAATTCGATGATCGGCCGGCTGCTGCCGCCCTCGACGCGATAGACGATGGTCGGCCCGCGATTGCCCCAGACGCCGAGAAACACGGTATGGCCGATCGTGGTGGCCAGTTCCGCCATCACCGGCCGGGCCGCGGTGAACACGTCGAACTGCTCGATCGCCGCCATGCCGAGCTTCAGGGCATAGGGCCCGAGCGCGTAGCAGCCGGTGTCGGCCTCCTGCCGGACGATGCCGACGGCCTGAAAGCTCACGAGATAATAGTGGACATTGGCAGCCGACATGCCGGTGCCGGCGGCGATCATCTTGAGCGGCACCGGGCGCCGTTCGGTGCGCAGGTAGTCGAGGATCTTGAAGCCGATCTCGATCGACTGGATGCCGCGCCGGCCGGATCGTTCCGCCTTGGGCGGTTTGGCCGCCTTTGCCTGTTTCGGTTCGGCCGCCGCACGGCCGGGCATCGACTTTTCCAAAGCCTTGCGGGCTCTGGGTTCGCGGGGCTCTGCCACTGAATATCCTTTGGAATCAAACGCTTCCGTCGCGTCTTGAGCGTGCGGGAAGTCTGGGCGCTGGCGGCCGAAAATTCAAGCTTGCGATATTTGACAATATCATATCTTTTTGACGATAGAGAATTAAGGGGCGAGCCGGAGACCCTTCGGCAGGCTCTCGAAAGGCCAGATCAGGGGAATGGCAATGGATGCGACGACGATGACGGCGACCGCCGATCACGACTTCACGCGCCGCGAGGAGCGGCAGGTCGTGCTGGCCTCGACACTCGGCACGGTGTTCGAGTGGTATGATTTCTTCATCTACGGCTCGCTCGCCGTGTTCATGAGTTCGGTGCTGTTTCCGCCCGACAACCCGACCGCGGCGCTTTTGGCCTCGCTCGGTGCGCTGGCCGCGGGTTTCGTCATCCGGCCGCTCGGCGCCATCCTGTTCGGCCGCATCGGCGATATGGTCGGCCGCAAATACACCTTCCTGATCACCATCGTGATGATGGGCGGCAGCACCGCGCTGATCGGTTTCCTGCCGAGCTATGCCTCGGTCGGCCACGCCGCCTGGATCTCGTTGCTGGTGCTGCGGCTGGTACAGGGGCTGGCGGTCGGCGGCGAATATGGCGGCGCGGTCATCTATGTCGCCGAGCATTCCCGTGCCGACCGGCGCGGCCTGCTGACCGGCTGGATCCAGATCACCTCGTCGATCGGGCTCGCGCTGTCGATCGTCGTCATCCTGGGCACGCAGGCCTTCATGACCGAGGAGGCTTTCAAGGCCTGGGGCTGGCGCCTTCCCTTCATCCTGTCGATCGCCATGCTGGCCTTCTCGATCTATGTCCGGGCCAAGCTGCATGAATCGCCGGTTTTCGCGCGCATGAAGGCCGAGCGCCGCCTGTCGAAGAACCCGGTGCGCGACACCTTCGGCCGCTGGTCCAGCCTGCGCCTCATCCTGATCGCGCTGTTCGGCGTCACCGCCGGCATGGGCGCGTCCTATTTCACCGGCCAGTTCTACGTGATGATCTTCATGCAGCAGGTGGTGAAGATCGACCTGCAGACCTCCTACATGCTGATGGCCATCGGCCTCTTGATCGGCTCGCCGAGCTTCATCTTGTTCGGCTGGCTGTCGGACCGGATCGGCCGCAAGTGGCTGATGATGGCGGGCCTGCTGCTGGCGGCGCTGTGCTACCGGCCGATGTTCGCCATGCTGATGGAGGCCGGCAACCCGCAACTGGTCGCGGTGACCCGCACGGCGCCGGTCACCGTCCACGCCGACAGCGCCAGCGATGCCTGCAGCTTCGGGCTCGCCGCCTCGCTCCTGAACACCCACGGCGACCACGCCAAGCCCTGCGTCCAGGCCAAGAAGCTGCTGATCGCCAGCGGCATCAACTTCACCTACGCCGCGCCGGTCCAAGGCCAGGCAGTGGCGATTTCGGTCCAGGGCAAGACCGTTCAAGGCTATGATGCCGCGGCCTATCGCAAGGTGCTGAGCGAGGCCGGTTACCCCGCCAAGGCCAACCCGGCGGAGGTCGCTTCCGTCAAGATCGTCCTGCTGCTGGTGATCATGACCATCGTGGTGGCGATGATCTACGGCCCGGTGGCGTCGTTCCTGGTCGAGCTGTTCCCGGCCAATATCCGCTATACCGCGCTGTCGTTCCCCTATCACATCGGCGCCGGCATTTTCGGCGGCTTCCTGCCGTTCTTCGCGACCTATCTGTCGCTGGCGGTCGGCGACGTCTTCGCGGGCCTCTGGTACCCGGTGGTCATCACCGCCGTCACCCTGGTCGTCGGCATCCTGGTTCTGCCGAACAAGCCGCAACTGACCAGGGAATTCTGAACCTGACGTTCCCATGCCACGGGCCGCCCGCCGGCGGCCCGTGGTTCCCGTCGGCGCTTCGCATTCCGGATCGACACCATGACCCGCACCCAGACCATCAGTTACAAGGCCGCCGTCGCCCAGGCGGCATCATGCCCTGACGACACCATGGCTTCCGCGGCCAAGGCCGCCACCCTGATCGACGAGGCGGCCAAGGCCGGCGCCCGGCTGATCGTCTTTCCCGAGGCTTTCCTCGGCGGCTATCCGAAGGGCGCCTCCTTCGGCGCGCCGGTCGGCATGCGCAGGCCGGAGGGCCGCGAGGCCTTCCGGCTCTATTGGGAGCAGGCGATCGACCTCGACGGACCGGAGGTCGAGACGATCGCCGCGGCCACGGCCGCGACCGGCCTGTTCGCGGTGATCGGCTGCATCGAGCGTGAGCTGGGCACGCTCTACTGCACCGTGCTGTTCTTCGATGGCAAGGCGGGCCTCGTCGGCAAGCACCGCAAGCTGATGCCGACCGCCGGGGAAAGGCTGATCTGGGGGTTCGGCGACGGCTCCACCATGCCGGTCTTCGACACCACGCTCGGGCGGATCGGGGCGGTGATCTGCTGGGAGAACTATATGCCCATGCTGCGCATGCACATGTTCAGCCAGGGCATCAGCATCTATTGCGCGCCGACGGCGGACGATCGCGACACCTGGCTGCCGTCCATGCGCCATGTCGCGCTGGAGGGGCGGTGCTTCGTGCTGACCGCCTGCCAGCATATCCGGCGCGGCGCCTATGCCGCCGACGTCGAATGTGCGCTGGGCGACGATCCCGAGACCGTGCTGATGCGCGGCGGCAGCGCCATTGTCGATCCGCTCGGCAAGGTGCTGGCCGGCCCGGATTTCACTGGCGAGACCATCCTCTATGCCGAGATCGACCTCGACGAGGTCGCGCGCGGCAAGTTCGATTTCGACGCGACCGGCCACTATGCGCGGCCCGACGTGTTTCAGCTCACCGTCGATATCGCGCCGAAAGCCGCGGTCGCGACGGTCGGCGGCGTCAAGGCCGGAGCCTGAGGGACCCATGCTGTTCGACATGACCGCGCTCGCGGCCGACATTCGTTACAAGATCCTCACCGCCACCGTGACCCCGCGGCCGATCGCCTGGGTCACCACGCGCTCGCCCGAGGGCGTCGCCAATGCCGCGCCGTTCAGCTTCTTCAACGTCATGGGCCATGAGCCGCCGACGGTGGCGTTAGGCCTGCTGCGCCACCCGCAAAAGGGCTTCAAGGACACAGCCGCGAATATTCTGGCGACCGGCGAGTTCGTCGTGCATCTGGTGCCGGCCCGCATGGCGGAGGCGATGAATGCGACCTGCGTCGACGCGCCGCCCGAGGTCGACGAGCTGGCGATCGCTGGCTTGCGCACCATGCCGTCGGAGAAGGTCTCGCCACCGCGCATCGCCGACAGCCCGGTGGCTTTCGAATGCCGCAACCTCACCTCCGTGGTCACCGGCCCGCGCCAGTTGACCGTGATAGGGGAGGTCGTCTGCGCCCATGTCTCGGATGAATTCGTGCTCGATGCCGCACGCGGCCATATCGATGCCACGGCGCTCGGTCTCATCAGCCGCATGCATGGCAGCGGCTGGTATGCCCATTCGACCGATCTGTTCCAGATGATCCGGCCGTGAGCCCGGCGCGCGACAGCCTTCGGATCAACGGAGCGGCCGGATCACTCCGCCATCCACAGCGCCGCCATAAGGACGACGCCGAGGCAGCCCCAGAGGACCATCGCGCGGCCGGTCAGTTGGTTGTTTGAAAACAGCACGCGCCACCGCTGCCCATGATCGACTCGCAGCCATGATAGCCGCGCGCGCCCCAGTTTTGAATGCCGCTCGCGCAATCGATGAGGCGGCGCTGGTCGCCGGACGCGCGGCGGGCTGTCACGGCGTCTCGAGGTTTGCCTCTCGCCGCTTCTGGCGCTGGAGCTGCTGCTCGCGCAGAAAGATGAACAGGCCGGCGCCGACGATGATCGCGGCGCCCGCCATCGTCTTCAGGTCGGAGATCTCACCGAAGACGAGATAGCCGAACAGGATGCCCCAGACGATCAGGGTATATTGGTAGGGCACGACCACCGAGGCGGGCGCCAGCTTGAGCGCCAGGTTGACGCAGAGATTGCCGGCAAGCGAGCCGACGCCGAGGATGAGGAGCAGCAGGGCGTCGAGGCGGCCGGGCGGGGTCCAGCCCTGCCAGGCCACCATGACGATGCCGAAAGCGAGCGCGATCATGAGTTGCCAGCTCATCAGAACGGCGTTGCTGGTGCCGGCGAGCTTGCGCGTGGCGACCATGAAACAGGCATAGCTGAAGCTGCCAGCGAGCGCGCAGAATGCGCCGGGCGACAGGCTCTCGGCCGAGGGCGACAGCGCCAGAACGACGCCGAGGAAGCCGACACCGACCGCGCTCCAGCGCCGCCAGCCGACATGTTCGCCCAGCAGCCAGGGCGACAGGGCGGTCACATAGATCGGCCCGGCGAGGTAATAGGTCATGACGCTGGCCAGCGGCAGGAAACTCAGTGCCCAGAAGAACAGCGAGGCTTCGAGCGTCGACAGCACGCCGCGCAGCAGCTGCAGCCAGGGCCGCGGTTGGCTGCGGATCGGGGTGACGCCGCCGCGCAACAGCAAGGGCACGATGATGCTCAAGCCCACCACCGCCCGCACGAGCATGATCTGGCCGACCGTAAAGGTGCCCAGCAGCCATTTTCCGAGCGTGTCATTGGCCGCAAACAGAAAGAAGCCGAGCAGCATCATGCCGATGCCGAGCGACACGTTCTGCTTTTCGAAGATCTTGCCGTCGAGAAGTCTGGCCAGGATCGCCTATCCCATGAGCACATGCCGCGCCAACGCGCAGTAGCTCAATGGCCGAGGCGACGGGCAAACCGCAAGCGGTCCGATGCCGGGGGCGGCATTTCAGCGCAGGCGGGCAGGGATGCGATCGCGCCGGGGCGCGCTCAGCCCGACAGGCCGACCGGCTGGCCGTGGCGGCGCATCCAGGCCGAGGCATAGGAGCAGAGCGGTACAAGTTCGCGATGCTCGGCCTTTGCCTGCGCCACGATTCCTTCCATCAACCGGCCGGCCGCGCCGGTCCCGCGCAGGGGAACCGGTGCCTCGACGTGGAAGATCACGATGGACGACGGTTCGCGCCGATAGTTGGCGAAGACGATCTGACCACCCAGGTCGAGCTCGAACCTGTTGGCGTCGATATTGTCGTGAATGCGTTCGTTCATGGTGGCTCGATCCCTGGCCATTGCACCTGATGACCAACGTCGAGACATGGCGCGCGTTCCGACCGGGATCAAGAGACAAGGGGCGCATGGCGGCCGGCCCTGATCTGCGCCTGGGGCAGGGGCCCTCATCCCGATCGGCCCCGCTCTCGATCAGGCGGGACCGGGGGGCAGCTTCCAAGAACGACAGGCAACCAGCCCGATGGACGGCAAAGCAGAACGGGCCGCCCCGAAGGCGGCCCGCCGATGCAATTGACGGCAGGACGGCTGATCAGTAGCGGGCGGCGATCGCGGGGCCACCTGTCGAGAACATGTAATTGGCGCCGATCCGGACGATATGCGAGTTGAGATTGGCGCTGTGGGTGAACGGATTGCCCGGGAAGGCGATGGCCGGCGTGAACGCCGTCAGATTGGAGCTGGTCGTCGAGACGCGTCCGAAATTGACGTAGAGATATTCGGCCTTGATCGTCCAATTGCTGGCGATCGCGTATTCCGCGCCGGCGCCCACGGCGAAACCGAGCTTGGTGTTCGAGAACGACGCGGATTCCGCGGCCGTGGCGAACGTATCGGTGAAGTTGAAATTGGCCCGGATGCTGGTCAGCGCGAGGCCGCCGGAGACGAACAGCAGCAGGTTTGGCGTCGCGAGCACACCAAGACGGGGGCGAAGCGTCCACAACCAGTTGGTGCTCACGCGCGATTGAACGGTGAAGGCGGTCGGCGCGCAGCACGGATAGACCGCACCGTTCGTCGCCGTTCCATTCTGACCGAAATATTGAAAATCAGTCTCGATGCCCGCGACGATAGTGTTGAACTGCCAATTATAGCCGG
Source organism: Phreatobacter sp. GW821-FHT04C01 (assembly GCF_059420385.1). Classification (NCBI taxonomy): domain Bacteria; kingdom Pseudomonadati; phylum Pseudomonadota; class Alphaproteobacteria; order Hyphomicrobiales; family Phreatobacteraceae; genus Phreatobacter; species Phreatobacter sp. GW821-FHT04C01. The sequence goes on along the minus strand of NZ_JBWKTP010000008.1, from coordinate 175,961 downwards.
CCGTGACGCCACCGGTGAAGCCGCTGGTGGTTTTCGACTGCCGGCCTTGCGCGCCAATCGCGGCAACGCTGGTCGCGGCGAAATAGCCTGTCGGATCGAACACCGTATCGGTCGTCCGCGACGACGTGCCGAAAGCGCCGCCAACGGTGGCGCCGAGATAAAAACCCGTCCAGTTGAAGCCTAGGCTCAGGATGGCCGAGGGAACCGAGATCGGCCGGCCGCCGAGATCGGCCGCCTGCGCGCTGAAAGCGAGCACCGCGAAACCGGCGGCTGCGATGACACGTTTCATCATTGGAGTGACCTCGGCTGATGTGCGATGTGATGGCTCTATTGGTGTCGTATTGATCGTTGAAAATATATCGGAAACCGGCCGTGGGTGATTTGCGTTGTTGTATTTGTTCGCTTTTGTGGTTTTGTTGCAACATGATATTTAACGTTTCTTAGGTAGGTGATTTTTCATATACAATGACGCTGGACGATTTAAGCTGAGTGGGGGGCTGAGTTCTTTGCGTGGAGACTGGGGTGGGTAGGCGTCAACCTTCCGTGGCACGTCATCGCGGCCCGGCTTCCCAAGCCGAACACCACGCGTCCCACGGCGCCTTTAAGGCGCCTTTCAAGGTCCACCTCGTCGACGACATGCGACGCGCCACACTGGAAAAGGTCGCCAGGGCGGAGTTGCGGAAAAGGCTGAGGTGAAGGGGAAGGGGTTGTGGGCGCTCGACGTAGCGGAGCGCAGCGCGAAAAGCGCCGATAAATCAACCCTCTCCCAAAGCGACAGGGTGGCGGCGTCAGCTGCCGGGTGAGGGGACGTCCATCTCCGAATAGAGCAGCATGCGACCTTGAGCGTGGGGGCCGTCCTCGGCGCCTACGCCCCTCGCCCGACGCCTGACGGCGCCACCGTCTTGATGCCTGGCTTCTCGGCAAGATGCGCATTCTGCCATTTGACGTAATCCCCCAAACCCGCGACCAGTGCGTCGAACACCGCGCGGCAGCGGCTGCTGGAGCGCAGGTCCTCATGCATCGCCACCCAGGTGTCGAGCGTCAGCTGGAAGGCCTCGCTCACCACCTGAACCAAGGCTGGATCGCGCTTGGCGACACCGACCTGGCAGCCGCCTATTCCGTAGCCGGCGCGGATCATGGCGAGCTGGGCGAGGTCGCTGTCGGCGCGCAGCGCGAACATGCTGCGGTCGAAGCCGGTGACGCGGCGGCCCATGCTGCGGATCGCCGCCGTCTCCCGATCGAAGCCGATCAGGGTGTGGCCGGCGAGATCCGCGACGCCGACGGGCGTGCCCATGCGGTCGAGATAGCGCCGGTGCGCGTGCAGCCGGACCTCGATCTTGCCGATATGGCGCGCCACCAGCGCCTCCTGGCTCGGCTTGAACATGCGGACCGCGATATCGGCCTCCCGACGGATCAGGTCCTCGGCGTTGCTCGACAACACCAACTCGATCACCAGGGCTGGATAGCGCTCGCGCAGGCCGGTCAGGATCCGTGGCAGGATCTCGACGCCGACCACCTCGCTTGCGGCGATCCTGACCACGCCGTGCACGGCCTCGCGCTCGCCGGACGCAGCCCGGACCAGGGCGGCCGTGGTCGCCGCGAGGCTTTGCGCATAGGGCCGCAATTCGAGCGCGGCATCGGTCGGCGAAAGGCCATGCTGGGAGCGGGTGAACAGTTCCAGGCCGAGCGCCTGTTCGAGCGCGTCGACATGGCGGCCGATGGTGGGCTGCGCCAGGCCGAGCGCCCGCGCGGCGCCTGACAGCGAGCCTTCTTCCAGCACGGTGAGGAAGCTGCGGTAGAGATCCCAGCCCGGGTCTGTCTGTGCCATACAAATATGTATAGCGATGCCACAGATTTTGGCAATTTCGTTTGGTCGGAATGCCGCCCATCTTGCACCAGCAAACCGATGGAGACACGAGATGGCACACGAAAAGACCGCGCTGGTTCTGGGCGCGACCGGCGGCATCGGCGGCGAGGTCGCAAGGCGGCTCGTCGCGCGCGGCTGGCAGGTGAGGGCGCTGAATCGCAATCCGGCCAAGCTCGGCACGCAAGGCCAGGCCGGCATCACCTGGATCCAGGGCGATGCCATGCACAGCGGCGATGTCGTGGCGGCGGCGCGCGATGTCTCGCTGGTCGTCCACGCGGTCAACCCGCCCGGTTATCGCAAATGGAGCGAGCTGGTGCTGCCCATGCTGGACAACAGCATCGCCGCGGCCCGGGCGTCGGGCGCGCGCCTCCTGTTGCCCGGAACCGTCTACAATTTCGGCCCCGACAGCTTCCCCGAGGTCGATGAGACCACGCCACAGAGGCCGATCACCCGCAAGGGCGCCATTCGCGTCGAGATGGAGCGCCGGCTCGAGGCCGCATCGCGCGACGGCATCCGGGTCCTGATCGTCCGCGCCGGCGACTTCTTCGGGCCCAAGGCGGCCAACAACTGGTTCTCGCAAGGCCTGGTGAAGCCGGGCCGGCCGGTGTCCGGCATCAGCTATCCCGGCAAGCCCGGGATCGGGCACCAATGGGCCTATTTGCCCGATGTCGCCGAGACCATGCTGCGGCTGATTGAGCGCGACGACCAGCTCGCGCCCTTTGCGGTGTTCCACATGGAAGGTCATTGGGACGCCGATGGCACCGGCATGATCGGGGCGATCCGCCGGGCTGCCGGAAAGCCGGGCCTGAAGGCGGGCGCCTTTCCCTGGTGGCTGATCGCGCTGGCCTCGCCGGTCGTACCGCTGTTCCAGGAAATGCGTGAGATGCGCTATCTCTGGCAGGTGCCGCTCCACATGGGCAATGCTCGCCTGAAGGCGGTGCTCGGCGAAGAGCCGCATACGCCGCTGGATGAGGCTGTGCGGACGACGCTGCGAGGGCTGGGATCGCTCGCTTGAGGGGCGGTCGTGCTAGAACGGTCACGCCCCGCCCCGATCGGGGGAGAATCCGGGCCTTGGCAGTGAGATTGGACTCTTGAACACGCGCTTTCTCGAAGCCTTCGTCTGGGTCGTCAGGCTCGGCAGTTTCCGCGCCGCCGCGGAGCGGCTGAACCTGACCCAGGCGGCGATATCGAGCCGCATCGCCTCGCTCGAGGAGGATTTCAGCCAGAAGCTATTCGACCGCGATCCGCGCGAACTGCGGCTCACCTCCGCCGGGCGCATGCTGCTGAGCTATGCCGAACGCATGCTAGCGATCGGCAGCGAGATGCAGGCCGCCATGCGCACCAATTCGGAGCTGACGGGTACCTTGCGCATCGGCGTGGTCGAGACGATCGTGCATACTTGGCTGATCGACTTCCTCAACGAATTGAAAGCCCGGCACGGCGCGCTCGAGATCCAGTTGACGGCCGAACCGACCCATCGGCTGCACGAGGATCTCCGACGCGGCCAGATGGACATCGCGATCCAGACGGATGCGGTGCTCGACGAGACGATCCGCAACCGCGAGATCGGTCTCATGCCCATGGGCTGGGTCGGGCCGCCGCGCGCGGCGGCGGCAACCGAAACGCCGCTGACACTCGCTGCACTCGCCGAACAGCCCTTGATCACCATGACCCGCGGCTCGCAGCCGCATCTGGCCTTGCTCGACACTTGCCGGCGTGAAGGCGTCAATCCGAAGACCATTCACTGCGTCAGCTCGATCGCGGCGATCATCCGGCTGGCCGCCGCAGGCTTCGGCGCGGCCGTGCTGCCGCTCGCGGCCATTCGGCACGAGCTCGCCACCGGCATGCTTTCGGTCATTCCCTGTTCGGCGAGCCTCGGTCCTCTGCGCCTGGTCGTCAGCTATCGCGTCGACCCGACCAATCGCGCCTCGGAGGTGGTGGCGGTGCTGGCGTCCGAAGAGGCGCTGAAATTCGCCTGCGGCGTCGGTGCGGAGATGGCGACGCCGGCGGCCGCCGACTGACACACGGAAAATTCTATCGCCGGCCATCAAAATATCCCGTTTGACCCTTCGCCGACCCGGCATCGATATGACGGCCATCTTGCCAGTCTATCGAGGGTGAAAATGGCCGATCACGCGAATTGCCCGGGGCTTCTGTTCGTCTGGACCAATATCGATCCGCTGTTCGAGGCCGATTTCAACAAGTGGTATGATCGCGAGCATGTCGAGGAACGTATCGCGATCGAGGGATTCGTGGTCGGCACGCGTTACATTTCGAGCCAGGCGCCGCGCAAATATCTCGGGCTCTACAGGACCGAGACCATGGGCGTGTTCACCAGCGCCGAATACAGCAAGGCCTTCGCGCACCAGACCCCCTGGTCGGTCGCCAATTTCGGCCGGATGCGCGACGCTTTCCGCCGGGTCTGTGCGATCACCGCCGAAAGCGGCATCGGCGCCGGCAGCTGGCTCGCGATCGTCAGGCTCGGCCGCCCGGCGACCCCGACCGAACTCCTGACGCTCGCCGATCTCGGCAAGACCATCTCGACCATTGACGGGGTGATCGTCACCCGCCTGCTCGAGCCCGATGCCGCGCTCTCGACGCCGTTGCCGGCCGAACCGCGCGAGAACCGGATCCTCGATCCGATCCTGCTGATCGAGGGGACGTCGGAGCCCGCGGTCTCCAATGCCGCGCGTCTGGTGACCGAGCAGATGGGCATCCCCTCGGGCGAGATCGCCACGATGGAGATGATGTGGCGTCTGCAGGCGACCGAAATCAACCGCCCGGCTGCGTGAGGAGCGGGTCATGACGACAGCCGACCGCGCCGCCGCCGATCGCAATGAAGACGCCTCCGCCCGTCTTGCCCGAACCCTGGAGCGGATCGGCGCCGCGGATCGGGTCCCGTCGCCTTTCACCAGGCTCTACCGCGATGATGCCGGGCGTGCCGCAGCTGAAAGCGACCGGCGCCGTCGCGAGGGGCGTGGCCTCGGCCCGCTCGATGGCCTCATCCTGTCGATCAAGGACCTGTTCGATGTCGCCGGCGAGGTGACCGCCGCGGGGTCGGCGGTGTTGCGCCGACAGCCGCCGGCCGGACAGGATGCCAAGGCGGTCGCACGGCTGCGGCAGGCTGGCGCCGTCGTCGTCGGCAAGACGCTGATGACCGAATTCGCCTTCTCGGCCGTCGGCCTCAACCCGCATGACGGCGATCCCGGCAATCCGCATGACCGGGCGCGCATTGCCGGTGGCTCTTCGACCGGGGCGGCAATCTCTGTCGTCGATGGTCTGAGCGAGATCGCCATCGGCAGCGATACCGGCGGTTCCCTGCGCATTCCCGCGGCACTCTGCGGTGCGGTCGGGTTCAAGCCGACGGCCGGGCGCGTGCCGACATCGGGAGCCTTTTCGCTGTCGTCCACGCTCGATGTCGTCGGGCCGATGGCCGGTAACGTCGCGGATTGCGCGCTCGCCGATGCGATCCTGGCCGGCGTCGCGCCTGCGGCGCTGCCCCGGCTTCCGGCCGATGGGTTTCGTCTCGTGGTTCCGCGCGGGCGACTGTTCGCGGACGCCGAACCGGCGGTCACGGCGGCTTTCGACGATGCGATCGGCCGGCTGCGCGCCGGTGGAACCGTCGTCGAGGACGGTTCGCTCGAGCCCGAACTCGATCGGCTGGCGGCCATCGATGCGATCGGTGCTTTCACCGCCATCGAACTCGCCGCGACGCTGAAAGAGCTCGATGTCGAGAGCCTCGTCGAGGTCGATCCCAAGACCCGCGCCCGGATCGAAGCGGGCCAGGGCAAGGCGGCGCCGGACTATGTCCGCATGGTCAGGCTGCGCGACCGGCTGGTCGGCGACCTCCAGGCGCGCATGCAGGACAATGTCGTCTTCGCGCTGCCGACCGTGCCGATCACCGCGCCGCTGATCGCGGATGTCAGGGACGACCAGGCCTTCCATCGGGTCAATGGGCTGATCCTGCGCAATCCGCGCGTGGCCAATCTCTTCGATTGCCCGTCGATTTCGCTGCCGGTCGCCGCGCCGGGACTGCCTGTGGGGTTGATGCTGATCGGCCGCAGGGGTACCGACCGCGCCTTCCTGGCGATCGCCCGTGCGGTCGAGGCGATGCTCGCCGGCTGAGGCCGGAGTCAATGCGTCGCGATGCTTCGGCTGCGCGCCCGCGCGCTGCCCGCGACGTTCACGCATGGAAACAATCCAGCAAGGGGAACCACATGACGGCCGTTACCGCGACAGATCGACTGCCCGAGAGCCCGGATATGCGCAAACTGGCCTCCGCCAGTCTGATCGGCACCACGCTCGAATGGTATGAGTTCACCATCTACAACACGATGGCCGCGCTGATCTTCAACAAGGTCTTCTTTCCCTCCTTCGATCCGCTGGTGGGCATCATCCTGGCCTTTTCCACCTATGCGGTGGGTTATGTTTCCCGGCCCTTCGGCGGTGTCATTTTTGGTCATCTCGGCGACAAGCTCGGCCGGCGCTTCGTGCTGGTGGCGACCCTGGTACTGATGGGCGTGACGACCCTGCTGATGGGGCTGCTGCCGACCTATGAGACGATCGGCGTGATGAGCCCGATCCTGCTGGTCGCGCTGCGCTTCATTCAGGGTGTCGCGCTCGGCGGCGAATGGGCCGGCGCGGTTCTCTTGTCGGTCGAGCACGGCCGCCAGGACCGGCGCGGCCTCAACGCGTCCTGGACCCAGATGGGACCCTCGGCCGGCACGCTGATCGCCACTGCGGTCATCGCGCTCGTCACGTTCGGCCTGTCGGACCAGGACTTCCTCGCCTGGGGCTGGCGTATTCCCTTCATTCTCAGCGTCGTGCTGGTGATCTTCGGCCTGTGGATCCGCCGGGGCGTCGACGAGACGCCGATGTTCAAGGAGATGGAGGAGCAGAACACCAAGGCCGAGGCGCCGATCGGCGAGGTGCTGAGCCAGCACTGGCGTCGCCTGATCGTCGCCGGCGGCGTGCGCATCGGCTCGGACGTGCTCTATGCCCTCGTCGTGGTGTTCATCCTGACCTATGTGACGCAGGTCCTGAACCTGCCGCGTTCGCTGGCCTTGACCGCCGTGCTCATCGGCGCCGGCTTCAACGCTTTGGCGGTGCCGCTGTTCGGGCTCCTGTCCGACAAGATCGGCCGGCGGCCGGTCTATGCGCTCGGCGCCATTGGCGGCGTCGTCTGGGCCTTCGCCTTCTTCACGCTGCTCGATACCAAGGAGCCGCTGATGATCGTGGTGGGCGCAACCGTCGGCCTGTTGTTCCACGCGGCCATGTATGGCCCGCAAGCCGCCTTCATCGTCGAGCAGTTCCCGACCCACGTGCGCTATAGCGGCTCCTCGCTCGCCTATACCTTCGCCGGCGTGGTCGGCGGCGGCTTCGCGCCCTTGATCATCGCGGCTCTGTTCCAGCGCTACGGCACGACGACCGCGATCTCGCTTTATGTCGTGGCCGCGCTGGCGATCACCTTGGCCATGCTGGCCATCGCACGTGAGACTTCGCGGGATCACCTGAACGAGTGAACGGGAGAGGGCGAGACGCCTGCTCCCAGGCGAGGCAAGAAATGGCGTTCGACAATCGTTCGCGCCTTCCCAGGTAGCGCCTGAACCACCGCCATTCACCTTTCCCCAGCGGGGAGAGGTGGGGCAGTGGTTCTCGCACGAGGCGTCGAAGGGCAGTTGACCACCGCGCAGGCCACCGAGCACACGGATACTTTTGAGATGCGCGAATCCCGTTGCCGCTCCGGGAAGAGGCGAAGGGCGGCCCGCAATCCCGACGGAGATGCATCGTGCAGCCGAGCCCGCTTTCGACGGCAAGCCTGATCACTACCGATGGCGTCAGCCACTACGCCGTCGAGCGCAACTGGGCGAAAATGCCCGCCGGCCAGGAATTCGGACCGATCAGCCAATTGGCGGTGCGCAGCGACGGACGCGTCGTCGTGGTCCAGCGCAGCACGCCGGCGGTGCTGGTTTTCGCTCCGGACGGCCGTCTGGAAGAGAGCTGGCACCACGAGCGATTGCCGAGCGTGCACGGCATCGCCTTCGATGCTGCCGACAACCTCTTCGTCACATCCTTCGACGCCCATCAGGTGCTGCGCTTCAACGGCAACCGGGATATCACGCTGGAGCTCGGCACGTTCAACCGGCCGTGCTGGGCCGGGGCCTTCAACCATCCGACCGATATGGCGGTTGCCGCCGATGGCGAGATCTATGTGACCGACGGCTACGGCAATGCGCGGGTGCATCGCTTCGGCCCGGACGGGCGGCTGATCGCAAGCTGGGGCGAACCCGGCATAGCGCCCGGCCAGTTCGCCTGCCCGCACGGCGTCTGGGTCACCCGCGATGACAGGGTGATCGTGCTCGATCGCGACAACAACCGGATCCAGGTGTTCGACCGTTCCGGCCGCCTCTTGGATGTCTGGACCGGCTTCACCAAGCCGATGGACATCTGGGGCGATGCGAGCGGCGACCTCTTCGTGTCCGATCAGACGCCGCGTATCGTCAGGCTCGACCGGGATGGCCGGGTGAGGGGCGCCATGCGCGCCTTCTCGGTCTATCCCCACGGCCTCTGGGGCGACGGGAAAGGCAATCTCTTCGTCGCCGAACTCCTGCCCTCGGGCGTCGCGCAATATCGCGCGATCGCCTGAGCGCCTGAGTCATTGCTGTCGCGGCTCAGCCGGCCGCCGTCAGGCCGCGGCCGATGAGCCGGCCGAGCCGGCCGGAAAAGGCCCTGGCATCGGTCGGGCGCTCGCCGTCGAGGATCTGTGCCTCGTCGAGCAGGAGGTGAGCGGCGTCCTCGCGGAATGCCGCCTCGTCCTCGCCGAGTGCGGCTAGCCGCACGACCAGATCATGGCCGGGATTGATCTCCAGGATCGGCTTGGTCGCGGCCGGCAGCCGGCCGGAACCGGCGAGCAGTTTCTCCAATTGCCGGTCCATGCCGTGGTCGGGCGCCACCAGGCAGACCGCGCTTTCGGTCAGCCGGTCCGAGGCGCGCACGTCCGAGACGGCATCGCCCAGCGTCAGCTTGACGAAGGCGATGAAGCCGGTGACCGCTTCGCTTGCCTCGGCGGAGGGCTGGCTCTTGCCCTCGGCGAGCGGGATCAGGGTCAGGTCGGCGGCGCCCTGGGTCACCGATTTGAACGGCTTGCCCTCGAAGTCGATGCCGGCGGTGACCCAGAAGCTGTCGACCTGGTCGGGCAGCAGCAGCACCTCGATGCCGCGAGCGCGGAAGCCCTCGAGCTGGGGCGAGGCCTCGAGCCGCTCCAGATCGTTGCCGGTGACGTAATAGATGGCGGTCTGGTTGTCCTTGAAGCCTGCGACATACTCCTTCAGCGTGCGCCAAGCACCGCCGGAGGCCGTCGTCTTGAAGCGGGCGAGACCCAGCAGCGCCTCACGCCGCTCGAAATCCTCATAGAGGCCTTCCTTGAGCACCGCGCCGAAGGTTTCCCATACGGTGGCATAGGCCTCGGCATCGTTGCTCGCGAGCTTGTCGAGCTCGCCGAGCACCCGATGGGTAACCCCCTTCTTGATGGCGCTGAGGATCGGGCTTTCCTGGATCATCTCGCGCGAGACGTTGAGCGGCAGATCGGCTGAATCGACCAGCCCGCGCACGAAGCGCAGATAGCGCGGCAGAAGCTCGGCCTCGTCGGTGATGAAGACGCGTTTCACATAGAGCTTCATCCGGCCGTGACGGTCCGGGTCGAACAGGTCGAAAGGCTTGGAGCCGGGCACGAAAGCGAGCACCGAATATTCGTGCCGGCCTTCGGCACGGTAGTGCAGGGTCAAGGCCGGCTTGTCGAACTGGCCGGCGACGCTGCGGTAGAAGTCGGCATAGTCGTCTTCGCTGATCTCGGATTTCGGCTTGGTCCAGAGCGCGGCACCATCGGCGATCTCGGCGGGTTCGGCGCCCGGCTTGTCCAGAATGGCGATCGGCACCGGCACGTGGCCGGACTGCGCCTTGACGATGCGTTCGAGCGTGAAGCGCTCGGCATAGGACTTGGCGTCCTCCATCAGGTGCAGCACGACACGGGTGCCGCGCGCCGGCGCCTCGTCGAGGGCAGCGTGGCCGACGGTATAGGAGCCCTTGCCGTCGGACGACCAGAGGGTCGCTTCATCCGAGCCGGCGCGGCGCGAGATCACGTCGACCTTGTCGGCGACCATGAAGGCCGAATAGAAGCCGACGCCGAACTGGCCGATCAGTTGGGCGCCTTCACCCGCCTTGTTCGCCTCGATCCGCTCCATGAAGGCTTTCGTGCCGGAGCGGGCGATGGTGCCGAGCGCTTCCACCATGTCGGCGAGGCTCATGCCAATGCCATTGTCTTCCACCGTCAGGCGGCGGTTGTCCGTATCGAGCGTCAAGGTGATGCGGGGCTTCGGGTCGTCGCCGAGCAAAGCCGGTGCGGCGATCGCCTCGTAGCGCAGCTTCTCGCAGGCATCCGCGGCATTCGAGATCAATTCGCGCAGGAAGACGTCCTTGTCGGAATAGACCGAATGCACCATCAGATGCAGCAGCTTGGCGACATCGGCCTCGAAGGTGCGGCTCTCGGGGACGCTAGCGTCGACACTGGTCATGGCAGGCTATGGCTCTCTTCGTTGCGGGCGAGCGACCAGATGGCGGCAAGTGGCGGAGATTTCAAGAGCCAGGGCCGGAAGCGCAGCTGATCAGGTCCGGCCGCCATTCCGCAGCACGATACAGGCGCCGCCGGCAGCCCGGATCCGGTCGCACAGCGCATCGGCTGCCCGGCGTGTCGGGGCGGGCGCGCGGACCCGGTAGAATGTGCTCGATCCACGGCTGCGCAGCCGCGAGCCGATGATCATCGGCTGGGTATCGCCCAGAATGCCGGCGAGCCTTGCGCGTGCACGACCATAGCTCGCCAGGGCGATAGCCTTGGAAAAGTGGCCGGCGAGCTGCACACCCCAGGGAGCAAAGGGGCCTTCGACGGCGGCCAGGCTGCCGCCGGGCCGGCGCAGCAGCGCCGTGACCTGCAGACAGGCCTGCTGTGGATGGTCCTGCAGGACACCCGGCGCCGGCGTCGCGCGCCTTAGCTCCTCGACCCAGTCCTGGGCCGTGCGCCCGGTGATCCGGTAGACGTAATCCTGGGTTTCGGCGGGCAGGCCGCCGCGGCCGCCGAGAAAGTTCGCGACCCGTGTCGGGCCGCCATTATAGGCGGCGGCGGCGAGGCCCAGATTGCCGAATTGCCTGACGTGATCGGCCAGCAACGCCGCCGAGGCGGCGATCGCCTGTTCCGGGTCGAAGGGATCGGCGAGGCCGCGCTCGCGGGCCGTGCCGGGCATGAATTGCGCGACGCCCTGCGCGCCCGCCGGGCTCACCACACCGATCCGGAAGCTGCTCTCCGCCCAGATCAGGCGGGTGAAGAAATGCACGGGCAGGTTATGCCGCCGTGCCCCGGTCTCGATCAGCCGGCAGAGTGTCTGTTCCAGCGTCTCGCCATCCGCCGCCTGGGCCTGGGCGCGCGTCGGCGCCATGGCTAGGCAGGCCGCCACGAGCCAGAGCGCCGGCAGGATCGAGCGTCGGCCGAAGCGGCGGCGATTCAAGGCTGCACTCTGGTCTGGCATGGCAAGCGCATTATCATTTTGGACGATCCGGACAAAGAGGGTGCAATGCAGGTCGAGATCCGTGAGGTAGGGCAAGGTGACGCGGCGCTGTTCGAACGGGTGGCCGAGGCCGTTTTCGACGAGCCGGTCGATATCGGGCGCCTGACCGCCTATCTGGCCGCACCCGGCCACCACATGATCGTCGCGCTGCATGACGGCTGGATTGTCGGTCAGACGGCCGCGGTGGTTCACCGTCACCCCGACAAGGTGACGGAGCTCTATATCGACGAGGTCGGCGTGAGCCCGGCTTTTCAACGCCACGGCATCGCACGGGCGATGCTCGACCGGATGTTCGCCATCGGCAAGAGCTTGGGTTGCGAGGAGGCTGACAGCACTTTCCGCTCGCGAGCCATTCTCGGCCGCAGAATGGCTCGCGAGCGGAAAGTGCTTGAGGTCGGCACCGAGCCGGACAATTGGCCGGCGCGGGCCCTCTACGCGGAGCGCGGCGGCCCGCCGGCCGAGAGCTTCGTCATGTATGTCGTGGCTCTCTGAGCCCACTCAGTTCAAATGGTCACGCCGCCGTCGATCACGATGTTCTGGCCGGTGACGAAAGAGCCGGCCTTGGAGGCGAGGAAGACGGCGGCGCCGGCGATCTCGTCGGGTTCGCCGATGCGCCTGAGCGGTGTCGTGGCCGTGCGCTCGGCCAGCCCCTCCGGGTCTTCCCACAAGGCCCGGGCGAAATCGGTCTTGATCAGGCCGGGCGCGATGCAGTTCACGCGCACGTTGTGCGGACCGTATTCGACCGCCAGATTGCGAGCGAGCTGCATGTCGGCTGCCTTTGAGATGCAATAGGCGCCGATGATCGGCGAGCCGCGCAGACCCCCGATCGACGAGACGATGATCACCGAGCCGTCGCGGCGCGCGATCATGCCGGGCGCGACCATCGAGATCAGCCAATTGTTGGCGATGATGTTGTTGCTCAGGATCTTGCCGAACTGGTCGTCGCTGATGCCGGCGAGCGGCCCGTAATAGGGGTTGGACGCGGCATTGCAGACGAGAATGTCGATCGCGCCGAAAGCGCGCCCGGTCTCGTCGACCAGCCGCTGAAGGTCCTCCTTGGAGGAGATATTGGCGGGTATCGCGACGGCGCGGCCGGCACCGTGGCGGCTGTTGATATCCTCGGCCACCGCCTCGCAGGCAGCGGCCTTGCGCGACGAGATCACCACACGGGCGCCATGCTCGGCGAAACGCTCGGCGATCGCCTTGCCGATGCCGCGCGACGAGCCGGTGATGACAGCGGTTTTGCCGGCGAGATCGAACAATGTCATGCAATCCTCCCTGGCGGGCGCCTTGGCGCGCCCTTTGTTGCTTGGGACCACAGTGCCTCGATTGGGCCGCCGTGAACACTCGCCCGATCGGGCGGGGTATCGCGGCCCTTAGACTCTCTCGCCGGCCTCGATCGCGACGTCGAGCCGGTTGGCCGCCGGCGGCAACGGGCAGATCCATTTCGGCGAATAGGCGCAGGACGGATTATAGGCGAAGTTGAAGTCGAGGATCATGCGGCCGGTCCCGGTCCAGCCGAGGTCGGCGCCCTTGATCGTGTCGAGCAGGTAGCGGCCGCCGTCGAACGTGGTCCGGCCGGTCGTCGCATCCAGGAACGGCAGGAACACGCCGCCGCCATAACCGCCGATCCAATAGAGCGTCAGCTCGCGCCCGAGAGTTTCGCTCAAGCCCGCCGTCTCGCCGAAGGGCAGCAGTTCGACCGTGCCGTCGCGGCCGGCCGGCAGGTGATAAGGCGCGGTCTCGCGGGCGGGCGCGACCTCGACGTTGAAGCGCAGGCGCGCATCATGATCGAAATAGCGCGGCAGCGGCGCGCCCGGCGCCAGCGGCGTCTGCGGATGATCACGGAACAGCGCGCCGCGGACGTCACGCCAATGCTGCGCGGCCGCCACCGGATCGGTCATCGCACGGATGCGGGCATAGAGATCGCTCACCTGCCGGCGCCAGTCCCACAAGGTCCAATGCAGGTCGCGTTCGGCCGAAGCGGGGCCGCGTGGAGGCGTGGAAAGCGTGGTCATCAGGTGTTGGCCTTGCCACGGCGCGGTCGCTGCGCCGAACCGGATTATGTCGCGAAAGACCGGTGAGATCCAATGCGCCGCTTTTCGCGGGGCAGGCGACCCCGATGTGGCATGCACGTGTCCTTGTTTAAAGCCATTCCATACGACAAGATCGGTTGATCCGGATCGCCTGCACTCAACCGCCGACAGATAACGAAACCGCTGCGCCGTGCCGCCGATGCGGTTGCGCGCAATGGCCGTGGCCGGCGGAGTGCGACGCGACCGAGGTGGCGGATTTCGCGGGCAACAGGGGCATGTCATGATTTTCGACCTGGCTACGTTCACGGCCATCCATACGGCAATCAGCATCATCGCCATCGTTGCGGGCATTCCGGCGATCTATGGGCTGTTCGGCTCGGTGACGACGTCGTTCTGGACCACGCTCTTCCTGGTCACCGCCGTCCTGACCAGCGCGACCGGCTACGGCTTCCCGTTCAACGGCGTCCTGCCGTCCCATGTGGTCGGCGCCATCGCCCTCGTGCTGCTGGCCGTGGTGCTTCTGGCCCGCTTCGTCTTTCGTCTCGAGGGCTCCTGGCGCTGGATCTATGCTGCCGGCATGGTCTTCAGCCTCTATTTTCTGGTGTTCGTCGCGATCGCCCAGGCCTTCATGAAGATCCCGGTGCTCAGGGCCGCCGCGCCGACCCAGTCGGAATTGCCCTTCGCCCTGTCGCAGGGCCTCACCCTGGTGATCTTCGTGGCGCTGGCGATCGCCGCCAGCCGGGCGTTCCGGCCGGTCCCGGCCTGAACTTGCCGGCCTGAAGCCACCGGCTCTTCCGCCGGCGCCCGGGCCATTGTACTGAGCAGCGATGGCGCCCAGGACCAAAGGCACCGCCGCCGACCTCGCCTGGACATCGGTCTTCGCGGCGAGTGAGCGCGGCGACCGGCTGAGCTATGTCGAGATCATGCGCGCGGTGATCCGCGCGATCGAGGCCGGCCGGCTGGCACGTGGCACGCGCCTGCCCTCGGGGCGCGATCTCGCGCGCATGCTCAGGATCGGCCGCAACACCGCGATGCTGGCCTATGGCGGCCTGGTCGAACAGGGCTACCTGGTGGTGCGGCCACGATCCGGCGTGGTCGTTGCCGATCAGATGCCGAGCCCGTCCGCCGCCCCGGTCGAGGCGGAAGCCACGACCGGTCCCGACTGGCGCGGCCGCTTCAAGATCGCGCTTGCCGATGACGGCGCAGGGGCGACGCGAGCCGTCGACACCGAGCCGAGCTACCCCTTCACCTATGGCCAGTTCGATCCGAGCCTGTTTCCGACCAATCACTGGCGGGAATGCGAGCGGGCCGCGCTCAGCGTGCTGGAGATCGCCCAATGGGGCCGGGACGTGGTCGACGAGGACGACGTCGAACTGGTCGAGCAGTTGCGCAGGCATATCCTGCCGCATCATGGCATCTGGGCCCGGCCGGATGAGATCATCATCACGCTGGGCGGCCAGCAGGCGCGCTACCTGGTCGCCCAACTGCTGGCCGGACGCGGTACCGTGGTCGGCATGGAAAATCCGGGCCTGGCCGATTTCCGGCATATTTTGGGGGCAACCGAAGCCCGCATCCGCGAGCTTGCCATCGATGACGGGGGCCTCGTCGTGTCCGAAGCCCTTGACGGCTGCGACTATGTCTATGTCTCCGGTGGCCACCAATGCCCGACCACCGCGGTCATGCCGGCCGAGCGCCGCCTGGCGCTGCTGGAGTGGGCGGCGGCCAGGGACGTCATCGTCATCGAAGACAGCTATGACAATGAACTGCTGCGAGAGCCGAGCGCGCTCGCCGCTTTGAAGGGCCTCGACCGGCACCAGCGGGTCATCCATATCGGCAGCCTGTCGAAACTGGTGGCGCCAGGGCTTCGCCTCGGTTTCATCGTCGCGCCGGCCCTGGTCATCCGGCAGGTGAGGGCCCTCAGGCGGCTGATCCATCGCCACCCGCCCGGCAATAACCAGCGTGCCCTGGCGATCTTCATCGAGCGTGGCTATTACCGCGGCTATCTGCGCCGCGCGGCCAAGGCGCTGGGCGAAAGGTCGCTTGCGCTCGACGAGGCGCTGCGGCGCTGGATGCCGGACTTTGCCTGGCGCCATTCGGAAGGCGCCTCGAGCTTCTGGGTCGAGGGTCCCGCGGGTTTCGATTGCCGTCGAACCGCCCTGGCGGCGGCGGCCAAGGGCGTGGTGTTCGACGCCGGCGACCGGTTCTTCCACGGCCCCGATCCCTGCCGCCGCTTCATGCGGCTCGGCGTCTCGTCGATCCCCGCGCCGAAGATCGATCCCGGTATCCGCGCCTTGGCCGAAGCCGTGCGGCAGTGCAGAGGTTCGAGCGGGACCGATTAAGTCAATGCATTGCGCTGCGGGTTGTCTCCTTGGCATCGGCGCAAGGGCCCCCTTCACCTCTCCCCGCCGGGGAGAGGTGAGGAGTGGTGGCTCCGGCGCGAACTGCCGAAGGCAGATGCCGAAAACGCCGGAGGTCACACAAGCCGCTTCTGGCCTTCCAGATTCACCCCATCTGGCCCTTCACCGCTGTCGGCGATCGCTCCTAGTGTCCGCGACAGACGGCGCCGCGCCGCGCAAAAGACCAAAAAGCAATCGAAATCGAGACCGGAGGGGTCGATGGGAACATCAGGGCCAGATCGTTCGCTTGTGTCGCCGCCGAGCCGCCGCGACGTGCTCCGTGCATCCGCCGCGGCCTTGGCCGGGATCGGCCTCGGCGGCGGTGCCCTGGCCAGCATCGGCCCGGCCGACGCCCAGGGGTTGACGGCGCTCAAGGTTCAATATGACTGGCTGATGAGCAATGGCCAGATCGGCGACGTGATCGCCGAGAAGAAGGGCTTCTTTGCCGAACAGGGCCTGAGCGTCAGTTTCGTGCCCGGCGGCCCGAACGCCCAGACCGTGCCGCCGGTGCTGACGGGCCAGGCGCTGGTCGGCCAGCTCTCCGGCACCTCGCAGGCCCTGATGGCCTATGGCGCGGGACGGCCGGTGAAGATGTTCGCCTGCGGCTATCAATATTCGCCCTATGCCTTCATCTCGCTGCCGCGTGCGCCGATCCGCATCCCCTCCGACTTCGTCGGCAAGACGGTCGCGGTGCAGCCCACCGGCCGCTTCATCCTGGACCTGATCCTGGCGCAGCACCGCATCGACCCGGCCAAGGTCAGGGTGGTCAATATGGGCCATGACATGACCGCGCTGACCACCGGCCAGGTCGATGCCGTCACCGGATTCATCACCAATACCAAGGCCATGCAGGTGATCGGCCCGGACCGGATCGTGATGACCTCGGAATCGGCCGGCATCACCAATTACGCCAATGCCTATTTCACCTCGTCCGAGACCTATGAGGCGCAGAAGCCGGTGCTCGCGCGCTTCGTCAAGGCGGTCGCCAAGGGTTGGGGCTGGGCGTTCCAGAACCGGGCGGAGGCGATCGACATCCTGTGCGACGCCTATCCCAATCTCGACCGCGAGATCGAGCGGGCGACTGTCGACATCGTGATGGAAATCTCGTTCGACCGCGTCACCCGGACCAAGGGTTGGGGCTGGTTCGAAGCGGAGCGGATTGAGCGGCAGATCAAGCTGTTCGACAGCATCAAGCGTTTCGAGACCCGGGTGCCTGATATCGCCGGCTTCGCCACCCATGACATTCTCGACATGACCGCCGATGCGCGGCCGCGACTGGGCTGATCCGATGCTGCAACCGATCCAATGGGCGATCGACGTCGCCGATGCCGGCGTCGCCTTCAGCCGTGGCGACCAGGACATCTTGGCTTTCACCGGCGTGTCGCTGAAGGCCGAGGCAGGCGAGTTCGTCGTACTCATCGGCCCGTCCGGCTGTGGCAAGTCGACGCTTCTCAGGGCGATCGCCGACCTCTTGCCCTGTTCCGAAGGCGAGGTCGCGGTGTTCGGCGCGGAACCGTCGCGCGCCCGCGCCGAGCGGCGGATCTCCTTCGTCTTCCAGGACGCGACCCTGCTGCCCTGGCGCAGCGTCATCGACAATGTGCGCCTGCCGCTGCAGGTCGGCGACTGGGGCCGGCGCCGCCGCGACGGCCGGACGCCCGAGGAACTGGTCGAGCTGGTCGGCCTGAAGGGCCGCGAGAGCGCGCTGCCGCACGAATTGTCGGGCGGCCAGCGCCAGCGCGTCTCGATCGCCCGTGCGCTCGTCACCAGTCCGGACGTGCTGCTGATGGACGAACCCTTCGGCGCGCTCGACGAGATCACCCGCGACCGGCTCAATGACGAATTGCTGCGCATCTGGCGCGAGACCGGAACCACCGTCGTCTTCGTCACCCACAGCCTGACGGAGGCAGCCTTTCTCGGCCAGTCCGTGGTGGTGATGGGCGCGGGGCCAGGCCGGATCATCGAGACCATCGACCTCAGGGCGCGCAAGCCGGACAACCGCATCGACCGCAACGACGCCGCCTTTTTCGCCATGACATCGGACCTGCGCGCCGTGCTGGAACGCGCCTATGGGAGCGCGGCATGACCATCATCGAGACGACGCGATCGCAGGCCGAGATGGCACACGCCGCCTCGCCCAAGACCGTGACGATACGGGCCGTTTCGAGGCCAGTGGCCTACCGGCGCCTGGCGAACGGGCTCTGGCCGGTTCTCGGCCTCCTGTCGCTGCTGGCCTTGTGGTGGGGGGCGATTGTCGCCTTCGACGTCAAGCCGTTCATCGCGCCGAGCCCGGTCGGGGTGATCGAGGCGGTCGGCGTGCATCGC
Source organism: Phreatobacter sp. GW821-FHT04C01 (assembly GCF_059420385.1). Lineage (NCBI taxonomy): Bacteria > Pseudomonadati > Pseudomonadota > Alphaproteobacteria > Hyphomicrobiales > Phreatobacteraceae > Phreatobacter > Phreatobacter sp. GW821-FHT04C01. The sequence continues at coordinate 157,726 of NZ_JBWKTP010000008.1, read as the reverse complement.
GCCCTGCTGCTGATCAATCTCTGGCCGACGCTGATCGAGGCCCTCACGGGCTTTCTCATCGGCAATGCCGCGGCCGTGGCGGTCGCCTGCGTCTTCATTCACAGCGCCACGCTGAAGCGCATGTATTTCCCGGTCGCGATCATCTTCAACACGATCCCGGTCATTGCGCTTTCGCCGGTGCTGATCACCATTTTCGGGCTGTCGATCGCCTCCAAGATCATGATCGCGGCGATCATCTGCTTCTTTCCGACCCTGGTGAACATGATCCGCGGCTTCGAATCCGTGTCGCCGTCGGAACTCGAACTGATGCGGATGATGTCGGCGACGAGGCGCGAGGTGTTCTTCCGGCTGCGCCTTCCACGCTCCATGCCATTCCTGTTCTCGGCGCTCCGGATCGCCTGCACCACCAGCGTCATCGGCGCCATCGTCAGCGAATGGATCGGCTCCGAGTCCGGTATCGGCGCGCTGATCATCCAGGCGACGTTCAACTACCGCACCGACCTGCTCTATGCCGCCATCCTGACCTCGTCGGCTTTGGCTCTGGTCATGTTCGGCACGGTCGCCGTGCTGGAATGGCGCTTCGTCCGCTGGCGAACGGCCTGATTTGCATCGGGTGGAGGCACGGCCTCAGCCCGCACGATCTCCAAGGAGTTTGTTCCGATGAATGCCCCTGTGCGCACCAAGGCGACCGCCGATACCGGCGACAGCACCCGCCATGACCTGCTCGCGACCCTCAACCTGCCGCGCTACGTCCTGCTTCCGGGCGATCCGGACCGGGTCAAGGTGATGGCCGGGCAGTGGCAGGAGGCCCAGGTGGTCGATCTGCCGCGCGGCTATCGCGCCGCGGTGGGCAGCTATGGCGGCGTGCGCATCGGCGCGGTATCGACCAGTATCGGCGCGCCTTCGCTCGAGATCATCCTGCACGACCTGTTCCGCCTGGGTATCGATACCTTCATCCGGGTCGGCACCACCGGTGCGCTGCGCGACGACATCAAGACCGGCTCGCTGATCATCAACGACGCTTCCGTCAGGCTCGACGGCACCACCAATCTCTACGTCCGGCCGGAATATCCGGCGGCCGCCTCGCATGAGGTGACCTTCGCGCTGGCGGATGCCGCTGCAACGCTCGGCCATGCCTATCGCGTCGGCACCGGCGCCACCTCCGGCTCGTTCCTGGCCGGGCAGGGGCGTCCCGGGGTCAACGGCCACAAATCGCTGGAGGGCGAGCGCATCTTCGAGGAGATGAAGCGCGCCGAGGTGCTGAATTTCGAGATGGAGACCGCGGCGCTGTTCACGCTCGCGCGCCTCTCCGGCCTGCGCGCCGGCTCGGTCTGCTCGGTCATCGCCAACCGCATGACCGGCGAATGGGGCGACAATGGCGGCGTCCTCCGGGCCTGCCAGACCGGCGCCGAGGCGATCCGGCGGCTGACGCTCTGGGACAATCGCAGGGCTGCCGACGGAGGCGCCACGCTGACGGCCGCTACCGTCACGCCGCTCGATCGGAGCTGAGGCCGGTCATGCATGACATCAGCCTTGTCGAGCCCACCCTGGTGCGCCAGAGCGTCATTCTCGACGATGACGCGGTGCGGATCCTCGACCGCCGGACTTTTCCCTTCGACCTTCGCTTCGTCGCCTGCGCCACCTATGAGGATGTCGCCGTCGCCATCGAGGAGATGGTGACCCAGAGCAGCGGTCCGTTCTTCGCCGCCAGCGCCGGCATGGTGCTGGCGGCCCGCGTGGCCGAGAGCGGCGCACGCGTCGAGGAGCGGCTCGCGGTCATCGACCGGGCGGCGGCGCGGCTGACCGCGACGCGGCCGACCAACAACCATATCCGCACGGTCGTCTCGATGATGGCCGCGGCGGCGCGCGGCCTGGCACCGGATCATTTCGCCTCGGGCATGCGGGCGGTCATGGAGGATGCCTGGGAGAAGCGCTTCGCGCGCAACCGGCGGCTCGGCCAGAATGCCTCGGAACTGGTCGAGGACGGCGACACCATTCTCACCCATTGCTGGGCCGAGGCGAGCCTGATCGAGACGCTGGCCGCGACGCTGCGTGCCGGCAAGCGCGTCAAGGTCGTCTGCACCGAGACCCGGCCCTATCTGCAGGGGTCGCGGCTGACCGCCCACAGCGTCGCGGAAATGGGCATCGACGTCACCGTGATCACCGACAACATGGCAGCCCATGCCATGGATCGCGGCCTCGTCACCCGCTACATGACCGCTGCCGATCGCGTCACCTTGTCGGGCCATGTCATCAACAAGGTCGGCACCTTGCAGATCGCCATCGCCGCCCGGCATTTCGGCATTCCCTATATCGCCATGGTGCCGGCACCCGATCGCCATGCCGCGACGCCCGACCAGGTGCCGATGGAGGAGCGCGACGGACGCGAGAGCCTGATGTGCCTGGGGCAGCCGACGGCCACCCCCCTGGCGCGCGGCTGGTATCCGGCCTTCGACGTCACGCCGCCGGAATTCGTTGGCGCGATTGCCACCGGCGAGGGGGTGTTCGCGGCCGATGCGCTGCGCGCCCATTTCGGCTGAGGGACACGCGACGATCATGGTGAGCACGACCAGGCGTATCTGCATCGGCGGCGGCCAGGTCTGGACCGGCCGGGACGATCTCGGCGCGGTCCCGGGCGGCGTCCTGGTCGAAGGCGACCGGATCGCCGCGATCCTGACGCCCGGCGAGGTCGAGGCGGCGGCCGCCAGTGCCGATACCGTGCTCTATGTGCGCGGCGCGTTGATCGCGCCGCCGCTTTATGACGGCCATGTCCATTCGAGCTCGACCCTGCTGCGCGGCACAGAAAATTCCATGCCGCTCGAGCTCTGGTCCTATTACGCGATCAAATATGGTCGCGGCTTTTCCGAGCGCTGCGCCAGGGCGGCGATCATGCTCACCGCCGCGGAAATGATCCGCAACGGCATTGCCGGCTATGTCGACCACTATCCGCAGGTCGGCTTCCTTCAGGCGGCGTTCGAGGCCCATGCCAGGACCGGCATGCGGGTCGGTTTCGCGCCATTCTTCCAGGACGTCGCCGACCACGACTTCCTCGGCATTCCCTTGAACCCAGACGTGCTGGCCAAGCTGGCGCCGCGCGTGGCGCGCTCGCCGGATGATGTGCGCGCTTCCTTCGCCGATCTCGCCGCACAGGCCGGGCGGGGTGACGCCGCCCGCATCAGCCTGTTGCTCGGCCCCAACGGGCCACAGCGCTGCTCTCCCATCATGATCGCGCTCTGGCGCGCGCTGCAGGACGAGCTCGGCCTCGGGGCCCATACCCATCTCCTGGAAACCCTGCCGCAGGCTGCGGCGAGCCGGGCAGCCTGGCCGGGCGGCCTGGTCGGCGAGATGGACCGGCAGGGGTTGCTGACCCCGCGCCTGTCGGTCGCGCATGGGATCTGGCTGGGGCCCGGCGACCACCGCTTGCTGGCGCGCCGCGGCGTGACGCTGGTGCACAACCCGACGAGCAACCGCATGCTCGGCTCCGGCCAGCTTGATCTGCGGGCGTGTCTTGATGCCGGGCTCAAGCTGGCGCTCGGCACCGACTGCTCGAATACTGGCGGCCGTCACGACCTGTTCGAAGCGATGCGGTTCGCCGTCATGTCCGGGCGCGCGCCGGGCTCGGATCATGAGGCCTGGCTGAAGCCGGCGGAAGCGTTCCGCGCGGCGACGGCCGGCGGGGCCGGCGCGCTCGGCGTCGAACAGGTTCAGGGGCAGCTCGCGCCGGGCGCGGCGGCCGATCTCATGGTGGTGAATTTTCGCCGGGAGCCGCTGACGGCCGCGCCCATCTCGATCGACAGCCTGGTGATGCATGCCGATGCCCGGGCGGTCAGCGCCTTGATGGTCGGCGGAGAATGGCTGATGCGTCACGGCCGTATCGAGAGCTTCGACGAGGACGAGGCGCTGGACGAGGCCGCGGCCTGCGCCAGCGAACTGCGTGCGCTCGCCGCCGACAAGGGCGATCTCGCCAGCCTGCATGCGCCCTATGGCGCCTGGCAGAGGCGGGTCTTCGGCGGGGCATGCGGTTGCCCGGCCTGCGGCGCGACCGGCGCGGGCGGCTTCAAGACGGACTGACAGGCAGGAGATGGCCATGAACGGCAATACCGGGCTGCGCGAAGAACTGATCGAGACCTGCCGGGCCATGAACCGGCTCGGCATCAACAAGGGCACCTCGGGCAATGTCAGCATGCGCCATGGCGCCGGCTTCCTGATCTCGCCGACCGGCATCGCCTATGATGCCCTGACACCCGAACTGATCGTCGAGGTTCGCTGGGACGGCAGCTTCGACGGCGACGTGCTGCCGTCGAGCGAATGGCGGCTGCATCGCGATATCCTCGAGGCGCGCGATGACCTCAATGCCGTCGTGCACACCCATTCGACCCATGCGACCGCATTGGCCATCATGGGGCTGGACATTCCCGCTATTCATTATTCGATCGCCGCCGCCGGCGGCCCGGATATCCGTTGCGCCGGTTACGCGACCTTCGGCACGCAGGAGCTCGCCGATGCCGTGACGGCGGCGATGCGCGGGCGGCGGGCCTGCCTCCTGGCTCATCACGGCGTGGTCGCCGCCCATGTCTCCATGGCCAAGGCGCTGTCGCTGGCGGTGACCGTCGAGGAGCTCGCCAGGCAATATATCCTCTGCCGCAGCCTGGGCACGCCGCCGATCCTCGGCGACCAGGAGATCATGACCGTGGTCGGCAAATACCGGAGCTACGGCCAGCAGCCGGCCGGACGCCTCGCCTAGCGGCGCTGCTGTTGACACGCCCTGTCAGCAGGGGGCTGCTAGGCGATCCCTCGGAAGGGTCGCAAGCGGGCGACCGGCGGAGGAAGCTCTCATGACCATCAAGGCAAGCTGTCATTGCGGCGCGACGCGGTTCGAGCTGAACGAGGCACCGGCCAGCGTGACCCGCTGCACCTGTTCCTTCTGTTCGAAGCGCGGCGCGCTCTGGGCCTATTACAAGCCGGAACAGTTCCGGCTGACCACGCCGATCGAACAGGTCGCGACCTATCGCTGGGGCTCGAAGACGGTCGCCCATCATTTCTGCGCCACCTGCGGCTGCGGCACCTTTACCGAGACGCCCGACTGGTCGACCGGGACGGCGGATTTCGACAACCCGAAAGTCAGCGTCAATACGCGGCTGTTCGACGATTTCGACCTCGACGCCGTGCCCGTCGAGGTGATCGACGGCAAGAACCTCTGGTGAGCGAGACGTTCCGCCGGCGTCCGTGCGGCGATGGCTGTCGCACGAGACGCCCGGCTGGAGCGAGGAGCCGCGGGCCGAGGCCGTTGGCTCGCATGTGCGGCGGCGGGCCGGCCTTGCGCACCGGGGGATTGCCCGGCCAGGGCCACCGGCCAATGCTGACCGACCATCCATTGCCGGGAAGGACCCAGACATGACCATGCTGAACGACCATTGCGCCGTGGAGCGGCGCGGCCACGGGGTGGTCAGACTCACCATCAGCAATGCCGGCAAGGCGAATATTCTCGGCAGCCCGATCATTGCGGCGCTGACCGCCGGCCTCACCGAGCTCGCCGGCGACAGCGGTCTCAGAGCCTTGGTGCTGACCGGGTCGGGCGAGACGAGTTTCATCGGCGGGGCCGATATCAAGGAAATGGTCGAGCTGGAGCCGGCATCGGCCGAACGCTTCATCATGGGCTTGCGCGATCTCTGCGAGGCGGTGCGTCAGTTTCCTGCCCCTGTCGTGGCGCGGATCGGCGGCTGGTGCCTGGGCGGCGGCCTGGAGCTGGCCATGGCCTGCGACATGCGCATCGCCGCCGAGACCGCCAAGTTTGCCATGCCGGAGGTCAAGGTCGGCATTCCCTCCGTGATCCATGCCGCCCTGATGCCACGGCTGATCGGCGCGGGCCGGGCGCGCTGGCTGATCCTCACCGGCGCCACCATCGATGCCGGGACCGCGCTCGATTGGGGCCTTGTGGATGTGGTGGCGTCGTCCGATGATCTGGACGCGGCGGTGGACGAGGCGCTTGCGCCGGTTCTTGCCTGCGGGCCGGAAGCGATTCGCGCGCAAAAGGCATTGTTGCGACAGTTCGAGGAACTGCCGCTGAGCCAGGCGATCGCCGCGAGCGTCGCGGTCTTCGGCCAGGCTTTCGCCACCGGCGAACCGCAGGCGCATATGCAGGCCTTCCTGGCGCGCAAGCGCTGAGCCTCGGCGCCGGGCTCCCGAAGATCGAGTCGATTTCGTCGTGAAATTCGTCCTTTTGCGCGCAATGAGAGGTTTCTTTGCGCTGATTGCGACGACAACGCCGCTCGACGGATGCACAGCTTGCGGTTGGTGAGATGGCGCCCCGTGCGCCATCGACGGCCTTTGGGCCGGCCGAGTGCGCTGTCGAGAGGTCGCGATGAGTTGGGTTGGAGCTCCTGTCAGGCCGTTGCACGGCTCGCTTGCAACCCTATTGCTCGCTTCCACCGCGCTGGTCAGCGCCTCGGCGGCCTATGGCCAGGCCTTGCCGACCGGCGGCACGGTGGCCTCGGGCGGGGTGACCATCGCGACGCCCTCGGCGACCCAGATGACTATCAACCAGTCGACCGGTTCGGCGGTGGTCAACTGGCAGAGCTTCTCGGTGGGGGCGGGGGCCACCGTCAATATCGTCCAGCCCTCGGCTTCCTCGGCTCTGCTCAACCGGGTCACCGGCAATACCCAGTCGACGATTGCAGGCCAGATCAACGCCAATGGCCAGGTCTTCCTGGTCAATCCGAACGGCATCGCCATCACCTCGACCGGCACGGTCAATGCGGCCGGCTTCGTGGCGTCCACGCTCGGCATTTCCGATGAGGACTTCAATGCCGGCCGGCGCACTTTCACCGGCAATGGCGCTTCCGCCGCCGTCTCCAATGCCGGCGGGATCACCATTGGCCGGGGCGGTTATGCAGCCCTGATCGGTGGCTCGGTCGACAATGCCGGCACCATCTCGGTGCCGCTCGGGCGGGTCGGTCTCGGCTCCGGTGAGCAGGCGACGCTGGATCTCTCCGGCGACGGCTTCCTGCAGGTGGCCTTGCCGACCAAGACCCAGGGCAATGGCGCGCTCGTCACCCATTCCGGACGGATCAGCGCCGATGGCGGCAGGGTCGAGATCCGGGCGGCGCAGGCGCGCGACGCGGTGCGCCAGGCGGTCAATCTCTCCGGCGTGGTCGAGGCCCGTTCGGTCTCCGGCCGACAAGGCGAGATCATCCTCGGTGGCGGCGACGGCGCCGTTTCCATCACGGGGCGCTTGGACGTATCAACACGCCAGCGCCAGGCGAGCCAGAGCCGGCCGGCGCGCCCCACCCGGGCGGCAGCGCCGGCGACGGGCGGGCGCATCACGGTGACCGCGCGCACCATCGACATGCGCGGCGCCACGCTCGACGCTTCGGGCCGCGACGGCGGCGGCCAGATCCGCATTGGCGGCGACTATCAGGGCACGGGCACGCTGCAGCGGGCCGAGACCACGACGATCGACGCGGCGACGACGATCCGGGCGGATGCGCTGCGATCAGGCAATGGCGGACGGGTCATCGTCTGGTCGGATCTCGACACGCGCTTCGCCGGCCTGATCACTGCGCGTGGCGGCGCCCAGGGCGGCGATGGCGGCTTTGCCGAGGTCTCCGGCAAGGCCCATCTCGGCTATACCGGCTTCACCGATCTCTCGGCGGTATCAGGCCGCTTCGGCGACCTGCTGCTCGACCCCTACGACGTGACGATCTCCAGCGGCGTGGACGCGAACCAATCCGGCTTCAGCGCCACCGGCAATAACAGCGTCATCAATGTCACCACCCTGCAGAACGCGCTGGCCGGGGCCAATGTGAAGGTCACCACAGGTGCGGGTGGCGCGCAGTCCGGCGACATCACGGTGGCCAACAGCGTCACCTGGACATCGCCGACGACGCTGACGCTGTCGGCCTATCGCAACATCACCGTGAATGCCGGCGTCAGCGTCACCAATAGCGCCAGCGGGGCCGGGCTCGTCCTTCAGTCCGACGCGACTGGTACCGGCATCGGCTCGGTCAGCCTGCTCGGCACGGTCAGCCTCGCCAATGGCACGACGCGGGTCTATTACAATGCCGCCAATTATGCCGCGCCGACCGACTACAGCGCGGCGTCGACCGGCCCGACCACCGCCTATATGCTGGTCAATACGCTCAGCCAGTTGCAGGCCATGGCGACCAATAGCGGTGGCAATTATGCGCTCGGCCGCGATATCGACGCCACCGCCACCAGCGGCTGGAACGGCGGTGCCGGTTTCGTCCCGATCGGCCAGAGCTTCGGCACCGAATATTCCGGAAATTTCGACGGCCAGGGCCACAAGATCACCAGTCTGACGATCAACCGGCCGACCGAGGAGAATGTCGGTCTCTTCGGCCTCACCTGGAACGGGTCGGTCAGCAACGTCTCCTTCATTGGCGGCAGCATCGCCGGCAATCAGTATACCGGTACTGTCATCGGGCGGAGCACGGGCACGATTGTCACTGGCGTGTCGAGTTCGATCGCCATCAGCGGCGGCTTCAACATCGGCGGCCTCGTCGGTCTGAACGAGGGCGGCACGATCAGCCAGTCCTATGCCACCGGCAGTGTCACCGCTTCGTCCGGGAGCCAGGGAGTCGGCGGGCTTGTCGGCACGAACAGGGGGCGGGTCGAGCAGTCCTATGCGACCGGGACCATCAACGGCGCCTCGTCATTCTGGGCCGGTGGCCTGGTCGGCACCAATTACGGCGTCGTCACCCAGTCCTATGCGACCGGCACGGTCAACGGCAATTGGGGAGCGGGCGGCTTGGTCGGCTGGAATGCCGGAGGTGCGATCAGCCAGTCCTATTCCACCGGAGCGGTCAGCGCCGCCAATTATCTTGGCGGCCTGGTCGGCACCACCAATGCCGGGGGCACCACGACCAATTCCTATTGGAATGTCCAGACCTCCGGCTTGGCCATCAGTGATGGCGGAGCCGGACTGACCACGGCGCAAATGCAGGTGGCGGCCAATTTCGTCGGCTTCGACCCGACGGTATGGGCGCCGGCCAATGCCAGCTACCGGCCAGAGCTCTTTGGCGTCTCCGGTGTCGTCGGCGTGTCGGGTGCCGCGACCCGCTATTACGGCGACGCCAATCCGACCGAGGCCACCTATTATGGCGCGGGCCGCTGGAACACCATCACGACAGCTGTGAGCTATTCGACCACGGCGACGGTCACGAGCGGCGTCGGCAGCTATTCGACATCGGTTGGAACCGGCGCGGTCGGGAGCTTCGCCAATGGCGGGGCGACACGCTTCGTCTATCTCTCCGGTGGCCAGCTGACGGTCGCCGCCCGCCCGCTCACCGTGACGGCCAGTGCCGCGACCCGAGGTTATGGCGACGCCAATCCGGCGCTGACCTATCTTTTGACCTCGGGTTCGCTCGTCAATGGCGACACGCTGTCGGGCAGTCTCGCCACCAGCGCCAATGGCACGTCAGGGGTCGGCGCCTATGCAATCACAATCGGGTCGCTCGCGGCGTCCTCGAACTATGCCATCACCTATGTCGGCGCGAACCTCACCGTCACGCCGCGCGCCATCACGGTGACGGCCAATACCGCCTCCAGGGATTACGGTGACGCCAACCCGGCCTTCACCTATGGGGTGACCGCGGGCTCGCTCATCAATGGCGACACGCTGGGCGGAGCTTTGGCCAGCGCGGCGACGGCCACATCCAATGTCGGGAGCTATGGCATCACCCAGGGAACCCTGGCCAATGCCAATTACGCGATCACCTATATCGGTGCGAACCTCACCGTTTCGGCGCGCGCGGTCACCGTCACAGCCAATGCCGCGAGCAGGGCTTACGGCGACGCCAATCCGGTCTTCACCTTCACCACGACGTCGCTCGGCGCGGGGGCCGCGCTGACCGGCACGCTGGCGAGCGTGGCCAACGGCACGAGTGCTGTCGGATCCTATGGCATTACCCAGGGGACGGTGACGACGGCGAACAACCCGAACTATGTCGTCAGCTATTCCGGCGCGAACCTGACGGTGACGCAGCGGGCGATCACGGTGACCGCCAATGCCGCTTCCAGGGCCTATGGCGACGCCAATCCGGTCTTCACCCATGGCGTGACCTCCGGTTCGCTGGTCAACGGCGACACGCTGAGCGGTGCCTTGGCGACATCGGCCACGGCAACATCCAATGTCGGCCTCTATGGCATCACCCAGGGAACGCTGGCTGCGTCCTCGAACTATGCCGTGACCTATGCGGGCGCGAACCTGACGGTGACGCAGCGGGCGATCACGGTGACCGCCGACGCCGCCTCCCGGGCCTATGGCGACGCCAATCCGGCCTTCACCTATGGCGTGACCTCCGGCTCGCTGGTCAATGGCGACACCCTGAGCGGCGCCTTGACGACATCGGCCACGGCCACCTCCAATGTCGGTCTCTATGGCATCACCCAGGGAACGCTGGCTGCGTCATCGAACTATGCCGTGACCTATGCGGGCGCCAACCTGTCGGTGGGTCAGCGGGCGATCACGGTGACCGCCAATGGTGCGTCCAGGGCCTATGGTGACGCCAACCCGACCCTCACCTATGGAGTGACGTCCGGTTCGCTGGTCAACGGCGACACCTTGACCGGCGCCTTGACGACATCAGCCACGACCACCTCCGATGTCGGCCTCTATGGCATCACCCAGGGAACGCTGGCGGCTTCCTCGAACTATGCCGTGACCTATGCCGGCGCGAGCCTGACGGTGAGCCAGCGCGCGATCACGGTGACCGCCAATGCTGCCTTCAGGGACTATGGCGACACCAACCCGGCCTTCACCTATGGCGTGACGTCCGGTTCGCTGGTCAACGGCGACACTCTGAGCGGCGCCTTGGCGACGTCGGCCACGGCGACCTCCAATGTCGGCCTCTACGGCATCACCCAGGGAACGCTGGCAGCCTCGTCGAACTATGCCGTGACCTATGCGGGCGCGAGCCTGACGGTGAACCAGCGCGCCGTGACGGTCACCGCCAATGCGCTCAGCCGGACCTATGGCGACGCCAATCCGGGTCTGACCTTCACCACCACGTCGCTCGGCGCGGGGGCCGCGCTGACCGGGACGCTCGCGACCACGGCGGATGGCAGCAGCGCTGTCGGTGCTTATGGCATTACCCAGGGAACGGTGACGACGGCGAACAATCCGAACTATCTCGTGACCTTTGCCGGTGCGAACCTGACGGTGACGCAGCGAGCGATCACGGTGACCGCCAATGCGGCTTCCAGGGATTACGGTGACGCCAACCCGGCCTTCACCTATGGCGTGACCTCCGGTTCGCTGGTCAACGGCGACACGCTGAGCGGTGCCCTGGCGACATCGGCCACGGCCACCTCCAATGTCGGCCTCTATGGCATCACCCAGGGAACACTGGCGGCGTCCTCGAACTATGCCGTGACCTATGCTGGTGCGAACCTGACGGTGAACCAGCGCGCGATCACGGTGACAGCCAATGCCGCTTCCCGGGACTATGGCGACACCAACCCGGCCTTCACTTATGGCGTGACGTCCGGTTCGCTCGTCAACGGCGATACGCTAAGCGGCGCCTTGGCGACGTCGGCCACGGCGACCTCCAATGTCGGCCTCTACGGCATCACCCAGGGGACGCTGGCGGCCTCCTCGAACTATGCCGTGACCTATGCGGGCGCGAGCCTGACGGTGAACCAGCGCGCCGTGACGGTCACCGCCAATGCGCTCAGCCGGGCCTATGGCGACGCCAATCCGGTTCTGACCTTCACCACCACGTCGCTCGGCGCGGGCGCCGCGCTGACCGGGACGCTCGCGACCACGGCGGATGGCAGCAGCGGTGTCGGCGCTTATGGCATTACCCAGGGGACGGTGACGACGGCGAACAACCCGAACTATCTCGTGAGCTATGCCGGCGCGAACCTGACGGTGACGCAACGGGCGATCACGGTGACTGCTGATGCCGCTTCCAGGACCTATGGCGACACCAACCCGGCCTTCACCTATGGGGTGACGTCCGGCTCGCTGGTCAACGGCGATACGCTGAGCGGCGCCTTGACGACATCGGCCACGGCCACCTCCAATGTCGGTCTCTACGGCATCACCCAGGGAACGCTGGCTGCGTCCTCGAACTACGCTGTGACCTATGCGGGCGCCAACCTGACGGTGAACCAGCGGGCGATCACGGTGACCGCCAACGCCGCTTCCCGGGATTACGGAGATGCCAATCCGACCTTCACCTATGGGGTGACGTCCGGTTCGCTGGTCAACGGGGATACCCTGAGCGGCGCCTTGGCGACATCAGCCACGGCCACCTCCAATGTCGGCCTCTACGGCATCACCCAGGGAACGCTGGCGGCTTCCTCGAACTATGCCGTGACCTATGCGGGCGCCAGCCTGACGGTGAACCAGCGGGCGATCACGGTGACCGCCAATGCCGCGTCCAGGGTCTATGGCGACGCCAACCCGACCTTCGCCTATGGGGTGACCTCCGGTTCGCTCGTCAATGGCGACAGCCTGACCGGCGGGTTCGCAACGAGCGCCACCGCGGCCTCCGATGTCGGCAGCTACGGCATCACCCAGGGGACGCTGGCGGCGTCCTCGAACTACGCCCTGACCGTTGTCGGCGCGAACCTGACGATCACCCAGCGCGCCATTACCATCACGGCCAACGACCTCAGCCGGCTCGCCGGCCAACCGAATCCGCCGCTGACCTATGGCATTGGCGGCCGGGGCCTCGCCAATGGCGACAGCCTGTCGGGTGAACTCGCGACCACGGCGACCGCGACCAGCGGACCGGGCAGCTATGCCATCACCCAGGGCTCTTTGGTCGCGTCGGCCAATTATCTCGTGACATTCCAGGCCGGCAGCCTCTCGGTCACGCCGGCCGGCGCATCGGGCAGCGAGCTTGCCAGCGCGGTCGATTGGGCGTCGCGGGCCAATAGCATCGGACCGGCATCGCTCTACGCCATGAAGGCCTTCGCCATGCTGGCCGGAGCTCCCGCCAAAGGGCTTGTCGAAGATCCGCGCTTCAACGGCAGCGTGGTCTGCCTGGGCCTGGGATCGGCCGCCTGTTTCGCGACGCCGTGACGGCATGGTCCCGAGCCGGCCAGGGCATGGGGCTTGGCGGGCTGGATCGGGCAGCAGTGCTTTGAATGCGCAGGCGATTCGCCTCGTCGCAATGCGGCCGGCCGGCGGGCGCTCCCTCGTGCGGGCCGGATTTGCCTGCCGGTTCAGATGCATGCGGGGATCCGATGAATCGGAAACTTCCGGCGGCCGCTGAAAATTTCACGAAATTCATAACCAAATTCCCCGTTTGCGCGGAATGAGACTCCTCTTTGCGCTGAGTGCGACGACAGGGGTTTCCCTTCAGTGCACAGCTTACCCCAGGTGATGCTGCGGTGCGCGTACTGCGGCTGGTGTTCGGGGGACGGCGTGAATTTGCTTCGAACGAGGGTGACGGGGCGGTCGCGGCAGGCCATGGCTGGCGTTTGCCTGGCCGCCATGGTGCTGGCGGCCGGCCCGGCATGGGCCCAGACCGCATCGCAGATTACCCCGCAGAGCTTTCGCCCGCCGGTCGTCGGCGGCCAGGGCTCCCTGGTCATCCCGGAAGGGCCGGGGCTGGAAGCGCCGCCCGGCGCGGAACGGCTGAATGTTCGCCTGCGCGACGTGGTCGTCGAGGGCGGCCTGCCGGCCATGGCCGCGACGACCCGCGCGATCACCGCGCCACTGGCCGGCCGCACGGTCAGCGCCGCCGAGATTTTCGCGGTCGCCCGCGCCCTGGAGGTAGCTTATGCGCGCGCCGGCTACGGCCTGGTGCGGGTCATCCTGCCGGCCCAGCGCATCGTCAACGGCGCCCGGCTGCGGCTTGTCGTGGTCGACGGCTTCATCGAGCGGATCGACGTCCGGGGCGTGCCCGAGGCGGTGCGCGGCCGGATCGCGGCGCTGCTCGGCTCGCTGGTCGGCGAGCGCGGCATGACGCTGGCACTGATCGAGCGCAAGCTGCTGCTGGCGAGCGACACGCCCGGCACGATCCTGCGCTCGACCCTGACCGCGGGTGCCGCACCCGGCGCCAGCGTCCTGGTGGTCGAGGCCAGGCACCGGATCGTCTCTGGGCAATTGACCGTCGACAACACGCTGTCCTCGGCGCTCGGCCGGGTCAATAGCGGCATCGGCGTCGAGCTCAATTCGGCGGCCGGCGCCGGCGAGCAGCTCTATTTCAGGGCCTCGGGCTATCCCAATGGCGGTGACCATGGCGTCTTCGCCAATGAACCGCTCAACCGGTCGCTGGCGGCGGGGCTCGTCATGCCCATCGGCCTCGATGGGCTGACCTTTAACCTCGAAGCCACCAATACCCGGGCGACGCCGCGGCCGGCCGCCAACGGTCTCGGCTCGACCTCGTCCTTCGACCGCGTTTCGGCGCGGCTGCGCTATCCCTGGATCCGCTCTCGCGACTTTACTCTGGGTTCGGAACTCAGCTTCGATGCCCAGGAGGAACGGGTCTCGGTGATCACGCCGCTGAGCGCGCCGATCTCGCTCGATCGGCTGCGCATCGTGCGGGCCTCGGGCGACCTGCTCTGGCTGTCGCCCTGGGGTGGTCAGGTCACCGGCCGGGTCACCGGCTCCTTTGGTCTCAATGCGCTCGGCGCCCGTTCGGCCCAGGACGCGACGCCGCTGCTGCCGCTGTCGCGCCAGGGCATCGATGCGAATTTCCAGAAGCTCGAACTGTCGCTCGGCTATAACCAGCAACTGATCGAGCATCTCGCAGTGGACCTGCGCGCCCGGGTGCAAACCTCGTTCGGCCAGCCGCTCGCCCGTTCCGAGCAGATGGGGCTCGCCTCGCTCACCGGCCTGTCGTCCTTCGATTCCGGCACGTTCCAGGGCGATGCCGGTTATGTCGTGCGCGGCGAACTCCAGTCGCCCTGGCAAATGGCCATGCCCAGTGGCTTCGTCGTCGTCGCGCCCTATCTGTTCGGCGCCTATGGCGCGGTCAAGATCGAACGGCCGACCGTGCTCGAGGTCGCCAATATCCAGGGCGCCTCCTATGGGCTCGGCATCCGCATGGGCGGAGCGCCGGCCGGCGGTCTCAGCCCCATCGGCCTGAGCCAGGTGAGCTTCAGCCTGGAATGGGGCCGGCAGCATCGCAGCGACAACAAGCCGACCACCGATCGCGTGACGTTCTCGGGCGCAGTGCAGTTCTAGGGGAACATGATGAACCGGATCGAAGCCGAAACCCCTCTGCGGCGTCCGCGCGGGCCTCTCGCCGCCGTCCTCCTGGCTTCGACGGCGCTGATCAGCGCTTCCGCGGCCTATGGCCAGGCCTTGCCGACCGGCGGCACGGTGGCCTCGGGCGGGGTGACCATCGCCACGCCCTCGGCGACCCAGATGACCATCAACCAGTCGACCGGTTCGGCGGTGGTCAACTGGAACAGCTTCTCGGTGGGGGCGGGCGCCACCGTCAATATCGTCCAGCCCTCGGCTTCCTCGGCTCTGCTCAACCGGGTCACCGGCAATACCCAGTCGACGATTGCGGGCCAGATCAACGCCAATGGCCAGGTCTTCCTGGTCAATCCCAACGGCATCGCCATCACCTCGACCGGCACGGTCAATGCCGCCGGCTTCGTGGCGTCCACGCTCGGCATTTCCGACGAGGACTTCAATGCCGGTCGGCGCACCTTCACCGGCAATGGCTCTTCCGCCGCCGTCTCCAATGCTGGCGCGATCAATATCGGCCGGGGCGGTTATGCAGCCCTGATCGGTGGCTCGGTCGACAATGCCGGCACCATCTCGGTGCCGCTCGGGCGGGTCGGTCTCGGCTCCGGTGAGCAGGCGACGCTGGATCTCTCCGGCGACGGCTTCCTGCAGGTGGCCTTGCCGACCAAGACCCAGGGCAATGGCGCGCTCGTCACCCATTCCGGACGGATCAGCGCCGATGGCGGCAGGGTCGAGATCCGGGCGGCGCAGGCGCGCGACGCGGTGCGCCAGGCGGTCAATCTCTCCGGCGTGGTCGAGGCCCGTTCGGTCTCCGGCCGGCAGGGCGAGATCATCCTCGGTGGCGGCGACGGCGCCGTTTCCGTCACGGGGCGCTTGGACGTATCAACACGCCAGCGCCAGGCGAGCCAGAGCCGGCCGGCGCGCCCGACCCGGGCGGCGGCACCGGCGACCGGCGGACGCATCACCGTGACCGCGCGCACCATCGACATGCGTGGCGCCGCTCTCGAGGCTTCGGGCCGCGACGGCGGCGGCCAGATCCGCATCGGCGGCGACTATCAGGGCACGGGCACGCTGCAGCGGGCCGAGACCACGACGATCGACGCGGCAACCACGATCCGGGCCGATGCGCTACGATCAGGCAATGGCGGACGGGTGATCGTCTGGTCGGATCTCGACACGCGTTTCGCCGGGTTGATCACCGCGCGTGGCGGCGCCCAGGGTGGCGATGGCGGCTTCACCGAGGTCTCGGGCAAGGCCCATCTCGGCTATTCCGGCTTCACCGATCTCTCGGCGGTGCTCGGCCGCTTCGGCACCTTGCTGCTCGATCCCTACAACATCACGATCTCGAACGGCGCCGACTCGAACCACAATGGCAGCTTCACTGCTACCGGAGATGACAGCGTCATCAATGTTACGACGCTGCAGAATGCGCTCGCCGGCGCCAATGTCACCGTCAACACCGGTTACTTCTGGGCGGGGGCCGGCGATATCACGGTGGCCGCGCCGATCACCTGGTCATCCGGCTCGACGCTGACGCTCAACGCCTATCATTCGGTGATCATCAACGCGAACATCACGATATCGGGTGGCGGCGGTCTGAGCCTCAACAGCAATGCCTACTCCGCTCAAGGCGGTGTCGTCGCGTGGAACGGCGGCACGGTGACCTATACCGGCGCGGCCAATACCGGCCAGAGCCTGGCCATCAACGGCACGGCCTATACGCTGGTCTTCGACGCCGACGGGTTGCAGCAGATCAACACCAACCTGGGCGGCACCTATGCTCTGGCCAGGAATATCGACGCGACGGCGACGGCCAGCTGGAACGGCAATGCCGGATTTGTCCCGATCGGCACCACCGGAAATGGCTTCACCGGTCTGTTCGACGGGCTCGGCCACACCATCAAGAACCTCACCGTCGCACCTGTCACCGCGCAGCCGACCGGCCTTTTCGGCCAGATCGATAGCGCAGGTGTCGTTCAGAGGGTTGGGTTGGTTGACGCCAACATCACGAGAGCGGACAACAATGTCGGCGCGCTTGCGGGCGTCAATTTCGGCACGATCAACCAGAGTTGGTCGAGCGGGAGGGTCAATACCGCGAATGCGTCGGCGGCCGGCGGCCTTGTCGGCTTCAATATTGGAACGGTCAGTCAGTCGTTCTCGAGTGCGATCGTCACGGGCACGACCAATAGCATGATCGGTGGGCTCGTCGGAGACAATGTCGGGACCGTACAAGACGCCTATGCCACGGGCGCGGCGCAAGGCAGCGCCAGTATCGCGGGCGGCCTCATCGGCGGCAATAGCGGCACGGTGTCCCGGAGCTATGCCACGGGCCTGGCGCATGGCACCGTCATGGCTGGCGGCCTGATTGGCAACAATGCAGGGAACGTCACTTCGAGCTATTTCGACACGTCGACGGGGCTCGGCAACGCGGTCGGCACTGGCGACGCCACCGGCATGACCGGATTGACCACGACGCAGCTCCAGACCGGCCAGGCTGGCGGGCTCGGCGGCGCCTTTAGCGGCGGCACCGGGCTCTATCCCTATCTCCAGTCGATTTTCGCCCATGGCATCCAGGTCGTCTCGGGTTTCGCCTATACGGACGCCGGAGCGACGCCGCTCGGCCAGGGGGGCACGGTCGGCGCGGTTCTCGCCGGTTCGTCGCTCGGCACGGTGTCGACCGGCGCGAACGGCTATTACTACTTGCAACTGGACGCGGGAACGCTGACCAACGGCACGGCGCTGCTGACCTATTCCAGCGCCAATTCGGCGCTGGTGTCGAAAGCCACGGGCGCCAGCGTCCAGTCGGCCGCGCTCTACGGCAATATTTTGACGGCGCCGACCTCGGCTGTGCTCTATTCGCTCGCCTCGGCCGATGCGCGGGCCAATGCCACCGCCACGGCCGGCGGGGTCGCCGCCGCCATCGCGGCGATCAACGGCACCACCGGCCTGGAGCTGACCGCGACGGGTGCGAGCTTCACCATCGACCAAGCGGTGAACATCTCCGGCCGCCTCGGCGTGACCACCCTGGCCGGCGCGCCCCTGACCGTTGCCCAGCCGATCACCATTGGCGATGGCGGCGCCTTGACGCTCAACAGCCGCGGTCTGCTGAATATCAACGCCGCCGTGACCATCAAGGGCGCGAGCACCGTGACGCTCGGCTACAATGCCGGGGCGACCACCAATCTGTCGTTTTTCGGTGGCAGCCTGAGCTTCACCAATGCCGATGGCAGCGCCGCGACGACGACGGTCGCCGGCCAGTCGCTGACGATCAACGGCGTCAACCACACGCTCGTCTACAATATGGCGCAGCTCGATGCGATCGACGGCCTGAGCGCGGTCGACGGCTCGGCGCTGACGCCCTACGGGGCCGGCCGCTACGGCTCCTATGCGATTGCCGGCAACCTCAACGCGACCGGCGTGACCTATGGCAGCGCGCTCTTCGGTCTCAGCGACGCCGCGAGCTTCATGGGATCCCTGGAGGGGCTTGGCCACTCCATTACCGGGCTGACATCCGTCAACAATAGCGGTACCCCCGGCATCGGTGGGCTGATCGGCAGTACCGGCAATGGCTATTACGGGCAGGGCGGCAATGTGCGCGCCCTCGACCTGGTCGATGTGAATATTCAAGGCCTGTACACTGTCGGAGCCCTGATCGGCAACAATATGGGCGGCTTCCTTACGGCGGTTTCCGTCACCGGCCAGGTCAACGGCAGCATGGGTGTCGGCGGCCTGGTTGGCCTCAACTTCGGGCTGATTACCAATGCCTATTCGGGCGCGAGGGTCAACGGCAACAATAGCGTCGGCGGCCTCGTCGGCAGCAACCGCGGACCGATTTTCTTGTCTTATGCGACCGGCGCGGTATCGGCCGGTGACATTGCGGGCGGGCTCGTCGGTTACAACCTGGATTACATTATCCAATCCCACGCCACGGGCTCGGTGACCGCTGGTTACAGCAATGCCGGCGGCCTTGTCGGCCTGAACATCGGCACCTTGTTGCAGAGCTACGCCACCGGCGCCGTTCGTGGCGTCACGGGTCTCGGCGGACTGATCGGCCTCAACACCCAAGGCGGCCAGGTCCAGGATAGCGCCTTCGATGTCGAGACCACGGGCCGAGGGGCCGCCATCGGCAACAATATCAATGGCTGGTCGACAGGCATGGCGGCCCTGACCACCGCGCAACTCCAGAACAATGGCCTGCCGACCGGCTTCGACTCCACACTCTGGGGCGGCGGCACCGGCGGGATCTACCCCTATATCAAGGCCTTCTTCCCCGGCGGCGTGCAGGCCGTTTCGGGTTTTGCTTATGACGGCACCGGCGCGACGCCACTGGCCGGCACGGTTTCGGCGGCCGGCGGCGGCGTGGTGCTGGGCAGCGCCACGACCGGCGCCAACGGCTATTATTACGTCTTTGGGGCAGCCGGAACGCTGTCGAACCCGGCGGGCGTCGTGGCCTATACGACCACTGGCCAGCAGGCCTTGTCATTCCGGCCGGGCGCACCCGGGGCGGTGACCACCGGCCTCGACATTTCCGCCGGCTGGCGGCGCGACATGCCCGGTTCCGGCGTCACCTCGCTCGCGGCACTCGAAAGCGCCTTCGCGACGACGGTCGGGACCACCCCGGCGGCAAGCCTCACCATCGCCAACCGCCAGATCGAGATTTCTGCGGCGAGTTTCGCGCTGGACCAGGCGGTGTCGCAGAGCGGCACGCTGTCGCTCGTCTCCAACGGCACGGTGACCCAGACGGCCGCGCTGACCGCCGGCACCTTGCTGCTCGAAGGGACCGGTTCCTTCACGCTCGGCTCGGCCAACCAGGTCGGCACGCTCGCCGCCAATGTCGGCACCCTCTCGCTCGCCAATGGCATCAGTCTGACGACCGGCAGTGCGGTCGACGCGATGGGCGCGTCCATTGCCGGCGTCACGACATCGGGCACTACCACCCTTGCGGTCACGGGCGATCTCACCATTGCCTCTGGCGCCCTGGTGTCGGGCCAGAACCCGGTGCTTTCGGCGACCGGTGCCTTCATCAACAACCAGGGCAGCGACGCGGTCACGGCCACCTCGGGACGCTGGCTGATCTATTCCTCGGCAGCCGCCAACGACACCTTCGGCGTGACCGACAGCCTGCTCGACAGCGGCAATACCGCGATCTTCGGCGCGACGCTGGCGACGCTTGCGCCCGGCAGCGTGAGCCCGACCGGTAATCGCTACATCTTCGCCAACCAGCCGACGCTGATCATTACCTCGACCAGCCATAGCAAGACCTATGGCGTCGACGTGACCGCTGATCTCGCCAGCCATTACACCGTCACGAGTTTCGACACCGGCATTGCCGGGGTCTATCTCGGCGACAGCTCGGCCACCGCGCTCACCGGTGCCGCCAGCGTCACCTCGCTCGGCGCCACGGCGAGCGCCGGCGTCGCGGGCTCGCCCTATACGATCACGGTCTCGCAAGGGACGCTCGCTTCGGTCTCCGGTTACGCCCTGAGCTTCGTCAATAGCGGCACCCTGACGGTCAATCAGCGGGCGATCACGGTGACCGCCACCGGCACCAGCCGGACCTATGGCGACGCCAATCCGACCTTCGCCTATACGGTCGGCGGCGCCGGCCTGGTCAATGGCGACACCTTGTCGGGCGCGCTCGCGACCTCAGCGACCGCGGCCTCGAATGTCGGCATCTACGGTATCACCCAGGGAACGCTTGCCGACGCCAACTATGCGATCACCTATCAGGGCGCCAACCTGACGGTGACCCAGCGGGCGGTGACGGTGACGGCCGATACGCTGAACCGGGCCTATGGCGACGCCAATCCGGCGCTGACCTTTACGACCTCATCGCTCGGCGCCGGCGCGGCTCTCGTCGGCAGCCTCACCACCTCGGCCAATGGCACGAGCAATGTCGGTGCCTATGGCATCGGCCAGGGCAGCGTGACCAATGCCAACAACCCGAACTACACGCTGACCTATATCGGCGCCAACCTGACGGTGAACCAGCGGGCGGTGACGGTATCGGCCGATGCCACCAGCCGGACCTATGGCGACGCCAATCCGACCTTCACCTATGGCCTGACCTCCGGCTCTCTGGTCAATGGCGACACGTTGACCGGTGCCCTGGCGACAACGGCGACCGCGTCCTCCGATGTCGGGACCTATGCGCTCACCCAGGGCAGCGTCGGGATCTCCGCCAACTATGCCATCACCTATGTCGGCGCCAACCTGTCGGTGCACCAGCGGACGGTGACGGTGACGGCCAACGCGGCCACCCGGACCTATGGCGACGCCAACCCGGTGTTCGGCTTCACCACCACCTCGCTCGGGGCGGGTGTTGCGATCGCGGGCAGCCTGGCGACCACGGCCGACGGCACCAGCGACGTCGGCACCTATGGCATCACGCGGGGGACGGTGACCAACGCCAACAACCCGAATTATGTGGTGGTCTATGCCGGCGCCGACCTGACGGTGACCCAGCGGGCGATCACCCTCTCGGCCCAGGCCACCAGCCGCGCCTATGGCGACGCCAACCCGACCTTCGGTTATGTAGTCGGCGGCGCTGGTCTGGTGAACAGCGACACGATCTCCGGAGCGCTCGCGACCGCGGCGACCAGCACGTCGAATGTCGGCAGCTACGGCATCACCCAGGGTACGCTGGGCGCCTCCTCGAACTATGCCGTCACCTATGTCGGCGCCAACCTGACGGTGAACCAGCGCGCCGTGACGGTGACCGCGGATGCGCAGAGCCGCACCTATGGCGATGCCAATCCGGCGCTCACCTATACGACCACGTCGCTCGGCGACGGCGCGGCGCTGACCGGCAGCCTCGTGACATCAGCCACCGTCACCAGCGGTGTCGGCGCCTATGCGATCGGCCAGGGCAGCGTGACCACGGCCAACAATCCGAACTATGCCGTGACCTTTGTCGGCGCCGACCTGACCATCGGCCAGCGCGCCGTGACGGTGACGGCCGATGCCAGGAGCCGGACCTATGGCGATGCCAATCCGGCGCTGACCTATGGGGTGACCTCGGGCTCGCTGGTCAATGGCGACACCTTCACCGGCGCGCTGGCGACCACCGCGACCGCCAGCTCCGATGTCGGCAGCTACGGCATCGGCCAGGGCACGCTCGCCAATGCCAACTATGCCATCACCTACCAGAGCGCCAACCTGACGGTGAACCAGCGCGCCGTGACGGTGACGGCCACTGCGGCCAGCCGCCAATATGGCGACGCCAATCCCGTGTTCGGCTTCACCACCACCTCGCTCGGCGCGGGCGTGGCGATTGCGGGCAGCCTGGCGACCGCGGCCGACGGCACCAGCGGCGTCGGCGCCTATGGCATCACCCAAGGCACCGTGACGACGGCGAACAATCCGAACTATGTGGTGACCTATGCCGGCGCCAACCTGACGGTGACCCAGCGGGCGATCACGGTGACCGCCGATGCGCAGAGCCGGACCTATGGCGATGCCAATCCTGCACTGACCTATGGCTTGACCGGTGGCTCCCTGGTCAATGGCGACGCCTTCAGCGGCACGCTCGCGACGGCGGCCAGCGGCACCTCCAATGTCGGGGCCTATGGCATTACCCAGGGCACGGTGGGTGTCTCCGCCAATTACGCCATCACCTATGTCGGCGCGAACCTGACGGTGACGCAGCGGGCGCTGGGCATCACGGCCGATGCCGCCAGCCGCATCTATGGCGATGCCAACCCGGCCTTCACCTATGCGGTGACCTCGGGCGCGCTGATCAATGGCGACAGCCTGACCGGCGCCTTGTCGAGCACGGCGACGGTTGCCTCTGGTGTCGGGACCCATGGCATCACGCAGGGCACGCTCGGCAATGCCAATTACGCGATCAGCTATACCGGCGCGAACCTGACCATCACGCCGCGCGCCATCGGCGTCACCGCGGATGCGGCGAGCCGCGTCTATGGTGACGCCAACCCGGCCTTCGCCTACACCGTGACCTCCGGCTCGCTGGTCAATGGCGACCTCCTGTCCGGGGCCATGACCAGTACCGCGACCACCGGCTCCAACGTCGGCGGTTACGCCATCACGCAAGGCTCGCTCGCCGCTTCGTCGAACTACACCATGACCTTCACCGGCGGGTCGCTTGCCGTCACCCAGCGGGCGATCACGGTGACCGCCGACAATCTCGCCAGGCTTGCCGGCCAGGCCAATCCGCCGCTGACCTACAGCGTCGGCGGCCGTGGCCTTGCCAATGGCGACAGCCTCTCGGGCGATCTGGCGACGGCGGCGGTGCAGGGCAGCAATCCCGGCGACTTCGCCATCACCCAGGGCACGCTGGTGGCCTCGGCGAACTACCTGATGACCTTCCAGGCCGGCAATCTCACGGTGACCCCGGCGGGGGCGGCGACCACCGGCCTGTCCAGCACGGTCGATTGGGCGTTCCGCAACAACTCCGCCTGGCCGGGCTCGTTCGACGCGGCGAAAGCCTTCGCCATGCTCGGTGACCGCGCCTCGGGCTTACCTCAGGACCCGCGCTTCAACGGCGCCATGGTTTGCCTCGGCAGCGGCGCTTCCGCTTGTTTCGCAACGCCTTGAGGACCGCGGCTGAATCGGTCTCGGAGCTTAGCTTCGATGCCGGCGTCGGTCGGCACGGGCCGGCGCCGGGCGTCCCGGGTTCGCCTCAGCCCTTGGGGCGCAGGCGCTTGGACACCTGGCTGGCGATCGGGGCGCCGCTGTCGCGTTCGGCGACGGCCTGTTTGAAGCCGACCTCCTGGGCGCGCTCGCGGAACCAGATGCCCTCGGGCGTATGGCGCGACACGCCGTCGAACAGGGTCGCGAACATCTGCGTGTTGTTGAGCCCCATATTCTCATAGGCCTGATTGACGACCATCTTGGTCATCATCAGCTGGTTGCGGGGCACCCCGCGCAGCCGGCCGGCCAGATGCTCCACCGCATCGTCCAGCTCGGCCGCCGGCACGGCCTTCAGGGCCAGACCGATCGCCGCCGCCTCGACCCCGTCGATCAGGTCGCCGGTCATCATCATGCGCTTGGCCATTTGCGGACCCAGCCGATAGACCCACATGGCCGGCGTCGGCACGCCCCAGACGCGCGACGGCGGATAGCCGATCCGGGCATCCTCGGCCATGATCAGGAAGTCGCAGCAGAGCGCGATATCGGATCCGCCGGCCACCGCCGCGCCATGCACCCGGGCGACCGTCGGCTTGGAGGCGCGCCACAGCGCCATGAAGTCCTGGGTGTTGCGCCACATCATGGTGAAATCCAGCGTCGGGTCCCAGGGCATGTCCTGTGAACCGGCGATCTCGCCCTTGCGTTCGGCATAATGCTTGAGGTCGTAGCCGCCGCAGAAGCCGCGGCCGGCGCCCTTCAACACGATGACGTGGACATCCGGGTCGGCCTCCGCCGTTTCGACCGCCGTCCGGATCTCGCGTGGCATGGCGTCGTCGATGGCATTGAAATGGTCCGGCCGGTTGAGGGTGATGGTCGCGATACGACTGCCGGTTTCATAGAGAAGCGTCTGGAACGTCATCATCCGGTCTCCGGGAAGGGTGGCCACGCCTGGTGCGATGGTGTGACCAAAATATTTCATAATTTGTCGAACATTGACGAGATGAGCAATACGATGGTTGAGTCAGGCGACGAAGGCCCGAGCGCCAGGCTGGTGATCCTGGACCTGCTGTCGACCGACGGGCATGCGACCTATTCGGTCGCCGATCTGATCAGGGCGGGGGCGGTTTTCGGTATCGGGTCCGCCGGCGTCCGAACCGCGATCACCAGGCTCAAGGCGGAGCAAAGGCTGCGGCAGGTGGCGCGGGGACTTTACGCGATCGGGCCGGAAGGTGAGCCGCTGCAGCACCGCATCCTTGGCTGGCGGACAGTGTCGGCACGGCGACGCGACTGGAACGGCGAATGGCTGATGGCCGTCGCCGGACCGCAGGAACGCGCCGACCGGACCGTCTGGCGGCGAACCATGCGCGGGCTGGAACTGGAGGGGTTCGCCGAGGCGGAAACCAATCTCTGGGCGAGACCCGACAATCTGGTTGATGGCGCGGTGGGGGTTCGCGAAAGGCTGGCGGAATTGGACACCGCGTCATCACTGCTGGTCGTCGCGGCGAGCGGGTTGGATACCATCAGGCGGACACGGTTTCACTCGCTTTGGGATGGCACGGCCATCGCAGCCGGACATAAGCGCCTGCGTCTCGCGCTCGATCGCAGTCTTGCCAGGCTCGATGGTGCGGAGGTCAGGGACGCCGCGGCCGAAACCCTGACGCTTGGGCGGCAGGCGGTGCGCAGGATTGTCCGGGATCCGCTGCTGCCGGATGAACTCTGTTCGCCCGATGCGCTGACCGGGCTGATCGCGGCGATGGACCTTTACGACCAGTTCGGCAAGGCGGTCTGGCGGCGCTATCTGGCGACGTGATGGGGAGGCGCGGCTCTTTGGACGCTGACTACCTCCGCTCAAACTCTACGACGTGGCCTTCACATCGTCCGGCTTGAAGAACAATCCGGCGATCAGGCTGTCGGCGATCCGCTCGGCCTTGGCGTCGAACAAGGCGGCGATCTCCGGCGCGAACAGTTCGGCGGTCGTACCGCGCCAGAGCCCGAGCCAGATGGCGAACATCTCCGGCGTCAGCGGCAATCGCCGGTGAACGCCGAGCGGATCGCCCTTGTAGAGGCCCTGGCCGAGCATCACCCGCGTCCAGAACGCCTGGAGAATGCCGATATGGGCGTCCCAGTCGCCGACCGCGGCATCGAAAATCGGGCCGAGTTCGGGATCCCGCCGGACCTTGCCGTAGAAGCGTTCGATCAGATGCCTGATCGCCGCCGGGTCGACAGTCTCGATCGCGGCCATCAGGCAGCTCTCGCGGCCGGGCTGGCCTCGGCGCGGGCCGTCACGCGGCCGTGGAACAAGGCGGCGATCAGGTCGGACTGGGTCACCACGCCGACCAGCTGGCCGTGGGCGCTGACGATCGGCAGGTGATGCCAGCCGCCATCGGCCATCAGCGGCACCAGCGCGGCGATCAAGGTTTCCGGCCGTGCCGACCGCACCGGCGTCGTCATGATTTCCTCCACCGTTCCTTGGGGCGCGCGCTCGAGCCGGGCGGCCCGGCGAAACCGGTGGGCAAGCCCGATGCGTGGTCCTTTCGGCCCCCAGGCGACTTTGTCCAGGAGGTCGGTCTGGGTGACGATGCCGACGACGCGGGCGTCTTCCGTGGTCACCGGCAAGGCCTTGACCCGATGCGTGCGCAACAGCGCCAGCGCGTCGTGCCAGGGGCTTTCGGGCGACACCGCCGCGACGTCGCGCGACATGATGTCGGCACAGGTGATTTCGCCCGAGCGGCGGTGAAACGCACGGTCCTCGGCCTGGTGCAGGATGTCTTCCAGGTCTTCCCGGTCGATGTCGAGCAACTCGCCGCGGGCCGCGATGGCGGCATCGAGGTCGGCCGAGGTGAAGGCGAGCCGCGCGCTTGGTTTCGGATCGGCCGTCTTGTGGTCGAGGCCGGGCGAGGGGGACGGGCGATGCGGATAGCGCCGTCCGGTCAGATTGTTGAAAACGAGTGCCGCTGCCAGCAGCAGCACCGAATTGACGCCGACCGGCCAGAGCACGAAGCCATAACCGGCAGCCTGGACGGCGGGGCCGCCGAGCACCGCGGTCAAGGCCACCGCGCCGCCGGGCGGATGCAGACAGCCGAGCAGCATCATGGCGCCGATGGCGGCGCCGCCGGCAATCGCCGCGGCGACAAAGGGATCGGGTATGAAGGCGGCCGCCGTGACACCGATCAGCGCGGCAATGAGATTGCCGCCGAGGATCGACCAGGGCTGGGCCAGCGGGCTCGATGGCACGGCGAACAGCAGCACAGCGGAAGCGCCCATCGGCGCGATCAGCAGCGGCAGTCCGGCGGTTGGGCCGAGCGCCAGCTTGGTGACGAAGCCGGTCATGAGGATGCCGATGAGCGCGCCGCCGGAAGCGCGCAGCCGTTCGGCCAGGCTGACCGGGGCAAGGCCCGGATTGAGGCGCTTCAACAGGGCTGCGATGCCAAGCATAGGCGAGAACTCACCACGGAAGACACCAGGGTGGTGTTGCAGAGGTTCTCTCCGCGCGGGCGCCCAAGCCCTTAGCAAGTTGCCCGTATTTTGAGCAATGGCGGTTCATTTCCTTTTTCGGGCGTTTCCGGGAATTTCCTATGCCTCGAATGGAAGAGGCAACCCGGCGGATCCGGAAGATGCGGCCGGGTTCGGTGGAGATCGCGATCAATAGGCCAGCAGCAGCGGCACCGGCGAGTGATGGGTCAAATGGCTGGTCACGCCGCCAAGCAGCATCTGTCGCCAGCGCGAGTGCTCGTAGGCGCCCATCACGATCAGGTCGGCGCCGGTGGCGCGCGCATGCTCGCCAATCGTCGCGCCCACCGATTGGTCGGCAAGCGCCACGTTCGATACAGTGGTGATGACGTCATGGCGCGCGATATGCCGGGCGATGCTGGCGGCTGGAGCCGCGCCGGTGAGATCCTTCTCTCCGGTCACCGTCAGGATCTCGATTTCGGCTGGCGGTGCGAAGAAGGCGAGCGCCGCCTTGACCGCACGGGCGGCGTGGGCGGACCCGTCCCAGGCCACCAGCAGCTTGTGGAAGTTCGCGCTGGCCGGGCGGGCGGGGGGCACGACCAGCACCGGGCCGCCGCCCTCGAACAGGATCGTGGTGAACAGCGCACTGCCGGGATCGAGCATCCGCCCAGGCCGATCGACGACCACGAGGTCCGAGCATCGCGCCAGATTGGCGGCAAAAGCCCCGGCGGACCCAAGATCCTCGACAGCGGTCGAGATGTCGCAGGCAAGTGACAATTCCTCGGCCCTTTTCCGGGCATGGGCGGCAAAGGCCTGAACAGTGGCTTCGGATTTGGCATTCGCATCCGCGATGAGCGAACTCGAAAAGCCTGGGAAGACGAAGGAGCCGGGCGCCGCGATCTTCGGCGCCGACAGCGCGACGGTGAGATGCGCCGCGGTCTCCTTGGCGAGGGCAAGCGCCTGATCGAGGGCGGGGCTGGTGGTCGCGGTTGCGTCGGCCTCGAGCGGCATCTCAACGAAGGCGAGGAGGTCTTGAATGGGCATGACAGGCCTCTGCTTGATGAAACCGAGCGGAGACTATCATGCGACACGCGGATTGCCTGGATCTGGATCAAATGCGGCGATTTGTCCCTTTTTCGTCGACCGTGCCCGACGCGGGCGGGCCTCACCAGACGCCCGGCACGAGCCGCGAGCGAACCCTTTGCGCATAGTCGCGATAGCCCGGCAGCTCGGCTTGCAGCGTCTGGTCTTCCCAGCGCGTCCGGACGACCAGCAGGAGGCAGGACAGCAGCGCCGGCAGCACTGCCCACCACGAGCCGAGGCTGAGCGCGATGCCGACGAACATCAGACAGGCGGCCGAATAGCCGGGATGGCGCACCAGCGCATAGGGCCCGGTTTCGATGACATGGTGGTCGCGGTCGGTCTGGATGCGCACGCCCGGCTCGAAATGGCGGTTGACGGCCTGCGCCCAGGCGGTGCCGGCAAAACCCAGGAGCCAGAGAAGATAGCCGAGCAGGACGACAGGCGTTGTCATCGCCGACCAGTGGAAGCGACCGTCATCGAGACCGGCAATCACGATGATTGCCAGCGCTGCGGGGGCGAGGCACGCCAACAGGACCCGGTCCCAGCTCTTGGTGCCAGGCTGGATCCGCCTGCGTGCCGCGAAAATCTCCGGATTGATCTGCCACAGCGCGGCGGTTGCTGTCGCCGTGGCAAAGGAAAAGATCACCAGGAACAACCAGCCGCGCGCCCAGGAGAGCTGGCCGGCGGGCACGAATAGGACCAGCGCGAGCACAAGAGGCACGGCAAGGAGGCTGATCAGATAGTAGCGCCGGTCCTCCGGCGACATTCGATAGGGCAGTGGGCCCGGCGAAGCATCCGGCATGGCACGCAGTCCTTTCCGCGTACGGTTCGAACGGTGCGCGAGCATGGCCCCGCATTGCGGCGACTTGGTGCCGGATCGGGATGCGCGCAGTCAGGGTCGGCGCGGCGCTTATGGTGTGAACAGGAAATGCGCACCTGATTGCGGCGGATGAACGCGCTCGCGCGGAATCAGAACCTGCGCATCGGGCTGCAAGAGCCTGACACGACTCGTCAAATCGTGATCAGCCTATGGCGCTATGATTTGGCGGCAAGCCGACAACCGCGTGCCTCGATGCCCATTTTTCAAAAGCTGAATTTTTCTGCTTGACAGATTATAGGAAAATAGTCATAGTGCATGAAATGTACGGTCATCACATTGCGCCCGGAGGTTCACGCCTTCCGGGTATTTTTGTTTGAGGGGATCCGATGAGCGATGAAGTCCCCGGCAGGTGCGACTGGCGTACCGACAATCTCGCGCGCGCCGTTACCGGTTTGAACGGAGTTTAGCCTCCAAGCCTCGGCATGGGAGATCATCGTCAAGCTCTGCGAGACTATCTGCTGACCAATAACCTGGAAACGCCGGACAGGCCGGTAGCGCCGGAGCGCACCTGGCGAGATACCCTGAATCTCGGCTGGCCGGGTCGCATGGCAACGGGCCTCTACGACGCGTTCACCTTGCCTTACGATGTCATGACAAATTCCGATCTGGCGCGTGAGTTCCACGATGGCGGTCTGAACATGTCGCCCGAAACACGTCAGCGGGTTTTGGACCTCTCCAGCATGGGTTTCGGCTCCGTCTTCCGCGCTATCCGGGGAGCGGCACCAGCGGTTCGTTCGACGGGTGTTTTGGCCATGCGTGCGACGCCGCACGATCCGGCCAGCCTGCCGCAACGGCCGTTCCATGCGGACTACCCGAATCTCGCGACGCGTGTCGACAACAACTCAACCGCCGGCCTCCCCGTGTCGGCGGGCGCAGTATTGGGTAGTCCACTCACCCAGACCATCGATGGGGCTGCCATCACCGCTCCGATCATTGCGGGGCGGCGAACGGTCGGTGGACCGGATCACGGGCTCTCGTTCGACGAAGTCCGCAGGGTCGCGGAAGCCGTTACGGGCCAGCCCGTTCGACCTGTTCCAAGATCGGAACTACCGAAAAGGGCAAGCGGAATCTATCGAACAGAGGTCACGGCCGACGGCACCCGGCGCTATATCGCCCACGATGCGAATCTTTCAGATATGGCGCTCCCGCAGGTGCTTGGGCACGAAGCCGGCCATGCAATCGATGACATTGGAAGATTATCGTCTCGCTCTGGGCAGAATATACAGGAACGTCTCGATCGTGCTCTGCGGCGAATCTACCACGATATTAACAGCGGTCGCCCAGGGCAAACGCGGAGAATGGTTGGTCCCGAGGATTTGAAATACAAGGATTGGGAAGTCCCCGGCGAGCTGATGGCCGATGCTATCCGCCTCTATTTGCTTAATCCGAATTATATCAAATCCATTGCGCCGGAATTGGCAGAGCGGATTAGGCTCGCGGTCAACACGCATCCTGTTCTGTCTCAGCATATCCAGCTGAATCAGGGCGCGCCTTTGCCGCCGGGCGCATTCGGAGCCAGTCGTGAGCGTGGTTTCCAGGGGCAGCCTGAGACACCAGAAGAGGCATGCCCTCCAGGATGGCTGTGTACGTGAAGAAGGCCCGGACCCTTGCCGGAAAACAGATTCCGAAACCATGGCGAAAGTGCAGAAATGGTACGCAGAGTATGGCGTAAGCAATTGCTTGTGCTACCATTTCGTGCTCGCAGAGCGTCGAGTCGCGTCGTCATATTAACGGTGGAACGATAAGGACGGCGCGCGAAGGGAGGACTGCCGATGAGCATTGGAGATCTCGCCAAACGCTGGTTCGAACTGCGCGCCTGCTGGGTCGCGGGGGGCTCCAGGCTCGTTTTGCTGCGGGAGGAACTTTCGCTGGAGAGGGATATCAAGCGCTGCAACGTCGCTTTTGTCGGCAATGAATGGCGCTTCTCGCCGGCAATTCGCCATCGACCAGCCCGACCCGGACGTCGCCGTGAAGTCTTCCCGGTTTCTCCGTGGCTCGGAGGTCGTGCGAGGGCAGATACTGGAAGGCTATACACGGGCAAGCCGTTACGAAAATTACCCGGTCCATTGCCGAGGACCTGACCTCAAGAACGCGTGGTGGGCCTGATCCTGAAGCGCGTTCGCTTGGCTCGCATCACGCGAAAGTCCCTATACCAGGGATGCCGTGAATGGTCATAGCCACCAGAGCGGTCGTCGGCCTGAGCGCGCTCCGGCGCCACTACGTTCGGTGCTAATCGCAGACAGGAATTCCTTCATGCCGCGCACGCCATCCCAGCTGCGCCTGGCAGCGGCTTCGGCCGCGCCGGCACCGACCGATGACCCGATAGCATCACCGCCCGCGCAGGAACCCGAACCGGCTCTGCCCGTCATCGCCGAGCCGGAGCGCCCACTGCTCGGTCGCCCGCCGAAATACCAGCCCGATTTCGCTCGGCAGGCAGCCAAGCTCTGCGCGCTGGGGGCAACCGACGAGGATCTCGCCGAATTCTTCGCGGTCAATGTTCGCACCATTGGCCGCTGGAAGGTGGAGCACGAAGCTTTCTGCGGCGCGCTGAAGCTCGGCAAGGGCGCCGTCGACGACAAGGTCGAGCGCAGCCTCTACCAGCGTGCGGTCGGCTATTCCTACGACACGATCAAGATCTTCACCCACCAGGGCCAGGTCATCCGGGCCGAGCATCGCGAGCATTACCCGCCGGACACCACGGCGGCGATCTTCTGGCTGAAAAACCGCCGGCCGGAAGAGTGGCGCGACAAGCAGGACGTGAACCACGGCGGCAACCTGACGGTCGAACTTGTCAAATTCTCGGACGATCCGGATACCTAACGGCTGGCAGCCGCGCTGGTACCAGCGCGAGCTGTGGAACCATCTGGAGGCGGGCGGCAAGCGCGCCTTGATGGTGGCGCACCGGCGCTGGGGCAAGGACGATGTGGCGCTGCACCGGGCGGCGACTGCCATGATCGAGCGGCCGGCGACCTATTGGCACATGCTGCCCGAATACGGCCAGGGCCGGAAGGCGATCTGGAATGCCATCAACCCGCATACCGGCAAGCGACGCATCGACGAGGCCTTTCCCCAGGAGATCCGCAACCGCTCGAACGACAACGAGATGTTCATCGAGTTGGTCAACGGCGCGACCTGGCAGGTGGTGGGGTCCGACAGCTATGACAGCGTGGTCGGATCGCCGCCTGTCGGCGTGACCTTTTCCGAATGGGCTTTGGCCGATCCGCGGGCCTGGGCCTATATCCAGCCGATCCTTTCGGAAAACGGCGGCTGGGCGATGTTCATCACCACGCCGCGCGGCAAGAACCATGTCGAGCGCATGGTGCGCGAGCACGACAAGGACCCGAACTGGTATGTCGGCATCCAGACCGTCGACGACACCAAGGCGATCAGCCGCGACGCGGTGGAAGAAGCGCGCAGGGGTTATCGGGCGCTGTTCGGCGACGACCAGGCCGATATGCTCATCGAGCAGGAATATTATTGTTCGTTCGCCGCCGCCGTGGTTGGCGCCTATTACGGCCGGCTGATGGCCGCGGCCGAGCGCGAGCGGCGGATCACCGGCGTTCCCTATGATCCCGCGGCGCCGGTCTGGACCGCCTGGGACCTCGGCATGGATGACGCGACCGCCATCTGGTTCATCCAATGCGTCGGGCGCGAGTTCCACGCGGTGGACTATTACGAGGCGACCGGCATGGACCTCGCCCATTATGTCAAGCTGGTGAAGGACAAGCCCTATCTCTATGGCGGCCATATCCTGCCGCATGACGTGAAGGCGCGCGAACTCGGTACCGGCAAGAGCCGCGAGGAGGTGCTGAAGACCTTGGGGTTGACGGTTACCGTGTGTCCCGACCACCGGGTCGACGACGGCATCAATGCGCTGCGCCTGATGCTGCCGAAATTATGGTTCGATCAGGAGAAATGCGCGCGCGGCATCGAAGCGCTGAGCCTCTACCGCGCCGATTACGACGAGAAGAACCAGGTGCTTAAACCCAAGCCGGTGCACGACTGGGCGAGCCACCCGGCCGATGCGCTGCGCTATTTCGCCATGGGCATCGGCGAGGCGCCGGATGCGCCGGCGGGCCTGCAGAACTGGCACATGCCGAAGCGCGTGGTCGCCTGAGACCTGGGTGGTCGGCGTGCCGGACCATGAGCGTTGCCGGATGAGGCGCCTGGTCGGGATCGGCATGAGCACTCCGGACTGACGCACGTCGTCGGCCGGGCACGCGGACTGTTGCAAGCCCATGCCTGGCGGATGGGCCCGACCGGAAGATTTGGGGTTGGCGCGCACCGCCCATCGTTGAAGGAACCATCGTCATGGCTGATGCAAGTATCCTCGTCGCAGGTTTCGACGGGCAGGCGAACCGCGTGCTACGCACCGATGCGGCCGGCAATCTCAGGGCAAGCGGCGATGCGATCGCCACGGCCCAGGTCACGGTCGGCACGGCCGCGACCGTCATCGCGGCGGCGAGGGCGGGGCGCCGTTCGATCACCATCGTCAACGAAGGCACGACCGACGTTCGCCTTGGCGGCGCCGGCGTGACGTCAGCGAACGGGCTGCTGCTCGCCGGCATCAAGGGTCAGCAGCTGACCATCGAAACGACCGCGGCCATCTCCGGCATCGTCGCCACCGGCACGCAGCCGGTCAGTCTGATCGAGAACTTCTGACCATGGCTGGCCCCACCGACGACTCCAAGATCGACCAGCCGATGACCGACGACCAATTGCTCGCCGTCATCGATGGCATGATCGCGCAATGCGTCGCCTATGACGATAACGAGATGCGCGGCAACCGCGTCCGGGCGCTGGACTATTACCGCGGCGAGATGCGCGACCTGCCGGCGCCTGAAGGCCGCTCCTCGGCGATTTCCAAGGATGTCCGCTCGGCGGTGGCGAAAATCATGCCCTCGCTGATGCGCACCTTCGCCGGCGGCGACAAGGTGGTGGAATATGTGCCGCAGACGCCGGCCGACGAGCCCTTCGCCGAGCAGGCGACCGACTATGTGAACTACAAGTTCTGGACCCAGTGGGACGGCTACCGCGTGCTCAATGCGGCGTTTCAGGACGCGCTGCTGCTGCGCAACGGCGTGCTGAAGCATTGGTGGGACGAGCGGGCTGACATTGTGGTCGAGCGCTACACCAACCTGACCGCGCTCGATCTCGACGGCCTGACTGCCGATCCCGGGGTCACCGTGTTGGAGCGCCAGGATTATCCCGAGGCCGATCCAGCCGTGCTGGCGGTGATCCCCGATGCCCTGCGCCATGACGTCAAGATCCGCCGCGCCCGCATCAGGGCCGGCATCAAGATCGCGACGGTCCCGGGCGAACAGTTCCTGATCGATCCGGAAGCGGTGACCATCGAGGAGGCCCGCATCATCGTGCACCGGTTTCCCGAGACGCGATCGAACCTGATCGCGCTCGGCTTCGACCGCGAGGTGGTCGAGGCTATTCCGGCCTGGTCTGGCGATGTCGAGAGCGGGGTGCGCCGCGCCCGCCTCGGCCGCAGTGGAGCCTCGTCCGAAAGCTATGATCTCGGCGGACCGGCCACTCAGGTCGTCGAGTTCGCCGAATGTTATGTGCGCCTGGATGTCGACGGCGATGGTTTCGCCGAGCTGCGCCGGGTCTGCGTCGCCGGCTATTCGGGGGCGCACCGCATTCTGTCCAACGAGGAATGGGACGAGGTGCCGTTTTCGGACCTGCCCTGCGAGATCGTGGCGCATCGCTGGCAGGGCATGAGCCTGTTCGACGATATCGAGGACGTACAGAAGAAAAAGACCGCGCTGGTGCGCGGCATGCTCGACAACATCTATTGGCAGAACGCCCAGCAGCCGATCGTCGATGTCGGCGCCATCGAAGACCCGAGCGACATCACCAATCCGGAATTCGGCAAGCCGATCCGGCTGAAATCCGGCCGCGATGCCCGCGCAGCCCTCGCTTACAACCAGGTGCCGTTTACCGCGGCCGCGAGCCTCGGCGCGCTCGACTATCTCGACCGCGAGGCGACCGACCGCACCGGCATTTCCGACGCTTCCTCTGTGCTCTCGCCGGATGCCCTGCAGAACCAGACGGCGACGGCCTCGCGCATCCTGGAAAGCGCCTCGACTGCGCGTGCCGAGATGATCGCCCGCACCTTCGCCGAAACCGGGCTGCGCCGTATGTTCGCGGCGATCCTGCGGCTCATCGTCAAGCACCAGCCGCAAGACGAGATCATCCGGCTGCGCAACACCTGGGTGACCTTCACGCCGGGCAAGTGGAACCCGGACATGGATGCCAGCGTCAATACGGGGCTCGGCGCCGGGTCGCGCGAGCGCGACATGGCCGTCATGACCCAGATCGGCACGATCCAGAAGGAGATCCTGGCCACCATGGGCCTGGACAATCCCTTGGTGTCGATCGGCAATCTCGCCAATTCGCTCAACAAGTTCGTCGCGGCCGCCGGCCTTCGCTCGCCCGAGCTCTATTTCATGAAGCCGACGCCGGAAGCCCTGGCACGCCTCACCCAGCCGAAGCCCGATGCGGCAGCGGGACAGGCGGAGATGGCCATGCAGATGGAGCGTGAACGGCGCCAGGCCGAAATGGCGGCCGATGCAGCCCGCATCCAGGCCGAAGCCGAGCGCGACATCCTGGTCGAGCGGATCAAGGCCGACGGCGCGCTGCAGCTGCAGCGCGAAAGGCTCGCCGCCGAACTCGACATGAAGAAGGCCGAGCTCGAGACCCGCATCGCACTCGCCCAGGCTTCCGCGCTTCGCTCGGTGACGCCGGACGAGGCATTGAACCCGGCGGTGCAGGAGACGCTCGACGGCATCGTCAGAACCACCAATGAACTGCTTCGGCCAGGACCGTGACGATGGCTGTGACCACGACCATCGCGTCGCGCCCGACGCCGGAGGAAGCCCGCTTCATCGCCGAACATCCGGCCTTGATCGCTGCGCTCGCCATGCTGGAGCATGACGCGGTGGAGCGGGCGATCTCGGCCGATCCAAGAGATGATCAGACCCGGCGCCTGGCCCTCGACGAGGCCCGCGCCATCAGAGCTTTGCGGTCTCGGTTGGCGGCCCTTGGCCGACCAGCACCCGAGGCCGCCAAAGGCCCGTCACCCTATGCGTGACCGGCACTCGTTTCTCGAAAAGGTAGACTGATGACCAACGCAGATGGTGCAGGCACCGCTCCGGCGGTGAACACTGACGCGCGCGCGGACTTCGCCCAGGACGTCGATGACCGGCTCTCCGCATTCCTGTCGACCGGCGAGCCCGGGCTTCGGGAACAGGGGGAGGGACGGACTGACGACGATCAGGCCCGGTCCGACATCGACCCCGAGGACCTCTTCGGGCGCCAGCCAACAGAGGCCCGCGACGATGCCGATCCCGAGAACTCGGAGGAAGCCACCGAACAGCTGCCAGCCAAGATCCGGTTGGCCGATGGCACGGAAGCGACCACCGAGCAGATCCAGGAATGGCGGGAAGCGGGCCTGAGGACGGCCGACTATACCCGCAAGACCCAGGAGGTCGCCGAGAACAGGCGGGCCCTGGAATCGCGAGCGGGTGAAGTCTCGGCCCATCACACCGCCGTCGCGGAAGCCCTGGAACGGGCGCTTGCGGTGGTCGAGGCCTATGTGCCGACGCCACCTTCGACCGATCTCGCCCTTCACGATCCCGCTCGCTACACCCAGGAGATGGCCATCTACCAGGCGGCCATGGGCCATGTCGAAGAGATCACCCGGCAAAGGCTGCATCTGACCGCCCAGGCGGATCAGATGGCCCATGCCGACCGGGCTCAATTCGTCCAGGAGGAACGGGACCGGCTTTTTGCCGCCATCCCCGAATTGAAGGACGGCGCCAAGCGTCAGGCCTTCAACCAGGAGATGATCAAGGCGGTGGAAGCCTATGGCTTCAGCCAGGCCGATTATGCCCAGATCATCGACCACCGGCTGATCCGCGTTCTCGCGGATGCCGCCCGGTACCAGAAGATCAAGGCGGCATCGGCCGGCGGAGCCTTGCGGCCGGCTTCCCAGCGATCGCCCCAGCCTCCGGGCCGGCGCGCCGGGCAGGCCGGCGGCAACGAGATCGGTTCGGCGCTCGCCCAGGCCAAACGCAGCGGCTCGAAAGCGGACACGGCGCGCGCCATCGACGCATGGCTCGCCGCCGACTGAACGGAGCCATCATGGCCCAGATCGCCAATACCTATGACACCTATGCCGTGAAAGGCATGCGTGAAGACCTGCGCGACCAGATCTACAACATCGCGCCGGAAGACGTGCCGGTGTCCTCGATGATCAAAAAGTCGGACATCGAGAACATCCGGCACGAATGGCAAACCGACACCATTCGTTCGCCTGCCGCCAATGCCCAGGTCGACGGCGACGAATATGCCTACAATGCAGTGACGCCGACCACCCGCGTGTCGAATATCTCGCAGATCATGCGCGAGACCTATATCATCTCGGGCACCACCGAGGCGGTGAAGAAGGCCGGCCGCAAATCCGAGCTCGCCTATCAGGGCAAGCTGAAGATGGCGGCGCTGAAGCGGGATCTGGAACGCGCCATCATCGGCGCCAACACGGCTTCGCTTTTGGGCAATTCGACCACGGCGCGCATGCTTGGGTCGTTGCCGTCCTGGCTCACCACCAATGTCGACCGCGGTGCCGGCGGGGCCAATGGCGGCTACAATGCCGGCAGCTCGCTGACGGTCGCGGCAACGGACGGCACCACGCGCGCTTTCACCAAGGCGCTCTTGGATAGCGTCCACCAGGCCTGCTACACCGCCGGCGGCAATCCCTCCGTGTTGATGCTGCATCCGACCCAGAAGCGCGTCTTTTCGGGCTTTTCGGGCATCGCGCAACTGCGCAAGGATGTCGACAACGGCAAGCAGGCGGAGATCGTCGGCGGGGCCAATCTCTATGTCGGCGATTTCGGCGACTTCGCCGTGCAGGTCAATCGCTGGCAGCGCCCGCGTGACGCCTGGCTAATCGATCCCGACTATCTCGAGCTCGGCTTCCTGCGGTCATTCCAGAAGCAGACCCTGGCGAAGACCGGCGACGCCGAAAAGCGCGCCATCATCGTCGAGGCGACGCTGGTGGTGAAGAACGAGGCCGCGCTCGGCGTGGTGGCGGATCTGACCTGACCGGAAACGAGACGGGGAGGGGCGGTCGCGAGGCCGCCCTGACCCTTGCGAGGCGCGTCTGGCTCTTCTCAATCCGTCTCCGGCGCCAGGAAACCTTTGTCCTGCGCCCAGTCACGAAAGGCGAGGCGGAGCGCCTCGGCACGTGAAACCGCAGGCTGGTCCTCGGCGATGAACCGGTCGAGCGCTTCGAGCAGGCCGGGCTCCAGCTTGACCGTGACACCGATGCCTGTGGACCGCGGCGACGCGCGGCCTTTCGGCTTCGACGAACCTGGGTGAGCCATCATTCTCGGCATTGCAACTCCGGCACGGTCACATTCGAAATCCGGGCGAAAAGCCCGCCCGCCGAGGTCTTCTTACGGCCGGCGGATGATTCCGGATTTGTCCAGATGCCGCGATCAGTCCCTGCCGCGAGCAGGCGGACGCCTCCTTCTCACATCGGAAGCTTACCATGACCCGCGACGAGATATCAGCCGCCGACGAGGCCGTGCTTCGCCTGGCCATCAAGAGCCGCACCGGCGAGGCGCCGGTCGGCCGCCGCACCCTCGAAGGCCTGCGCGTGCTGGCCGCGCGCGCCTATGGCGTGCAACTGGATGACCCGATGGCCGAACCTGCTGCGGAGACGGGGCGGCGCGCCCCGGCGATGACGCAGGGGAGCACCGTGGCGCCAGCCGGCATCAGGTCGGTTTCCGAGCTGATACAGGTGCGCATCCTCAGGGACTATTGGCCGCGTGAAGGGGACCGGCTCGTCGCCGGTAGCACCACTCGCATGTCCGAGGCTGAAGCCAAGCCCCTGTTGCGCGACGGCGTGGTGGAGTGGATCTGATGAGCAACCGCGTGCTTGTTCATCACGACCCCGTCCGGCGCATCTCGACCTATCACGAGGACATGGGTGACGGCACCGTGCTGCAGACCCGCGAGCAGGATGTCGAGGCCGTGCTGGCCGAGGCCAAGATGTTCCGCGAGGCCAATGAGGGGCGCGGCTGGGGCCATGGCCAGGTGGTCGCAGCGATCCCGGACACGATCTTCCACAAGCATTTCCGCGAGCCGTTGATGCAGCGCGACCGCAAGGCGGTGCGTCAGCTGCTCGACGGCGAGTTCTCCGCCTTCAAGACGCGGGATAAGCTCTGATGGCCGCCTTTGCCGATTATTCCGAACTGGTCATCGCGGTTGGCGAATATCTCGATCGCGCCGACCTTGTCGATGTCATGCCGCGCTTCGTTGCCATGGCCGAGGCCAAGATCAATCGGCGGCTGCGCGACCGGCGCATGCTAGCCGAGATCACGCTGATCCCGGACGAGACTGGGGTCTGCAGCTTGCCCGTCGACTTTCTCGAGGCCGAACGGGTGGAGGCGCAGACCGCGCCGCCGCGGCTGATCGAGGCCGCGGCCGGCCGCTATGCCACGAGCCTTTCGCATGCGGGTGGTCCCTCGGTCTATACGATCACCGGCACGACCCTGACCTTGCGACCGGCCAGTGCCACGCCGCTGATGCTTCACTATTTCCAGGCCTTGCCGGGGCTCGAAACCGCGCTGACCAACTGGCTGATTTCCGCTTATCCCGACATCTACCTCTATGCCGTGGTGTTCGAGGCGGCGACCTATGTCCGCGACACGGCCTCCGCCGCCGCGGCGGCCCAACTGCTCGGCGACGCGCTCGAAGCCGCCGACCTCGATAACCGCCGCGCACGCTGGTCCAATGTCGGCTATCGCAGCCTGGAGGCGACGCCATGAGCCTGCTGAGCCTTTGCCAGAATGCCGCGACGCTGATGAACCTGCCGTCGATCACCTCGGTGATCACCGCGGCCGGCCGCACGCCGCAGGAGTTCCAGGTGCTGGCGATCCAGACCGGCCAGGAGTTGGTGCGGCGGCACGACTGGGGCGGGCTTATCCGCACCGCCGCTCTGGGCGCGCTGCCGGCGACCTTGCCGGGTGATTTCGAGCGGCTGACCCAGGGCTCGCCGGTGAGGCTCGGCACCCAGCCCATTCGGGGCGCGCTGTCAGATGCCGAAATGAACCTCAAGCGCGGCGCCATGCCGACCTCGCCGCCGCGCTTCATGCTGCGCGGGAGGGAACTGGAGGTGGCACCGCCGCCGGCAGGCCCGGTGACGCTCGAATATGTCTCCGCCTATTGGATCCGGTCGGCCGACGCAACACCGGTGTTCCGGGCGGCCTTCGTCGCCGACAGCGACATGTCCGTGATCCCCGAAGACATCATCTTGCAAGGCTTGATCTGGCGCTGGAAACGGCAGAAGGGCCTGGCCTATCAGGACGAACTCGACCAGTTCGAGCAGGCCGTGGATTACCGCGCCCGCGCCGATCGCGCGCTGCGCCTGCCGGCCGAGCAGGCGCGTTCGGTCGCCAACCCCGCAAAGGTGACCTGACGATGTTGACCCAGGCGCGCCTTCGCGACCGTATCGTCCAGCAGCCGCCGCCCCGTTCGAAAGTGGTGCCGCTGCTGGCTCCGACCAAGGGGTGGTCATCGGAACAGAACCTGGCGGCGATGGAGCCGGACACGGCGCCGGTGCTGCAGAACTGGTATCCGGAGCCGGACGGCATCAGCCCGCGGCCGGGCTTCGTCGCGCAGGCGACCGGGCTTGGCGTCGGCGCGGTCAACACGCTGATGAGCTTCGTCTCGGGCAACGCCAAGCGCTTGTTTGCGGCGCGAGGCGGCAATATCTACCGCTGCGACGTGGCGGGGCCGGTCGGCGCACCGGTCTGGACCGGCGCCGGCAATGACCAGTGGCAATGGACCAATTTCGCGACCTCGGGCGGCCAGTTCATTTCGG
This sequence comes from Phreatobacter sp. GW821-FHT04C01, assembly GCF_059420385.1. Lineage (NCBI taxonomy): Bacteria > Pseudomonadati > Pseudomonadota > Alphaproteobacteria > Hyphomicrobiales > Phreatobacteraceae > Phreatobacter > Phreatobacter sp. GW821-FHT04C01. Next base: position 116,650 of record NZ_JBWKTP010000008.1, on the reverse strand, counting down.
CGGTCAACGGCGTCGATCCGCCGCTCCTCTATAACGGCACGGCCTTCGTCACCACACCCGCCATCACCGGCGTGACCGGCGGCGCGCTCGTCAACGTCTTCTCGTCGCAGTCCAGGCTCTGGTACTGCCAGGTCAATTCGGCGGATGTCTGGTATCTTGGCGCCGCTGCGGTCGGCGGGGCCGCGACGGTATTGCCGCTGGGCGCCCTGCTGGTGAAGGGCGGCGCGATCGTTGCCGGCGGCAGCTGGGCGACCGATTCCGGCTCCGGCATGAGCGACCTCACCGTTTTCGTGTCGTCCGAGGGCGAGGTGCTGATCTTCTCCGGTACCGATCCGGCGGCCGCCGCCACCTGGCAGCTGAAAGGCCGCTATCAGATCGGCAAGCCCTTGGGTTATCGCAGCCTCGCCAAATTCGGCGGCGATCTGGCGATCCTGACCCAGGATGGCCTGATGTCGCTCGGCGCGGTCATGCGGCTCGATCGTACAGCGGCCCAGCAGGGCGCGCTGACCCGCAACATTCGCCAGGCCTATGCCGCCGCGGTGAAGGACGACGCCGCGAGTTTCGGCTGGCAGACCATCGGTTTTGCCCGCGGCAACAAGATCTTCGTCAATGTGCCGCATGCCGCGACCGGAGTGACCAGGCAATTCGTCATGAACACGCTGCACGGCGCCTGGTGCGAATATCTGGGCATCCAGGCGGCCTGTTTCGTCGAGCATAATGATCGTCTCTATTTCGGCGGCACCAATGGCGCCGTCTACGAGGCCGAACGCGGCAGCATCGACGACACCACCGTCATCCGCTGCAACGGCCTTTCGGCCTTTACCGATCTCGGTGACCCCAACAGCTACAAGATCGCCAGCGTGCTGCGCGTCACCTATCGGGGACGGCCGGATATCCGGCCCTATCTGGCGGTCGCCGCCGATTACAATCTCGATCCGGACTTCGAGGAATATGACCTCGAAAACGCCATTGGCGTCTTCGGCACCTGGGGTGTGTCGAAATGGGGCCAGTCGACCTGGGGCCGCGGCGCCGGCATCGGCCTGTCCTCGGGCGGCCTGGTCTGGAACCAGGGCCAATGGAACCAGTTCGTCTGGGGCGGCGCGGTCGCGGTCAGCGACTACACCCAGTCGGTGTTCGGCGCGGGCAGGGCGCTGGCGCCAGCGTTCCGGCTCAACATCTATGACGGCTCGCCGGCGCTGGAGGCGAATTTCAAGCTGCTGCGCTTCGATGTCAGCGTCGAGGCTGGCGCGACCCTGTGACCTGGACGATCGAGACGGGGGAGCCGGCTGTCCGATGGGTGGCGGGCCGGCTCGGGGTGTCGTTTCCCAAGGGGGCGACCGCGCTGGCGCTGGCCCGGGACGGCGAACTGATCGGCGGTGCGGTGTTCTGCGGCTTCACCGGCCGCGATATCGAAGTGTCGGTGGCGGCCAGCCGGACTTTGGCCTGGCCGCGCGCCTTCCTGGTTCGGGTCGGCGCCTATGTTTTCGGCGAGCTCAGCTGCGCCCGCATGACCATTCTGACGCGGCCTTCGAACCGCACCGTCACCCGCATCGCCCCGCGCCTGGGTGCCGCCCACGAGGGCGTCAAACGCAACTATTTCGACGACGGCGCGGACGCGCTGCTCTTCGGCATCCTCAAGGAGGACTGGCCCTATGGTTTCGACACCGAGCCCACCGACCCCGCCGGATCCTAAGGAGACGGCGGCGGCACAGACCCAGATGAACCGCGAGACCGCGGTTGCCCAGACCGGGCTGAACGCGACGAACCAGGTCACGCCGGACGGGACGCTGAGCTATAGCCAGATCGGCACCTGGCCGGATGGCACGCCGCGCTTCCAGGCAACCCAGGCGTTGTCGGCCGCCAATCAGAGGATCTACGACACCAACAAGACGACCCAGCAGAACGTCGCCGATATCGGCGCCACCCAGTCGGCCAAGATCGGCAGTCTGCTGAACACGCCGTTCAGCGCCGACAACAATGCGATCGAGGGCCGGCTCAATCAGCTGGCGCGGGCGCGGCTCGACCCGCTGCAGGCGCAGCAGGAAGACGCGCTAAGGACCCGACTGACCAACCAGGGCATTCAACCCGGCTCCGCCGCCTTCGAGGCGGAGATGCGCGGCTTCAACCAATCGCGGAACGATGCCAACAACCAGCTTTTGCTGAACGGTCGGCAGCAGGCCTATCAGGAACTGCTGACCGAGCGGAACCAGCCGCTGAACGAGATTTCGGCACTGATGTCCGGCTCTCAGGTGAAGCAGCCGACCTTCACGAACACACCGCAGACCAATGTCGCCAACACCGACTATGCGGGCATCGTGAACCAGAACTTCCAGAATCAGATGGGCATCTACAATTCGCAGGTGCAATCGAACAACGCCATGATGGGCGGCCTGTTCGGCTTGGCCGGCGCAGGGCTCGGCATGTTCAAGCCGTCGGATCGCCGGATGAAGCGCGATGTGGCGCGGGTCGGTGAACTCGACAACGGATTGCCGGTCTACCGCTACCGCTACCAGGACGGCGGCCCGCCGGAGATCGGCCTGATGGCCGAGGATGTGCGCAAACTCAATCCGGACGCCGTCGCGACCATGGAAAGCGGCCTGATGGTCGTCGACTACCAGAGCGCCACCAGGCCGACGCCCGCGAGGCGGGCGGGCCGGCGCGCCAACAAGCGTTATCCCATGAAGGAACAGGATCATGGCTGAGCGATTCATCAACGACGGCAATTCCCAGGCGAGCGACGGCGTCAGGACCAAGCGGCGGGCTCTGGCCGAGCTCCTGATGCGCAACGCCATGAGCACTCAGCCGGTTGGCCACTGGACTCAGGGCCTGGCACGGTTTGCCCAGGGCGCTGTCGGCTTGCGTGACCTCTATCGTGACGAAGAGGCGCGATCCAAGGGCGGCAATCCGTTGGCCCATTTGCAGAACGCGGCGATGACGTCGTCGCAGGCCGCGCCTGCGGCATCGCCGCTGCTGCGGGCCGGCGCGAACCCAGGCGAGGCGCCGGTCGCGCAGGCCTATGCACCGCTGCCGCGGCGGCGCCCAGCGGAGCTGGATCGCATGCAGTCGGTCGGGCCAGGCGACATTATGAACATGCAGGAGGCCAATCCGACTGCGGGTGCTACGCGCCCTTCACCGGCAAACCAACCATCCGGGCCTAGTGCGCGCTTCATCGCAACGATACTTCCTCATGCCCAGCGGGTGGCTGCCGCAACAGGACTCGATCCAAGGCTCATTATCGCGCAGGCGGCGTTGGAAAGTAGTTATGGGCGTCGAGCGCCAGGCAACAATTATTTCGGCATAAAGAGCCATGGCCGAAATGGGGGCAACGACCTCTCAACCACGGAGGTCATCAACGGACAGCCTATTCGGACGCGAGCGAATTTCCGAGCCTATGGCGACTTGGGCGAGAGTGTCGACGACTACGGGCGTTTTCTTCAATCAAATCGGCGCTATCGAGGGGTGTTGGGAGCCCGCGGACTGGACGCTCAGATCGCGGCGATGGCTGCGTCCGGCTATGCGACCGATCCGCATTACGGCCGCAAGCTGCGTGAAATCGCGGCGGGCGTCCAGATTCCGAATGAACCCACGAGCGAGCCTGTGCGACCACCTCGCCCGGACGGAGCCACGCTGAGACCTCAGTCGGGCCTGCCTGCCCCCGATATCGACGCCGCTTTCGCCGATACCCAGCGCATGCAGCAGCGCCCGGAATTCGAGCAGATTCGGCGCGGAGCCATGTGGCGCTACCCTGGCCAGCTTGGCGCTCCGCTGCAGCAAGACGACTCGTCGATACCGGCACAGATGGGGCCGCGGCCCGGAGATCTTCCCGGATCGGATATCGGAGCGGCCTTCGCCGATGTCGAGCGGATGCGCCAGCGTCCCGCGCCCGGCCTGGGATGGCCCCAGTGGGGCAACCCCTCGCAAGGTGGCCTGGGACAGCTCGGGTCCTGGCCGCAACACGCTGCCGCACCCGCGCCCCAGGAGACAGTCGGCCCGCCGCTCGAGCTGCGCGCCCAAAACCCGGGACCGTCGGCGCCGGCTCCGTCCGGCGGAGGCTGGCAGGAGCAGTCTGGCCTGACGCCGGAAGAGGAGTGGCAGCGCCGCCAGATGTCGCCGTACGACCTCTATTAGAAGGGGGTTGCTCGACCGCCACGATCGACACGACAGCTCCGATGCTCCCGGCAATTGCGTCGGGGCAAAGGGTTGACGCCGCCCGGCCGATGGCGCGTCCAGGGCAAATCAGCTTCGGCCTCGCCTTCATGGCGGGGCCGTTTTCTTTTGGAGGAACCTCATGCCCCGCAACGGATCCGGCGTCTATTCGCCGCCACCTGGCACCACTGTGGTGCCGAACACGCTGGCCGATGCCACGGCGATGGAGACGCGCCTGTCGGACCTTGGCGCGGAGATCTCCGCGTCGATGCCGCTGACCGGTGTCCGGCCGATGACCGGGCCGCTCCTGGCGGTGCCCGGGTCGACGGCGGCCCCTGGTCTGGCTTTCGCGGGCGACACCTCGAGCGGGCTGGCGCAGGCCGGCGGCCGCACCGCGCTGGTCAAAGGCGGCGTCGCCGGCATCTCGTCCTCGGCCGCCGACGTGCAGGTGCATCTGCCGCTGACCGCTGGCGATCTCACCGTCACCGGTACTTTCGCCGCACCGGGCACGCTTGTCGCCGGCATGATGATGGACTGGGCCGGAGCGATCGCGCCGGCCGGCTGGGTCTTCGCCGCCGGCCAGGTGCTGCTGCGCGCGACCTATCCTGCCCTCTTCACGGCGATCGGCACGCTGCACAACACAGGCGGCGAACTCGGTACCGAATTCCGGCTGCCGGATGCCCGCGGCTGCGTGGTCGCCGCGCCCGACAATATGGGGGGCACGAATGCGGGGCGCATGGCGTCGGCAGGGGCTGCGGCAACGACGGTCGGCGGCCGCTACGGCACCGACACGCACACCCTGACCACGCCGCAGATGCCGGGGCATACCCATACCGGCACGACTGATAACGCCGGCGCCCATGACCACACGGTGCCGGGCAGTCCAATGGGCGGTGGCGGCTCGGGCGGCGTTCCCTCGCTGTCGGCCGGGGGCACCCAGACGTCCTCGGGTGCTGCGGCCCACGCCCACCCGTTCACGACCGGCTCGACCGGTGGCGGCGGCGCGCACAACAACGTGCAGCCGACCCTGTTCCTCTCCAAGATCATCAAGACTTGAGGTTTCGCCATGCCGATCAACATCACCGGCGCGGGCCGCTCCTATTCCATGCTCGTCAACAGCTTCACCAATGCCGCATCGGGCACGGTGATTTCCCCGGCTGACGCCAACGCCGCCCATGCGGATCTCGCCACGGCCCTCGACACCGCGCTGGATTTCGCGCCGATCGAAGGCCAGCGGCGCGTGATGGGCATTCAGGCCAGTGCCGCAACGCCGCCCGTTTCCCCCGCGGACGGCCAGGTCTGGCTTGTTGCGACCGGCGGCACCGGCGCATTCGCCGGCAAGGATCGGAAATATGCGGTCTACCTCGCGGCGTCCTGGACCTTCTTTGATCCGTTGCCCGGCGACACGGCTATCGTCGTCGCGACGCGCCAGAGCTTCATCTATGATGCCTCGGGCGTCTGGCAGGCTGGCAACGCCTTGGCGGGAGCCAACAGCAACATCAGTTCCCTGTCGGGCCTGACCACCCCGCTATCGGTCGCCCAGGGCGGCACCGCCGGCAATACCGCCGCCACGGCCCGTGCCGGGATCGCAGCGGCGGCTTCGGGGGCAAACAGCGACATCACGTCGCTGTCCGGGCTGACGACCCCCTTGTCGCTGGGCCAAGGCGGCACGGCGGGCACCAATGCACCGACCGCTCGCGCCGGTATCGGCGCCGCGGCGTCGGGCGCCAACACCGACATCACCTCTCTCGGCGGATTGACCACGCCTTTGGCCGTCGCCCAGGGTGGAACGGGCGCCAATACCGTGGCGGGTGCGACTGCTGCGCTGAACGTTTTCACCAGCGCGACAAAAGGACTGGTGCCGGCCTCGGGCGGCGGGTCGACTGCGTTTCTTCGGGCAGATGGTGTATTTGCAGCGCCAAATGCCGGGGCGGTGCTTGCGATGAGCTCGACCGGCACCCTCGGCGCAGCGGATGTAGGGAAGGTGGTTGTCCTGAGCGGCGGCTCGGCCTTCACCGTCAATCTTGCCGCGGCCGTGACCCTGGGTAACGGCTGGTTCGTGAAGCTGGTCGGTACCGGCACAGGCATTGTGACGATTGATCCTAGCGGCTCGGAGACGGTCTTCGTGAATGGCGGGCTCGTTCTGGCCATGACCCTCGCGAAAGGACAGGAGTGCGAGCTGATTTGCGACGGGTCATCGACCTTTTACGTTCGAGGTTACGAAAACGAGGTCATTCTCAGCGCCGTCACCGTCTCAGGCGGATCGAGCATCGATCTAGTGTTCTCACCTGGTTATGAAATGTTCGAGCTGGTGGTGCAAGATCTCACGGTCGGTAACAACTCAACCGCTATTCTCCTGCGCCTATCGACGGACAATGGCGCGACTTTCATCAGTTCCGCCAATGCATATGGCCGCGGCACGATAGCGCTGACCAGCAATGCCTCTGTTGGCGGCGGTGCAAGCGGAGGAGCCGAAGTCGTCCTCGGATCGGGGCTTGGCAATGCCATGAATGCAGGCGGGACCATAAAGATTTACTCCCCGTTTAACCCGTCAATTATGACACATATGAATTCGTATTTCGATTTCGAACAGATCGGTGTCGCTTATAATCCGGCCTTGGCGTATGGGCGGCGGCTCTTAGCAGAAGTAAACAATGCCGTCCGCATTCTCCCTGGGAGTGGTACTATCAGCGGCAAGGTCCTCTTGAGAGGCACACGTTATTGAGCCGGCCAAATCGTCGCGCCACTGCTTCACACTGCTGCCAGTCGCTTTCAGGCGATTTTTCCTCCAGGGGAAAGAAATAACACTTACGATCGAAGCAGCGCCGCAGGGCCGCATTTCCCCGAAGCAGGCCAGTAGTGGGGCGATGGTTTCCGTATTCCCATCGAATCTGGTGACATGGCCTATTCCAGTCGGGATAACTGCCGCCCCGGTCAACGCGAAAGCCAGCCCGGCGACGGCGCACTATCGCGATCGTCTCATCTTCTAGCGCTGGTGGCGCGAACGATAGCCTTGTCGACGGAAAGGGTAGGGTCGATATCGAAGGGGCTGGAGGTGACTGCCTTGACGGCCCATTCAACCAGGGCGCCTTTGGCCGATTGGGGCGGTTGAGGTCTTAATACCTATATGCCGACCGCGACGACCTTCCCCGAGCGCCTCGATGGTGGCTACGACGGTCTTGCCGATCGGCAGGCCAAACTGATTCGCGCCAAAACGGCCGCCTTTGTCATCGCCCTCGTCTTCGGCGGGGCCTTCGCCTTCCTTGCCTGGCGCGCCTGGTCGCAGAACCGCGCCGCCAAGGCCTTTGCCGTCAGCGCAGCCCAGGGAGCCGGCGAATGAGCACGCTCGACGCTATCGCCAAAAAGATCGTCGCCGCCGGCGCGCCCGTCATCGGCGGGTTGATCGGAACGGCCATTGGCGGTCCGGCCGGGTCCCTTGCCGGCTCGCTCGCCGGCAAGGCCCTGGAGGCGGTCGCGGAGACGCTCGGCACCGACGCGACGCCGGCCGCCGTCGGGGCGGCGATCGACACCGATCCGGATGCCGCGGCCAGGATCGCCGCGGCCGAGGCCCGCGCCGGCGAGATCGTCCGGCTCTGGCAGATCGAGGCCCAGCGGGTGAGCGAGGCCCAGGCCGCCGAGATCGCCCGCGGGTTCACCGCGTGGCAGGCCATGCGCATCGCCATTCAGGTCATCGTCTGGGGCGGCTGGTCGGTGATCGGGCTGACCGGCATCTTTGGCGGCAATTGGGGGGTGAAGACCTTGGTGCCGCTGACCGAGCTGATCGGCGCCTGGGGCACCGTCACCACGGTCTGGCTGATCGTCTTTCACGGCGGCCACACCGTGAAGGAGGTGCTGCCGGCGCTGAAATTCGGGAGGGGGCGGTGAGGCCGGTGTGGATCAACCCGGAAATCAATATCTGGTCGATCCTGGCCACCCTTTGCATGGTCGGCGCGACGGGGATCTGGCTCCAGGCCGATGTCCGCGACCTGAAGGCGGAGGACGCACGCATCCAGGCCGACATCCGCGACCGTGAAGGGCGGGTCACCCGCCGCCTCGATGCCGTCGAAGGCCGGCTCGACCGCACCACAGAGGATGTCGCGACCATCAAGGGTGACATCCGGGTGATCAGGCAGATCCTGGAGGGCAATGGCCGGCCGAGGGCTCCGTGAGCTTCAGTGCAGTGCATGCCCTTTGTGCGTTTCCTCCCCTGACTGCCGCCGCGTGCCCTCCGGGGCGCGTGGCGGTTCTTTTATGGTCCGGCGGGCGGATAAGGAACGAGCGGTCGAGCCATTGCCGCCAGGAGGGGACGTGGAGACACCACACATGGGTGTAGCCAAGGTCCAGCGCCGAGGCATCCGTTCAGCAAATGCGTTGTTGAGAAAGATGGTGGGCGCGACAGGGATTGAACCTGTGACCCCTCCCGTGTGAAGGGAGTGCTCTCCCGCTGAGCTACGCGCCCCACCGTGGGGAGCCGCGTTCCTAGCGGCTCCCGGGCCGGGGTGTCAAGAATGGAGAGGCGGCGGAAGCGACTTATCCGCATCGCCGCCATGGTGTCGTCACCGGACGGGGTAGGGATATTGCTGGCCGCCCTTGGACCAGAGCGCGTTCAGGCCGCGCGGCAGGCCGAGACGGGAGCCCGCGCCGACATTGCGCTCGAAGGCCTCGCCGTAATTGCCGACATGGCGGATGATCCGCAGGGCCCAGTCGTTGCTGAGGCCAAGCGCTTCGCCATATTTGCCGTCGAGGCCGAGCAGGCGGCGGATTTCCGGGTTCTGGGTGGATTTCGCGAGGTCGGCGGCATTGGCCTGCGTCACGCCGAGATCTTCGGCATTGAGCATGGCGTAATGCGCCCAGCGGACGATGGCGACGAAATTTTCGTCGCCGCGGCGCACCGCCGGCCCGAGCGGCTCGCGTGAAATCAGCTCGGGCAGGATGATGAAGTCGTTCGGATTGGTGAACTTCAGCCGTTCGGCGGCAAGGCCGGACGAATCGGTCGTGAAGCTGTCGCAACGGCCGGCCTCGAAGGCCTTCACGCCTTCCTCATTGGTCTTGAAGCTGACCACCTCGTAGCGAAGATTGTTGGCGCGGAAATAGTCGGCGAGATTGAGCTCGGTCGTGGTGCCCTGGGTGACGCAGATGGTCGCGCCCGACAGGCCCTTGACGCTGGTGACGTTCAGCGACCGGCGCACCATGAAACCCTGGCCGTCGAAGAAGTTGATCACCGGCCAGGCCATGCCCATCGCCGTGTCGCGCGCCATCGTATAGGTGGCGTTGCGCGACAGCATGTCGACATCGCCGGTCTGCACCACGATGAAGCGGGTCTGGGTCGTGGTCTGCACGAAACGGATCTTGGTCGGGTCGTCGAAGATCGCCGCGGCCACGGCCCGGCAGAGATCGACATCCAGGCCGCGCCATTGCTGCTGGTCATCCTGGTAACCGAAGCCGGGCAGGCCGGTATGGATGCCGCAGGTCAGATAGCCCCGCTGCTTCGCCCGTTCCAGAACGTTGACGGTCTGCGCCTGGACAGCGCCGGAAAGCAGGCCCCCGAGCCCGAGCGTCAGCGCCGCGATGCGGCATGTGTTCTTGATCGATATCATCGGTGTTCTCCTCTGGAAGTTTATCAGCCGAGGCCGGTCAGGGCCGCGTCGACGGCTTCTGCGAGCCGCTCGACGATCACGTCGACAGTGTTGTTGTCGACGATGAAGGGGGGCGCGATCAGCACGTGATCGCCGCGCGCGCCATCAATGGTGCCGCCCATGGGATAGACCAGCAGGCCACGCGCCATGGCCTCGCGCTTGATCCGGGCGTTGAGTTTCAGTTGCGGGTCGAACGGCTCCTTGACGCCGCGATCGGCCACCAGTTCGATCGCCTGAAACAGGCCGCGGCCCCTGATGTCGCCGACATGGTGGTGGTTGCCGAAACGTTCGCCGAGCCGGCGGGCGAGGTGCTCTCCCTGCGCCTTCACATTGTCCAGGAGATTGTCGCGCCTGATCACCTTCTGCACGGCAAGGGCGGCGGCGGCCGCGAGGGGATGGCCGAGATAGGTATGGCCATGCTGGAACAGGCCGGATCCTTTGGCGAAGGTCTCATAGACATGGCCGGCGACCAGCACCGCGCCGATCGGCGCATAACCGCCGCCCAGCCCCTTGGCGATGGTCATCAGGTCGGGCGCTATGCCCTCTTGCTCGCAGGCGTGTAAGGTGCCGGTGCGGCCCATGCCACACATGACCTCGTCCAGGATCAGCAGGATGCCGTGGCGGTCGCAGATCTCGCGGACTTGCTTGAAATAGCCCGGTACCGGCGTGATCGCGCCGGAGGTTGCGCCGCCCACCGTCTCGGCGACGAAGGCAATGACGGTGTCCGGGCCGAGCCGGCCGATCTCCGTCTCGAGTTCGCCGGCCAACCTCTGGCCATAGGCCTCGGGGTCCTCGTCGGCGCGCCGGCCATGATAATCGAAACAGGCGGAGACATGGTAGGTCTCGATCAGCAACGGCTTGAACTGCTGGCGCCGCCACTCATTGCCGCCGATGGCGAGCGCCCCCAGCGTATTGCCGTGATAGCTCTGTTTGCGCGCGATGAAACGGGTGCGCTTAGGCTCGCCGCGCTCGACGAAATATTGCCGCGCCATCTTCATCGCCGCCTCGATCGCCTCCGAGCCACCGGAGACGAAATAGACATGGCTGATGCCGGGCGGCGCGTCCGTCACCAGCGTCGCACCCAGTTCCTCGGCCACCTCGGTGGTGAAGAAGCTGGTATGGGCATAGGCGAGCCGGTCGAGCTGGGCATGCATGGCGGCCAGTACGTCGGGGTGCGAATGGCCAAGGCAGGACACCGCGGCGCCGCCGGAGGCGTCGACATAGTCGCGCCCCTGCGCGTCGGTGATGGTCACGCCGCGGCCGCTGGCGGCCACCGGATAATCCTGCGCGATCGTGCGATGCAAAACCTTGGTCATCGGCGGCTTGGCCTCTGCTGACGGGGGTTGAGATAGGTGTCGAAGGCGGCGAGCTGGTTCTCGCTGTCGGCCAGCGCCCGAAGCGCCCCGCCACCCTGGCGCGTCGCGACCAGGGCCGCCAGGCATTCGACCGCCGCAAAGGCCGGCGTCATGGTGTGGAAGAAGCTCGGCGTCTCGGTGCGCACCAACACCACGGCCTCGGCGAGCTTGGCCAGCGGCGACAGCATGCTGTCGGTGAGGGCGACGATGACGGCGCCGCAGGCCTTGGCGAATTCGGCGGCCTGCAGCGTCAGCCGGGTATAGGGTTTCACCGTCACGGCGAACAGAATGTCGCCCGGCCCGATGCCGCGGAGTGCATCGATACCACGTCCCCCGGCGCCGTCCGCGAGCACCGAGACCGAACCCACCAGCGCCCGGATGTAATCGAACATGAAGGCGGCCGGGAAAGCCGATCTCAGGCCGAAGCAGAACACCCGCTCGGCACCGGCGATCAGGTCGGCGGCGGCGATGAGACGTGCCGCCGAATCCGGGCTCGCCAGTGCCGCCAGATGAGCCTCGAGCGCGCCGAACATGTCGGCCACGAGCGCGGCGTCGCCGGTGTCGTCATGACGCGAGATCAGTTCGGCGGCGCGCCCATGAAAGCTGTCGGGGCGTTGGCGGATCGATGCCGCGAAGGCCTGCCTGAGGGCATCATAGCCCGAAAGCCCGAGGCGCTGGGCGAGCCTGGTGAGCGTCGCCGGCGTCAGTCCGGCTCGTTTGGCCTGTTCACGGGTGGTCAGCAAGGCCACATCGGCCGGGTGATCCAGCACCCAGCGCGCCGCCGACTGCAACTGCGGCGGCAGGTCGTCAAAACTTTCGATCAAATCGGCGGTGAGTTGCGCCTCGTCCATGGCGGCGCAGCCTAGCAGCACCACTCATCGCGAAACAAGTGTTTCATCTCACGTAATTTGAACCGAATGTATCTGTCCTATTGCGGTTCGATCTTGGCCTCCGCGACCAGCGCGACATAACGCGCATATTCGGCGGTGATGAACGAGGCGAAGGCCTGCGATCCCAGGTTTTCCGGTTCGAAGCCGAGTTCGCCGAGCCGCGACCTGAAGGCCTCGCTCGCCACCACCTTGGCGATGCCGCCTTCGAGCGTCGTCACGACCGGCGCCGGCAGGCCGGCCGGTCCCCAGACACCGTACCAGGTCTCGAGATCCAGGCCGGGATAGCCGAGTTCGGCGAAGGTCGGCACGTCCGGCAGGTGCGGCGAGCGCGTCTTGGCGCCGATCGCCAGCGCCTTGACACGGCCGCCGCGGATCTGCGGCAGCGCCGACAGGATTGGATCGATGAAGGCCGAGACATGACCGGCGATCAGGTCGTTCACCGCCGGTCCGCCGCCGCGATAGAGCACGAAGGGCAATTGCACGCCCGAGCGCAGGCGGAACAGCTCGGTCATCATGTGCCCGGCGGCTCCGAAGCCGGAGATGGCGAAGTTCATCTTGGCGGGATCGGCCTTGGCCTTGGCGATGAACTGGGCGAGCGTGTCGACGCCGAGCGACGGCGGCACCGAGAACACCACCGGGCCGCGCGCCACCTTGTAGATCGGCGTAAAGTCCTTGATCGCGTCGAAGCCGGCCGGCTCCTTGCGGGTCAAGGGGTTCACGATGTGGATCGATGCGTTGAAATAAAGCGCATAGCCGTCGGCCGGTTGCTTGGTGACGTAATTGGCTCCGACCACGCCCGACGCGCCGGCGCGGTTCTCCACCACGAAGCTCTGCTTCAGTTCGCTGTCCAGGCCTTGGGCGAGCAGCCGGGCGACCACGTCGACCGGCCCGCCCGCGGCATGCGGCACCACCATGGTAACGCCGCGCGACGGATAGGCCTGGGCCAGTGCGGGACCGGGCAGGGTGAGCGCACCTGCGCCGGCGATCTTCAGGAAATCACGACGATCCATCGGTCCAACAGTCCTCAGGCCGCGATCGCCGAGAGCGGCTGCAGCTTGTAGCCGTAGCGCTTGTCGAGCCCGAGCTCCTGGATGATGCGGACGCCCTTGGCGAGCGCTTCGCCTTCCAGGTTGGTCAGCGGCCGCCGGAGATCGCCGACCGGCAGGCCGACCGCCTTCATCAACGACTTCACCGCCACCGGATTGATCGCTGAATAGGTGTAGTGGAGCAAGGGCAGCAGGCCGAGATAGGCGTTCTTGAAGCCCTCCGCCTCGGCATAGCTGGTCCAGGGCTTGGAAATAGTGGCAAGCTCGGCCGGCGCCAGATTGCCGGTCATGTTGGCCGTGCCGTGGCCGCCGAGGCTCATGGTCGGCACGACGAGGCCGAGATTCGGGCTGTCGCAGCACATGACGGAAACGTCGGTGCGGGCCGCCAGCACCTGCGCCACCTGACCGACGCGGGTGGTCGATTCCTTGTGAACCACATAGTTCGGGTGCTTGAAGATACGGATCAGGTTGTCCCAGTGCAGGTCGGTCTTCACCCGCGGCGGATTGTTGTAGATCCCGAGCGGCAAGGTGGTCGCGTCGGCAACCTCGAGGAAGAAGCCTTCGATATCGCCTTCCGCGGCGCAGATATAGGCGGGCGCGGCCAGGATCGCGCCGTCCGCGCCATTGTCGCGGGCGAAATTAACATTGGCGATGGTGGTGTCGGTATTGTTGCCGGTGCAGCCGTAGAACAGCGGCATGGCCGCCGTCTTCATCTTCGCCGTCTCGACGATGATCGCTTTCTTTTCTTCCGGCGACAGCAGCGAGGTCTCGCCGGTCGAGCCCATGATCAGGATGGCGCCGGTGCCATTGCGTTCGTGAAAGCCCAGAAGCTCCCGAAACGCCCCGAAATCGACCTTGCCGGCCTTGTCGAAGGGCGTGACCAGGGCCACGAAGGAACCGGTGAGCTTTTTGGTCGGCAATGTCGTCATGATGGCCTCGATATCGGGATCTGCCCGGATGCTCCAGCCAGGTTTCCCCGAAGTCAAGGCAATGCTGCGTTGCGACGCGAAGCAACAGTCAATTCGAAATGTTGTCCTTCCGCATCACATGAAATTGCCTTAGTTTTTACCCTCTGTTGACCATGACAGGGCTTGATGAAGCGGGTAGACCGCCTGCGGGCTTAGATTTCATCGGGCGAGCATGCTTAGGGTGCCGAAAGTGTCGGGCGAGGCGGGATTGAGAAGGTCGGCGGGCCGTTGGCTCGCGACGCTCGGCGTCGCAGCGCTGATCTGTTGGGCCGCGCCGGCGCGGGCACAGGCGCCGGCTGTCTGCCAGCAGATCCAGGCCCAGCTCGCACGCCTCGACAGCGCTCCGTCGGGCGGCGGCAACCGCCGTTTCGGCGCGCTCGCCGGCCGTCAGCGTGGCGAACTCGCCACGGCCCAGCGGCAATATCAGGCGTCGGGCTGTGGCGGCTTCTTCCAAAGCGGTCAATGTGCGGCGCTCGGCCAGCATATCGGCCGGATGCAGGCCAATCTCGCCCAGCTGGAGGCACAGGCCGGCGGCGGTGGCGGCAATCCGCAGCAGCGCGCCCGGCTGATGGCGGCCTATGACGCCAATGGCTGCCGTGGAGGCGGTACGCGTCAGGCGGCCGTGCCGTCGCGTGGCGGTTTCTTTTCCGACGGCGCGCAGGAGCAGCAGGTCTATCGGCGCGCGCAAACCCCCGATGTCGACCGGCCGCAGACCGCCTATCAGGCCCCAAGCCAAGGCGGCTTCGGCGGTTTCATCGAGCATTTGTTCGGCGGCGGCCGACGCGAACCGCAGCGCGACGAACCGGCGATGACGGAAGCGCCGCCGTCCGACCGACCGCTAGGGCCGCTCGGCGAGGATGGCGAGCAGCGTCCGCGGGGCGTCGGCTACCGTGCGGTCTGCGTGCGCCTGTGCGACGGCGCCTTCTTCCCGATGACCTCGTCGACCCGGCCGGGCGCCAATCTCGACGACGAGGAAATGTGCCAGATGCAGTGCCCGGGCACGGAGGTGGCGCTGTTCCGCATGCGCGATGACCGCATCGAGAATGCCGTCTCTTCCACCGGCCGTTCCTATTCGTCGCTGCCCAATGCCTTGCGCTTCCGGACCCGCTTCGACGCGGCCTGCACCTGCCGGCCGCCCAATGGCTCCTGGGCCGACACTTTCGCCAATCGGGTCGATCCGACGCTGCGTTCTGGGGACCAGGTGGTCTCGGCCGAGCAGGCCCGGCTCCTGTCGCTGCCGGCGGCGCAGCGCGCCACGGTGCGCGAGGAGATGGCGGCGGAACAGCGCGCCCGCCGCGACGCCGAGCGGCAGACCCGCACCGAACGCAGCCGCGGGCGTGACGGTTCGCTGCCGGCGACAATCGGGCTCGACGGCACCGTGAGGGCGCCATCGGAGCCGCGGCCCGTCGAGATTCGCGGCAGCGATGCGAACGCGGCGTCATCCGCCGAACCGCCGATGAACGCCGAGACGGCGACCGAGACCGAGCGCCGTCCGGTCCGGGTCATCACGCCGGCACCATCGCCGCGTGCCGAAGCGCCGCGCTCCCCCAGCGGCGGATGAGCCGTTTCGCACCAAAGAGGGCTCTGCCATGGACGCCGTGACCCATGCCTTCGCCTGGGTCGCGCTGGTCGCCGCGACGCTCTGGCTGCTGTCGTTCTGGCCGCGTTATGTCGCGAGCGAGCTCGGCATTGCCGCCAAGACCTTCATGATGAAGCCCTGGGCGAGGGGGCTCCAGCCCTATCGCGACCACTGGCCCTTCATATCCTATGGATTCTACCGTTTTCTGATCCGGCGCGGCCATGTGCTTGAAATGATTCTGGCCGTTATTGCCTTCGTCATGGTGTCACGGGCCCTGAGCGTCTTCCTGAAGACCGCCGGGGCGCTCGTGCGCGGCCAGGGCTGAGGCGGCCGCGCGCCATCTGGACAGTGGACGGACGGCCGCGCCATGGTGCATGAGGAATGGTGGTCGTTGCATTTGTAACCATCCGCGGGCGCTCATGAGCCAGAAGACTGCCGGCGAGCCGGCCACGGACGCCTATCAATTCGCCTATCGGCGCTCCGGCGACCAGGACGTGGCCATGCCGGCGCGCCATCCTGTCGTGATCATTGGCGCGGGTCCGGTCGGTCTGACGCTTGCGACTGACCTGGCGCTTCAGGGCATCGCGGTGGTCCTGCTCGACGATTCCGACCGGATCGGCGAGGGCAGCCGTGCCATCTGCTTCGCCAAGCGCACCCTGGAAATCTTCGACCGGCTCGGCATTGGCGAAAGGCTTGTCGAAAAGGGCGTCACCTGGCAGCGCGGCCGGGTCTTTCTCGGCGAGGGCGAACTCTACGACTTTGATCTCTTGCCCGAGGGCGGCCACAAGATGCCGGCCTTCATCAACATCCAGCAATATTATGTCGAGGCGGCGCTCGCCGCCCGCGTGGCCGAGCTTGATGATGTCGTCGACCTGCGCTGGCGCAACCGCGTCGTCGGGCTCCGCCAGGACGCCGACGGCGTCACGCTGACCATCGCGACGCCCGACGGTGACTACCGGCTCGTCGCCGGCTGGGTGGTTGCCTGCGACGGTTCGCGCTCGCCGGCCCGGGCCTTGATGGGGCTCGATTTCGCCGGCGAGGTGTTCGATGATCGCTTTCTCATCGCCGATGTGAAAATGACGGCAGCCTTTCCGACGGAACGCTGGTTCTGGTTCCAGCCACCGTTCCATTCCGGCCAGTCGGCGCTGCTGCACAAGCAACCTGACGACGTCTGGCGGATCGATCTGCAGCTCGGCCGCGACGCCGATATCGAAACCGAGCGTCAGCCGGATCATGTCGTTCCACGCATCGAGCGCATGCTCGGCCATGGTGATTTCACCCTGGAATGGGTTTCGATCTACACGTTCCAGTGTCGCCGGCTCGCGCATTTCGTCCATGATCGGGTGATCTTCGCCGGCGACAGCGCCCACCAGGTCTCGCCCTTCGGCGCGCGCGGCGCCAATTCCGGTGTGCAGGACGCCGAGAACCTGGCCTGGAAACTCGGCGCCGTCATCCGCGGCGAAGCCGGACCCGGCCTCGTCGGAAGCTATGACGCCGAACGCGGAGCGGCCGCCGACGAAAACATCATGAATTCAACCCGGGCGACCGATTTCATCGCGCCGCCGAGTTCGGGCGAGCGACGCCTGCGCGATGCGGTGCTGGCCTTGGCGCGCACCACCGCCTTCGCCAAGCGCATGGTCAATTCCGGCCGGCTGTCGACCGCCACGACCTATGACACGGCGCTGTCGACGCCCGACGCGGACCCCTGGGGCGGTACGGCAGAGCTCGGCGCGCCTGTGCCCGACGTGCCGCTGGTCTTTGCCGACGGCCGGCGTGGTTTCCTGTCGGAAGTGGTCGGCGGCGGTTTCATGGTGCTCTGCGCTCCGGACGGGCCACGACCGGCCGTCCCAGAGGGAATGACCCTGATCGCGATCGGTGACGACGCGATCGATATCGACGGCCTGTTCGCCAGCCGTTTCGACGCACGCCCGGGCTCGACCTTCCTGCTTCGGCCCGATGGCCATTTGGCCGCTCGCTGGCGCCGTTTCGACGGTGCGACGATTCTTGCCGCGCGCCGTCGTGCGCTAGGCTTTTGACCAGGGAACAAGCCATGACCGAGCTTGTCACCGCCTCCCGTTTCGCCGACCCCGACGCCGCGTTCCGGCTGCTGGTGGAGGCTCATCGCGGCCTGTCCGAGACCGAAAGCGCCGATCTCAACGCCCGCCTCGTGCTGCTGCTCGCCAACCATATCGGCGATGCCGAGGTGCTTGCCGCGGCCATCGCCGTCGCGACGGAGAGGCGGGGACAACCCGGTGCCGCCGGCAGGTCATGAGGACGGGCCGGCCGAGCGACGGCCATTGCCTGTCAGCAGGCACATCCCGCAAAGCTCCGCCCCTCAAGGCGGTGAGGTTTCTTAGGTATCCGGGCGCTTCGGCCTTGCGCTGGACCGAGCCCGATAGCAGCATCGTGGCGTAACGCGATTCCGGGCGCGGTGAACGACAAGATGGAGCTGCCCGATGACGGCCGTGATCTCGCGCCGGCGCTTCCTGAACACGACGCTGGTCGCCGGCGTTGCGGTCAAGGTGTCGTTCCTCGCCGCGCCGGCTGAAGCGCTGCTGGTCCAAACCCCACCACGTCCGGGTCCGGACTGGCTCAAGGCCGACGGCCGGCCGAAATACCGGCTCGACGCCATTGCCAAGGTGACCGGAGCCAAGACCTTTTCGCGTGACTACCGTGCCCGCGATCTCGACGGCTGGCCGCGCGAGCAGGCTCACGCCTTCATGATCCATGCCACCAAGGCCGACCGCAGCTTCGAGGGGATCGATCTCAGCGCGCTCGGCGACGATCTGAAGCCGGACCGTGTCGTGCTGCACGAGACCCTCGTGGCCGACGGCATCGTGGTGCCCGACCAGGACTTCTTCGGCGACGTTTTCCTGGTGCCCAAGGGCCAGACCCCCCGGCTGCTCGGCCAGCCGGTGGCGCTGCTGATCTATCGCGATTTCGCCCGCTATGCGGCGGCCAAGCGGCAGATCCATTTCGACGACACGGTCGTCCGTTATGGCGAGAAGACGGCCCATAACCCGCCGCCGCATTACGGCGCCTCGCGTTATGTGCGGATCGACGGGGGCAGCCCGGAAGCGGACGATCGTTTCTCGCCGCTCAAGGACACCGTCATCTTCGCCAAGTTTTCCGGCGATCAGCCGGCCTGGCCGGCGCCGGGGGAGGGCGACGGCATGGCGCGCGGCATGGCCGCGGCCGCCGAGATCGCCGCGGAGGTCGAGGCTGCCGGCAATGACGTGCTGGTGGTCAAGCGCAACTATTTCTCGCAGTCGATCGATGCCTCCGCCATGGAGGCTGACAATGGCAACGTCTGGTACGACGCCGCCAATGCCAGGCTGCACCTGATGATGGCGACGCAGTCGCCCCAGGAGGTTGCCGCGGTGTCGGCGGAGATCGTCCACCACTCGAAATTTCCGCTGAAGGAGGTCGATCTCAAGGTCGGCTATACCGTCGGCTACGGCACCAAGGACCACTGCATCTTTCCGTTTTTCTGCGTCGTCGCCGGCCTCTATGGCGAGGGCCGGCCGGTGCGGCTGGCCAATGACCGGTTCGAGCAGTTTCAGATGGGGCTGAAGCGCCACGCCTTCTGGATGGACAAGACGCTGCTGGTCGACCGCAAGACCGGGCTGTTCCGGGCGTTCGTCGGCCGTTACCAGACCGACGGCGGCGGTCGCCCGAACTATTCCTTCTCGGTGACCTTCGTCGGCGCGACGGCGGCCCAGTCGATCTACTACCTGCCGAAGAGCGACCTGTCGGCGGTGGCGCTCGCCTCGCGCGCGGTCGAGGCCGGTTCGACGCGCGGTTACGGCACGCTGCAATCCATGTCTGCGACCGAGATGATGGTCGACGAGGCCGCCGGCCTGCTCGGTATCGATGCGATCGAACTGCGCCTGCGTAACGTCTTTAAGTCGGGCATGAAGAACACCCAGGGCGCCATCCCCGCCGGTGCCCTGCGCAACGAGGAGATCCTGCTGCGCGCCAGGGCCCATCCGCTCTGGGCCGGCAAGGATCAGAAGAAGCGGGCTTTCGAGGCGGCCAACCCCGGCAAGAAATACGGCGTCGGTTATGCCCATGTGCAGAAGGATTACGGCACCGGCGCGGAGGCGGCCGTCGTGTCGCTGGAGATCGATCCGCGCGGCCGGTTGAAGCTTTGCCACGTCGCCCATGAAATGGGGCCGGGGGTGACCACCTCCCAGGCGATCATGGTCGGCGAGATTCTTGGCCGGGTCCCCGACGATACCGAATATGGCGTCACCCGCTGGCCGCAAATGCCGCTGGAAACGACGGACCAGCCCTATACGACGAGCCAGGCCGACGAAGATCGGCTGAAGCAGAACCCGCGCTGGACGCCGCGCTTCACCTCGCCGATGAGCGCCACCAACAGCGCCTATTATCTCGGCCACGCGACCCGCGAGGCGGCCCGCGCGCTCATGTCCTATGCGGTCTGGCCGGCGGCCCGGTCGCTCTGGACGCGTGGCATCGGCGGCGGTGCCATGGCGCCCTATGCGGTGAGGCGCGAGGACCTGCGCCTCGCCCGCGGCATGGTGCAGGCCGGGGGCCTGCCGCCGCTCAGCTTCGAGCAGGTGGCGGCCGAGGCCCATCGTCTCGGCCTCGTCACCGGCGTCACCGTCCATAGCTTCAACCGCTGGCAATGGACTGAAGCCGAATTCGACATCCCCGGCGAAGGCCGGCAGCGCTTGTCGCTCGATGCCCTGGCGTTGC
This sequence comes from Phreatobacter sp. GW821-FHT04C01, assembly GCF_059420385.1. Taxonomy (NCBI): domain Bacteria; kingdom Pseudomonadati; phylum Pseudomonadota; class Alphaproteobacteria; order Hyphomicrobiales; family Phreatobacteraceae; genus Phreatobacter; species Phreatobacter sp. GW821-FHT04C01. Next base: position 96,308 of record NZ_JBWKTP010000008.1, on the reverse strand, counting down.
GTTATGGCGAAGGCGCGGGCGCCGACCGCAAGGCGCTGATGACCACGGGCGGCTGGCATTTCATCGAGCGGGCGGCGGTCTATTATCCGCCGGTCCAGCGCAACAATGCCGGCGTGACCTATTACGCGCCCATGGCGACGCTTGCCGAGGTCGTGGTCGACACCGGCACCGGCAAGGTCGCCTTGCTGTCGCATCACTCCTATCTCGAATGCGGCCGGCAGGTCGTGCCGGAGCTGGTCTCCGGCCAGATCCAGGGCGGCATCGCCATGGGCATCGGCCACGCCCTCATGGAATATCTGCCGCTCTACGAGGACGGTCCGGGCGATGGCACCTGGAACTGGAACCGCTATGAGCTGCCGCATTCCAAGGATGTCGCGGTGTGGACGCAGACCGCCGAGGTCCTGCCGCCCTTGTCGGACACCGATCCGCCCAAGGGCATGGCCGAGGTGGTGATGATCGCGGTCGTGCCGGCCATCGCCAACGCCATCACACATGCCATCGGCAAGCGCTTCTACGAATTGCCGATCACCGCCACCAGGATCCGGGAGGCGCTGTCATGACCCTGACCGAAAAGCCGCTGTCGCTGACCGTCAACAATGAGAGGGTCGGCCCCGTCACGGTTCCCGAAGATATGATGATGCAGGATTTCCTGCACGAATATCTCAACCTGACCGGCGCGCGCATGGGCTGCGGCCAGGGCATCTGCCACGCCTGCACCGTCATCATCGAACAGGCCGACGGCACGCTCGACGAGGTTCGCACCTGCATTACCGGCGCGCATTGGTTCGCCGGCCGGCGGGTGCGCACCATCGAGGGGCACGCCGGCCGGCGCAGCGACGGCAGCGTCGAGCTGACGTCGGTTCAGCAGGCCTTCATCGAGCATTTCTCGTTCCAGTGTGGTTACTGCACGCCTGGTTTCGTTACCGGGGCCACCGTCCTGATCGATCGGCTGAAGCGCCGGCCGGTGCCGCGGGCCGATCTCGAGCGGACGATCACCGAAGCGCTGGATGTCCATATCTGCCGATGTACCGGCTACGTGCGCTACTTCGAGGCGGTGCGGGAGGTCGTGCTGAAGACCCCCGGACTGGTTCTCGGGTGAGGGGGCGGCCACGATGACCTTGCGCCGGATCCTGCAAGTCCTGGCTGTGCTCGTTGTGCTGGGCGGTCTCGCCGCGGCCAGCATCTTCTTTGGCGCCTTCGAGAAGAGCGTGGTGGCGACCACGCTGGAGACGCCCCTTTCGGCCGACGAGATGAAGCGGCTGGCGGTGCGCGGCGCCTATGTCGCGAAGGCGGCGGACTGCTACGCCTGCCACACCGCCAAGGACGGGGCGCCCTGGGCCGGTGGCCTCCCGTTCGATTTGCCCTTCGGCACCATCTATTCGACCAATATCTCGCCCGACCGGCAAAGGGGGATCGGCACCTGGACCCGGGCGGAGTTCCACCGCGCCGTGCGCGACGGCATTGGCAAGGGCGGCGTCCATCTCTACCCCGCCATGCCCTATGCGTCCTATCGCATGATGACATCAGACGATGTCGACGCGGTCTATGCCTATCTCATGACCCGCGAGCCGATCGCCGTCCCGAACCGCAGCAACACGCTGGGTTTTCCCTTCAACATCAGGCAGTCACTGACCTTCTGGAACCTGGTCAACCTGCCGCGCCAGGTCGATGGCGGCAATCCCGCGCGGTCGGCCGCTTGGAACCGCGGCCGTTATGTCGTCGATGCCCTCGGCCATTGCGGCGAGTGCCACACGCCGCGCAATCTCGCCCAGGGCATGGACGCCTCGGCCTATTTGCGCGGCGCTGTCATCGAGGGGGTCGAGGCGCCCGACATCACCAAGGCCGGCTTGCAAGCGATGGGCTTCGACCCCGTCACGCTGGCGCGTTTCATGAAGTCCGGCCTGTCGGCACAAGGCGGCATGACCGGCGCGATGTTCGAGGTGGTGCATCTTTCGACGCAATATCTCGGCGACGACGACCTGAAGGCCATGTCGGCCTATCTCTTCGATCTCGATGCCGTCCCGGATGTGGCGACGCCACCGCCCGCGCCGCCGCCGGTCGCGGTTCCCGCTCCACTCGCCGCCTCGGCGCGCGCCACCTATCTCAACCTGTGCTCGGGCTGCCACGGCGTGGCCGGGCAGGGCATTCCCCATGTCGCGGTGCCGATGGCGACCAACGCTTCGCTCCGGCTGAACAGCGCGCGCAATTTCATTCACACTACGCTGCACGGCATTCCCGCGCAGAGCTTCCCGGGCCTGGAGCGGATGCAGCCCATGCCGGGCTTTGCCGACAAGCTCGACGACCGGACGCTGGCCGATCTCGCCAGCTGGATGCGCGCCCAATGGGGCGGCCGGCCGCCCGATGTCGCGCCGTCGGAAGTCTCCGCCCTCCGACGGCCGGCACATTAGGCCCGGCGTCAGGCCGCGGCCAAGGTCGGGGCCTGGGTCGGCAGGGGGAAGATGCGGTCATAGGCCAGGTTGAAGACGAAGGCATAGACCACGTAGAAGCCGGCGATCGCGATATCCATGATGAAGGCGTCGATCAGGCCGATGCCGAGATACCAGGCGATTGCCGGCAGCAGGACGATGAGCAGCCCGGCCTCGAACAGGAGGGCGTGGGCGACACGCACCGGCCAGCTCTTGGCGACGCTGCCGGTCAGCCGCAGCAGCGAATGATCGAAGCCGAGATTGTAGACATAGTTCCAGACGGTCGCCGCGATCGAGCTGCCGATGCCGATGACGCCCATCTGCTCCAGGCCGATGCCGAACACCCAGCTTCCGGCCGGCAGCACCATGGCGAGGCTGACGAGTTCGAACAGGACGGTGTGGCGGATACGATCCGATGACGTGCGCATAAGACGACAGGGCTCTTGCAGGGACAATTGATGTGGCGTCTTCTATCTCGCCATGAGCCGGTATCAAGTTAGATCCTATCTGAATGAGAGATAGATGAGCATATCCCTGGAGCAGATGGAGGCTTTCGTCGCGGCGGCCGAGGCCGGCTCGTTCTCGGCCGCCGGGCGCCGTCTCGGCCGGGTCCAGTCCGCCGTCAGCACGCAGGTCGCAAATCTCGAGGTCGATCTCGGCGTCAAGCTGTTCGATCGCGTCGGCCGCTACCCGAAGCTCACCGCCGCCGGAGAGCGGATGCTGGCGGAAGCGCGCGTCGTGCTCGAGCGGCGCGAGCACTTCATCGGCGTCGCGGCAAGCCTCGAAGAGGGCGTCGAGGCCAGGCTGGTGCTGGCGCTCGACGAGCTCTACCCGGAAAGCAAGATCGGCGAGCTGATGGCCTCCTTCGCCGCGGAGTTCCCCTCGGTTGAGCTGGAGCTCCTGTTTCCGCTGATGGAGGACGTCAGCCGCATGGTGCTGAATGGCAGCGCCGACCTCGGCATCATGTGGCGCCAGGAGGTGTTGCCGCCGGCGCTCGGCTTTCACACCATCGGCTGGGTGCCGCTGCAACTGGTCTGCGCGCGTGACCACCCGCTCGCCCGCCAGCCCATCGCCTGGGAGGAGTTGAAGCGCCATCGCCAGCTGATGCTGGCAACCCGTTCCGACAGCCAGGAGAAGATGCGCTTGCGCATCGCCGCCGAGGTCTGGTGGGTGGAGAGCCACTGGGTGATCCTGGAGCTGGTCAAGCACGGCATCGGCTGGGCCTTCGTCTCCGATCATGTGCTCGCCGCATCTTCCACCCGCCCGCATCTGGTGACGCCCGAACTGCAGTTCGACAACAGCGACTGGCCGGTCGCGCTGGAGCTGATCTGGCACAAGCAGCGCAAGGCGGGCCGCGCGGCCTCCTGGCTCAAGGAACGCATCGCGCGCGAGCGGATCGGGTTGCGCTGGGACGACAGGTGAGATCAGGCAGGCGAGGCGCGCGGTGGTGATGGTGCCTGGCTTCCCCGGCGCCGCCGGAGCGGGTAGCGTGGCGAGCATGCCTGATGCTCCGCGCGAATGAAGCCTGTGGCCCATGCTGAACTGCCGATCGCGCGGATATGGGGCCGGCCGGCCGGTGCATCCGGCAGCGACCTGGCCGCGCGTGCGGGGGCTCGGCCGTAACGGGATCGCGCGCGCGATCGCGACGGCTGCCGTCACGGCCATCGCAGCGATTGGCCTGGCCGGCGCGGCGCGGGGCCAGGCCGCGCCTGAACGCATCCTGATCGATCACGTGCATATCCTTGACGGTCATGGCGGCCCGCCGGTCGCGGGTCGCGTCCTCGTCGTCGGCGAACGCATCGCCGGGATCCTGCCGCCGACCGGCCCGACCCTTGGCGACGTGACGGTCATCGACGGCGCGAACGGCTATCTTCTGCCTGGCTTCATCGACATGCATGCCCATTTGCTGCAGCCGCGATGCGCCGTCGACAGCATCCCCTTCGTCCGGTTCGGCCGAGACGTTTCGGAAAGGATGATGTCGGTCCTGCTCGATTTCGGCGTCACCACCGTGCGCAGCCCGGCGACACCGACCATTGACGGCCTCAAGCTGCGCGACGACCTCAATGCGGGCCGCGTCCGCGGGCCGCGCGCCTTTGCGTCGGCCGAGCTGATCAACGACCCGAGCCTGACCGACGCAGGGCTGCGCGCGGTCGTGCGGGACGCGCTGCCTTACCGTCCCGATTACTTCAAGGTCTATGCCCGCCTGTCGCCGGAAGCTGTCGCCAGCGTCATCGACGAGGCGCACCGACACGCTATCCCCGTCATTGGCCATATGGGGCGCACCTCCTGGCTGGAGGCTGCACGGCTCGGTATCGATCACCTCGCCCACGCGGTGGACTGGTCGCCCAAGACATTGACCGCGGCAGCCCGCGACCATTACGCCGCCGCCATTCGCCGCCACGGCATTCGCGGTGTCTTCAGGGCCCGGATCGACTGGCTCGAATTGCTCGACCTGGAGTCCCCGGACGTGCGCGAGATGATTGCCGCGGTGGCGGCGCGCGGCATTTCGGTCGACCTGACGCTGATTGCCTATGATACCAAGTTCGCCGCGCCGAATGGCGGGCGTTATGCCGAAAACCGCTTCGCGCGGATCGTGCCGGAACTCCACCGGGACTGGACGCAGTGCCCCGATATCAGCGCGACCGGCGACTGGACCGGCGACGACTATCGCCGCTGGAATGCGGCCTATCCGAAGCTGCAGGCGCTGGTGCGCCTGATGCGCGATGCCGGTGTACTCCTGGTCTCCGGCACCGACCTGACCAATCCATGGATCATCCCGGGCGAGAGCCTGCACCAGGAGTTCGAACTGCTGGTGGCGGCCGGCCTGTCGCCCGCCGAGGTGCTGAAAATGACCGGCGAAAACGCGGCGCGGGCGCTGCGCTCACCCGATGTAGGCCTGATCGAGGCGGGACGCCGCGCCGATCTCGTGCTGCTGGGCGCCAATCCGCTCGACGCCATCGGCAATACGCGCGAGATCCGCTGGGTCATGCAGGCGGGCAGGCGCGTGTCCGAGGGGCCTGGGCCTCCACCTTGACGACCCGTGACGGTCATGGCGCCTCCGCTCGACAAGGACCTGTTCCGAAGCCGGGAATGGGCTACGCTGATAGGGGACACGGCCAGTTCTCCCGGGGGCCAAATGAAGGATCGCACGCGATATTGGATTTTCCATTGGGTCAGGGTAGTGCTGTGGCCGGTGCCCGTCCTGACTTTGCTCAAGGTTTGGCGTGCGGCCAACCGGCCGGTGGTTGCGAGAGGCTAGAGCGTGATCGCTCCAAGCCGAAACACTCTGCGCAAAGCTATGCCGTCCTTGATGCCGTGCTTCACTCCGCCGCGATCCGGCGGGGGCTTCGCGCGGTCGTTCTCAGTCGCCTTGGCCGTCAATTCGAGCAGTTTTTGTGCCGCCCCCTCGGCGGCCGTGCTAACGCCTTGGCCTCGGTAATCCCAGGGGGACAGGCATGTATAGCCACGTGACGGCCGGCACCAACGACATCGAACGCTCGCGGATTTTCTACGACGCGGTGCTGGGCGCGCTCGGCTTCATCCGACGCTGGAATTTTCCGGAATCGTCGGGTTATGCGCCTCACGGTGAGATGCGGCCGCAATATTGGATCATGCGGCCTTTCGACGAGAGCCCGGCGCGTGCCGGCAATGGCGTCATGCCGGGGTTCCTGGCGCCCGACCGGGCGGCGGTCGATGCCTTCTATCACGCGGCGCTCGCCCATGGCGGCCGTGACGAGGGGCCGCCCGGCCTGCGCGCCCATTACCACCCGCATTATTACGGCGCCTATGTCCGCGATCCCGACGGCAACAAGCTCTGCGCCTGCTGCCACCAGCCCTATCCCGGCGACAAATAAGGTGCGGTTCGGCGCCGGGCTCAGAGCCTCGGCCTGGTGCCCCACGGCCCGCGGTCCTGCACCATGGACGGCAGGTCCTGCCGGTCGCGCAGGGCCGGCGCATGCGGCGGCATCGCCTGCGGCACTCGGCCGCCGGCCATCTGGACCAGGGCCTGGACGCGCTTGGTGATCGAGGGATGAGTCGAGAACAGGTCGCAGAAACTGTCGGGATCGTTCTCGAAACACATGTCCATCAGGCCGGAGGGCACGCCCTCGATATCGGCGCGGCCGGAAATCTTCAGCAGCGCCGAGATCATGGCGTCCGGGTTCTTGGTCAATTCCACTGCGCCCGCGTCGGCGAGATATTCGCGTGAGCGCGACAGCGACAGCCGGATCACCACGGCGAGAAACCAAGCCACGACGATGATGGCGACGCCGAGCAGCGCGAACACGAGATTGCTGCCTTTGCGGTCGTCGCGCGACGAAGAGGCGTCGCGGAGGCTGCTTGCAAGGACGCGAAACGCGATCTCGCCGATCAGCGAGAGCACGCCGGCAATGACGATGGCGACGATCATCAGCCTGACATCGTCGTTGCGGATGTGAGTCAATTCATGGGCCAGCACGGCCTCGATCTCGGCATCGTCGAGGGTATTGATCAGGCCTGATGTGACGGTGATCGTGAATTGCTGGTCATTGACACCGCTCGCGAAGGCATTGAGCGCCTCGCTTTCGATAATAGCGAGCTTCGGCATGGTCATGCCGCGTGAGATGCAGAGGTTCTCCAGCAATCGATAAAGCTTCGGATCGTCCTCGCGCGCCACGCCGCGCGCTCCCGACATGGCGCCGATCAGCGCCACGTTGAAGCGGTAGCCGATGAACACCCAGGCGAACGTGGCGAGAGTCACGAAGGGCGTGGCGGCGAGAAACGACTTGAAGGTCTCGAACTTGACGTTGGCGCCATAGGGCAGGCCGTACAGCCCGTGGAATACCAGGATCAGGCCGAAGGTCACGAGATAGGCGAGCAGAAACAGCCCGGCCATCAGAAAGCCGGAGCGAACCTTGTTGCCGCGGATATGGCTGTAGAGCCCGAAGGCCTGACCCGGCATGGGCTGAACCCTCGGTCGTCAGAACTTCACGGTCGGCGGCGCAGCATCCATCGTGGTGCGCGCATCCGTTCCGACGTCGAAGAATTCCCGCGCCGTGAAGCCCATCTGCTGGGCGAACAGCACGGCCGGGAAGGCCTGGATCGAGGCGTTGAACTCGCTGACCGCGTTGTTGAAGAAGCGCCGGGCGGCGGCGAGCTTGTTCTCGACATCGGTCAGGTCGGTCTGCAACTGCTGGAAACTGGCGCTGGCCTTGAGGTCGGGATAGGCCTCGGCGAGCGCCATCAAGCGGCCGACGGCGCCGCTCAGCTGCTGCTCGGCGGCGGCCTGCGCCGCCGGCCCTTGCGCGGTCTGGGCGGCATTGCGCGCCTGGACCACGGCTTCCAGCGTGCCGCGTTCGTGGGCGGCGTAACCCTTCACCGTCTCGACCAGGTTGGGGATCAGGTCGTGGCGCTGTTTCAGCTGCACATCAATGTCGGCAAAGGCCTGGTTGACCCGCTGCCGCATGCCGACCAGGCCGTTATAGACAAAGATCACATAGACGACGAGGAGGACGATGACGCCCAGAATGCCCCAAACCATGGCTGACCTTTTCATGTTCCGGAATTACGGTGAAACGTACCCAATTTCCCATTTTGCCAAAAAAGAAGGCAGCAAATACGTGCTGTCGCAATGCTCAATTCAATAGAATTTCGGATTATTGTTGTAGTTATACGAACTTTTAAAATGTTGTAATCGCGTTCAATCTGTCGTCTTCGATATTCGCACAATATCGAAGCAGCTGAACAAATAATGACGAAATATAGAGATGATGTCGTGTCAAATCCGGTCGCGACATTTAGAAGAGCGGGCGGCAATGTAACTCCGATCGCGGCCTCCCAAAAGAAGTTCATTTGGACTGGCCCCTTCAATAACATCAGGGCCGGGGCCTGGCGCCCCAGGGCCCGCGATCCTGCACCATGGTCGGCAGGTCCTGCCGGTCGCGCATGGCCGGCGCCTGCGGCGGCATGGTCTGCGGCACCCGGCCGCCGGCCATCTGGACCAGGGCCTGGACTCGTTTCGTGATCGAGGGATGGGTCGAGAACAGATCGCTGAAACTGTCGGGATCGTTCTCGAAACACATGTCCATCAGGCCGGAGGGCACGCCCTCGATATCGGCGCGCCCGGAGATCTTGAGCAGCGCCGAGATCATCGCGTCGGGGTTCTTGGTCAGTTCCACCGCGCCGGCGTCGGCGAGATATTCGCGCGAGCGCGACAGCGACAGGCGCACCACGACGGCCAGGAACCAGGACACGACGATGAGGCCGACGCCGATCGCCACCGCCGCGAAATTGACCTTGCGGCTGTCGTCCGACGACGATGAAGACCGGAAGCCGCCGCTGGTGAACATGCGGAAGGTGATCTCGCCGATCAGCGAGAGCACGCCGGCAATGACCACCGCGATGATCATCAGCCGGACATCGCCATTGCGGATATGGGTCAGTTCATGGGCCAGCACCGCCTCGATCTCGGCATCGTCGAGCGTATTGATCAGGCCGGACGTCACCGTCACCGTGAACTGCTTGTCATTGACCCCGCTGGCGAAGGCGTTGAGCGCCTCGCTCTCGACGATGGCGAGTTTGGGCATGGTCAGGCCGCGCGAGATGCAGAGGTTTTCCAGCATCTTGTAGAGCTTCGGATTGTCCGCCCGGGTGACGCTGGTCGCGCCCGACATGGCGCCGACCAGCGCCACGTTGAAGCGGTAGCCGAGGAACACCCACACCAGCGTGCCAAGCGTCACGAAGGGCATGGCGCCGAGAAAGGTCTTGAAGGTCTCGAGCTTGACGTTGGCGCCGTAAGGCAGGCCGTTCAGGCCATGGAACACCAGGATCACGCCGAAGGTCATGAGATAGGCGAGCAGGAACAGCCCGGCGATCAGGAACCACGAGCGGATCTTGTTGTTGCGGATATGGCTGTAGAGCCCGAAGGCCTGGCCCGGCATGGGCGTGCGCCCGCGGCCGTCAGAACTTCACGGTCGGCGGCGCCGCGTCCATCGTGGTGCGCGCCTCCGCTCCGACATCGAAGAACTCGCGCGCCGTGAAGCCCATTTGCTGGGCGAACAGCACGGCCGGGAAGGCCTGGATCGAGGCGTTGAACTCGCTCACCGCATTGTTGAAGAAGCGCCGCGCGGCGGCGAGCTTGTTCTCGACATCGGTCAGGTCGGTCTGCAACTGCTGGAAATTGGCGCTGGCCTTGAGGTCGGGATAGGCCTCGGCGAGCGCCAGGAGGCGGCCGACCGCGCCGCTCAATTGCTGTTCGGCCGCCGCCTGCGCGGCCGGTCCTTGCGCGGCCTGCGCGGCATTGCGCGCCTGGACGACGGCTTCCAGCGTGCCGCGCTCATGGGCGGCATAACCCTTCACGGTCTCGACCAGGTTGGGGATCAGGTCGTGGCGCTGCTTCAGCTGCACGTCGATATCGGCGAAGGCCTGGTTGACCCGCTGCCGCATGCCGACGAGGCCGTTATAGGTGAAGATCGCATAGACGACGAGGAGGGCGACGACGCCCAGAATGCCCCAAACCATGGCTGATCCTTTTCATGTTCCAGCCACCAGCGTGGCATGCCTGCTCGCGCTAGGGAAGCCGGACCGAGGCGACACCCCGGCGCAGGCTTCCGGAAGAGTTGGCGCCTGGTGGGTTCGGACGTCTCGCCAATCGGGGGGCATCACTGCGTCGCGCAGGAACCACCGACCTTCACCTCTCCCCGGCGGGGAGAGGTCGAGCGCGAGCGTAGCGAGTGGTCGGGAGAGGGGGCGAGGCGCTTGACGAGCGAGCACCATGCGAAACGCGCAAGGCATTATTCTCAAACGACAAAACCCCCGCTCCCGGCCTTCGGCCGACCTCTCCCCGCCGGGGAGAGGTAAGAGGTGCGTCCTGTGCCGGATCTCCCGTGGCGACGAATTTGGCCGGTAAGCCCCCCTCAAGCCGACGAACGGCCCTTGCCGGTGAGCCAGGGCGACACCGCGCCCCAGGGCCGGTCGAGCGGCGTGCCATGGGCTGGCCGTTCGTCGCGCGGCAAGGTGAGCTGGTGGATCTCCAGGATCGGCAAAGGCGGCCCCGAATAGTTCTCGCTGACCAGCAGGCCGGACTTGGCGCCGCGCACCAGCACGGCGTCGGAGGGGGCGGCCGAGAACACTGCCTCGCCCGGCATCCGCTCGCGGCCGATCAGCTTGGTTTCCTCGAAGGCGACCGCGCCGCCATTGTCGGCGTGCAGCACATAGAGCAGCGGCAGCTTTTCGGCCTCCTGGTAGCCGATCGCCTCGACGAAGCGCCAGCTTTCCTCGACCACTTCGTCGGAGGCGATATCGGCGGCGAGCGCGCGCTTGGCCGCCGTCATGCGGGCGCGCTTGGCGACCACCCGGACCATGCCGGCGCCGCCCCAGGCGGCCAGCCAGAGGCAGGCGGCGATGGTCCAGGTGCGGTCGGTGCCGAATGACAGGCCGGTGACGAATTGCAGGCCCCAGGCGGCGAGCAGCACCAAGGGACCGATGAAGATCAGCGACAGGAGCCCGAGACCGATGCCGGAGCCGACCTCGGCGAGATCGGCCTGCGGCTGCAGGCGCAGCTCGTCCAGCGCGCCTTCCAGCACGGCGCGCTCGCTATTGTCGGCGGGCCGTCGGTAGGAAAGCGACAGGGGCCTTTCGCGTGCCTCGACCATGGGTCTCATTCCGCCGCCTCTTGGGGCGTCTTGCTGGAGGGTTCGCTCAGCAGTTCACTGAGTGATTCCTGCGATTGTGAGGCGGGCTCCTGCGCCCGCGCCGGCGTTCCACGATCGAGGCCGGCAATCTTCTCCTGTGCCTCGGCGGCCTCGCGTTGGCGATTCCACAATCCGGCATAGAGGCCATGACGCGCAAGCAGCTCGCCATGGGTTCCGCGTTCGGCGACCCGACCGCCTTCCAGCACGATGATCTCGTCGGCGCCGACAATGGTCGACAGCCGGTGCGCGATGACGATCGCCGTGCGGTTCTCCGCGACCTTGTCGAGCGCGCCCTGGATCTCGCGCTCGGTATGGCTGTCCAGCGCCGACGTCGCCTCGTCCAGCACCAGGATCGGCGGCGATTTCAGGATGGTGCGGGCGATCGCCACGCGCTGCTTCTCGCCGCCCGAGAGCTTCAGGCCGCGTTCGCCGACCTCGGTCTCGTAGCCGTCGGGGTTGTGGCGGATGAATTCGTGGATCTGGGCGAGCTTGGCGGCGGCCTCGACCTCGGCGTCGTCGGCATCCCAGCGGCCGTAGCGGATGTTGTAGCGGATGGTGTCGTTGAACAGCACGGTGTCCTGCGGCACCATGCCGATGGCCTGGCGCAGCGAGCCCTGGGTGACGTCGCGGATGTCCTGGCCGTCAATGGTGATGCGGCCGCCCGAGATCTCGTAGAAGCGGAACAGCAGGCGCGAGATGGTCGATTTGCCGGCGCCCGAAGGGCCGACGATCGCCACCGTCTTGCCGGCCGGCACATCGAAGCTCACGCCTTTCAGGATCGGCCGGGCCGGATCATAGGCGAAGGTGACGTCCTCGAAGCGGATCGCGCCGCCGCTGACCGCCAGGGGCAGGGCGCCCGGCTTGTCCTGGATCTCCGGATTGCGGTCGAGGATCTGGAACATCGCCTCGATGTCGGTCACCGCCTGCTTGATCTCGCGATAGACCATGCCCATGAAATTGAGCGGCTGGTACAGCTGGATCATCATGGCGTTGACCATGACGAAATCGCCGACCGTGTTGCGGCCCTGGGCTATGTCGATGGCGCACATCACCATGCAGGCGGTCATGCCCAGCGTAAAGATCACCGCCTGGCCGGAGTTCAGCACGGCGAGCGAGGTATAGGCCTTGGTGGAGGCCGCCTCGTATTTCGCCATGGAGACGTCGTAGCGGGCCTTCTCGCGCGCCTCGGCGCCGAAATATTTCACCGTCTCGTAGTTCAGCAGCGAGTCGATCGCCTTCACATTGGCGTTGTTGTCGCTGTCGTTCATGTCGCGGCGGATGTTGATGCGCCACTCGGTCGCCGAATAGGTGAACCAGAGATAGAGCGCCACCGTCGCCAGGATCACCACCACGTAGCGCCAGTCGAACATCCACAGCAGCACGCCGACGATCATCACCAGTTCGATGATGGTCGGGGCGAGTTGCAGCATCAGCATGCGGACGATGGTCTCGATGCCGTTGCGGCCGCGCTCCAGCACGCGGGTCAGGCCGCCGGTCTTGCGTTCCAGATGGAAGCGCAGCGACAGCTTGTGCATGTGCTCGAAGGTGATCAGCGCCAGTCGCCTGACCGCATGCATCGACACCTTGGCGAACAGGCCGTCGCGCATCTGGGTGATCAGCGCCATGATGATGCGGGCCAGGCCGTAGCCGAGCGTCAGCGCCACCGGCGGTGCCATCAGCCAGAGCCACCACGACATGTCGGCGACCCTGGGCGCGGCCAGCGCGTCGGTCGCCCATTTGAAGGTGAACGGCACCACCATGGTCACGAGCTTCGCGACCAGCAGCATCACCATGGCCCAGACCACGCGCAGCTTCAGGTCGGCCCGGTCGCCAGGCCAGATGAACGGCCACAGATGCAGGATGGTGCGCGACAGCGCGCCACCTTCCGCGGAAACGCGCGGGCGTCCGGCGGGAGAACTGGCCGTGGCTGGGTCTGATATCGACAAAATGGTCTCGAGGTTGAAGGCGTATCGGGGCTGGCTGGTATCGGGCTTTTCGGCGGGCGGGCGCCACAGCATTCTTGTCTGGAACCGATATAAGCACAGTCGCCCGCCTTTGCAGGGGGCGCGGCGCATGCCAGCCGCGATGCCGATCCCTCGCAAGAACCACCGCAGTGCAAGAGTGCGTTGATAAGACTGGCTGACCCGGCGCCTGAGGCCCGCTATCATGGCGGTCGAGATTCACGGGGACCCGTCATGGCCACCATTCGTTCCATTTGCGTCTATTGCGGCTCGGGCAACGGCCATGCGGCGATCCATCTGCAGGCGGCCAAGGAGTTCGGGGCCGCCATGGCCGCGGCCGGCATCCGGCTGGTCTATGGCGGCGGCGGCACCGGCCTGATGGGGGCGCTCGCCGGCGCGGTCATCGAGAATGGCGGTCAGGTCACCGGCATCATTCCGGAATTCCTCAAGCGCAAGGAAATGGCGCTGGACGGCGTGCAGGAGCTGATCACGGTTCCCGACATGCATGTCCGCAAGATGATGATGTTCCACAAGGCCGACAGCTTCGTCGCCTTGCCGGGCGGCATCGGCACGCTCGAGGAACTGGTCGAGCAATTGACCTGGGCGCAGCTCGGCCGCCACCGCAAGCCGGTGATCATCGCCAATATCGGCGGCTTCTGGGACCCGCTGAAGGTGCTGCTCGCCCATATGCGCGAAGAGGGCTTCATCCGGCCCGAACTGGCGGTGAAATACAGCTTGGTCGAGCATGCCGCCGAAATCATCCCGGCGCTGCAGGCGGCTGTCGCCGACCTGCCGGAGGAGGCGCTGTCGGAGGAGCATGAGCCGGTTCTGATCGGCAAGATGTGAGGGGCTGCGTGAACCCTCTCCCACGAAGAGGTGGGTGAGGGGGATGCTGCGCGACCTCGGATGCCGACGACGGCCGCCTCCAGCTCGGAGCCGATCCGGCCGGCGGGTGCCGGGTCGTGCCGGCGCCCCTTTTTCTTCACGAACCCATCTGGGGCAGGCTAGTGTCGCGGCTGATCCGTAGGCCATTCGCGAGCTTGCCATGTCGCCCCCCGTCGTCCCCCCGAGCCTCCCGCCCGGCGAAGCGGTTCAGCGGATGCTGGCCCGGCGCGTCGACGAACTTCGCCTGTCGCGCGGCATGGTCGTTGGCATTTCGGACGCGAAGGAGCGCGCTTTCGTCGCGCATGGATGTCGGGACGGCCTGTCCGGCGATCCCGTGACGCGAGACACGGTTTTCGAAATCGGATCCATTACCAAGCTGTTCACCGCCTTGCTCCTCGCCGACATGGCGCAGCGCGGCGAGCTCGGCCTCGATGAGCCGGTTGCCCGTCTCCTGCCGAGCGGCGTGAACGTTCCGGCCCGCAATGGCCGGGAGATAACGCTTCGCGACCTGGCGACTCATCGTTCCGGACTGCCGCGGCGCCCGGCCAATCTGCAGTCGCGTGAAACCGGCGATCCCTATGCGCATTACAGCGAGAGTGCGCTTTACGCATGTCTGGGCGAATGCGAGCTGTTGTCGACGCCGGGCGATATCCATGCCTATTCCAACCTTGGCGTGGGCTTGCTCGGCCATGCCTTGGCGCATCGCGCCGGCGTCCGGGATTATGAAGCCCTGGTGCGGCAGCGTATCCTCGTTCCGCTCGCGATGAACGACACGGTCATTGGCCTGCCGCCCCGTCTGGAGCAAAGGCTGGCAAGTCCCCACGATTCGAGCCTCGACGTTCTTCCGCTGTGGAACTTCGGCGTCCTGGCGGGAGCCGGCGCACTGCGCTCGACCGCGGTCGACATGCTCGTCTTCGTCGAGGCGCTGGGCGATGCCAAATCGCCGATCGGGCCAATGGTGGGTCCCATCGTCACGCCACGCGAACAGGGCGGGCTGGGATTGGGCGTGGCGCACCCGGACGGCGGCATGGCCATCGCTCATTCCGGCGGCACCGGCGGGACCAGATCATTCGTCCGGCATATCCCGGAGTGGAAACGCGGGATCGTCGTGCTGAGCAACTCCAATGTCGATGCGGTCGTCGACCTCGGCGTTCACATCCTCGATACGCGGTGTGCGCCGCTCTGGTTCAGGACGGAGGCGCCGGTCGACCCTGCCGTCTTTAGCCGGCTGACCGGCCGCTATCGGATCAACCCCTATCGCATGCTCGACGTGACGAGCGCCGAGGGGCGGCTCTTCGTCCGTCATACCGGCGAGCCGACCCGGCTGTTTCCCGCGTCGGAGTGGCGGTACTTCTACAAGGCCATCAACGCCCAGATCACCTTTGAACCCGGTGACGACGGGCGAGCCGCACGTCTGATCCTCCATGAGAACGGCAGCGACCAGATCGCCGTCCGTGTCGAGCATCCTCATCCCGGGGGCGCGAGCGACGCGAGCCTCGAAGGACGACCGACTTTGATGCAATAGGCCAATCGGCAGCGGCAAAGCTCTTGCGTCCGAGGCAGGCGACGCAACGCGGCGTCATCCGCGTCCCAGGCCCAAGTCCCCGCCAGGGTGTTGCCGAACGAGCCTCGTTCACACGCCGACGCCGTCCTTCACCAGCTTGTAGGTGATTGAATCCGTCAGGGCCTGAAAGCTCGCGTCGATGATGTTGGGCGACACGCCGACGGTCGTCCAGGTCTCGCCCTGGCCGTCCTTGCTCTCGATCAGCACGCGTGTCACGGCGCCGGTGCCGCCGTTCAGGATCCGGACACGGAAATCGACCAGTTCCAGGTCCTGGATGAAGCGCTGGTACTTGCCGAGATCCTTGCGCAGCGCGGCATCGAGCGCATTGATCGGGCCATTGCCTTCGGCCGCCGAGATCAGCTCTTCGTCGCCGACCTTCACCTTCACCACCGCCTCGGAGAAGGAAACGAGATCGCCGAGCGCGTTCCAGCGCCGCTCGACATTGACCTGGAAACGCTCGACCTCGAAGAACACGGGCACTTCGCCCATCATCCGCTTGGCCAGCAGGAAGAACGAGGCGTCCGCTCCCTCATAGGCGTAACCCAGGCTCTCACGTTCCTTGACCTCGTCGAGGATGCGCGCGACCCGCGGGTCGTCCTTGGCCACCGTCAGGCCCACGCGCTCCAGCTCCGCCAGCACATTCGACTTGCCGGCCTGTTCGGAGACCAGCACATGGCGCCGATTGCCGACGAGATCCGGCGGCACGTGCTCATAGGTCTCCGGCTCCTTCATCACCGCGGAGGCATGGATGCCGGCCTTGGTGGCGAAGGCCGAGGCGCCGACATAGGGCGCGTGGCGGTTGGGCGAGCGGTTGAGCAATTCGTCGAGCTTGCGCGAGGCGCTGGTCAGATGGGTGAGCTTGTCGGCGCTGACGCCGATGCTGAAGCGGTCGGCATAACTCTTCTTCAGGAGCAGGGTCGGGATGATCGAGGCGAGATTGGCATTGCCGCAGCGCTCGCCGAGCCCGTTCATCGTGCCCTGGATCTGCCGGCAGCCGGCGCGCACCGCGGCCAGCGAATTGGCCACCGCCTGCTCGGTGTCGTTATGGGCGTGGATGCCGAGATGGTCGCCGGGGACGTGGCCGATCACCTGGGCGACGATCTCGGAGACCTCTTCGGGCAGCGTGCCGCCATTGGTGTCGCACAGCACCACCCAGCGCGCGCCGG
Source organism: Phreatobacter sp. GW821-FHT04C01 (assembly GCF_059420385.1). Classification (NCBI taxonomy): domain Bacteria; kingdom Pseudomonadati; phylum Pseudomonadota; class Alphaproteobacteria; order Hyphomicrobiales; family Phreatobacteraceae; genus Phreatobacter; species Phreatobacter sp. GW821-FHT04C01. The sequence goes on along the minus strand of NZ_JBWKTP010000008.1, from coordinate 79,637 downwards.
CCTCATAGGCGGTCCGGGCGCAGGTCAGCGCATAATCGGGATTGGCCTTGAAGCCATCGAAGAAATGCTCGCAGTCGAGCATTACCTCGAAGCCGCGCGCCTTGGCCGCCTCGACGGAGTCGCGGATGCCTTCGAGGTTTTCGTCCAGCGTCGCGCCGAGGGCGACATGGACATGATAATCCCAGGCCTTGGCGACGAAACAGATGGCGTCGGCCCTGGCGTCCAGGAGCGCCGCGACGCCCGGATCGTTGGCGGCCGAGCGACCCGCCCGCTTGGTCATGCCGAAGGCGGTGAAGCCTGCGCGAAGCGAACGCTTTTCGGCGAACAGGGCGGTGTCGGTCGGGTTGGCGCCGGGATAGCCGCCCTCGATATAGTCGAGGCCGAGATCATCCAGCAGCGCCGCGATCTTGAGCTTGTCGTCGAGGGTGAAGTCGACCCCGGTGGTCTGCGCGCCGTCGCGCAAGGTGGTGTCGAAGAGATAGAGACGTTCGGTCGTCGGGCGTTCGGTCATGACGCGGCCTTGGAGAGGCGATCGACCCGCCTGGGGCGTTGATGGTCGAGCACTGGAACGGAAAGGACGGGAGCTGAGCCATGCGGGCGACGCGGAAGCGCGACCGCCGGCGGGAGGGGCGCTCAGCGCGCCACCTCCCAGGTGGTAATCGGCTCGCCCGTGACCTTGTCCTTGCCGTCCTTCAGCTGAATGCCCATGGCGGCGAGATCGTCGCGGATCCGGTCGGATTCGGCGAAATCCTTGGCCTTGCGGGCGGCAAGCCTGGCCGCGACCATGTCCTCGATCCGCGCCACGTCCTTCTCGTCCTCGGCCTCGGCGCTGGTCAGCTCGACCGCGCGGCTGCCGTCGAAGCCCATCAGCGCCAGCGCCGCGGCGAGGCCGGCGGCATCGCCACGCTTTTCCAGTCCATGCAGCTCGGCAATGGTCTTGGCCGTGTTGAGGTCGTCGGCCAGCGCCTCGAGCACGGGCGCCGGCACGGTGCCGGGCGTGACGCCCGCCGTGACCCGGTACCAGTTCTCCAGCGTCTTCCAGCTCTCCTCCATGGCCCGCACCGTCCAGTCGATCGGCTGGCGGTAGTGTCCCTTCATCATGGTCAGGCGCAGCACTTCGCCGGGCCAGGCCTTGCCCTCCCAGCCGTCGAGCAGTTCCTGGATGGTGACGAAATTGCCGAGGCTTTTCGACATCTTGTCGCCTTCCACCTGCAGAAAGCCGTTATGCATCCAGACATTGGCCATGACCGCATGGCCGAAGGCGCAGGTGGTCTGCGCGACCTCGTTCTCGTGGTGGGGGAAGACCAGGTCGATGCCGCCGCCATGGATGTCGAAGACCTCGCCGAGGTGCTTCCAGCTCATCGCCGAGCATTCGATATGCCAGCCGGGGCGGCCCGGCTGGGCGATGCCGCAGGGGCTCGGCCAGCCCGGCTCGTGCGGCTCGCGCGACGGCTTCCACAGCACGAAATCCATTTCCGATCGCTTGTAGGGCGCGACATCGACGCGCGCGCCGGCGATCATGTCGTCGAGCGGCCGCTTCGACAGCTTGCCGTAATCGGGCATGGAGGGCACCGAGAACAGCACATGGTCTTCGGCGACATAGGCATGGCCGGATGCGACCAGCCGCTCGCAGATCGCCTTCATTTCAGCGATGTGATCGGTGGCGCGCGGCTCCACCGTCGGACGCAGCGCGCCCAGCGCATCGATGGCCGCATGAAAGCGCGCCGTGGTGCCCTCGGTCAGCTCGCGAATGGTAATGCCGCGCTCATAGGCCCGCTTGTTGATCTTGTCGTCGAGGTCCGTGATGTTGCGGGCATAGGTGACGTGATCGGCGCCATAGGTGTGGCGCAGCAGCCGGAACAACAGGTCGAAGATGATCACCGGCCGCGCATTGCCGATATGAGCGTCGTCATAGACGGTCGGCCCGCAGACATACATGCGCACATTCGCTTCGTCGATCGGACGGAAGACGTCCTTCGATCGTGTGAGCGTGTTGTAGAGCCTGATCGTCATGGCCGTCCTCGCAAAGCTCGAGCGCTCCGCTGGCCGGGGAGGGATCTTTTGCTTCCAGAGTAGAGGCAAAGAACGTCTGCCGGCCAGCGCTATCGCTCAGCCGCAAATAATCCCGGAAATGGTCGAGAAACCGTTCATGGCGGTGAGATAGCGCAGATTGGCGTGATGTCGTCAAGCGGGAGAGAGAACAGCGCGCACGAACCCTCTCCCGCGAGGACGTGGGCGAGGGTTCGCGCAACCGCCACATTTGCGCGAAGCGCGCCGACCATCTTGACGTGCATTCGCGTTGAGAACATAAAAAGAACGTTTTAGAGCGTCGCGCAATTGCCCGGTACGATCAGCCCGTGGACCGCGGGTCATTCGTCGGCATGCGGCGCGCGGGCAAGAAGGTTTGTACCAGTGCGCTTGACGATTTTTGCAGTGATGGCCTTCGGGCTTCTCGGAATGACCCTCGCCCGTGCCGATGATTTGAGGGTCACCACGTCGTTCGGAACCCTGGAAATCACCAGCAACGATGGGAAAAAATGCGCGGTTTCAGGTGGTCAGCAGCTTTATTGCACCGAGGAGGACCAGCTGACCTTCGCCGGTCAGCCGATCGTGCTGCAGAACCATACGGTCGTCTTGCTGGATGAGGATTGCGGCGGGTCCGCCTGCGGAATTCCCTCGACCCGCTTCATCGTGCAGTCGGCAGGCAATGTGCGCTATCAGGCGGGTCCGTTCGAGGCGAGCTGGTCGAACGGCACGCCGCGCAGGACCGGTCCGGATTCCTTCTCGATCAGCTTGCCCTATTTCGACGGCAAGATCCGCTCGATGACCTTCGCCAATGGCGAGTTGACCTTCGAGGCGCGTCCGGCGGTGGGGCCGCTGCGGCTGACTGGCGAGCATTGCGAAAGTCTGTATCGGCAGGCCCTGCGGGAATGTACCCGCATGGATGCCGCGTGCTCGGAAGGGGTCTCGGGCCTGTCGATGGCGAACCAGCGGATCGTCAATGCGATGCGCGGGCTGTATCAGCGGTTCCAGGCAGACGAGTTCGAAAAGCTGTGCGAACAGGCCTGCACGCGCAAGCGCCTGCCGGCGCGCGCAAGCTTCAATCGCACCATTTGCCGGCAGCCGGGGTGATCTCGTCGGCGCGGCCCTACTGGATCCACTCGCTGCAGCGCTGGACGTCGCCATTGGCGCCCCACGGCATGATCGGCACGCTGGAGGTCGAGTTCTGCGGCGAGCCGTCGATCAGCTTGTCGGAATAGATCATGTAGACCAGCACGTTGCGGGCGGCATCGCAGCCGCGCACGATCTGCACGCGCTTGAAGAAGAACGAGCGCCCTTCGGAGAACACCACGTCGCCCTGGCCCGAGCGGGTGCGAAACCGGATCGGCGCGATCTGGTGGCACGACAGCGAAACGTCGGACAATTGCTCGGCGAAACCGAAAGTGCCGGCCCAGCCGCCCTTTTCCGGCACGGTGAAATGGCAAGCCACCCCCTCCACATTCGGGTCGTCGATGCCATAGGTGGCGAGCTTGTCGTTCGGCGACAGCAGGCGGAACACGGTGGAGCGGCGGAAGATCAGGTCCGGCCGGTCGCCGGCGGCCCTGGCCTCCAGGGCGGGCAGCGTCAGTGCGAGCGCGGTGAGGGCGGGGGCGAGCAGGGCGGCGACAAGGCGGTGGATCATCGGAGGGCTCTCATCGAGTCGTCGGTGTCTCTGGAGGCTTTAACTTAGCCCCCAGGCGTGATGTTCCGATAGCCGCCTTTGCCCCGAAGGCCCGAGGCCTCTCGAGGCAAGGCCCCCGCGCCCGCCGGCCCCGATCAGTGCGGCCTGCCGCCATGGCCCGCATTGGGCGCGCCGGCCGCCCCGGCGGCCTCGCGGGCCTCGTAATATTCGGCGGTGAACTTGACCGACCAGTGGTCGAAGAACGACTTCGTGCGCGCGCTGATCGTCTCCGGATGGGCGCTGCGGGTGCTCTCGTAATGCGCCACGTAGCGCGCGACGACCGGCCCCACGAGCGGGGCACGCACCAGCACGCCCACCATGCCGGCCGCTGCCCGGCTCGCGATTTCGCCGACGGCCGCGGCCGAGGCCCGCAGCAACCGCGACGCGGACCTCCAGAAACCGGTCAAGCCGATCGCCCGGGCGGTCCGCCGCACGGCCAAAAAAGCCCGGGTCACGGCGCCGTCCGTCTGCCGGTAGCGCAGCCCGAGCTTCTGCATCATCGGCAGCGCGGCGAGCCTTTGGCAAAGGCGCAGGAGCGTGCCGACGGCCGGATGTCGCCGGGCCTGGGGCCAGGCCGCCGGATAGACCGGCAGGACGAGCAGCTTGGTCTTGGCGAGAACCGTGGCGACACCGTGCAGCAGCTGCATCCATGACGGCAGCGTCGCCGCCTTGGCGATCAGCACCGCATGGGCGGCCGTTGCCGCGCCGAAGGAAATCGGGATCCACAGCACCGCCGCGATGATCACCAGCAGGGCGGTGCGCGGCGACAGCGTCTTGCAGGTCTTGAACACCCAGGCCATGCCGGCTTCGAACGCGTGATGCACAGCTTCTTCGAAGGCATGATAGCTGATCCGTTGCCTGAGCCAGGCCCAGCCCTGCCGCAGCGCCTCGCGCCAGATCCGGCTCCTGTCTCCAGGCAAGGGCAGCAACCCGACAATGGCCTGAGCCAGTCGCGCCAGCCCGTCGCCGATGATCCGCAGGGTGAACAGGGGAAAGCGCATCAGCTGGAGCAGCAGCGGGAACAGGATGTCGAGCATCTGCACCAGCAGCGAAAGCGTCGCCCTCGCCAGCCGCCTGGCGACCACCGCCGCGAGGACCACGGGCAGCAGGATGACGTCGTCCAGCGCCGGGCCGGGCGCGGTGGAAGCGGTGGAACTGGTGTCGCCGCTGTTCAAGGGGGCTCCTCGGTCACTGTCGGTTCGGCTGCGCGGTTCCTTTGACAATTAGGCTGCGGCGAAACGGTGAAAAGAGGCGGGCAGGGGGAAGTGTCATGTTGTCGCGGCTCCGGCCGGACCGGCAGGGGGCTTTTCGTCGTGACCGGAAGGGCCGGGTAATCCACCGGCCATTTGCGATCGCCGGAGGTTCATCGCTTGTTCCCCTTGCCTCCGCCGCCTATTCAGTGGATCTGACCTTCCCCCGATTCGCGAGGCACGAACATGGGCGAACGTATCCTGCCGCCCGGTGGCGGCGAAGACGGCGTCGAGAACATCAATCTGCGCGATGCGCTGGAAGATCGTTATCTTTCCTATGCGTTGTCGACCATCATGGGCCGGGCGCTGCCGGACGCGCGCGACGGCCTGAAGCCGGTCCATCGGCGCATCCTGCACGCCATGCGGCTGTTGAAGCTCGACCCGGGCACGGCGTTCAAGAAGTGCGCGCGCATCGTCGGCGACGTCATCGGTAAATACCATCCGCACGGCGACCAGTCGGTCTATGACGCGCTGGTCCGGCTCGCCCAGGACTTCGCCCAGCGCTACCCGCTGGTCGACGGCCAGGGCAATTTCGGCAATATCGACGGCGATAACGCCGCGGCCTATCGTTATACCGAAGCGCGCATGACCGAGGTCGCGGCGCTGCTGCTCGAGGGCATCGGCGAGGACGCGGTCGATTTCCGCAAGACCTATAACGAGGAGGACGACGAGCCGGTCGTCCTGCCGGGCGCCTTCCCGAACCTGCTCGCCAACGGCTCCCAGGGCATCGCGGTCGGCATGGCCACCTCGATCCCGCCGCACAATGCCGCCGAGATCTGCGACGCGGCCCTGCACCTGATCGCCAATCCCGACTGCACCACGCGCGACCTGGTCGCCCATGTGCCCGGCCCGGACTTTCCCACCGGTGGCATCATCATCGAGGGCCGTGCCTCGATCGAGGAGGCCTATGCCACCGGCCGCGGCGGCTTCCGCACCCGGGCCCGCTGGCATCAGGAGGATACCGGCCGCGGCACCTATCTGATCATCGTCACCCAGATCCCCTATGGCGTCACCAAGGGCCGGCTGATCGAGAAGATCGCCGAGCTGATCATCGACAAGAAGCTCCCGCTGATCGCCGATTTCCGGGACGAGAGCGCCGAGGATATCCGGCTCGTCTTCGAGCCGAAATCGCGCAATGTCGACGGCGGACTGATGATGGAAAGCCTGTTCCGGCTGACCGAGCTCGAAAGCCGCATCCCGCTCAACATGAACGTGTTGATGCAGGGCAAGGTGCCGCGGGTCGTCGGCCTGAAAGAGGTGCTGCGCGAATGGGTCGACCATCGCCGCGACGTGCTGCTGCGCCGCTCGCGCCATCGCCTCGCCGAGATCGAGCGCCGCCTGGAAGTGCTGGCCGGCCTGATCATCGCCTATCTCAATATCGACGAGGTGATCCGCATCATCCGCACCGCGGATGAGCCGAAAAAGGCCCTGGTCGCCCGGTTCGAGCTGACCGAGGTGCAGGTCGAGGCGATCCTCAACATGCGGCTGCGGTCCTTGGCCAAGCTCGAGGAGATCGAGTTGCGCAAGGAGCATGACGAGCTGTCCAAGGAGAAGGACGGCATCGTCAAGCTGATCGGTTCGGAAGCGCTGCAGTGGAAGACCATCACCTGGGAAATCAGCAAGGTCAAAAAGCAGTTCAGCAAGGACACGCCGCTCGGCAAGCGCCGCACCACCTTCGGCGAGGCGACAGAGCATGACGAAGGCGCCATGGCCGAGGCTCTGGTCGAGCGCGAGCCGATCACCGTCGTGGTCTCCGAAAAGGGCTGGATCCGGGCGCTGAAGGGCCATGTCCAGGACCTCTCGACGCTGACCTTCAAGACCGACGACCGGCTGAAGATCTCGTTCTTCGCCGAGACCACCTCCAAGCTCCTGGTCTTCGCAACCAACGGCAAGGTGTTCACGCTCGAGGGCTCGAAGCTGCCGGGCGGACGCGGCGCCGGCGAGCCGATCCGCCTGATGATCGATCTCGAGCAGGAGCACGACATCGTCGAGGTCGTGCAGTTCAAGGGCGGCCGCAAGGTGCTGCTCGCCTCCAAGGACGGCCGCGGCTTCGTCGTCGCCGAGGACGACCTGGTCGCCAACACCCGCAAGGGCAAGGGCGTCATGGGCGTCGATACGCCCGACGAGCTCGTCGCCATTCGTTTCGTCGAAGGCGAGCATGTCGCCGTCATCGGCGAAAACCGCAAGCTCCTGGTGTTCCCGTTGAACCAGGTGCCGGAAATGACCCGCGGCAAGGGCGTGCGCCTGCAGAAATACAAGGGCGGCGGCCTCGCCGACCTGAAGACCTTCACGCTCGCCGAGGGCCTCACCTGGAAGGATTCCTCCGACCGGACCTGGACGGTCGGCGAGAAGGATCTCGGCGAATGGGTCGGCAACCGGGCCGATGCCGGCCGTCTGCCGCCGAAGGGCTTCCCCAAGAACAACAAGTTCGGTTGAATGGCTGGCGACGCGGCAGCTTAAGCCGCGCGACCAGCGGGAACCGAAGCCAGATGAAGATCCTGAAGACCTTGATGGCGGCGTCCGCCGCCGTCGCGTTCGGCCTCGTGCCGGCGCTCGCGCAGAATTCCGCCCAGGGCAACACGCTGCAGAAGATCCGCGAGCGCGGCTTCATTCTATGCGGCGCGAGCCAGGGCGTTCCGGGCTTCTCGCAGCCCGACGACAAGGGCGTCTGGCAAGGCTTCGACACCGATTTCTGCCGGGCGCTGGCCGCCACCATCTTCGACGATCCGGACAAGGCGCGCTATCTGCCGCTGGCCTCGAAGGACCGGCTGATCTCGCTGCAGGGCGGCAATATCGACGTGCTCGCGCGCACCACGACCTGGTCGATCGGCCGCGAGATCGGCCAGGGCCTGGCCTTCACCGCCATCAGCTATTACGACGGCCAGGGCTTCCTGGTGCGCAAGTCGGCGGGTCTCGCCTCGGTGCGCGACCTCAACGGCGCCACCATCTGCGTCTCGCAGGGCACCACCAACGAGCTCAATCTCGCCGACTATTTCCGCGCCCAGAACCTGACCTACAAGGTGGTCACCTTCGGCAGTCTCGACGAGGTGTCGAAGGCCTACGAGAACGGCCGTTGCGACGCCTACACCACCGACATGTCGCAGCTCGCCACCAACCGCTTCCTGATGCAGAATCCCGACGACCACATGGTCCTGCCCGAGATCATCTCCAAGGAACCGCTCGGGCCCTGGGTGCGCAAGGGCGATCCGCAATGGTTCGACATCGTCCGCTGGAGCCTGTTCGTCATGCTGGCGGCCGAGGAGCTCGGCATCACCAAGGCCAATGTGTCGGAGCACCTGACCAGCGCCAACCCGGAGGTCCGCCGCCTGCTCGGGGTCGACGGCAATTTCGGCGAGACGCTCGGCCTGTCGCGCGATTGGGCGGTGCGGATCATCCGCCATGTCGGCAATTACGGCGAGAGCTTCGACCGCAACCTCGGCGCCGGCAGCCGCATCGGCCTGCCGCGCGGCGCCAACCAGCTGTGGAACAAAGGCGGCCTGCAATATTCGCCGCCGTTCCGTTGAGTCGGGCGAATGGTGAGTGGCGAATAGGCGGCGCCGTCGCGCGAACCCTCGCCCGCGCCTTCGCGGGAGAGGGTTGGCGCGCACCGCGCGTTTCGCTTCATCGCTATTCGCTATTCGCTATTCGCTATTCGCCTAAGCAACCGGTCCGTCGAACCGTTGCCAGCCTTCCGGATGCAGCCGCTCCTGCGGCAGGAACCGGGCCTTGTAGTCCATCTTGCGCGAGCCCTCGACCCAATAGCCGAGATAGACATAGGGCAGGCCCATGGCCTTGGCGCGGGCGATGTGATCGAGAATGACCAGGGTGCCGAGCGAGCGCGCCTGATGTTCCGGCTCGAAGAACGAATAGACCAGCGACAGCCCGTCGGCGAGGATATCGGTCAGCACGCAGGCGATCAGATCGCCCTTTGACCGGCCGGTGACGCCGCTGTCGATATCGCGTCGGCGATATTCGACGAGGCGCGTATTGACGTGGCTGTCCTCGACCATCAGCGCGTAATCGAGCACGGTCATGTCGGCCATGCCGCCGGAACGGTGGCGCCAGTCGAGATAGGCGCGGAACACCGAATATTGCTCCGAGGTAGGCACCGCCGCGCGCATCTCGCCGATCAGGTCGGCATTGCCCTTCATCACCCGGCGGAACGAGCGGGTCATGCGGAAATCCTTGACCGGCACCCGCACCGACACGCAGGCCCGGCAGTTCTCGCAGGCCGGGCGGTAGGCGATCGACTGCGACCGGCGGAACCCGCCCTGGGTCAGGATGTCGTTCAGTCCCGGCGCGCGCGGCCCGACCAGATGGGTGAACACCTTGCGTTCGAACTGGCCCGGCAGATAGGGGCAGTTGGTCGGGGCCGTCAGGTAGAACTGGGGGGTATCGCGCGGTTGCTGGGTCACGGTCGGGCTCGCACAGGAATCGGAGCCACGCCACCCATCCGGCCCCTCTTTCATACGATAGCGATGGTCGGGCCGATCACAAGGGCAGGCGCGCGCCAAAAATGGCTGGCATGCCGCGACGGGCACCGTCGTTCATGGGAAAACCCGCGGCATCGCACGATCGGATTTCGACGGTGGCTGCGGCACGCTCATGCCATCTCGACAGGATGGCCAGGTTTCGCCTGGCGCGCCATGCGGCGTGGGGCGCGGCCAGTGTCGTCTCGATCTCGCCCCAGGCGCTGCCGTCCCTCGGCGTCATCGCAAGCTTATTTGGGGTTCCCCTCCATTTGGCGGGTTTTTCTCGCGCGATCGGCCGGCACACTCGGCTCACCAAAGTCGGTGGGAGGTTTCGCATGATCCGCCTTGCAGTGCTCGCGGCGACCGGTCTGGCCGGCCTGTTGGTTTCCGGTCCTGCCATGGCCGGCCCATCGCACCCCCAGGAGATGCAGGCGCAGCAACGTGGCGGCGCGCTGACGCCGCAGCGGGCGCGCGCCGTCTGCTGGCAGGAGCTGGGCTTTGGCCCCACCACGCCACGCGACCGCTATCCGGCGCGGCTCCTGCCGCAGGTCGAGCAGTGCATCCAGCGCAAGCTCGGGCGCTGATCAGCTGACGTCGTCGCTGCCCGAGCCGATGCGTGTCGCCGGCAGGCCCTCCGCCGCCAGGGCCGCCAGGATCTCCTGGGCATGGCCGTGGTCGCGCGTCTCGATCGTGATGTCGAGCTTGGTGCCTTTCGCCGGCGTATCGAGGAAGTGCCGGCGGTGTTCGACTTCGAGAATGTTGGCGCCCATGCGGCCGAGCAGGGTGGCGATGATGCCGAGCACGCCGGGCCGGTCGGGAATGGTCATGCGGATGGCGACGATACGGTCCTCGCGTTCGAGCTCGCGCACCATGATGGAGGCGAGGATGCGCGGGTCGATATTGCCGCCGGTCAGGATCAGCCCGACGCGCTTGTCGCGGAATTTGGCGGGATCGGCGAGCAGGGCGGCGATGCCTGCGGCCCCCGCGCCTTCGGCAATCGTCTTCTGGCGGGTCAGGCAAAGATTGACCGCCCGTTCCAGCTGGCTCTCGCTGACCAGGACAATGTCGGAGACCAAGTCACGGACGACCGGAATGGTGGTCTTGCCGGCGAATTTCACCGCGATGCCCTCGGCGAGCGTCGGCCCGCCGCACGGCCGGTCCTCGCCATGCACGGCGTTCCACATCGAGGGGTAGAGCGAGGCTTCGACGCCGACAACGTCGATGCCGGGCTTGATCGCTTTTGCCGCCAGCGCATTGCCGGCGATCAGCCCGCCGCCGCCGATCGGGATGACCAGCATGTCGAGATCGGGCATGTCCTCCAGCATCTCGCAGGCAATGGTGCCCTGGCCCGCCACCACATGCGGGTCGTCATAGGGATGTACCCAGACCAGGCCTTCGGCCGCCTGGATCGCCTCGGCGCGCGCCTGCGCCTCGACCAGCGTTTCACCGTCCAGCACGACGCGGGCACCGTGGGTGCGGGTCGCCGCCACCTTCACGAAGGGCGTGGTGATCGGCATGACGATGGTCGCAGGGATGCCCAGCCGGTTGGCGTGCAGGGCCACTGCCTGGGCGTGGTTGCCGGCCGACATGGCAATGACGCCGCGCTGGCGCTCGGCTTCCGTCAGGCTGGCGAGCTTGACCAGCGCGCCGCGTTCCTTGAACGAATTGGTGACCTGCAGGTTCTCGTATTTGATGAAGACCTGGGCGCCGGTCAGGGCCGAAAGCGCTGGCGCCGCCAGCATGGGCGTGCGCATGACGCGGCCCTTGATCGTCTCGCGGGCGGCTTCGATTTCGGCAAAGGACAGCGTCACACCGGTCTCCCATTCGTGTCGAACAGGCCGTTGGGCCTGACGACGATCAGCAGCACGAGCGCGATATAGACCGCCGGATCGCGCCATTCGATAGGCAGATAGCCTGACCAGGCGGTTTCGGCGAGCCCAAGCGCGATGCCGCCGAGAAAGGCGCCGGGGACCGACCCGACGCCGCCGAGGATCGCTGCGACCAGCGCCTTCAGGCCGAACACCGTGCCGAGCGCGAAATGCGCCGAGCCGAAATGCACCGCATGGGCGAAGCCGGCAAGCCCGGCGACGCCACCGGCCAGCGCGAAGGTCGCGGCCACCAGCCGGCCCGGATCGACCCCGAACAGCGCGGCCATGCCGGGATCGTCGGCGAAGGCGCGCCAGGACCGGCCGAAGGCCGAGCGCCCGATCAGCCAGACCAGCCCGAGCGCGACGGTGAGCGCGAAGCCGACCACGCCGATCTGGTTGAGCGTGACCGTGGTGACGAAATCGCCCGAGCGGACCAGCGGGATCGGATCCGAGGCGATCGGCGGCGACCAGCGCGCGCTCGAGCCATGGGTCAGCCGGAGCGCCTCGCCGAGCGCGACCGCCACACCGATGGTCGCCACCAGCACGGCCTGGCCGCTCTGCTTCTGCCCGACGATCGGCACGACCACGGCCCGGCCGATGGCGAGGTTGGTGGCGGCCGCGGTGATCGCGCCGGCGGCGAGCGCAAGGGCGAGCGCCGCGCCGAGGCCCAAGCTGGCGGCCGCGACGGCGACGATGCCGACCGCGGCATAGGAGCCGGCTACAGCGATCTCGCCGAAAGCCAGGTTGATCCGGCCGATTAGGCCATAGACCAGCGCATAGGCCGCGGCCAGCAGCCCATAGAGCGCTGCCGGGGCCAGCCCGTTGGCGCCTTGCTGCAGGGCGTAGGCGAAGACCATGGGGATTTCGGGCACGGCCGCCTGGCTCTGGCGGCGCGCCGCCGCCTCCGCCGTCATCCTGGCATCGCCGAGCCACCAGCGCTTCAGGATCAGCAGCCGCACCGGACCGAGGTCGCCTCGTTCGGTGCTGAGCCGGACAAGCTCGAAACGGGCGGCGTCGGTGCCGCCGCCGGCAAAGCCGCAGATGACGTGATGGGCGAGGTTCGGCTGGCCGGGCTCGCGCACGAGATAGTCGATGCGCACCGTATTCTTCAGCGCCGCCACCGGGCCGTAGCGGCTCTCGCGGATCTGGCTGCCCTCGGCATGCAGCGCCGGCAGCACGTCGCGACAGATGCGCAAGTGATCGGGCTCGACGATGCTGGCGCAGGCGCCGAGCAGGAGGCAGACGAGGAGGGGGAGGAGGGGTAAGCGAAGGAAGGCGGCACAGGTCTCGACCAATCCTCTCCCAGAGGGAGAGGGGGGCGCCGTCAGGCGCCGGGTGAGGGGATGTCCATCTCCGGATGCGGCGACATGCGGCCCGAGCATCGGCATGAGTTCGGATCGGTACGACCCCTCACCCGGCAGCTGACGCTGCCACCCTCTCCCTATGGGAGAGGGTTGATTCATCGGCGCTTTCCACAGTCTCGAACTGATCTCACGCCGCTCACCCGCCGCCCAGGATCTTCGCCGCGCGCGGCGCGAAATAGGTCAGGATGCCGTCGCAGCCCGCACGCTTGAAGCCGATCAGGCTTTCCATCATGGCGCGTTCGCCGTCGATATAGCCGGCGCGCGCGGCGCCCTCGATCATCGCGTATTCGCCCGACACCTGGTAGGCGAAGGTCGGCACGCCGAAGGCGTCCTTCACTCTCCGGCAGATGTCGAGATAGGGCATGCCCGGCTTCACCATCACCATGTCGGCGCCTTCGGCGATGTCGATCTCGACCTCGCGCAGCGCCTCGTCGGTATTGGCCGGGTCCATCTGATAGGTGCGCTTGTCGCCGATCAGCGTCGTCTTGGTGCCGATCGCGTCGCGGAACGGCGCGTAGAAGCCCGAGGCGAATTTCGCCGCGTAGCTCATGATCTGGGTGTCTTCGAAACCGGCCTCGTCGAGGGCCTGGCGAATGGCGCCGATCCGGCCGTCCATCATGTCCGAGGGCGCGATACAGTCGGCGCCGGCTTCCGCCAGCGCCAGCGACTGGCGGCACAGGATCGCCACCGTCGGGTCGTTGAGGATGCGGCCGTCCTCGGTCATCACGCCGTCATGGCCATGCGAGGTATAGGGGTCGAGCGCGGCATCGGTGATCAGGCCGATCTCGGGCACCGCCTGCTTGATGGCGCGCACGGCGCGGCACATCAGGTTGTGCTGGTTCTCGGCCTCCGAACCGGTGGGATCGCGCAGCGCCGGATCGACATAGGGGAAGGGGGCGAGCGCGGGAATGCCGAGCCGTGCCGCAAGCTCCGCCTCGCGCACCGCCTCGTCGATGGTGATGCGATCGATGCCGGGCATGCTTGATATCGGCGTGCGCGCATCCTGGCTGTCGATCAGGAACAGGGGCCAGATCAGGTCGTCGGTGGTCAGCACGTGCTCGCGCACCAGCCGGCGCGACCAATCGGCCTTGCGATTGCGCCTCAGGCGCGTGCTGAGCGAAAGTTTTTCGGCGGTGGCGGTGGCCGGCAGGGGTTGCGGGCCACGGAGCGCACGGATCGGCATCGTTTTCTTCCTCGCGTCGGGGCGCGGTTTTGTTCCTCTCGGCGGGGCGCATCCCGCTCCAGGATCCAAGAGTCTTGCAGGACCCAACAGTCTTGCAAGATCCCAAAGCCCTATCACTCCGGTATCGGCGGGAACAGTCCCGCAAATGCTGATTTGCGATACGTATTCGGCGAGGGCTGGTCACTTTGTCTGTTTCTGTGTCTCATTCAACCTGCGGCTTTGGCCGGGGTGCCGAGTCGCGCGAAGCGAACGGGAGCACAAGCGATGGAAACTCTTCTTCCTATCCTGATCCAGCTTATCGCCGGGGCTATCGGCGGCAATGTCGCGGGCAAGTCGGCGCCGAGCCTCGACCAGGGCACTTTGGTCAATTCGATCGGCGGTCTGCTCGGCGGCGGTATTGGTGGCCAGATCGTCTCGGCGGTTCTGCCGGGGCTGCTCGCGGGTGGCGGCCTGTCGGTGAGCGGCATCCTGTCGAGCCTGGTGTCCGGCGGCGTCGGCGGCGGCGTGCTGCTGGCCATTATCGGCGCCGTGAAAAACGCCATGGGCAATCGTTGAGCGCCAGGCACTCCACGCTATCGGAGCCTCTGCCGGGCGGCTGAATTGACCGCACCGGCAAAGGCCTCCTATGCCGTTGGCGGAGGAGACCGCCAATGGATTTCGCTCTTTCCGAGGAACAGCTGGCCTTCCAGGGCGTCGCGCGCGACTTCGCCAGCGCCGAACTCGAACCCCATGCGCGCGACTGGGATGCCGGCGCGATCTTTCCCGAGGACACGCTGCGCAAGGCGGCTGCCCTCGGTTTCGCCGGCATCTATGTCAGGGACGATGTCGGCGGCACGGCCTTGAGCCGGCTCGACGCGGCGCTGATCTTCGAGGAGCTCGCCAAGGGCTGCGTCTCGACCACGGCCTATGTCTCGATCCACAACATGGCCGCCTGGATGATCGACACCTATGGTCACGAGGACCTGCGCCGGCGCTATTTGCCCGACCTCTGCACCATGACCACTTTCGCCAGCTATTGCCTGACGGAGGCCGGGGCCGGCTCGGATGCCGCGTCGCTGCGCACGCGGGCGGTGAAGGACGGCAATTCCTACGTGATCAACGGCGCCAAGGCCTTCATCTCCGGCGGCGGCCGTTCCGATATCTATGTCGTGATGGCGCGCACCGGCGGCGAGGGCGCGCGCGGCGTGTCCTGCTTCGTGGTCGAGAAGGACACGCCCGGCCTGAGCTTCGGCGCGCAGGAGAAGAAGCTCGGCTGGAAGAGCCAGCCGACCGCGGTGGTCGATTTCGACAATGTCCGCGTGCCCGCCGAGAACATGGTCGGCGAGGAGGGCCAGGGCTTCAGGATCGCCATGGCGGGCCTCGACGGCGGCCGGCTGAATATCGCTGCCTGTTCGCTCGGCGGCGCCCAGTTCTGCCTCGATCGCACCGTCGACTACATGAAGGACCGCCAGCAGTTCGGTTCGCCTTTGAGCGACTTCCAGGCGCTGCGCTTCCGCATCGCCGACTATGCCACCGAGCTGGAGGCGGCGCGCCTGATGGTCCGTCGCGCGGCGGTCGCGGTGGGGGCCAAGGAGCCGCGCGCCACCACGCTCGCCGCCATGGCCAAGCGCTTCGCCACCGATGTCGGTTTCGAGGTGGTCAACGGCTGCCTGCAACTGCATGGCGGCTACGGCTATCTCAACGATCATCCGATCGAGCGCATCCTGCGCGACGTGCGCGTGCACCAGATCCTGGAGGGAACCAACGAGATCATGCGCGTCATCGTCTCGCGCGACATCCTCGGCACGTGATAACAACCGGCTCATGACCACATCCGAATCCGACCCGAACACCACCGAAGTGCTGATCGAACGGCGTGGCACGGCCGGATTGATCACGCTGAACCGGCCACAGGCGCTGAACGCCCTGACGCTCGCCATGGTGCGCGCCATGCGGCCGGCGCTCGAAGCCTGGGCTACCGACCCCGCCGTCACCCGCGTCGTGCTGATGGGGGCGGGAGACCGTGCCTTCTGCGCCGGCGGTGACATCCGGGTGCTGCATGACCTCGGCAAGGCCGGCCGGCAGGACGAAGCGCTGCAGTTCTGGCGCGAGGAATACGAGCTCAACATCCTGATCAAGCGTTATCCGAAGCCGTTCCTGGCGCTTGTCGACGGCATCGTCATGGGTGGCGGGGTTGGGGTTTCGGTTCACGGCAGCCATGTCGTCGCCGGCGAGAAATTCGCCTTCGCCATGCCCGAAGTCGGCATCGGCTTCTTCCCCGATGTCGGCGGCACCTATTTCCTGCCGCGCATTCCCGGCGAGATCGGCAGCTATTTCGCGCTGACCGGCGCGCGCATGAAACAGGGCGATGCGCTCTCCACCGGGCTTGCCACCCATGCGGTGGCCTCGGCCGATTTCCCCGATCTGATCGATGCGCTGACCCGGGTCGATGCGGTCGATTCGACGCTGGAAGCCTTTGCCCGCTCGTCCACCGTGCCGCAATCGATCACCAGCCGGCGCACCGCCATCGATCGCTGCTTCCGCTTCGATACGGTCGAGCAGGTTCTGGCAGCGCTCGACGACGAGGCGGCGCACGAGGCATCGGCCGGCGACGGCACGCCGAAGCCGTCCTGGGCGGCCGAGACGGCCGCGACCATCCGCCAGAAGTCGCCGACCTCGCTGAAGATCGCTTTGGCGCAAGTGCGGGCCGGCAGGACCATGAGCTTCGAGGCGGCCATGATCACCGAGTTCCGCATCGTCTCGCGGGTCTGCCGCGGCCATGATTTCTACGAAGGCGTGCGCGCCGTCATCATCGACAAGGACAACCGGCCACGCTGGCAGCCGGAAAGCCTCGAGGCGGTGACGGAGGCCATGGTCCAGGCCCATTTCGCGCCGCTGGTGTCGGGCGAACTCGTACCGCCGGCGGGATCGTCGTCGTGAGCACCACCAAGCCGCGGCTCAGCGGCGACGCGCCGATCCAGGCCCATGTCGAGGCGCGGCTGGACTGGGTCCGCATCCTCACCTGGTTCCTGCGCGCCCTGGCCCTGCTGGCGCTCGGCCGCGGCCTGTCGCAATGGGCGGTGATCTGCGGCTTCCAGACCCTTGACGGCGTCGATTTCGAAGAGTTGGCTCCGGGCCTGCAGACCGCCACCATCTTCTTCGCCGTGATCCAGCTGGTCGCCGGCGTCGGCCTCTGGCTCACCGCCGCCTGGGGCGGCGTGGTCTGGATCATCACCGCCCTGGTGGCGCTGGCGATCGATGTTTCGGCGCCGATCGGCATCCAGGGCTGGGTGCAGACCGCCGGTCGCCCCTTGGTCGCCTCGCTCGTCGATATCGCGCTGATCGTCTTCTACGTCATTGCCGCAACCATGGCCGCCCGCCAGATCGACCAGGGAACCGGCGACTGAGGCCTTCGCAAGAACCGCACTGCAAGAATCGCACTGGAGGAAATCATGAGCACGATCGCGTTTATCGGTCTCGGCAACATGGGTGGGCCGATGGCCGCCAATCTCGTCAAGGCCGGCCACAAGGTCGTCGGCGTCGACGTCACCGAGGCCGCCATCGCCCGCCATGTCGAGGCCGGCGGTGAACGGGCGGCTTCGATCGCCGACGCGGTCTCCGGCGCCGACGTGGTGGTCACCATGCTGCCCTCGGGGCGCGAGGTGAGCGCGCTCTATCTCGGTCCCCAGGGCATCATCGCCAAGGCCAAGGCCGGCGCGCTGCTGATCGATTCCTCGACCATCGACGTCGATACGGCGCGCGCCGTCGCCAAGGCGGCGGCCGAAAAGGGCTTCGCCATGCTCGACGGGCCGGTCTCCGGTGGTGTCGGCGGCGCGGCCGGCGGCACGCTCACCTTCATGTGCGGCGGCGAGGACGACACT
Source organism: Phreatobacter sp. GW821-FHT04C01 (assembly GCF_059420385.1). Lineage (NCBI taxonomy): Bacteria > Pseudomonadati > Pseudomonadota > Alphaproteobacteria > Hyphomicrobiales > Phreatobacteraceae > Phreatobacter > Phreatobacter sp. GW821-FHT04C01. Next base: position 61,919 of record NZ_JBWKTP010000008.1, on the reverse strand, counting down.
TTCGCGCGGGCGAAACCGCTGCTCGAGGCGATGGGCAAGACCATTGTTCACGCCGGCGGCCCCGGCAATGGCCAGGCCGCCAAGATCTGCAACAACATGATCCTCGGCATCACCATGATCGCCACCTCGGAAGCCTTCGTGCTGGCCGAGAAGCTCGGCCTCGACGCCCAGAAGCTGTTCGACATCGCGTCCAAGTCGTCCGGCCAGTCCTGGTCGCTCACCAGCTATTGTCCGGTGCCCGGCCCGGTGCCGACCAGCCCGGCCAATCGCGATTACCAGCCGGGCTTTACCGCGGCGATGATGCTGAAGGACCTGAAGCTCGCTCAGGATGCCGCGCGCTCGGCCAACGCGGTGACCCCGCTCGGCGCCGAGGCGACCGCGCTCTACGGCCTGTTCGCCGCCCAGGGTGACGGCGCCACCGACTTTTCCGGCATCGTGCGGTTCTTGCGCGGCAAGTGAACGAGGCGAATTGCGCGTAGCGAATGGCGAATAGGGAGCGCGTGGCCCGCCGGACAGGCTGCGTGAACCCTGTCCCGTGCCTTCGTGGGAGACGGTGGCCGCGGCAGCGGCCCGGGTACAAGGGCGGTTGCGTCCGCTCGTGCCGAGCATTCCCGCCTGGAATTGAAGGCCCGGTCCGCTTCAAACACTCACCCGGCGCCACATAGCGAGACGCGAGCGAGAGACGCGTTCGCGTCTCGCTATGTGGCGCTATCCTCTCCCGCGAAGACGCGGACCAGGGTTTACGCGCACGGAGCGTTTCGCTTCATCCCCCATTCGCCATTCCCTCATCCCGATACCGCCTGTCCCTGCGGCTTTTTCCGATACCCATCTTCCCCACGGGAAGCTGTTCGCTAAAATGCTCCCCTTGGGGGATGCTCAAGGAAGTATAAACGTCGGAGCGACGATTGAACCTTTCTCCCCGGGGCCGATGGTTGATGGTCTCTTGCCGTCGTCCATGCACTTTCCGACCCAATTCGGCCCAAGCCCCGCAAGACCACGGTTCGGATCGTGAATCGTTCCTTGCTGCGATTGCATGAGGTTTATGAAGAGACAACAAGAGATTTTCAAAAGATCAATTCAAGATCTTGTTCAGCCTGAGAGGGTTAAACCGTCTTCATCTTGTTTTTTTGGCGGCTCTTAAAACTCGCGGGTCTAGCTTGGGTGTCGACAACGGGCGGAAAACAGGGCCGCCCGGCCGAGGGCAAAAACGCTCCGGCACCCGCAACAGGACAAGAGGCGTCACATGACTACGGCTGCCAAGACCCGCGACATCGCGGCTCCCCCGATCTCGCCGGAGCGCCAGGAGCGCTTCGAGGCGATCAGCCCGGCCTATCTGGAGGCGCTGACCCTGATCGAGCGGCTGCATCGCCGCTTGCTCGACGTGATCAAGGACGAGTTCGACCGGCGCAACCGTTCCGACATCAACGCGGTGCAGGCGCTGCTGCTGTTCAATATCGGCGATCGCGAACTGACCGCCGGCGAATTGCGCACCAAGGGCTACTATCTCGGCTCCAACGTCTCCTACAATCTGAAGAAGCTGGTGGAGATGGGCTACCTGTCGCATCAGCGCTCGCGCATCGACCGCCGGTCGGTCCGCATCAGCCTGACCGACAAGGGCCACGAGGTCGCCGATGTCGTCGGCGCGCTCTATGCCAAGCATGTGCGCACCGTCGAACAGGTCGGCGGCATTTCGCTCGACGATTTCAAGGGATTGAACAAGGCGCTGCTGCGGCTCGAGCGCTTCTGGACCGACCAGATCCTCTATCGGCTCTGAGCGAGGCGCCTCACCATGATGTCTGTTCTGCCTGATTGGCCCGTGGCTCTCGCCGGCATCGCGTTGGTCGTGATGCTCGCCGAAAACGCTTTCTCCATCGTCGGGACCGGCCTCTGGTTCGACGGTGACGGCGATCGCCCCGGCGACTGATCCCTGTTGACGCAATGCGAAAAGGCCCGGCTGAAGAGCCGGGCCTTTTGCCGTTCGGGTGAAAAACCTGTCCGGTCTCGATGGCCCCCATGGGCGGAATGGCGCGCGCGCCGAGGTTCGCCGCTCCCCCTCGCCGGGGGCGCCCGCTATGGCCTCGTTCGGCTCAGGCGATGCGTCCTTGGGTCTCTCGCGCCCGATGTTGGTCGGTCCGGTCCTGGCCTTTCCGGTCTTGGGCTCTCCGGCCTTGGCCCGACACGATGCGTCCGCCGGCCGAGAGGCGGGAAGGGCGGTTGGGCAAACAATAGTCCATCACCTGCAGGGTATCGACGATCCTGTCGTCCGCGTCGCAGAGTTCGATCCGCCAGCCTTCGACGTCGCGCCGCATCGCATGAGCGCCGCGTGCGAGCTGCTCCGCATAGATCCGGGCGGCGGCGATATCCGGAAAGGCTCGCGTCTCGCTGAATTCGACGGCCGGGCCGTCCATCACATCAAAGGTAAACTGCCGCACTGGATCCTCCGGTCAAGGGACGGAGAGCCAACGCATGATGGGCGGCTTTGCTTCGTCGTGGCTGGCTTGCGCTTCGAGCCGGCATTTCCACCAGGGATCCATGGACAGCGCAACTGCCACCGCCGAAGAAGGCTAACGCTTGCTGGCCGGAAAGCCTTGCCGCTGCGCGCATTCGCCTCGGTTTTCGCGCGACGGCCGGTCGCGATGCGGCTGACCGCGCCCACCACCCCGGCCGAGCCGGCCGCGGGCGGCAAGTGGTTCGAACGCCTGTCGCCTGCGGCTGCGCCATTCGGGGGCGCGCCACGGAGCGGTTTCGGCGTGGCCGAATGGCGACAGTCTTGCCTGTTCCCGCGGCTTTGCGGGGCAGCTTTGCTCTGCTCGCCTTGAGTTGGTCACAATGGTTGCACTACTAGCTGCCTTAAGGTCGCCATATCGTTTTCCTTAACGAACATGGTGTTCATTCCAAGCCGACGGCGGGTCGAGAGCCCCAGCCGAACAGCCGGAGAGCCCTGCGTGTCGCGAAACAAATCCTCTGTCCCTGGATCCGAGATGGTCAGCCGTCGCCTGGTGCTGGGCTCGATGGTCTCGATCGGCGCATTGGCCGCGGGCAACAGCTGGGCCCTGGCGCAGGGTGTGCGTGGTGGTGCCAGCACGGCCGAGTGGGGCGACAGCTTCGATGCGGGCTCGCGTTCGCGGTCCACCCGCAACACCTTCCCGGTTCTGGGGCCGCACACCGTGCAGGGGCTGGAACAGGCGATCGGCCAGTATCAGAACATCGTTTCGCGTGGTGGCTGGCGGCCCATCCCGACCGGCGAGCGGCTGCGCATCGGCACGCGCCGTCCGGCCGTGGTGCTTCTGCGCGACCGTTTGATGGCGACCGGCGACCTCGACGGCAATGTCGGCCGCTCCGACGTGTTCGACAGTTTCGTCGACACGGCGGTGAAGCGCTTCCAGGTCCGTCACGGCATCTCGCCCGACGGCCAGGTGCGTGAATCGACTTTTGCGGCCCTGAACGTTCCGGCCGAGATGCGGCTGCGCCAGCTCGAGACCAATCTGGTCCGCGTGCGCGCCTATTCGGGTTTCCTCGGCAATCGCTATATCGTCCTGAACATTCCGGCCGCCCAGGCCGAAGCGGTCGAGAATGGTGCGGTCGTGTCGCGCCATGTCGCCGTGGTCGGTAAGGCCGACCGCCAGTCGCCGGTCATTTCGACCCGCGTCGCCGATATCAATTTCAATCCCTACTGGACGGTGCCGGCTTCGATCATCCGCAAGGACCTGATCCCGAAAATGCAGGCCGAGCCGGATTACCTGACCAAGAACCGCATCCGCATCTTCAATGGCCAGGGCCAGGAAGTGGCGTCGACCTCGATCAACTGGAACTCGATGGACGCGATGAACTATCGCTTCCGCCAGGACCCGTTCGAGGGCAATTCGATGGGCAATGTGCGCATCAACATTCCGAACGCCCATGCCGTCTATATGCACGACACGCCCTCCAAGGGCCTGTTCGGCGAAGACCAGCGCTTTCACTCGTCGGGTTGCGCGCGTATCCAGAACGTCCGTGAGCTGATCGCCTGGATCCTGCAGGGCACCCAGTGGACCCGCTCGGAAATCGATCGCATCTTCCGCACCGTCGATCGCATCGACGCCCGTCCGCTTCAGCCGGTGCCGGTCTATTGGGTCTACATCACCGCCTGGGCAGACCCGGACGGCATGGTCCAGTTCCGCGATGACATCTATCAGCGCGATGGTGCCGGCGCGCAGGTCGCACTCGGCCAGCAGCCGCAGGCGCAGCAGTAAATCAGCCTCTTCCAAAGTGCCTCCAAGCCCGGCCAATGTGCCGGGCTCCCTTTTTCGGCGGCCGGGCCGCGACGGGCGGTGCCGTCGGCACCCCGCCTGTGGCAAGCTTGCGCCATGCCCGAATCGAGCCCGCGCGAGGTCTATTTCGAATTCACGCCGGTCGGCCAGGTGGTGCGGGTGGCCGCGGTCTGCGCCGAGACCGGTGTCGAGGTCATTGTCATGGGGCCCGCGACCGCCAGCCAGCGTGATCTGGAGCGGCTGGCCTTGCGCAAGCTCGAATGGCGGCTGGCGCAGGGAGTGTCTTGAACGACGTCGCGGGCGGGAGGCGGTTCGGCTGGAGAGGGCGCGGCCGGCACGGTTCCTCGGCCGCGGCCAAAGGCGCTCTCAGCGTCTCGGCAGAAATCGGCGGATGAAGCGCGCGGCTCGCAGCGCGCGGGATCGCTGCAGATCAGCGGTCTGGCGCAGCGCCTCGTCGCGTTCCAGTCGGGCCTGATCGCGCTCCCTCATGACGTCATCCTGGTCGCCATCGGCACTCATTCTGTCGTTCGCCAATTCGGCCAGCCTGCGTTCCAGGATGTCCCGTTCTTCGATCAGGCCGGCACATTCGTCCATCCAGGGATGCTGCGGCGCACGCAGGCTCGGTAGCCATCGTTTGTTGAAGGCGACGACCTCCTGACGCATGCGCTCCGCGTCGAAACTGCCCTTGGCCTGATGCGCCTGGATAACCTCCGCATAGATCTGCTCCAGACGATCGACAGCCTTGTCGAGGTCGGCCTCGGCGCGAACGCGCGCGCCGACTCGTGCCGCGTCGACCGGGTCATAGGAGCCGATGGACTGAACCAGCGCCTCGACCGACACCTCCGCCCGCAACACGCCGAGGCCGAAGTTCAGCCGGCGGAACAGGTCGAAATTGGCCGACGTGACGAGACCGCCGAAACCGCGGCCATCGACCAGGATGACGGCCGCGCCCGTCGCCATGGCCTCCAGGGCCGTGCGCGCCGTTGCAAAGACGAGATCGGCCTTGGCGCAGAGGTCCTCCACCTCAGACGTTTCCTGGCCAACCCCCTGACCATGGGCTTCCATGGCCAAGCCGAGACGCAGGCACGCCTCACGGATCAGGGCGATAGGGGCGGAGTGCTTGACCAGCGAAACGGCCCGACGCGGTGCTGACGGCAAAGGTTGCGTGCGAGGTGGAATACGCCGCAGATCGACGGCATTCGGCAGGATCCCGACCGCTTCCCGCGCCAGGCCGTCGCCAGCGACCAGCCGTTCCCGACAGGTTTCGTCCACGGCGAAATAGCGTCTGACCTGGGCAAAGCGCGGTGCTGCGTCGAACCAGGCTGTTGCATCGTGACATAGCCAGATCGCAGGCCGGCGCGGGAAGGCCATGATGGCCTCTGCCGCAGGGATGGTGTGGTGGCCGTGTATGATGTCCGGTTCCTGCTCGACGCGTCCGAGATCGTCGAGCACAGGAATTCCCGCAGCGATCAACTCGCCTGCCAGGGCGCCGATATCGGGCGTGTAAAGCATCGGCTGATGGCCGCGCTCGGACAGGCGAAGTGCCAGGTCGCGGACGACGATCTCGGTTCCGCTGCGCATCGCCATCCGGATATTGGTGATCAGAATGCGCATCGGGGCCGCGACCTAGCGATTGCCCGAGTCGTTCAGGCGATCCTGAAGCGGCCGAAGGATTGCTTCGACATGGTGCCAGCGCAAGACGACCTCGTAGAGCTTTTTGGCGACTCGCAATTCGCCGAAATGTTCATAGACTGGCTTGGATTGTGGGCTCCTGACCAAGACGCTGATCGGTGGCGGACGAAAGAAGGTCTCCGTCCGTGAGGCGTTCAGGCCTTCGATTCTGACGACTTCGTCGAACTCGGCCTTGATATCGGGATAGGCCTCGATCGCCGCGAGCTTCGTTTGGAACTCCGCTTCGGAGAGGGCCACTGCAAAGCTTGGTTGTCCGAAGTCGATCGCACCGCCGAGTTCAAGGGGGACGACGGGGTAATGTAGTACTTCGATGGTCCAGCCCAGCGCTTTCGAAGCTTCGGCAGCAGCCACGCGACCGATGACATGGGCGATATCGTGCGTGATGGAATAGAGCTGGTAGCCGTCGATGACGAGCCGGCGCACTTGCCGATGCGTCAACTGGCTTGCGAGTTGATCGACCCAGGTATGGAAAGGTGCGACGTCGCCGGCTTCGACGAGTCGGTAAAAATCCCGATCAAGGACCTGGCCACCCAGTGCATCCAGGTACAGGCCATCCCGGGTCGTCGAGGCTACGGTGGCCTCGATCCGTTCCGGGTTCCCGGTTGATCGCGACCCGGCGGTCAGGATCGACAGTACGGGTCTTGCCTTGTGCAGCCAGCCATGAATGCGCAGCTCGTGTCCAGGATGAGCAACGAAAAGCATCGTTGGCGGAGTTCCAATGGTCGTGATCAGCGTGGTGCCCATGAAGATTCGGTATCGGCGGAAAAGGGCGCATAGCCCGCTGCACTTATCGGTACGAGCGCGGCAGGGACGTCCCGCCGCTCGGCCCGATGCATCGCAGACCTTTGCATTGCTCCCAAGGCTTTCACACGTCAAGCGGACGTCGCTCAAGGCGCGGCGCTGCCATCTGGCCGCTCGTGGTCCAATGGCGTTCACTCGGCTTGGACAGCCACGCGTCCGGCTTGGACTCAACCAACCTTCCGTGCTACCGGCAACGCAGCTCATGAAACAGCGTCGCGATGCGCCGCGATCCGATGGAGACAGCCCGATGTCAGCCTCGACCTCTCGGTCTTATCAGCCCTTTGATGGTTTCTTTTCGGCGTCGCTCGCCGATTCCGATCCGGTCATTTTCGATGCCATTCAAAAAGAACTCGGTCGCCAGCAGCATGAGATCGAGCTGATCGCTTCGGAAAACATCGTCTCGCGCGCCGTCATGGAGGCGCAGGGCTCGGTGATGACCAACAAATATGCCGAGGGCTATCCGGGCAAGCGCTACTACGGCGGCTGCCAGTTCGTCGACATCGCCGAGGAGGTCGCCATCGAGCGGGCGACCCGCCTGTTCGGCTGCAAATTCGCCAATGTCCAGCCGAACTCCGGCAGCCAGGCCAACCAGGCCGTGTTCATGGCGCTGATGCAGCCGGGCGAGACCTTCATGGGTCTGGATCTGGCCGCCGGCGGCCATCTCACCCATGGTTCGCCGGTCAATGTCTCCGGCAAGTGGTTCAAGGTCGCGCCCTATACCGTGCGCCAGGACGACCAGCGCATCGACATGGACGAGGTCGCCCGGATCGCGCGTGAGGCCAGGCCCAAGATCATCATCGCCGGCGGCTCGGCCTATGCCCGCTTCTGGGACTTCGCCCGGTTCCGTGCGATTGCCGACGAGGTCGGTGCCTACCTGTTCGTCGACATGGCGCATTTCGCCGGCCTGGTCGCCGGTGGCGCCCATCCCTCTCCGTTCCCGCATGCCCATGTGGTGACCACCACCACCCACAAGACCCTGCGCGGCCCGCGCGGCGGCCTGATCCTCACCGACGACGAGGCGATCGCCAAGAAGATCAATTCGGCGATCTTCCCGGGCATCCAGGGCGGTCCCTTGATGCATGTCATCGCCGCCAAGGCGGTGGCCTTCGCCGAGGCCCTGCGGCCCGACTTCAAGACCTATGCCCATGCCGTGGTCGCCAATGCCAAGGCGCTGGCCGAAACGCTGAAGGCGGCCGGCTACGACTTGGTCACCGACGGCACCGACAACCACCTGATGCTGGTCGATCTCCGCCCGAAGAACCTGACCGGCAAGGCCTCCGAGGCCGCGCTCGGCCGCGCCTATATCACCTGCAACAAGAACGGCATTCCGTTCGATCCGCAGAAGCCTTTCGTCACCTCGGGCGTCCGCCTGGGCACGCCGGCCGGCACCACCCGCGGCTTCGGCGTCGCCGAGTTCAAGCGCATCGGCGATCTCATCGTCGAGACGCTGGACGGTCTTTCCAAGGCGAATTCGGAAGAGGGCAACGCCTCCGTCGAAGCCGCCGTACGCGACAAGGTGAAGGATCTCACCGCGCGCTTCCCGATTTATTCCTGATCAGCGGGGCGAGCCGTGCGCTGTCCCTTTTGCGGTTTCGCCGATACTCAGGTGAAGGACTCGCGTCCGACCGAGGACGGCTCGGCGATCCGGCGCCGGCGTGTCTGCACGGAATGCAACGGCCGCTTCACCACCTTCGAGCGCGTGCAATTGCGCGAGCTCACCGTGGTCAAGCGCAACAACAAGCGCGTGCCGTTCGACCGCGACAAGCTGATGCGCTCGATCCAGATCGCGCTGAGAAAGCGGCCGGTCGATCCCGACCGGGTCGAGCGCCTGGTCTCCGGCATCGTCCGGCAGCTGGAAGCCTCGGGCGAAAGCGAGATACCCGCCGAGAATATCGGCCGTATCGTCATGGAGGCGCTGAAGGCGCTCGATGACGTCGCCTATGTGCGTTTCGCCTCGGTCTATCGCAATTTCCGCGAACCGAAGGACTTCGAACAGTTGATCGGTGAGATGGCCGAGGACGAAGAACCGCCCGTCGTGCCGAAACGGCTCTAGGCCGGCGCAAATGCGACGCCGGAAATGCCCGCCAAGAACGCATAGCCATGAATGATCCGACATTCTCGGCCGCCGACCACGCCTTCATGGACCATGCCCTGCGGCTTGGCCGGCGCCAGCTGGGGCTGACATTCCCCAATCCGGCGGTGGGCTGCGTCCTGGCGAAGGACGGCGTCGTCGTCGGTCGCGGCGCCACCCGGGCCGGCGGCAGGCCGCATGGCGAGACCACCGCAATTGCCCATGCCGGCGCGGCGGCGCGCGGCGCGACCGCTTATGTCACGCTCGAGCCCTGTTCCCATTACGGCCGCACCGCGCCCTGTTCGGATGCCCTGGCGCGCGCCGGCATCGTCAGGGTCGTCTGCGCGATCGGCGATCCGGATCCGCGTGTCCATGGCCGGGGTTTCAACATGCTGCGCGCCTATGGCATCGCGGTCGAGACCGGGCTCGGCGAGGCCGAGGCGGCGCTCGACCATCGCGGCCATTTCACCCGGATCCGGCTCGGCCGGCCCTTCGTTCAGCTCAAGATGGCGCTGACGTCAGATGGTTTCGTCGCGGGCGAGGGCGGTCAGCCGGCGCAGATCTCCGGCCCGCGGGCGAGCGAGGCCGTGCATGTCATGCGCGCCATGGCCGATGCCATCATGGTCGGCATCGGCACGGTGCTGGCGGACGATCCGATGCTCACCTGCCGGCTGCCCGGCATGGCCGACCGTTCGCCGATCCGCGTGATCATGGATCCGCGCCTGCGCACCCCCGTCGATGCCAGGGTGGTGGCCACCGCCCGCGAGGTGCCGACCTGGATCATCGGCGCCGTCGATGCCGCGCCCGAGGCCGAGCGCTGGCTGAGGGCGGCCGGCGCCGAGGTCATGCGTGTCGGCCGCACCCCCGGCGGCGTGCTCGATCTCAGCGAGGCACTGCGGCTGATCGCCACCCGCGGCATCACCCGGGTGCTCGCCGAGGGCGGCCCGACCCTTGCGAAAGCGCTTGTCGACACCGATCTCGCTGACGAGATCACGCTCATCCGCGCGCCGCTGGTGCTCGGATCGGGCGTTCCAGCGTTCACCGAAGCCATGCCCGGCCGCTTCCGCCTTGCGGAAGCCCGGCCGTCCGGCCAAGACATCATCGAGAGCTATCGCTAGGAGAGCCCATGTTCACCGGCATCATTACCGACGTGGGCGAAGTCGTCGCCGTCCAGGACGAGGGCTCGGCCCGTCATCTGACGGTGGCCTGCGCCTATCCGGCCGAAACCATCCCGCTCGGCGCCTCGGTCTGCCATATGGGCGTCTGCCTGACCGTCACCTCGCTCAAGTCCGGCTCCAACCACACGCTGATTACCGTCGACGCCTCGGGCGAGACGCTGGCGCGCACCACGATCGGCTCCTGGCAGCCGGGCACCAAGGTCAATCTGGAGCGCTCGCTGCGCATCGGCGACGAGCTCGGCGGCCATATCGTCACCGGCCATGTCGACGGCGTCGCCGAGATCGTCTCGCGCGAGGACAAGGACGGCACCGCCTGGTTCGTCTTCCGGGCCCCGCGGGCGCTCGCCAAGTTCATCGCCGAAAAAGGCTCGGTCGGGCTCGACGGCACGTCGCTGACGGTCAATGGCGTCAAGGACGACACCTTCACCGTCACCTTGATCCCGCATACCCTGTCGGTGACCACCTGGGGCGCTGCCAAGGCCGGCGACCGGGTCAATCTCGAAGTCGACATGATGGCCCGTTACTCCGCGCGCCTTGCGGAGGCGAAGGCCGAGGGGTACTAAGCGCCTCCGAATTTCAAAGGATCCGCCATGGCCGCCCCGCGCTCCGCGCCCGCCGAGACGATCAAGACCCATGCCCGGGTGCTTGTGGTCGAGGCCCGCTTCTACGACGATCTCGCCGATGCGCTGCTCGATGGCGCAAAGACGGCGATCGCGGCAGCAGGAGCGACCTGCGAGGTTCACACCGTGCCCGGCGCGCTGGAGATCCCGGCGGCGATCGCCATGCTGGTCGATGGCGCGGCCGCCAGCGGCATGCCGTTCGACGGGGCGGTGGCGCTCGGCACGGTCATTCGCGGCGAGACCACCCATTACGAGATCGTCTCGATCGAGAGTTCGCGGGCGCTGATGGATCTGGCGGTGACCCGCAAGCTGCCGCTCGGCAACGGCATTCTCACCGTCGAGAACGATGCCCAGGCCTGGGCGCGCGCGCGCCGCTCCGAGATGGACAAGGGCGGCGGCGCGGCGGAAGCCTGCCTCGCCATGATCCGGCTGAAACGCCTGGCGGAGACCCGCCGATGACCACCCCGGTCAAGCAGGCCAACAAGCGCGGCACGGCGAGGCTCGCCGCCGTCCAGGCGCTTTACCAGATGGATGTCGCCCATACCGACATCAACGAGGTGATCGGCGCCTTCCAGGTGTTCTGGATGGGCCGCGAGGTCGAGGGCGAGACCTATCTGCCGGCCGACCACCAGTTCTTCCGTGACATCATCCAGGGGGTCGTCCGCGAGCAGCAGCGCATCGACGTGGCGGTCGACACGATCCTTGCCGACGGCTGGCCGCTGAAGCGGATCGAGGCGGTGCTGCGCGCCGTGCTGCGCGCCGGCTGCTACGAGCTGTTCGAGCGCCCGGACATTCCGGCCAAGGTCATCATCGCCGAATATGTCGATGTCGCCGATGCCTTCGTCGACCGTGAAGAGGTCGGCATGGCCAATGCCGTGCTCGACCGCATCGCCAAGCGCATGCGCCCCGCCGAAATGGGCGAGGCGCCGCAGGGCTGAGGTGCGAGTGGCGAATAGCGAGTGGCGAATGGGGTTCGCCGCGCAGCCGGCCAGTATTCGCCGAGACATTGCAGCGCGTAGACCCTCGCCCGCGCCTTCGCGGGAGAGGGTGGCCACGGCAGTGGCCAGGTGAGGGTGGTTGCGTTGGCCCCGTACCGCGCATTCTCGCTCGCATTGATGGGCCGGCCCTCTTCAAACCCTCACCCGGCGCCTGACGGCGCCACCCTCTCCCGCAAGCGGGCGAGGCTTGCGCGCGGCGCGGTCGCGATTCATCCTCCATTCGCCGTCCTCCATTCGCCATTCGCCATTCGCCATTCGCCCTCCGGATTCACCCGTCATGAGCCGTCCCTCCGAAGACCAGCTCATCGCTCGCTATCTCGCACCGCTGGCGACCGCGCCGGGTGCCGATGGCCTGACCGATGACGCGGCCGTGCTGCCGGAGGGGGCGGGCGATCTCGTCGTCACCAAGGACATGCTGATCGCCGGCGTTCACTTCTTCGCCGACGATCCGCCGGGCATGGTGGCGCGGAAGGCCTTGCGGGTGAACCTGTCGGATCTCGCCGCCAAGGGGGCCCGGCCGGTCGGCTTCCTGCTCGGGCTCGGCCTGCCGCCGGATTGGACCGAGGATTTCCTGGCGGACTTCTCGGCTGGGCTGGCGCTTGATATCGCGACCTTCGGCTGCCCGCTCTACGGCGGCGACACCGTCAAGATGCCGGGGCCGCTGACGCTGTCGGTATCGGCCTTCGGCCGGGCGTCCCGGACCGTGCGCCGCAACGGTGCGCAACCGGGCGATCTGATCGTGGTGAGCGGCACGATCGGCGACGGTGCGCTCGGGCTCAGGGCGCGTCTCGCCGAGCGGGAGCCGGGTTCGGCGCCCGACTGGCTGAAACTGCTGGCGCCGGACCACCGCCGGGTGCTGGCCGGCCGCTATTTGCTGCCGGAGCCGCGAACCGGGCTCGCCGAGGCTGTTGCCGCCCATGCTTCGGCCGCGATGGACATTTCCGACGGGCTTGCCGGCGATCTCGCCAAATTGCTGAAGGTCTCCGGCGTCGCAGGCCGGGCTCGGCTGGCGGATATTCCGGTTTCCGAAGCGGCAAGAGCCGCGCTCGAACGCGACGCCGCGCTGGTGACGACGATGCTGACCGGCGGTGACGACTACGAGATCCTGGCAACGATCCCGCCCGGAGATTTCGCGGCATTCGAGGCCGCCGCACGGGCTGCCGGCATCCCGGTCGCGGTGATCGGCAAGGTCGAGCAAGGCGAGGGGGGCGTCATCGTCGATGCGGCCGGGCAGCCATTGTCGCTCGGTTCCGGCCGCTTCGAGCATTTTTGACCCGGCGATCACCGTCGCCAAGGGCTGGCGTCGCCGCTGTTCCAGGCAATGCTCAGCGGCTCGGCCGGATCGAGGATCACGCGGCCGCCGGCCTCACGATGAGCGACGGATGGCCGGCGCGTCGCGATGCGCTATCATGTCGCCGAATTTTCCGGGCGTCATATGGCTCTGAAATAAAGATAATTCGCGCCGGAGAGACATGGCGAGCCATGTCAATTGACATCGCCGGCATGGGCCAAGCCGGCTATTGATCGGACCCGGAGAAAGCTGTCCGTTGGATAACACACGTCGCCGGTCGGCTGCGGGACAGGCGAGGCGGCGGATGGGCAAAGCGAGATGAGCGAGCTGCTGCTGGAGCGGATCTACGAGGCCGCCGCGCTGCCTGAACTCTGGCCTGGCGTGCTTGACGAGCTTGCCGCGCTTGCCGGCTGCGGCCCCGCGCTCCTGTTCACCACCGACGGCGCCAATGTCACTGGCGCGATCGGCAATCAGGCGATCCAGGAGCCGCTGCGTGTCTTCGTCGAGGACGGCTGGATGGCGCGCAATCCGCAAGGTGCACGCACACTGGCCCGCCGCGAGCCGCGCTTCACCAATGATCTCGACATCTTCACGCGCGAGGAGATCGAGCAGGATCCCTATTATCTCGAGTTCCTCCGCCCCCAGGGCATGTCCTGGGGCACCGGTACGCTGATATCGGGCCCATTCGACATCCAGATCATCGTGTCGATCCACCGCGCCTATGAAATGGGACCGGTTTCGCGGGCGGCGGTGGACCAGTTGACCGACATCAGGCCTCATCTCGCCCGGTCGGCCTTCATCTCGGGGCAGCTCAAGCTGCAACAGGCGCGCGCTGCCGTTCAGGCGCTGGATGCGCTCGGCCTGCCTGCGGCCGCACTGACGACCACCGGCGCGCTGCGGGTCGCCAATACCCAGTTCCAGCATCTGGTTCCCGACGTCGTCCTGGACCGCCGCGCGCGGGTCCAATTGGCTCAGGACAAGGCCGATGGCCTGTTGGAAACGGCGCTGCATGCACCGTTTCGCGATGCGCGGACCCGCGCCGGCGCATCGTTCCCCATCGCCGGGAACGAAAGCCGGCCGCCCTTCATCGCTCATCTCGTGCCGGTCAGCGGTGCCGGCCATGATGTCTTTTCCGGCCTCGACTGGCTGCTGGTCATGGTTCCCGTGTCGCTGAAGGGGCAGGCGAGCGCGGCCCTGATCGAGGGGCTGTTCGACCTCACGCCGGCCGAAGCGCGGGTCGCGACCGCCTTGCTCGCCGGCGAGACCGTGGGAGGTCTGGCGACCGCCACGAACCTGTCGCGTGAGACGATCCGCTCGCATGTGAAGGCCTTGATGTCGAAGACCGGAACGCACCGGCAGGTCGATCTGGTACGGCTCTTGTCGGTGCCGTTCGGCGCGCTGCGCTGAGGTGGACGAGCCGATCTCCACATCCCCGCTTGATCCTCGACCAGCGGCAATAAGGTCTGATAGAACCGAGCCTTATCGGATCTCCGCCAAGGGGGCGGGCCGCGCGACAGCCTCGGGATCATGGCCAGAAAAACCACCAGGAGCAGCGGCACCAGGGCCGGCGAGAGCAAGGCCGGCGCGACGAAGGCGCCGGGCAGGACGGTACGCGCGCGCCCGGCCGCCGCCTCGCTCACCGAACAGGCCTATGAAGCGATCAAGGAAAAGGTCATCACGCTCTACTTCCTGCCCGGGCAATATCTGAACGAGCAGGCGATCTGCGAATTGCTCAATCTCGGCCGGACGCCGGTGCACCAGGCGCTGCAGCGGCTGCAGGTCGAGGGTCTCGTCGACATCGTGCCGCGCAAGGGTGTGATCATCCAGCCGGATTCGATCGGCCAGATCATCGAAATCCTCGACGCGCGCCTGGTGGTGGAGACCGAGATCGCGCGCAAGGCCGCCGAGAAGGCCGAAGATCTCGATGTCGCGGCGCTCGAGGCGATCCTCGACCATCATTCCAGCGGCCAGCATGGCGGCGGTGCCATCGATGCCTTCGTCGAATGCGACCGCGCCTTCCACGTCAAGATCAGCGAGATGTCCCGCAACCATGTGCTCGGCGATTTCGCCAAGGTGCTGCATGAGCGCTCGACCCGGTCCTGGTATCTGCACCTGTGGCAGACGCTCGACACAACCGCCTCCGATCGACAGCACCGCGGCGTGCTGTCGGCGATCCGGGCGCGCGACGGGGAGGCGGCGGCGGGCGCCATGCGCGAGCACCTGATGAGCCTGCGCGAACGGGTCGCCCATCTCCAGCAGACGGCGCCGCGCCGGGGCCTCGGCCACGGGCACTGATCGGCTCGCACCGCGGCGCTTGCGGGGGGATCGTGTGGGAGATCGTGGCTCCGCCCGCGAGCGTCCTCCTGCCTTCGGCCGCGTCATCAACGCGATGGAGGCAGATCATGGAACTCCACGCAAACGCATTTGCTGATGGCGCGGCGCTTTCCCTGTGATGGCGACGACATTTCGCCAACCATCGACAGGCTTGCCGAGCGGCCCCGGCCTGGCGCGCCGCGACGCCTAAATCCCGAAGGGCATCCATGACGCGATGAGCCCGGAGAACGCCGCTTGCTCTGATGCCGCGGCGCCGGACTGGTGCGCGCCCGCCATGCCCCGGGCGGTGCTCCGTCTTCCATGACCTGCTCCCAGACATCGACTTGACAGCGGTTGGGCGCTTTCATACGGTACGGTATAAACCAGTTGGTCAAAATAAGACTGGCGTTTTGGGAGAGGCGATCGTGGCGTCGTGCTGCAGGTCGGCGGGGAGGTGTCCTGACGACGCCGTCTCGCGGAGAATTTTTGGTCCCATCAGCGGCGACCGGTCAGCGGCGCTTCGGCCGCCGCGGCGCGGTGCCCGATGACGGACAATGTGCTGGGCGCCCGTCAGTGTCCCGCCGGGGCGGCCGTCTCTCATCAAGCGGCGCCGGGGGGCCCCTTGCTCGAAGTGCTCGGCCTCTCGCTGGCTATTGGCCCCCCTGATGTTCCTGCGCTGATCCGTGATGTCAGCTTCTCCGTGGCCGAGGGGGAGAGGGTTGGAATCGTTGGGGAAAGTGGCTGCGGGAAGACCATGACCGGTTTATCGGTCCTGCGCCTGCACGGCTTTGCCAAGGTCAGGGTCTCCGGCCAGATCCTGTTTCAGGGGCGGGACCTTCTGTCCCTGACGGAGAAAGACATGCGCGATGTCCGGGGACGTGACATCGCGATGATCTTCCAGGAGCCGATGAGCGCCTTGGACCCTGTGTTCACCATTGGCGATCAGATCAGCGAAGCCTACCGCACCCACTTTCCGGTTGCTCGCAAGGAAGGGCGCGAGCGCGCGATCGAAGCCCTGGCGCAGGTTGGCATTCCCGCTCCCGAGCGCCGTTGCGACGACTATCCGCACCAGCTTTCAGGCGGCATGCGCCAGCGCGCCATGATCGCCATGGCGCTCATCTGCGCGCCGAAGCTGCTCATCGCCGATGAACCGACGACGGCGCTCGATGTCACCGTGCAGGCCCAGATCACGGATCTGCTCCAGGATATGAGCGAGCGCCTGGGCACGGCGCTGCTGTTCATCACCCATGATCTCGGCGTTGTCGCGGAGACCTGCACGCGCGTTCTCACAATGTATGCCGGCGAGGTGGTCGAAGACGCGCCCGTCGACGACGTGCTGATGGCGCCGCGTCATCCCTACACCTCCGGCCTGCTCCGTTCGCTGCCGGGATTGAGCCCGCGCCGGGCAAGGCTTCCGTCCATCCCGGGGCGTGTTCCATCTCCGGCGGCGATGCCGACCGGTTGCCGCTTCGAGCCGCGTTGCTCCCATGCCTCCGCCCAGTGCCGGCGGCCCCAGCGAATGAGCCCCGTCGGCGCTTGCCATTCGGCGCGCTGCTGCCGGTCGAACGAGCTCGCGCTCTCGGGGGCTGTCGCCCAATGAATGTCGCTCGTGGCTTGCCCGACACCGGCGCCGGCGCGGCCGGCCCGGTGATTTCGGTGAGGGGACTGCGGATCGAATTCCCGACTCGCGATGGCCTGCACACGGTCAAGGCGGTCGATGGCATCGATTTCGATGTCCACAAGGGCGAAACACTGGGGATCATCGGGGAGTCGGGATCAGGCAAGACCACGCTTGGCCGGGCGTTGGTCTCGCTGGTCAAGCCGACTGCGGGCAGCATCCGGCATGACGGCGCGGACCTGTCGACCATGCGCGGCAAGAGCCTGCGGATGCAGCGGCGTGACTATCAGATCATTTTCCAGGATCCGAATGCCGCCCTGAACCCGCGCATGACGATCCTGGACAGCATCGTCGAGCCCGCGGAGATCGCTGGCCTCGGCAATGCCGGATCCCGTCGCCAGGATGGATTGGCGATGCTGGGCCATGTCGGGCTCTCGCCCGAATTCGCGGACCGGTATCCGCATCAGCTCTCCGGCGGCCAGAAGCAGCGCGTCAACATCGCCCGTGTGCTCATGCTGCGCCCGCGGGTCATTGTCTGCGATGAGGTCGTCGCCGCCCTCGACGTTTCGGTCCGGGGCAACATCCTCAACCTGTTCGCGGACCTGCAGCGAGAGTTCGATCTCACCTACGTGTTCATCACGCACGACATCTCGGTCGTATCGCACATCTCGGATCGCATCGCGGTGACCTATCTCGGCAAGCTCATGGAACTTGGGCCGGCCGAGGATGTGATCGAGCGCCCGCTGCATCCCTATACGCGGGCGCTGCTCTCGGCCGAGCCGCTGCCGCTTCCGGCCGCGATGCGACCCGCGCGGCGAATTGCCCTTCAGGGCGAGATCCCGAACCCGATCGCGCCCCCATCGGGCTGCCGCTTCCGCACGCGCTGCCCGGCCGCGCAGCAGCAATGCGCGGCAACCGCTCCGGGCTGGCGCGAACTCAGGCCGGGCCACTCCGTGGCCTGCCATTACGCGACGCCACAAGGGCCGCCGCATTTCGAACAGGCATAGGCCTCGGCGGCTCAACAAGAGGGAGGATCAGATGACGGACAACAGGCAGGCCAGCGATCCCGGACTGTCGCGGCGCGACATCCTATGCTTCGCCGGCGCGGCGACGCTCACGGCGGTCCAGGGGCTGCCGGCCTTCGCCCAGGAAGCCATCAAGAAGGGCGGCGTCCTCAAGGTCGCCGTTCCCTCCAACCCGTCGTCGCTGGATCCGGCGACCGGCGGCTCGGGCTTCGATCACAGCATTCTCTGGTCCATGTACGACACGCTGGTCGAATGGGATTACGAGACGCTGGCGCCCAAGCCGGGGCTCGCCAAATGGTCTTTCCCCGAGCCGACCCGGATGGTGCTGGACATCGAGAAGGGCGTGAAGTTCCATGACGGCACCGATCTGGACGCCGAAGCGGTCAAATTCAATCTCGACCGCGGCCGCCAGAACGAGCGCTCCAACATCAAGGCGGACCTGGTTAGTATCGAAACGGTGGAGGTCACCGGATCGCACCAGCTCGTGCTGAAGCTCAAGGTGGCCGATGCCTCGCTGCCGGCGATCCTCTCGGACCGCGCCGGCATGATGGCCTCGCCCGCCAGCGTCACGGCCCTGGGGCCGGATACCAACCGCAAGCCGGTAGGCGCCGGTCCCTGGAAATTCGTGAGCTGGACCGACAACGAGAAGGTCGTCGTGACAAGGAACGAAACCTACTGGCGTCCCGGCCGGCCTTACCTCGACGGCATCGAGTTCAGCATCATCCCCGAGGCGGCGACCGCCTTGCGTGCGGTGTCCGCGGGGCAACTGGATATGGCCTATCAGCTGCCGGCCCGGCTGAAGCCCGTCATCGAGCGTTCGCGGACACTGCAGACCGTCGCGGCTCCGACGCTCTACTGCGTCCAGCTCTACGTCAACTATGCGCGCGGCACGCTCGCCAACCTCAAGGTCAGGCAGGCGATCAATTTCGCCATCAACCGCGAGACCTTCGTGCGCGCCGCCATGGGCGGGCTCGGCGAGGTCGCGACCATGTCGCTGCCGAAGCCCCACTGGGCCTACGACAAGTCGGTCTCCACCCTCTACCCGTACAATCCGGAGAAAGCGCGCGCGCTGCTGGCGGAGGCTGGCTTCAAGGACGGCCTGGAAGTGCATATGGGCGCCTACAACGACCAGGATTCGGTGCAGCGCAGCGAGGTGATTCAGGCGCAACTGAAAGAGGTCGGGATCCGCGTCAAATTCACCCGTGGCACGCTGCCGGAGATCACCGCGCAGTTCTTCGGCAGCGAGAAGCGGTTCGACGCGCTGCTGTCGGCCTGGACCGGCCGTCCCGACCCGAGCATGACCTACAGCGCCCTGTTCGCCGAAGGATCCTATTACAACGCCGGCCGCGAGGCGGATGCGCAACTGACCGCCATGCTGCAGGAGAGCCGGCAGAACGAAGACATGACCACGCGTGCGGCGGTGTTCGGCAGGATCCAGCGGTTCGTCATGGAGAACGCGCTGGTGGTGCCGATCGCCTTCCAGTACGAGCTCGACGCGATCGCGCCGCGCGCCAAGGGCTATAAGCCGGATCTGCTCGGCAAGCCGAAGTTCGAACATATGCACATCGGGTAACGGCCGGCATCGGCGCCGTCACGCGATGGCGCCGATGCTTCCTTGCGGGGAGCGCGCATGACCATTCGACCCAAGCAGATGGCGATCCTTCGTCGGCTGGCACAGACGATCCCGGTCGTCGTGCTGGCGACGTTCATCGTGTTTTCGCTGCTCAAGCTGGTTCCGGGCGATGTTGCCGTGACACTTGCCGGGGAGAACGCAACGGAGGAGCGGATCGCCGAGATCCGCACGCTCTACGGTCTCGATCGCTCGTTTTTCGTCCAGTACGCCAGCTGGATCGGGAAGGCCCTGCAGGGCGACCTCTCGCGCTCGCTGCTGTCGGGCGAGGCGGTTCTCGACACCATCCTGCGTTGCTTCCCGAATACTTTGCTGATCGTGGCGCTGGCCATGTCGATCGCCTTGCTGGTCGGCATCCCCCTCGGAGTCCTGGCCGCCAGCCGGCAGGGGACCTGGCTGGACAATCTGGTCATGTCGGTCGCCTCGGTCGGGGTCGCGGTGCCGAATTTCTGGCTCGGCATGCTCCTGGTGTCGTTCTTCGCCCTGCAGATGAACTGGCTGCCGGCGACGGGAGCCGTGCCACTGGGCACGAGCGTCGGCGGCGCCCTGACTCACGCAATCCTGCCGGCCCTGGCGCTGGCCGCCGGGAGCGTGGCCGAAGTCACGCGACAGCTTCGCTCGTCGCTTGTCGAAATTCTCTCGTCGCAGCACGTCCGGACGCTTCACGCCAAGGGGCTGACGCCATCCGCGATCCTGTGGCGGCATGGACTGAAGAACGTCAGCGTCAATTTGCTGACCGTCACCAGTCTTCTGTTCAATCGTCTGCTCGCCGCAACCGTGGTCGTGGAGGCGGTGTTCGCGATCCCCGGCATGGGGGGCATCGTGGTCAATGCCGCCCTCAATCGGGATTTTCCCGTGGTGCAAGGGGTGGTCTTCGCCATGGTCCTGGTTGTCGTCGCGATCAATCTGCTCACCGACATTCTCTACAAGGTTCTGGATCCGAGGGTGGCGTGATGGCGGATATTGCCCTGCAAGCTGAACCGCCCGCGCCGGGACGCGCCTTCTTGCGCTGGCTTTGCGCCGACCTTCGTGGCGCGCTCAGCCTGATGTTCCTCCTGGCGCTCATGCTTCTGTCGGTTCTGGCGCCCTGGCTCGCGCCATACTCGCCGACGCAGCAGGATCTCGACGCGACCTTCTCCGCGATGTCGGGGCAGCACTGGCTCGGTACCGACGATCTCGGCAGAGACACGTTCAGTCGTTTGCTCCACGGCGGCGCGGCCTCGCTTTATGCGAGCTTCCTCGCCGTCGCGGTCGCCGTTCTCATAGGTGTCCCGACCGGGCTCGTTGCGGGCTATCTCGGCGGCTGGATCGACGAGGTCATCAGTCGTGTCATCGACAGCTTTCTCTCGTTTCCCGCCATCGTTCTCGCAATTGCCGTCACGGGGGCTCTTGGAATAGGTCTCACGACCGGGATGATCGCCGTTGGCATCGTGTTCGCGCCCCAGCTCGCGCGCCTCGTGCGTGCCCGCACACTGGTGGTTCGCAACGAACTCTATGTCGACAGCGCGCGGTGCTTCGGAGCCCATACCGCGCATATCCTCTGGCGGCACGTTCTGCCCAATACCGTACAGCCGGTGATCGTCCAGGTGACGTTGCTGCTTGCCGCCGCTCTTCTGGCGGAAGCCAGTCTGAGTTTTCTCGGGCTGGGGATTCAGCCGCCCGATGCCAGCTGGGGTTCCATGCTGGCCCGTGCCTATCAGAACATGGAGATCGCGCCGGAACTCATGTATCCGCCGGGGATTGCCATTCTCGTCACGGCCTTGGCCTTCAACATGCTCGGCGAGTCCATGCGCGAGGCACTCGATCCGACCTTCCGGCGAAGTTGAACAAGGCGTGGGGCAGGCGTGGCCGACACGCCGGGCGTCACGCAGATCGCAGCACATTCGTTTATCCGGAAAAAGCAGCCACCGCCTTGAAAGCAAATCATACCAATAGAAATAAACCGGTTGGTCTAATCTGCGCGCGCCTCGATCCGGTGGCGTCGGCGGCCGCCGACCTTGCAGGAGCCCATGCGGTCGCCATCATGCCGGGCGCGACGGCCAGCTGGCACGGGTGGCGGGTGGAAAAGGTGTGAGGTCATGACCAGAATTGGGCTTCGCGGAAGCGTTGTCAGAAATCCAGAGCAACGGGAGGAGCAGCGCCGTCAGATCCTCGCGGCAGCAGGCAAGGTGTTTGCGCGTAATGGCTATGGCGGCGCGACGATGGATGACATCGCCGCCGAGATGGGCTGCAGCAAGGGGATCCTCTACTATCAGTTCCAGAGCAAACAGGATCTGATCGTCGAAACGCGGCGCGTGGCGTCCGGAGGCGCGGCGACGCGGCTGGAAGTGATCGCGAAGCGTCCCATTCCGGTCCGAGAGCGTGTGGAGATGGCCATACGCGATCTCAGCGCGACCAGCTTCGACGAATTCTCCCGGCACGTCATTCTCACCCCCACGACAATCGGCTTGGACGAGGCGCACGCGGCGCAGGTGCGGTCGATCGAGCGCGATTACGAGAAGCTTCTGATCGGCCTCCTGGAGCAGGGGATGACGGAGGGCGTCTTCGTCAGACGAAACGCCAAGGCGACTGCCTTCACCGTCATTCAGACCTGCCTGTCGCTGGCCATCTGGTACCGCGAGGGCGGTGGCGTGACACGGGAGGAGGCCATGGACGTCGTGGCCGACATGCTGATGCGCGGACTGTGACCGGCGGCGATCGGCCGGTCTGACACTTTTTCGGATGCGGTACGGCCGCCGATGGCGGGCGGCCAGGCCAGGAGGTTTTCTTGAGTACGATATTGGTGGCAAACAGAGGCGAGATCGCCATTCGGATCGCGCGCGCGGCCCGGGAGATCGGGCTGTCGACGGTCGGCATCTATGCGGCGGACGATGCTGCCTCGCTGCACAAGAGCTATGTCGATCAATCGCGCCAACTGCCCGGCGAGGGTGCTGCTGCCTATCTCGCCCAGGATGCGATCATCGCGATCGCGCGGGAAACCGGCTGCACCGCGGTTCATCCGGGCTATGGGTTCCTCAGCGAGAACGCGGACTTTGCCCGTCGATGCGTTGCCGCCGGTTTGCGGTTCATCGGCCCGTCGAGCGAGGTGCTCGAGCAGTTCGGCGACAAGATCAGCGCCCGCAGGCTGGCCGAGAGCATCGGCGTGCCCGTCGTCCCCGGGACCAGTCGGCCGACGACACTGGATGAGGCGCGGGCCTTCGCACAGGCCCATGGCGCGGTGATGCTGAAAGCCATTGCCGGCGGCGGGGGCAGGGGCATGCGCGCCGTGCGGAACCCGCGCGAACTCGACGAGGCTTTCGAACGGTGCCGTTCGGAAGCCCAGCAGGCCTTCGGCAACGGCAATCTGTATGTCGAGACGCTCCTGCCCGCCGCCCGGCACATCGAGGTGCAGGTGGTTGGCGACGGGACAGGCGCCGTGTGCCATCTCTGGGAGCGCGACTGTACCATCCAGAGGCGTCACCAGAAGCTCGTCGAAATCGCGCCGGCTCCGTCGCTGCGACCGAAGCTTCGCGAGCAGATCCTGGCGGTTGCCGTGAAACTCGCGCAACACGTCGAATACCGCAGCCTTGGAACCTTCGAGTTCCTCGTGCGAGCCGACGATTTCTGGTTCATGGAGGCCAATCCGCGCCTGCAGGTCGAGCATACCATCACCGAGGAGGTGACCGGCGTCGATCTGGTCCAGACCCAGATCAGGATCGCCCTCGGCGCCACGCTGGCCGACCTTGGTCTTCTGCGGCCGCCGCCGGTGGACGGCTTCGCGATCCAGGCGCGGGTCAATCTCGAGACGCTGCTTCCCAATGGGACGCCGATTCCGCGGGCGGGACGATTGACCGCCTACACGCCGCCTTCCGGGCCGCATGTGCGCGTCGATGGCTACGGTTATGCCGGATACACGACCAGCCTGCGCTACGATCCCCTGCTGGCGAAGGTCGTGGTGCGCGGGCGCTCGTTCAAGAGCGCCGCGATCAATGCGGGCAACGCCCTGCGGGAATTCCATATCGGCGGCGTTCCCACCAATATCCCGCTTCTTCTCAGCATTCTCCAGCATCCCGCCGTCCTGTCCGGAGAGTTCGACACGGCCCTGGTCGGCGAGCATCTGCCCGAGCTCCTCGCGGCGGCGGCGACGCAGGTCATGTTCGCGCCGCCGGCGTCTGCGGTCCCGGACCTGCCGGCGACGCCGGCGGGCGGCGTGGGCGAGGCCGATATCGGCGAGCCGGAGGAGGGGGTGGTTCTCGTACCGGCTCCGATGCACGGCATGGTCGTCACGGTCTCCGTCAAACCGGGCGACGTTGTCGGGGCCGGAGACGGCCTCATGGTCCTGGAGGCCATGAAAATGGAACACGTCGTGCGGGCCGCGGCGGGAGGCACGGTTCTCGCCGTGTCGGTCAAAGTGGGCGAGGCCGCTGCGGAGGGGGCCGCGCTCGTTCGGATCCGCCAGGGCGAAGGCGCTTCCGCCGCGCCAAGGCAAGAAACCCGGGCGGCCGAAGAGGATGCGGGTTGGGCCAAGGAGGTCGCGGAGATCGAGCGCCGCAAGGCGTTCGCCCGCGCCATGGGCGGGCCGGCAAAGGTCGCGCGCCAGCGCTCGGAAGGCAAACTGACGGTTCGCGATCGGATCGATGCGCTGATCGATCCCGACAGCTTCCGCGAAATCGGTGCGCTGACGGGGTTTGCCACCTATGACGAGGACGGCGAGCTGACCGCGGTGGTGCCGGCCAATTTCGTTGCCGGCACGGGGCGGCTCGATGGTCGCAAGATTGTCATCGGCGCCGACGACTTCACCCTTCGCGCCGGTTCGGGCGATGCGGCGATCCACGAGAAGCAGATCTTCGCCGAACTCTATGCCAACCAGATGCGGCTGCCCGTCGTGCGGCTGCTCGATGGCGCGAGCGGCGGCGGCAGCGTCAAGATGGCGCAGGAACAGGGCTTCCACTACCTGCCGGTGAATCCCGGCTGGGAGGCCGTCACCGACAATCTCTCGCTGGTTCCCGTGGTGGCCGCCTGTCTCGGACCGACGGTTGGCCTCGGTGCCGCGAGGCTGGTCATGTCCCACCTTGCGATCATGGTCGAAGGGATCGGCCAGATCTTCACCGCGGGCCCGCCCATCGTCTTGTCCGCCACCCGGGAAAATCTGACGAAGGAGGAGTTGGGGGGCGCGGCCGTGCACCGGAACAACGGCATGGTCGAGCGTTTCGTCGGCAGCGAGCGCGAAGCCTATGACGTCCTGCGCCGCTTCCTGTCCTACTTGCCGGGCAGCGTCTTCGAAATGCCCCCGGTGGTGGCCTGTGACGATCCGTGCGAGCGGAGCGAAGAGGCGCTTCTGGCCGCGATCCCGCGCAACGAGCGCCGCCCCTATGCCATCGCCCCGATCCTGGACGCGGTGTTCGATCAGGGCTCGGTATTTCCCTATGCCGAATATGGCGGGTCGACGTTTACCGCCCTGGCCCGGCTCGACGGCCATCCGGTCGGCGTCATCACCACCGATCTCTCGAAAGGCGCGACCATGACGGCCGAAGGGGCCATGGCCGCAATTCGCCTCGTCGACCTCTGCGAGACGTTTCATCTTCCGATCGTGAGCTTGACCGATCAGGCCGGCATGTCGATCGGCACCGTGGCCGAGCAGCAGGGAACCATCCGTTACGGCGCGCGTGCCATCACGGCCATCTACCAGGCCCGGGTGCCCCAGGCGGAGCTCGTCCTGCGACGCGTGTTCGGGGTCGGCGGCGCCGGAGCCGTCAACCGGCACCGCGCGAACCGGAGCTGGGCCTGGCCATCGAGCGCCTGGGGGTCATTGCCGCAGCAGGGCGGCATCGAGGCGGCGTTTCGCGCGGAACTCGCGACGGCTCCGGACCGTGACGCCGCCATCGCGCGCATCGCCCGCCAGCTCGAACGCATCGGCTCGCCATTCCGGACCGCCGAGCGCTTCGGCGTGCAGGATGTCATCGATCCCCGCGAAAGCCGGTCGCTGCTCTGCGACTGGGTCAAGGACGCCTATCGCCTTCTGCCTGAAGTGCTCGGGCGGCCCAAATTCGGAACGCGGCCTTGAACGAAACAGCCGGTCGCAACCGCGACGACACCAAAAACACGTGATGGGAGGATGACGCAGTGAACGAGCGGGAACTGACGGAACTGCTGACGGCGGACGGCGAGATCATTACCGCGCGGCTCGATCATTGGGCCGCCGTCGCGGGCGACCGCACGTTCTTCTATTATGGCGAGGACGATGAGACGCTGACCTATGCCGACTTTGTCCGCAGGGCGGATGCCATTGCCGGCAACCTCGTCCGCCTCGGCATCGTGAAGGGCGATCGCGTCAGCGTCTTCTGCCGGAACGCGCTCACCAGCGCGCTCATGATGTTCGGCATCTGGAAGGCGGGGGCGGTCTATTGCCCCGTGAATTTCGCCTATACCGGGCGGCTCCTGACCTACCAGCTCAACGACACGGCTCCGACGCTGGTCGTCACGGATGGGCAGCTCCTGCCGGTGCTCAACGACGTCCTGGATGCCGTCGAGGTCAAGCCGACCATCATCGTCTACAGCCCCGAGCCCGGAGCGCATGACTACATCGCGGAACCACCTGTCCTTCGCGCCGGCTTCACGGAAATCGCCTGGTCCGAATTGACCAGGCCGGCGCAGGCCCCCGGCATTGCGGTGTCCTTCGACGATCCCGCCAATCTGATCTACACATCCGGCACCACCGGGCCGTCCAAAGGTGTGGTTCTGCCATACCGGTGGATGACGCAATATACGTTCAGTCTCCGCGCGTTCATTCACCAGGACGACGTGATCTACAATGATCTTCCCATGTATCATGTCGGGGGAGCCATCGCGAACGTCTGCCGGGCGGCCTGGGCCGGCTGCGAGGTTGCGACGTGGAACCGGTTCAGCCCCGACAGTTTCTGGTCCCGGATCGCGGCTCGGCGCGTGACGACGGCGATCCTGCTCGATGTCATGATCCCCTGGCTGAACAAGGCGCCGCCGTCCGACCATGACCGGCGGAACACCCTGAACAAGGTCCATATGCAGCCGCTGCCGCTGCAGCATCACGAATTCTCCCAGCGGTTCGGCATTGATTTCGTCAGCGCCGGTTTCGGCCAGACCGAATCCGGCGCCGGGCTGACGGTCGTCCTCGAGGAAACGAAACCGGGGGAGGGCACGCCTGACGATCTCTACCGCGGGTTCTCCCATGCCGAGGTGGCGGACATCGTCCAGCGCTACGGCATGCCGATGCTCCCCGGAGCGAGCGTGACCCGCAAGGGCCTGATGGGCATCCCGACCGCCTTCGTCGACGTGGCGGTTCGCGACGAACTGGACGAGGAGTGCGACGACGAGGTCGTCGGCCACCTCACGCTGCGGCCGCGGCTGCCCGGGATTTTCCTGCACTCCTACCTTCGCAAGCCGGAAGCGACCGTGAAGGCCTATCGCAATCTCTGGTTCCACACCGGGGATGCGGCGGTCCGGGGCAGCGACGGCATGTTCTACTATGTCGATCGATTGGGTGACCGGATCAGGGTGCGAGGTGAGAATCTCTCATCCTTCCAGGTCGAGGATGTGCTCAATCAGCATCCGATGATCCAGATGAGTGCTGCGGTCGCCATACCCAGCAGCGAGGGCGATGAAGATCAGGTCGTCGCCTTCGTCGTCGCTGTCGCCGGCGAACCGCTGACCGAACAATCCGTTCACGCTTTCGCGTCCGAGAACATGCCCAAATATATGCGGCCTCGACACGTGCGGGTTGTCGCCGACATTCCGCGGACGCCGACCAAC
This sequence comes from Phreatobacter sp. GW821-FHT04C01, assembly GCF_059420385.1. NCBI lineage: Bacteria > Pseudomonadati > Pseudomonadota > Alphaproteobacteria > Hyphomicrobiales > Phreatobacteraceae > Phreatobacter > Phreatobacter sp. GW821-FHT04C01. Next base: position 34,668 of record NZ_JBWKTP010000008.1, on the reverse strand, counting down.
AAGGTGGAGAAATACAAGCTCCGTCAGGCCATCGTCGAGGAGCTGAAGACCGGCGCTCCGACGTGACCTGAGCCTGCTGCGACGGGCGCAGCTCGCGCCAAGGCCTAGTGCCGTGTCCGGGATATCCTTGGTCAGGCGCCTCACGCGTGGTAGTCGAGCCCGATATCGAGCACCGGCGCGCTATGGGTCAGCCAGCCGATCGAGATCAGGTCGACGCCGGTCGCGGCAATCGCCGGCGCGGTCACGGGCGTGACCCGGCCGGACGCCTCGGTGACGGCGCGGCCGCCGACCATGGCGACGGCGCGTGTCAGGTCGTCCGTGCTCATGTTGTCGAGCAGCACCGCATCGACGCCGATCGCCAGGGCTTCGTCGAGCTGGGCGAGCGTATCGACCTCGACCTCGATCTTGACGAGATGGCCAACGCCCGCCCGCGCCCTTTCGATGGCGGGCCGGATGCCGCCGGCCAGCGCGACATGGTTGTCCTTGATCAGCACGGCATCGTCGAGGCCGAAGCGATGATTGGAACCGCCGCCGGCCCGGACCGCATATTTCTCCAATGCGCGCAGCCCCGGTGTCGTCTTGCGCGTGCAGACGATCCGCGCCTTGTGGCCCGACACGGCCGCGACCACGGAGGCGGTGGCGCTGGCGACGCCGCTGAGATGGCAGAGCAGGTTGAGCGCGGTGCGTTCGGCGGTCAGCAGGCCGCGCGCCGGGCCCCTGACGGTGGCGATGACCTGCCCGGCGGCAACGGCGCTGCCGTCGGGCCTCTCGACAGCGATCTCGATCCGCGGCTCGACCAGCCGGAAGGCGAGACTGGCGGGGTCGAGGCCCGCGACGGTGCCGGGCTGGCGGGCCGTCAGCGTCAGGGTCGCAGCGAGCCCCGGCGACACGATGGCGTCGGTGGTGATGTCGCCGGCCCGGCCGAGATCCTCGAGGAGAGCGGCGCGCACCAGGGGGTCGAACAGGACCGAAGCCAGGGGAGCGAGATGAGGGGAAGGGGCCATCAGCCGAACCTCCGGGCCGCGGGTGCGTGGTCCCATGCCGCCGCGAAGGCCTGGTCGAGCGTCAGCATGGAGTGGCGCGCGAGCGCGCCGGTCTGCGGAAAATCGGTACGCCAATGCCCGCCGCGGCTTTCTTCCCGGGCGAGGGCGGCGACCGCCATCATCAGTCCGACGGCGGCGGGATCGCTGGCCGGGCCGGAACTGGAGGCGAGCGGCAGAAGGGCGCGCACCGCCGCCTCCAGGCTTTGCCGGTCGCGCAGCACGCCGACGGCGCGCGACAGGATCGGCCTGACCGTGGCGGGATCAGGCGGTGGCGGCGGCGCGATCGGTCGCGGCGGCGGCATGCGTCGTTCGGCTGTCGCAGCCACGCTCTCGGCGACCCAGCCCGCCGTCACGGCGGCCTCGGTCAGCGAATTGCTGGCGAGCCGGTTGGCGCCGTGCAGCCCGGTCGAAGCGGCTTCGCCCAGCGCCCATAATCCGCCGACCGAACTCCGTCCGGCCTCGTCCACCGCGATGCCGCCCATATGATAGTGCTCGGCCGGGCGGATCGGGATCGGATCGACAGCCGGGTCGATGCCAGCGGCCCGGCAGACGGCCGCGATGGCGGGGAAACGGCGGGCGAAGTCCGCGCCGGGTTTCTGTCGGGCATCCAGGAATGCCCGGTGGCCCTTGCCGAGATGGCGCCAGACGGCGCGGGCCACGACATCGCGAGGCGCGAGTTCCGCGCCCGGCTGATCGGCCATGAAACGCCGGCCGGTCTCGTCGACCAGAAGGGCGCCTTCGCCGCGCACCGCTTCGCTGATCAGCGGCATCGGCCGATCCGGTCCGTCGAAAGCCGTCGGGTGGAACTGGATGAATTCGAGATCGGCGAGCCGCGCGCCGGCACGGGCGGCGAGTGCCAGGCCCTGCCCGAAACAGCCGAGGGGATTGGTGCTGTCGAGAAACAGGCCGCCAATGCCGCCGGTGGCGATGACGACCCGGGTCGTTGCGAGTGTCACCGGCCCCGACGGGCCGGCGGCCAGCACGCCACGAACGGCATTGTCCTCGACCAGCAGGCGGCGTGCCTCGAAACCCGCCATGACGGTGATCGATGGCGTCCGGCCGACCGCGGCGGTCAGTGCCCGCATGATCTCACGGCCGGTGCCGTCGCCGAGCGCATGGACGATCCGGTTCCGGCCATGGGCTGCCTCGAGGCCCAGGCACAGGCCGCCGTCCGGTTCGCGGTCGAAGCCGACGCCGAGCCTCGCCAGCGTCTCGATGGCCCGGGGGCCGGCATCGGTTATCCGCGCGACGACCTGCGCGTCGCAAAGTCCGTCGCCGGCGGCGATCGTGTCGGCCGCGTGCAGCGCCGGGCCGTCGTCGGGCCCGAGGCTCGCGGCCAGGCCGCCCTGTGCCCAGGCGCTCGAAGCGTCCTGCCCGAGCGGCGCCTTGCTCAGCACCACGACCGGCTCCGGCGCCAGCGCCAGCGCCGTCATCAGGCCGGCCATGCCGCCGCCGATGATCACCGGCCGGCCCTGAAGGTCTGCGATGTCGGGGGTCATATCGCCAGCATCCTTTCCACCGCCAGGCGCGCCCGGCCGGCCAGCGCCGGATCGATCGTCACCTCATGACGGTTCAGCTCCAGCGCCTGCCTGATATTGCCGAGCGTGATCCGCTTCATATGCGGGCAGAGATTGCAGGGGCGAATGAACTCGACCTCGGGATGCTGGACCGCGACATTGTCGCTCATCGAGCATTCGGTCATCAGCACGACGCGCGGCGGCTTTTTCGTCTCGACATAGTCGGACATGGCGGCGGTCGAGCCGGAAAAGTCGGCTTCGGCCACCACGTCAGGCGGGCATTCCGGGTGGGCGAGCACGGTGACGCCGGGATTGTCCTCGCGCAATTGCCTGATATCCGCGGGCGAGAAGCGCTCATGCACCTCGCAATGGCCCTTCCAGGCGATGATCTCGACAGCGGTTTCGGCTGCGATGTTCTGCGCCAGATATTCGTCGGGCAGCATGATCACCCTGTCGACGCCGAGCGATTCGACGATTGCCCTGGCATTGCCGGATGTGCAGCAAATGTCCGATTCCGCCTTCACCGCGGCCGACGTGTTGACATAGGTGACGATGGGCACGCCGGGATAACGCTGGCGCATCAGGCGGACATCGGCCGGGGTGATCGAATCCGCCAGCGAGCAGCCGGCGCCGAGATCCGGGATCAGCACGGTCTTCTCAGGGTTCAGCAGCTTGGCCGTCTCGGCCATGAAATGCACGCCGGCCAGCACGATCACGTCGGCCTCGACGGTCATTGCCTTGCGTGCCAGAGCCAGGCTGTCGCCGACCAGGTCGGCGACGCAGTGGAAGATCTCGGGCGTCTGGTAATTATGCGCCAGGATCACCGCGTTGCGCCGTCGCTTCAGCTCCAGGATGGCGTCGACGTCGCCGGCAAAGGCTGGCCATTCCATTGGCGGGATGACCCGCCTGACCCGCTCGTAGAGGGGAGCCGTGCGTTCGAGAACCGAGGAGGTCGTTGCCATCTTGTTATACTCTCAGTGAGCATATGATGGCTTATGCTGATCCTGAGCATAAAGAATGTCAAGGCCTGGAAAGGGGCAGTTTCGTGCCGGCGACGGCGCGTTCGGCCAGCACCTCGTGACGGAAGCGGAACAGCTTGGCCGGGCGTCCGCCGGTGTCCTGGCTGATCGCGCCGGTCTCCTCGACCAGGTCCTGCTGCTCGATCAGCCGGCGGAAATTCTGCTTGTGCAGGAGGTGGCCGGCCAGCGCCTCGACGCTGCGCTGCAGTTGCAGAAGCGTGAAAGTCGGCGGCATCAGTTCGAACACGACCGGCCGGTACTTGATCTTGGCGCGCAGCCGCGCAATGCCGGTCGCCAGGATCCGCCGATGGTCCGACAGCATCGGGCGGCCGGGCAACAGTGCTGTCTTGCTGGCCGGCCGGTCGCGGGCGGCCTCGGGAACGAGGCCGGCTTCGAACAGCAGCTCGTAGCGCTGCAGCACCAGTTCCTCGTTCCAGCCGCGGCCGTCGAAGCCGAAGGTGATCGCCGCGCGCTGCCAGCGATCGCGGGCCGCCTTGGTGTCGGCTGCGGCATCGGCCCAGGCCTTGAGGCGCGGCGCCAGCACCGCGTCGCATAAGGCCGGCGTGCCGGCGCGGAAGTCCTCCCAGGGGAAATAATCATACCAGCTGCGCCAGCCCGATGCGGCGGCTCCCGCCGGCTCCTCGCGGGTCAGGCCGAGATAGCTGATCGAAATGACGCGCTGCTCGGGGTCCTCGCCGCTGCGGTCGCGGTCGGCGAAAGTATAGAGCTGCTCGACATAGCCGAGCGGGTGGGCGGTCTGCGCCTCGACCCAGGCCCGCAGGCCGGATTGCAGCGAGCGGTGGCTGAGCTCGAACGGACCCGAGGGCAGGGCATTGGCCTCGCCAATGGTCGCCACCCGCGGCTCGCCCCCGGTCACCGCCACCAGCACGGCGATCAGGTCGGCGGCGACGGCGCGGACGGCGGGGGTGGTCGAGGGCCGCTTCGAGGCTCCGGGCATCGTCGAATCCATGGACTCCGGTGGGGCGGTTCGCGGCTTGCGCCGCCGCTTTGGCGATGTCGCCGCAAAGCCGCCGTCCAGGCAAGAGGCGTTTCGCCTTTAGCCCGAGTTTTCAAACGATTGCGTCGGCGCGATGCCCTGTTGCCAACGGCCTTTCGCGCCCCGCCGCCGGTTGGCCGGAACGAATGTCGCTTGCAAAACACATCACGTGAAATATCATGTGGAGCATCGCGACCAACACGGCGGTTTTCCGCGGCAGAAAGGCCCAAGATGCAGCTCCCCGAAGGTGCCCCCAAGCTGGAGGAGATTCTGCTCCAGACAGCATCCATGCCCTGGCGCGAGAAGTCGCTGAAGGGCGTGCACGAGAAGATGCTGTGGCGCGACGAGGCCACCGGTGCCACCATTGCGCTGATCAAGTTCGACAAGGGCGCGAGCATTCCGCTGCCGCACCTGCATGCCTCGAACCAGTTCATGTTCTGCCTGTCGGGCCATTACGAATATACCGCGACGGGCGTGACGCTGAAGGCCGGCAGCTTCTACTGCAACCCCAAGGGCAATGTGCACGGGCCGACCCTGGCGCACGAGGAAACCGTGGTCGTCGAGATGTATGACGGCCCGCATTATCCGGAGAAGCCGGCCTGGTACACCGACGAGCGGGACGCACATTGATGGCGCCCGCTGTTCAAGGCCGCGTCGCATGAGCGGCCAACTCTCGCTTCCCGCCGCCGATCTGGTCGATCTCGCCCGGCGCCTGCTGGTCGCCTCCGGTACGCCCGAGGCCCATGCCGTCATAGTCGCCGAAGCGCTTGTCGACGCCGATATCGAAGGCCTCGGCTCGCACGGCCTGATGCTGCTGCCGATGTATCTCGACCGGATCGCCGCCGGCTCGGTGGCGCCGGCCGCCGAAGGTCGCATCGTCTCGGACACCGGCGCCCAGGTGGTGCTCGACGCCGAAAACGGCCTGGGTCACGTCACCGCCGAACGGGCTGCCGCACTCGCGGTGGCGCGTGCCCGCGGTCACGGCCTGGCGGCGATTGCCGTGCGCAATGCCTTCCATTTCGGCGCGGCCGGGCGCTTTGCCCGCAGCATGGCGCAGCAGGGCTGCATCGGCATGGTCATGGCCAATACCCGGCCGCTGATGCCGGCGCCGGGGGGCGCGGAGCGGGTGGTCGGCAACAATCCGATCGCCATTGCCGTGCCGACCGATGGCGAGCCCATGGTGCTCGATCTGGCGCTCAGCGCCGGCGCCATGGGCAAGATCCGGCTGGCCGAAAGCCGGGGCGACGCGATCCCGCCGAGCTGGGCGACCGATGCCGCGGGCGTGCCGACCACCGATCCCGCCGAGGCGATCAAGGGCATGCTGCTGCCGGCCGCCGGCGCCAAGGGATTCGGCTTGGCGGTGATGATCGACCTGATGACCGGCGGACTGGCATCCGGCGCCATCGGCCAGGCGGTGCAGCCGCTTTATGGCGACCTCGCCAAGCCGTACGCCTCGTCCAACCTGTTCCTGGCGATCGACATAGCGGGTTTCCGGCCGGTCGCCGATTTCGCCGCCGCCGCGAGCGGTTTCGCCGACCAGGTCAGGGCCTCGCGGCTCGCGCCTGGCGCGGTGCCCGTGCGCATGCCGGGCGACCGGGCGATCAAGGCGCACCAAACCTTCACCGGCACCTGCGCGCTCGCCTCGGCGACCGCCGCGGCCCTTGCCGCCGCCGCCGCCAAGCTCGGCGTCGCGCTGCCCTCATCCCTGTCCCGCTAATCCGGAGTTTCTCATGCCCAAGCAAAAGATCACCAGCGCCAAGCTGCGCCAGCCGAACGGCCATTTCTCCCAGGCCACCACCATCGAGGCGCGCGGCAAGCTCGTCTTCCTGTCGGGCATGACGGCACGTCGCGCCGACGGCTCGATCGCCGGCGTCGGCGACGTCTCGGAACAGACCCGCCAGGTCTGCGAGAACCTGAAGGCGGCGGTCGAGGAGGCCGGCGGCACGCTCGACGACATCTGCCGGGTCGATGTCTACGTCCGCAACATGGAGCATTTCGATGCGATCCATAAGGTTCGCCGCGAATATTTCACCGGCATCGCGCCGGCCTCCACCATGGTCGAGATCACCAAGATGACCTCGCCCGACTATCTCATCGAGATCAACGCCATCGCGGTCCTGCCGGACGCGTGAGGGAAGGGCGGCGCCCTTGATCTAACCTTCTCCCATAGGGAGAAGGTGGCGCCGTCAGGCGCCGGATGAGGGGATGTCCATCTCCGGAGAGGGCGGCATGCGCGACGCGCATTGGCGTGAGTTCTGAGAGCTTGCGACCTATCCCCGGCAGTTGACGGCACCGCCCTCTGAACCAACCTTCTCCCATGGGGAGAAGGTGGCGCCGTCAGGCGCCGGATGAGGGGACGTCCCTCTCCGGACAAGGCGGCATGCGCGACGCGCATTGCATCAGTCCTGTACGCTCACGACCCTCACCCGGCGCCTGACGGCGCCACCCTCTCCCTATGGGAGAGGGTTGATATGTCGGTGCTTTTTCGTCTTCGGAGTAGATGACGCAGGGTCTAACCTTCGTCCACCAACATCCTCGCATTGTCGCAGAAGATCGCCTTTCGCAACCCTGCCTCGACCCCCGCCATCTGTTCATGCGGCTTGGGCAGGCCCATCGGGAACGGCCAGTCCGAGCCGAACAGGATGCGGTCCGGACCGAACACCTCGGCCGCCAGCATCAGCCCCGCCGCGTCATGGGCGATGCAGTCGACGCAAAGACGCTTCAGCGTCCGGCGCGGTGGTTCCAGCTCCTTGTCGAGACCCGGTCGATCCGTCTCAAAACCCCGTTCGAAGCGCCCGGCGAGCGCGGCCGTGGTGCCGCCGGCATGGGCGAGGCAGACCGTCAGCCGCGGATGCCGCTGCAAGATGCCGCCAAACACCAAGTGGGCGCTGGCGACCGCAGTTTCTGTCGGATTGCCCAGGAGATTGGCGAGATAGAACGGGTCGAGACGGGCGTCGCAGCTCTCGCCCGGATGCAGGAACAGGAAGGCCGCGGCGCCGTCCAGCACCTGCCAGAGCGGCGCATAGGATGGGGCCGACAGCATGATGCCGGCACCGCCCGCCGGCATGGCGAAGCGCTTGTGGCCGCGCGCGATCCACTCCGAGGCGATCACGGCGGCGACCTCGGGATGCTCGACCGGCAAATGGAACAGCACCGAGAACTTGTCCGGATGGGCTTCGGCGATGGCTTGCAGCCCGGCATTCAGCGCGTCGCTCCAGCGCAGCGCCTCGTCCGCGCCGAGCGTCGGCCGGTAGGTCGGCGGCGGCGCCGAGATCCAGGCGTGGTCGACGACGTTTTCGGCCATCCACCGGATCAGGGCCTCCGGCCGGAACAGGCTCTTCAACCCGATGCCATGGCCGTCGACGACGAGCTTTTCGGTGGCTGCGTCCCAGGTGACGCCGGTAAAGCCGGCGAGCCGGTCATCGGCCACCGGGATCAGGTGGGCGTGCACGTCGAGGGCGATCGGATCTTTCGCAAAGGTCATGCCGGTCTCAGCCATGGCGCATCTCACCGAACCAGGGTTTCAGCGCCAGCTCGACGCCGGCGACCACCGCGTAGAGCACGATGCCGAGCACGGCGAGGCCGAACAGGGCGGCGAAGGCCAGCGGCGTATTGACCTGGGAATTGGCCACCAGAAGCAGGTTGCCGAGCCCTTCGTTGGAGCCGATGAATTCGCCGATGACGGCGCCGATGACGGCGAGCGTGATCGCCACTTTCGAGCCGGAAATGACGAAGGGCAGGGCGGCCGGAAAACGGATCTTCCAGAAGGTCTGCCAGCCGTTGGCACGCACCGACGTGGCGAGATCGAGGAACTCCGCCGGCGTGCCGCGCAGGCCCGTGGCGGTATCGACGACGATCGGGAAGAAGGCGACGAGCCAGGCAATGGCGAGCTTGGATTCGATGCCGGTGCCGAGCCAGATCAGCAGCAGCGGCGCCAGCGCCACTTTCGGCAGCGACTGGGTGGCGATCAGGAGCGGATAGAACATCAGGTTCAGGACCCGCGACGAGGAGATCGCCACCGCCAGGGGCACGCCGAAGGCAAAGGCGAGCAGGAAGCCGTAGACGCTTTCCATCAGCGTCACCTTGCCCTCGTCGACGAGCAGCGGCCAGTTCTTCAGGGTGGCCTCCCATACGGCGAGGGGCTTGGGCAGCACCGCCATGGGCACGTTGAACCAGACGACATAGAAGTGCCAGGCGGCCAGCAGCCCGACGAGGCCGACGAGCGGATAGACGAAGCGGGTGATCTTATCCATGGCTGTGCAGCACCCCGAGCCCGGCGCTGGCACGCCGCTCGTAATCGTTGAATTCGGGTGAGAAGCGAACCTCGTGGTGGCGCGGATAAGCGATGTCGATCTTGATCTGGTCGATGACCCGGCCGGGGCGGCGGCTGAACACCAGGATGTCGTCGGCGAGATAAACCGCTTCGGACACGCTGTGGGTGACGAACATGACGGTCGCGCCGGTGACCTTGCGGATGTTCAGCAAGAGATCGTGCATCTCCATGCGGGTGAGTTCGTCGAGCGCGCCGAACGGCTCGTCCATCAAGAGGAGCGAGGGCTGATGGATCAGCGCGCGGCAGAGCGCCACCCGCTGCTTCATGCCGCCGGAGAGCTCATGCGGCCGGCTCGCGGCGAAGCCGTCGAGGCCGACAAGGGCCAGCAGCTCCATGGCGCGGGCGCGCGCCGCCTTGTCCAGCCGGTGCTTGATCTCCATCGGGAACAGCACATTGCTGAGCACGCTGCGCCAGGGCAGCAGGTTCGGCGTCTGGAACACGAAGCCGAAATCGTCCTGCGGCCCGTCGACCTCGCGGCCGCGGATCTCGATCTTGCCGGTCGAGGCCTTGGTCATGCCGGCGACCATGCGCAGCAGCGTGGTCTTGCCGCAGCCGGACGGGCCGAGCAGGGCGACGAGCGAGCCCTGCTCCAGGCGGTAGTTCACCTGTTGCAGCGCCACCATGCCGCCCTGGCCGCGCTTGTCGGCGCCGAAGCTCTTGCCGGCATTGGTGATCAGGCCGAAAGGCGCGTCGACGGGCAGGGCCCGGGCGTGATCGATCATGCTGTGCACCGTCACGGGGTCATGGGCGGCTGCGGGAGGAAGCTCGCGTCATAGACCTGGGCCGCGGTCACCCGCGCGCCGCCGGTGGTTTTCAGGATGAGGTCCACGCTGTGCTGCATCTGGTCGGGATCGATGACCCCGAGGCCGCCGCGCCGCGACAATGGCGTCACCACCAGGTTGTTGACGATGGCGATCTCTTCCAGCGCCACTTCGCGCTCCAGCCCACGGTTGAGCTTGACGACGATGTCGGCGGCTTCGGCGGGGTTGGCGATGGTGTCGCGCCAGCCGCGCAGCGAGGCGGCGATGAAGCCGCGCACCAGCGCCGGATTGGCCTTGAGATAGTCTTCGCGCACCAGGATGCCGTTGGAATAGAGCATCAGCCCGTGGTCGGCGAGCAGGAAGGTGCTGGTTTCGCCGGCGCCGATGGCGCGGTTGATGCCCGGCTGCGACATGACGAAGGTTTCGATCGCCGGAATGCGCTTGGCCGCCAGCATGCCGATGCGCGCGGAGGGGTCGACATTGGTATAGGTCGCCGGCCGCCTCAGGCCGCGCTCGGTCATGAAGGCTTCGATCACCTTCTGGGTGAAGCTGCCGGCGCCGCTGCCGATCTCCAGGCCCTCGAGTTGCTCGGGACGGGTGACGTTGACGCCGCTGCGCCAGGAGAAGATGGCATAGGGCGCCTTCTGGTAGATCACCGCCACCATCTTGGCGGTGGCGTTGCTGTTGGCGCGCGCGGCGACCAGGCCGGCGACATCCGAGAAGGCGAACTGGACGATGCCGGATTCGAGCGCCTGGATCGCCTGGGCCGTGCCCTGGCCGGCGATGATCGACACGTTCAGGCCGGCCTCGCGGTAATAACCCTTGTCCAGTGCCACATACCAGGCGGCGTGACGGCCGAGCGCCCGGAAGTCGAGCGAGAAAGTGACCGGCGTCAATGCCGGAGCCTGCGCGGGTGCCTGGGCCTTGGCCGGAGCCGGCAAGACCGGGGCCAGGAGGGCGCCGAGAAGCGCGAAAGTCCTGATCTTCGAGAGCGTCATGCGTGCCCCTCTGTGGGTCTGGTTTGTCGCTGCGGAACTGTGCTGCGCTGCGTGATATTTCTCAAGAGATATCTTTGTGCATCCGACAAAAAAAGAGGCGCCGCGAAGGGCGCCTCATGGGTCTTCGGCAGGCCGGTCAGTCGATGCTGATCCGCGCCTTGGCGATCACCTCGCGCCACAGCGCCGCCTCGGCCAGGATCTGCCGGCTGAGCGCCGCGGCGCCGTCGGCCATGACGGTTACCCCGACATTGCCGAGCTTCTGGCGCGCTTCCGGATCGGTGAGCGCCGCGACGACGGCCGTCTCGATGGCGTTGCGGATATCGGCCGGCGTCTCCTTGGGCAGCATGACGGCGAACCAGGCGCTGGTGTCGAAGCCCGGGAGCCCGGCCTCGGCCATGCCGGGGACATCGGGCAGGAAGGGCGAGCGGCCGGCGGTGGTGACGGCGAGCGCCCGGAGCTTGCCGGCGCGGATCTGTTCGATGACCGAAGGCAGGTTGTCGAACAGGAGCTGGATCTGGCCGCCGATCAGGTCGGACACCGCCGGCGCCGAGCCGCGATAAGGCACATGCACCATGCTGGTGCCGGTCATCTGCTTGAACAATTCGCCGTTCAGGTGGCCGTTGGAGCCGTTGCCCTGAGAGCCATAGGTGAGCCCGTCGGGCTTCGCCTTGGCCAGCGCGATCAGCTCGGCGAGCGTGGCCGCCGGCACGGCCGGGTTGACCACCACGACATTGGGCACGCTGCCGGTGCGGGTCACGGGCGCCAGGTCGCGCGCCACGTCATATCCGAGCGAACGGTAGAGCAGGGGATTGAGCGTCAGCGCGCTGGAGGCGGTGGCGAGCAGCGTATGGCCATCGGCCGCGGCGCGGGCGACGGCGGTCGCGCCGACGCCGCCATTGGCGCCGGGCCGGTTCTCGACGATCACCGGCTGGTGCCAGGTTTCGCCGAGCTTCTGGGCGATCATGCGTGCGATGATGTCGCTGGTGCCGCCGGCCTGGTAGGGCGAGACGATGGTGACGGCGCGTGACGGAAAGGCCTGGGCGCGGGCGGGGCGTCCGGCCGCGGCGAAACCGCCGAGCGCCAGGCCGTGAACGACATGCCGGCGCGAGATCCCGCTCATCAGGCAGCTCCGCCGGCGGTCTTCAGCTCGACCAGGATGTTGCGATAGGTCCAGTCGCTGGTGTTGATCAGTTCGTGGGCGGCCCCCGGCATGCGCCATAGCGCCTGGCCAGGCACCTCGGCGGTGTTGACCACGCGGCCGTCCTTCCAGTGCATCTCGTTCTTGCCCTCGGTCAGCGGGATCACGAGATAGGGCAGCTGGTGGATATGCCAGGCCTGGCGCTCGCCCGGCTCCAGCCGCAGGCCCCAGACCCGGACGAATTCGTTCTCGAAGATGATCTCGTCGCCGATCTGGCCCAGGGTTTCGTCGCTCATGCCTTGTCCGTCCAATGCTGCCGAGCAATCTGATATTTCACAAAAAATCTTACAGCGGAGCGTGCCAAAGTAAAGGGCTGCGGATGCAGAGCATGTCTGAAAGCCGGAGCGAGCGCATTCTTCGATCGCGCCGGGCGGTGATGACAAGGCTCTGGTGCGGAAAGCGCCGCCCAATCAACCCTCTCCCAGAGGGAGCGGGTGCCCGCGTCAGCCGGCGGGTGAGGGGCGCAAGTGCCGAGAACTGGTGCCGCCGCTCGCGCCGCATGCCACCCCATCCGGATATGGACGACCCCTCACCCGGCGCCTGACGGCGCCACCCTCTCCCTCTGGGAGCTAACGTTCGAACATCTCAAAAATGTGCGCCTTTTCAGTGAGCTACGTGACGCTTTTCCGACCTCCAAGACTCGGGCTGGAACCAGCACTCCTCACCTCTCCCCGGCGGGGAGAGGTCGACTGTGAGCGTAGCGAGCGGTCGGGAGAGGGGGCGAGGCGCGAGACGAGATGTCACCATACGAAACGCGTCAAGCTTTGTTCTGAAACCGCAATTCCCCCTCTTCCGGCCTTCGGCCGACCTCGCCCCGCCGGGGAGAGGTGAGGAGGGTGGTTCCGGCCTGAGATTTCGACGGGCGACGGATTCAGGCTCATCTGAAAGATGTGTGCGGATGCTAGCCCTCCGGGAGAGGGTTGGTTCGCGGTCAGGGATGTCTACGGTTGCGCATTGCCGCTCGTCCCTCAGAACGGCAGCGCCACCTCGGTCTTGATCTCCTTGAGGATCACGTTCGACCGGACGTGCCGGATGCCCGGCAGGCGGAACATGAACTCGTCGAGGAAACGGTTATAGGCGTCCATGTCGCGCGCCACGACGCGCAGGTGATAATCCGCGTCGCCGGTCGTCGCGAAACATTCGAGCACATCGGGTCTCGCCTTCACGCGCGAAACGAATTGCTCGACGAAGGTCGTATCGTGCCGCTCCAGCGAGACATGAATGATCGCCGACATGGTGAAGCCGGCTTTCTGGCGATCGACCAGCGCGGCGTAGCGCTGCACCACCCCGGTTTCCTCCAGGCTCCGGACCCGGCGCCAGCAGGCGGAGGCCGACATGCCCACGGCATCGGCGAGCTGCTGGTTGGTGGCGCGCGCATCCTTTTGCAGGTGCAGGAGAATCTTCTCGTCCTGATGTTCCAGCATCGGTCACGCCCTTCCCCAATTCTTCGGTCAGATCATCCACAATTCCTAGAAAGCTGAAAGGAATTTCCGATTGTGCCGGTCCGTGCCGCAGGATTGGACGGAATTTCCAGATGAACCGGCAGATGATGGTGACATGACCTTGAGCCGCATCCTGTTGGGGGCTTCGCCATGGCTATCGGGCTCGACGACTATCGACTGGCCGACCGCTACCTCAGGGATGAGGGGCGCGTCTTTCTCACCGGCACCCAGGCCCTGGTCCGCGTGGTCGTCGACCAGGCGCGGCGCGACCGTTCCGCCGGGCTCAACACCGCCGGTTTCGTATCGGGCTATCGCGGGTCACCGCTCGGCGGGCTCGATCTCGAACTCTGGCGCGCGAAAGACCTGCTGAACCAGCACCGGATCGAATTCCTGCCGGCGGTCAACGAGGACCTCGCCGCGACAGCGGTGCTCGGCTCGCAGCAGGTCGAGGGCCATCCGGATCGCCAGGTCGATGGCGTCTTCGGCCTCTGGTACGGCAAGGGGCCGGGCGTCGACCGCTCGGGCGATGCCCTCAAGCACGGCAATGCCTATGGCTCATCGCCTCATGGCGGCGTGCTGGTGGTCGCCGGCGACGACCACGGCTGCGTCTCGTCGTCCATGCCGCACCAATCGGATGTCGCCTTCATGAGTTGGTTCATGCCGACGCTCAATCCGGCCAGCGTCGCCGAATATGCCGAATTCGGAGCCTATGGTTATGCGCTCAGCCGGTTCTCCGGCATGTGGGTCGGCTTCAAGGCGATTTCCGAGACGGTGGAATCCGGCGCCTCGGTGAACCTCGCGCCACCGCGCCGGTTCAGCACGCCGGATTTCAAAAGTCCGCCGGGCGGCCTGCATTATCGCTGGCCGGACCTGCCCGGGCCGCAGATCGAGGAGCGCATGGAGGCGAAGAAACACGCCGTCTATGCCTTCGCCAGGGCCAATCCGATCGACCGGCACATCTATGAGATCCCGGGCGCCGCCTTCGGCATCGTCACGACAGGCAAGGGCCATCTCGACCTGATGGAGGCGCTGCGCCTGCTCGGCCTCGACGAAGCGGAATGCCGGCGCATCGGCATCGACATCTACAAGGTCGGCATGGTCTGGCCCCTGGCGCTCCACGACGCCCTCGATTTCGTCCGGGGCAAGCGCGAGATCCTGGTGATCGAGGAAAAGCGCGGCATCATCGAGAGCCAGTTCAAGGAATATTTCTATGACTATCCAGGCACCAAGCCAGACCGCATGGTCGGCAAGCATGACGAGACCGGCGAGCGGCTGGTGTCCTGGATCGGCGAATTGTCGCCGCGCCTGCTGGCGCCGATCGTCGCCAGGCGCCTCGACGCGGTCTTCCCCGGCCTCGGCCTGACCGCGCGGGCGCAAGGACTGCTGCCACGATCGGATCGGATCATCACGGTCACGGGCGCCACCCGCACGCCCTATTTCTGCTCGGGCTGTCCGCACAACAGCTCGACCAAGGTGCCGGAGGGATCCAAGGCGCTCGCCGGCATCGGCTGCCATTTCATGGCGAGCTGGATGGACCGCGAGACCACCTCCCTGATCCAGATGGGCGGCGAGGGCGTCAACTGGGCGGCTTCCTCGCGTTTCACCGGCAAGGGCCACATCTTCCAGAACCTCGGCGAGGGCACCTATTACCATTCCGGGTCGATGGCGATCCGCCAGGCGATCGCGGCCGGCACCAACATCACCTACAAGATCCTCTACAACGACGCCGTGGCGATGACCGGCGGCCAGCCGGTCGACGGGCCCATCAGCGTCCCCGCCATCGCTTATGGGGTCCGCGCCGAAGGCATCGACCGCATCGCGCTGGTCTCCGACGATCCCGGCAAGTTCGCCGGCGTCGACCTGCCCAAGGGCGTGACACTGCATCACCGCCGCGACCTCGATCCGGTCCAGCGCGAACTGCGCGCGGTGCCCGGTGTCTCAGTGATGATCTATGATCAGGCCTGCGCCACCGAGACGCGGCGCCGGCGCAAGCGCGGCGAGGCTGTCGACCCGGCCCGTTTCGCCGTCATCAACGACCTCGTCTGCGAAGGCTGCGGCGACTGCTCGGTCGAATCCAACTGCCTCAGCGTCGAGCCGAAGGAGACCCCCTTCGGCCGCAAGCGTCAGATCAACCTCTCGACCTGCAACAAGGATTTTTCCTGCCTCAACGGCTTCTGCCCGAGTTTCGTCACGGTGGAGGGGGCGGTCCGGGCGAAGAAGACCGGCGCCGGCGTCGACGCGGTCGCCGAAGCCGCCGGCCTGGCCGAGCCACGACCCGTCGCCCTCGACCGGCCCTATAACCTGCTCGTCACCGGCGTCGGCGGCACCGGCGTCATCACCGTCGGCGCGCTCATCGCCATGGCCGCGCATCTGGAGGGAAAGGGCGCCTCGGTGCTCGACTTCACCGGGTTCGCCCAGAAATTCGGGCCGGTGCTGAGCTTCATCCGGCTCGCCGGAACCCCCGATGCGATCAACCAGGTCAGGATCGACCAGGGCGCAGCCGACGCGCTGATCGGTTGCGACATGGTGGTCAGTTCATCGCCCAAGGCCTCCGGCTGTTATCGGCACGGCACCCGGGCGGTGATCAACACCGCGGAAATGCCGACCGGTGATGTGGTGCGCTCGCGCGATGCCGATCTGAGCGCCGCACTTCGGCTCGGTGCGATCGACCAGCGGCTCGGGCGCGACAATGTCGCCAGGCTCGACGCCAACAAGGCGGCCGAAATGCTGATCGGCGACAGTGTCTACGCCAATATGATCATGCTTGGTTTTGCCTTTCAGCAGGGCCTGGTGCCGGTTTCGCTCGGCGCGCTGATCCGCGCGATCGA
This sequence comes from Phreatobacter sp. GW821-FHT04C01, assembly GCF_059420385.1. Classification (NCBI taxonomy): domain Bacteria; kingdom Pseudomonadati; phylum Pseudomonadota; class Alphaproteobacteria; order Hyphomicrobiales; family Phreatobacteraceae; genus Phreatobacter; species Phreatobacter sp. GW821-FHT04C01. The sequence goes on along the minus strand of NZ_JBWKTP010000008.1, from coordinate 18,532 downwards.
GCTCAACGGCGTCGCGGTGGCGCTGAACCTGCAGGCCCTCGCCTGGGGGCGGCTGGCCAGCGCCAGTCCGGCACGGGTCGCGCGGGCGCTGGGCGACGGGCCGCCGGCCGCCGAAACCCTCGACGAGATGGTCGCGAGGCGTGTCGCTTTCCTCGCCGACTATCAGGATGTGGCCTATGCCGAGCGCTACCGGGCCCGCATCGACGCGATACGTCGCGCCGAAGCGCCGCTGGGGTCCCAAGCGCTGACCCAGGCCGCGGCACGCTCGCTCTTCAAGCTGATGGCCTACAAGGACGAATATGAGGTGGCACGCCTTCACATGCAGGCCGGCTTCCACGACCGGCTGCGCCGGGATTTCGACGGCGACTTCAAGGTGCATTATCACCTCGCGCCACCGCTGCTGCCGCTCGGGCGCGACGCCCGTGGCCGGCCGCGCAAACACGAATTCGGCGCCTGGATCGCCTATCCCCTGCGCGCGCTCGCCCGGCTGAAGCGCCTGCGCGGCACCCGGTTCGACCCCTTCGGCTATCTCGCCGAACGGCGTACCGAACGCGCGCTGATCCCCTGGTTCGAGGCGATCATCGACCGGCTGGTCCAGGAGCTCGGCCCCGAGACGCTGGAGCTGGCCGTGGCGATCGCCAGGGCGCCCATGGAAATCCGTGGTTTCGGCCCGGTCAAGGACGAGGCGGTCACACGGGTGCGAGGCGCGGTGGCGCAGCAATTGGCGGGGCTCGCCGGCGCCCGGGCCCGTCCGGCCCTGGGGGCGTTCGAAAATGCCGGCGGGGCATGAGAGATCGCTTCAGAGCTGATTTCACTGCGGTTTCCACTTGTCTTGGCCGGGCTCGGCGCCGATATCCACGCCTTGGGCCGGTGGCTCCTCGCGGACACCCCGGATCGCTCCGATCCGCATGACCAGCCAGGCATCAGGGCCAGGCGCGGCCAAGACGAGACGGCCGTCGAGGGACGTGCATGCGATTGACCAGTCGCGGGTTCCGCTTATGTCCGGGACGCGCGCGTGATGGCGAACGGCCCTGATCGTGGTCTCGAACGGTCTTCGCGAGAATATCCTCGCGCCAGATTTCACGGTGTCGTTTTCATCCGCTGATTGGTCGCGACGCGCAGATATGCATCCGTTTGATGTATTGCTTGGCGCGAATGCGTAGCCCGGGTCAGACTTGCCGGTCTTCGAAATCCGAAAATACACGCGCAGAGTGTGGCGTCGACGGCGCGCGCCTCGGTGCAATACGCCTGCGTCCACCGGAGAAGCCGGCTATTTCACGGTGGTTTCACGCTATCCTGACGAGGCTCCGGCCATACCGGCACCGCGATGGCGCTCAGCGGGGCCGTTAAGGGCTCGGCGCCGTTTCGGTCCGGTGTGCCGATGCCCTGCGTTCGAAAGGCAATGACCATGTCGCTGCTCGATCTCGTCGACCCGGTGCCTGCGGCCGCCGCCGTCGTGGAGGAGGGCGGTCTTGGCCGGATGGGTTGCCCGACCGAAACGCTGTGCGGGGCCTCGGTCCGACCCTTTCCGGCGGCTCGCGGCGCGCCTGCCGGGCTGTCCCGTCCCCGGATGGCGCAGCCGGCCTTGCATCCTGTCGTCCCGGTGCCCAGGCCTGGGACAGTTGCCGGTGCTTTTGCGCTGCAAGGCGCGGCATGGGCCATGCTGGTGTGACCTGAACGAGGAGGCGGAAATGACGAATGTCGTATTTCTTTCCTTTCGCCCGAACCCACGGCCGTTCAGTGGCACCATGCGCTCCGGTACCCCGGACCACGGCTCGCCCAAGGTCGTGCCGCTGATCACGGTGCGGGTCGAGCACGGCCCCGTGGTCAAGGCGCGAACCAGGCAGCCCCGATCCTGCAAGATGCCGGGGCAGGCCGCCGACGATGCGACGGATGCCGGCGAATTTGCCGAGATCCCGGTCGACGGGCAGTTCGGCCGCCGGGCGTTGGCGGCCGAGGCGCGGTCCGGCTTCGATCTCCAGGCCTTCCGTGCTTTCGCGCTCGGGCTGGATCTGCGTTATTTTACCGCCGAGGATCTCTTGTGCCTCAACCCCGGTGATACGTCGGCGACCATCCAGGCCTGGCTCGGCTGCCTGCCGCCGCGGGCGCTCTGGCCCAATATCGCCGATACTGCCCGCATGCTGGATGAAATCGGCCACCGGCTCGCCGCACGTTGCGAGATTTTGTCGACCTACCGCTGCGGCCCGTACAACACCCGGGTCGGCGGCGGGCGCGCCAGCCCGCATCGCTGGTTCAATGCCATCGACTTCCGCTGCGCCAAGGGCAAGGTCGCCGATTGGCGCCGGGTCGCCCGGGCGGTCCGCGCCGGCGATCCGCGCTTCCGCGGCAGCATCGGTTGCCATGCCGATTTCCTGCACATCGATACGGCGGGCCAGCTCGGCGATTGGTGACGGTGATGCATGCCGGCTGATCCGGCGACCGCCGGATGGCTGGTCGCGATCCAGAGGAGTGAGCCGTGATGCGTCGACTTTCTGCGATCGTCTTGTTCCTGGCCGCGGCGGGGTACGGTTCTGTGGCGACCGCCCAGGACCTCCGGCTCGATGCTCTCCTGGCGCGCGGCTGGGTGCTCACCGCCGAGATGGCCGGCGGGGCGAGCCTTGCCTGCTCGGACCCTCACTGCGGCGGGCCGGCCTCGCTCGACCTGATGATCCAGGACAATTCCCGCTCCCGGCGCTACCCCAGTGACCAGCCCATGGCGGACGCTCAGTTCAACGCCTTCTTCGCCGCCCAGGCTTATGTCGCGCAACGGGTCATCGACCCCGCCCGGCTACCGGTCGAATTGTTCCTGGCCGGCCATTCGGCCCTGGAGATCGTCGGTCTGGAACGGTTGTCCGACAAGGTCGGGCGATGCACGCCGCTGATCCTGATCGTCATGACTCACCGGATCAACTACACCTTGAACTCCTGCGCCCAGGACGAAGAGCAGGCCCGGGCCAATGCGCGGCTGTTGCTGTCCGCCGTCAACTGAAGCGGTGCATCGCCCCGGCTGCCCGGTACCAGCGCCATCTGACCTTGCGCCCATCCCGCTATTCTCCGATCCTGCCGGAACGGGGCCGGTACCGCGCTTCCACCTCGGCCATTTGCAAGAGAGCTGCGTGACGTGCTCGAACCGGTCTCGCTCGACGACGTGGCGCGCCAACTCGCTGGCGCCGACCTGGGCCCGGCCATGGCCGGCCGGTTCCTCGGCGTCGCCGCCAAGCTCGACCGGATCTTCCTGATCCGCCCTCCCGGGGCTCCCGGCGCCTGTTTTTTCGGTGCCGAGGGTGGGCCCGATGGCGCGCTCTGGCACGCCCGGCCCCGCCCGCGCATCAGCCTGTCCGGCATGGGGTTTTCTCCGGCCGAGGCGCTGGTCAAATGTCTCGGCGAGGCGGTCGAGCTGCTCTCGCAATTCGAAACCGGCGCCGAGGCGGCCGAGCGCCGGACCGAGGCCGTCGTCCCGGCGGGTGATTTCCTCGCTGGCGACGAGACCGGGCTGAGCATGGCCGGCCGGCGCCTGCGGGACGACGCGTCCTGCCGGGTGCCGCTCGGGCTCTGCGTCAGGCCGGCCGCGCCCTTCGCCTACGGAGAACCGGCCTTCCCCCTGGGCCTGGGCGGTGGCGCCGGCGCGACCGCCGAGGAGGCCGTCCTGCACGGACTTCTGGAACTGATCGAGCGCGACGCCGTGGCGCTGTGGTGGCGCGGCGGCTATCCGGCGCGTCTGATCGGGGCGGGGGATGCCACTATGTCCGCCGTCGCGCGGATGCTCCATGACGCCCGGCAAGGTGCAGCGGCACGGCCGCTGACGCTGATCGAGATCGCCGGTGAATTCGGCGTGGCGGTGGTGGCGGCGCTGTCCACCGGCGCCGATGGCCGCGGCTTCGCCTGTGGCCTCGCGGCCCGCCTGACGCGCGATCAGGCGATCCGCTCGGCCGTGCTTGAAATGCTGCAGATGGAGCTCGCCCAGGATCTGGCCGAAGCCAAGCGGGCGCAAGGCGGGGATGCCTGCCTGAACCCGCTCGATCATGCCCACCTGGCGAAGCGCGCCGGCCCACCGGCCGCGGCGCTCGGCCCGGTCCGGCGCGCCTCCGCCCCGATCGTGCCGGACGAAGCGCCTTTGAATGCGGGTCGAGCCCAGGCGGAGACCGTCCGGAGGCTTGCGGTGCGGCTCGCGGCCCGCGGGATCGATGCCTTTGCCATCGATCTGACGCGCCCGCGCTTCGAAATTCCGGCTTTCCGCGTCGTCGCGCCGGCGCTTCAGCCCGAGCCCTCGGCCCTGGTCACGCCGCGCCTCCGGGCCTGGTGCGAAGCGACAAAGGCGGTGCCCGGCGCGCCGCTGCTTTGAGCCGTCGGGCGCCCGGCGCGGCGCCGGTCTTTTTCCAGGAAAGTTAAATATTTACAGCAAATTACCGCTGTGCAGCGACCGCGCTTCCCCAGGGCGGGCGAGGCCGGCGACCACGCCGCACCCCACCCGTCCAGATTCGGATTGCTTTTTCCCGCCACCGCGGCAAATCCTACACGTGGGAACTGCGCATAGGTCGCGGCAAGACGACACGAACGATCAACTGGCGGCGAACCGGGGCTGGCTTATGGGGTTCGGACGGGCGGGCAGCGCGACGGAACAGTTCGGACGACAACAGGTGGGTGGCCCCGAGGCAATGCTGTCAATCAACATGCTCGGCGGTTGCTCTCTGCTCTACGGCGATCGCCCGGTCGATGTCCGCGGTCGCAAGGCCAAGGCCTGCATGGCCTATCTCGCGCTGCATCACGGCCAGCCCATGTCGCGGGAGCGGCTCGTCGGCCTGTTGTGGAGCGAAACCGGCGAGGAGAAGGCGCGCGCCTCGCTCAGGCAGACGATCCGGGAATTGCGCGACGCGTTCGAAGCCGTCGGGTTCACGGGTTTCAATGCCGAGCGGCTCGGGCTCGAGATCCAGGGCGCCGAGGTCAAGGTGGATGCGACCGACCTCTTCCGCAGCCTCGAGGCGGGCGTCATTCCGGCCTCCCTGCTCGACCAGCAACGGCTGGGAGAGACGGTGCTGGCCGGCTATGAGGAGCTCGACCCGGGTTTTCGCATCTGGCTCCTGGCCTATCGGCAGACCAGCACCGACCGCCTCATCCGCAATCTCGAAGCCATGATGGAGGGCGCGGTCCCGCCGCGCATCGCGCGCGACGCCGCGCAGGCGCTGCTGAATCTCGATCCGACCCACGAGGTCGCCTGCCGCCACCTGATCCGCGCCAGGGCCGATGCCGGCGACACCGCCGGCGCGCTGAAGATCTACAAGACGCTGTGGGACCTGCTGGAAGCCGATTACGACACCGAGCCGGCCGCGGAGACGCAGGCTCTGGTGGTCTCGATCAAGCGTGGCGACGATCTCGTGCCTCTCGCTGGAGCCGCGGCGGCGGCAAGCCGGCAGACCGGTACCGAGCGGCCGCAGATCGCGGTGCCGCAGGTCCGCATGATTGAACTGGCCGAGCTGCAGACCGACCGCCTGTTGTGCTTCCGCCACGAATTGCTGGCCTGCCTGGTGCGTTTCCGCGAGTGGCAGATCGTCGACCACGGGGACATGCAGCGCGTGGCCCAGCCCGCGCTCGATCCGGACGGGCGCGGCGACAGCGGCTACTACATCGTCGAGTCCTCGGCCTATGGCAGCCAGTCGGGCACCCATCTGGTGCTGACCCTGCGCGATTTCGTCAATTCGAGCTACGTCTGGAGCGAACGTTTCGACCTCTCGGCGGCCAACTGGTTCGACGTCCAGCGTGAGATCGCGCGCCGGATCGCGGCCGCGCTCAGGATCAACATCTCGGCTGAGCGCGTCACCCGGCTCTCCCACCGGCCCAACCTGCCGGTGGTGCTGCATGATCGCTGGGTCCAGGGCCAGGCCTTGTTCAACGGCTACCGGGCCGACGAATTCGGCCAGGCGGAGGAAATCTTCCGCAACATCACCGAGCGTGACGACGGCTTCTCGCCGGCCTTTTCCAGCCTCGCCCAGCTGAAGAACAGCCGCCACCTCGCCGCGCCGGGCACATGGCGCTCGCCGGAGATCGAAGCGGAATCGCTGGCTTTCGCCCAGCGCGCCGCGCAGATCGATCCGATCGATTCGCGTGCCCAGCTGTGCCTTGCCTGGTCGCAGGCCATGGCCGGCATGTATGACGCGGCCCATCCGAGCTTTCAGTCGGCCGTGGCGCTCAACGACGGCGATCCCTGGACATTGACCTCGGCCGCCCATGGCTTCGCTTTTCTCGGCGACATGGACCAGGCGAGGCTCCTCGAGCGGCAGATGCTCGACCTCGTCCAGATGCCGTCGCGCACCCAATGGGCCTATCTGGTCGGCACCCGCTTCCTGCACGGCGACTATGCCGGCAGCCTGGAGGCCGCCAAGGCGGCGCAGGACATCATCTCGAACCTGCCGGGATGGCGGGCGGCGACGCTGCATCACCTCGGCCGCCACGACGAGGCCAAGGCCGAGATGCAGCGTTTTCTCATGCTGATCCGCAACAACTGGCATGGCGCGGAGGCCGCCAGCGACGAGGCCGTCATCCGCTGGTTCCTGCACAATTTCCCGATCCATCGCCGCGACGACTGGGAGCGCCTGCGCGACGGCGTTCACGGCGCCGGCGCGCCCTTCGTTCACCACGACGGGCGGCGTCCGGCTCACGTCGCGCTCGGCGGCGGGTGAGGCGGTCTGTCCGCCGGGCCTATCCGCACTGCGCAATGGTATAGTCGCCGATCCGTTCGGCATGGGAACGCCACTGGTCGGTGATGACCTCCGGCGCGCCGGCAAAAAAATCGACCGAATAGAACGGCGGGAACGGATAATAGAAGCCCGGCGTCTCCAGCTGCTTTTCCGTGTCCAGAAGCATTTGCCGCATCGGCAGGCGGATGACCAGCTCTTCGGGCGTCGACTGCACGAAACTGATCTTGCGCATCGTGCCCTCGAACGAGGCCAGCCATTCGTCGACGGCCGCCTGGGTGGTCGCGCCCGCCTGGACGAGCATGGTGGTGAACTCGGCGATGGTCGCGGGCACCGGCAGGAACTTGCCGGGCCTGTCGAGCCGGATCTCGCCGGTGGCCCAGGTTTTCACCAGCAGGCCCAGGGCTTCGTAATCGGTGATCTTCAATCGCTTGATCGGCATGATCGATAATCCCTTGCCGGCGATCATGGCCCCGCCGCCTGGCCGTCGAATGCAATCTACAGGAAGGCGGGGCCGGGCAGGCGGCCGCCATAAAGTTTCGGAATGGCGGCGAGCAGCTTCGGCATGGTGTCGATATCCGTCTCGCCGGTCAGTTCCGGCAGGGCCGCGAGCGCCTTGCCGCCGAGTTGCGCGCAGATCGTGTCCTTGATCATTTCCGACAGTCGCTTGGCGCCGTTCTCGGCCTTCAGCGGCGCATGGACCAAGGCGCCGTAAATGGTTTCGGCGACGATGATCGAGCCCAGAAGGCCGAGATGCTGGCCTTCGCCGCCACCGCCCCGGCCGGCCCAGGCGGCCTCGAAGCGAATGAAGAAGGGCAGCGGCGGATCCATGGCGAGCTTGCCGATCTCGGGGCTCGTCGGGTCGGAATTGTCCTTTCTCAGCCAGGTGTCGAGAGCCTCGCGCCGGAGCCGGGCATTGGACAGCAGCTCCGATCGTCCGATCAAGCCGGGGGCTGCCTGCGCGAGTTCCGCGATCAGCGGATCGAGGCTCCACAGGCGCACCAGTCCGGCGCTGATCAGGTCGCGGTAGTCGAGACCGTTCTCGCCCTCCGGATGGGGCTTTCGAAAGGCCACGGCGTCGGCGAGCCCGCTCGCCGAACAGGGCCCGATACGGCGGCTGAAGTCCGGACGGTCAAGGCCTTCAAACGCGAAGAACTTGCTCCAGCTCGCGATCCAGCGATCGTCCGCCGGCAGGTGCGGCGCGTTGCCGCCCGAACTCTGGCGGATGATCTGGGCGAGTTCGAAGCCTTCCGGGTTCTCGGCGGCGCGGCCGTGGCTGAACGCGTATTGGTCGCGCACCATGCCATGGCCGAAGCGAAACGCGGCATGGGCGAATTCGAGTGTCGGCCTGAGGTCGCCTGCCGCCATCTCCCGGTCGATGAAGGCCGGGCTCGGCTTCCGATAGGCCCCGAGCACGTCGGGATGGAGGATGCGCGGCAGGACGTCGTTGCGAATGATATGCCGATAGACCAGCGAGACGATGGTGCGGGCGCAGAGGAACCGGTCGACATCGGCCTCGTCGGGCGTGGCGGCGTGGTCCTGCATGTCGGTCGTCTCGAGCCGCGCGACGATGCAGTTATGGAACAGGGAAAAGGCCACCAGAAGCTGCGAGAGATTGGCGCTTTCGTCGTTGCGCGGGTCGGCGATCAGCGCCTCGGTGCGGCCGAACGGGCACTGGCCGGCATCTTTCGGCCGGAACATCGGCGCGCCCGCGAAGTCGGGAAAAGCGGGGACACGGGCGATGTCGCGATAGGGCGCGATGCCGTCGCCGCGCATCGTCATCGGGCCGAGCCTGAGATAGCGGCGCGGCGATCGGTCCGGTTCCGAGCGATAGGCGAGGGGGCTCTGCATCGGGCCGCCGCCATAGAGCGTTTCGAGCACCAGGGGCGCGCGCCGCAGGTTGCCGCTGCTGGTCGACGGATCGCCCGATTCCGCGATCGGCACGGCGGACTCGATGAGGTCATGGGCGATGAGCTGCAGGAAATAGGTATAGCCTGCGGGAATTCGCGGGTTTTCCCAGGGCTTCAGGTTTTTGGCCAGCGCGCTGGGCCAGTCCCTCTCGGTGGCCAGGCGGCGGGCCAGATGGGCCATTCTGCGCCGGAGCCGGCCTTCGCTTTCGCTGGACTGCTGCGGCAGTTCGCCGTCGATCAGGGTGAGATCGGCATCACGCGGAACCGGCACGGCCTGTTTGGCGCGCGCCATGAAATGGCGGAAGCCGGCAACGCCGCCGACCCGGCTGACCGGCGGGCAGGGGTCGAGCGTCGCCGCCATGGCCGCCTGTCGGGCATCACGTGGTGCCCCCTGCGGGGCTTTGACGGATACGCCGGATCCCGGAAACTGGTTCGCCGTGCTGACGCGTGCGTCGAGGTCGAACCGAGGTCTCGGGGCCGAACGGCCCCCGCGATAGGCTCCATGCCCTGCCATCGATAGCTCCCCGCTGGTCGGATGCCGCGTCGGGCTAGAATGCACCAGGGCCGGCGTGAAACCAGCGTGAAAGTCGGCAATGGCCTCGGCGCCCGGCGACCACCCTTATCCAAATGGCGAGACTCAAAAGATCCCGCCATGATCGAAATCCGTCGTGGTCCCTGCCCGAACCACGCGCGGATGGTCGGGAATGGTCAAGGCAAAGCCGGAGGGCTCCCCTGATCTCCTCATGTAAGGTTTCGTTCCATGCAGAACTCAGCCCCCGTCGCCCTCGTGACCGGCTCCACATCCGGCATCGGCGTCGCAATTGCGCGCCGGCTGGTCCGGGACGGCTTTTCGGTCATTCTCCATTCGCGCAGCTCGGCCGATGTGGGACATGCGCTGGCTTCCGAACTCGGCAGGGCCGTCTACATTCAGGCCGATCTGGCCCACGACCCTGACAGGGTCAGGCTCGTGCGGGAGGCCATTTCCGTATGGGGGCGCTTGGATGTCCTCATCAACAATGCCGGTATCAGCCGCGTGATCGCCCATGCCGACCTGGCGGCCGCGACGCCTGCGATTTGGCAGGAGCTGTATGAGGTCAATGTCATTGCCCCGTTTCGTCTGGTGAGCGAGGCAGAGGCCTCGCTTCGCGACACCTCCCGCCGGGGGCGGCCGGGCTGTGTCGTGAACATCAGCTCACACGCCGGTATTCGACCCAAGGGCGCATCAATTCCCTACGCGGCCACCAAGGCAGCTCTCAATCACGTTACGCGATTGCTCGCATTGAGCCTCGGGCCGGATATCCGCGTCAATGCCGTAGCGCCCGGCCTGGTGGACACGCCGTTGACGGCCGATTGGACCGCGGCACAGGCGCTCTGGCGCGATCGTTCACCGATGCATCGTGCCGCCAGTCCCGACGACATCGCCCAGGCCGTATCGATGCTGGTCGCCTCGGACTATCTGACCGGCGAAATCCTGCTTTCGGATGGCGGTCTGAATTTGACGTAGCGCCGGGATTTGGTCTGGGGCAGGCTCCGCAAATCCGGTCCGTCTGCCTCTTGCGCGCCATTGGCAGTCTCGATGGGTTGGTCCAAGCCTTGCCGCGCCGTGCCGTCATGTGCTGGCCGGCACAGGCATGGTCGATGCGGCATGGCATCGTCAGGGCCATCAATGCCGGAAGCCGGGCCACGCGACCCGTCCGGTCCAGGCCCGACCTCGGAGGCGATCCATGGACCTGCGCTATTACAACACCACCATCAACCCGGTCGGGCTGGTGTCTCCCGCGCGCGAAAAATATGTGCGCGACGTCCACGAGCACCTGAAGTGGGTCCATCGCACCACGTCCGGCCGGATCCTGCTGAACAGCATTCGCAGGCCGAATTTCCCGATCGAGATCCGCCCCCATCCGAGCGCCGAATGCAACGCCGTCGGCGGCTCGGAGCTCAAGCCGGGCGCCGCCACGCTGAGCGGCGTCATCACCTACACGCCCTTCACCTTTTCAAGCCATGGCTCATGTGCCGTCGACCATGCCATGGAGAAGGCCGGGCGGCTCTGGGACGAGATCCTGTTCCATGAATTGATGCATGTGTTCCGCGCGGCGACGGGCACCTGGAACCAGGCGCGCCAGCTGACATTCGGCATGCGCCAATATGATGACAACGAAGAGTTCATCGCCGTCCTTTGCACCAATATCTATGTCTCGGACCGCACCAACAAGATCAAGAGCGGGCTGCGCGCCGGTCACCAGGGCTTTGGCGCCATGGCGCCCCAGGATGCCCGGCGCTTCGGGCTCTTTACCTCGTCCAAGGCCGCCTTCGGACTGGTCAAGCAGTTCTGCGCCGACAATCCGATTTTCACCAAAGCCTTGAGCGACAAGCTGGCGGACGTCGAATACAACCCGATCGCCGATTTCTACCGCTATCCGGAGATCTGCGAGGCGCTCTCCTTCGCCGGCGGCTTGACCGACAAGGCGAAGATGATCGACGCGCTCGTCGGGGCCGGAATACCGAGGGGCACGGCCACGCAATTCATCATGCTGGTGCCCTGACATTTCGCCGCGCCGGTCGCCGCTTCCCCTGCCGTGACCGGGCCGAGGTGAAAGCCCGTCTCAGCCTTTGGCGCCGGCAAGCGCTTCGACGCGACCGAGATCGGCCGAAGCGATCTCGTTCAGCAGGCGCAACTGCTCGGCCGGGAGCAGGCCGGGGCTGTTCGCGGCGGCTTCGACCAGCCGGGTCAGGCGTGCCAGCGCGTGGTCGGCGATCTCGACATCCATCGGCATGTCCTCATAGGTCATGACGAAGCGCGCCGAGAGCTGGGCGAAGAGCTGGAACAGGGCGGCTTGGTCGGCGCTCGCGGCGGCCAGCCTGAGGGTCCGCTTCTGGAATTCGATATAGGTGCCGATGCCGGTGTTCTGCAGCTTCAGCCAGGCGAGCAGGTCGTTCATGATGTGGTGTCCTGAGGGGGAGAAGGGGCGGGAACCCTGGTCCGTCGACGTTGCAGGGCGATGAAACCGGGGTGCGCCCGGGCTTTCGCAACTCTGGGCCTGGCCCAGGGCTGTGAGCTCACGGGCTTTCTCGTCGCAGCGCCTGGCGTGGTCCGGGCGCCGATCGCCCGCCATGGCGGGTCGACCAGGCGATCGGATCGGCAAGGAACCCCGCGATCGTGTCCCGGTCGCCGGGCGACAGCCATTCGCCCCGGTCGGCGCGCAGGATGTCGTCCCAGCTCGCCATGACGTGCAGCGTCAGGCCGTCCCGGGCGAGCCGTTCGGCGGCGCCCGGAAAGGCCTGGTGGTAGAAGATGGTCAGGATCTGGGTGACGGTGGCGCCGGCGGCGCGCAGGCCGCGGGCAAAGGCCACCTTGCTGCCGGCATCGGTGGTCAGGTCGTCCGTCAGCAGCACGTCGAGGCCCTCGACCGGTCCGCCCTCGACCTGGGCGTTGTGGCCGATCCCCAGCGGCCGCTTGCGAACATAACGCAGTGGCAGGTCCAGCCGGTCGGCGAGCCAGGCGGCAAAGGCGATGCCCGCCGTCTCGGCGCCGGCAATGGCCTGGATCCGGCCCGGCGCAAGGCGTTGTTCGACGGCCGCCGCCGCGAGCGCGGTCGCGGTGCGGCGCCACTGCGGTTTGCCGATCAGGAGCCGGCAATCGACATAGACCGGGCTTGCCCAGCCGGCTGCCAGCACGAAGGGCTGGCCGCGGCTCACCTGCACGGCGCCGGCCTCCAGCAGCAGCCGGGCGGTGGCTTCGCCGATGTCTTCAGGCGTCGTTTTGCCCGCCATCATGACCTGTCCTCGCTCGCCCTCAGGATCTGCCGTCCGCCGCGCGGCAAGACAATGTCCGCCGTCATAGCGCGGCCTCCGCCAGCGCATGGCGCATCACTGCGACGCCGGCCAGGAAATCGTCGATCGCCATGGCCTCATGCGGGTTGTGCGAGCCATGCGCGTTGCGCACGAAGATCATGGCGCTGGGTACGCCGGCATTGGCGAAGACGGCGGCGTCATGGCCGGCTCCGCTCGGAATCGGCTCGTCCGGCAGGCCGAGCGCGCGGGCGGCCGCCCTGAGCCGGTCGATCCAGCCCTGGTCCATGGCGGCGGGCGCCGATTCCAGCAGGCGATCGAGCCGGAACTCGACGCCGCGCTCCTCGCCAATGCCTTGGCATTCGGAAATGAACAGGTCGTAGAAGGCGTCCAGCGTCTCGCGGCTCTGGCTGCGGATCTCGAAGCTGAACCGGACGAGGCCGGGAATGCGGGCCATGGCATGTTCAGCGGCATCGGTGCCGACAATGCCCGCGGTCACCACCAGGTCGCGGCCGCGTTCCAGCAGCGTGCGCCAATGACGGTCGAGATGGGTGATCAGTTCGGCGCTGGCGAAGACCGCGTCGCGGCGCAGCCAGCGCGGCACTGCGCCGGAATGGCCGGCCTCGCCGACGCATTCCACCACCCGGTGGCGCCGATTGCCGCGGATGCCGGTGACAATGCCGACCGGCAGGTCGCGCGCCACCAGCACCGGGCCCTGTTCGATGTGCAGTTCGAGCCAGGCGCCGATCCGGCCGGCGTCGATCAACGGCTCGCCGCCGGCGATCCGCGCCATGTCGGCGCCGACATCGCCCATGGCATCGGCGAGCGGCCGGCCGGTGACCGCATGCGGCGCCCTCAGGTCCTCGGGCGTCAGCCGGCCGAACAAGGCGCTCGAACCGATATAGGCCCGGCCGAACCAGGCGCTTTCCTCGCCGCGCAGGCAGAACAGCTTCAGCGTGCGGCGCGGCCGGATGCGGTCGGCGCGCAAGCCCGCCAGGATCGCCAGGCCGGCGATGCAGCCGGCGGCGCCGTCGAAATTGCCGCCCTGGGGCACTGAATCCAGATGCGAGCCGCAGGCGAGATAAGGCAGGTCCGGTTCGCGGCCTTCCAGCGTCACCACCAGATTGGCACCGGCGTCGCGCTCGGTCGCGAGACCGAGGGCGCGGGCCTTGGTCTCGACGATGTCGAGCGCCCGGCTTTCGCCCGGTCCGAAGCTCTCGCGGGTAATGCCGACGCCGTCGCCCGTGGCTGCGCGCAGCGCGGTGAAAAGCCCTTCGGCGAGCCGCCGGTCGCGCTCGTCGGCAAGCAGGCGCGGCGTCTCAGTCGCCTTGGCGAGGGTGATGCTCATTCCGCCGGCGCCACCCACGCGAGATCGGGCTGGTCGGCTTCCTCGGTCACGACGGCGCCGATCAGATCGGCGACACGGGTCATGTCGCGCTTCTCGCAGAAGCGCCTGAGACCGTCGATGATCGTGGTCATCGCCGCCGGCTGGACGAAGGTTGCGGTGCCGACCTGCACGGCGCTGGCGCCGGCGAGCAGATATTCCACCGCGTCCTCGGCGGTCGAAATGCCGCCGCAGCCGATCACGGGAATGGCGACGGCCTGGGCGCATTGAAACACCTGGCGCAGCACGATCGGCTTCACCGCCGGGCCGGAGAGACCGCCCATGACGCTGCCCAGGCTCGGCCTGAAGGTCTGAAGGTCGATCGCCATGGCGAGAATGGTGTTGGCGACCACGAGTGCATCGGCGCCGGCGGCTTCCGCCGCGCGTGCGACCTCCGGCAGATCGCCGGTATTGGGCGTGAGCTTGACCCAGAGCGGCAGCGCGGTTGCGGCGCGCAACTGCCGGACCACCGCTTCGGTCGAGGCCGCGCGCATGGCGAAGGCCTTGCCGTCCTCTTCGATGTTCGGACAGGAGATATTGGCCTCGATCGCGGCGATGCCCGGCCTCGTCAGCTCGGCGGCGAGGCTGGCGAACCCCTCCGCCGTCGGCGCCGAAATGCTCACCACCAGCGGCGGCCGGAAGCGCGCGTAATAGGGCAAGGTGTGTGCAAGGAAATAGGGCACGCCCTTGGACGGGATGCCGATCGAATTGATCAGTCCGCCCGGCCGCTCGACCACGCGCGGCAAGGGATTGCCGGTGCGCAGCTCGCGCGTGATCGTCTTGGTGACGAAGGCGCCGAGCCGGTCGAAGTCGACGGCCTTGTCGAGGCCCTCGGCGAAGGTGCCGGAGGCCGGCATGACCGGGTTGGCGAGCCTGAGCCCACCGATGCTCACCGCGAGGTCGACCGTCATGGCAGGGCCTCCATCAGGTCGAAGACCGGGCCGTCCCAGCAGACCCGGCGATGGACGATCTCGCCGCCGACATGGAAGTCGCGCACGCAGCAGAAGCACAGGCCGAGGCCGCAGGCCATTTGCTGCTCCATGGCGACCTGGCCGGGAATGGCGAATTCGCGGGCGAGCCGCTGCTGCACCCGCATCAGCCGGCTGGAGCCACAGGTGAAGAAGGCGTCGACCCCGTTCTCGGCGATCAGTCCGCGCAGGATGCGCTCGACATTGGCCGGGCCGCTGGTGCCCTCGCTGTCGGTGACGGTGACGACATCTGCGCCCTGGCCGCGGAACAGCGCGACCGAGACCACGAGGTCCGGCCGGCGCGCGCTGAAGATGGCGGTGACCTTGGTGCCGTTGGCCCGCGCCGCCTTGGCGAGCGGCGCGAGCGTCGCAAGTCCCGCGCCGCGGCCGATCGCCACGATATGGCGTAAGGCCGGGTCGAGCGCGAAGCCCTTGCCGAGCGGGCCCATGATGTCGAGCCGGTCACCGGCCCGGATCAGGGCGAGGCCGCGCGTGCCGGCGCCGGTCACCTTGTAGAGGAACTCGACCTCGTTTTTGGCGGGGTCGACGCCGTAGAGGCTCATCGGCCGTCTGAGGAACGGCTGCTCGCCGTCCGGATGCGGGCAGAGCAGCTGGAAGAACTGGCCGGCGACCGCCTTGGCGGCGACCGGTCCGCAGCGCACGACCAGATGCCGGTACTCGGCATTGACCGCCCGGTTGAGAACCACTTCGGCGCGCTCGGCGACGACGGTCTCGGTCCAGTGTCCTGATGCTTTTGCGTCATCGGCAGCGGCGATGAAAAACGAATCCTTCGCCGTTGCCATCGAGACGGATTGCTCGATGGCCATGATGGCCTCCTGGAAGGTGGAAGAACCTAGGGTCTCAGGCGAGTTCCGCGCCGCGGCGCTCGGGGATCAATAGCCAGAGCGCGATGATGTCGACGACATAGAGCACCGCCAGAAGCGCGATCGCGGTTTCGAAGCCATAGGCGATGGCCACCGCGCCGACCGCCAAAGGCCCGAAACCGCCGACCGCGCGGCCGATATTGAACAGAACGTTCTGGGCGGTGGCGCGCGCCGCCGTCGGATAGAGCTCGCTGATCAGCGCGCCATAGCCGCCGAGCATGCCGTTGACGAAGAAGCCCATGACCGCGCCGGCGACCAGCAGCACCATCGGATCGGTCAGCCTGGAATAGGCGACCACCATGATGGCGGCGCCCAGCATATAGGCGAGGAAGGCCGGGCGGCGGCCGATCCGGTCTGCGACATGGCCGAACACGCAGATGCCGGCCGCCATGCCGCCAATGGTCACCGCGGTCCACAGAGCCGACTGGGTGAGGCCGTAACCGAACCGCGACGACAGGTAGTTCGGCAGCCAGATCATCACGCCGTAATAGCCGAAGTTCTGCACGGAACAGAGGATCACCATGCCCAGGCTGAGCTTGGCGGTCTCGCGGTCCTTGACCAGCAGGCGCAGCGGCGAGCCGGCCTGTTTCTGCTCGGCGCTGCGGCGCACGAAGACCTCGGGCTCGTGCAGCGACTGGCGAATGAAATAGGCGGCGATCGCCGGCAGGATGCCGATGGCGAACATGCCGCGCCAGCCGATCGCCGGCAGCAGCAAGGGGGTGAGCAGGGCGGCGCCCAGCACGCCGAGCTGCCAGCCGAGTCCGACATAGGACGAGGCGCGGGCCCGCTTGGAGGCCGGCCAGGCTTCCGCCACCAGCGCCATGCCGATGCCGAACTCGCCGCCGAGGCCGAGGCCGGCAATGGTGCGATAGATCAGGAGGTCCCAATACCCCTGGGCGAAGGCGCAAAGGCCGGTGAACACCGCGAACAGCACGATGGTCCAGGTCAGCACGCGCACCCGGCCGAGCCGGTCCGACAGCATGCCGAACAGCAGGCCGCCGGCGACCGCGCCGACCAGGGTCGCCGTCACCAGGGAGGCCGCCTGGGCGCCGCTCAGGCCGAGATCGGCGGAAATCGCGCGCAGCATGAAGCCGAGGATCAGCAGGTCGAAGCCGTCCATGGCATAACCCAGCGCCGAGCCCCAGAGCGCCTTCATGGCCTTTGAGTCGACGACGTCGCTCCCGGATGGGGCGGATCCTGCCTGGCTGATGTTATCGGTGGCGGTCATGGCCTGAATTCCCTCCGTCGAGACTTTTTTTGGAGCGCGCAAGGTGAGAGCTGCGGGATCAATAGCAATAGGACCGCCGCATTGCTGCGCACGGCCGCCGATCATGCTGTTCCAGTCAATTCGGGTGTCGCACCCTCTCTTCGGGACGCTTCATTGGCGCCGCTTGCCGCGCTGGAAATGGACCCGGCGCGGGAAGAGATCAATCGAAAACGAAGGGGCGGGGAGCCCAGTCGCCACGACTGAGCAATGATCCTTTGCACAGCTAAATCTAAAAATCAATACGATTCCATTTTTTTAGACTCATCCATTTGCGCCTCCGCGATGCAGCGCCGGAGCAGGGCCGCGCCGGTGGCGCCCTTGGCGGCGCGCTGCCACAGCTGGGCGGCGAGCCGCTCGTAAAGCGCCACCGCCTCGGGCGCGCCGGTGATCGAGGCGACGCCGAGCCGGACATTGGGCAGCTCGCCGAGCCGGAACGGACTGACCGCGACCAGCGAGCCGCCGTCCTTCAGCCGGCAGATCTCGAAGGTCTGGTTCGGCAAGGTGTCGTCGACCACGCCGATCTGCACGCCGACCGGTTCGTTCTCCATCAGCGCGGCAACCAGCGCGACCTCGCGGGCGGCCAGTTTGCGACGCGCGTCGCGATCGGCCTCGGACAGGTCGTAGCTGCCGATCAGACCGGTGCGCAGCAGCCGGCGGACCTGGGTGGCGCCGACGATGCTCGCGACATTCGGGCCGGGCGGTGCGAACAGGGCGCGCCGTTCGGCGAGCACGGCGAGCAGGCGGTCGATCTCGGCCAGAGCCGCGGCCCGGCCGGGAAGTTCCGCGGGCAGGCCCTCGATCAGCATGCGGTGCAGGCTCGCCGGATAGTCCTGCGAGGTGATCAGGAAGGTCACCGGCTCGTAATAGACCAGTACCCGCTCGGACGCCGTCTCGATCTGCCGCAGGCGCTCGAAATAGGCGATGGCGCTGGAGAAATATTCGGTTCCGACACCGAGCAGCGACGGCAGCGACACGCCGAGAACCACGGCCATGCGCTCCAGCGTCTCGACTTTGACCGGGCTTGCGCCCTTTTCGTAATTGTACAGCGCGGCCCGCGACACGCCGAGCCGTTCGGCCGCCTCCTCGGGGCTGAGATTGAGCCCCATGCGGTGCGCCCGCAGGCGCTGCCCGATCTGAACATAGTCGATGGCCATGGGCGGGTCCGATTCTGAAGCGCCCGATTGTCGGTCGGAGCGCCATGCCGATGCAATCGGGCATGCGGGTTTCGAACAAGAAGCTCGGGCGAGGGGGCTGGCGGGGGGACCGCGCCGAAAGGCGCGGTGGTTGCCGAACCCGCGCCACGTCCGCGCGTTTCCTCCTGGCGGTTCTGGTATGATCGACGAGCGCGGCTGCGACGATGTCATTGACCGCCGCGCCGCCACCATGGGTTCGGGCGGTGGCGGCGGGCCGGAGCCGACGCCGGCGACCGTTCACGTCCGACAACCGTGAGCGCGCAATCGGACGCCGGCGTGCCGCCACCGGCTGAATCAAGCGCTGAAGACAAGCGAGCAAGCCACTGGCCGGACGCGGCAAATGGGAATGCCGTCCTCCGGCCCGCGCCTCGCTACGGCATGCACACGTCTCTAAGTGTCCAGCCCTTTGCGATGGCGCGGAAATATTCGAGGCCGTGACGCGAGGTGA